>DATMQI010000202.1:0-3014 GCA_035567135.1 Terriglobales bacterium
TCGGCCGCACTGTTTCCCACTACCGCGTTATCGAAAAACTCGGCGGCGGAGGAATGGGCGTGGTTTACAAAGCCGAGGATATTCGATTGCACCGCTTCGTCGCTCTAAAGTTTTTACCGGATGACGTGGCACGAGATCCTCAAACTTTAACGCGCTTCCAACGGGAAGCTCATGCCGCTTCCGCACTGAATCATCCCAACATCTGCACCATTTACGATATTGGCGAAGAGCTCGGTAAAGCTTTCATCGTCATGGAATTTCTGGACGGTCAGACTCTGAAGCGGATGATCGCGGGCGGTCCGATGGAACTTGAAAAACTCCTTACGATTGCGATCGACATCGCTGATGGTCTGGACGCCGCCCACGAGGAAGGCATTATTCACCGGGACATCAAGCCAGCGAATATTTTTGTGACGAAGCGGGGACACGCCAAAATTCTGGATTTCGGTTTGGCCAAGGTTAGGTCAGCAAAGATCGTGACTGACGACGCGGACACAATGGGCACGCAACAGGCGGATCTGGAAAATCTGACGAGTCCCGGAAGTACCTTGGGGACAGTTGCCTACATGTCGCCGGAGCAAGCGCGAGGCGAGGAACTCGATATCCGAACAGATTTGTTCTCGTTCGGCTCTGTTTTGTATGAAATGGCAACAGGCAGGATGGCATTTCCCGGCAATACTTCGGCAATCATTCAAGAGGCGATTCTGAACCGGTCGCCGACTCCGCTGGTCCGAGTGAATCCTGAGATATCCCCAGGGCTGGAGCGCATTATCAATAAGTCGCTCGAAAAGGATCGCAAACTCCGCTTTCAGCACGCTGCTGATCTTCGCTCCGATCTTGAGCGTCTGAAACGCGACACAGCCCCGGTCCCTCAATCAACCATCACCTCGAGTCGAGATACGATTTCTCAAGCCCCACCACAAGTCTTCGCCGCCGGACCTTCACGGAAGAACTCAATCAGATGGTTGCCTTGGGCATTAGCCGTCATGCTTGCAGCAGGCTTTGGCCTATGGGTGCGTCTCCGCTCCGTGGCACAGCCGGAGAATCCTCTAGCGGGCGCGCGGTTTTCCCGCGTCACTGATTTGGAGGGAACGAAGTTGAATCCAGTCGTGTCACCGGATGGAAAGTTCGTCGCCTTCATCTCCAACCACGATGGGCCCTTTGACATTTGGCTCAGCCAAACCAGCAACGGGAATCTGCAAAACCTCACCCGAGGTAAAGCCGGCGACGTGCGTGGCCCACTGCGCGCGATAGGATTTGCAGGGGATGGGTCCGAGATCTGGATCGCCGGAACGCAACGACGCGGGCTGCAGTTGCTGCCGCTATTGGGAGGCACCCCTCGTAACTTCTTGCGAGAAAATGCCGCTGAAGTTGCATGGTCGCCGGATAATAAGCGTCTGGTGTATCACGTCTCGGATCCCGGCGATGCAATGTTCATCGCCGACGGAAATGGTTCTAATGTTCGTCTTTTGCTCGCAGCTGGCCCGCCGGATGAGCATCGGCATTTTCCAGTGTGGTCGCAAGACGGTCGCTGGGTCTCTTTCGTCCGCGGACGTCCGGCAACGCGCGAAATGGACTTATGGCGCATCTCTCCTGAGGGCGGCGAGCCTGAGCGTCTGACGAAACTAAGCAGCGACCTTGCTTTCCCGACACCAATAGACGCCAGCACTTTTCTTTACACCGCGCGCGACAAGAACGGCGCGGGCCCTTGGCTTTGGGCATTGAACACTGAAACCAAGGTGTCGCAGCGCGTGAGCACGGGCTTGGAGCAGTATACGGATGTTGCAGCGACCGCCGATGGTCGCAGGTTAGTGGCTAGCATAGTGAACTCTCAGGTGAGTCTGTGGAGCGTGCCCCTTCTCGACCATCCCGTGACCGAACATGACGTGCAACCTTTCGCGCTGCCTAACGCTCGTGCGTTGGCGCCGCGTTTTGCGGGCAAGGCTTTGTTCTATTTGTCTTCGCGAGACGGAGCCGATGGGTTGTGGAGTTACCGCGACGACCGGAGTGCGGAAATCTGGAAGGGTTCCGATGGCACCCTGCTATCTGCGCCAGCGGTTTCTGCAGATGGACGGACGTTAGCGATCGCGCTGAGACGGAACCAAAAGCTCATTTGGCATGTGCTCACCGCAGATGGTACGCAGCTCCAAGCGTTAAGCGGAGACGTGGACTCCCGTGGTGCCGCTTCTTGGTCGCCGGATGGCAAATGGATCGTCAGCGGTGGCAGCGACTCTCAAGGACCCGGACTCTTCAAGATACCTATCGACGGCAGTTCACCCGTCCGGCTTCACTCGGGCCCGGCGCTCGACCCAGTGTGGTCGCCAACCGGAAATTTGATCGTATATTGCGGTGCCAATGTTTTCACGAAAGTTCCGCTATTGGGTCTTCGCAGTGATGGAACTCCAGTTGAGCTGCCTGCAATTAGCGTTCTCCGCGGCGGCGAACGTGCCCGGTTTCTGCCAGACGGAAGCGCCCTGGTCTATATGCAGAATGAGGCGCCGGCGCAAGATTTTTGGATACTGGATCTAGCAACTATGAAATCGCGGCCACTCACGCACTTAAACGCCTCCGCCGCCATGCGAACCTTCGATGTCACTCCCGATGGAAAACGGATTGTGTTCGACCGGGAAAAAGAGAACTCGGATATCGTGCTCATCGATCTGCTCGGGGGAAAATAAGCACCTACCCGAACCTGGAAACTCGGATTAAATATCGTTAAATCCTCTTATCACCAGCTATCTCAATCGAGTACCTGATGATTCGACTTATCCAAAACTCCGCCGGACCGTTGCCAAACTGGGATACATCAACCTGGAAATCGAGCAACGTTCGAGCGCTTGATGGCTTCGTCAGCCAAGCCATTTCTTTTCTTGACAACTAGTTACCAGAGGGTTATCATGGGTCGTGCTAGTTGTTAACAACTCGGCTCGCGGCAAGCAGTTGACGGCAGGTCGCTCTTCGCGCCCGCTACCCCTCCCGTTTGCGCAATGCGAGCCAAAATTTCTAATCGCAAA
>DATMQI010000203.1:0-4622 GCA_035567135.1 Terriglobales bacterium
AGCGAACGACCGTCGCAGCAGCCGCGTAAAAACAAAAAGGCAGAACAAAGTCAAAATCGTTCCAGGAAGAGAAAAGACAGAAGCCCAAAGCCGAGTTCCGGTGACTGCGTTAATGGCCTGGCCCAGGTTCGACTCTCCAAGAGCAGAACCACAGGGCGCCAAACAGATGGCAGCGCCGGCTGAACCGAGAACGCCCAACATGCACCGAGCGAAACCAATCGCTCCTCAGAGAGTGCGGATGGAAGCATGGCGACAGCGGCAAACCCGGCCGGAGAGATAAATCTTTGTCCAACGAAAAAACAAAAGAACCCACTTGACTCCGACCGGCCTTCTCATGGAAGGCCATTTCACTCAAGTGCCCAGCGCATGATGAGTGAAATGGGGATTTTTTCACCAATCAACCTCTGTGCAACCATGCGAAAATTCGGTCATGCCAATCAGACGAGCATCTTGTCAGCCATCCGCCTCGTTGGAGGGCTTCTATCAAGCGCTGGCCGCATCGAGCGATAGTGTTTCTAGCAGCACTGGCAGGCAGATGCTATCTCTGCTACCGATGCTTTCAGATATTTGCGCCGCCTTCAATGTGTGGGGCCTCACGTCTCACGCGCACCTGTGGTTGCTCCCCTCTGATGATCCATCCGCACCTTGGTTGGTTGCGGTGACGGCTTTTCCGGGCCAGGGCTACCAGATTCGGTACAAGATGGCGGAGGCTGACGCCCCCTGGCCTGAGGCGTTTGTAGAAGGAACAGCGCCGGACGAAGCGGCAGCGTGCAGGCTAATTCTCACTGCGATGAAGCGCTCTGGCGGCTGGCGTTAAATCAATCGGGAAAAGTGACCCGTCTGACAGGCGATTTACACGGTGTCCCTGATAGGCCCTTGGCGAAGGGGTTTTTGGTGTAATGGCGGCGATTTATCACCAACTATGGCATCCTTTATGTGGCAGGCGGTAAGCCATCAGCCAATAGATGGTGAGGGTTGGCGACGAAGCCCCCTATGGAGCGCTCCGTCGCCGCTTCGTCTAGTCACGTGGCTATTTCACGTCAACGGTCACGCGCATCCAAGGATGGATACAACATTGAAAGTGATGTTCGCCTTGCGACAAGCCCGTGACTTCGATCTGACTGCCTTGCAGGATTCGCGTCCGGGCTACGGCCACGCTTGAAAAGCCGGCTGCACATTCGGGGACCGGGGCCTCTCCTCCATTAAGGCCTGGGATGAAACCCCCGCCGAATTTGCGCACCTCAGTGAAGGTGTGAGGCTCACCGCCCTGGTCAACCACGCTGAGGATCGTTCCTTGGTGGATGTGAATGGTATCGGGTTCAAAGTCCCACTTCGGGTCTGGAGTTCCGTTGGCCGCTTCCTGGAGCAACTGGGTTAATGTCGTCGAATATCCCAATGCGATGTTCTTGCAGAAATCAGGTCCCAGGACGGCGTTGAAGGTCGTTGGATCGCATTCGTCCAGGGCTACAACCTGAGCGAGACTCGGTGGATTTGCTGACATGTGGAATGCATGTGGTTGGTCTTGCGCGAAGATGCAGGGCACGGTAGGCGCAAAACCGAGGGTCAGGCAGGTGACAAAGAGCGTAGTGAGGAAATGGTTCACTAAAGTTCTCATTTTCTCTCCTCCTTTTTTGGTTTTGGTATTCAGGACTGGTGTTCTGGAAAAATCGTTCTGCAATAAGCTGATCTCAAAAGCCAAGCCTACCGTTTGGCCAAAATCACCGGCACAGTCTGGGGTACACCCGCCTGTAAAACTGCTTCACGAGCCAGGGCCGGATCATAGACCAGCGTTTTTCCCAGATCGCCGAGTGCCAGAGAATAGACGCGGAGTTGTCCACCCTTTTCTCGGATCAGCAACTCATTCCTGGCAGTGGTCTTACCGCCGTCGATCGCGGTGATGAAACGGGCGACAGGGCGACCGCTGGCGTCTATGATCAGTGCGGCAGTCGGTGCACTTATAGACTCGATGGTGACGGTGTAGTCGCCGGGCTGAAGAACCGTCTTGTCCCATTGGACTTGAGTGGTTAGCGTGAACTTTCCCGTGAAGGTTGGAATCGTGTGCTGGGCCTGTGCGATCCCCACGATGAACAGGCCGATGCTTACGGCTGCGAACAACATCCTGCTGACTGCCAATCCTTGAGCTTTTTTCATTGCGCTTCTCCTTTGTCGTCGGCCTTTTTTGCTGGTCCGGCCAGCGAGCGACTGGGAGGATCGCGGATCGCAGCATGTACCTCAATAGACGCAGGCTCAAACGTTTCTTGATTTGTAAGTGGTTGAAGTCAGAATAGTTGGCCAAATTTCTAGCGCGTCTTAATCTGCCGTTAGACGGGTGGAGTGATAGACTCTGGGGCAAGAATCTGTGACCATGGCCACCGAATCTCCCAAGCGACCCCAGATTGTACGGTTTGGGACTTTCGAAGCAGACCTCGCTAGGCGCGAACTCCACAAGAGCGGGGTGCGAATCAAACTCCACGGCCAGCCATTTGAAGTACTGACCGTGCTGCTGGAGCGACCTGGGGAGGCAGTATCCCGCGAAGAGCTCCATCAAAGACTGTGGTCAACCGACACTTTCGTTGATTTTGACGCCGGCCTTAACACAGCCATCAACCGACTGCGAGAGGCCCTGAATGATTCGGCGGAAAACCCGCGCTTCATAGAGACTCTGCCGCGGCGAGGGTATCGCTTCATAGCGCCGGTCGATCCAAAAAGCTTAGACCAACCGGTCGCAGAGGGCATACCTGCGAAGCCTTCTTTGTCCGAATCCGAGACTGTCCCTCCTGTTCCTGCGCGCACTCATGCAAAACGTACGAAAGCCCTGGCAATCGGCATGGCGGTACTTGTTGTGCTACTAGTTGTGTTGAGCTGGACCAGTGTGCACGAGCGCCTGCTCGGGCATGCCAGTCCGCCGCACATCAACTCATTAGCAGTTCTTCCCTTGGCGAACCTTTCGGGAGATCCCGGACAGGAGTTCTTCGCCGATGGAATGACGGAAGCTTTGATCACCGATCTAGGAAAGATCAGCGCCCTGCGAGTGATTTCCAGGACGTCGGTGGTCCAGTACAAGGGCACGAAAAAGTCGTTGCCCGAAATTGCGCGGGAATTGAACGTCGACGGTTTGATAGAGGGGACTGTGTCGCGATCGGGCAATCATTTCCGCATCACTGCGAATCTGCTGCAAGCCTCTCCCGAGAAGCACTTGTGGGCAGAAAGTTACGAGAGTGACGTCGGCGATGTACTGGCGTTACAAGGCGAAGTAGCGCAGGCCATCGCGCGGGAGGTTCAGGTTAAATTGACGCCCGAAGAGCAGAAGCTGTTGGGCAGCGCACGTCCAGTGGACCCCCAAGCCCACGATGACTACCTTAGGGGCCGGTATTTCTGCGACAAGGACGCGCGCGAGGCGATCGAAAAAGGAATCAAATACTTCGAACTGGCCATCAAGGAAGCCCCGTCGGATCCTCTCGGCTACGCAGGCCTCGCCAATTGTTATGCGCTCGTAAGCTGGGGAGGAGATATCTTTGTGGGAGATCCTTCAGCTGCCGAAACGATGCCGAAGGCTAGAGACGCGGCCACCCAGGCGTTGCGGCTCGACGAAAATTTGGCTGAGGCTCACGCCTCCCTCGCCTGTGTTGAGATGATTCTGAATTGGAACTGGGCTGGCGCGGAACGGGAGTTCAAACGTGCGATCGAGCTCAATCCCAGCTACACTCCAGCTCATGTTTGGTATGCGCATTTTTTAGCCGCCATGGGCCGGTCGGAGGAGTCGGTGGCAGAGGCAAAGCGAGCCCAGGAGCTCGATCCGTTCTCCATCTTCACTATGGACTTCAGCGCTTGGACACTTTACCTTGACCGGCATTATGACCTGGCGGCGGAACAAACCCAGAGAACTTTGGAGCTCGCAGGACCCGAAATCCAATGGTCGCACTATGATTTTGGCCAGATTTATGATGCGACAGGACGGCATCGGGAAGCCCTCGAAGAATACATCAAGGCGCAGGAGGTATTCGGGTTGAGCCCAGAGAGACTCGCAGACCTGCGAACGGCGTATCAGCAGTTCGGTGAGAAGGGATACTGGCGGAAGACCCTGCAGTTCTGCCAGGAAGCATCGAAGCAGCACCGCAAGTTTGGCACCGCTTCAGGGTATGGTTTCTGCGATTACGTCAAAGACCTGTACTTGGCGCTGTTCCACGTCCGTTTGGGTGAACTCGATGCCGCCTTCCAATCGCTGGAATCGGCATACACCAAGCATGAGACCGAGCTCATTTTCCTCAATGTCGACCCGCAATGGGATGTTGTTCGTTCCGACCCGCGCTTCCAGAACCTCGTTCGCCGCGTAGGTCTGCAAAACTAGAATCCCGCGACGACAAGATCACTTGGTGCCTCACATTCATTGAAGTGTCAGTGTGTGGCTGAGTAACCCAACTTCCTAGAGTGTGCCGCGGTTTCCTGACGAGTCATGAGCCATTCGGAGGGCAAATGTCGAGAACAGGCGTGTCTGTTGAAAAATCTCAGTTCACGACGCACTTGTTTGTCCCTGCCAGTCTCCTGGTTATTCACTTTCTTTGTTTCTCTAGGCCAGGCTCATGCAGTTGCAATCTGCGGGGTTGGCTTACAGCTGAGGAATC
>DATMQI010000204.1:0-8515 GCA_035567135.1 Terriglobales bacterium
GTAGAGGTCTTTGGCGACTTCGCCATTCTTCAGCCAGAAACCCGGATTGCTATTGATCGCGAAACCGTGCAGTTGATCGAACTTGTAGGGCATGTCGATGCCAAGCGGCTCAAGCATCTTCTTGTAAAATTCGCTCGACCGTTTCAGGTCAGAGACGGGGAGATAAATATGGTCAATCATGGCTTTCCTCTTTTCGTTTGACTGTGACAGCCCCGATCAGGGCTCTGCTAAGTCCTGATCCGGCAAGTTAGTTCGCCGAGGTCAGCATCCACGCTCTCGAATCCGATCTCCTTGGCCAGGGCGATCACGGTCGAGCGCGCGGCCTCATCGTCCGCGCAAGTAATGTTCATGACAGTTCGCGCTGTTCCAGCCAGTCGGCGTAAAGCAGGCGCTCCGCAAACAGCCACGTGCCATCCATCTTAACGAAGGTGTCGTAGTACCGTAGAGCGGCAATCATCAAGCGTCGGTTCTTGCCCTCAATCGTGAGGTGATGGGGCATGCAATAAGTCTCCCCAGTGCCTCGGTCGCCGGTGAGGGTGAGGATCGTCGTCTGTCCAAGGAAGTGCATGGTGGCAGCGTACTTGTTCAGATCGGCAAACACTGGAGCAAGCTGCTCGCGCGAGCGCAGTTCCTGCGATGGATTTGGATCCATTGCGTTCATGTAGACCACGAAGTGCGTATCTGCGGTGAAAAGAGCCATCTGACCTTTCGCATCGCGACGATCAGCGCAGTGAGAATAGGCCTCGACGAGCTCACGAATCGCGAGTCGATCCGCGGCTTCATTTGGGGAGATGCCGACCTGTTTGCTCATGAATTCGTCCTCTATTTCATTCAGCGAGAGCGATTACTCAAGAATCGCTTTTGGCTCAAGAAACGCCTCAATTCCGTATTTGCCATATTCGCGGCCGACACCGGAGTATTTGAATCCGCCCCAGGGTGCCTGAGGATCGTCCGTCATATTGTTGATCACCACCCGGCCGGACCGCAGCTGAGAGGCAACACGACGTGCGCGCTCAAGGTCAGTTCCCATGACGGCTGAGTGAAGGCCATATTTGGAGTCATTCGCAATGTGGATCGCTTCATCTTCGGAGTCGTAGGCGATCACACTGAGCACAGGACCAAAAATCTCTTCCTGCGCAATCGTCATGTCGTTTTTCACATTGACAAACACCGTGGGCTTCACGAAGTAACCCGCTTCCAGGCCCTTCGGACGTCCTTCTCCGCCGACCAGGACTTCACCACCTTCTTCAATGCCTTTGCGAATGTAGGACTCTACACGCTCATACTGTTTTTGCGACACCATGGGTCCGACCATGATGTCGGGATCGGCCGGATCGCCGACGGTAAAGGTACGCATCCCATCCCATATAGCCCGCTTCACCTCGTCGAGCCGGCTCTTGGGGACGAGAAGCCGTGTGCCGGCGGCGCAAGCTTGACCACTGTTCATGAAGGCTAGCGTGAGAGCGGCTGGGACCGCCTTGTCGAGCGCGGCGTCATCCAGCACAATTGTCGGTGACTTTCCGCCCAACTCAAGCGTAACTCTCTTCATGGTGGCCGCGCCATCGCGCATGATCGTTTCACCCACGGCCACCGAACCTGTGAACGAAATCTTCGCGACATCCGGATTGCGAACCAGTTCAGCACCGACGGTAGTCCCGAGGCCCGTGACCACGTTGTAAACGCCATTTGGCAGCCCGGCTGCACTCAGAGCCTCAACCATCACCCTCGTCTGCAGCGAACTCATCTCGCTGGGCTTGATAACGACGGTGCAACCGGCTGCTACGGCAGATGCCAGCTTGAGGCAAATGAAAAGTGCGTTCGCGTTCCAAGCTGTAATCAAACCTGCGACGCCGACAGGTTCCAGCGTGACCGTCGTCTTGCCCCAGTTCTGTTTCAACGGAAGCTCTTGAAGTCCCTTTTCAGCCGCTGCGAAAGCGGTGACACCCGACTCCACAATCAGCCGGGCAAACCGGGCGACACCGCCGTACTCCTCAATCATCACGTCTGTCAGATCGTCGATGCGGGCTGAGACAGCCTCGTGTAACTGCCGCAAGTAACGAGAGCGCTCTTCTTTCGTTGTCCGGCTGAATTCGGTGAATGCACGTTTGGCGGCGGCTATCGCCCGCCGCGTGTCTTCCTCATCACCCAGAGTGACCCGGGCGATCACTTTTCCGTTAGTCGGTTTGATAACGTCCATGACTTCGCGGCCATGGGATTCAACGAATGCTCCATCAACGTAATGTGTTGTCAGGGTTTTAATCGTGTCTGCTTGGGCGACGGTTGTCATGGAATCTCCTTGTACGAAAATCTACGATCAGAACGAATGAATGACGCGCTTTGTCGACGCGTTAGCTGGTGCCGCGAAACTATTAATTGCGTCGGGCGGCGCGAGATTGCTCATACCAGGTCGGACTGCACGCCTGTTTCCGTGGCAATCGATGTTTGCTCTCACCTAAGTAGCTGGATGTCTGCCGCTTACACAACGGGAGATGGATTTGGGTGGCGTGAAATTGCCAGTGTCCATCCATTGACAGTGCATCTCGCTGAACGAGCCTAGTCAATTCTGGCCAGCTTCTTGATAGCGTTAGTGCAAGCTTCCCGAACCTGGGAACGCGAGGAGCCAAGAAGAAGAGCGCACTCATTTTCCGGATATCCCTCCAGAACGCGAAGTACGAAAACAAAGCGATCAAAGTCAGCAAGCCCTAGCAGAGTGTCGGCGTCGAAGTACCCGGTTGGACTAGTTGACTCTCGGGATCGAAGAGGTAGCAGCGAGGACAAGTTCGAACGAGTCGGTCGCGGCATTAGTTCACGAATTGCGTTTTCCACCACAACGCGGATCGTCGAGGCATGGACCCATTCGCTGAACACCCGGTTCTCATCAGCACAGGCCTCAATACCGGCCACGAAGCAGTTTTCCGCCTTCTGTCGATCTCCGCTGAGTAAAAAAGAAAGCTGATAAAGGCGATTGAGATCCTCGTCAAGAATCTTGTAAAAATCTTCGCTAGTCGCGTATAGATTTTCACTGCCTGCAGATATTTGGATCCGGGCCTGCTTGGGCATCTCTCAACCTCTCCGCTCTTGCAGCATGCAACCTGCCCCAAAACTCCGGTTCACATCTGACGAACGATCTTTCGACCCATCTAGCGGAGACAGCGCTTGCCCCTGGCTAATTTCGATTGGTCGCTGCCGTTGACGTAACGCGCAAGGCCACGGGCACCGGCGTCAGCAGTTTCTCGATCGCTCGTTCCATCGTGCTGCTCATTTCCGATACCACCGTAGGAATGTCGTGTTGTTTGACCTCGCCGACCTCCGAAACAGCTTTGCTCCAAACGATCGTGCCAGTATCAAGTTTGGTCATCTGGGCGGAAACTGCGACCTCGACCTTGACGCCGCCCTCATAGTCAATTTCCTCGAGCTTCTCCAATCGCCCGGTGACCAAGTAGTCAGTATCGGGCTGACCGTCGTAATGCTTTACGTGCGAAAAGGTTCCCGTAGCGCCGAGGCGAGCGATGATCGAGTCGGTGATAAATTGACAGGGGTCAATCGCCCAACGGTGGTACGCATAGAAGCCGATTTGTTCTGGAGATGGTTTGTACACGATGGCGCCATGCCTCAAGTAGGCGGGCGCGCGGAATTCGCGGATCGCCACCGAGGTGTGAGCGTTTTCCGCGGCTGGCGGATCAGGCGGCGCAGGCAGGTTGAGAGTGTAATAGTTCGTACGCCCTACCTTGCCCGCGCAGCCGGTCAAAACTGCGAGAGTTGAAACCGCAATGATGGTTATAGCCAGAGTTCTTTTCATGCTCGATCTCCGATGAAACTGAAAGGTTGCGACGAAGCTAGTCTTGGTTCCACTCATCTATTTCGGCACCTTGCGTTCTTCCGGTTGTTTGATTCGAATAAGACTCCACGGGCGCTGTTTCACCGAGTCCGTCAACTCGTCCAGATTTTCCGTCGCAGTCCGCAAGTGTTCGATCGTGTCATCGATCTTGTAATCATTGGCCCGCACCAATACCTGCATGTCCGTCAGCAATTGCCTGGCCTCCAACAAGGTGTTCTGCAAGTCAGCGAGGTCGACACGGACCGGATCGCGTATATCTTTCACAGTGTCATTCACGTTTTGAACAGTCTCATCAGCATGTTGGCTGAGCGCGTTCAATTCATCAGTCAGACGATCGATCTTCGGACGGTCAGTTGCTATCATCGCGTTGACGTTATCCAGGACGGCCTGCAACTTTTGCTGGTTGGCTTTTCCGGTCACCGTATTCAGATTCGCCAGCAGCGTCCGCGCATCTCCACTGATACCTCCCAGTTCTCCCCGAACCTCGGTGATCAGGCCGTTTGCATTGTCTGCCGCAGTTGCCATTTTGTCGGTGATCTCGTCCAGGCTCGCGGCCTCCTGCGATGCGATGATCGAGCCCTGCGGAAGGCGCTTCGCATCGTTGCTTCCGGTTGAAATGGACAGTGCGGCGCCACTCATCACGCTGACCAGCCCCAGCTTGGCTACAGATTTTTCGTTCAGCGGGGTGTTTTCCTTCACATCCAGCAGAATTTCAATCTTGGTTGGATCTGAGCTCCAAGGTCGAACCGCTGTTATTTTGCCCACACTGATTCCTCCGAAGAGGACTTGCGCGCCAGGCTCTATCCCACCGGCGTAGCGGAGATAGGTGCGGTATGGAGCGGTGTGGCCACTAAGCTGTGCGTTGACCAGGCGGACGATCGTGAACGCCAGGACCGACGCGCATGCAAGGACAAAGGCTCCGACTTTTGCTCCTGTGGTCATTGATATGCCTCCGCGGAGTTTAGGTATTTTTCGAAGTGCGTGGCTACGGCGGATGATTTCGCTATGTCTTCGGGTATCCGATCCAGAAACTGCCGCACACGCGGGTTCTGGCTCGCTTTGATTTGGTCTTTCGTGCCGACCGAGCTGAATGAACCTTGATAGAGCATGGCGATGCGGTCGGCAATACGGAACGCGCTCGCCAATTCGTGGGTGACCACGATGACCGTCATCTGTAACGTCTCCTTGAGCAGCAGAATCAGTTCGTCGAGTTCCGCGGCAACGATCGGATCAAGCCCGGCCGATGGCTCATCGAGCACCAGGATTTCGGGGCCGAGCGCGAGCGCCCGCGCCACCGCCGCACGCTTCTTCATGCCGCCGGAAAGCTCCTGGGGAAATAACCTTCCATGGTCGGCAAGGCCAACCGCGGCCAGCTTGAACCAAACAACAAGTTCGATGATGGAAGGTGCAAGGCGCGTATGTTCACGCAGGGGCAAAGCGACGTTATCCTCGACATTCAGCGCGTTGAACAACGCCGCGCTTTGGAAGGCCACTCCGATCGAGCGATGCATCTTCTTCAAATCCGACTTTGAGCAACGGGTAATGTCCGTTCCGTTCACGTGGATGCTGCCCGATTTCGGGCGCTCCAGCCCGATGATCTGGCGTAACAATGTGCTCTTTCCCGAGCCACTTCCGCCCAGCAACACCATCGTTTCCCCGCGGTCGATGTCGAGATTTAATCCATTCAGCACTCTGCGACCGTTGTACTCAACCACAAGATCGCGAACGGAAATGATTGGCATCAGTGTTTCCCCGTGTAGTAAAAGATTGCGGTGAAGATCGCATCCGCAACAATGACCAGGAACGTTGACTTCACAACAGCACTCGTGGTGGATCGACCAACGGAGTCGGAGCCGCCGTGAACACGAAAGCCTTCCAGGCATCCAACCTGGGCAATAATGGTTCCGAAGACAACGCTCTTGATGAGCCCCATAAGTACGTCGCGCAAGTCAATTGCCTCGAACACATAGTGGAGGTACAACACGGGCGTCAACCGAATGCTGAAGAACATGAACAAGGCCCCGGCCAAAATACCGCAGACATTCGCCACAACGCTGAGGCAAGGAACCGCAATCAAAGCGGCCAGATATTTGGGCGCAACGACAAACTCGATAGGCTCGAGCGCCATGACGCGGAGGGAATCGATCTCCTCGGTCACCTTCATAGTCCCAATCTCGGCCGCGAAAGCGGAGCCGGATCGTCCACTTACGGCGATCGCCGTCATCAACGGGCCGAGTTCGCGCGTGAAGCCGACTGCGACCAGGTCAACGACGTAGCGTAGGGCCCCAAAGCGCCGAAGTTCTGACGCCCCTTGCATGGCGAAGATGAATCCAGTGCATATCGACATCAATGAAACCATGGGCATTGCATCGACGCCGATGTCCAGCATCTGCCTCACGGCAGCCCGCCAGCGATAGCGATTGCCAACAAAAGGAAGGGATTGCAACATCGCTCGTAGTGTGGCCCACCACTGAATGTTCAGACTTCCGACGTAATCGAGATGTTCGATTGTTTTTTCGCCGACACTTTCAAGAACATTTGCCATCACTGCACCCCTTTTTAGCCATGTATCGTCTCGAATAGTGGAAGGAGACCCGTGACCTCGAACAGCCGTAGCACAGAACCATGCAGTCCCTGCAAATGGAGTCGAATCTGGCGATGGCGAGCTATTTTAAGAGCTTCAACCAGGGTCGCGATTCCTGATGCTTCGATATGGATGACGTCACCCAGGTCGACCTTGACTACATGAACTAATTGTTTGCCCGATAGGATCTCCAGAAGACAATCCCGAACATCGGCCGACGAATCGACATCAATGCGGCCATTCAAGCGGACGATCGCGTCCATGCCACTGTGATCCACTGCGATTGCCAGTTGGCTGGTTGAAGCGCTTTCAGGACCTTTCAAACGTTGACCTCTTTTACTGTTCTGCGCGGCTCGGTCGCGAGATCCTCAGTCATGTCCATGCCGTACAGCTATTCCATTGGTTCGATTTCATTCGCGGAGTGCTTCAGCCACTTCACCTCAGGAGTCGGAATAGCTGGTGCCGTGTTCGTGTTTTCCCCCAACCTGTGGCTAAAGACATGGTCGCCACCAGGAAAACCAGAGCAGCGTGAGTGGCCAATGAGCAACGATGTCGTAGACGCCCTTCAGAGGATCGGCCTCCGTGCAACTTCATTAACTCGCTGACGATTTTGTTCACCACTTCAATCCTTCCCAAAGTAGCGTCGCACCCTACTTTCGCAATTCTTCTGCCATACAATTGAGGCTGGAAATCACTGTTGTTCTGCGTATATGACCCATATCGCAGTTCGGGGCATGACCAAACGTGAACAGTGACAGGATCCTGACACTGGAGACTCTGTATCAGCCGAGTGCAAGGCGGTATTTATGCAGTGATAGCAAAGAGACCGAGGGTTTGTGCATCGGGCAATGCATTTGCTTTTTGAGCGTTCGTCAATCAGAGCACGGTTGATCAATCGAGATCAGCGAAAGGAGAGAGATATTGATGCGGGGGAAATCGTGGAAGTGGCGAATGATTTCATCTTTCGTGGAGTGGCGCAACCAACCTCCGTGCACGGAGACCGAGGGTTCTCAGCACGCCTCTAACAGACTCGGTTGCTGGACAATTTACCGTTGAGGGCCTGATCACGAGTAATCTCCTCAGGTGGCCGAAAGATCCCGTGCTTCTTCATACGGGCGAGGAGTGTAGTGCGCTTCAAACCCAACCTTGCGGCTGCGCCATACGGTCCGGCGACCACCCATCCCGATGTCTCTAAAGCTCTCACAATCATCGCGCGCTCGGATTCGCACAGCGTTGTGCTCTCAGGAAAGCCAACAATCGAGGGTGTGCGATTTGGGCGTAGAAGACTGGGAAGGATACCTTCATTGGAAAGCACCACCGCTCGTTCGATCATGTTCTGCAGCTCTCGAATGTTTCCTGGCCACGAATACGACTTGAAAGCGCTAACGAATTCGTCTGGGATGTTTTCTATGTGCTTTCCCACTCTGCGGGAAAACACTTCAACGTAATGTTCCACCAGGGGACCGATATCTTCGATTCGCTCACGCAGGGGCGGCACTGTGATGGGAAATACATTGAGGCGATAGTACAGATCGCTGCGAAATTGGTCACGCTTCACCATCAGCTCAAGGTCGCGGTGAGTTGCTGCCACGAGCCGTACATCAACACAATGAGTGCGACCGCTCCCTAAGCGCTCAAATTCCTGCTCCTGTAGAACACGCAGGAGCTTGGGCTGTAACGCGAGTGGTATGTCTCCGACCTCATCAAGGAATAGCGTCCCTTTATCAGCCAATTCAAAGCGACCAATTTTTTGTGCAATAGCGCCCGTGAAAGCCCCGCGCTCATGGCCAAACAGCTCACTTTCGAGCAAGTCAAAAGGAATTGCAGCGCAATTCAGCTTAATCAGAGGTTGGCCGCTGCGGGGGCTGGCTTTGTGGATCGCGTGAGCGATGAGCTCTTTGCCAGTTCCGGTTTCTCCGTGAACGAGCACCGTGGTATCCGCCGCTGCAACGCGCTCCACTTGCTCCAGGACGACTTTTAAGGCCGAGCTGCTGCCAATGATTTGTTCAAATCGGCGGCCGCGACGGTCTTGATCAACCACTTTCATTCGTTCGACTCCCAAAGCCTTCGCGAGCTAATCCTCCAGCGCGGAT
>DATMQI010000205.1:0-3787 GCA_035567135.1 Terriglobales bacterium
GGGGCGATTCGCTGGCAACAGCATCAACCTGAGGAGGCGCAGTCGCTTTTGCAGAGTGCTGTCAAGCTTTTGCCCCAATCTCCACAGGCTCATTACTACCTGGCGCGGGTGCTCGAAGATCAAGGCCGTCGCGACGAGGCCGCCCGCGAGTTGCAGGCAGCCGTGAAGCTCGAGCCCGATTGGCCGGATGCGCAAACCCGTCTGGGCCTGCTCTTGCAGCGTCAGGGCGATGTCGACGGTGCTCTCGCGGCGTTGGAGCGCGTGACCAGGCTTCAGCCTGACAATCCTGACGCACACAACAATCTAGGCCTCGCGCTGGTGCAGGCTGGCCAAGCGTCTCAATCGGTTTCTGAGTTTGAAGCCGCACTGCGATTGCGTCCCGACGACTCCGGCTATCGCGCGAACCTAGGCACTGCCTATCTTCAGAAAGCCGACTTCGATGCGGCCATTCACGAGTTCCAGACAGCCCTCAAAAGCACGCCGCAGGATGCCACGCTGCACTACGATCTTGGGCTCGCCCTCAAGTTGAAAGACCAGCTCCCGGAAGCGCTTGCCGAATTTCGGAAAGCTGAGGAACTGGACTCCTCCCAACCTGACATTCATTACACGATGGGAGTGACGCTTTGGCAGCAGGGCTCATTTGACGATTCCGTGAAAGAGCTGCGCGCCGCAATCGCCGCTCGCCCCGATTACGCCGAGGCCTTCTATACCCTCGGCACCGTCCTCAAGCAACAGGGGAAACTGCAGGACGCTGCCGACGCTCTACGCAATGCCATCCGGCTTCAGCCTGATTTTGCCGGGGCTCACACCACGCTGGCTGGAGTTTTGCGTGCGCTGGGCGACAATGAAGGAGCCGCCGCCGAGGCCCGCACCGGTCAGCAGATTGGGAAGGAAACCACTGGGCGGCAAGCCGCGGTCCTGGCCACCAGTTCTGGACGTCGGCTGCTCAATGCCGGGGACATCGAAGGCGCCATCGCACAGTTCCGCTCAGCCATCAACTCCAGTCCGAACTATGCCCAGGCTCACTACCAGTTGGGAATAGCGCTGCGACAAAAGGGTGCAAAAGAAGAATCGTCACAGGAATTTCGCAGGGCGAGCGAACTCGATCCTCAACTTGCTCCACCAACCTCCTAGCTCAGTCGCCGTTCTGCTTGGCGTCGTCTGTTCGCAACGCAACGATCTCCGACTCGACCGGCACTCCGCGCGCGACCTTCACGTGCAACACCACTTCGAACGGCTTCATCTCCCCGGTCGAGGGAATTTTCAGATGATTTAGCAATTGCAACAGCGAATCTTCGTGACACACATACTCCACGGCCGCCTGCGTGCCGAGTGTCGAGGTTCCCCCGAGCATCAAGACCGACTCCGTCGGATTCATTCCCCGCATGAGTGCAACCACCGCGTAATCTTCGGTGAGGGGAATGTTCGATGGGCTAGCAAGGAACAGTGGCGGCTCTCCACTCCGAGGATGCAGATTCACTACCGCCAGATCCCCCGCGCGCCCGCCTGACGTAAGCCGCTGAAACACGAACTGCTGGTTCATCGGGATATCGCGCAACGACAGATTCTCAGCCGGGGAACCCACAAAGATCAGATTGTTATTCTTAGCATCATCCAGCGAGAAAAGGCTTCCACGTTTGACTCGAACTTCGCGGTTTAATACATGGAACACTCGATCGATCTCATGTACCGCCAGCACTTCACCCACGCCCGTGTAATGGTCAAGAATCACGGCGCCGGAGTCACTGGTGGGATTGCGGTATCGCATGCCTGTCTCTGGCCTGCCTACGAACGCCGCGTTGCTGAACACCACCCAAGGCTCCTCGGGTCCGGACACAAATCCCTTCCAGAACGTGCGAAACACTGCGGGCGCCCCCGGGGGATCTAAAATCGCGACCTGTGATCGGCTCTCCCACTTCACAACAATCGCGGCAACCGCAGCGGCTAACAAAATTGATAATGCGAGTATGCTCGCAGACCAGTTGAGCAATACGTGCTGCGTCCGCTGGCGTTTTCGCTTTTCTACGCTTGCGCTCTCGCTCTCGAGTTGTGCCTTCGGCGTTATCTGTCTGGTATGAAACGAAAGGGTATAGGTGCCCTTGGGTAATTCCACAAGAACCGGGTCCCGCTCACCTTCCGAAGAATAATATTCACCCAACTTTACTCGCAGTCGGCCTGCCTGCACTCGAATGGCTGAATCGAGATGAGGATCGAAATCTGCGGGACGCCCGAACACTTCTGTCGCAATCTGATATTCCTTGACCGGGACTCCAGGATTCTGAAGACTATGCTCTGCCAGATATCGAAGCAATTTGCAGAGCGACTCTGAGCCGTGTAGCACATGACTCGCGGCCAATCGTTCGATGGCCGCCAAGTACTGACTTCGCTCCTCCACGGAAATACCTGTGACGCTCATGTAACCAAGCGTAACAAGGCCGGCAACTGACTGCAACACATGCTCTTGATTGCATGTAACCGTATCAAACCCTCCGAAACTTTAATTCACCGGATCGAAAGCACAGATTGCCACTGCTCAGACGCTCGACGTCTGTGTGCGTAAGTGTGGGGTGTCTCCGTTGGTTTGGTCAGGCACTACGCTTCGAAGGCGTAACTTAAGATTCTTCACAACGAGAAGCGTCTCGCTTTGCAGGCGCTCATAGATCGCCATGGTTGCAGGTTCAGTTCAAAAGCTTCAGAAAAACATGTGATTCTGCTTTTCATAGCGCACTCGCGTGCTGCTTCCAATTGTCATAGGAGTTGATGGCGAAGCGGAGCAGCGTTCCCTAACACTTTCAACAACCTATGAAAATATCGATTTAGGACATGCAACTGCAGGTTCGGTTTAGTACCTAGTGGTTTTGTACTAGTGGCGTGGGGGATGGCTCTCGATTCGCTCGTTTTTCAGCTGAATTCTGCAATCGCGCAGTAACACTCTCCGCAAAAATGGAGAGCGGACGCGCCCAGTTGTCGAGATGATGTGGAGGAACGCAATGAGAACCAAGTGCGTGGTCGTATTGATGGCGATGGCTGTTCTGGGTTTGTCTTGCATCGTCTGCACGCCGGTCGCTCTCGGCCAGGCGGTTTACGGAAGTGTTTTGGGAACAGTCACCGACCCACAAGGCGCGGCGGTTGCAGGCGCGAAAGTTACGGTCATCAACCAGCGCAAGGGCAGCCAGGACACCGCGACTACGAATGCGGACGGCAACTATTCGGTCACGCACCTGGTCCCGGATAGCTATACGGTACGAGTCGAGGCGGCGGGGTTCAAGGTCAGCGAACAGAAAGATGTTGTCGTACAGGCTGACGCCGGAGCACGCGTGGACCTGCAATTCCAGGTCGGCGGCGCCACTGAAACCGTCGAAGTCACCGCCGAGGCTCCCCAGCTCAAAACCGACCGCGCTGACGTTGCTGTCACTTTCAACGATAGGGCCGTCGTAGAAGTGCCCATTCTCAATCGGAACTTCACCGAGTTGCAATTGCTGGCTCCGGGTTCGCAGAAGATTGTCGGCTGGAGCCACGCTGCCACGGAGAATCCGCAGCAGGGTTATCAGATCTTTTCGCAAGGACAGCACTTCAGCGGAACTGGCTTCGAGCTTGATGGGACAGATAACCAAGACCCGATCTTGGGGATCATTGTCGTAAGCCCCAATCTCGATGCCGTCACCGAGGCCAAGGTCGCCCTGCAGAACTACGACGCCGAGTTTGGCAAGGCCGTCGCCAGCCTGGTAACCTCGCAGACCAAGTCCGGCAGCAACAGCCTGCACGGCACCGGCTTCTTCTATCGGCG
>DATMQI010000206.1:0-8201 GCA_035567135.1 Terriglobales bacterium
CTCGATCATTTGTTGTCCGACGGTCTGCCGATTCCCGAATATACGGTCAAGAATGCCTTGGCCAATTGCTGCCGTCATTCTCCCCAGACGCTGTTGCCCTACTTAAAGGACGCCGGCGGCCCGGCGCGGACAATCGTGGCGCGCGTCCTGGCCGAACTGGCAACTCCTGCGCTGGGTGAGGATCTCATCGTTCTGGCCACCGATGGCGATGCGGAAGTTCGCGCATCCGCGGCCAGAGCCATGGGCGCGTCCCAGGCATCATTCGCATTGCCGGTGTTGTCGGTGTTGGTCAGAGACCAGGAATGGTTCGTCCGGCTGCGCGCGGTGGTCGCGTTGTCGTCGATCCAGGAGCCGGGGCGCATTCGTCCGCTGTTACACGCGCTGTGCGACTCAAATCGCTATGTTCGTCAGCGAGCTGCCTGGGCCCTTTCGCAAATGGGATCGGATCTCGAACAGATTCTCTATCGAGTCGTGGATACCCAAGATAGCTACGCCTTGCAGGCATTCGTTTCGGAACTGGAGCGCATGGGAGCAACCGAACGTCTGCTGGAGGTGCTGCACAAAAACGGCTACTCTGCTGCCGCGGCCCAGATTCTCTTGCAGGCGATCGCCAACAGCCGCAAGGAACTTAGCAAATCTGTCGAACGCTCTGCAGCAGCCGCCGGAGGACGATGATGAGAGGACTGCTGCAACTCTCGAATGACACGCTCTTCGTTTACTACCTGAGTTCCAACTTCATCTATCTGATCTTGCTGATCACGGCGATCTTTCGCAATAACTGGCACCAGCACCGTCTCACCGGGCTCCGGCTGGAGCGATTGAAGTCCTCTCCATTCACACCGCCCATTTCGCTGATTGTTCCAGCCCACAACGAGGAGAAGTGCATCATCGACAGCGTGCGCTCGCTCTTGAAGCTCGACTATCCAGCCCTTGAGCTCATGATTGTGAATGATGGATCCGACGATCACACGTTGAGCGAACTGCAGCACGAATTTCAGCTTCGAACCGCGAGTCTCCTCTACATTCCCCAGATTGCTTCGGCGCGGGTTCGCGCGCTCTACAGAAGCGCCGTGGAACCTCGCCTGCTGGTCGTCGACAAGGATTCAGGGGGAAGCAAAGCGGATGCCGTGAATGCAGGCATCAACGCGGCCGGGAGCCCCTATCTCTGCGTGATCGACGCAGATTCCATTCTGGAGCCAGATGCGTTGCTCCGCATCATGGCCGTAGTGCTCTCCGATCCGCAAAAGATCGTGGCAGCCGGAGGCATCGTTCGCATTCTGAATGGCTGCGAGGTTGCGGAGGGCCGTTTGTGCCGAGTCAGACTTCCGCAGCGCAGGCTAGAAATCATGCAGGTGATTGAGTATCTGCGTGCTTTCCTGATCGGACGCGAAGGCTGGGCCTATTTCAATGCCCTGCCGATTATTTCAGGAGCATTCGGAGTCTTTCGCACCGATTTAGTGCGACAGATCGGCGGATTCCGTCGCCATGCGATTGGAGAGGATTTCGACCTGGTCGTCCGCATGCATCGATATTTACAGGAGCAGCGGAGGGAATACCAGATCAACTTTGTTCCCGATCCAACCTGCTGGACCGAAGCGCCTGCCGACCTGCGCTCGCTGGCATAAGGGGCTGCTCGACACTTTGTGGCCAAATCGCGACACGCTTGCTCGATCACGATACGGCCGCCTCGGCTGCCTGATCTTGCCCTACATGTGGATCTTTGAATTCTTCGCTCCCGTGATCGAACTGGCCGGATACTCCACGATTCTTGCCGCCGCCCTCCTCGGCGTACTGGGACGGCAGTTCTTCATTCTTTTCCTGCTCTTTGGCTACGCGTTCGCCACACTGATCTCCATCGGATCCGTCTTACTGGAAGAAATGACTTACCGCCGCTATAGTAGCTGGCGGGAAGTTGCCCGCTTACTGCTGTTTTGCCTGTTCGAACACTTTCCTTATCGACAAATGACTCTACTTTGGAGATTGCAGGGCATCTGGCAGTATCTGAGGGGAGATCTCGTTTGGCGAGAGATGAAGCGTTCTGGATTTTCGGTTAAACCTACCGCCCGGGCTTCGTTTCAGGCACACCCAGGAGGACGGTAATCTCGGCTGAAGATCGGAGCAGCGGGATCTCGCAACTATAGCGACTGCTGAGACCTCCGAAACCCAATTAGCAGAGTTCGAGCAGAAAATGACCGAAACAACAATCGCAGCAAACTGCCAATTCCACGGCTCGCCCAAGAGCGGCCGTCCTGCCTAACTGACGCATGGGGAAAGGGTTGGACCCTTCTGAGCTTAGTGGGCCCGCAGGGATTCGAACCCCGGACCAAGGGATTATGAGTCCCCTGCTCTAACCGCTGAGCTACGGGCCCTCGAACCGATCTGACCCATTCTCGCACAATTAGTTAGGGAGAGCAGCCGAGGAGCCGAAATTGCCGGTTTGCCCCGACTTTTGTGCCACGCACCATTGAATATCAGAACAGTACCGTCTGAATGCTTTACCAAGCGTTTACGCTCAAAAGCGATTGGTTATGAGTGAAATGGCTTCCATAACAATGTCGGCTCCCCGGCCCGAGTAAAGTTGGTGGTGCTAGAGCCAACCAACAGGCTCGGGAGAAAGGAGCCGAACATGATCATTATAGGTTGTGATTATCACCCGGGCTTCCAGCAAATTGCGTACGTCAACACCGATACAGGCGAACTCAGCGAAGCGCGCCTGGGACACAAGGAACAGGCCGAGCAGTTCTACTACGATCTAAAAACACATGGCGTGCCCGTGCGGGTGGGGATGGAAGCCAGCGGGCATGCCCGCTGGTTCGAGCGCTTGCTTGCCGAGTTGCAATTTGAGTTGTGGATCGGGGACGCAGCGGAGATTCGCACGAAACGGGTGCGCAAGCAGAAGACGGATCGTCAGGATGCGCAGCTATTGCTGCGACTGATGATCGAGGACCGATTCCCAAGAATCTGGGTAGCGGATGCAGAGAATCGGGATCTGCGGCAACTGCTGTGGCATCGTCACCGTCTGGTGCAGATGCGCACGCGCGTCATGAACCAGTTGCACGTAGTGGCGCTCAACGAGGGGCTGCGCCGTAAGAAAGCGCTGTGGCGTCCGGCGGGGCGGAGGGAACTGGAAGCTTTGTCGCTGGCACCTTGGGCAAGCCGACGCCGGCAAGACCTGCTCGACCTACTCGACCGGCTCACGCCCAAGATCCATGAACTGAACGAAAAGCTGGAACAGATCGTGGCGCGACGGCCGGTGACCCGACAACTGAGCACGCATCCCGGCGTCGGCCCGCTGACCGCACTGGCGTTCGAGTTAGTGATTGGAACGCCGGAACGTTTTGCCTGCGCGAAGCAGATTGCCAGCTACGTCGGGCTGGTGCCGGCGGAGGAATCCAGCGGAGATCGCCGACGGCTGGGGCACATCAGCAAACAAGGCAACGCTTTATTGCGCTTCCTGCTGGTGGAAGCGGCGCAGGTCACGGTGCGCAGCGATGCGCAATGGCGCAGCCAGTTCTTTCACCTGGCCATGCGGCGCGGGCGCAAGATCGCGAAAGTCGCGACGGCCCGGAAACTAGCGGTCGAGTTGTACTGGATGTGGCGGCACGGCTGGGACTACCACGAAATGCAGCAACTCGGTTCGCACGCGGGAGCGCCCGGAAATCGCCATGGTGTGCAGTAAATCACCGCCGTAATGATTGGGCATCCCGCTCCCCTTCACCGGGGAGTTCGAAGTAGTAATCATGATCGAGGTTGCGATCGAAGAGATGGTTGGGTCGGACTGAGTTCCTGACCCGCAACGATTAGAAGCGAGCCTAAGGTTGGCCTGGCAAATCTCAACTAGGGCGAAAATAGCGCTCGGCTCGGAGCAAATGCCGTAGTGTGCTCGAAAACGTCTTGACACCGCCGACATTGTTAGAGAGGCGATTTTTCGCCAGTTAGTCGTTTCTTATACCCCTGTTTCCAGTGAACTCGTGTGAACGCAACGAATTAGGATGTCGGACTGAGTGTCGGCACCGGGTGATTTGCTCCTCAACTCGACAAGCGAACCGCCTTCGATCGAGTAGCCATGCCGACGAAAAGGACGGATCACGCCCTCTTTCATCTGAATTCCGGCGCCGAACCAGATTGCCTGCTACTCTCAATGTAGCGGTAACCCCGCTTTGTGAGAGCCAATGAGCGAAAAACCCGGTGCCATCCTGCCGGGGACGGTTGAGAAGATCATAAAGTCCCCATTTCCAAGCGAGCCAGAAAAAGCGCAGATAACCGTTGAAGGCGGGGATCATTTGTATCGAGAAATACGCATCGAAAACACCCTGACGAATGAAGAGGGTGCGGAAGTAAGCCTCAAACCGGGTGCGCACGTGGAAGTCACCGTCGAGGCTGAGGCAGAGGCTACAACCCCAAGAATAGTAGTGATAAAACACACACCGCTTCGCCGGCATAGCACCCGGCAGTGACAAATCTGGATCGTTGGCCTGAGGTTTCCCCCGATTGACAATAGTGCTGTCGAGGGCTACGGTTGTAGATAGCGATATCGTATTTCGCTTCCTTTCAGATTCTCTGGACTAAGTCAGCTCATCTGAAGTTCCCCCCCTCTTAGAAAACTCGTCAACGAGGCGGTTCCACTACGTAGCAGAGTGTACGACGCTGTAAGCCTCTTGCGACGACTTCGACTCCAAAAGCACATTCTATTTTTGATAGGAGAACCAAAATGTACCAAGCCAAACGTGTTGTTGTGTCCGTGTTGATCCTGATGGCATTCATGGTCGCCGGGTCAATGACGCGCAGCCAAGCGCAGACTACTGAACAACAGGGTACAAGCCCTGACAACACCAAGATGAATGCTCAGGACCGCGATAAGGCATCTCCAACGGCCGATCAACAGAAAGACAATCGGTCGGACCGTGAGATTACCCAGCAGATACGACAGTCTCTGGTTAAAGACAAATCGCTCTCCTCCTACGGGCACAACGTCAAGGTCATTACTCAAAATGGCCAGGTCAGGCTAAAGGGCCCCGTCCGCTCAGAAGACGAGAAGAAAGCCATTGAAGCCAAAGCTACTGAGGTGGCGGGCGAAAACAAGGTGACCAGCGAACTGAACATCAAACAGCAATAAACATCAAAAAGGAGAATTAAATGACAGGCAAAAATACAGCAGTATTTGGTATTTATCCGAATCGCACAAACGTTGACAGCGCCGTAAACGATCTTAAGGCAGCGGGATTCAAGAACACAGACATCTCTGTGTTGTTCCCCGAAAATGAAGGCACGAAGGATTTTGCCCACGAAAAAAATACCAAGGCTCCCGAAGGCGCCACAACCGGTGCCGGCACAGGCGCATTGTTGGGTGGCGGATTGGGATGGCTGGCGGGCATCGGTGCCCTCGCAATTCCGGGACTGGGACCTTTCATAGCTGCCGGACCTATTATGGCCGCCCTCGCAGGCGCTGGGGTGGGTGGAGCAGTCGGTGGGCTAACGGGTGCTCTGATCGGCATGGGAATTCCCGAGTACGAAGCCAAGCGATATGAAGGCCGAGTGAAAGATGGCGGGATTCTGCTGTCGGTCCATTCTGACGATTCGCAGTGGACGAAGAAGGCCAAGGAGGTTTTGGAGCGCACCGGTGCGCAGGATGTCTCCTCCACAGCCGAAGCTACTTCCGAAAAAAGCGACACAGACCGCGTTCGGCAAATTGCCTGACACGGATAGCGTGAAAACACTGGACTGGAGCCCGGCTCGAGCAGTCGGGTTCCGGTCGGTCATTCCCTGAGTCCCTTCATCCAGAACTAATTCGGTACAGAGATTAGCCGCTGTCATCGTGCCTGTGCCAGTCAACTGACGCAAACAGGCGATAGCGCTCACCGAGGGGTTTTGAGTGTAACGGGGATTTTGCAACAGTTATGACAGCATGTCGGGATCGTTTGACCGATGGCTACTGCATCTCAAGTAACTTGGTGTTTTATTTGCACGGCTCGCTTCGCGGCCCAGCCCAAGGTGTACGCCAACGAAGTGTAAAACGGGGCAGTGACGAAAAGTTCATAAACGCACTCGGAACTCCCGCAATCGGATCCAAAAAAGTTGTTCCAAACGTCTGCCCAATAGGGGCGGAAACCACCAGTTTTCCAGGTCACCACGTTCCAGATGAGAATGATCGCAGGTAGCACCCAAACCCACATTGCACTAAGCGACCGAGAATAGCGGTGGCTCAGCACGCCGAATGCGAAAGCCGCAAGAACGGGGAAGACAAAGTACGGCTCCCCTGCTGCGTTCAGAATGTGCTGCTCTGCTATGTGATCGGCCCAGTTGCCACCAGACGTATTTTTCATTGCAGCCGCAACCAAAACCGCCGGAATGGTGGCCGCAAGAATCCCCACTACCATCGCTCCCACAGTTGAAACAAGTTGTTGGATGGCAAAGCTGGGCAGAGCAGCGCCGCGCCAATGTTTGGCGGTGTTCACATTGATGCGAAGGATTTTAGCATCGGGCGGGTCACCCCTAGGCACGCGACATCCTAGGAAAGCGGATAGTTGATGTAGACCAGGCGTTTACACTTGTAACTTTTTGGTTACGAGTGTTATCGAGATTTAACGCCAACTGAGCATTGCGTCCCCACCGCGACGTAGCCTAACATTCGTGTTCACTATGGAAACGCTGGATTTCCGCAAGCAGTACGAGGCGATGACAAATGAGGAGCTGCTGAATCTAGCGATGGACTCTGAGCAACTGAATCCCGAAGCCAGAAACTCGCTCGACAGCGAACTCTCAAGGCGGGGAATTGGTCGCGGCAAAATCCATGAATATAGCCAAGACCGGAGCAGGCGCAAGGGGGACGGGAAATACAACCCACAAGCTGCGTATCCGCTTTTTCCAAGCCTCAGAAGGATTCGTGCAACGCTTGACGATTGGAGGAAGTATCGGCATCAAACGGGCGAATGGCCTCGCCGCTCCATTGCATTCTATTTTGTTCACCTGCTGGTCGAAATTGCTGCCTTAATACTTATTGTTTGGTATAGCGTGCTGCATGGCTGGTCAAAAGGAATATTCCTCCTTGTTGTCCTCCCGCTGATTACTGTGGATGTTCTCGTGTCAAGCTGGCTTCAAAACAGAATCCGTTTATCTGAAGTTGAGCGCCATAGACATGCAGGCGGCTTGTAGTTTTCTTGGTTGCAAAGCCGCTGCGAGTCGTTAGTTGACACTATCAGGCCATTACACTCAAAACCCCGTCAGTCTTGCTTTAGTCGTTCACTAGCGTCTTGCAAGAGTGCGGCTCGGAAACACGCGCGCCGGGCAGACAGGCGTAAAAGACTACTCGACCTTCTGTTTGGAGAATGCCCAGCCGGTAATGCGCCATCCTGCTTGCGTGCGCCTCAGCGACACAGCAAAAGAGGCCGTTTCCTTGACCGGCTTCCCATGGTGCTTGTAGGTGTAGGTCATGGGGGCTACAAAATAGGCTCGATCACCCGTTACGTCGACAGTCCATGGCGTGCCGAGCGGGGCGTCCCCATCCGTAATCCCGCTCTTTTCATTGTAGGCGTTGTACGCCTTCCACCATTCTGCGCACGCTGTCGGGCCATGCCATTCATGCGGTGGAAATTCGTCCAGAATGGACACATCAGAGTCACACATCGCCGACGCAGTCTCTGGCTTGTCGAGACTGTCGAGATACTGATGCACGGTGGCTACCACGTCGTCCTTCTCGGCGGCGAAGGCCGGCCCTGCACTTATGGCAAAGGCGACCAAGATGGTCATCGCTGCGGTGCCAAGGCGCTTAGGATCCATAGTTTCCTCCGGTGGAAAGCAATGATCACCCAAAAAATCGGTGCCGAGTCTACGCGCTGAGAGGCCAGCAAATCAACCGTGGCTGTTATGGTTGTCGAAAACAGGCGTCTCTAACAATGCCGACGCCGTCAAGTACTTTTTGAGCGTAGTAATCCGTGCACTCCGAGGAGCGCGCCATTTCGCTCTAGCTGAACAAGTGCCATACCCAACCAAGGCTCGCTCGTAATCGCTTCAGGTCAGGAATCTCGATCCGACCCATGCATCTCTTCGGTCACAACCGCGATCATGATTACTAATTCAGACTCCTCCGTGAAGAGGAGCGGGACGCCCAATCAATTACTCGGTGTTCTGTACACACCATCGCCTGTTCCGGGCTGTCCCGCGTGCGAACCGAACTTTTTCAACTGCTCGTAATCCCATTGCTT
>DATMQI010000207.1:0-4385 GCA_035567135.1 Terriglobales bacterium
AGCTTCATTCTGATTAAGGCCGATCAGGCACGCACGCTTGCTCTTCACAACACAATGCAAGCGCTGGCGTCAGAAATGGCAGAACAGGCGCCGGGATCTGAAGTGGTCGCGACTCGGCTAGCCGAGGTTCTGTTTATCCAGGCACTCCGGGCGCATATCGCGTCGGGACCGGAACGCAACAAAGGATGGCTTCGTGCGATTTTCGATCCTCAAATTGGCACTGCCCTGAGCGCCATTCACGACAGAGTGAATACACCCTGGACGGTCGAATCCATGGGCGAAGCGGCGGGCATGTCTCGCTCCGCATTTGCAGCACGTTTTAAAGAGCTACTCGGACAAACACCACTGGAATATGTAACCGAGTGGCGAATGCAGAAGGCGATGCAGTTACTACAACAGCGTGACAAAAAGCTCATAGATGTCGCTCGGTCGGTCGGTTACGAGTCCGACGCTGCGTTCAGTAAGGCGTTCAAGCGAGTTGTCGGGGCCAACCCTGGTGAATACCTCAAACGTGGTTTTGAAGGCCACGGTCATGCCGGAATGGCGGAAGATTTTTGAAGCGGAGGATTCTGACTTTGGCGGCGGGGCCTAGGTATCATGGAAGTGTGTTCTTCCACTGAAATGGGTGCCCCAGGCGCCTCGCATTTGGGAACGGGAGATCGCGGACCCAAAACCGACCGAAGCAGACCACGATCAGTCCCGGTAAACGCGCTTGTCGTCAGTTGTGCGATTGATGACGAGAAGCCGCCTTATCCTTATTAATCCGTAGCTGATCAATGAAGTGAAGACGCCTGAGGTATTAATTCCGATCTAGTCGGAAAGCGCTTCGAGCGCCTCTTTCCTACCATCGGGACTGGTCTGGTGGCGATGTTCAATTCGCATTGGCAGCCGGAACGCGGACACGACCAGCAAACCTTGAAGCGCCGTGAGAAAGATAAATGCCGTGCTCAAAGGAAAATGGAAGAATCGGGCTCCATTGGCTCCCTTCCAATCGATCAGGATCGTTGCCGCCGTCGTCATGATGGGGCCGCCGAGTCTTTGCAGGATATTCAGAGTAGTGGTGGCCATGGGCAGGTCCTTTTTCGGGACTGATGAATAGGCCGCGGAGAGGGAGGGAATACCAATCGCTCCCTGACCGATGCCTCGAACAAACAGCGTCGCCAACAGGGGGTACGTAAAAAGACCATAACGTCCCATGTATACAAACGGCACGGTGGCAAGAGCCGTAAGAAGGGCTCCTCCTGCCGACACCTTCCGTATTCCGAAGCGGTTCGCGAGCCCACCGACAAGCGGGTAGCTGCACATCATGCCGATGCCCAGAGGCGCGAGGAGAAGACCAGTCTTCTGAGGCGAGACGTGACAGCCCTCCATGAGGTAGAGCGGCACCAGAACTTGAAAGCATAGCGACACTCCGTTCGAGAGAAACTGAGTGGTTGCCGCCGCAGCAAAGGTCTTCCCCTGGAAGAGGCTGAGGTTCATCAGGGCGTGCGCCCCTTTCTTCCTGGCCCTCACCAGGAACAGTCCGATTAACACGACCGCGACTGCAAGGATGTAGGGGGAGGTGGGATCTTTCAGGTGGTCGAATCCGTAGAGAAATGCGACGAGTCCTGGCGAAAGCAGCAGGAAACCCACGAAATCAAATCTCCGGGCGGCGACCCCCATTTCGTCTTTGGGCAAGAAAAAAATCGACAGAGCAACGGCCAGCACCCCAACCGGGACGTTGATGTAAAAAAGCCAACGCCACGACGAGTGCTGCAGAATCGCACCGGCGAGCACTGGCCCCAGCAGGGGTCCCAGGATTACGGGGGCCGCCGCATATCCCATCACCTTGACCATGTGACGCGGACCCGCGGCACGCGCCAGCATCATCTGGGCCATTGGCGCAAGCAGCCCCCCTGCAATCCCCTGCAAGACGCGGAAGCCAATCAGCGAGTTAGCCGACCACGCCAGGCCACACAAGGCGGAGGCGATCGTGAATGCAGAAAAGAAGCAGATATAGAGCTTCCTTGCGCCGACGCGGTCGACCAGCCATCCGCTTAAGGGAAGCACCAGGGCAAGCGAAAGAAGATAGCCACTCGCAACCCATTGAATGACACTCAAGCTGCTGTGCAACTCGGTCGCCAGACTGGAAAGAGAAACATTGACAACCGTCGCATCCAGGACCGAAAGAAATGGCCCAAGCATGGCCACAATCACGATCTTCCAGACTTCCCACCCGATCGAATCTGTCTCGCTCCCCTGATGACTTAAGTTCTTCCGATCAGCCAAGCGCTTCAATGACCTCAGCGGTCTTGCGAACGCGCCCGAGCCGCGGGAAGATCCTCTCAAAAGAGGCGTGATGCGCAGTCGCGGTGAGGTCGGTGCAGGCGTCCTCAACCATAACGACGGCAAAACCCAGCCCCGCAGCGTTGCGCGCAGTAGTCTCTACACCGACGTTCGTTGCGATACCACCGATCACCACAGTTTTGACGCCCGCCTTGCGCAGTTGCTCTTCAAGCTGCGTGCCCGAGAAGGCGCCCCAGTGCCGCTTGGTGATGATCAGGTCGCCCCGCTGCACACCGGCCTGCGGAACAATTTCAGAGGCAATCGCCGGCAGGTTGGCCGGGAGTCCATGCGGAACATCGACAGGAAGGTTCAGAAAGTCCGACAGGTCGACCCGCACGTAAACGGCCGTCGCGCCCTTCTCGCGGAAAGCCCTGGCGAGGGCTGCGCCCTTCTCCACCACAGCCGAAGCAGGGTAGGGCGCCGTCTCCCTGCCGACGACAACGTGCTGCAGGTCGATAAGAATGAGAGCGGTTGACGCGGCGTCGAGCTTCAAAGATTCCATGCTTCCTCCAAGAAACGAGGGTCACCTCGTTTTCCAAGTACTATAATACGAGGATGCCCTCGCTTTCGTCAAACGCGGCACGCCCGGTCCCACAGCAGGAACGGGCTGCCCGGACTCGCTCCCTTTTTCTGGACACGGCTGAAAAGCTCTTCGTTGAGGTTGGTTACGACGCCGCGACGATGACCGCGGTTGCCGAACGAGCGAATACATCGATCGGTGCGCTCTATCGATGGTTCCCGGATAAGGCAGCTCTGGGAAGCGCTCTAATGGTTCGATACAGCCAGGAAATCGAAGAACATTGGGCCCCGGTACTTGCCGCCGCGGCGCGGGTTGCGACGCCGGAGTTCGCTGCCATGATGATCGAAACGACGATGGATTTCTTCCGCGAAAGACCTGCCTTTTTCGTGCTGCGCGAGGCGCCGATCAAACGTTACCGGGCGCCCGCCGCACGGAAGAACCTGCGAGAGGCATTTGCCAGGGCCTTTCGATCCAGAAAGCCAGCCCTGTCGCACGATCGCGCGTACCTGATCGCAAACGTCGTAATCGACACCATGAAAGGCTTTCTGGCCGGCGCTGCTTCCGCAGCCCCCAAAGAGCAACATGTGTTGACCGTGGAGTTTACGACGATGTTGTCGCTCTATCTGAAATCGATCTTTGACAGGTCATAGCGCCAACCCGGAAACACCGACAAAACAGGCCAAGCTGATGAACCGGGTGGCGCCAAAGTTGGAGTTGCTGTTGTCGGAGGTGGCAGGATGGGGACCCGACACTGCAATCTGCGCGACCAGTACAACGATCAAGAAGGCAGGATCGGACGAAGCCTTCCGTTCGGTCGATCACGATTTACCGTTGTCGTTTGCGCGGCTAGCCCACCAAGCAGGCACAGAAAACTTCGCACTCGTCGCGGCCATAGGAGCATCGGTCGATTACGCAAGGGTGAAAGGGTGAACTCGAACGAGATGTTCGCGAGATCGGTTTCGGGTCGCTCACCATCTTGCGGCCGGGAATCATCGAAGGCGAGCGTCGGAATCGGCACCTCATCGGCTCATCGCTTAGGTGAACCGCATACCTCTTCGCCTTGATATGCAATCGGACGGGTCACCGCATTTTCTAAGAGTGTCACCGGAAAGATCGATGTATCATTCGACATCTAGCCCGCGTACCTCACGTTCACCGTGCGAGGAATTATCGGGAGCGGGGCGCGGGCCTTCCGAGATTGGGTCACCCACAAGTACACGAAATCCCATGGCAGATTGGCAAATGCGAGAGAAGCGGCCGCTCCGAGGACCTCGGCCGGAGCCAGCGGGGCCGACGCTCAAGAACTACATCACGCCCACCGGGTTGCAGCGGCTGAAAGACGAGCATCGGTTCCTATTGAGTCGCGAGCGGCCCGCGGTGGTGGAGGTCGTAGCGTGGGCTGCTAGTAACGGAGACCGCAGTGAAAACGCCGACTACCTCTACGGCAAACGACGGTTAGGCCAGATCGATTCGCGGATTCGCTTTCTCACGAAACGCATTGACGCGGCCGTGGTCGTCGATCCCGCCGCTCCGCGGCCAG
>DATMQI010000208.1:0-3494 GCA_035567135.1 Terriglobales bacterium
ACTAAGTGCGAAGAGCCAGAGGGCGGGCGCGGGGCTCTCGCGTGGGCGGAGCCGGCGCAGTTCGCGCGCCGAAGTTCGCGGGTCAAGAAGCAGCGAACGTGTATAGCGGCGGTCAAAAAGAAAAAAGACCAACGCAGTCGCAGCGCCATAAATCAAGTGCCCAAGAAGGGAAGGAAGCAAAGCGGAGGCGGCGTCCGTACTCCAATCGCACACGCCAGTGAGCAACAACGGCAGGAGCGTCATGGGCCCCAAATACCACCAGATCAAACCGAACAACCACCCCCAGGAAATGGCATCCCCAGAAGTGGAGGCCTCATCCCGAAAGAGCAAGCCATAGGTCATGCCGATCATCGCGCTCACCGATAAGTGTATGAATACACCGTGGAACCCTACAAGATTACTGTCGACTCCCGCGACTTTCGGCAGCACGCCGGTGGCAATCATGACCGGCATGGAAACCAAGCCGCCGAGGAGTCCTGCGGTCGCTCCCCATCCCAACGAGCGCAGAATGTGCAGGCCAGGACCTTCGATTTCCCGGTTGAGCGGGTCGGACTGAATAAACAAGCGAACCCAGATCTTGTCAATGGTGGCGTACGCAACTCCGAGAATGAGTCCGTACAGAATGTGTCCGACCAAAGAGCCGAAGACAGCGCTTCCTTGCTCCGCCGACCAATCCAGGGGCATTCCCGAAGCGAGCCGCAGGAGCGTCAAGGGGCCGAAAAACCACCAAAAGATTGCGAAGCCGAGCCCCCAGCCCATGCAAGATCCGTAGCCGCGAACGTCTTTTTGGAAGAGGAGGCCAAAGGTCACGCCGATCAACAGAGCGATGGCAAAATGCAAGAAAATGGTCATGCCCCGAGAGCTGAGTTCGCCAAAACCTGCCAGGAGAGGAAAGTAGTCACCGGAAGACACCCACCGGCCGAAGATCAAGCCTCCGAGGGTGCCTGCGAAACCGCCGGCTACGATGGCGCGGCCCCAGGCAAAGCTTGCGTCCAATCGCAACGTTCGGAGTGCTCCGCGAATGCCGAGTCCCACTCCGACAGGCATTCCAAGACAAAGCACATGGCCAACGAGTTCGGGAAAATGGCCCTGCGTATTTTGGAGCATTAGAGCAGGACTCCTTACGAAGACAGCACCATTAGAAAACCCTCCAGGAACAAGGAGCCAGAGGAAAAACGAGGAACCCAAACCCCAGATTAATCCTGCCCCAGGACTGGTGGCGCGAGGAGCGAAAAACAGACCAAAGACAAGTCCAAACGTCAGACCGAGCAATCCGCCAGACAGGAGTGAGGTCTTTAGAATGATGCTCTCGAGCAGACCGCCTGCAGCGCCGATGCCTAAGCCGAGGAGAGGCTCGATGAGAACCAAACGGGAAAGGGCCGATTCGAAGTGCGCATCCCTCGCTGATTGCATTTTTGGCATAAATCCGAACCCTATCTCACATCAATGGTCTGAACGATGTCGCGCGGGAAAAACAGCTCAATGGTCCAGTCCATCAGCACGCGAATCTTGCGTTCCAAACCGGGCAATTTCGCGAGGTAGATGCCTCGCCACAGGAGCCAAGCGAAGAGACCAGAAAAGCGCAGGGATTTGTTTCGAGCAAAGGGAACGCTCAACTCAGCACATGCAGTCTGGTGGCCCACCACGCAGAGTGCACCGAGTGAATCGAAATGGAATCCGCGCGCGGGCCGCCCGTCCAGTTGAGCCAGGATGTTGCTGGCAAGAACTTCCGCCTCACGCAGGGCAAACTGAGCGGTCGGAGGGCAGGGGTGTCCGGTCGCTGCGTCGGTTACGGCGGCGCAATCGCCAAGCGCCCACAAACCGGGACGCCCCGGCACGGCAAGGGCGCCATCGACGAGCAACGCACCGCGCTTATCTTTTTCGAGATGCAGAGATTTCAACAAAGGGCTTGGCGCGGTGCCCGCGGTCCAAACAAGAGTCTCGGTCTGGATCTCGCCCTCGCTGAGGCGGACGACGCCAGGCTCCGCGTCTGCGATGCGTGTGTTCAAGCGAAAGCTCACGCCACGCAATTGCATCTTTTCTTGTGCGTATCGGGCTAAAGACTCGCTAAGCTCCGGCAAGATGCGGTCGCGGGCGTGAACTAGCACGATGTTCAACTCATTCGGACGAAGCCGGGGATAATCCGCCAAAATGCCGTGCGCGAAATCGTTCAGGGCGCCGGCGAGTTCCACGCCTGCAAAGCCACCGCCGGCAACGACAAAGGTAAGGAACGCAGAGCGGCGAGCGGGATCGGCCTCCAGATCGGCACGTTCGAACATCTCGATGACGTGATTCCGGATGCGGATGGCATCGAGAAGACTCTTGAAATTGAATGCGAACTTCTCCAGGTTGGTCATGCCAAGGAAGTTGGAAACTGAGCCTACAGCAAAAACCAGGTGATCATAGGGAACCTGCCTGCCGGCAGACGCTTCTTCCGCGTCACCACGCAGGATTACGAGGCGCTTTTCCAGATTCACGTCCTCTACAACACCTCGAATGAACTCTGTGCGGCGCAGGGTGCTCCGCAAAGGCGTGCTGATGTGGCTGGGTTCCAGGCTGCTTCCGGCCACTTCCGCAAGCATCGGTGTGAAGAGAAGCGCATTCGTTTCATTGATCAGAGTGAGACTGATGGAAAAGTCCGTGCGTAATTTCTCTTCGAGACACTCAGCAGTTCGCATGCCAGCAAATCCGCCGCCTAAGATAACGATGCGTTTGCTCACGGAAACTTCCGAAACTTTGGGGGCTGAGTCCGGACCGAAGAGATGCTCAGCGATGTCATGTAAAGCCTGATGAATGGTCCCGAGCAAAGCACCGTAAACAGCCCAGCCCACTAGGGCGGGGAAATGGTGGCGCATCTGCTCCGCAGTCCATTCTGGCATCTGGCCGGAAAGCAACGGGACGGCGATTACACTGATAAGACCCCACAACGGGACACCGAAGGAGCCGCCGGCCATGAGGTTGTCCACGTATCCTCGACGCGCGGGCCGCAAAACAGCTGAATAGGCCACCGCGATGGCGAGGCCCAGAAGGGAGCTCCACACGCGGTAGTGCAGCGTCGCTGTCAAAGCGATACTAGCGACCGCACCACTCAAAATGCCGATAAAGCATCGGCGGAGAATCGGATTCATGGAACAAATTCCTTGAGAATGGCCCGGAGGGTGTGGCACACAAACCGGAAAATCCCAGCGCTAGTGTGATTCGGAGCTCGTCAAAAGGTTTCAGTCACTTCATTAGGAGAGGATGTTCTGCACCTGGGCAACAGAAACTCGAAAGCAGCACATCCCGGCTACGTCTGTTAGAATTCTGAGCCAAGGCTTGCGAATTCACATCGCGATGAAGATGCTGGAGATGAGAAATGGACGATTTGTATGCAATCAATGTGGCCAAGACCGAATTCCGGGATTGTTTCAACCTTGGGGATCCGTCTCGGGTGTTGGCAATCGCTGATCCTGACCTCGTCAGCTTCTCCGACGGCCAACCGAGCGAATTTGGCG
>DATMQI010000209.1:0-10730 GCA_035567135.1 Terriglobales bacterium
GCGAAGGCCAGCGCGGTGGCGCGTCCGATGCCTGTCAGTGCGCCGGTAATTAGAACAACTGGTGAACTCATGGCTACTACCTCCTCGACCTGACACCCATGCAGCTCAGGCATGACTTAAATCTGCCAAAGGTTGCTATCGGGACAGCTCAGATCGCTTAGTTAGATTGCAGCACTCGCTATTGGTAGCGCGGTCGAGCATACTTTGTTGAGCTGGCATCGATGCCTCATGAGCATGGGAGGCGGAATGGAATTCCGATATCGTCGTTGCCTAGTCGCGGTTGCCGAGGCAAGAAGCCTGACGGGGGCCGCACAAAGTGACTTCGCATGTCACAGCCCTCATTGATCCGTCAGATTGGGTTCTCGAAGACGAGGTCGGCACCCCAACTCCTTACGCGCGGAGATCGCCATCGCGCATCGAACTGACGCGGGCGAGCCGTTATTTAAAACTTGGCTTCGGTGGGGCGCACACCGATTCGAACCAGCGACTGATGTACACCTCGGCATGACCTTCACCGCAGTAGTGCCGGGCTCCGGCCGCGTTCGCGCTATCGGAATTCCAGCGGTACACCGTAAGATCGGAGTCTCCACATCGAATCACGAACCAGTGGATGGGATTCGTAGTCACGAGTCCACAGACCTCACATCTGAATTCCTGCAGCGTTGTCATGGCTCAGTTCCTTATATATGAGTGGTTTTGCCTTGCGATCGATTTCTGAGGAGCTCAAGGTTTAAGAAGAGACTTCCCGTAGCCGACAGGAATGGCGAAATTTGACCCGCCGAACTCACGAACCATGGCAAAGTTAATCCCTATCACCTTGCCCTCGTTGTTGAAAAGTGGACCGCCGGAGCCGCCCGATGTGGTTTGGGCATCATAGACGATCTTGTCCGGCAGCACGTCGCCGATGTGTCCCTGGGTCGTGGTAGGCCGGATTAGACGGCGGCGGGCGAGTTCCTCGATCACCTGCTTCGGATCACCTTTGGACGCAGTCGCAATGGATTGGAGCGTCTCCGCGCCTGTTCGAGCCAGAATTGCATCAAGACCAGTCGGATATCCCAGCAGCACGACTGGGCCACCCCTGACCGCCGAACCCCGGCCATCGGCAAGGGCGATTTGTTTGATTCCCATGTCTGAAACATTTCCTTTTACCACAGCCACGTCCGCAGCAGATGAAATCTTCTCGGTGCTGACGGCAATGCCGTTGGCAATGCCGGGGAAATATGCTGTCATCTCGACGATCACCGGCTCAACCCCTTGATCGAGCACTTCCTTCAGATCGTCATTCTGCCACCAGGGCTCGGCGACGTGATGATTGGTGAGAATTCGCCCTGCATCGGAGACGAGAAAGCCGGTGCCGAAGACGTCCATGTGTACTTCCGGACCGCTGCCGGTGACGCCCACAAGAGGATTGTTGTGTTCGTCCGCCTCAGGCTCGCCGGTGGTCGTCACCCCAGCGTAGCGGAGTCTCAATCCCGTAGTGCGCTCTCGGAAGGCAAGCACAACATGGATGAGGCAGACGCTGGGTTCATAGGCCTGGATAATTCTCTCAGCAAATTTACCGTCGGTCTCAATCTTCTGGAGGCGGTTTTCTACGGCAGCTAACTGATTCTCTAAAGCAGAAGCGTTTTCTGGGTCGCTGGTTGCAATTTGTGATTTCAGGTCTTCGCTCTTTTTCTGAAGTTGAAGCCTTTGGGGATCGCCAGCGTGGGATGAACTGAGGTCACGGGCTTCAAGGGCCCGACGCGAACGTTCCATCAACTGTTGTTCTGTCAGCACGCCCGTCTGCAATCGAGTGACTGCCGCATAGACCCGGGTATTCTGTTCCTGTGTGCGACGGTAAAAGAAGAAAAAGACTAGGGAAGCAACGATAAGTGTAGCAACAGTCGCCAGTCCGCCCACCCGAAGCGTCCGCCGTTCTTCGTTGACTGCTGTGACGACCTGCTGGGTAGCGTTCCGATTTTCCTCGGCAAGACGCAGCCGCTCTCGAAACTCGTCCGCGATAGACTTATTCCGCAGTTGCGAACGCAACCGCGACAGCAATTCGTGAGAGTCGAAGGGGAGGGACAGCACATCGTCGGCTCCGAGATCCAGCCCCCGAGTGCGCTCGGCTGAGCCTCCCGGAGATAGCATCACAACGCGTATGTTGTGCGTCTGTTCAGAGCCTTTGATTTCAGAAAGAAGGTCACAACAATCGAGCTGGGGCGGATCAGCGCCCAGGACAACTATGTCAGGGTTGAAGGCGACGACTGCCTTCATTCCTCCCCGGTAGTCGGTCGAGACCTCGTATCCCGCATCGCTCAACACCCACACGATGTGTTCTCTGAGACTATCGTCAGACTCCGCGACCAAGATTTTCCCTGCATTGTCGTTCATAACGCTCGTTTCTTAGGATGGTGTCAGACTGTCACAGGACTCAATTAGGGGTGGATCAGTGTCCGCCCTTCCCCACCGTTTTCACCCCAGACTGGTCCACACGAATCAGGATCATTGTCTTGGAACACTCACCGCATAACCAGAAGTGTTCCATACGCTTGCTACCTGTCTTCGAAGACAAAACGAACTGATAAATCTTGCCATCCCGCAGGTAGCGGAGTTCCCGCCTGCAGTCGGGATTGGCGCATTGGCTTACGATAGTCCAAAACGAGAGTGCGAGCTGACGAAGTCCGTAATCCGGATCGCCCATGCCTCCTTACTCCGCCTGAAGATGATTCGCAGGATCGATCACGTACTGTTGATGATCGACGGTGAATACTCTTCGCCCGTACATCTTCACGTCGACGAACGTCTCGTCACGGAGAGGAAACCAAAAACCATCTATTCTTTGATATCGCCGGACAAAGTCAGCTCGATTGATCCAGAAGGAGGGTTTTTTGGCAGGGTGGCCTGCGATTTTAACAACAGCGAAGTCGTCGGCGTCGATCCATATTTTCCCCTCAAACAGATACTTATCTTTACGTTTCGGCATGGCCTCTAACACAAAACAATGATACGGGCCGACTTCCTCCTCGCCAGCCAGCGTGAACGTATAGTTCATGGTGGTGATCGCACTGTCGTGATGCTCTCGACCGGAAGATGTATCGCTTTCGCTCTGGATCAGTCGATCAAACACAAGGTGACGCACGATGCTCGATCCCTTCTCGGAGGTCTGGCTGAAGGTTTTCTTGTCGGGCGCCCGATACTCCACGCGGACTACCGCCTGCGCTGCCACTTTTCCCTCGAGGTTTCTGATCTCGTATGTTCGGACTGCCGAGTATTGCTGCAGCTGTTGGTTTCGCAAGAGGTTGCGCTGAAGCATTTGTGCGATGACTTCGTCGCCGGTCAGACCAACCGGAGCCCTATCACTCGATAAAGCCATCTCCTGCGCCGTCTGTCCCGCGGCGTCTTGACCTTCCGCAAGCGCCTCCGAAACCACCCCCAAAATGAAAGCGAGCACTACCATTCCTTCAATTCGTCCAAAGTGCGCTGCCATAACCTCTGAGCCCTCCTCCGTTCGTATGTTCCTTTCCGTGGCTGTGCGCTGTGCTTTCAGTCGCCGAAACTAAGAATGAAGCCATCCACGCGACGCTGAAAACCTGTGAACTTGCCAAAGAACGGTGAAGCATCTTGGTTGTACACGTCATGAAAATTGCCATGATTTGTGAGATTGATCGAATAGAGGCCTACCCGCACTTTGTGCCGGCTCCCATGTTCCGTGAAAGGCAAATGTAGATGAAAGTCTCTGTAAACCTGCGCGTCGAGCGAAAAGAATGTCGGAAAGCGCTGGCCATTCGGCAACCCTGCGTAATTCTGCAGCACGTCCACGTTGGAGTATGGAAAGCCGGTGTGAACGTCGATGATGGGACTCATCGTCAGCGACCACGGAAGATGGAACATTCCCCAGCTGACCACTCGATTAGGAACGTCCGAAGGCAGGATGCCCGAAACATTGGGGCGAATGACGGGTTGCTCGAATGGAAGGAAAATGTTGGGTACGGTATTCAGATCGCCGCGTGCCCGGCTCCAGACGTAGGAAATATTCAGGTCAGAGTGCCGAACGGGTTGGAAATGTAACGTGGCCTCGAATTCATGATAGTTCGCTGTGCCTGTATTGAAGAGGCCTAACAGTCCATCACTTCCGAAAACATCCGGCACGGGATTCACGATAAACAGATCCCGCGTCTGGCTATAGAGCCAGCTAACGCGAAGGGTCGCCGTAGACCACAATTGCCGGTCGACTTCGATGTTTCCTACGAAACTGCGAGGGCTGGAGTTGGGTGCGGACTGCACACGCGAAGAAAGAGGACCGGCGCCATTTCCGACGTAGGCGTTGTGATAGAGAATGGGCGTTCCTATGGGATTTCCAGTCTCGTCAAAAACGCTCACGGTGCGCTGCGGATTGCGAGCAAAGCTTGCCTCCAGTAAGGAGACGTGGTCGTAAAACAGCCCTGCCCCGGCGCGGAGGATGGTTTTCTGATCTTTCCCAGGCGAATAGGTTACGCCAACCCGCGGCGCGAAGGCCGCACCCCTTCCCACAGTCTCACTGGTGAGACGGCCACCCAACGAGATCGCCAGGTGATCGTTGAACGTCCATTGGTCCTGGATGAACTCCTCCACATCCGTCGCCGAAGCGTTCAGCGGCCCATTGCTCGTGAAACTGATCTCCTCGGCAAGTGTGCCGTCTTGCCTCAACAATTGGATGGGGTGGGAAAGGCTGTTGCCAGAATAAGACCTGTGCGTCACGTCCGCGCCAATTTTCAGCTCATGCCGCCCAAACCACTTTTTCGGCGCAAACTGAAATGTTGGATATGCTTCGAACTGATTGGCAGCCCTGGTCCAGGAGTCAAAGAAATTCCCGCTCCAGCCTTCGGGATTGATCAGCATATCTGCCGCACCCTGACCATGGGCATTGCTATCAAACCGTGTGTAGCGGAAAGCGATCTTAAGCAATGCGCCGGAGTTGAAGCTATGAAGGTCCGAGATGCCCGCGGAGACCCCTTTCTGGTTGTAATCCGAGGACGCGGTCTGCGGCACCAGCGCCGAGATATTGGCGAACTCCGTGCGCATTGGAAAGACATTAATGTCCGCGCTTAGCAGGTGCTGAGGCGACAGAATGGCCTGAATGCGAGTAAAGGAATTGAAACCCTGGGTCTTGATTTCGTTGTGGGGCCACACCAGGCCGCGAACCGGATCTCTTCTGACGACATACTCGAACACCTCAGAAAAGTTCAGCTTGCGACCGCCGATGGGCCCTCCGAAAGAAACCCGAGGCGTCGCTTGTGACACGCCTACGAAGTGATCATTCTTTCCGCGCAGGCTCACGTTGAAGTCTTTGATTTTGTAGAACCAATCGCTCGGCGGCGGGATGGTTTCGATTCTTGTCAGGCCTCCGGAAAAACCTCCGTTCTCGGCGCTGAAGGGCGTCTTATCAACGGTGACCGTTTGAATAGCGTCGATCGGTACGGGGATCGAAAATGACCCGGTCACGGGATCGACAGTCTTCGCAGAATCCACCTCCAGCATTCCTTGATTCTCGGACGTGCCTCTAACGGCCAGTTTTCCATCCAGTCCCCGGATCACACCTGGAACGAGAGGAAGCGCGTCCCGGAACTTCTGTTGCGCCAGTGGCAACGTCTCCAACTGCACGTTGTTGACGGTTGAAGCTGGAGAAGAGCTTTCCGATGAAACCGGTGTGGTTTGTTCCTTCACCTCGACATTCTGGACGACAGTGTCGAGTGTGAGGGCGACGTCGAGGACCGACGTCTCATTCGCAACGAGCAGAATAGATCGAGCAAACGGCGTGAACCCCTGCTGGTTCACACGGACGGTATAGCTGTCTTGCGGCAACTTCGTGAATTCAAAACGACCTTCGGAATCCGTGATGGTCGCAACAGCCGGTTGCGAATCCCCGCCGGCCCTTCTCAGTTCAACCTGGATACCCTCAAGAGGGCTTTGCTTTTCCTGCTGGGTGGCCGTTACCACGCCCCGGATAGTTCCCATCGCGGTTTGTGGCAGGTTTCCCTGAGTCGCCTGCGCGCGCGCGCTAGATGCGGAAGCGCTCACAACAAGAGTCAACAAGACGCCCAAGTGGTTGCGCCGGAAGGTCGCCCACGGTGTATGCAACTCGAACTTACGCATACAACAAACCGTCTCCTCTTGTCGCTGCCCAATGCAAATGCAGGGCCAGAAGGCTGGATATGCACGAAACGCGATGAATCTCTAATTGACTGAATCAACGAGCGGTCGGGAGAAAACAACGGTGAAAGGCAAGTGGTGACTGGATTCAAGTGTCAATAACGTTCGCCACGTGTCGGGAAAGTGTCGACAATTCCGACACTTTCGACGGATTGCATTCTGGCAATGAGGTTCTTCCGTGTTCCATCAGTCGCTGTGGTCTCGGTTAGAACACGTCTTTGACACGCGCAGCGCACTCTGGGCTGGCGTGGAACGAGACCAGACGATCGAGGATCGCCGGTAAGTGACCATCAATACTGCAGTTCAACGAGAGCTCATTCTCGCTGAGGACTTCCCACTGTGTGGCATGAGGAGATGCTCCTGCGTATCCATGCCGAACCCGTTTGACTTTGGCAAGAGAGATGCAGTCTTCCGCTAAACCAAGGAGAGTCTATGGCAAGTTCAGCCGCACAACAACCGATTCAATCTCTACCAACTCTGCCGACGCAGCCGTTTCGGCTGGATGTGCCTCTGCACAACCTTTTGCAAAGACCCCCTGATCCCTCCCCCCCGCTGGCGAGGGTGGAGCACGAGCCCCGAACTGCGCTCGCTCTGCCCTCGCCAGTCTTTCCGCAGCACCCCGCACTTATGCACGAACTCGATGCCGCCGATATCGCGGAGCACGATACCGTCCTCCAGACCGGCAAGCGGCACTGGCCTGCGTCCAAGATCATGAAAACCATGCGGGGCTGGATGGTTCCATATGTCAAGTCACGAGTGATGCCGGGCGACTTTCAGCCGATCATCGCCTACCTCTTCACCGAATGGAAATGCAATCTAGACTGTCATTACTGCTGGTCCTACGACAATCGCGTCAAAGGCATGACTGAGGACACCGCGCGGCGCGCCATCGACTGGCTGGAATCGACTCCGTGCCGCGTGCTCGCTCCAACCGGCGGCGAGCCACTCATCCGCCCGGACTTCGTTCACAAAGTGATCTATTACGCCGCGAAGAAAGACTTCTGGGTGTACCTGGCGACGAACGCCCGGCTCCTGCGTCCAGAGGTTACCGATCGCCTCGCCGACGCAGGCATTGCTACGGTCAACTTCGCCGTCGATACGATCAAGGAAAAGCCGGGACTCCCGAAAGCGTTCGAGCACGTGCGCAAGAACTTCGACTACCTCGTGCGTCGACAATACCGCTACGGCTATACCGTGTTTTTCAACACCAACATCTGCCGCACCAACATTGATGACGTGAAAGAGCTTGCCACCATCGCGCACGACAATGGGATCTCCATCACTTTTCACGTCAACGAAGCTCCGATGATGGAGCAGGAACACTTTAAACATCTTCATGAAAACGACACCTACATTCGGCCGCAAGACTTTCCTGTGGTGGACGAACTTCTTGACTGGCTTATCGACAAGCAGCGTCAGGGTTGGAAAATGGTTGATTCGATAGCGCGTCTTCAGGCCATGAAAGGGTTCATGCGCGGTGGCGGCGAGCACTGGGGGTGCCGCGCCGGACAGAACTGGCTGATTATTCGAACCAACGGAACACTCGCTCCGTGCTTTCCCATGTACAACGCAACTTACGACTGGGGCACGGTCGGCAATCACAAGTTCGATGTCCAGCAACTCTCGGACATGAAAAAGGGCTGCGAGCCGAATTGTTTTTCGACGCTGGGTTACAACGTCGCTTACTGCTACAGCTCAGCTCGCGTGATGAAGTGGCTATGGAAGCAAGCGCTGAACGGCTTCCAAGGTGCAACCGGAAGCTTTGAATAGTTCGTCCGAATAATACACAGAAGGGCTGAGAAGGTCGATGTCAGAACCTGCACCGCTTTCACTGCCACTGCAACGGACCGCGGAGGTCCCGTTTCAAACCTATAAGCGGAGTCAGGCCGCTTTTGCTCGCCGTCGTCTCTACCCTCTGACCGTCTTCTACACCTTGTATGCGATTCTCGTGTTGACTATCGCGTTTTTGACAACGCACACTTGGACAGCAATAGCTTTCTTCTCGGCAGGTTGCGCGACCTGGACGCTCGTCGAATATCTCTTCCACCGCTATGTTTTGCATGGCCGTTTTCCGCCCGGGAAAGGCATCGTCCGCCGGTTTCTGCATGAGCGGCTCGATCCTCTCCATTGGGATCATCACAAGCGGCCCTTCGATGGAAGTCACATCAGCGGTGAGCTGAAGGACATTCTGCCATTGTTTTTTGTTGCAGCGCCCGTCAGCTTGCTGTTTCCCGTCTATTCCGCGCCCGTCATGCTCGCCGGCGTGGTACAGAGCTACGTCAGCGAAGAGTGGCTGCACTACGCGCTGCATTTTTCGAATTCCCGGTTTCCCCTCTTCCGGCGGATGAAGAAGTATCACCTGTACCACCACAGCCCGCGTGGGATCGACAAGGGCTTTGGCATCACCACTCGGTTCTGGGACGGCGTGTTCGATACTCGATTCCCGGAAGCGGTGCGCCGATCCCTGAGCAAGAACTGAAATGAAGAACGACGGCTTTACTCTCATAACGGGTGCCTCCCGCGGGCTTGGAATGGCATTCGCCCGCGCGCTTGCGGAACGCCGTTGCAATCTGGTTCTCGTTGCTCGCTCCGCGGAGCCTCTCAACGCGTTCGCGAACGAATTACGCCGTTCCACGCCGGTCTCCGTGATCGCTATACAAGCTGATCTATCCTTTCCGGGAGCCGGCCAAGTCCTGACGGAGCAACTCTCGAAGGGCGAGATTCCAATCGACCTGCTCATCAACAATGCCGGCTTTGGACTCCGCGGAGAGTTCCGCGGGCTCTCCATTCGTCAGCAACTCGAAATGCTTCGGCTCAACAACCAAGCCATCGTCGAACTGACCTATAGCCTCCTGCCGAAAATGTTGGAGCGACGGCAAAAGGGCATCATCAACATCTCCTCGACCGCAGGCTTTCAGCCCATTCCCTTTGCGAGCGTCTATTCCGCAACTAAGGCCTTCCTGACCGCGTTTTCTCTGGCCCTGGAACAGGAGGTGCGCAGCGCTGGTGTAGCCGTCGTCACCGTTTGCCCGGGAAGGCTGCTTAAGAATGGGAATGATGAATCGGAACAGCGCGCCCGAGGAAAATGGGCTGGCATTTATCAGAGTCCGGACGAGGTTGTCGAGGATGCGCTGCGAGTGCTTGCCAACGGAGGCGGTCTCTCGGTTCCCGGGGCTCTCAGTAAGTTCAGCGTGTTCGCACAGCGTTTGATGCCCCGGAGGCTCGTGCCCAGGTTGGTCGCCAAGTTTTCAAAGGCATGACGCACAGTCCTCACAAGCCTGCTGGGTCCGCGTTCATGATTGTTTGCCGGCTGAATTCGGATCGACCCAGCAGAATCATGAATCAAGCGCTAAGCTCCTGAGCGCATTTCTTTTAGCGGCTTCGCATCCTTCCTTGCTATCCCCGCGACAAGGTTTCTGGCCGGTTTCCAACGCTCGCGTGGCAATCGCGGTTCTTCTCGCTTTTTGGGCGAGCACGGCGGTCTTACAATCTTGCGAACGGAGACGTCGGGAAGGGACTGTCGAGAGATTCGGCACCCGATTCGCGAGGCGGGCTGCGATATTTTGTCGAAGCCTTCTGCATCTTCGTTACATCAGATCAAGCGTATCCACGGACCGGGCACTCGTCGTTTCGTCCGAGCAGCGGTTGAAACAGTCCGTGGTCAACCGTCATAAACTAAGTTTATGAGTCTCTTGTCAGCAACGATCTCACGAGTGAATAAGGAACTCTATGAAGCGCTGCTCCGGGCGGCCAATGCGATCGGCACATGGAGCGATCGCGACATTGCCTCTCGGGAGGTTTAACAAATGAGCACCTCTTCGATGCTACTGGACCACTCACTCAGTTCTCACCAACCGCCGACCGCAAGACTGGAATTAGCACGCGAGAGCGACCGACTGAAGCTGCTCCTCGACATGACGACCACTTTGGTCTCGACTTTAGAATGTCGCGATCTCCTCCGCACGGTATCGGCGAGCATTCGGCAAGTCATGCATTACGACATCGTTGGGGTGTGGCTGCCAGATGCCGAGCGAGTCCATTTGCGCCAGCTCGCTATGGACTTCCCAGAGAGTAAGGGATTCGTTAAGGAGGATGCTCTGCAACCGATCGACGGGTCGGTGATGGGCTCGGTATTCAAGGCCGGCAAGCCTGTCGTAGTGGATCTCTGTAGTGAACAGCCGGCTGGCCATGTGTCCACTGAAGCTCGTGCCGAAGCCCTCGAGTCGGGTTGCGCTCTGCCCCTGATCAGCCGAGGCCGGACGCTCGGTGTGCTCACACTCGGCAGCCGGGTCGAAAACTCAATCCGCGCGGAAGACGTTGATTTCCTTCTTCGCGCCGCGGGGCAATTGGCGATCGCCATCGAGAATCGGCTGGCCTATCACGAGCTAGCCGAATTGAAAGACAAGCTCGCGCAGGAAAAACTGTATTTGGAAGATGAAATCCGTGGGGAGATCGACTTTGAAGGAATTGTGGGACAGAGTTCGGCTCTCCGCCACGTTTTGAATCTGGTGGAAACCGTGGCCCCCAGCGACTCGACAGTGTTGCTTCTGGGCGAAACC
>DATMQI010000210.1:0-4773 GCA_035567135.1 Terriglobales bacterium
TGATTTCAAGCCCGGATGGCAAGGAGCTGTACGGCATTGACGTGAGGGACCCGAGCTGGAGGTCGGTCGGCCTAGTGCGTTTAAGTGCTGCAACCGGTGAAGTTCTTGCAATGCGAGATCTGCCACCCGATATATGGTTCATCAACCTTGCAACCATTCCTAACAAGCTCCTGCCAAGCGGCTCGTTAGAAGTGACAATAAACCCTGTCAAGTCCCGATAAACGCGCTTGTGGGAGGTTGCGAATTAACGAATATTCCACCAGTAGGCGCAAAAAAAAAGCCGGAATCCTGGTTCCGGCCTAGTGGATCACGAAATGGTTGCGGGGGTCAGATTTGAACTGACGACCTTCGGGTTATGCGATCTGACTCAGCTTTCGCTGAGAGTAGGACTGTACCTTCATCCCGCGCAACGGGATGCTCGCCATCCAGTCTCTACGCCTTCCTCGATCTTCCGAGGCTTGGTTCGGTATTGCCCTAGCCCAACAGCAGGCTTTAGGTTTCACCGACTTTGACGAGTGATCTTCCCGCACATTGCTGTGCGGACGCCCATTTTGCCGAAGCGGGATTTGAACCACCGATCCCGCTCAGCGGGTTATGAGCTCGACGAGCACACTCTAAGTCCCATTGATTCGGTTGCCCTTACAACAATGAGACCCCCGAAATCGTCGCAAAAAGGCCAAGTTTTGGACCCCAGTTGGACCCTGGAATTGGCTGGCTACGGCGGCAGCAGAGAAAGCTGTTAACTCTGGCTTCATGCCGGGCGAGTACAGAGATTACTTCCGGATTGCCCGTGACCCGGGCGGAATCGCAACTAACGCAATGATAGAGGCTCTAGGAAGTACCGACTATGTCTCAACCTCGTTTCTGCTATTCGGTGAGCCAGTTGCCAAATAACCTCAGATTTCGCATCCCTCTTGAACCTTCATTACCACGAGCGTTACGTCATCGCGCTGCGGCTCGCCATTTGCGAACTCGGACACTTCGGCCAAGATGCGCTCGACGATTTCATTTGGCGCCATCCGGCTGCAAGACCGCAGCAGTCGCTCCAGTCTTTCCTGCCCCCACAGTTCGCCAGAAGCATTTGCCGCCTCCGTGATTCCGTCTGTGTATGCCACTAGAATGTCGTCCTTCGCCAATTGGAACCGCGTGGCCGCGAACTGAACTTCTGCGTAGATGCCAATGGGCACGGCTTCTGCGCGCAAGTGAAACAGTTCGCAGCATTGTGCTCGGGGTCTCACGATGACCGGCGGATTATGGCCAGCATTCACATATTGCAACATGCGACTCGCTGGCTCGTATTCGGCATAGAAGAGTGATGCAAAGAGAGCCGTCGGGGATGATTCATGAACGAGACGGTTGACGGCCCCAATTAGCTCTGTAAGCTCCAGATGTGGGTGCAACACTTGCGCTCTAAGGGAGGCCTGAAGACTGGCCATGAGCAGAGCGGCACCAATTCCTTTTCCGGACACGTCGCCGATAGCAATACCCCAACGTCCCCCGGACAGAGAAAGGAAATCGTAATAGTCGCCGCCGATGCCACGAGCAGGCTGGTAGAAGGTTTCAATGGAGCAGCAAGGAATCGAGAAGCTCTGAGGTGGGAAAAATGCCTGTTGGACGTCTTTCGCACCCTCCAAATCTTTGCGAAAAGCCCTGTGAACTCCGGAGTCAGAATCCGATTTCCTGAGGTATTCCACGAGCGTCTCTACCTGGTTCCGCAATAAAAGGCTGGCTTCTTTTCCTCGTCCGTTCTTGAGGGCATCGATGATCGGCCGATGTGATTCGACCACTTCGGGAAGATCGCTTACGAGCTTTCCAATTGCAATGCGGGTACGGACATCGAATGCCAGAGTGTCCCACACACGTTGGAGCATAGTATTCCCCGACGCCTTCAGTATGCCTTTGTGGAACTTCACGTCATGTTCCGCGTATGCGTCCAAGTCCCCCGCAGAGACTGCGGAGCGCATGCCATCCAGTTCCTTCTCCAACTCCTTGGTATTACCTTTGAGCATTTCTGCGGCTGTTCTTCCTGAAATTTCCTCCAGCGCCGCCCGTATCTCATATGCTTCCTGCATCTCTTTGGAGTTTGGAGAGTGCACAACGGCATTGAAATTGCCCGATAGCGTCACCAATCCGAGCGACTGAAATTCTATGAATATCTTCAGGACCGCTTTGTTGTCCAGACCGTATTTGGCCGCAACCTCGCTCAGCCGCACGAGCTGGCCCGGGCGGTAGCCATTACAAAACAATTCTCGAGCCAGTCGTACTCGCCCCAATTCGTTTAATTGACCGTCTGCCCCAACGGGGGCTTGTGCTGTTTGAGTTCCATTTGCTTTCATTGCTTTTCCTTCAATCCTCCTGCATTCCTTTCCGGTTCTGATCCGAATTTGTGGGCCAATTTGGCCTTGTCCCGGTACAGGCTTGATGTAAAATGGTGAAAGTAATCGGAAGACCATGTAATTGTCTTAAAGTCCTCCTTAGAATTTCCTAAAAGTCCGGTTGAGGCTCCAATGTCAGTGATAGAAAAGGAGATGTACCAGTTCGGTCCTTTCTCATTGGATCCCGCCGAGCGCATCGTTTCGCGCGACGGAGCGCCTCTGTCCCTCACGCCGAAGGTCTTTGACACCCTCGTATATCTGGTGCGCAATCGCGGGCGGCTGCTCACGAAGGATGAACTCCTGAAAGAACTCTGGCCTGATACGGTCGTTGAGGAAGCCAACCTCGCGGTGAACATCTCGACCCTGCGCAAAATGCTCGGGGAAGGCCCTCAGGATGGTCGGTACATCATGACCGTCTCTGGCCGAGGGTATCGTTTTGTTGCCGCCGTCCAGAAGGCCACTAATGAAATTGGTAATGAGCAGAGCCCGATCACCGGTAATAGTTTCATAGCTTCATCCGGAATGGATGCAAGGACGACGAACGACGGATTCGAGGAACTCGGTCTACAAAAATCGAATGATGCTGGCCACTCTCTTGTGACGCCAATCTCTGCGCAGAAAAGTGGCGCCCGGAACCTCACGGTCTCACTTGCAGTTGCACTCTTGTTAGCGGCTATTGGCAGCTTCTTTTGGCTCCCACAAAGGAAAAAGAATGCTTCGGCGACGAGCGCCCCTTCCGTGGCGGTTTTGCCTTTTGCCGACCTGAGCCCGGCCAAAGATCAGGAATATTTCTCGGACGGATTGGCCGACGAGCTGATCAACGATCTTGCCAAAGTTCCAGGCGTGCGGGTGGTTGCTCGATCTTCCGCGTTTCAGTTCAAAGGTAAGAATGAGGATGTACGCTCTGTGGGGCGAAAACTCGGTGTGGCTAACATTTTGGAAGGAAGCATTCGGCGCGAAGGTAATCGCGTGCGCATCATGGCCGAACTGATTAAGGTCGACGATGGCTTTCAGCTTTGGTCAGCGACATATGACCGCGAGATGGAGGACGTTTTCAACGTCCAGGACGAAATAGCTCGTTCCGCGACGGCAGCGCTGCAGGTTAAGTTGGTGGGAACTGGCGTCGGGGAAGCCATTCCGAGTGAACTCACTCCGAAATCAGAAGCCTACCGAGCATATTTGCAGGCGCAGGCTTTCTTCGGCAGCGGCGAGGACAGAGGTAACCAGGAACGCGCTCTCGCCTCCGCCGATGAAGCAATTAAGTTTGATCCAGACTACGCGCCGGCTTGGGCCCTGCGTTCCTACGTGCGCAGTGTGATGGCCGCTTACAACGTGACGGAGATGGAAGACGGCTATGCTCGCGCCCGCCAAGACGCGAAGCGTGCAATTGCGCTCGATCCGCGTCTGGCTACAGGCTATCTGGCACTTGGCTGGATCCAGATGATGCATGACTGGGACTGGGAACAGGCCGGAGACTCGCTGAGCAAAGCGGCACAGCTTGAGCCGGGAAGCGTTGAAGTCTTGCGTTATCGGTCTTCGCTGTTTCGGACGTTGGGCCGTCTGGACGAGGCCATCGAACTCTATAAAGAAGTTATCGTGCTAGATCCGTTGCGGGCGCGGTCCTATTCTTCTTTAGGAGGTCAGCTTTATTATGCCGGACGATACGACGAAGCCAATGCTATGCTACAAAAAGCCCTGGAATTAAATCCGAAAAAAGAGAGTGACCATTTCATACGGGGCCAGGTTCTGCTAGCCCAAGGCCGACCACAGCAGGCGCTGACCGAGATCGAACAAGAGACCAGTGGAATTTTGAAGCTAACCGGGAAGGCGTTGGCCTATCATTCGCTCGGCCGGCCACAAGATTCTGATGCGGCTTTACGACAGCTCATCGCCACGAGTCAGCAAGACTCAGCGTTTCAAATCGCCGAGGTTTACGCATTTCGCGGTGAATCGGATAAGGCGTTTGCCTGGCTGGAGCGTGCTTACCGCCAGCGGGACGGCGGTCTCATGTTCCTGAAAATCGACCCTCTACTGAAAGGGTTGCGCCAGGACCCTCGCTATGCTGACTTGCTAACGAAGATGCATCTCCCAACCTAGCAGAGGTGGCGATAGCGGCTGCTTATGAAGATCAATCAGCAACAACAGAACCGACCGACAACGACGGTTCGCTTAGAAATCCTGCAGCAAGTTCCACCGGATGAGTACCGGTAAACGCTAGCGCTTACCGGATGCGCGTTCTCGCTGAGGAGTGAGCGGGGGCGACGAGAAATGTCTGGTTCTTTTCCATGGACTTGGTCAACTTCTCAAAGTCGGCCTCAGTGAGTTGAGCAGGCAAGAAGTCTGTCCTGCCATCCGGATGCACCGCATCCTTCAACATTCGCTCGTGGTGATACGTTGA
>DATMQI010000211.1:0-4898 GCA_035567135.1 Terriglobales bacterium
CTCACTCGCTCGACAAATCAGAACGTTGGCCAGCGATTCCCATTCCCATTCCCACCGCTCAATGTTTCGCCGTCAAATCCGGACACCACATTCCCTTGGGCGCAGGTCGAGCCGCTTTCCTATGATTTCTCCTTCGATCACCGAAACAAGCTGCCATATTCGGAGCACTACGAGTTTTCCATCCAACGGCAGGTCGGTTCGAACACGGTCATCACTGCCGCCTATGTTGGCAATCAGGGGCATCGGCTTGTGACCTCGGTTGAGGCCAACCCCGCCAATCCGGCGGCCTGTCTGGCTGTGATGAACAGCACTGCTCCTGGCGACCCGACCTGCGGACCATTCAGTGAAACGCCTCCTTTTACTGTGGTCGTGCAAAACGGGCAGTCGATTGGCGTCAGCACGCCATGGCAGACCTCGTCTGGGCCGGTTGCTTCCGTCCGGCCGCTTGGCCCGCTCTTCGATACCAACCCCTTTGTCTCAACCGTCGCCAATTCGCGATACAACTCGCTGCAACTGAGCGCCAGTCATCAGAGCGGTTCCCTCAGCCTGCTGGCCGGATACACCTACAGCAAGTGCATGGACAACGCGTCTGGCCTGCAGGACTCGACCAATCCTTTTGACCCGCGCTTGAGCATGGCGCTCTGTAATTTCGACGTGATGCACAACTTTGTCTTTAGCTACAACTGGCTCCTGCCATTCGACAAGCTGGTCGGACCGGGATGGGCGAGAAAAGTGGCGTCTGGTTGGAGCCTCTCGGGTGTCACCAACTTTGCCACTGGGCTGCCCATCACCTTAACCGAGAACGATGACAATTCCCTGATCGGGGCGAATGCCGTTCCGCTGGATGTGCCCAACTACACTCCCGGTGCCCATCTGTTTATCGATCGGAATCCACGGCATCGCTTGCCCTACTTCAACAATGCCATCGATGGGACTGGAGTATTTACTCCCGAACAGGTTGGCTTTCTGGGGAATTCCAGGCGGCGTTTCTTCCATGGTCCGGGGCTGAACAACTTCAACATGGCGCTGGGGAAATCCACCAAGATCACAGAATCCAAGGAACTTCTACTGCGCTTTGAAGCTTTCAACCTGTTCAACCATGCCCAATTCATCAATCCGACCGGCGAGATCAACGCCAATGATTTCGGTATGGTCAACAACGCGCGCGATCCGCGCATCATGCAGATTGGAGCCAAATTCCTTTTCTAGGTTTTGGAACTCCGTGGTCTATGCGGTGGCGAGGTTTTCGATTTCGTCACCGCTTTCATTTTCTGATGCCTGCTCGAAAGTTCCGCGACTGAATGTTGGGAGGAAAATCGCTGTGCGCCCACACATTGCAACATTCTATCTATTCTTCTGGCTGTATCTTCCCGTTGCCTTAGCCCAGGGTGGCGAGTCGAAGGTTCTGACCAATCACCTTGGGTACGAAGCCACTGGCCCGAAACATGCCGTCATTCTCGGCACAGTCGGCGATGAATTCTCCTCATGCGCGCTCAAAACCTACGCAGGAGATCAAGCTGTCCTTACAGTTGCGCCGAAAGCCGCAGGGCCAGTGCAGAAATGGAGAGACTGGCATTTCTGGACGCTCGACTTCGACTCCGTCACGTCAGAAGGCGAGTACTATTTCGATTGTGCCGGAAGGAACGAGACGGTCCGCTCCTTTCCGTTTCGAGTCCAGAGCCTTATTTTGGAGCGTAATACGCTGTCCGATGCCATCTATTACTTTAAGGAAGAACGCAGCTCCGGGCGCATGGATCAGGCCGACCGTCATCTTCAGTTCGACGGCCGCAAGCAAGGCACTCTCGACGCGCACGGCGGCTGGTGGGACGCCACTGGAGACTATGGCAAGCACCTGTCGCACCTTTCGTTCTCGACGTATTTCAATCCGCAACAAATCCCGTTCACCGTCTACTCGCTCTTCAAGAGTTATGAACAACTGAATCAACGCAATATTCCCGAGACCTCTCGCTACAAAGACCGGTTGCTCGACGAGGCGATGTTTGGCGCGGATTATCTGGTCCGGGTGAAGAATCCGGCGGGATCTTTTTATCGCTCCATCACGAACGGCGGAGTCGACCAGCGCCCCGAGCAACGGAAGGTAGCCGGAGAGATGAAGCAGTTCGGCATCTTTCAGTCGGCCGATAAGCCTCCTGCCGATATGATCCAACAAGCCGACAACGATCGCGAGTACGAAGTGAGTTATCGTTCCGGCGGCGGCGTTGCTATTGCCGCACTGGCGATTGCCAGCACATTCCCGTTTTCTGGCGAATACCACAGCGCCGACTACCTCAAGGCCGCTGAAGACGGTTTCCGCTACCTCGAAGCCAACAATCTGCGCATGACCAATGATGGCAAGGAGAACATTGTCGATGACTACTGCGCATTGACAGCGGCGACGGAGCTTTATAAAGCCACGAAGAAAGACCTCTACAAACAGGCGGCGGATCGGCGCGCCAGAAGCTTGTTGTCCCGCCTGATTTCGAGTGGGCCTTACCACGATTATTGGCGCGCCGACAGTGGTGAACGGCCGTTCTTTCACGCATCCGATGCAGGATTTCCCGTGGTCAGCCTGCTTTACTATTCCGGGATTGCCGACTCGAAGACGAAGGCTGAGATTCTTGCGACGGTCAAGAAATCATTGAGCTCCCAGTTGGCACTGACAACAGAGGTCGCCAACCCATTTGGCTACGCTCGGCAACTTGTGCAGGATAAGACCGGGAAGCGGCACACGAGTTTCTTCTTTCCGCACAACAGCGATGCGGCCCCCTGGTGGCAGGGTGAGAACGCGCGCTTGGCATCGCTGGCCGCCGCAGCGCACCTGTCGGCAAAGCAATTTCCCGACGACCCCGATTTCCAAAATAAGCTGCACGCCTTCGCGGCAAATCAGCTGAACTGGATTCTCGGCCTGAATCCGTTCGATTCTTCCATGATGAATGGGATCGGACGAAACAATCCGCAATACATGTTCTTCGACTCGTGGGAGTTCACCAATGCGCCTGGCGGCATCTCGAACGGGATTACCAGCGGCTTTCGCGACGAAGACGATATCGACTACAACCTCACGTACAAGCAGACGGGCGCGGACAACGACTGGCGATGGCAGGAGCAGTGGCTACCGCACGCGTCCTGGTATCTGCTCGCCGTCTCGGCTGAAGACGCGAATAAACCCTGAGGTCGGTTGAGCCTAAGGCTGAGGCTGATGCAACGTTTTGGCGCGGTCGATGACCCATTGCGGAAACACCGGCGCTCCCTGCGGAGGCTTTCCCATCGCGATCGCCCAGTGATCCAGCCAGCCCGTTCCTTCCTCGCCGACGTACGTGTCCGGGAAGCTGTATGCTTGGTCTCCCAGAGCTTCTTCTAACGAAACGAAACGGTAGCCGCGTCTCCGCAGCACATCGAGCAACTCGCCAATGTGGTCGGCTTCCAGTTGATTGCCATGGAGCAGCAGGATCTGTCTCGGTTCATAGCCCATGATTTGCTTGGAAAGCTGTTCCGAGTAGGCGAACACGGAGTCGCTGTAGGAAAGATAGCTCTTCACGAGATCATCTTGAAGCTTCGCATCCCCACGCTTCCTGGCATCGTCGTAGACTGGCGCGTACATCCAGTCCCACGCATCCAGAGTCACGGGCGCAATGCGGTATCCCCGCTGTACCAAAAATTGTTCCGCCTGCCGCCGGGTTTCGAGGTCACGGCCAACATCCAGGAATGGATGCCGGAAGTAGCGCAGCTTCATGTGGTGGTCGGTGAGCAGCAGGCGAATGACGTTCTCGCCCTGCACCACATCGTCTTCCCATGTCTGCAACGGCACCTGGTTGAGGGAAAGATGGCTATAAGTGTGATTGCCAAGTTCAAACCCGTAGTCCAGCCACATCCGGAGAGCTGCCATGCGTTGGTCAACCTCGCCAAAGTTATAGAGCTTCTTCTCGTTGACGAATCCGACCGCCGGCACCTTCTGGTCGCGCAGGGTTGTGAGCAGCTTCGTCGTCATGTCCGTAATTTCGGCGGCGGACATCATTTTAGAGGCGCCCGCCGGCAGGTCGTCGATCGTGATGGCCACCTGGCGGTCTGGTTTTTCAGCGGCCTGCAAGGGTTTGAGATCCGAAACAAAACATAAACTGAAAAATAGCAATAAAACCGCCCCGGCTACCCTCATCAATCTTTCTCCTCTAAAGACGGCTAGTTCCCGCAAGCGCTGAATCGCGATCTCGAAACGCGCGCTACTTCGTTAAGCCTTCTACATGGCCGCGCAGCACGGTGATCGATGCCTTTGGCAACGTGAATATCGTAGAAGCGTTCGCATTCACATGAAAGCCGATGGGCGGACCATCCGGATCTGCGTGGCTGTTCGGTCCATCGTTCTTCCACTCATACTGCTCACTTCCGAACGAGGTCACGGCAACTGGTCCGGAGAAAAAGCCTCTTCGTTTGTCGGAATCTTCAAAAGCCACGCGGATGGCATGCGGATTCGACTCGTCGCGGTTGACCAACATCAGGGCCCAGTTTCCATCCGGACGCCGGACGGCATAACTCGTCACCAGCGCGTTGCCGCCGTTGTTTTGGATGTTCACCGACGCGGGGAACATCTGGTGCATGCCGGAATGATGCTGCGCCCACTCGAAGTTGATCAGGTGCGCTGCATAGTACAGGGAAGTGTATCCGGTAATGTTGTAGTCCTTGTCAGCGACGAAGTTCGACCAACTCGCCCATCCCAGACAGCTGTCCTGCACCGGTTGAGGCTGAATCGGGGAATGGTAGAAAGCGGCGCCGCCTCCTTCGAAGAACGAACCCACGTTATCCGCCAGCCAGAGTGCAGCGAAAATCGTACTCATGGGCCCGGTCAGATTTGCGGCCAGATGACTCTCCGTGACCATGAGGGGAACGTTTTCCGGGACGCCGTC
>DATMQI010000212.1:0-11663 GCA_035567135.1 Terriglobales bacterium
AAATATGCTGAAGCTCTCGCGTATGGGCGTCGTGATTTTTCCGCCCGTACCTGCATTTTACAATCACCCGAAGACCATCGATGACCTCGTCGATCAGACTGTCCTGCGCATCCTGGACCAGTTCGGACTTAACTTGACATCCCCCCATCGCTGGGACGGCGCCATGGCAACCACTGAAGAGGAGCGTATTCGCGTTTTCCAACGAGGTAAGCGAAATCGCTAGGCGTTCGTGCGCACTCGTTGCATTTTTCGCAGACACGACAGGGCTCCTTCCGCATGGACGACGCCATCGCACCCGCCCGCGCCGAATGCGTTGACTTGATATTCGGTGAGTTCCCGTTTCCTTCTTTTTCACCCTCACAGTTTCGCAGGCGTGATCGTGTACCTGCTGGCGCTTCTGCCCACCAAGCGTTCTTCCAAACCGCGAGGTGTTGAAAAATCCTCTCGGCGAACACCGAAGAATCCTTTCTCAACTCCCCATCACGAAACTTACGGTCACACTTGCATTTCCACAGATACCGGCTCTCCGTTCAGCAACGTCGGTTGATATTTCCACTGTCGAACCGCATTGATTGCCGCCGGCACGAGCAACAGATGACCCGAAACCACCTTCATCTGCGTCACGTTTCCCTGCTGGTCGATCACACAATCAAGTACAACCACTCCCTGCGTCCTGGTTTCTCGGCGAGCAGCCGCTTCAGATCACGGATTTCTCCTTGAAGCCGTGACTCGTGAGACTTTTCCAATACAGCATCTTGGCCCTCATCAGCGCACTCACTCTTTTTGTACCATCGGTATAAGGTTTGCCTCGCAACGCCGTAGAACCGTCGTGCGTAACGCTGCGACCACGACTGTCGCATGATTAGACGCTTGCAACTGGTGGCGCGAGCCGACCGCCGCCGAAGGAGCTACTGGCGCGATCGATCTCTCCGAAGAACACCATGATATCGTTCGGATCAGTGCCGGCACCATCGAGCGCTTCGACTAAGGCTGCCAACAGGCGCCTCTTCCTCTCGGCGTCAGTTCCGGACGACACAAGGACTTCGATCATCAGCATCTTCTCCGTTCGGGGTTTCGGCAAACCAGGATAGTTGAGATCGACTTTCAGGTCGGCCTGCTCAAGACAAAAAAAACGTTGGAACATGTCGTCGCCGGGATATCCTGCCTTGACGCTTGCTTCATGGATGGCACGAGAGATCGCATTTCTTTCGCCAGCGGCTCTGCCCGCTTTCATCGTCACGGTGAACAATGGCATGAGAGTCTCGCAATGATGTAAGGATAGCCGAGCCGGGCATTCCGGCCTGACCGAGCGACCAATCCTGAATGAACTCAATGTAATTGTAGCTGAGGGTGCCTGAAAGGGCTCGCAAGTGTTTGTCTATTCAAGCGAGGTGCTGGCAAGAAAGTTGCTTACTTTTTGGAGGAAATCTGGGCGCGTTCAACGCCGAACTCCGGGATCCGGGCTGACCGTTCGTGGAACTGGGTAAACAGTATTCGGCGCTGAAGTTAACTCCGATTGGCATGCAAAGAGTTCCCTGCTGGAGCTAGCCTTTTTAGAGCGAAAGATCTAAAGGCATCTATGACTGTCGCTCGGGATCCTTTGCAGACAGCGATACCAATTTCAGACATTGGTATCTGGTCTGCAATTTCACAAGCGATCACCGAGGCAACGCTGTGTTTGACTGCCGATAGGGGCAAAATGGCGATACCCATGTGCGCATCAACTAGCGATACCAGCGTTGAGATCTCTCCTGCGGTCTGGGAAACATTGGGAACAATCCTGGCATCGCGAAGCATCCCCACGATTAGATCGTGGAATCCAGGCGCATAGGCACGCTCATACATCACGAAGTCCTGACCCGACACTTCGCTTAGGCGCACCCTTTTCCTTTTTGCCAGTTTATGGGACGCGGGTACCACGAGTACGAACGGTTCGCGATGCACTGTGACAACATCGAGGACCGAGTGCCCGCCAATAGGCAGACGAAGAAATCCAACGTCGAGCGAACCGGTCTCCAGCATCTGTATTTGATTCACCGTGAGGATGGCGCGCAAAGAGAACTCTACCTCGGAATTTAGCTCTCTGAATTGGCGAACGATATTCGGCACAATCTCACTTAATGCAGTTGAGATGAAGCCGATCCGCAATAGTCCCAGTCGCCCATTGGCAGCCAGCCTGGCCCTGCGAATCGCCTGGTCCAATTGCGAGAGCGCTCGAGCGGCGTCATCGCGAAACGCGACGCCCGCCGCGGTGAGCGTTGTTTTGCGCCGGTTCCGCTCGAAGAGCCGCACTCCGATCTCCTCCTCAAGGGCTCGTATCTGAAGGCTTAATGCTGGTTGGCTGAGATGGATTAACTCCGCTGAACGCCCGAAGTGCAGCGTCTCGGCGATAGAGAGAAACGACCGGATTTGGCGAAGCTCCATATATCTATTCTCATTAGAATGCCTTATCACAGACAACAAAACAAACAATGTTTCTAATCGCAGTCCGAAGCGTCCAATCGGTGTGCGGCAAACAAGCAAGCGATACCGCAAGAAACGAAAGGAAGAACTAAGGAACATGAAATTCAATTTCCTGCAGAAGCAAACTTCACGCCGCGAAATATTGCGAGGTTCTGCCACTCTGGCAGGCAGCGCCTTTCTGGCGCACCTTTTTCCCCTGACGTTGCTCCGCGCCTCCGCAGCGGGCCACCCGCGAGAAACGCCTTCGGCGGCCGACCTGCTCGCGAGTATGCGCGCCAAGTTCAACGCCGTTCCCATGGAAACGCAAAAGCTGGCTGACAACGTCACCATGTTCGGCGGCCCCGGTGGGGCCGTGACGGTACTCAACGGCCCAGACGGCAAATTCGTCGTGGACAGTTTCGTTGCACCCGCCTGGCCAAAGCTCAAGCAGGCTCTCAATGGCCTTGGCAGCGCACCGGTGAAATACGTCATCGACACCCACTGGCACTTCGACCATACCGATAACAATGCACATCTTCACGCCGCAGGAGCCACGGTCCTGGCGCACGAAAACACGAAGAAGCGCATGTCCGAGCCGCATGATCTGCCGGTCTTGTATAGAGGACCAGACGGCGCTCTCTCCGGCTTGCATTTCGACCCCTCGCCCGCAGAGGCCCTGCCGCAGCAGACCTTCGCTGCCGACTACAAGCTGCAAGCCAATGGCGAAATCCTCGAGCTCCAGCACGTTGCTCCCGCGCATACGGATTCGGATATCTACGTTCATTTCCAAAGGGCCAACGTGATTTCGATGGGCGACTTGTTTTTCAACGGCATGTATCCCTACATCGACCCCGGTACAGGCGGCACAATCACCGGCATGATTGCTGCCGCCGACAAAATCCTTTCTCTTGCGGACAATAACACCAAGATCGTTGCGGGGCACGGCCCGCTCGGCAACAAAGCGGACCTTAGGAAATCCCGGGACATGCTCATCACTTCGCGTGACCGCGTTGAGAAATTGAAGTCGACGGGAAAATTAGCCCTGGAAGCCGTCGCGGAAAAGCCGTTCGCCGATCTCGACCCCGTCTGGGGCAAAGGCATCGTCAACTCCGACCAGTGGGTCCAAATCGTCTATCTGACGCTCTGAGTCTCCGACTGAGTATTTTGCTGACGAGAAATCCGTAAAACCAATTCGCAAAAAAAACAGCATGGTAAACCGAAAGGAGTATCACGAAATGAAAGTAAGCATTGGCGCCACGTTGGTGTTCGCGGTATTCGCAGCTACTACGACCGTTCAAGCAGCGGCAAAAGGGGCAAAGACGCGCTCGACATCTGTAGTAATAGATTCGCCCGCAGACCTGCCGGAACTAGCTCAACGTCGCAGCGAGGCCATGTATCTCCACAGTACCGGAAGCGGACAGGCGTTCCTGTACCTCGAGCAAGACCAGGGGCGAACACTCGCAATCCTGGACGTGACGGACCCAGCGTCCATTAGAGAAGTCGGACGAGCTTCGCTTGGTGCCCAGTCCTCCTACGACTTTGTTCAAGCCCTGGACAATTCGGCAGTACTCATTCGCTTTCGTGACCGCTCAGGATTTGCAATCGTCAATTTTAGGAAATACAAACAGCCAGTGCTAATTGCAACGGCGGGGCTGCTAAACCCTGCCAGCATTCAACCCTTCGGCCAGCGCACGTTGCTGCTGACCTCTGCGAATAGCGCCGTCACTCCCCTTCAAGACAGCCAGTATCAGCTCATTGATGTTTCGAATCCTTCTAAACCGACGTCGCTCGTCGTCCTCCAAGGAGTCAAGCAACGACTGGACAGACCCGATACGGGCACGCTGTTCCTGCTGGGCAACGAAGGTCTTACGGTGATACGACATCCCAGCTTGGAGGAGGAGTACCAGCTCGAAATGAATCAAACGAATTGACGCTGCGGCTTCTATTGACTGGCCAGCCGCAGGGCATGCTTAAACGGACTCTCGCCGACGGCGAGAGTCGTCACGAACTTCGGCTTTTGAATATGCGTGGCATGCAAGCTCTTTGCTAAGGCACCCGACACGGGTTGAAGTAACTCGCGCTCTGAATCTCCGGCCGCACGGCGAGGAAGTGCGGGCCAGTAACAACGGTATGGCAATGACGAACCCTCTTTCAAGGAGTTGCCCGATGGCACAGCAAACGTTAGAGCAGGTGTCGCGTTCGTGGACGACGCGACGCGATGAGAAACGACGGCGCATGCAACTGATCCATCCCTGGATGAAGGGGCCGATCCTGGCCATGGAAAGAATCATTGAGGCTCTTGAAACCCTCATCGTTAGCGGAGACAGGATTGTGCTTGAGGGAGACAATCAGAAACAGGCTGATTTCCTCTCACGGTCCCTGGTGAAGGTCGATCCGAAAAAGGTTCACGATCTACACCTGATCATTTCGAGCATTAGTCGACCGGAACATCTCACGCTGTTTGAGTTGGGCATCGCGAAGAAAGTGGATTTCGCTTTCGCCGGTCCGCAAAGCCTGCGCGTGTCACAACTGTTGGAGGATGGCAAGCTCGAGATCGGCGCCATCCACACCTACGTCGAACTTTACGCCCGGCTGCTCGTTGATCTGGTCCCAAGCGTAGTCCTCGTCTGTGCGGAGCAGGCTGATGCGGAAGGCAACCTTTACACCGGACCAAACACGGAAGACACGCCGGTGATTGTGGAAGCGGCTGCGTTTCACGATGGAATTGTCATCGTGCAGGTGAACAGGATCGTTGACAAATTACCGCGCGTCGACATCCCGGGTTCCTGGATCGACGTCGTCGTCGAGGCCGACAAGCCATTCGCAATTGAACCGCTGTTCACGCGCGACCCGCGCCACATGGACGAGCTGCAAATTCTGATCGGCATGATGGTGATCCGCGGCATCTATGAACGGCATCAAGTTCGCTCGTTGAATCACGGAATCGGGTTCGATACCGCGGCCATTGAACTTCTTTTGCCGACCTACGGGGAGTCGCTCGGTCTGCGCGGAAAGATCTGCGAACACTGGGCGCTCAACCCGCACCCAACCATGATTCCCGCGATCGAAAGCGGCTGGGTCAAGAGCATTCACTGTTTCGGCAGCGAAGTTGGAATGGATCAATATGTCGCGGCACGACCGGATGTCTTCTTTACCGGACGAGATGGCAGTCTCCGTTCGAACCGCGTTCTGTGTCAGCTTGCCGGACAGTATGCAGTTGATGCATTCATTGGTTCGACGCTGCAGATGGATGGCGACGCAAACTCTTCGACGGTAACAACGGGGCGTCTGGCAGGGTTCGGCGGCGCGCCGAACATGGGACACGACCCGCATGGCCGGCGGCACTGTACTCACGCCTGGCTTGATCTGGTTACGGAGAACACGCCAGTCGTTCGCGGCCGAAAGCTCGTGGTGCAGACCGTCGAGACCTTTCAGAAAGGCGGCGTTCCCGCGTTCGTCGAAACTCTCGACGCGGTGCAAGTCGGCAAGCAGGCGGGAATGCCAATCGCGCCCATCATGATCTATGGAGATGACGTCAGTCATGTCGTAACCGAAGAGGGCATCGCGTATCTCTACAAGGCCGAAGGGCAGGAAGAACGCCGCCGCGCTCTCGCAGCAGTGGCGGGAGTAAGCCCGATCGGTTTGAAGGCAATTCCTTCGGAAACGGCGGAGCTTCGAAAGAAGGGAGTGGTCGCCTATCCGGAAGATGTCGGAGTACACCGCCTGGAAGCGAAGCGCTCTCTGCTGGCGGCAAGAAGCATGGAAGATCTAGTCGCATGGTCGGGCGGACTGTATGACCCACCTGCGCGATTCCGGGGCTGGTAATGAGGACACATTTCTCATCCAGCACAGCTCTAAAGACTCCCTGGGCATTGTCGAATCATCGGGCATGGGCGATGCGGCTGGCGAGCCTTGGTCGCCAGGCTCTGATTGCCGAGGCGGAGTTGACCCCGAAACCCGGTCTAGTCGATCGTCGCGGTGCGGGTGCTCACAAGGATCTGTCGCTCGCCATCATGAGGCGCTCTGCCCTGATGATCGAACCGTACCTGTGTGAGATGGAATTGATTTCCATCGGAAGTCACCCCAGTCAACGGATGCGGGAACAGCTCGCAGCCATTGGACGCGATGCGGAACACGCGATGCTCAAGGCAACGGGAGGCAGCAACTCCCACAAGGGCGCGATCTGGATTCTTGGTCTGCTTGTTTCCGCTACTGCCATGCATGTCGAGGACGCGCCGAAGGCTTCAGAAATTGCAACCCTTGCGAAGGAAATCGCTTCCTTTGAAGATCTCGCCGCGCCTCGGCTGGTCTCACATGGCGACTTGGTAGCGAAGATGTACGGTGGCGCGGGAGCGCGCGGTGAAGCTCTTGGCGGGTTCCCTCATGTTGTCGACATAGGTCTGCCGGTGCTTCGCTCCAAGCGCGCAAGCGGCGCGACGGAGAGTGTGGCTCGCCTCGACACACTCCTCAGCATCATGTCCCGTCTGGACGACACTTGTCTGCTCTATCGCGGAGGAGAAAAAGCCCTCGTCGCGGCAAAGACAGGCGCTGATGCCGTGGAGGAAGTCGGCGGCAGTGGAACCGCACTCGGCAGGGAGAAGTTATCTCAGCTGGACCGCCGGCTGCTGGAGTTGGGGGTCTCACCCGGTGGAAGCGGAGATCTTTTGGCGGCAACTCTGTTCCTTGATGCCGTCGAGCGGAAACAAAACGAAGTGCAAGCGGACCAAAGCGGATTGGAGAATCAAAGTGGAGCAGATTGAACTCACTTACCCGGCATGTCGAAACGTAAATAAAAAAGCCCACGTCGGCGTGGTGGGTTCCGGGGATCTTGAAGTCCTGCTCGAACCTGGCGAAGGCGAAGTAGCCCGCGTTTTCATTCGGACCAGTGTGGATGGCTTCCGGGACACTTGGAAGGCTGTTCTGGACCGGTTCTTCGCGAAGTACGACGGGGCCGTCCGCATTCAAATCAACGACGCGGGGGCAACACCCGGCGTCGTCCTTCTGCGCCTCGAGCAAGCCGTGGAGGTGAGCGAGCGATGAGCAACAAAGGATATTCGGCAGACTTCATCAACCGACAGAGCTTTATAGAACTCGACGCACGAGAGCGAGCCAAAGCGCTATTCGATGAGGGAACATCACGGGAGCTGCTTGGCCCCTTCGATCGCGTGGAATCTCCCTGGCTCGCGATGCAGGGCGTCACACCGCAGGAAGACGATGGCTGCGTGGTGATGAAAGGAAAGATCGCGGGGCAAGCAGCAGTGGTCGTTGCACTCGAAGGCGCCTTTCAAGGCGGCAGCATCGGAGAGGTGTCCGGCGCAAAGATGGCCGCCGCTCTCGATCTGGCCTGCGCCGACAACGAGAAAGGCGTACGGACCAGCGCGGTGATGCTGCTCGAAACCGGCGGTGTGCGTCTTCAGGAAGCCAATCTTGGTCTGGCTGCGATTGCCGAAGTCATGGGCTCCATTCTGGCACTGAGAAAATATGCCCCGGTGATCTGCCTCACGGCCGGCACGGTCGGCTGCTTCGGGGGAATGTCGCTCGCTGCAGGACTCGCGAGCTACGTCGTCATGACGCGCGAAGCTCGACTCGGAATGAACGGTCCCGAGGTGATCGAACAGGAGAACGGGATTGAAGAATTCGACTCGAGTGATCGCGCGCTCATTTGGGCAATTCATGGTGGGGAGCAGCGATACGCGATGGGCCTGGCCGATGCACTCGTCGATGACGACATGCAGCAGGTTGCTGACGCTATCCGGCATTTCACCTCGAAGGGCGTTCCGGCGGTACATCGGAGCTCGCGGGTTGAACTCTATCGCAGCCGTCTCGCTACGCTCGACACATCGCAACAATGGGATCCCAAGGAGTTCAGCGCACTCTGGGGTAAGAATGGCCTTGAGGAAGGAAAACGATGAGCGAATATACCGGCACTCGAGGAGCGCTCTGGTTCCGAGCGCTTACTGGGCAGACGTCACCCATGCCCGGAAACCCTAAATCCGTACTGACAGCTGATGCGCCGCTCGGCAACGACCACGCAAGATTCCTCTGCGTTGTTCCAGATTCCCACGCGCGCTTTCCTTGTGCCCGGCACGGGGAAGTAGGACTGGAAGAGGCTTTCACCCTCGCTACACGCGTTCGCGAAGTGATCGAACACGATAAGAACACGATCAAGCGACCAATCATCGCTATCGTCGACGTGAAGAGCCAGGCCTACGGCCGTCGTGAAGAGACTGCCGCCATTTTTCTTGCCGCTGCCGCTGCCGCAGATGCCTACGGCTCGGCACGACTCGCGGGTCATCCCGTAATTGCGTTGGTGGTGGGCCATGCACTGTCGGGAGCTTTCCTGACGCATGGCTACCAAGCAAATCGAATTCTAGCGTTCGACGACGACGGCGTCATGATCCACGCGATGCACAAGGAAGCAGCGGCGCGTGTTACGAGGCGCTCCGTGGACGAACTGGAAAAGCTCGGGAAGGAGATCGCTCCCATGTCTTACGACATTCGTGATTACGCGAAGCTGGGCCTCCTCTACAAACTGCTTCACGTCGAAAATCCAGAGAAACCTTCGCAGCGGGAGATTCAGAACGTACAGAACGAACTGGTCGCAGCCATTGCGGATGCCCGCAGTGGTCCCGTGGATCTTCGCAATCGACTCGAATCCACGTCGGCGCGCGAAACGCGCAAGGCTTCCCTTCTGGTCCGCACCAAGCTCGAAGCACAGTGGCTGGAAAGGTAGGCGATCCACGATGATCCAGGTTTTGGCCAACTCGCTTGTGCCCATCTTTGTGGGCCTGCTGTTCGGCTATGCGGCAGGCTTATTTAAGATAGTCGACAACAAGGACGTAAAAAGCCTCGTCAGCTTCCTGATGACCTTTGCACTCCCGAGCTCTTTGTTTGTGGTCATTGCACTCACACCGCGTCCCCTGTTGGGGGAGCAAGCCAAGGCGGCCGTAGTGCTTGCCATAGTCTTTCTAGCCGTCTTTGTTGCGACCTACTATGCGTCGCTGAAGCTCGGCAAAGAAACTGCCGCAAACAGTGCTGTCTTGGCGCTGACACTTGGATTTCCGAATCATGCGGGAATAGGTATTCCACTTCTCCTGGCTGTTTATGGCCCTGAGGCTTCCGTCAGCGTTGCTGTCGGCCTCGCGGTCGGTGCGATTACGATCACCCCCATCACGCTTGCGATTCTCGAGAGCGAAACCGGTGCGGGCAGGGCACTGTCTCCTGCGGCTCGCATTCGCACGTCTCTCTGGAGGGCTCTCCAGAAGCCCGTATTCTGGGCGCCCGTGCTCGGTGTTCTTGCTTCCGTCATCAAGTTTCACATGCCAATTTATGTTGATAAGAGCCTGACGATTCTCGGCGGGGCGACAGAGGGCACCGCTTTGTTCGTGACAGGACTAATTGCGTCGGCACAGCGCATAAATCTGAACTGGGGCGTGGGCTGGGCAGTCCTGGGCAAAACCGTGCTCCAGCCGGCTCTCTGCCTTGCGATAGCGCTCCTCCTGGGTATGCCTCTCGAACAGACCAGATTCGCAGTCCTGCTCAGCGCGATTCCCAGCGGCTTCTTTGGGATTCTCTTCGGCAAAGGCTTCGATGCAACTCCGGAAGTCGCAAGCTCGAGTCTCATTGTGAGCACTTTGCTCAGTATCTTCACGTTGGCGGGATGGATCGTTCTTTTGAGCCACCTGCATTAGGACACGTCATGTTTCACGGCGAAGGACATTCTGTTCGAACGCACGATCTGCTCGAGATAGACGCAAAACAGCTCCTCTCTTCCCAAGCGTCAGCGCCGAATTGGGTCGAGGAGGAGTTGCGAGAGAGCCCGTTTGCGGTTGTCCGCCGAGGTCTTGCCCCAGGGAACCAAATCCCGATCGGTGTTCGTGGAAGGGGAAGGAATCAACGCTGGGCCGCTTTCTGTGATCCGAAGTTGGTAAAGAGCATACTCACGCCCAGGCAGCTGCTAACCCGGGCGATTCCCACTTCGAGAGCAAATGCCATCCCTGCTCTTCGCGCCTTAGACCTTCTCAAAGAACGCTGGATGGAAAGCGTTCTTCCTTGGGGTCCGGGGGGCAGCGTTGGCTTCGAGCTTGCGAGCGGCAGCCATGTGGCAACGCCAGAAAGCGATCTGGATATTGTCATCTATGCAGAAAGGCGCATGACGGCAGAGGAAGCAAAGTCCCTCTACGATCGCTCGATAAATCTTCCTGAAGTCGTTGATATTCGCGTGGAAACGCCCGTATGCGGTTTTCCCCTGAAAGAGTTCGCTGGCCGGGGCCCCGCAGCGATCCTCCTGCGCCTACCGAGAGGGTTTGTGCTCGCGAAAGATCCCTGGGGCGATGAAATCGGAAGCATGGATCCGAATTACGCCGCTGGAACATCAATTCTCGCCCCCAGAGACTGCGGGCGTCTTCTGAAAAACGAGTGTCGCCGTACCGAGGTACAAATGAATCGACGAAAAGGAGCAGCAAAATGAGCAATCCAAGGAAATCTATACGCTTCGCAAGAGGAACGTTTCTGTCCCTCTTCATCGCGGTATTGCTACTGACATGTCGCGCGGGGTCAGCACAGAACGAGGGACATCGGATCCGGAATATTGTTCTTGTCCACGGTGCGTGGGCGGATGGTTCGGGATGGAAGGGTGTTTACGACATCCTGGTCAAGGATGGCTACAACGTCAGCATCGTCCAGGAACCGGAAACCTCCTTCAAAGACGACGTGGCTGCCACGAAACGCGCCCTTGCTCTGCAGGATGGGCCGTGCATTCTTGTCGGTCACAGTTACGGGGGCGCCGTAATTACCGAAGCCGGGACGGACCCCTCGGTTGCCGGTTTGGTGTACGTCGCGGCGCACATGCCCGACGCTGGAGAGAACGAGGCGGACGACGGCAAGCGCTTCCCAAGCGATCTCAGCAAGTCTGGTGCGATAAAGAAGACAACGGACGGTTTCACTTACCTCGACCCTGCGCAGTTTCATGAGTATTTCGCAGCCGACCTCTCCCCGGAGCAGGCAGCTCTCATGGCGCGATCGCAGGTACTCAACTTTGCCGACAATTTCAAAGCCGTCATCACCACGGCGGCGTGGAGAAGCAAACCAAGCTGGATGGTGGTAGCCGGGGCGGACAGAACCATCAACCCCGACCTCGAACGCTGGTACGCCACGCGAGCCAACAGCCACAAGGTCGAAGTTGCGGGCGCCAGCCACTCGGTCTACGTCTCCAGGCCGAA
>DATMQI010000213.1:0-3731 GCA_035567135.1 Terriglobales bacterium
CAGGCCATTACAGTGCGCCGTGAAAGGCGTTGGTCCACAGCGGGATGAAAGGCCCGCCCGGGAACTGGATCGCTCCGCCCGGTAGCAATCGGAGCAGCGGTGGAGGCAACAAAGCCGCTGAAGCCTCCGATGGAAAGGGTCGCATACGGCGACTCGGCGAGTCTGCAGGTTGTAACGCGAGTGAACGCTGAGCAGGCCTCGAAACTGATAATGCAGGAGCTGACCCAACTGTAATGTGGGGAAGGCCGACGTCGGTGGAACGGTACGAGCGAATTAGTTCCATCGGTCCTGCCGGGGTAGTGGCGACGGCATGCAGACATAGGGGACCAAGTGCAACACGGGAAGCCCCAGCGGTGATCGCAGTTGGGATCAACCGGCAACTCGCGAGAGCCAGGCCGGGCCGGATGGGGTGACGGAGAGGCCCGCAGTACTGATGAAACCGGGTAATGCCGGTGGAGGGAAGGGGCCTCAGTTGAAAGGAAACGCAAGAAGCGACGAAGACGGAGGGATTGACGATGAGTCTAGCAACCCCCGCAAGTGTTCAGAAGTTGCAGACGGCGTTGCATGCGAAAGCGAAGGAATCGCCCAGCTTTCGTTTCTATGCCCTGTACGACAAGCTGTACCGGAAGGACGTTCTGACCTATGCCTATGAATGCTGCCGAGCCAACGGTGGAGCAGCAGGAGTGGATGGTCAGAGGTTCGAGGACATCGAAGCGTATGGAGTCGAGCGATGGTTGGACGAACTGGCGCAAGAGCTGAAGAGTCGAACCTATCAACCACTGTCCGTGCGGCGGGTGTACATACCGAAGCCGGACGGGAAGCAGCGGCCGTTAGGAGTACCCGCTATCCGGGACCGGACGGCGGAAATGGCAGCAGTTGTGGTCCTCGAACCTATTTTCGAGGCCGATCTGCAGCCGGAACAGTACGCCTATCGGCGAGACCGCAGCGCGTTGGACGCGGTGAAACGAGTCCACAAGCTGATCTATGCTGGCCATCAAGAAATTGTTGACGCAGACCTCAGTAGCTACTTCGATAGTATTCCGCATTCCGAGCTTCTTCACTCGGTTGCTCGTCGGGTCGTGGACGGAGCCATGCTGCATCTGATCAAGATGTGGTTGGAGGCTCCGGTCGAAGAAACTGATGAGCACGGAAACAAACGTCGGAGTACGCGCAATCGGGACCAAGGTCGGGGCACGCCGCAAGGGGCTCCGATCAGTCCGCTGCTCAGCAATTTATACATGCGTCGGTTCGTGCTTGGGTGGAAGAAACTGGGGCACGAGAAGCGTCTGCAAGCGTACATCATTAATTATGCTGATGACCTGGTGATCTGCTGTCAGGCTGGTGCCGATGATGCCCTGGCCGCGATGCGGAACATGATGTCGAGGCTGAAGTTGACGGTGAACGAAAGTAAGACGCGGGTCTGTCGACTGCCGGAAGAGAAGTTCGATTTTCTCGGGTACACGTTTGGTCGATGCTACTCGCCGAAGACGGGGCGGGCCTACTGGGGCACGACTCCGTCCAAGAAGCGAGTGCAGCGTATATGTGAGGCGATCAGCGAGATGACCCGACGGAGTCAAACCCAGCAGGATGCGGCAACGCTGGTAGAAGCGCTCAACCGGAAGATTCATGGATGGGCCAACTACTTCTGCCTGGGTCCGGTCAGCCAAGCCTACCGAGCGGTGGAGCAACACACCTGTCGGCGGTTTCGCCAGTGGCTGTGTGTCAAACACAAAGAGCAGGGAAGAGGGAACACACGGTTTCCTCAGACGGCCCTGCATCAGCAGTTTGGCCTGGTTCGACTTACTGCGCGGACCGCCAGTTTTCCGTGGGCGACAGCGTGACACTTTCTCCGAGAGCTGGATGCGCCAACTGCGCCTGTCCAGTTCGATAAGCGGGGTGTGGAAACGAGGCATGGTGAGGATAATGAGGCACCGGCAAACGAAAGGGCCGGTCTCGGCTAGGCCGCACCTACACCGTCGCGCCACCACTCGACTTCACCTCAAATCCCCCGGCTAGGCAGCGCGAAATCGAGCAGTTCACGGCGTTCAGCGATGTAAGCTGTCGCATGGCTTATTCGCGGACCGTTGTTCCTCATCTTGGTGAGCAAAACTCCGCTCGAACGAGCAAAACTCTTTAGGCAGCGAGCGTTGCCGTGCCCCAGGCAAGAAGAACGACACCCGTGACGCGCGCAAACCACGGACCATGCGTGGCGAGTTTCTCCAAGAGCACGATAGTCGCGAGAACCGCGATCCAAAGCACATTCATGATGCCGCCAACGAATAACAGAGCCATCAACACCCAACAACAGCCTACGCAGAAAGCTCCATGCTCCATCCCCATGCGCACGGCCCCCAGCCTTCCGGATCTCCTATGTTGAGAAAGAAATTCTGCAGGATTGCGGCAATGGCTTAGACATCGATGCTTCCAGGGAGACAGTTGGTAGAGTCCCGCGAGGATCAGAATTGCTGCGGATAAACCTGCGTTTTTCGACGCCATCCACATGGCGGATATGCCGCCGGCTGCTTCGAGCTCTCTTTGCAGTAGGGTTGCAAAAAAGGAGAAGCCGAACCACGTCAGCAAATAACCACCAGCAAAGGCAGCCGCCGGTACAATGCCTTTCCCAAGTTGACCTGTGCCTTGAGCATATCGCGTCGCCCGTGCATAGAGCAGGATCATGGGCGCGGCGCTCGGGGTCATCATCGCAATCATCATCACCCACCACATGAGCAGGATGATCATCCAATATGATGAAGTCCATCCCATAGGATGGAATGGCATTCCGGCCATGCGATGAGGAAACAACCAGGCCTGGGTCATACTCCTGGCCGACATTCCGGTGCTGGCGCCGGTCAGGATGTAGGTCCATGAAAGGAGGGTGATTGCTGCTAGACCGCTGAGCACAATCCAACGGTCGCGCCGCAGCAGACGTTCGGTCAGCGACGTTTCCTCGCCGCTCATTTCAAACCGTCCGATGCCGCACCACGCCCTTGTTATTGAGGTGAAGATGGGCGAACTGACCATAGCTCGCCTTCAAGTCGAGTTGGACATTTCCGTGTGTCTTGGTGGTACCGCTTCCAATCTCGGCGATCTCGTATTCGAAGCCGTTTGGCAAGTCGATACGCGCCCTGGTCTCCGCCCCGGTTACTGGATTCTTGATGGGTTCGCCCGCGCTCTCAATCAAACCAGCGATCGTGTATCGTCCCCTCCGGCCTTCCACGTCCACGTCAAAATCTATCTTGGCAAAGATCGGATCATAGACCTTCTCTAGCGTGGAAGAGAAAACGGCGAACATGGTGGCCATCGGCTCTGTGTCCTGACCCGACATGATTTTAAGCAGCGCCTCACGCTGCTCGCCGTCCGCTCGCTCGTCAACAAAAGGCTGACACTTGCCGCGGCCTTCGTGCACCGGACCCGGCCACTGAAAGATTCCGCCCATGCGAAGGCCATTGAGTTTTACCGCGCCGTAGTGGCCTTCCTCGATCTCCAGCGCGACCGCGGCCTCGCAAAAACCGTGGGTCGGTAGAGCGTTGAACTGGCACGGGCACCCGTATGAGCAATTGCAGTTGGCAAACTCATTGGCCTTGATCTCCCAAGGTGTCATTGGTTCCTCCTTCGTTGTCGCACCTTATAACATCTCTAATGCTAGCGTAGCCGTGATCGTGAGAAATTACGATTCTTTTGCAGGCAGTGTATCGCGAATCTGAAATCAGTCTAGGAAACCCTTCATCTTA
>DATMQI010000214.1:0-8208 GCA_035567135.1 Terriglobales bacterium
GCATTCTTCTCGTCAGTGAATAGCTGAATGCCGCCCTCTTCGAAGATGGGCTTCTCGACGGGCAATGAGCCAGTACGCTCATATTCTGACGTCAGATTGCGAGTGGCAATTTTACTGGCTTCCACATCGGGCTGATTGAAGGCATTGATGCCGATGATGGAGCCCGCCACAGCGGTGGCAATCTCCCAGCGCAAGAACTCCTGGCCCAAGTCATAAATATCTCCCACAGCGATCCGTATGACGGGATGACCAGCCTGTTCGAGCGCAGACACCTTTTCGTCTTGAGTGCGATCAGGCGCGGACTCTAAACGCAAATAAGCAAAAACTCGATCGTCGCCATAGACCTCGGGCGCCCCTAGTTGCTCGCGGTCTACCGGAACTATTCCGTGTCCTTCCTTGCCGGTGGACTCGGCAAGTAACTGCTCGAGCCATGCGCCCAGATCGGAAATGCCGGGCGAGGCAATGATCGTCAACTTGTCACGCCCGTTCGTGGCCAGCGTGCCAAGGATAATGCCGAGGATTGCGCCGGGATTGTCGTCCACCGGAACACAAGACTTGCAAGCCTGCGCCATCTCTTCGGTGCGATCGAGGAATTTCTGAGTGTCGAGTCCCATGACCGCGGCCGGCACCATGCCGAAATCAGACAGTGCCGAGTAACGTCCGCCAATGCTGGGCAGGCCGTGGAAAATGTGTCGGAAGTTGTCACCCTTTGCCACGTGCTCCATCTTGGAACCCGGATCGGTAATTGCGATAAAACGTGAGCCAGCTTTCTCCGCGCCGACCACCTGCTTCGCGCGCTCGAAGAAATACTGTTTAAAGATGTTGGGCTCCAGCGTGCTCCCCGATTTGCTGGACACGATGAAAAGCGTTTTGGCCAGATCGATCTTCTCCTCAACGGATTTGATCTGCGCCGGATCGGTCGAATCGAGCACGTGCAGTTCTGGAGATCCGGCAATCTTTCCGAAAGTCATCTTTAGCACTTCGGGACATAGGCTCGAGCCTCCCATCCCGAGCAGCAACGCATGCGAAAAACCTCCGTTGCGCGCGTCTTCTGCCACGGCAGTGAGCTCATGCAGATGCGCCAATTGATCGTCGGTTATGGTCAGCCAACCCAGCCAGTTGCTTTCGTCGGAATCAGTCCAGAGCGACGCGTCGCGCTCCCATAGGCGACTTACTTTGCCTTCGGCGCGCCAATCATTCACATGTGACTTCACAGAGGCGGCGACACTGGCGGGCAGTGCGTAGGTCTGATGGCTCACCTGCGGAGCAGCGTTCCCTTTTGTCGATTTCTCAACCGCCATAAGCAGCTTGTCAAAAGCCTCCGAAAAAAGAGTGAGGCCCTCCTCAAGCAATTTGTGGGTGACCTCATCCATGGAAATGCCCACCTTCTGCAGCGTGTCCATGTGGTCATGCGCAGCTTCGAGATCTTCCGTCAGACTGCGACGTGCTTTGCCGTGGTCGCGGAAAGCGCTGAGTGTGGCTGGCGGCATAGTGTTGACGGTATCGGACCCGATCAACTCTTCGACATAAATTACGTCGCTGTAATTCGGATTCTTGGTGCCGGTACTCGCCCATAGGACCCGCTGCGACTGGGCGCCATGTTTGGCGAGCTCCACCCAACGGTCTGCATGGAAGATACGTTCGTAGGCCTGGTACGTGAGCTTGGCATTGGCAATTGCGATCTTTCCGAGAATGCTGCGCAGGAGCGCCTGCTCTGCCAAGTCCTTTGAGGCAGCCAGGCGGGCTGTGACCAGGGAATCAATAGCTGAGTCGATGCGGCTAATAAAGAAACTGGCTACGCTTGCAACCTTGCCTAAGTCCAGGGCGCGGCGGCCGAATTCTTCGACGCCTTCAATGTAAGCCTGGGCGACCTGCTCATACACGCCTTGCGAGAACAAGAGCGTGACGTTCACGTTGATGCCCTCGCTGATCAGTTGCCGGAAGGCGGGAATTCCCTCTGGGGTGCCCGGCACCTTGATCATCACGTTGTCGCGTCCAACGGCCTTCCACAACCGTCTGCCTTCTTCGAGAGTGCCCTCAGTGTCGCGCGCAAGATAGGGGGAAACCTCCAGGCTCACGTATCCGTCCCGACGCTTCGTTGCTTGATAGACAGGACGTAACAGATCAGCGGTATCCTGAATGTCGCGGATGGCGAGCTGCTCATAGCGGGCTTTCGCATCGAGTTCACTCCTGCCAGCCAGGGACTGCAACAATTCGGTGTAGTCGGAGCTGCCAGCAATAGCCTTCTCGAAAATGGCGGGATTGGACGTAACTCCGCGAAGTCCATCGTCGTCAATCAAGTGTTCCAATTCGCCGCTCGTGAGCAGACTTCTCCGGATGAAGTCCAGCCAAACCGACTGGCCATAGTTCTGCAGTTCGCGCAGGGGATTCGAATGGCGGGTGGGCTTTGCTTGTTCAGTAAGGATTGCGGGCTGCATTGGTAACTCCAGGTTGGACGATTTCCAATTTGCTTCTGGCTACTTTTCTAAATCAAGGGCATCACAAATACCAATATTGGTCCGGATTGCTGCCGTTCCGACCACGCTACGATTGTGCTTTCCTCAGCTCTTCGCAGATATCAGTTCTCGCGCAGCCCCTAACAAACTATCGGGCGTAAAGCCGAACTTTTTTTGCAATTCCTTCAGAGGGGCGGAGGCCCCAAAGGTCCTCATTCCGATGGCGCGTCCACCCGACCCGTGGTAGAGCGCCCATCCCATGGTTGAACCTTGCTCAATCGAAATGCGAGCGGTGACGTCCGGCGGAATCACCGTATCGCGATACTGGCTCGGTTGCGCTTCGAAAAGTTCCCAAGACGGCATGCTGACAACCCTGGCGCGCACGCCTTCCGCAGTCAACTTCTCGTAAACATCGATCGCCAGAGCAACCTCGCTGCCGGTTGCCAGAAACAGGATCTCCGGTTTGCCGCCAGCGGAGTCAGCAAGAATGTATCCGCCCTTGGCAAGACCGGAAGCGGGAGCATAGCGCGTTCGATCCAAAGTCGGCAGTGCCTGACGCGAGAGAACGAGAACAGCTGGATTGTGGCGCAACTGCATGATGAGGCGCCACGCCTCAATCACTTCGTTCGCATCTCCCGGCCGTAGGGTGATCAAGTTGGGTATGGAACGCAGGGAGATCAGTTGTTCGATAGGTTGGTGGGTCGGTCCGTCTTCGCCGACTCCAATCGAATCATGGGTGAAAATGTAAATGACCGGGATTTCCATCAGCGCCGCCAGGCGGATCGCAGGTCGCAAGTAGTCGCTGAATATCAGGAACCCAGAACCAAACACCCTCATTTTCGAGAGCGCCATGCCGTTGAGAATCGATCCCATGGCATGCTCGCGAATGCCAAAGTGCAGGTTGCGGCCGTGGTAATTCTTCCCGCTAAAGTCGCCTGCACCATCAAAGGTCAAGCGCGTCTTGGTAGAGGGGGCAAGATCGGCCGAGCCGCCCACTACCCAGGGCAGGTTGCGAGCGATCGCATTCAAGACTTTGGCCGAGGCATCCCGCCCAGCGACGCCTTTTGCGTCTGCCGGGAATTCGCGCAGGTCGCGGTCCCAACCGTCGGGCAGGTCCCGCCGCTGCATCTTCCCAACATGGGTTGCCAGTTCCGGGTATTGCTGGGCGTATTGTTGAAAAGTCTGATGCCAGCGTTCACGCAAATCTTTTCCACGCTTTCCGATTCCCTCTTGGAAATGTTCTCTCACTCCTTCAGGAACAAGAAACCGGGCATCTTCGGGCCAGCCATAGTTTTTCTTGGTCAGCCGGATTTCTTCATCTCCCAGCGGTTCGCCATGGGCGGCGCTGGTGTCCTGTTTGTTAGGAGCGCCGTATGCGATGTGACTGTCTACAATGATCAGCGTGGGGCGATCCTCGGTCCGTTGGAACGTACGGAAAGCGCGTGCCAGCATCTCCTGGTCATTGGCATCCCCCACCCGGACTACGTTCCAGCCATACGCGATAAAACGGGTGGCGACGTCCTCGCTAAAGGCCCACTCCGTGTGGCCTTCAATCGTGATCTTGTTGTTGTCATAGATCCAGCAGAGATTCGACAGCTTGAGGTGGCCCGCAAGCGACGCCGCCTCGCCGCTCACACCCTCCATCATGCAGCCGTCGCCGCACATGGCGTACACGTTGTAGTCGAAGATTTCAAAGCCTGGGCGGTTGAAGTGCTCCGCCATCCAACGCTCTGCGAGCGCCATGCCAACACTCGTCGCCACACCTTGCCCCAGCGGTCCGGTGGTGGTCTCAATGCCGGAAGTCCAACGATATTCGGGGTGCCCCGGACACTTGCTGTCTAACTGGCGAAATTTCTTGATGTCGTCGAGCGTGACACAAGGCGCTCCGAGCCGTTCATAATCGGCATCGACCGCTTTAACGCCACACAAGTGCAGCATGGAATACAGCAACATCGAGGCATGGCCGAAGGAGAGTACGAAACGGTCGCGATTCGGCCAGATGGGATCCTCGGGATCGAAGCGCAGGAACTCCTGCCACAAACAATACATGACCGGAGCCATGCCCATGGGTGTTCCGGGATGACCGGAGTTCGCCTGCTGCACGGCATCCATGGCAAGAGTACGAATTGTGTTAATGCATAATTGGTCCGTCTGCTTGGCTGGAGTTGTAATTGGTATCGGGCTCGCCACCATAGACCTTCTCCTGCGGTGCGTGAGGCAAATGTTCCTGGCGGATTGCCGGCCGAGGCATTCCGCGTGGTTTTAAAATAAAAGCTGGCTTACTCACTTCGGCCTTTACACAGTGCTAGGGGGGGTGAGCTGTGTACAAGCAGCTAAGCGGCACTTGTCTTGGCTGTTTTCCGAAGCACTTCGTTCTCTGCTTGCAGCCAATCTTCGATCTCATGGCCTTCGGCTCTTCCCCGTTGCTCGAACAATTCGTACGCTCGAATGCGAATCTGTTCCAGAAGCTCGGGAGTAGATCCAGGCTGAGTAATCGACCGACGCGACATGCGTTGAGCGCTCATATCATAGCCCCATTTCAAGTGGGAGGAGTATGCATACTTGGCGACGGGCTGTCAAGACCAGTTATGAACGCAAAGCCTGCCAATGCCGCATCCCGTGGGCAATCGGAGCGCAAGGGACAGGCTGCGTTCAGCAAATCAATCCCCTGGACCTTGTCCCCCGGTACCGCTCGGAGCAACCGGCGCCTGGAGAGGAGGGTGTTCCATGTGCTCGGCGGTCTCGATACGGAGAGACTGGGGTTCGAATCCGAGAAAGTTGAGCCCGGACAGGAACTCGGCTACATCATCCGTCTTCCCAGCTTCCAGGAAGCGTGCGTACGCGACCACAGTCTTCTTCTCATGCTGCACACTGATGCTCTCGATCCACTTCAACCGGCCGCCCTGCCCTTTGGCTTTCAAGAAACCCATCCGTTCACTAATTGACCGGTCGCACATACCGCAACACAGGTGATCCAGCGCGGCCTCAAGCCGGAAGTGCGGAATGCCGCTCAACTCCATCCGTCCAGCAACGAAACCTTTGTCACGGAGAGCCCGGTCCACCTTAACGAGATCCAACTTGTCCAACTCCGAGATCGGGAGTGTGACGGCATTTCCGTAGTCAGGCAGCGTCGCGTTCTCCATATTCGCCGCCGCTTGCGTGAGCAGTTGCTTGGGACCGGTCGCCTTCTCCAAATCCACTCCGGCCGTACCTGCCAAGGCCTTACGCACGTCCTCCAGACATCCCGTGCAGCAAAGATGGTTCATCCACAGGATGAGGCGGGGTCCACCTTCGGGGCTGGCCATGGCGGCCGCTTCATGATGCCAGAGTTGTGGATTCTTCCAGTAGTCCAGGGCGTACAAACCCAGGATCGTCACGGCAATCATGATCAAAATCACTTTCACACTGGCGAACTTCATGACGAGCGCTCCCGGCTACAAATGCGATCGGTCGATAAACGTTAAGACATAAAGCAGGGCGTACACGGTGACTGTGGCAATTACCAAGGAAGCAACTCCGACGGTTGCAAGCCGCAGCCAGGTCTTCCCCTCACGAGCTGCTTTCTGCTGTAGTTTTTCGACGAAAGAAAACTCGCTGCCCAGCTTGTTGGAAAAGACAATCACCATAGTTGCAGCGATTGGATAGATGTGCGGGATTTCTTCGAAACCGAAGGTTACAAGCATTAGCTTGGTGAAGATCCAGATCATCATGGAACCCCATACCCGGGTGAAGATCCCGACCATCAGCATGAAGCCGCTCAGGACTTCCGCAAAGGCGAAGGCAACAATCCAGTTCTCGCGTCGAAAGAGCGGATTCGTTCCCATGGCAAAGAATCCGATCATGGGGTCGTTCATAACGTCGGGATAGTTGTCGGCGACTCCGGCGGTGAGATGGTAGTTGTAAATTTTCAGCCAGCCCAAGGCGAAGAACCCGAATCCGAGAAGCAATCTCACCCAGCGAATCTGCTTTTCATTCAATTCCGTGATCGCGACTCTGTGCGACTGCCACGGTGAGGTAAGGTACACCACGGCTACGGTCAGGACGGGCAGGGCGTCGGCAGCAACCATCCAACCCCAGCGCCACAAATAGACCCAGGTGCCGACAACGAGAGCGCCTGCCAGAGGCAGAGCGGTCTGCGTGAGCATGAGGATGGCCAAGAAGACCTGAATGTATTTGTAGTAAATCGCGGAGGTCGGCTCCAGTGGATAGCTGGGCATGACCAGCGAGTCATTGGTCGCCGAATACATCAGTACTAGCGCCGGACTGCGTATAAACAATACGACCGCCCACTCGCTCACGGTCTTGAACCACGGCAACATCACTGGCTTGTCCGTGAGAAAGTTGGCCAGGTGGTGGAGCGTTCGTTGTGCTGGTCCGCGCAGGCCCGAGAGCAACCGGTGTTCGATGAAATCGTCGAGATTGTGCCGGAAGAAGAAAACCACCAGAAACGCGAGCAACAGAACGCAGCTGACTGTCGCGATACGCAACATGTCGCTCTGCATGCCCAGCAACATGCCGGGCTGCCGGGCAAAGTACTGTTCATGAACCGGGACCTTGAGATCGTGGCGGATGAATCGCTCGTGGGCGTAGACCGCCATCACCGGAAACAACGTGAGCAATGCCGCCGAAAGGAAGACTAGCCTGCGGCCCATCCACCCTCCTGGAGTTGGCTACCTGATTTTCAATCCGGGTCGACCAATGGAGTCGAAAAGCGCTTGCAACGATACCCGCCCTTTCAATCACTTGCAACGATTTTCTTCTCGAACCGAAACTGTTCACTCTTGGGGTCCACCAGGCTTTTGATTCGCCAGTTTCATGCGACAATGGCAAGCCTCTGCATGAGAATTGAAAAACACTCTATGGCAATTGCAGGCATCCCTTTCTCTCGGACAGGTGATCAATCCCGGTGCGATACGAGACACTAGTTACCAAGATTCTTGAACTCTCGCGCGAGGATCCCAGTGTGCTGCAGCAACTGGAGAAATTCCGCCGCGCGATTACAGTACTGTTCACGGACATCAAGGGATCCACCGCCTACTTCGATCGGTACGGCGATATCGCCGGGCTGGCGATGGTGCACGAATGTAACGACTTACTGCGGTTGTCGATCGAACACCACGGCGGCCGCGTTATTAAGACAATCGGTGACGCGGTGATGGCGGCATTCGATGACTGCAACGAATCGGTCCGAGCCGCCATTGCGATGCAACGCCGGTTACGGGAGAAAAACGCGAGCAGGAAAAAGGAAGATGAGCTGCAAGTCCGCATTGGCCTGCACTACGGGACAGGAATCGTCAAGTCCGATGACGTTTTCGGTGACGTAGTCAACGTAGCTTCACGAGTCGAGAGTGTGGCAGAGGCGGGACAAATTATCATTTCCGATACCCTGCGCGAGCGCCTCTCGGCATCGCAATTTAACGTGGTTCCTCTCGGACGTTTCCGCCTCAAAGGGAAAAGCGAGGATCGCGATCTTTTCCAAGTTCAATGGAGCGAGACTGCGCCGGTGCCCATCAAGGTCGCCCACACGATCGTAACCCGGTCCGAAACGATCGGCGCCCAACTCCAGCGCCTCACCCGCGATGGTGTGATTTCCGCGGAATACGTGGTCACCCCCGAGGGCGTAACGGTGGACAGCACAGAGACGAGCCCAGAGTCTCCAGGCGATGCAAAGTTGCCATCCGTCAAGGCGAGGTTTTCGCTGGTAAAAGGTCAGCCCACAGTGGAAAACGTTGGACCGAAAGGCCGCATCTAC
>DATMQI010000215.1:0-10840 GCA_035567135.1 Terriglobales bacterium
CGAGCTCAACGGTGCCTCTTCAGGAGTTCTGTCAATAAGACGTAGATTGTCGCCGGTGCCAGAGCAAAAAGAGTCGCCATCTGCGTCATGACTAAAACAACCCGCAGCGCGAGTGGGCCAGCCTTGGCACGCTCGTAGGAAGAGTTGCATATCTCTTGCGGCGCTGGCCGCATCACGCGAACCGCCATTTGCAGTACTCGTGATGCGGCTGAGTAGTTCCGGGCAACCTAAGACGCAATTAACGACCTGACTGGACCAGCAGAGAAAGCTCCTCGCCGGAAGTTCGTTTTTGGATCAGCTTCTTCTCCCTGCTGCTTGGCAACAACTGGCGGTAGTCATCGCCACCGGATAGGAACACTTTGTTCAGGAATGTCCCGTCTCCGTATCGCGTAAATATGAGCTTAGGCTGATTATCTTGGTTAGAGGCTTCTTCGCCGACAGTCAAGACAAACTGGTGGTCCTGCCCGTCGTTGCCGTTGAAAACAAGAATTCCGGACTGCAGTTCCTCAACCTTGTAGTTGCCCGCTCTCAGTAGAGTACTTCCCACCGAGAAATCGAAGGGTATGTCTACCACAACGCGGTTACTACTTTGAGCATGCGCTGATGTGACCAGCGCTGCCCCAAACAGAACTGTCAATGCAACAAACACAAACTTCATCAAGCTCTGCATTCTCTTCCTCACTTTTTTGAGATAATTCACGATAAGTCGTGATCACACCCTACTTTCTTCCAGGTTGATAGCTCGACCACACGCAGCCCTGTCCGCGAAATGTCGAACGTTCATTCCAGAAATTACCAAAGCAGTGTGTATACAGATTTGATTCAGTGAAGCAGAACTCGATTGGTCGGATTTGTCAGAAGAGTGTCAAGTGATTGTACGGTGAAGGATGACAACTTCACCGAGTCCTTGCAGACAGCAACTGTCGGTCGAGCGAAACCTCGAAACACGAGTGGGCAGAGTTCCTCTTATAAAAAAGAATATAAAATTATGCCGAATCAGCTCCAGTTCCAAAAGCTATCGCAAGAATTGCCGGCCATGAATCTCTGGGACAACAAGAATTACGAAGCCAGCGGTTCCCACGATTTCATTGAAACAGTCGGGTGGGCGTCGCGACGTATGATCGTTTTCGCATTGGCTATCTCGAACGGTTTCGTGGCACTGTCTGGAACATTGTTGGCACAATACCAAGGCTTCCCGACGAAGTGCTCGGACACAATGGTTGAATCTCGATCCGAACAACACCTCGCTACGATGTGCCTTAGGCATTGAAGGCGATTCGAGAGAATGCTGAAAGCGTTCAGTTCTAGCACCCACGTCGATACCCGCCGTCGAGGACTTCAGCTCAGGTAATGATCGGTGGGAGAGACCATCAAACGGGGAGTATCGCTTTACGATATATATCCCTGTCACCCCTTCCTGCACCATATCATTACGCAGGGGCTTGTCCGAAGGGCCCATTTACGATTTGGATAATGGCAGCAACGGAGCCAGCTCCAGACGCATTAGCACCGCGATGTCTTGGATAAGGTCAGCGAGAGAAGCTCCAGACGACTCGAAACTTCGAGTTTGTCGAAGATGTGGGAAAGGCAGTTCTTCAACGTAAGGTGCCCGATCCCAGCGCGCTGTGAGATTTCACGATTGGTCAGGCCCTGAGTCAGGTATCTCACAATCTTAAGCTCACGCTGGGAGAGACGGCTTGAACCCTTAAATACTGGCAGGTGCGTGTCCGAGCGGAGACGATCCGCCTCGCACATAATCAAGGACTCGCTACGAAGGGCTTCCTGCAGAGACTCGAGTCCGACTGTCTCGTACCCTGACCTGAAGCTCCACAAAATTGTCGGCTTTTTCTCGTAGGCCCAGAATATGTCGGTGCCATAGGCCGTTAGACTATCCAGGTAAGTCATGAGTTCCACGTTGCCCAGTTCAAGTTGGACAAATCCTCCGGACAGGAGGCTCTCAGGCGATAACACCAGGGTCTTGGGATAAGCGAACTGGGCGCGCCATCCACTTTGATGTTCGATGACATTGCCCCAAAGGTATACCTCGCCACGGATGCCCCGCCTTGAGTAGCCTTGATCCCGCAGATGATCGAAACTCTTGGCTGCGTAAATGCCGCATGTGCATGTTGCTTGCGGTGCTTCATGACGCCCATGCACCACCTCGGCACCTCTCACAGGCGCCCAACCAAAAGATGCGCTACAGGTGGCGGCTAGCGCATGGCGAGGCGACCACCATTCGTTATTGAATGACTTGAGCGGAGCAGAGTGCGGATTCCATCCCCCGCAGTTCCATTGCCAGGCACGGTATCCAACTATCGGAGCGACATAGTCGGGGATGTTCATACCGATGCCGGTTCGGGCTCCGGCTGAGGTTGCTGCGGTTGCGGTTCAGGCTCCGGCTCGGCGGTCGGGACGTTCACCGGCAGCTCAAGCGGTTCAACAATGATGGTACGAAGCGGTTCTCCGATATTCATCGCGTACTCCTTGGGAGGTGGAAAAACCAACTCTTATTCCCAATTTCCTAGCCTGTCAAGACGGACGACTCGGTCCTCGCAGCTGTCTAACGGCATGTCGTTCTGAGCAAAAGCGGCTAGGGTAGGGTCCCGTCTGAAGAGGCAGCTGCTACTGAGTTGGCGAGAATCGCTCGTCAATTTTCTGCATGATCCGCTCGGCCCACTGAATACTCGCCTCGATGAGCTTGTCTGTCCGGGGGCGTGCGACGAAAGCCATGCCGCCTGAATGTCGGGATCGTTCTCGGAGATGTTTGGATTAACTTCGAACTCTCGTAGTTCGTCCAGCAAACGCCAGCTGCGCCTGCGAATGTGTTTCGCGAAGTTCTGCGCGTCCTCGTCCTTAGCAGGCCACTCCTTGCAGTCGAGGTGAACATCTTCAGTTTGCCTAGTCAGAGCCCTAATGGCCTGGACAGTTCGGAGTTGGTTGAAAAGTTCTTCGCCGCGGCTTGCCATGGTGACCTCCACATTCGAGTTTCACCCTTACTTCGTAATACTGTCTACGCTTCTCATCCGCGCGGCATCAGACACGACGTTCGTCTGTCCAGTTCCCAGGCCACGACGACCGAGGACAGCGCGCCGCACCTGAACAGGATATTCTCGACAAGAGAAATCTTGATGACCATTCCCGCTAGAATAGCAGTCTAGGCAGTCTTTCGCTTTTTCCGCCCGGTATGGCTCTGCTTGACTGGCTTGGGATGCTCGCTCTGGTGGAAGGTCAGGCATGATGGACAGAAGCTCTCGCCGCACAGTTCGGAGCGTTCGGAGTGCACTGCGATTCAGCCGAGCGCCCGCATGTCGCGCCGAGCGCACCTTCTAAGCTTCTGACCTCGACGACTCCGCAATAGTTCATTGCCCCTCCGAGTGTCTAGTTCCATTACTTTAACGAAAGGCACTTTTCGACGGGACTACGTCCAACACCAGATTGCCACTAGTGCAGCAACTGCGAGGAGAATAAGAGCCATTCTGTAGCCGACAAAAGGAGAGAGCGTTGATCGCCTGTTAAGCTCCCGACGACTCTTATGCCCGAGATCGCAAGCCGCTAATTCTTCCAATCTTTCGGCTGTGCGGGACTCGCGGTCCGCGTTGTAGGTAAGCCAAAGAAAGACCATCAATGCGAGGATAATGACTGCGATCGAGACAAAGATCTTCTGAAGGCGCTGTAGCGTAGTCCCGAGGACAAGAGGACTACCAGCGATGGCGACGAGAATTGCACTATTCCAGGTAAAAATGCTCCCCTGTTTGCTTCGCCTGTATTCCAATTCAGACTGGAGCACCTTAATTGTGTGATCGTTGGAGATGGGGGGAGTCGCCATCATTTGACCTCGGAGGTCAGGCCTTCTTCTCTCTCCTCCATTTTGCCCACCGCGCCCGCTGCGCAGCACGGATGCGGGCAAGCGCGGCAGCCGACAGCGTTCTCTTTCGTCTGGCGATGGAGACGACCTTCCCCTTAGCTTTCGCCCAGCGAGCGCGCTGTGCTGCGGCGATCCGAGCACGACCTGCGGCGGAGATGGCTCTACCTCTCCGGGTGTTGCTCGCGCCAGTCAGCGCCGAGAGCGCCTTGTTAAGACGTTCGAGCTGGACTGCGAGACGGGTGCGTTCCCGTTCTAGTTGATTGAGTACCGAGGTGATATTTGGCATAGCCGTGAAGTGTACCAGTTCTATCGTTCTATCTAGTCTTCTTGTTGAGTCCGGTCATAATTTTGCGGCAAGCACGGTGGGGGTCTCTGCGCAGGCCAGATTCATGCCTGGACCGCTCTCCGGGCTTCGCGCCGCAGGTAGGACAAAGAAGAGAGGGCGCCGCCTTACGGACCGCTTTCTTAATTGGAGGCCTGTACATTGGCATATTTCAATTGAATCGAGGCTGGGTCGGATACCCGGAATTTCTCCCTCTGAGAAAGGAAGGACCCTCCAGCCCCGTTGTTACGTGCTTCGATTGATATTCCACCTTCGCTGGGCCGTCAATGAACGCGACCGTCCCAGTAATACTCAGAAGTGCAGGGTTCTCCCGCCTTTCAGACTTCGCTCGTCAGGGCGCACGGCAGTCACCCGTTGAGAGCGAAGCCCGTGCGCTCCGTCCCGCTCTTCGACACCAACATCTTCGGCGACGCGCAGAGTGGCAAGATTCCGCCGAGCGAATGGAAGTATTTGCTTCGCCATCGTCCGGGCCACGGGTGGCCGCTTAGCATCGTCACGCTGTTAGAACTGCTGGTCGATCTCGACAATGTTGGCGAAGCGCGATTCTCTGAACTCAAGCGTCGCCTCGATCTTGCTGACCAGCTCTGCAAGGGCCGAGTTGCGGACGAGGCGCGAGTCTTGATCTGCAGAGACCTCCTCCGCATTCCGTTTCCGACTGAACTGATCCCACCTCCGAAGCAAGGCCTCGTGAACTACATGCAGCTGCGAACTTACTGCAAGAGATTCTTGACGGGCGCGTTCGAGTCGCGCGTGGCTGGGCTGGACTCACGGCCACGGATGCACCGAAGAACGTCGTCAGGGACGTGAAACAGCAGTGGATTCGTCACGTGGAGGGGATTGCGGATCACCTGTACCCCACTTGGCGAGAGCACTTCGCCAGAACCGGGAAACGTCTTCCGGCTGCGGTGCGAAAGGAACTCAACTACCGAGCGGATTTCGAAGCTCACTCCGAGGAATTCGCCGGAGGCCTGCTTGACTGGCTGGGCGCGAAGAGCGAGCCCAACCTCATGTCGGACATGAGCGTGCGGCTCGACGCAGTGTTGCGATTAACCGCTTTTGTGGTCAGCCAGTTTTTGGAGGGCAACTACTCTCTCGAAAAGAATGACTCCGAAGATGGTCTCGGCGGAAGGCGCCAGCCTTCCAGGGGTGGCACGAGCCGTGTGACCGGAGACGGTCAAGCACGGATCTGTGAGAGGCTCGGGGCGAAATTCCCCAGGCCTACTCGGCAAGAGGAAACAGCACCATGCCAAACCGGACTGCGGCGGCCAGGTGAAAACCTGACCAATCGCCACCGGGAGGCTAACGTCACTGCGCCTCTTCTCGACTCCACTCAAAATGCCCTGTTCTGGGCGAAGAAACGGCGCAAACTTGTGAGAACGCTGCTTACTACAACTGTCAGCACTAAACATCGCGGAACACGAAGAACCCCACCCCAAAGGCGACGATTGCGAGCAGCCAAAAGGCAAGCGAATGCACCACGTGAGCATGGCTGCCTGCTATTGCAATCCAGTCAGTTCTGTCTTGCCCTTCAGCGAATGACGCAGCTTTCGAGTGCACCCAAGTGAGAAAGCAAAGGTAGTTGAGTGCGGAGGCGCAAAGGCCGGCCAAAATTGGTTTCAGGTTGGCCATGCGCGGATTCTCCGCCTGGATTTATCTTTTGCGGGAGATGGGATCTCTCTGCCAAGGCCGGGGTTGCCTTGGCCGACTCGTCCAGGCTTCTTGTCTTCTGCGTTTTCACTATTCGTGAACTCGGTCTTGAGGTTCTGAGGAACGCCTTCAAGTTCTGCCGCAAGCTGAGACTTGACGCCGCGGCTTGCCTTCTCGAAGTCAGCTCTCATCTGCGCCACGTGTTGCAACACCGTGTGCAGCCGTTTCGGGCCCAACACCACGAGTCCGAGGATAATCATGAAAAGTACTTCCGTCCCAAAACCCATGATTCAGCCCTTTACCTGGTCGTTGACAATGATCGCCTCTGTGGTTGCCGGCTTGTCTTCCTCTTTCATCGCTGCCTTGAAGCCGCGGATACCTTCTCCGATTCCCTTGCCGAGTTCGGGAAGCTTCTTCGGTCCGAACACAAGCAAAGCAATTCCGAAAATCACCAGCAAATGCATCGGTTGAAACAGACCTTCAAACATAAGTGCTCCCTAAGTTGGGCGATGAGCGCAAGTGAGCTCAAAGCGGCCAGTGGTAATAATGCAGGCGCTGCGACCGCTAACTAGTTACAGCGCCCGCCAGTGGAGCAAAGGAGAGAACACACAACAATCAAAACCCGCGTTCGACCGAGTCCGCGGCGACGGCCAGCTGCATCGATAACTGAAGAAATGCAGCCGATTGACCGATAAAAAGCCCGTCATCAGTGAAAGCTTTCACCGTTGCCACCGCGCCTCCCTGCTGCGTGGAGGTCGGTCGGATTACCGAACAGCGCGGCAGGCTCTTGCTGATGAAATTGCATGGCTCAGGCAGAATCTTGTTGGTCTGAGTGAGCTCGGTTGCAGGGTTGTTTAGATCGGGAAATGTTAGGCCGGTCACGGGATCGACCACACCGGCTAAGGGTTGAGATACCGCGTTGGCACCCTTATCGTGCCACAGCCCGAAGTGATCAATCTCGACTCCACCAATACTGACCAGAATCCGCAGGACGGTTGGATCGGTTGCCTTGAAGGCCAGCGTCGGGTAGAGGCTCGCCCCACCCTGCTCAATGAAAGCAAAATGAAATCCGGCGGTGTTGGCGATCGCCTGTATGCGCTCGGCATCTCGGCCCGTGATGGGAACTGTGGGATTGGTTGCAGGGGGAGTGTCCGTATCGTTTAATGGAATCGCGGGTTGGTTTGTGATGACGAAGGGTCCCTTAAACGCCGCACCCAAGTCTGGGTTCTTTCCACTGCGATACCGGGTGTACCAACTCATGTCGACGTTGAGGTTCATGAGGTTGGTAATCCGCTTGATTTGCCGTGCCCCAGTCGCCTGACTGCTCGGCAACCTTCGAAATGGTTCGAGGTCGACCGGCACTACTCCCCTGGACTTCAAAAAACCCGTGAGAAAGGCTGAATGGCTCAGTTCATCATCGGTGTTGTCTGTAATGTACTGAGGCATGTCGCCATCCAGGTTTTGAAGCGCCAGAGCGTAGGCTGGATTTCCTCCGATGAATCCCTGGAATTCTTCGCTCGCCTGAGCTGCTCCGCCACCGGAAGGTCCGACTCCGCCAAGTTCCGCGTATTGGGTCCACAGATCACTCTCGACAAGTTCAGCCCAGAGTGCGAACTGAAGAAGCGCGATATCGCCCTTCGAGAGCTCGCGCTCGCCTGATGAGGACTGTGCTCTGCCTTCAGACGCCAATAGTGTGCCGGCCGACAGCGCTGCACCGGCCATTCCGATGCCTTTCAGAAAGGAGCGTCGCTCAACGACGCGCTGCCAGCGGGAGTCGAGGTCTTCCGTTGGGGCTGTGGCCGTGGTTTCAATTGAGACAGATGTGGGGAGATTCTCTTTTTTCACGTGTTCTACACTCCGATCCTGGAATAGTTTTGTGTACCCGTGCCAAATGTGAAACTCCGAGCGGAAGATATTCCCCAAGTCGAGAAATATCTCCCTGAACGAAGTGGACTCCTGACCACATCAAGGCGCCAGCGTTTGAATGCCGTACTGAGAACTGGGTCGCTTAAGCCTTAATTTCCGAAGTTGCAGCACCTAGCCGGTTTCCAGGGGTTAGATTCAGCGATCACGATTCTGATACGGATCAGTTGTAAAGTGATTGTCAGATAATTGTCTCGACTGATGGGTTATCTCGGTCCGGGCGTAGTGCAGCTTCCGACTGACTGTTTTGTTCCTTGACCTAATTAGTCAGTCGTTGCAAAGGAAGCGCAGAACAGGTTTGTGAGGTGGCGCCTCTTGGCCGGGGCGCGGCGGTCAATGTCCAAGCGATGTGCTGGATATCGAGAACAACGCAAGCCGAGGAAACCGCCAAATGTCTGCTTTACAAGCGAGACAGATTCCCGGCGTTTGCAAGAACATCAGCCAAGTCGAAGTATCCTCAAATCGCGAAGAGCACCGGCAAGGGTGGAGTAGTCCCTGCCTTAGTTTTTCAGCTTGTGCCGCTCGCATGCTTCCACGGTTTTGGACGGATCTACCGCTGCATCCCCGACCTGCTCGTGAATGATCGTCCCTGACTTATCGATGAGAAACGTGGCGCGCCGAGCCGACTCCATCGGTACTCCCTCGATATCAAACTTCTCGGTCAACCCGTACCTGCGCGTCACTGGGCCTCCCCAGTCGCCGAGCATAGGAAAGGTGATTCCGCTCTGTTGAGCGAAGGCAAAATTCGAAAACGGACTGTCCATACTCACACCCAGAACCTGGGTGTCGGCACCCTCCAGCTTCACCAGATTCTGCTGGAAGGCTTTCATTTCTTGCGCTCAACCCCCAGTAAAAGCAAAAACGAAGAATGCGAGGGCGACGTTCTTCTTTCCTCTGTAGTCGCGCAGCGAAACTTTCTTAAGATCCTTGCCATCGAAAGCGAGCAATGTGAAATCGGGAGCGATGTCGCCTACTTTCAGCTCTATGGGAGGAGTCGCCTGTTTCTCGCTGTCTTTTTCGCTTCGGGCTTTGCTTTGCGCTTGAAGGCGGATGAACGAGGGCGGTAACAGCAGAAGCACCAGAAGCCCCCAAGCGGCAAACCGTTTCGAGTATTTTGTTTTCATCGCTTAGTCCTCAGCGTTGCCATCTCTGGAACAATAATCCTACAGTGATTAAGCCCACATCGGCGGTTGATTATTTTCGGAATATCAGCCTGAATTTGCACTGAAAAAAGCCTAGGCACAATCTTGCGCAGCAGTGCTAGCTGCAAGGTGACTTGGTCACTCACCTATTTTCTGACCGGCGTGTCTGTCGCATTTCCCTGACACGGCGGACTTGCGAACACAAACTGTCAGGCAGGAGCACCACCTGTTAGGTCGCCATTAGGCGGCCAACCTCCTCTAAGGAGTTGGATGCTGATTACACAGGAAAGTGGTGTTCAATCGCTCACGATTCTTTTTTTCGTAATCACAGGTGGTTCAGGGAATATTTCCCTTGCTTCCTAGTTCTTGATAACTGTGAGAGCGGGTGGACGCTGCTGATGTGTCGCACGACCAGCTCTGCCGCTCTTGTCCAGACAAAACCAAAATACAAACAAAGAGGACAAGGCCCTATGGCAAAGACGTTGATTACGCTAGCATTTCTGTGTGCCAGTCTTTCGGCCCAGGTCACCGGGTCAAGTGTTGCTTCGACGGTTGGCGAAGATCAGAATCCAGGAGGATCCTCAGCCCAATCGGCTAACCCGGTTGTGCAGTGGAACAGAACACTTCTCGTGATTGTTCGCACCCCTGGTGCTCAACCTGCAACTGTTCACACTACTCGCAGCTTTGCAATCATGCACGCAGCAATCTATGACGCTGTCAACGTCATTGACAGCACACACAAGCCTTACCTGGCAGAGCTCTCAGGTGTACCACGAAGTGCCTCGCAGGATGCCGCTGCCGCAGCGGCGGCCCATGAAGTTCTGCTCGCGTTGTATCCGGCGTTCCAAACGGCCCTCGATGCCGTACTGCAACAGTCCTTGGCCCAAATTCCAGACGGAAAGGATAAGGTTCAAGGTGTCGCCATAGGACAAACTGTTGCGGATCGTATCCTGGCGCTGCGCAGCAATGACGGATCGAACGCTATACCAGCTCCTTTTGTCTTCGGCAACGCCCCGGGAGATTACCAGTCCACCCCACCCAATTTTCCTAAGCAGCCTCAATTCACACATTGGTCCCGCGTTACTCCTTTCGCCCTCGAACGTGCCAGTCAGTTCCGTCTCGGTCCTCCGCCAGAGTTGACCAGTGATACATACACAGACGCATTCAATGAGGTTAAATCGCTGGGGATCGTCAAAAGCACGACCGCTTCCGCGGATCAGGCGCTCACCGGCCACTTTTGGAATGGGGCAATTCAGAACTATTGGAATGAGGTGGCACAAACGGCGTCGGTGGCCCATAACTTGACCACTGCGCAAAACGCCCGCCTGTTTGCGCTGCTTAATCTGACACTCGCCGATGCTGTGATTGCCTTCTATGATACAAAATACACATACAATTTCTGGCGACCGGTGACCGCCATCCGGGCCGCGGACACGGACAACAACCCCGATACGGCAGCTGATCCGAATTGGCTTCCACAAGTGGGCAATACCACGCCAGACCCCTCCTACCCGGGCGCCCACGCGGTTATTAGCGCTGCTGCGGCTCGTGTCCTGACTTCGTTCTTCAAGACGGACCACTTCAACTTCAATGTCACCTCTGAAGTTCTGCCGGGAGTGCAGCGGTCGTTCTCGAGAATCTCGGATGCTGCAGAAGAGGCTACCTTGAGCCGCATTTTCGCCGGAGTCCATTTCCGCTTTGACCTTACTACTGGTCAACGATTGGGCCGCGAAGTAGCCGATTTTGTTGTTGATAACCTCTTGACTCCGACCCACGAGGAGGACAACTCGCACAACAGCAGATGACCCGAGGGGGGCAAGCGCTCCCAACGCAAAGTTGCTGAGCGACATCACCGAACTTACAGGTGGGCGCGCATTCTCGATCGACAATCCGAACGATTTGGCGGACGTCGCCACAAAG
>DATMQI010000216.1:0-4011 GCA_035567135.1 Terriglobales bacterium
TTCAGAACCTGATCAACAATCCTCCGGTGAAAGCCAGATTATTCTGAAGATTGCCGATGACTTTTTGATTGTAGTTGGGCTGCCCCGAATAGAAATCACGCACTTCGACCCGGAACCCAATAGGTATTCTAAGAATATGGACAACCGTGCGGGTGTCAATTCCGCCACCAAACTCCAGGGTTCCGGTGTTTGTACCTGGCTTAAATGATGACGCGGCAGCGGGCGCCTTTTCAAGGAAGCGCGCATAACCGCCACCAAACGACAACCACGGAGAGAACACTCCATTCGGATGGAATTTCACTCGAACATGAGGAGTAAGGAAAATAAAGGCATATTGACCAATCGCGTTTTGGGACGGCTGACTGAGCTTCACATCCGACGGAGAGGCCAGAAAATCAACGCCGCCGTCAATCGCGAATTTTTGTCTAAGGACAAAGGCGTGATCGTATTCGAGGCCTAAGGTCAGGCTGGAATCGATTGCCAGGTTTCGAGTTGTGAGGACCGTCCCGTCCGGTGCTATCAGGCTGGCTGCCGGAGACAAACCTTGGCTTGGGGTTACAGTCCCCCCAATCACAAGTCCAACTTCGTTTTTTTCCTGCGCCAGGGCTGGAACAGACCAAAGAAAAACCACTAAGGACATTCCAAGCAACGACGTGCACTTCCGCTTCCAAGCGTTCGGCACTGCACTACGAGCGATCGGGTCAAGAACAAACAGGTTTAAAACTTTCCTGATCAATTGACTAACACTGATCCTCTTCATTCTAGATATCTCCCCAGATACAACTTTTTGATTGCCCGATGAAAAGAACTTCGCACGATCGAGCTCCATACGATTCCAAACTATTCGCGGCGATGAGAGCGCGAGCGAGTCTGCCTATAAGACCTCGCAACATGAACTCAGAGCTGATCAGAAGCAGCCCTCAAATCTGTCATTCGCAAGACTTCTACACGCGGTGAGATGCGCCTATCGCTGCAAGGTTTCCAGAATTCGGCGCAAGAGCTTGCCGGCCGAGACGAGCAAGGTCAGGAATTGCGCGTGCTGCCGTGCCGAATCCGAATGGAGGGCCTCGGAAATTTTCAACCCGTGTGAAACCTTTGGAATATTTGGGGATCACATCCCAGGGCTGCTCTACGGCGTCGACATAGGCAGTCCTGCATTCCTCAGATTGGGGGACAGGCCTCCGGATCGGAGTGCTCACAAGAGCACCGGCTTTACGGCGCCTGTTCAACTCGTAACTGAGTACATGCGAAATCGGATGCGGAGCAAAATATGAAAACCGGGGCTGTCATCCTTCTCGTTGCCGGATTCTTTGCTGTTCCTTGCCGGCAAGAAAACGCACCCACCACTCAGACCGTCCCTCCGGCTGTTGGCCTGGAGATTGGCCAGAAGGCGCCGGCATTTGCTCTGCTCGATCAGTTCGGCCACAAACAGTCCAGCGAAACACTCAAAGGCTCCAAGGGCACGGTGCTCCTCTTCTTCCGCTCCGCCGATTGGTGACCCTTCTGCAAAGCGCAGCTCGTGCAGCTGCAAGACGCAAAACAAAGATTTGAGGCGCAGGGGCTTAAGCTGGCGGCGATTAGCTACGATGATTCGGCCATCCTGAAGGACTTCGCCGAGCGGCACAAAATCGAGTTTCCCCTTTTGGCTGATCCTGGTTCCGAAATCATTCGCAGCTTCCACGTGCTGAACGCAGAAGCCAAGGGAATGACCAAAGGGATGGCCCACCCTGGATTCTTCTATATCGACGCAAGCGGGGTTATTCGCGAAAAGTACTTTATAGCTAAATACACGGATCGTTTGACCGCGAATAATGTGATCGCGAAGCTTTTCCCCGAGTTGAGCGCGGAAGTGAGCCAGAATATCGAAGCGCCTCATCTTCGGCTTACCCTTGCACAATCGGATCGCAGCGTCATACCCGGTGGCAGGGTCAGCCTGATTGCCGAGGTTGAGCTTCCGCCGGACGTGCATGTTTATTCTCCCGGTGTGAGAGGATATAAACCGCTTCAGCTTCAGTTGCAGGATGTTTCAGGAATCGAGTTCCAGCCCGTCATTTATCCCAGCCCAAAGACTCTGTACTTGGAAGCCATCCACGAGCATGTGCCGGTCTTCGAGGGAAGGTTTCGCGTCACCCAAGATCTCACGGTAGTTCCCTCTCGAGCTTCGGATGCTCTCCGCGCGGTGTTTTCCCACGAACGGACCCTTGCCATTGCCGGGGAGTTGAGCTATCAGGCCTGCGACAAGTCTGTTTGCTATCCTCCGACGTCGGTGCCCCTGAAGTGGGAGCTGAAGGTTCTTCCACTTGACCTAAAACGGTCTCCGGACGCCATTCAGCATAAATAGCCTTTCGAGGTCTACAGCAGATTCGGTCTGCCAGTTCTGAAAGAGGGAGACCGTGAGCTTCGAGTTCGTGACTCTGGCAACCGCGCCAGAAGTCGATGAGAAACTAAACGTTAAACAGGTAGGTCAAGTCGCAAAAAACCACCTATCTAATAGACAATAAAGAAGAATTAGCGCTCCGGTTGGGAAAGACCGTATCTGAGGTGACTACGAGATTGGTCCGCGAATCCTCCCTCGAAACTTTTTGCCCTCCTCGGAATCAGACTTGTCAGGATTGAGTGACTTCAGGTAGTTTGGATTCCGAGCAGGCAACGTCCGACTCATATCTGTAGGCGATGGTGAGCATGACACAGTCGCAAATGCGGACTAACGAGGCTGACCTCATAAAGAGCGTCTGCGGCGGAGAGCAGGAAGCTTTCTACGAATTGGTGCGCCCGTATGAGCGCATGATTTATGCCGCGGCGATTTCAGTGGTGAAAAATCAGGCTGATGCGGAAGAGGTAGCGCAAGAGGCCGTTCTGAAGGCCTTTTCTAACCTATCTAGCTTCCGAGGGGAATCAAAGTTCAGCACTTGGCTCGTGCAAATCACATATAACGAAGCCAGGATGAAATTGAGGAAGGCACGTCCGCACCTCTACGAGTCGATTGACGAGCAACAGCAAAACGAAGAGGGAGATTTTTGGCCGAAGGACTATGCCGACTGGCGGCCTATACCTTCCGAGTTGCTGGAACAGAATGAGATACGGCACGCAGTACAGGATGCCATCAATTCGCTCAGCCCTAGCTACCGCGAAATGCTGGTTCTTAGGGACGTACAGCATTTGAGCATCAAGGAGACATCGGCGATTCTCGGAATCTCGGAACCCAATGTGAAGACCCGGCTTCATCGAGCGAGGTTGCTGTTGAGAGACAGGCTCGCTCCTGGAATCGATGGTTCATGGATTAACGGACAACCTTATCGTAAAGTTAGAGCATGGTGAAAAAAGAAGGCGGAATGGCGTCCATTGAAATTAGTTGCCTCGAAGTATGGCGGGAAATCTCCAATTACCTGGAACAGGAGATTTCTCCCGAGACGCGCGAACGAATGGAAGCTCATTTCAAAGCTTGCGCACACTGCACTGCGATACTCGACGGTACCCGAAATGTCGTGGGACTGGTCGGTGATGGAAGAGTGTTTCCGATGCCCGAGGGGTTCAGCCAGCGCCTATACAAAAAGCTTCAGAAACTTCCCTGATGGGGCACTCCGGCCGTCGGAATCTGCTCCGCCCGGAAGGGATCAGCGATGTCCTGATTATCCATGTACATCCACAGCTTCCAGGCCCCTTCTCTGTTTCTCCGCCAGATGTCCACATAACGATCTCGACGACGTATCGGGTCGCTGCCGTCCTTAGGCATCAGCGTTAGGTCATGCCACCCGTAATCATAGGCAACGTCTCCTTGAAGACGAATCTCGATGACGATGACTACCAGTTTCGCTGTAAAGCGTTCGAATAAATTAGCGATGCGATTCTTCAAGGTATCCAATCCACTCCCGCCAAATTCGCTCGGTTGGCCGTCGGAGAAGCTGACGAGGTCAGGATCAGCGATTGCCAACACCCGAGACGGATCCCCAAGGTTGAAACAATCCCGGAATTCGGTCTTGGCCACATTGATTGCATACAAATCGTCCATTT
>DATMQI010000217.1:0-4983 GCA_035567135.1 Terriglobales bacterium
ACCAGCCAACGGGAGAACTCGCGATCATCACGGCAACGAGGAGGCCAACAAAACTGGTCAACACGTTGCCGAGTAACATTCGCCATGCCGCGCGCAGACGAGGAAGCCGTGGCTCGAATAAGGCAAACAGTACAGACTTCAGCACTACCGCCGCTGTCAGTACAAGGATCGAGCCGGAAAGAGCGAGTGCTGGCACCATGACCTGCATAAACGGAACAACGGGCTCGCACGCCAGGGTCGGTTTCGCAGCAAGCGCCATTAGTATCAAGGCCAAGATTTGAGATCGACGGCGGCCCAATCGCATCCCTATATTCTAGTTTTGAAGAGATGACCTGTGGACGCGCTCGTTTCCTTCGGTATACTCCTGATTAACGCTGAACGGTAAAGTCTAATACTGATAGTAAAGATACCTGTTTTATATTAACGATACGATATATTACTTTCGAGGTACCCGTCATGCAGGCACAATCCCTCAGGATCGAATCGCGCTTGTGGCCACTATTCCCACAAATTGAGAGTATGATTTGGCTTTCCTTCCTGGCATGAACGGAGAAATGTGAAATGAGCGCTTGGGTTCATGCCGGGGACTCCTAGTTTCTGGAGGACCTGATCGAATTTTGGAGGTGCGCTGATGAAGGGTGGGATTCTGATCGTTATCCTCGGGATTCTGTGTTGGGTACCGGTAGCGACGGCTCAAGAAAAACCGAGAGATGCCGAGAAGTTGGGAAACGTGCACTTCCCGGTGTCCTGTCTTCCCGCCACTCAGCCACAATTCGATCGCGCCGTCGCCATGTTGCACAGTTTCTGGTATCCCCAGGGCCTTAATGCCTTCGCAGAGATTGCAAAGACCGACCCCAGCTGCGCCATGGTTTATTGGGGAATTGCGATAAGCCGACGCGCCAATCCGATGGTGGGTGCCCCCGGTGCGGGTCCGGATGCTCTCAAGGATGCGGTGGAGGCTGCTGGTAAAGCCAGGCTTGCAGGTGCCAAGACACAGCGGGAGCGAGACTACATCGCAGCCATCGAGACGTATTACAACGATTGGGAAAAGCGCGATTACCGGACACGAGTTCTCGCCTATGAAAAGGCCATGGAGGATGTGTACCGCCATTATCCCGAAGATCCGGAGGCCGCCGTATTCTATGCGCTCGCGATTGACGAGGCTGTGAACGTCCTTCCCCCCGATCCCAATTTCGCGAGGCAACAGAAGGCCGGAGCCATTCTCGAGAAAGTGCTTGCGGCAAATCCAGAGCATCCTGGCGCGCTTCATTATCTGATTCACGCTTACGACTTCCCACAGCTCGCGGACCGCGGCCTTGCGGCGGCGCGCCAGTACGGCGATGTCGCTCCCGCGGCTCCCCACGCGCTGCACATGCCTTCACACACTTACTCCATGCTGGGAATGTGGCCGGAGTCCATTAAGGCCAACCAAGCGGCCTTATCCGTGTCGAAAGGCTATGCTCATGCGCTGGATTTCATGGTCTATGCCTATCTCCAGATGGCGCAAGATATCGAGGCCAAACGCGGAGTCGACCGGAACATGGAGCTACTAAAGAGTCAGGGTGCTGCGGGCGCGGCTGCTGCCAATCCGACTGGGGCCGTATTGGCAGGCTACACGGCGCTCGCGGCGATTCCCGCACGTTATGCGATCGAAAGGGGAGCGTGGACCGAGGCTGCCGGACTCCAACCAGTACACTCTACTCCGGTGGCCGATTCCATCACCTATTTCGCTCGCGCGATGGGCTCGGCCCGGAGCGGCAATCTCGATGCGGCGCGAAAGAATATTGAGCAACTGAAGCAAATCGAGGAGGGTTTGCTGCAAGTCAAAGATGACTATTGGGCGCAGCAGGTGGAGATTCAACGGAACGCGGCAATTGCCTGGACAGCATACGCGGAAGGCAAAAAGGACGCAGCTACGAAGCTGATGCGCACTGCGGCAGACCTTGAGGACGGAAGTGAAAAGCATGTCGCCATGGAGAACCGCCTATGGCCCATGCGCGAACTACTCGGGGACTTGCTGCTTGAGGTCAATGAGCCGGGCCTGGCCCTGAAAGAGTATGAAGCCTCTTTGCAGTTGGCGCGCAATCGGTACCGTGGATTCTACGGCGCCGCGAAAGCCGCGCGACGCTCAGGGGATCCGGGGAAAGCGCGCATCTACTACGAGAAGCTCGTGGTTCTGTGCAGCAAAGCAGACACGCAGCGGCCGGAACTGGCCGAAGCAAAGAAGTATCTGGCTCAGAAGTGATCCAGAAGTTTCCTCTTGAAGCGCACCAGACATTCTGAAACTTACGCCTTCCGACGCAAACGCGAATTAGATGCGAGCGCATAGTCAAGTCGGCACACGCAACTGGGATATTCCCAATGCGCTGTCGAGGGAAGGCGCGAACTTCGGGGCGAATTGTCGGCAAATGAGCAGAGCGGAAATCTGGCGTAAACGATTCGAAGAACGCGTAGATAACTGAGGAATGGCTCGGAGGTATACCAACACTCGTTTACTCCGAAGCGAGCTTTTTTTCACAGATAACATCGGTAAGCGCACTAAGTTAACGCTGCCAGCAACCGGTCGATGCAACACCATCCAATGCGTTGATTCGACGATGCTTCCCCGGAAGAACCCATCTGCTTGGCTGTAGTCGGTGCGATCCTAGCCAGGGTAGTGTTCCGGTCGTTCTAACCCTAGCGAGCGATTTACCCTTTGTTTCCAATGCAAGTCGGGTTCGACCTTAGTGTCATGATTCTAAGTTGCTTACTTTGCTCGATAAGTTGCTATGTCACTCCCTGCCCGCAATGGGCTGGCTCTCGATTAGGGCGTGACGTTTTTTTATCTTCAGGAACGGTGTCTCAAAAAATCGATACGAAAGGATTGCCGCTAGGACAGTCAATGCCAAAGGCAGCAGGACTTCGACGCTAACGGCCCTCAGAACTTTTAAGGCGTAGTTTTGAATTTCGACGGATTCGAGGTACATCGTTAGCGTCTTAGAACTGAAGTAAAGTGCAAATTCATGGTAGACATACAGGCCGAACGAGATGCGTCCGAGATAGATCGTCCATCCCGGAAACAGCTTCGAATCTACGCCCAGGAAAGCAATTAGCAAAAGCGCAGAGCCCAACGCCCCTAAACCATAGCCGCCAACCAGAGACCAGCCCCCTGGATTCTGGTTAAGATCAAAGAGAACGTGGAGTCGATGGCAGGCAAAGAACCAACAGTACCATCCGGCAGCGATCACAATTAACCTTTGCCAGATCGCGATTCTGGGCAGCCTGCCGCGGAGAATCAGGCACAACAGGATGCCGGCAGCGAAGGGCTCAAACTGGACGAAGGAGTTTTCCCAAATCCGATACATGGGTGCCCGGACACGGCCGAGATAAAGCAGCCAGGCATTCGATACCACGATGACGACTAAGCAGAATCCATAGAGCATATTCCGATTGAAAAATCTTGTCAGCCAAGGGACAACCGCATAGAACTGTTCCTCAACGGAAATGCTCCAGAGCGGGGAGACTGGATTCGCAACAAAGCCGTGAGCCGGAATGGTCCATGTGCTGAGAAAAATTCCAAACCAACCGATCGCGACTAAATCGCTGTGGCTCTGGGAGAGAAGCGCGACGAGAACACCGAGAGCTAGTCCGAGGTAATAAAGCGGCCAGATTCGGAGAATGCGGCGGAAATAGAATTGCTTGATCTGTACCGTACCGTTGACAGTACGCTCACGAAGTAATAGTTCGCAAATCAGGAAGGCGCTGAGTGCGAAGAACAGGTTAAGGCCGAACGTGCTAGCGACAACTGACGAATAATACACAGAGGCAAAGCCCTTCAGTAGGTGAGTAATGCGCGGTTGAGGATCACCCTTAAGAGAGTGAGCAAGGAACACGAGGGAAAATGCCAAGAATCGCAACACATCTAGTTCAGGGCGGTAATACTTGTTCTTCGGTGGACTCGTTGGATCCAGCTCAGCCATCTTTCTCTCAAGTTCCTCACGCTGAGGCAGGGTTGCGATAATTCTACGGGCGGCATTCTCGGGAAGTTAATCTCCCTTCTTCTATGCCTGAAACCATAGACATTTTTCGATCCGTCTTTTTGCGGCCAGGCCAAGATACGCGGTGGATACGCGGAGAGTTCTAAGACGGAGTTAAGTCTTTTGAAATCAATGGTGCCGGCGGGGGGAATCGAACCGAGCGCCCAAATTGAAAACACGTAAGTTATTCATTATACGAAGCGCAGGAAACGCTAGAAATGCTAAAAATCTCAAATTCGGATACGCGGCGGATACGCGAAGGGGACACCGATAGCGGGAAAGAATTTCCATGGAGAAACTTACCGCCCGAGCGTCGGTAGCATTCCGTGAACTGTGTTTCCAGTCGTTGGTTCTTCTGATCCAGTCCACACCCGGGATAGCGTCTGATTGCTGATAGATACGCGTACTGTCCACCAAGCGGTCACGTCAAGGCCTATACGTACCTTACTAGACAACAACATTAGAAAAACCTGATCGGCGGAACCTAGAGGCTCATAGTCTGGTCCGACAGAAAGCTAACGTCCACCTTTGGAGGGCATGTTGCGCTCAATACTCTTCCTGGTGATTCTGATTCTCACCAATAGTACGTCTACCACCTGCTTGGCACAAACGTGCGATATGCCACAGCATCCAGACCCTTGCGTCTACCCTCATACCCAAGGGGCTACCAGTGTTTCCGGGCTCGCCAGCCGTGGAACGGTAGACGTCTTGATAAACGGTCGTGTCGCGGATCCGGCTGTGAAGGTGCATGGGGGTAAGTTCAACTCAAAAACGCTCAATCCAATCCGCGGTTTCGACACAGTTAGTGTCCGGAAAACGGACAAGAACGTCACACCGACTAATGGCTCAAGTGAGTCGAAGGGTTCCCTAGGAATCTGCTATCCGGGCATGGTCGGGCCATGTATTAACCAGCCATTGGACAATGCCACGGAGATCACTGGCCTAAGTTCGTCAACGGTTACAGTCT
>DATMQI010000218.1:0-6345 GCA_035567135.1 Terriglobales bacterium
CCTCGAAAAAATGATTGCGGACCGCGAATTTCGAAGTGATTTGTATTACCGCTTGCATGTATTTCCGATCCGGATACCGCCTCTGCGGGAACGTAAAGAAGACATTCCACAACTGGTAAGTTATTTTGTGCAGAAGTTTGCCAAGCAAATGCAGAAGAAAATTGAAGCGATTTCTCCGGCTGTCATGAAGGGGCTTACGGCGTGGGACTGGCCCGGCAATATCCGTGAGCTGGAGAACTTTATCGAGCGGGCGGTGATCCTCACGCGCGGCAGGTCGCTGGACGCGCCTCTCGGAGAACTCCGGAAAATGAATACGGTAGCGTTCTCGCATGCCGAGCAGCATAACGTCGAGCAAGTCGCTGGAGACAGCGCAGATTCGCAAACCGACATAACCAGCGTTGCTGACGAATATGAAAGAAGGCAGCGCGATCAGATCATACGGGCGCTCACCGCATGCAAGGGGCGCGTCGGTGGTGCGGATGGTGCTGCTGCAAGCCTGGGAATGAACCGCACGACTTTCCTTTCTCGAATGAAGAAATTGGGCATCTATGCGAAGCAGTATGCTTGATCTCCAGCCCTCCTCGTAGCTTCGACATTTTCGACGGTTTCAACTTCTTCGACCTCGATGTTTCGGGTTCTGGCATTACTCTCCTGAAAATTCAGCAACTTACGGCTCCTCTCGTTTGGTGTGTGCCGTGCTTTATCGCGAATGGGAGAAGCAATGTTGAAGATCTCGCTCATTGATAACGCCAGGCAGCGTCGGGTGATTGTCGAAGGAAAACTCATAGCGCCCTGGGCAGCCGAGCTAAGAAGCGCGTACGAAAAGGCAAGAGCGGACCTTCGCGGTCGCGAACTCGTCATCGAGATGAAACACATCACGACGATCAGCCAGGAGGGAGAGAACGTAATCCTTGAGCTGATAAACGGGGGGATTCGATTCCGCTGCCACGGCGTGTTTACCAAGCACGTAGTGAGAGAACTGACTCGCCGCGCAAGCAGGAATCTGGGGATACGAGCGAGCGATTGAAACGGGCTCAATCTCAAGTTCGGGAAAGAAGCAATCGATACACGGGTCGCGAGGACTTTCGGAATTGAGGAAAACAGCATGCAAAACACAAGTGGATACGTCAGGACTGACGAACCCAATGAAATTCCAAGTGAAGAGGGCGCAGCTCAACAGTTGGAACAAATTCTGGCTAGTGGTCTGCCGCCTTTGTACAGAAGGGCATACCGCATCCTGGGCAATGCGGCTGACGCCGAAGATGCGGTTCAGGATGCTCTTGTCGCTGCCTACACACACCTGCACCAGTTCAGAGGGCAGGCACAGATCTCTACCTGGCTGACCACCATCGTGCTTAACTGCGCTCGATTGCAGCTACGCCGGCGGCTAAAACACGTCCAGGTATCCCTCGACGAATCCACCGAAGACCTGCAACCAGTTTCAGTTTCGGAGCGGTTGGCAGATCACCGGCCTAATCCCGAAGATGAATGCACAGAATCTGAGCTGAGTGCTCGCTTGACTCATTTGCATAGTTACCTTTCTCCCACTCTGCGCAGGACATTTCAGCTTCGGGACGTTGATGGCTTATCGATCCGCGAAACTGCGCAAATTTTGGGAGTACCAACCGGCACCGTGAAGGCCCAGTCAGCACGAGCTCGCAAGAGACTCAAAGAATTGATGTGGCATACCCTCAGGCCGCGGTCTCGCAGGCTGCCAAATCGACTGTTGCATTTCGCAAACTCGCCGGTTCATGCCGGCGCTCTCGGGTAATTCATATGGTCCGAGAACTTCTGGTGGAGAGCGAGCCCGATCGCGCAGGTGTCCTGGTCGAAGATCCGTCCGCACGCGGAGTGATCAAGGAACATTTTTCCGAAAGCTTCGCGAATGTTCGAGCCGCGCAACGTTGAGGGTGGAAATGAGTACCGCTTCGCGACAATACGATTGCAACCTTAGACGTCTCCAGCAACGTTCGAAAGAAACCCAGGGATTTGAGTTGGTTCTGATCTTCTCCTGGCTCGGCGCTCTGCTCAGTTGGGGGTTTTTGTGGTGGGCTGCCTTCAGACTACTTTGCGGCATGGTCCAACTTGTTCGGTACGTTCCGGGGTTATTGCCATGATTGCAGAGGCTTCCTATTCCGACAATTTTAGGCTCGCACTGGCCTCTGTGAACAACCGACCAGAAAGGACCTCTCGTTGGCCGGAACGATGGATGATTCACCGGCCGGACGGGAGCTTTGCCCTGTATCTCGTTAACTGGGGAGTACGGTCAACTGCAGATTTTCAGCCCTTACTCACCAGAATCCCAGAGCTGGCCGTTCCGCAGGCGGTCACTGCTCTTACCGCCCCACAACCCGCGAACGAAGAGAGCGGGTTTCTGGAGTGGTTGCTCCAATGAACGCTTCCTACTATTTCGAGACGAAGAAATGACCGAACCGGGCCACATTCAAGTTCGAGAAGAACAAGCGAATCGATACGCGAGTCGGGAAGACTTTCAGACGATCTTTAGTGAACACCTGAATGATCTCTATCAGCTTTCGTTTCTGCTGACGCGCGATCCCGCAAAGGCGGAGCGATGCTTTGTAAGTGGTATTGAAGATTGTGTCACGGGAAACCGTGTCTTTCGTGAATGGGCGCGTTCTTGGGCAAAGCGAACAATTGTCCAGAATGCAATTCGGGAATTGAAGCCGCGACCCAGCCATTCCAATTCGCCCCTGTCTGAAACCTTGCCCGACATTGGCCGACTCTCGGGCGGGCCAGGCGGACATTTCGCAATCGACGCTGTGTTGGGCCTTGAAGATTTCGAGCGATTTGTGTTCGTCATGTCCGTCTTGGAGCACTACTCGGAACACGACTGTAGCCTTCTCCTCGGGTCCTCGGCTAGAGAAATTCGGGAGGCTCGCGCCCTCGCTCTTGAGGAACTGATGGACTCAAGCCACGTGGAACCGCACTGATGAGAGTGTCTGATGCTGACAAATCAGGAACCCGATTGGAATATCGACGACCTAACCGACACGGAGATCTATGCTGCAATTCGCTATCTTGAAGCGGTACCAAGGACCGAGGACAAGCAGGACGCGAACGGCCAGAATAAAGATAACGGTGTCGCGATCTGCGTCTCTTTATACATTTTACTGTTAGGGTGCTTAGCCTTCGTGTGGTTCTACTGGAGGTGATGCGCGTTTCTGGTAAGGCCAGAAAATGAGATTCATACGGAGGAATCACGAGGCGCCTTCAGTCTTCATTCATCCGCTCACACTCAACGCTCGGCGCTCTCAACACTTTCAACAGGTTCGTCACCCCGCCCGACCCATGGTCTTGGACCAAACTCTAGAACTCAACGACTTAACTCAGAGTGACCTTTGGCATGAGCCTTGCCTTCCTCCAGGGGTAATGGCACAGACACTTCAAATGGAGATTGCAGCTATGGCCAACACTCAATCTCTCTCACTTCTGCCGCGAAATGCTCATTCTAGTCCCTTCGTCGAGTTGCGACAGTCGCTACCAAGTAAAGTTGCGGTCATCTCTCCATTCGCGGATCAACTCATGCACTTTATTTTGAAGTTTCGAAGCGCTGATGGAACTGAGTCTGACATCGAGATGGCGTTGCATGAAGCCCTTGCGAATGCTGTGATCCACGGCAACGGTGAGAACTCTTGCAAGCGCATTTACGTCGAGTGCCGTTGCTACATGGACGGAGAAGTCTCAATCACGGTTCGGGATGAAGGAAGAGGATTCGACAGCGGCGCAGTGCAAGATCCCACTTTTCTAGAAAACCTGCTGTTCACACATGGTCGTGGGATCTACCTCATAAAGACGCTAATGGACGAAGTCTCTTTCGAAGAAGGCGGCGCGGTTGTCATAATGCGAAAGAAATCTAACGCAAATTCAGCGGAACAGAGGAGACCATAATGAAGTGGACAATTTCAGCGTTCGTACTTGCAATACTTCGAGCCGGGGCCCTCGGATGCGTGGTTCTTTTGCTCTCAGGGCTCGGCTTGGCACAAAAAGTGGTGACCGCGAGGGCCACCATTCCATTCACTTTTTGGGCACAAGACCAGGAGTTCCAAGCTGGGGATTATGTCTTCGACAACGAGGTCCCAGGTTTGGCTACAATCCACCGCGAAGGAACAAACTCAGGCATTTGGGTCTCAATCATCCTTTATGCCGTTCCGGAAGAAAAAGAAACTCCCAGACTGATCTTCGTGCCTCGAGACGGAAAGTATTTTCTATTTGAACTCTGGAGTGTCCAGGGCCGGTACGTGGTTACTGCCGAATTCGAACATCGCGGCGAAGCCAGCGAACAACAACGTCAGGTGCCATTGACGATCGTCGAGTCACACGACGAATGACTTTTCGGAACAGACGGTCAGCAGCATCTCGGGAGGCACGAGGCAGCAGTAGCAACGAAAGATCCCGAGAAAGTTGACCGCCCAGCCATAAATGGAAAATCATAGGTGAGCGCAACGAATACGCGAGGGGCCGCGCGGAATCGGCTCGACTGAATCCTGGGAAGGTCTGCGACCATCTCACAGGTGGTGAGTCATGGAAAAGGCAAGTAGTGAAAGAGTGCTGGTAGTCGAGCCGGATGATGCATTGAGAAGTAGCATCGCCAGAGCGTTGAGCGATGCCGGATACGAAGTTTCTACCGACTATCGCGAAGGAATGAAGTCTGTCCTCAAGTTCAGTCCCGATGCAGTTGTACTGGGCGCTAATCCGCCCCAATTGGATTGTTGCGATCTTCTGTCCGAAATCAAGGGATCCGAGCGCACTCAGAGTGTCCGTGTGGTGATGCTTTCTCCCGGAGGATCAGCCGAGCGGACTCGCGGGCTTGATCTTGGCGCCGATGATGTGCTGTCACTGCCCTTTGATGCTCATGAATTGTTGTCTCGGGTGCGTTGGCAATTGCGGAACAGGCACGCCGTTGAGGAATTTCGGCAGCAGGCCAATACGATCGAAGAGAACCGCAATGCCGCCCGGCAGGTGGTAGCCGCGGTCAGCGAGGAGCAGCGGACACTTCGAGTTGGCCGGAGAGTCGCCCTTGCCATAGTGGGGGTTGCGGCTGTGGCTTTTCTGATCTTTTATCACCGCACTCAGCAACAGAACACCCGCGTTTATGCGGCGATCACTCGATTACAGACCGGGGCGCTGACAGAACAAGAACTGATGGACCGCTCGCGTCGCGTCCTGGAACACGTGCAAAATGATCCATCGCCACGAAGTGATTCCGAGAAGGTTCAACTTCAGAAGCAGAGCCAGGACCTTAGATCACAGATTGCAAGCAGCGGCACCCAGAACATCTCTTCATTGCAAAGTCAGCTAAGCGTGGTGGAAGAGCGCTTGCAGCGCCTTGAGGTTGGAGGCAAGATCGCGCAGACGATCATCCAAACTTACGAGCCCAGCGTGTGCCTCATTCATGTTGTAGTTGGCTTCCGCGAGCGCTCCACTGGATTGAGACTACGCTACGAAGACGTGACTAGCACAGGCGCACCTGTGACAGATGAGCATAGCAATCCACTCGTGGGCGTTACCGGCAGCGGTCCGGAGGTACACCTCGATGTTCTCGGCACCGGCTTTCTGGTTTCGGACAAGGGGCAGATCCTCACCAATCATCACGTGGCTGAACCTTGGTGGGACAACCATGATTTAAAGGAGATGACGGACCAAGGGGTTGACCCAGTTGTCATCGAAATGACGGCATATTTTCCCGGCATCAGCCACGGGATCTCCATGACTACAGAAAAAATTTCGCCGGATGCGGATGTAGCGCTCCTGAAGGGCAACGTTTCAGGACCGAAAATCAAAGAGGTCGCTTTTGCCGAAGGTGATCGCTCGGCCGTCAGCGGTGGGCCGGTCGTGCTCCTGGGATATCCCACGGGGGTCGACGCAATTCTTGCTCGCAGCGGCGAAGAAACAATCCGCTCCATTGCGGCTGCAACCAAAGGCGAGCCGAAAGCGGTCGTGGAAGAACTTGCACAGCGGCACTTGATACGCCCGGTTGTCACGCAAGGTCACATCGGCGACGTCCTGCCCGACAAAATCGTTTACGATGCCCAAACGTCCATGGGCGGCTCTGGGGGCCCTCTTTTCAACAGCGAGGGCAAAGTCATCGGAATTAACTTCGCCATGGTGCGCGATTTCGGAGGAGCAAATTTCGCGATCCCAATAGCCTACGGGAAGTCTCTCCTGAAAGCGGGGACTGATAGTCTTCGCCGTTAACAATCGGTTCTCACCACCTTTCAACACCTTCAACATATTCAACACCCGGCAGTCATCGCTTCACTGTGAACCTGAAAATTTAACCACTCACGATAAGCCGCGATTGGTATGACGCTTGCATTCTCCTGG
>DATMQI010000219.1:0-26619 GCA_035567135.1 Terriglobales bacterium
CGAGATGGTGATGCCGGGAGACAACGTCAGTCTGGTGATCGAGCTGATTACGCCGGTGGCGATGGAGAAAGGCTTGCGCTTCGCGATTCGCGAAGGCGGGCATACAGTAGGCGCCGGAACGATCAGCGAAATTGTGCAGTAGCGTGAAGCAGAGTAATGCGGAAGTTGAGATCCCTCGCTCTGCTCGGGATTTCGGCACGCGGCCAGACGCCGCATAAACGCCTCAACTTGCCGCCAGTTCTTTCTTCCCGGACAGCCGGGAGGGGTTAGCGAGAGCCAAAAGTGATTGGAAAAGAAAGAATTCGCATTCGGTTGAAGGCTTACGACTACCGCATCCTGGATCAGTCCACGGGTGAGATCGTCGAGACCGCGAAGCGCACGGGCGCGCAGATCGCGGGGCCGATTCCTTTGCCCACAATGAAGAACAAGTACTGCGTGCTGCGTTCTCCGCACGTGGACAAAAAGTCGCGCGAGCAGTTCGAGATCCGCACGCACAAGCGTCTGCTCGACATTCTTGAGCCAACGCAGCAAACGGTCGACGCCCTGATGAAACTCGACTTGCCCGCAGGCGTGGATGTAGAGATTAAGGCATTCGGCAAGGAACACAAGTAGTCTGTGTGGATGCGGGCGACTCGCCCGTCACCACACGACCAGCCTCTGGCCTCTGAGCCATGCTGGGTTTAGCGGAGAGAGACATGGCAAAAGTAACCGGAATCTTAGGAAAGAAAGTCGGCATGACGCAACTCTTCGACGACAAGGGCGACGTTCATCCCGCGACCGTGTTGCAGGCTGGGCCTTGCGTGATCACGCAACACAAGACTGCGACCAAAGACGGATATGTTGCCGCACAGATCGGCCTGGTCGAGTTCGTGAAAGAGTCGCGGCTGACTAAGCCGGCTCGCGGACATTTGGGAAAAAACAATCTGCCGCCCGTCAAGTTCATGCGCGAAGTTCCAATTGAAGTCGAAGAGAAGTCTGAGGCCAACGGTGATGGCTTGGTCAAAACCGGTGATCGCATTCTGGTAGACATTTTCGACGGCGAGAAATTTGTCGACGTTGTTGGCATCAGCAAGGGGCGTGGTTTCTCTGGCGTAGTCCGGCGACATCATTTTGCCGGTGGTCCCAAATCGCATGGTTCGATGTTCCAGATTACGGGATCGATTGGTTCGTCCGCGTTTCCGTCGCGCGTGTTTAAAGGGATGCGCATGTCCGGACACATGGGCGTGGACCGCGTAACTGTGCGCAATTTGCGCGTGCTCGGCATGGACAAAGAGGACAACTTGCTGGTAGTCGAAGGCAGCGTACCCGGGCCCAAGGGCGGATACCTGGTAATCACGAAAGCAAAGAAACCGCCAAGAGAGCGGCGTGGATTTGCCGGAGCAGCTACGGTTGATCCGTTGAAGGCAGCCAAGCGCGCGGCCAAGAAGGCTTAATAGAAATATCAGGAAAGATCATGGCAAGCATTGACATTCACAATCTGAGCGGAGCCAAAGTCGGCAGTCTGGAACTGGCTGACGAGGTCTTCGGCGCGGTGAACGAGGACCTGCTGTGGGAGGCGGTAAAACATTATCGCGCCGCCCATCGGGCCGGCACTCACGCGACCAAGAACAAGAAACTGGTTTCCGGGGCGGGCAAGAAACTTTGGAAACAGAAGGGCACTGGACGGGCTCGTGTGGGCTCGATTCGTTCGCCACTGTGGCGGCACGGCGGCACGGTGCATGGTCCACAGCCGCGCTCTTACGACTACGCGTTTCCGCGCAAGAAATTAATGGGAGCGTTGCGCTCGGCTTTGGCTTCGAAATTTGCCGATGGCAAGTTGATCATCGTGAATACTTTCGATGTAAAAGAACCGAAGTCCAAGCTGTTCCGCGAAGCGCTGGATGCGCTCAAAGTCGACACTACGGTGCTTTTAGTCGAGGTTGCGAAGCACGAGAATCGCAATCTGACTTTGAGTTCGCGCAATCTTGATGGAGTTGAATTGATCAGCGGCAACGAGGTTCATCCTTATCATCTGCTGCGCTACGACCGCGCGATCTTCTCGCAGCCGGCAATTGAGAAGCTGCAGATTTCGCTGAAGAGTTCGATTTCGAAACGGCAGCACAAGCCGGCGGAAGGCGAGGGAGAAGCGCGGAAGAAAGCTTCGCGTGCTCCGCGGCGCCGGACGCGGCATGAAAAAGCGGCGGAGGTGGCCTGATGAAATCCGCATACCAGATTCTTCGGCGTCCGGTCATTACCGAGAAGGGTCTCGCCATCAAGGAAAATCAGAACACACTGGTTTTTCAAGTGGCGACCGCGGCGACCAAGACCGAAATTAAGGAAGCCGTGCAGGGCATTTTTAAGGTAAAAGTACATTCGGTTCGCACCGCCACCTATCCGGGAAAGGAACGGCGGCGGGGAAAGTTTGCCGGCTACCGTCCGGATTGGAAAAAGGCGTACGTGCGGCTGAAGGCCGGCGAAAAGATGCCGGAGTACGCGCAGAACCTGTAGAGGCGTTGCTAGCAGCGCCTTGACGAAGAGCTGAAACGTTGCAAACAACGTTTCTACAGAGAGCTATATGGCAATCAAGACTTACAGACCGACAACTCAGACGCTGCGTTATCGCACCACGCTGGTCAATGACGATATTACGAGCACGCAGCCGCACAAGCCGTTGCTCGAGCCCAAGCCGCGCACTGGCGGACGGCGTAATTCGGGCCAGACCACCATGCGGTTTATCGGTGGTGGCCACAAGCGGAAGCTGCGCATTATTGACTTCAAGCGCGACAAGATCGGCATTCCGGCGACCGTGGCTACGATTGAGTACGATCCCAATCGCTCGGCGCGCATCGCGCTTTTGAGCTACGCAGATGGCGAGAAGAGGTACATCCTGCAGCCCGACGGATTGAAGGTTGGACAAAAAGTGTTGAGCGGTCCGGATGCCGACATCCTTGTTGGCAATGCTTTGCCGCTGCATAACATTCCTCCGGGCACTACGATTCACAACGTCGAGTTGAAGCCGGGCAAGGGCGCGCAGATGGTACGGTCGGCGGGCGGCGCAGCCCAGTTGGTGGCCAAGGAAGGCGAGTACGCGCTGGTCAAACTGCCTTCTGGCGAGATTCGCAAAGTCGCGCAAGGCTGCATGGCGACGATTGGCCAGGTTGGCAATCTGGATCATGAAAACGTGACCATCGGCAAAGCCGGTCGTTCGCGGTGGCTGGGGAAGCGGCCGCACAATCGCGGCGTCTCCATGAACCCTGTGGATCATCCGCACGGCGGTGGTGAAGGCAAAACCTCTGGTGGCCGGCATCCGGTAACGCCGTGGGGACAGCCGACTCGCGGATACAAGACGCGGAATAACAAGCGCACGGACGCATTTATCGTCAACCGTCGCGGCAAGAAATGACGACGTTTGCCGGGCGTCTGAGCCCAGCGGCGTCATCCCGAGCGGAGCGAGGGATCTCCGGAACTGAGAGCTAAACTTTATGGCACGTTCAACAAAAAAAGGACCGTTCGTCGATGCTTTCCTGCAAACGCGGGTAGAAGTCATGAACGCGCGCAACGAAAAGAAGGTGCTGCGCACCTGGTCGCGGCGCTCAACCATCGTCCCCGAAATGGTGGGCCACACTATCGCGGTGCACAACGGCAAGAAGTTTATCCCGGTGTACATTACCGAGAACCTGGTGGGCCACAAGCTCGGCGAGTTCAGCTTTACCCGCCAGTTCAAGGGACACTCGATGAGGGCGGCGACCGAGGTTGCAGCCAAGCCGGCCGGTATCCCGGGTGGTCCGGGAGCTCCGAGTCCAGCGGCGGGAGCGGCTCCGGCTGCCCCGGCGCCAAAGGCGTAAAGGAGACGCACGATGGAATTTCGAGCTCAAGCACGTTTCATGCGCGTCTCGCCGCAGAAGGCTCGCCTGGTGCTGGATCTGATCAAGGGCCGCCGGGTGGAAGATGCGCTCAACACTCTGATCTTCACCAAGAAGCGGGTCGCAGCGACGGTGGAGAAGTTGCTCCGCTCCGCGCTGGAGAATGCGAACTACCTGAGTTCAGAAAAAGGTTTGGATGTGAACGTCGATAACTTATATGTGAAGCGGGCAATCGCCAACGATGGTCCGCGGATGAAACGTATACGCCCGGCGCCGATGGGCCGCGCTTATCACTACGTCCGGCGCATCTCGCATATCGAAATCGAACTTGCAGAACGCGGCAAAAATGGCGAGGCGTTGGCGAATGTTGTCGGCGCTGAACGGGTAAGCGGCACATCGACGGGAGCATCGAAGCCAAGAACGAAAGCGAAGGGCAAAGCTCCGGCAACGAAAAGCAAGGCCAAAGTTGCGAAGAAGTTTGCGGGAGCACGATAGGATTCGTCAGGGTCGTTGCCAGGTTGATCTAGGAGAGACGATGGGACAAAAAGTTCATCCTTATGGTTTTCGCTTGGGTTACACCAAGCCGTGGAAATCGCGCTGGTTTGCCGAGCGGGATTATGACAAGCAGCTGCTCGAAGACGTCAAGCTGAAGAACGAACTGAAGGACAAGCTCAAGTCGGCGGGCGTCAGCTCGATCGAGATCGAGCGTCCCGGGAACAAGCTGCGCGTCATTATCAAGACCGCGCGTCCGGGAATCATTATTGGACGCAAGGGCGCCGAGATCGACAAGCTCAAAGCCGACGTGCAGAAGCGCATGAATGGCCGCGAAATTTATATCGACATTCAGGAAGTGCACAAGCCGGAGCTGGATGCACAGCTGGTATCCGAGTCGATCGCGCTTCAACTCGAAAAGCGCGTGGGCTTCCGTCGCGCGATGCGCAAGGCGGTAGACTCCGCGCTTCGCTTCGGCTGCAAGGGAATCAAAGTCCGGGTCAGCGGACGTCTGAACGGAAATGAAATCGCCCGCTCCGAATGGTATCTGCAGGGCCGGTTGCCGCTGCACACATTGCGCGCCGACATCGATTACGGTTTCACCGAAGCGCGCACCACATATGGCGTCATCGGCGTAAAGGTCTGGGTGTACAAAGGCGAGATTCTTCCCGCCGCGAAGAAGCGCGAAGCGCAGCAGGTTGGCGGCGCGTTCTAAGCTGTGGAAACGTAGCTTGCTACGTCTCCCGCACGCCGCGAAAAGAGACGTTGCAAGCGATGTCTGTACAGAGCGACGTTCGTACTGAGAGAGCTGACTTATGTTGATGCCAAAGAAAGTAAAGTACCGCAAGCAGCAACGCGGACGCATGACCGGCAAAGCCTGGCGCGGTAGCGAACTCGCTTTTGGAGACTACGGGTTGAAAGTTCTCGAGCCAGGTTGGATTACCGACCGGCAGATCGAGGCCAGCCGGGTTGCCATGACGCGTTTCGTGAAACGTGGCGGCAAGATCTGGATTCGCCTTTTCCCGGACAAGCCCGTAACCAAGAAGCCTGCTGAAACTCGTATGGGAAAAGGCAAGGGAGCGCCCGATCACTGGGTCGCGGTGGTTCGTCCCGGCAAGATCCTGTTCGAAATGGAAGGGGTCACGCCGCAGGACGCCTCCGAGGCCATGCGTCTGGCTTCGCACAAGCTGCCTTTGCGCACCAGGTTCGTGAAGCGCGAATCGGCAGCACACTGAGAGATTGACTTATGAAATCGGAAAAAATCCGCAACTTGACCGACGAAGAGCTTCTTCACCAGGAGCGCGATCTCAACGATCAGCTATTCAAGCTCAAGTTTCAACTGAACATGGGACAGACCGAGAGCCTGAAGAAAATTCGCGGCATGCGTCGCGACATCGCGCGGGTGAAGACCATCGGCCGTGAGCGTGAAATTGCCGCCAGCCGCAAAACGGGGAGCAAGTAATGGCAGAGATCAGCACACAGCAGAGCCAGCCAGCGGCTGCCGGACGTCGCAAGGAAGTGGTCGGCGAGGTAGTCTCGAACCGCATGAAAAAGACCATCGTGGTCGAGGTCGTGCGCAAGAAGTCGCATGCATTTTATGGCCGCGTGGTTTCGAAGGCGAAAAAGTTTTACGCTCACGATGAAAAGAACGAGGCTCGCATCGGAGACGTGGTGCGACTGGAAGAGACTCGGCCGCTGTCCAAGTTGAAGCGTTGGCGTCTCAAGCAGATTGTTCGTAAGACGGCGCTCGTGCCCGAGCACACCGCTGCGGAAATTCGGTAACGCAGCGCCTTTAGGAGACGAATTATGGCTGTGATGATGAGAACTTGGCTCGAGGTCGCCGATAACTCCGGCGCTCGGAAACTGCAGGTCATCCTGCCGCTCGGGGGCTCGACCGGACTGCGGGCTGGTCTTGGAGACGTGGTCACTGCCAGCGTGAAAGAAGCTTCTCCCGACGGTCAGGTGAAGAAGGGAACTGTCGTCAAAGCCGTAATCGTGCGGACGCACAAAGAGTATGGCCGCCGTGACGGCACTTACATCCGCTTCGACGAGAATGCCGCGGTGCTGATCAACGAACAGGGCGAACCGGTCGGGACCCGCGTCTTCGGACCGGTGGCTCGCGAACTGAGAGAGAAAAAGTTCTTAAAGATTGTCTCCCTGGCGCCAGAAGTACTGTAGAGACGTAGCTGGCTACGTCTCGACCGCGAGAGATGGAAGGGTTTGAAATGAGAACAGTAAGTACGGAACATAAACGAGTCGATCTGCGGCGGAACGACATCGTGAAGGTGATCACCGGTCGGGACAAAGGCAAAGAAGGCCGCGTCCTGCGCGTGTTTCCGAACGACAACAAGATTCTGGTCGAACACGTCATGCTGGTGAAAAAACACGTGCGCCCCAATCCGCAGCGCAACGTGAAGGGTGGAATTGCTGAGCAAGAGAGCCGCATTGCCCTGTCCAACGTGCAGTTGGTCTGTGGGACTTGCGGACCGGTGCGGATTGGTCATGAGATGCGCGGCGACCGCAAGGTGCGGGTTTGCAAGAAGTGCGGAACCACGCTGGATAAATAAGGGTATAAGCAATGGCAAAAGAGAAGAAAGAGAAAAAGGGTGGCCAGCAGGAAGAGCAGAAAGCTCCCGCAGTCGCGCGTCACAGTGCGAAAGAAACACCGCGGCTGAAAGCGCGCTTTCAGAAGGAAGTTGCTGCCACGCTGATGAAGGAATTCGACCTGAAGAATCCCATGGCGGTGCCGCATCTCCATAAGATCGTGGTCAACATGGGTGTGGGTGAAGCCACGCAAAATGCGAAGGTCCTCGATCCAGCGGTAAATGAGCTTGGTCAGATTACCGGCCAGAAGCCGGTAGTGACGAGGGCCAAGAAATCCATCGCGGCCTTCAAGGTACGCGAGGGCCAGGCGATCGGCGCGATGGTGACGTTACGCGGCGATCGCATGTACGAATTTTTCGACCGGCTGGTGAATGTCGTACTGCCTCGCGTGCGCGACTTCAAGGGAGTTTCGACAAAGTCGTTCGACGGCCGAGGGAATTACACTCTCGGTCTGCACGATCAATTGATTTTTCCGGAGATTGATTACGCCAAGGTGGACAAACAGAAGGGCATGAACGTCACGATTGTGACGACAGCGCGCAGCGATGATCAGTCGCGAGCTTTGTTGCGTCATCTCGGCATGCCGTTCCGGGCGCAGTAAGAGTTTGAAGAGTTCGACGATAGAGATTCTTTAAGGATTTCATGACTACAGCGAAACGAGTTAAGGACGCCAAGATCGAAGCGAAGTTCCAGAAGGCGCGCGAGAACAAGGAACAGAAGCCCAAGTTTTCCACGCGCAAGCATAACCGCTGCAAAATTTGCGGACGTCCGCGCGCTTACCTGCGCAAGTTCGGATTGTGCCGCTTGTGCTTCCGGGGCTTGGCGCTGCGGGGAGAAATCCCCGGGGTGTCGAAGTCGTCCTGGTAGAAGCGTGCTAGAAGTCGTGAGAGCACGGCTGAAGTTGGGAGGGCACGGCTTCAACCGTGCCGTAATGAGTGCCTGGCGATGGGGGCCTTAGCCCCTGAAGTTAGGCGGAATACGTCGCCGCAGGTTCTTCGGTGCAGAGCAAGAATGGCCGAAGCAAACGGGCGATTGAGGAGAAAGAACGCATGAGGTTGACCGATCCGGTCGCAGATATGTTGACGCGCATTCGCAATGCGATTAGCGCCCGGCACCAGAAGGTGGATATTCCCGCCTCTAAGCTGAAGATGGAGATTGCCCGCATCCTGAAGGAAGAGGGCTATATCTCGAATTTCAAGGCTACAGAAGAGGAAGGGCATAAGATCCTGCGCGTCTACTTGAAGTACGCCAACAACAACGAAGCGGTGATCTCGAATGTAAACCGCGTTTCGCGGCCTGGATGTCGCGTGTACGTGCGGCGTACCGAGATCCCTCGCGTGCTGGGTGGGCTTGGCATCAATATTCTCACCACGCCTCGCGGCGTAATGACCGGGCGCCAGGCGCGCAAGCAGGGCCTGGGCGGCGAGTTACTCTGCGAAGTTTGGTAGACACAGCGTTCTGCGTCTCGAAACATTGCAAACAACGTTTCTACAGCGAAGGTTGAGAGCTGAATTTATGTCACGAATTGGAAAAAAGCCGATTCCGCTTCCCAAGGGAGTTACGGTCAAAATCGAAGGCAATACGGTTGCCGTGCAGGGACCGAAGGGTAAATTGGACACGCGTCTGCCTGCGGGGATTAAGGTCCAACAGCAGGATGGGAATCTGCTGGCGGTACGCGAAAACGATTCCCAGGCCGCTGTGCATGGCTTAGCGCGCGCCCTGGTCAACAACGCCGTCGAAGGCGTCACCAAGGGATGGACTCGCGATCTTGAAATCGTCGGCATTGGCTACCGTGCCGAAATGAAGGGCAAGAATACGGTTGTGTTCAGTCTTGGTTATTCACACCTGATCGAGTATCCACTGCCCGTCGGAATTGAAGCGACTGTGGATCCCAAGCAGACCAAGCTGAGCGTTACTGGTATTGATCGCCAGAAAGTCGGCCAGGTCGCAGCGGAAATGCGCAGCCTGCGTCCGCCGGACCCGTATAAGAATAAAGGTGTGCGTTATGCGGGCGAGCGTTTGAAAAAGAAAGTCGGCAAGACCGGAGCGAAATAGTTAGCAAGGGACAAAGACAATGCTTTCGCGGACATCGAAAAACACAAATCGGCGGCACGTGCACGAGCGCATCCGCAAGAAGATCCTCGGAACTTCGGAGCGGCCGCGGCTGAACGTGTACCGTTCGCTGAACCACATCTACGTGCAACTGATCGACGATATGGAGGGCAACACTGTCGTCTTCGCGCATTCCGCCGAGGGCAAAAAGGGAGAGCGCCGCATCGGCGGAAACGTGGCCTCGGCCAAGGAAGTCGGCAAACTGATCGCCGAGAGGGCCAAGGCGAAGGGAATCAGTAAGGTGGTATTCGATCGCGGCGGCTACATCTATCACGGACGAGTGAAAGCCCTCGCAGATGCCGCCCGCGAAGCCGGATTACAGTTCTAGATTTGCGGGACTGAGCATGGAACCGGGTTTTAACCCGGGTGGCCGAGGAGAGCTCGGCGGAGAGAAACGAGAATCAAAGAATGCCAACAGTCATTAAGAAGCTTGATGCGGGTTCCTACCAACTGAAAGATCAGGTAGTGGCAATCAACCGGGTCACCAAGGTGGTCAAAGGTGGCAAGAATCTTTCCTTTGCCGCTCTGGTGGTGGTCGGGGATCCCAGTGCCGCCGTCGTGGGATACGGTTCGGGAAAGGCGAAGGAAGTTCCCCAAGCCATCCGCAAGGGAATCGAGTCGGCGAAAAAAAATCTGATGCGAATCAATCTTACGCAAACCAGCATCCCCCACCTTGTGCTGGGGCGCTTCGGATCGGGCAGAGTGCTCCTGAAGCCCGCCCCCGAAGGCACGGGAGTGATCGCTGGCGGCGCAGTACGCGCGGTGATGACTTCGGCGGGAATTCAAAACGTGCTGACCAAGTCGATTGGCACAACCAACCCGCACAATGTCATCAAGGCGACGTTCGATGCGCTCAAAAAGCTGAAGAATCGGTCCGATGTGGCCGCGCTGCGCGGCAAAACTGCAGAAGAGTTATAGAAGGACGGAGTCTGGAATGACGGCGAAGAAATCGAATGCGGGCGGTGGCAAGCTGCACTTGAAGTGGGTGCGTTCCGCGATTTGCACCCCGGTAAAACATAAGCTGGTAGTCAAAGGGCTGGGCTTTACGCGGCTGAACCAGGTGATTGAGCGTCCCGACAATCCCGCCATTCGCGGAATGGTGGCCAAGATTCCGCATCTGGTTGAGATCGTGCAGCCTTAATTTTTCCGTAGAGACGTTGTTAACAACGTCTGTACAGCGACGAGCAATTATGAATCTCTCGAATATTCGAGCACCAAAGAAGGCAAACTCCGGCAAGAAGCGCGTCGGACGCGGCATGGGTTCCGGCATGGGCAAGACCTCCACGCGCGGGCACAAAGGTCAACGTTCGCGCAGCGGTTCGCGCATGATGCGTGGCTTTGAAGGCGGCCAGATGCCGCTCCATCGCCGCATGCCGAAGCGCGGCTTCACTAATATCTTCCGCAAGGAATTCAACATCGTGAACCTGGAAAAGCTGGCCGCGCTGGGAGAGACCACCATCACTCCCGAGGTGCTGCGCAAGGCCGGTGTCATCAGCACCAAACACCCGGTGAAGATCCTAGGCGACGGAGAGATCTCGATTGCGCTGACCGTGCACGCGCACAAATTTTCCAAGTCCGCTCAGGAGAAGATCATTAAGGCCGGCGGCAAGTTTGAGGTCTTGCAGTAATGCTCGAAAAATTACTTAACGTATTTCGCATCCCCGACCTGCGCAAGCGTATTCTTTTTACCCTCGGGTTGCTGGCGGTCTACCGTCTCGGCGGGCATATTCCTACGCCCGGAGTGAATGCGGACAAGCTGCAGCAATTCTTCGAGCAGAATCGCGGCAGCTTCCTGGGTTTTGTCGATCTGTTCTCTGGCGGCCAGCTTCGCCGGTTGACCATCTTCGCTCTCGGAATCATGCCGTACATCACGGCGTCGATCATCCTGCAGCTTTTGACCGTGGTCTATGAGCCGCTGGCGAAATTGCAGAAGGAAGGCGAACTGGGTCGCAAGAAAATCACCCAGTGGACGCGATATCTAACGGTTATTTTGAGCTCGGTTCAGTCTCTGGGCATCGCTATCAGTCTCGAAAAATCCGGTGATTTTGTGGTCAACCCCGGCATTCCCTTCATCCTGATGACCATGTTAACGCTTACCACGGGCAGCGCATTCATCATGTGGCTGGGCGAGCAGATTACTGAACGCGGCGTCGGCAACGGCATGTCGCTCCTGATCTTCGCCGGTATTGTAGTGGGCCTGCCGCGCGGCGTTGCCGACCTGATCGACAAAGTGCGCACCAATGCCTGGGGAGCCTTTACCGCACCAGCCATGATTTTGCTCGTGGGCATCATGATTCTGGTAGTGGCGTTCATCGTGTATGTGGAACGCAGCGAACGCCGCATTCCGGTGCAGTACGCGAAGCGCGTCGTCGGACGTAAAGTCATGGGAGGCCAATCCACCCACCTGCCGTTGCGCGTCAATGCCGGTGGCGTGATGCCAGTGATTTTTGCCTCATCCATCCTGACCATGCCCCAGACCATGGGATATGGTCTGCGCAACAACCGGTATTTTGGTGACCTCATCCACTGGCTGGGTTGGGGAGAGCCGCTTTATACGTTTCTGTACGCGGTGGGCATTATTTTCTTTGCCTACTTCTATGTGTCGATCGTCTTCAACCCGAACGAAGTCGCCGACAACATGCGAAAGTATGGCGGGTTCATTCCTGGTATTCGGCCGGGTAAGCGTACCGCCGATCACATCAATGAGATTCTGACTCGTATTACCCTCGTAGGCGCGTTGTACCTGATCATCATTTCTTTCATTCCGGAATGGATGATCACGGGAATCCACTTGAACCATTTATACGGACCGATCGGAGCATTTTTCGAGCGCCTGCCTACGTGGATGACTAACGGTTTGGGAGTAACGTTTTATTTCGGAGGCACGTCGCTGCTGATCGTAGTGGGCGTGGCGATGGACACGGTGACGCAAATTGAAGCGCAACTCATCATGCGCCACTACGACGGATTTACCCCACGCAGCGGACGTATTCGCGGCCGCCGTAGTTGGACATAATAAAAGGTTGAGGTTGCCGTACCGCCCGGTCGGCGGGTGGTCAGAGAGCTGACCGCGTGAGCCTGTAAGCAGGAAACGTAGTCGAGTCAGTTCGATGGAGACCTCGCAAAACATCGGGCCGGTTGTGCTGCTTGGGCCACCGGGCGCCGGCAAAGGCACGCAGGCCAAGCGAATTGCCGAACACTATGGTATTCCGCAGATCTCGACGGGAGACATTCTGCGGGACAACATAAAACGCGGCACCGAGTTGGGCGAGCAAGCCAAGGCCGTGATGGCTCGGGGTGAACTGGTTTCCGACGATCTGGTTTGTGACATGGTGGCTTCGCGACTCCACGATGCGGATTGCGAGCGCGGTTTCATTCTTGACGGGTTTCCGCGTACGGCCAGACAAGCGGGCTGGCTGGATGGTTTTTTTGAAAGCAAGATCTTTGACAACTCAAACGGTGATAAGTGCCTGCCAATTGTGATCCGCATCGACGTAGACTATAATCAGTTGGTACAGCGGCTCACTGGACGCAGGACTTGTCTCGCCAACGGACACATCTATAACGTCTATTTCCAGCCACCTCGCGTCCCGGACGTATGCGACGTTGACGGCTCCAAGCTGGTAATCCGCAGCGATGATCGCGAGGAAGTGATCCGGGAACGTCTGAAGGCATATGACCTGCAGACCCGGCCCGTGGCGGAATACTACGAGCAAAAGGGTCGCCTGGTAGCGGTGAATGGCGACTTGCCGGTGGGCGAGGTCACCGGACAGATTTTTTGGGTGATCGAGCATCGCGATGGCAATTGTCTGTAAATCGACGGCGGAAATCGAGCGGATGCGGAACAGCGGACGCATCGTTCGGGAAGTGCTCGATCACGTTCGCGCGCTGGTGCGCCCCGGAGCCACGACCATGGATCTGGAACGCGCCGCCGAAAAGAAGATCAAGGACATGGGCGCCAAGCCCGCGTTCAAGGGATATTACGATTATCCGTGCGTGCTCTGCACCTCGGTGAATGAAGAAATTGTGCACGGCATTCCGTCGGAAAAACGGGTGCTGAACGCGGGGGATATCGTTTCCATAGATTGCGGCGTGGTGCTGGACGGATACTACGGCGACGCTGCGATCACCGTGCCGGTCGACGATTCGGTAAGCCCCGAGGTTCGCAAGTTGCTCGAAGTGACGGAAGCTTCGTTATACAAAGGCATTGAGCAGGCGCGGGTGGGCAACGCGGTCGGAGATGTAGGCGCGGCGGTACAGGAATTTGTCGAAGCCAATGGGTTCAGCGTGGTGCGTGAGTTCGTGGGACACGGTATCGGAACCAAGCTGCACGAAGAGCCGCAAGTCCCGAACTTCGGAGCCCGCGGACACGGGGCCAGGTTGCGAGAAGGCATGGTCCTCGCGATCGAACCGATGGTGAACTTTGGCAAGCCCGGCGCCCGCGTGCTAGATGACAAGTGGACAGCCGTAACCGCCGACGGAAGCTGCAGCGCCCACTTCGAACACTGTGTGGCAGTGACAAAAGAAGGTCCGGTGATTTTAACGCAGTGAAGCAGCGACAGCTTATAAGGAGTCGATGAGCAAAGAAGACGCGATTGAGGTGATGGCAACGGTTCTTGAGCCGCTGCCCAATGCCATGTTCAAAGTCGAACTCGAAAACAAGCACCAGGTGCTGGCGCACGTTTCCGGGAAGATGCGCAAGAATTTCATTCGTATTCTCCCAGGTGACAAAGTCGCCGTCGAGCTTTCGCCGTATGATCTGAATCGCGGACGCATCGTTTATCGCTATAAGTAATCTGTTAGGGGTTGTTATCCGGAGCGAAGCGAGGGATCCATGTTCTTCGCGGCCGGGAGAAAATCGAGATTCCCCGTCGCATTCGCTCCTCGGAATGACAGAGGAAGAAAGAAACTTATGAAAGTACGAGCATCAGTAAAGAAAATTTGTGATAAGTGCAAGGTCATTCACCGCAAGGGTGTAGTGCGAGTGATCTGCGAGACCGCCAAACATAAACAACGCCAAGGATAAGGATAAGGAATAAGGACAAACATGGCACGCATTGCAGGCGTCGACCTTCCCCGCACCAAGCACATCAATATTGCGCTGACCTATATCTACGGAATCGGCAACCCGCGCGCCGCCCGCATTCTCGATCAGGCTAAGGTAGAACCGATGAAGAAGGTTCAAGACCTGGGCGAGGACGAGGTAAACCGCATCCGCCAGGTCATCGAGTCCGAAGGACTGGTCGAAGGCGACCTGCGCAAGGAAGTTTCGATGAACATCAAACGGCTCATCGAAATTGGTTCCTATCGCGGATATCGCCATCGCCGGAATCTACCGGTTCGTGGACAGCGTACCCACACTAATGCCCGCACCCGGAAGGGCCCGCGCAAAGGTACGGTAGCGGCAAAGAAGAAGACAGCGACGAAGACGTAAAAGCCGTCGTTGGTCGTTCGTCTTTGGTCGTGGCAGCTTTTGCCAGGGCCAGCGGCGAACGACAAATGACCAAGGACTGACGACACTATGGCAAAACCAGTAGCAGCAGGCGGCCCAGCGGCGCCAGAGAAAAAAGGCAAGAAGAAGACGTTCAAGAAGAAGGAGCGCAAGCACGTCTCCCACGGCATTGCGCACATCCAGGCTTCGTTCAACAACACGATCGTGACCATCGCCGATCAGGCCGGGAACGTGCTCTCGTGGAAGAGCAGTGGCTCGCTGGGATTCCGCGGATCACGCAAAGGAACGCCATTTGCTGCCCAGCAAGCCGCGTCGAACGCCGCAGTCATGGCGCGCGATCACGGCGTGCGCAGTGTCGAAGTGCGAGTCAGCGGCCCGGGCTCTGGTCGCGAATCCGCGATCCGCGCGCTCGCTGCTTCGGGCATCGAAGTACGCAACATCAAGGACGCCACGCCGATTCCGCACAACGGCTGCCGTCCGCCAAAGCGCCGTAGAGTTTGATCTTTGACCGTAGAAACGTAGCTAGCTACGTTTCTACCGCACAGCAATTCCGTCCGGGACGAAGGGTGAAGCCAAACCTGTAAACCGGTCATCTAAAGGAGAAGCAACTTGGCACGTTATACCGATCCTGTCTGTCGTCTATGCCGCCGCGAGGGCATGAAGCTGTTCCTCAAAGGCACAAAATGCTTCAGCGATAAGTGTCCCATCGAGAAGCGGAATTTTGCTCCGGGCCAGCATGGCAAGGACCGCAAGTCGAAAATCGTAGGCTACGGCCTGCAGCTTCGCGAAAAGCAAAAAACCAAGCGTATTTATTTCGCCCAGGAAGGCCAGTTCCGAAATTATTTCGAGAAGGCCGCCCGCACCAAAGGGGTAACCGGCGAACTGCTCCTGCAACAGCTTGAACGCCGCTTGGACAACGTAGTCTACCGGCTGGGTTTCGGCGTGTCCCGCCGCCAGGCGCGCCAACTGGTGCGCCACGGCCACGTTCAGGTGGATGGCCGCAAGGTCAACATTCCCTCGTACCAGGTGAGTGTTGGCGAAGAGATCGCGATCCGCGAGGGTAGCCTGAAGTTAGCGATTCTGGAGCCGGCAAAAGAATTCGCCAGTCACCAGACCGCGCCAACGTGGCTGGAAATCGATCGCGACAACTATAAGGGCAAAGTTTTATCGTTGCCCAAGCGTGAAGATATTCATCTGCCAGTGAATGAGCAGTTGATCGTCGAACTGTATAGTAAATAGTCTCTGGTCGATGATCGTTGGTCAAGACCAACGGCTAAAGACAAACGACCAACGACAGTTTTTCTGGTCCACTATTTCGAGCCAGATCAGCCTGTCCAGACGCCCGACCTGAACGCAACACGGACCAGTTCAGGGAGTCAGGACTGAGCCAAACGGCCGAAGGAGAATAACAAATGTTGTGGAAAGGTTTTCAAAAACCGAAACGTCTTGCGGTCGACACTCAGACCCTCACCGATAAATATGGCATCTTCTGGGCCCAGCCCTTTGAACGCGGCTTCGGAACCACCATCGGCAACGCCCTAAGGCGCGTGTTGCTTTCGTCCATCGAAGGAGCCGCTGTCACCGCGGTGAAGATCGAAGGCGTGCTGCACGAGTTTCAATCGATCCCCGGCGTAGTCGAGGACGCAACCGACATCATCCTGAACCTGAAGCAGATTCCCTTCAAGCTCAGTGGCGACGCGCCCAAAGCCATCTACCTGCGCGCCGACCAACCGGGCGTAGTGACCTCCGGCATGATCGAAGCCGATGCCGACGTTGAAGTGCTCGACAAAGATGTTTACATCGCCACCGTCAGCGAGGGCGGCAAGCTTGACATGGAAATGCGACTCAAGCGCGGCCGCGGCTACACCTCCGCCGACAAGAATTTCGACGAGGATCTCGGCATCGGTTTTATTCCGATCGACTCGGTCCACTCTCCGGTTCGCAAGTGCAACTACACGGTAGAAGCTGCGCGTCTCGGGCAGATCACCGACTACGACAAGCTCACTCTCGAAGTTTGGACCAACGGCTCCATCACCCCGGCCGATTCTATCGGCTTGGCGGCGAAGCTGCTGAAAGACCACATGAACATCTTCATCAACTTTGAGGAAGACATCGAGACTTCGACGTCGTCCGAGGAACGCAAGCCCGAGATCAAGAACGAGAACCTAAATCGTTCAGTCGAAGAACTTGAGCTCTCGGTCCGCAGCTACAACTGCCTGAAGAACGCGAACATTCAGTCGATTGGCGAGCTGGTACAAAAAACCGAAGCCGAAATGCTGAAGACCAAAAACTTCGGCCGCAAGTCACTGAACGAAATTAAGGAAATTCTGGGAACGATGGGACTGAGTCTGGGAATGAAGATCGACGAGCAAGGCAATGCCGTTCCGGGCCCTACGTCGAACCAGATTCTGCCAGCGTCGGCCTACGGCAACGATAACGATCTGTGAAGCTTGTATGGGGACGAGCGACTCGTCCCCATAATTTTTGTCATTCCGAGCGTAGCGAGGAATCTGCATTCCTTCTCGTCGGAACAAAGGATTCAGCCATGCGCCACAAAGTAGCAGGATGGAAACTAGGACGTAACACCGCGCACCGCCGCTCCTTGCTGCGGAACCTGGTCACTTCACTCATCCTCGAAGAACGAGTAGAGACCACCGTCCCCAAAGCCAAAGCCATGCGCCCGCAAGTCGAAAAAATGATTACGCTAGGCAAGCGCGGAGACCTGTCCGCCCGCCGTCAGGCCCTCTCTTATCTGATGACTAGCGCCGCTGTCGACAAGCTCTTCGACACCATCGGCCCCCGCTTCGGCGATCGCAACGGCGGCTACCTCCGCATCATCCGCACGGGATGGCGCAAAGGCGACGGCGCCGACAACGCCTTCGTCGAACTCCTGGGCAGCGAAAAGGTTCTAGACGAGAAGCGCCAGAAACGCGGCGAAGCCCGCGCCAAGCGCGCCGCCGAAACCAAGAAAGCCATGGAAGAAGCCGAAGCTCAGCAGGGAGTCGAACACCCCGCCCCGGGCGCCGAAGGCGAAGACAAGATCAAGTAAGACCGGCAGAGTTTAGGATGTCAGCGCAATGGACCATATCCTGCCGCCCGTCTCGCCCGACAATCAGAAGGGGAAGCGGATCGACAGAATTGCGTTGTGATTATTGGTATGAAAGCGAGTGGTGGCGATCTGGTATCCGCCTCCCACGGTGAAGCCCACTCTCTTCCAAAGGTGCAGCCGCCCGATCACCAAACCCGGAGTCGCGAAATTCTGCTTTTTGCCGTCATTCTTTCCGTCCTGAAAAAATGTTGAATTGAGTTCGACCTCAGGCCAGAATTTCCGGAAGATCCGGTATTGAAACGTATTGTTCCAAAGATAATTTCGTCCGACGATATTGGTATCGGCAACGGGGAAGGCAATGCCGAATGTGCCCTGAAGATCGAAATTGTGGAAGCCCTTTCCATAAGCGATAGTCGGCGTAATGACTGCGTGCAGGCCTCCGTTGCTGTACTGGCCGGTGGGCAGGCTCCAGCCTAGAAAAGCCGTCAGAATGTAGTTTCCGCGTTCCTCGTTGGCGGAGAGCAATCGGTACTTCAGCAGGAATGCCAGGTCTCCCCATCCGTCCTTGTCCGCTGGATTATTGTGCTCAATGTAGGGAGGTACATTAAAGATCACTTCCACCTTCTCAAATGGAATCAATTCGAGTCCCTTGCCGCCATCGAAGTTATCGGTGGTTATCCCCTTGGCATTTTCCTGCCAGAGTTGGTCGTAACGTACCTCTTCTTCAAGCCGCGGGGTCGTGGTCGCCAGCGGCGTAATCCAGTGAGGCTGTTCCGCCTGCGTTTTGTCCACGCGTTTGAACCAGTCAGCAAAATATCCGTCCTGGGCAAAGGTTAACGTCGATGAAAAACTGAGAACAGCGGTTACGAGTAGCAGACCAACCCTGCGCATGCAGCCTCCGATGGGAGTGATTGACCAAAGAATCGGAAGTGTATATCAAATATGTTTATGGTGTCCAATATTGAGCATTTATATACGGTAGAGCTCAGCCGTCCGAGGTATACTGGCGAATGAAAACTTGCCATGTTGACCGTACCCTGACTTGAGGATACGATTCGTTGCCATGCAGACGAACGGTAAATCCGCACGAAAGACGGGAGACGTGCTTCAACTGCGAGACGCGGCCTTACAGCTGGGGATCAGCTTTCCTACGATCAAGCAATGGATTTACAAGAAGAAAATTCGTAGCGTCCGGACGGCCGGCGGACATCACCGCATTCCGGAAAGTGAAGTGGACCGGCTGCTTTTCAGAACGCGAGGCAGAACCGAGCCGGAGCGCAAAGAGGTAATCCGTCGCTGCAGTGGGCGTAATCAGTTGGTGGGACGAATCGACACGGTTCGCATCAGTGGCCTGATGGCCGAGATCGCGATTTCGATTGGAGGCCAGCAAATCACATCGATTATCACCGCCCGTTCCGCGCGCGAAATGCAGCTAAAGCCAGGGCAGACCGCAGCCGCCCTGATTAAAGCCACTGAAGTGATGATTCTGCGGGTATGAACATGAAACATCGACGGTTGTTTCCTACGGCATTGTTGGCTCTGCTGGTGCTGCCTGCTCTGGCGCAGTGCCAGCAGTTAACGGTTCAACCCGAGCCTGGAAAGCAGGTTGTGCTGGCGCGAGCGGACATTGAAACCTTGCAGCACATCAAGGTCACGACTAGTGCTTCTGGTACGTCTGCCACATTTGAGGGAGTCGCTCTCGGAGCCGTGCTGGAAAAGGCTGGAGTAGGGTTTGGGCAGACGATGAAGGGCAAGCGGCTGGCGCCATGTTTGTTGGTGGAAGCGGCCGACGGTTATCGCGTCGTCATTGCCCTGCCTGAACTAGACCCGGCGTTTACGGATAAACAAATCATCCTGGCTCTCTCGAAAGATGGGAAGCCCCTGGATGAAAAAGAGGGGCCATACCGTATCGTGATACCTGATGAAAGAAGGATGGCGCGATGGGTACGGCAGGTGACGACACTAAAGGTAGTAGATGTGCAGTGACGTGCGTCAGTCCTTCTGAATCATTACTTCGGTGGCTTTGACCACTGCGGTAACGGTGTCACCCTTTTTGAGCTTGAGTTCGTCGGCGCTGCGGCGGGTGATGGCACTCTCGATCAGATTGTCCCCAACGCGAACAACCACATGGGCCATGATATCGCCCAGTTGAATTTCTTCGATTTTGCCGCGTAGCTTGTTTCTGGCTGAGATTGGCATGCAGTTATTGTAAACCAGAGGAAAAGCGCATGAGCATCCGAAGACTGAGTCTGATCGTGCTATTGGCAGCTGGTTTCATTTGTCAGTTGTGTAGGGCCCAGGAAATCACTGTTGCCGCGGCAGCGGATCTTCAATTTGCCATGCAGGATGTGGCCGCCCAATTCCAAAAGCAAACAGGCAAAACCGTAAAGCTCATTTATGGATCGTCGGGGAACTTCTTCCAGCAGATTCAAAACGGCGCACCCTTCGACATGTTCTTCTCGGCAAATGTCGACTACCCGAAGAAACTCGAAGCCGCTGGACTGATTGAACCGGCAAGCTTCTACCAATACGCCAAGGGCAAGATTGTGATCTGGGTCCGCAACGAATCAAAACTTGATTTGAGTTCCGGGATGCAAGTTCTGCTGGACTTTTCGGTCAAGAAAATCGCTGTCGCCAATCCGCAACATGCTCCTTACGGACAAGCCGCAGTCGCAGCCCTGCAGAAGGAAAACATCTACGAAAAAGTGAAAGACAAGTTTGTGCTGGGCGAAAATATTTCGCAGACAGCATCGTTCGTAGTCTCTGGTTCGGCCGATGTGGGTATCGTGGCTCTGGCACTGGCTTTGTCTCCAAACATGAAGGACAAAGGCCGTTACGTCGCGGTTCCAAGTGACCAGTACCCGCCGATTGAACAGGCTTGCGTCATCATCAGTTCATCAAGAAACAAGGAGACTGCGCGACAATTTTTGTCCTTCATCAAGACGGATGCGGTCGCCAATGCATTGCGGAGTTATGGTTTCGACACACCAGGCGGCTCGGCCAGGTGACGAGATTAGTCGATAATTCAGCGTGCAGCCTGAGATCTTTCGGAAAGAAAATCGTCCCGGCACCGTTTCGCGGACGACAGCAACTCTGCAAACTCCGCACTCCCTCGCAGTTTCGCCCACGCCGAATCGTTCTGTAATCCGGTGTAGGCGCAGAAGTGCCCAGCGATCGCACTCTTAATCAATTGCACGGCTACGTCTTTCTGCCCACAGAAGAGAACATCGCCCGCAACAATGTAACGGGGCTCGGGGTCAGGATCGGCAAGCCTGGTGGCCACCACGTCCCGGGCGAGGTGCGCCATATCAGGATACGATGGGTTTTCGATGCAAACCTTCATCATCCGAGTGCCGAATTGACTCATGTCTGTGAGTTTGTCGGCCATTTCCTTTGCCTGCGCTAGCTTTCCCTCGCGCATGTACTCCCGCATCATGTTGTTCGATACCCACATGGACCCGGCATCGAGCTGAAGAAAATCCATCGCCCGCGCGTAGTTGCCAAGTTGGTCGAAGGTGAACGAACAGGAGCGCAAGCCAAAGTTTCCGGGATCGAGAGCCAGAGCGGCTTCACATTCGTGGGCGGATTCCTCGATGGCTCCTCCATAGCGAAGGACATAGGCCAGAGCGAAGTGGGCTCCAGCATCCTCTGGATGCCGCTCCACCAGCGCCTTCGCGTCCTGGTAGGCCTTGACCAATTGACCTTGTTCGACTCGATTGGTGATTAACCAGGCAATGGCAAAACTGTAGTTGGGATCAAGAGAGATAGCCCGTTCCAAGGCAGTGTCTGACCGCTTGCGCATGGCCTCGCCGCCGTTCGAATAGGCCGCATCGTAATGGTAGCGAAGTCCGAGAGAGCCCCATGCAGGCGCGTAGTTGGGATCGAGCCCCACCGCACGCTCCAACATGGTAATGGCGTCTTTGTTAGGAAGAGGATCGTGCGGCACCGCGATACTTCGCAGATAGAGGTCGTAAGCCTCTTCATTTTTCGGATGCGTGCCTTCTCCTGAATCGATTCCTGCGCCAAGAGCGGGAACCAGTCCCTGGCGGACTTTCGCCGTGATCTGGCTGCGCATGGCAATCATGTCCGGTGCAGCGACAGTCATAGTATCGCGCCAAAGCGTGCGATTGTCCGCGACGTCCACGGCCTCCAGCGTGATCTGAATCTGGTCGCCTTGTTTCATATAGTGCCCGGTGACGACGTCCGTCACATGCATGGCCTTCCCGGCTTCCTGCAAATCGACGCTGGGAGAGTCGTACTTGCTGGTGGTAGCGAACGGACGGATCGTTAGCGAGCGAACATAACTGAGCGATGTTGCGATTTCGTCAGCCAGAGCGAGCCGCAGGAAGTCGACGTCCTTCTCCGAACCCAAATTCTGCAAAGGGAGAACAGCGACGGTCTTCTGACTGCTGGTGACTACGACGGGTGCGGAGCGCTGCTTGACAAACCAAAACAAAGCCGCAACCACCACGATCGCAACCGCTGTAAGTACTCCCGCGATCCTTGCGTACGACCGGTTCTGCGAAGCCGCAGGAGCTTGGTCTGCAGGCGCAGCGGTCGATGACGCCGACGACGGAACCAACACGCTGGACGACCCGGATGACGGCGGCCTTGGAGTAACCTGAGACCCGCTATCTTCTACCGCCGCCACCGACCCCGAACTACCTCGTCCGCCGGGCCGCGACTCCGTTTCCCGCTTCAACCGCTTCAGGTCGGCGCGCATGTCGGCAGCGTGCTGGTATCGCAGCTCGCGGTCTTTCTCCAGGGCTTTGTTGATAATGTCTTCGAGCTTGGGCGGGAGGTCAGGGTTCAGACGCACCGCTGGAACTGGATCACGATCCAGAATTTCGCGGGAGATGACTCCCGAACTTTCCCCGCGGAAAGGCAACATGCCGGTGGCCATCTCATACAACACCGCGCCGAAAGAAAACAGGTCGCTGCGAGCATCCAACTCTTTCGCACGCACCTGCTCAGGAGACATGTAACTGACCGTGCCGAGCGTGGAACCGGGACTGGTCAGGTGCGCCTCGGTCATCGCCGTTTCTTGGACGGTCGCTCCCTCCGCCTCTAACTCCTTGCTGCCTCCCGGCATGACTTTCGCCAAACCGAAGTCGAGAACCTTGGCGTGGCCGCGCTTGGTGATAAAAATGTTCGCGGGCTTGATGTCGCGGTGAATGATGCCTTCCGCGTGTGCGGCATCGAGCGCGTCGGCAATCTCGATGGCCAGCGACAGAATCAGTTCGGTGTCCAATGCCCGCCCACCGATGCGATGCTTCAGTGTCACTCCATCCAGAAATTCCATGGCGATGAAGTGTCGACCCTCTTGCTCATCAATCTCGAAGACCATGCAGATATTGGGATGATTCAGAGCGGAGGCAGCCTGCGCTTCGCGTTGAAAGCGCGCCAAAGCTTGCGGGTCCTTCGCAATCCCATCCGGCAGGAACTTCAAGGCGACAAAACGGTGCAGCTTGATATCCTCGGCCTTGTAGACCACACCCATACCGCCGCCACCGAGCTTCTCGACGACACGGTAGTGCGAAATGGTTTGGCCAATCATTAGCAGATGTGTCGCTCGTGGGTCGCTTCATCTTACGGATGGGACATTCGCGAGTCAACGAACCGCCAATGAGTAATGGGGATGTTGCAATAGTTAGTAAGTGTAAGTCCGAACATTGGGTTCGACTAATCCGTCCTGAAGGGTCACCCGCTCATTATTAAAGCACGCAGTAAGTGTCGTGCTAGTGAACCACCGCCGAGAGACCAGTGGGCGGCAGCGGAGGCTTATCGTCCATCATCAGGAGCGGGCTGTTCGAGAGCAAAATAGAACTGCCAGGGACCACGGGGGTGATGGCTCCGCTCATGTCCTCTTGCCGCGTGAACGTGTTCGGCACCTGATACAGGGCGGTTCCATCGAGCGCGTCGAACCAGGCAAACTCCCCAGACTTATAGCCGGACCCAGCGCTCGTGTGGTTACATGTCCAGATGTGGCCGGCGCCGGAAACTGTGCTGGTGCAAGGTCCGTTGAAGTTGACGTCAGTGAGCCAGTTGGCGATCTGCGTCCAGGCCACACCAGTCGGACACAGGAACCCGTGCTGCCCGGGGATGGTGCAACCGTGAGCGGTCGTGGGATCGACTAATTGCTCCAGGGCACCGGGCCCATCGATGTCCGAATAGAAATCGTATCCGAACAAGATCACATGCTGAACGCCTGAGGACGCCAGGCCGAGCAGGTAGCGTGCGGTGAAGTCGGCTGCATGCTGCCAGGTATCAGGACGAATGTCGTGTGGTCCGCCGATCCATCCGCCTTCTGTGCAGAAGACCGGCTTTCCTTTCAGGTCTGGGTTTTCACTTACAAACTTCAGAGTGCTGGTTCCGTGGGCGATCTGCGATTCCGCGTTAGGAAAAAATGCGTAGCAGTGATAGTTGAAGATGTTGGTAAGCTGCGCCGGGGTGGCACCCTGAGGAATGTTGGGGACCGTGGCCAGATACTGTTTGTCGAGAGGATCGCCGCTGCCGTTTAGCGCGATAGTCGCCATTTGAGCCGAGGCGTTGATGGGGGCCCGATTGCAGCCCGGCCCGGTACCCGTCACGATGCACTTCTCATCTTGCAGCATGCGGGCCATCTGCGCGAAGCTACCGCAAAACTGCTGGCCGTTATAGGTCCACTCGTTCCCGTTTTCCCAGTAAGCGATGTCCGAGTAGCCAGCGGGGTTGGCCACGTGCCCGGCATGCACGTGGGTGGCGAGAGCAGTGACAAACGTGCTCCATCCGAAATCGGTTCCCGATCCGTCCGGATTGATGTCCCCAGGGGGATAGCAATGGTCGGGGGCGTAGTCGGAGGCACAGGTGCAAGATCGCCGCTTGGTCCCATCCAGGCTCCATCCGATCGGTCCGTTGTTGTCGTGGCCGACCACGAAGGAAGGAACTCCCACGGGTGTGTAAGTGACGGCAACGCCCTGGGCGGCGGTGGCTTGCATGGCATCGTCCATCAGGCCAAAGTTGAAGGTATTTACATCCGGCTGCATCTCCCACCATTGGCTTCCGCCTCCACTTCCAGTGGAGCTCAGTGTGCGAAACAGGTGAAACGGCACTTCTGTTGGCCAGGAGCTGAGATGGTTGGTATGCACGCCGAGAAAGTCGACAGGGACGGTTTGCCCAAAGCCCGCAACGGCCCCCAGAACCAGCGACGCGACCATCGCGATCTTCCTCACCCTCCTTGAATACAAGGGTGGACGGAACGCCACAAGTAACGATGGACCATATTGAGAATTGGCCAACCTCTCGGGTCAATGCAACTATGAGAGAGCGTCCTCTTGAGTGGAGTAAAGCGGAATCTAGGGCAAGAATCAGAGGAGAGGATAGGCAAATCGGCTGAAGAACAACACTTTACCTTGAGGGAAAGATCTCCACGGCCAGCTTCTGGCAGGTGGCGATAGCGTCGTCATACTTTCGTACCCAGTGTTGAACCGGTCCTAGAATCTGGGTAATGATGGGTGACAGGGGATCAAGCTGGTGCGCGTGTAATCTCGGCCAACGCCTTCTGATCTTTGCCGCCAACCCAAATCAGATCTTGCGCATACCATTGGCGAGCCGTTGCGTCGTTGGGATCAAGTTCCAACGCCTTCTAATGAACCTTCCATCGGAAGGGGACCCCGATAGAATTCTCTAAGACGCGGCCAAAACCGTTGATTTGTGGTGGTAGTAGTTGTTCCGAACAAACCCACCCATATCAAAGATTCTGGCCGCCTGACGACACTTTGAAGTTGAACTTGCGCAGCACCTTCTCGTTCTATTTGACTCCCTTGTTGATCGCGCTAGCGTACTTTTTGGCAAGGCCATTGCGCACAAAGTCGTCGTAAATCCACATGAAGCCGCCGACTATCCCGCATTCATTGTGCCAGCTTCTCATCAGCGTCTGCACTTGGCTTGGCGTGTAGTTTATGTCCCACACGCCCGGAAAAACAGGCACCTTTCCAAAATCCCAACCTGAGCATGGATTGTTTCCTTGACCGCCGGCATAGGCCTGAAGATGCACTCCGTCTACCGTGCCGGGGCGTTTCTGGTTGATTTCTGAAACCACACTCTGCCAATAGCTGGCGTTGACATAAGGATCCGGCAAGACGTGATAGCCGAGTTTGCCCACCATGACCCCGAACTTAACCGTAGTGGGAAGATCGTAGCTATTCTCGTCATCAAAATCGAGGGCGTCCAGAGCCGGGATCGCTTTTTTCAAAGCCTTAAAATCCTTGTACAGAATGCTCTTCGGGCCGACGCCTTGCGCCTTCACCAAAGCAGTGATGTTTTCCCAGTCCCCGTAGTTTGAGGAACCGATGCTGAAGGTGACTCTTTTGACAGTTCCTGCTTGCTTTAACGTGGCCATATCCGCGGCAAATTTCGGATACGTTTTATTGCCTACATAGACGCCGTTCGAAGTCAACGGAAACTCGCCATTGAAGTTCAAGTCGCCTTGGCTATTGACCTCAACGCTCCAGACGATAGCTTCGGAGAAACCAGAGTGTTCAATTTCAGCTATGTCCTTCGCGACATTGAAATTCGCAGTCTTATAAAACGGGCCTCCACCAAATATTCCGGTAAACCCCTTCGGAGCGGGCGTGGAGATTTGTTCCAACGAAGTCTGCGCCGGGGCTGACAACGCGAGAATCAGGAGGCAGGTTACAAGCTGAAACAACGAAAACACGAGAATGCGACTTCCTTGGGAAAACCTGGGCAACAATCGAGTCATTTGACCTTTCCTTTTGATGTGAAATTGGCATGGGTTGTGGACGAGCCGTTGATGAAGTGACCTATAGGACTTGGCAGGTCCCCAGGCCAGCGTGGCATGATTCCCCCAACTGGCAGCATCCAAGTATCCCCCTGCGATCGGCAGGAGTCAACCGCTGAAATCAAGGCCTGTAGATGCTCCAAGATAATGTCACCCCCTAACTGCAACCAGACTTTGTCACCATTCCCCTAGGAGGTACCTTAGCGTAGGTAACTGACGAAAACAGGTCATTGCGAACACCAAACCGCCAATTCCTTGCCACGACTTTCCAACCAGTTGTCGGTTC
>DATMQI010000220.1:0-4215 GCA_035567135.1 Terriglobales bacterium
CTGCGCGTTTCCGATCAGTGATGTCCTGGGTCGTACCGAACATTTGGTAGGGACGTCCCGCTGAGTTTGTTTTCAAATCACCCAAGCTATGGACGACGCGTATTTCCCCATCGGGACGAATGAGCCGATGTTCACAGTCAGTACGCGTCCCAGAACGGATAGCCTCTTCTGCTGTCCGAAATACAACCTCTCGATCATCGGGATGGATCATGTCCCTTACTTTTGTAACGTCAAAGGAGCCCACCTGTGGCGCCAATCCAAAGATGCGATAGGTTTCCTCCGACCAAATCACCTGATTCGTCTCAACATCCCATACCCAGTAGCCGACGTGAGCGACGCGTTGCGCCTCTTCGAGCCAATCCTTGCTTTCCTGCAAATCTCGAGACAAAGCATGGCGCGCGTCCTCTGCGCGCTTCAAATCCGTAATGTCTTGAACCGTCCCGAACAGCCTGTTGGGCTTTCCAGATGTCCCGTTCTCCAAGTCACCGGGCGTCGCGCTCCAGAGCTTTGAAGTGATAGACTGCACCGTACGCACTTCTCCACTCGGACGGACGATCCGATGCTGATGAGCGGGATGCAGGCCGGCAGCGACCTCCACGTCCACTGCGCTGTAGAGAGCCTCACGGTCATCAGGGTGGACCAATCCGCTAACCGTTTCTATGTCCATCGGACGTTCTTGGGGTTTGAACCCAAAGATTCGATAGGTTTCGTCCGACCAGATGATCTCGCCCGTTTCAAGATTCCAATCCCAGTAACCCACATGTGCGACGCGTTGCGCTTCTTCAAGTCTGGCGTTGCTATCTTTTAAGTCTCGAGATAACGCCTGCCGCTCTTGCTCTGCAAGCTTGCGTTCAGTGATGTCGCTGACTATGCCTATGTACTCGCGATTGTCGGAACTATTACCTCCGGCGTGTGCAACCACGTGGAGATATCTGATGTCACCGTTGGGCATCAGCAGCCGGTACTCGACATCGAGGTCCATCCCATCCCGAGCTGCGCGATCCCTGAGTTCCACCAGCCGCTCTCGATCTTCGGGATGAATTCTGTCGAAAACCAGATCAAGCGTGGGATTAGTTTCTCGACTAAATCCCAGAATTCTGTAGGTCTCGTCTGACCACTCGAGCATTCCACTGGTGACCTTCCACGCGAAGATTCCGGAATGACTGAGTTTCTGGGCCTCGGCCAGGTACTGCCAACGTCTCTGCAACTCTTGTCGCCCGGTATTCATTTCACTACAGACCTTTCCAACTCGCCTGCTCGCCCAACACCGGAGTACTGAGGCTGATTGGTTGCTTCCGAGACGTGTCCTCGGTTTCGGCGCCAGTAATTAAAGAGAGCGGTAATCGAGCTGAACATCTATGTGCTGCCTTTCGCTTGGACGGACGCGGGATAGAGTGACTCGATCAGGCCATCGCCCAATAGCTGCGACAGAGGTGATGGTGGGGTCTTCGAGCGCATATCAAAGGGCGTATCCACCAACCATCCGGGTTGCGCCGACAATTGCCAGGCGCTTGCTTTTCCGCATCGGAGTATCCGTCCTCTCCTGCGCTGGAAGGGCGGTCACAGAGCTCATTCGGCTAGCCGCTGATATAATAAGGTGGGTTCCTCCAGCCAGTCTACGTAGAGCCAGTGCTTTGCAAAGAGCCAACCCCGGCGATCTTCACAAACGTATCGAGGTAGCGAAGCGACGCGAGCATCAGACGTCCTGTATGAACGCAAGATGTTGCAGGCGGTAACTTTCGCCCGGGCGCGGTCGGCCTCCGGACTCTGTTATCGATTTCGTATAAAGTCCGGGCTCGCAAAGCTGGGATTAGGGTAGGTATAAAATCCTTGTCCCGTTCCCCTGCCGAGCTTGCCCTTATCCAGGTATTGCGTTTTGAGGAGATATGCCAACTTCTCAAACTGCGGGCTACCCAGTGCATTTGCTTTTGCAAGAGTGATGTTATACGCGGTGGTAATGCCGACTGTATCGAGAATGGCAAAAGGTCCTTCGGGCGCACCGGTCGCAATCATCCATGTCTTGTCAATTGTCTCTATGTCTGCCACTTCGTTTAGCAACAGCATTTGTGCAGCTTCTAGGAATGGGATCAACAAGGAGTTCAGTAAATAACCGGGCTGTTCCTTATATAGCGGTAACGCGACCATGCCAATTCTCTTGGCGAACTCTATCACATCCTCGAATACTGCCTGATCCGTCGCGAGATGTTTCATAATTTCGGCAGTATTATTTTTCCAGATGCTGTTGGCAAAATGAAGTGCCAGAAACCTATCAGGGCGGCCCGTTGCTTCGGCAAATTGACTGGGCAACAGGGTGGATGAGTTTGTCGCGAAGATGGTCTTCTCCGGTGCCACTCTCCCGAGTTCTTTATAGAAAGCAGTTTTAATTTGGGGTACTTCAGGAATAGCTTCAACGACCAAATCTGCATCTGCGACAGCTTGCGCAAGGTCAGTGTAAAACGATATACGGTTAAGAGCTTCATCCACTGCTTGCTGCGTTGCGCCCAAATCTTCTTTGTAGTTTTCTTTTAACTTGGTCAGCCGCTCTCTGGCATGCCCCAGAACCTCCTCCGAAACGTCGTATACATTGACATAAAAACCTTTGTACGCCGTCTGAAACGCAATCTGACTTCCTAGCACGCCGGTGCCAGCGACCATGATGTTCTTGTAATTCATATATATTCCTCCAAATCTCTCGTCCATTGAGCCGGGGTGTTCGAATCACACGCCGGTTCACTGTTCGCTCCCAAGTTTCAGCAAGTCCGAACCGGAACCGGTCTGCCGGTCAGGAGGTAGCAACCCGACAGATCGTCCGCAGCCAAAGTCGATTGCGTCGCTTCGCGCTGATGGATGTAAGCACGGCAAGATCGGTCACTCAAGGATGGCCTTTGGCTCGAGAAACGCTTCAATTCCATACCGGCCATATTCGCGGCCGACGCCTGAGTATTTAAATCCGCCCCAAGGTGCCTGCGGATCGTCGCTCATGTTATTGATCACGACGCGGCCAGCGCGCAGATGAGAAGCTACGCGGCGTGCGCGCTCGAGGTCAGTGCCCATGACTGCCGAGTGAAGGCCGTATTTGGAGTCGTTGGCAATGCGGATCGCTTCGTCCTCGGAATCGTAGGTGATCACACTGAGCACCGGGCCAAAAATCTCTTCCTGCGCGATCGTCATGTTGTTCTTCACATCGACAAACACCGTGGGCTTCACAAAGAAGCCGGCTTCGAGACCTTTCGGGCGCCCCTCTCCGCCGACCAGTACCTCCGCGCCTTCTTCGACGCCTTTACGAATGTAAGATTCCACGCGCTCATACTGTTTTTGCGACACCATCGGCCCAACCATGATGTTGGGATCCGCGGGATCGCCGACGGTGTAGTTACGCATCTCATCCCGTATGGCCCGCTTCACTTCGGCGAGTCGGTTCTTGGGCACGAGAAGCCGCGTTCCTGCAGCGCAAGCTTGACCACTGTTCAAGAAGGCCAAGATAAGAGCCGCCGGAATGGCCTTGTCGAGCACGGCGTCATCCAGCACGATTGTGGGGGACTTTCCGCCCAGTTCGAGCGTGACCCGCTTCATCGTCGCCGCGCCGTCGCGCATGATCTGTTCTCCGACAGCAACTGAACCGGTGAACGATATCTTCGCCACATCGGGATTGCGCACCATCTCAGCGCCAACGACAGTACCCAGACCTGTCACCACATTGAAGACACCCTTTGGTAGCCCGGCCTCATGCAGAGCCTCAACCATTGCGCGGGTCTGCAGCGAGCTCATTTCGCTCGGTTTGAGCACGACCGTACAACCAGCCGCGATCGCCGACGCAAGTTTGAGGCAAATGAACAGAGCGTTCGCGTTCCATGCTGTAATAAGTCCGGCGACTCCAACCGGCTCGAGCGTGACCGTTGTCTTGCCCCAGTTTTCTCTCAACGGCAGCTCTTGAAGGGCCTTCTCTGCCGCGGCGAAGGCGCTGACACCCGACTCGACAATAAGCCGGGCGAACCGAGCTACCCCGCCGTACTCCTCAATCATCACGGCCGTCAAATCGTCGATGTGTTCTGAGACAGCTTTGTGTAACTGGCCCAAGTAACGCAGGCGCTCGTCCTTCGTCGTCCGGCCGAAACTGGAGAACGCGCGCTTGGCCGCGGCAATAGCACGCCGCGTATCTTCCTCGTCTCCCAAAGTAACGCGGGCGATCACTTGACCGTTGGTCGGCTTGATAAT
>DATMQI010000221.1:0-4722 GCA_035567135.1 Terriglobales bacterium
TGCGTTCGTGACGGTGCTGGGTGCCGGCTGCGAACGCAGGGTAGCTTCCGCAGCGGCCCCTCCGGCGCCCGAGGTGGAAGTTGCACCGGTCATCCAGAAGGACGTGCCGGTTCAGGGTGAGTGGGTAGGAACGTTGGAAGGCTACGTCAACGCACAGATTTCGCCGCAAGTGAGCGGTTATTTGATTCGCCAGGATTATCACGAAGGCGCAGTCGTCAAAAAGGGTCAAGTGCTCTTCGAGATTGACCCGCGCCCCTTTCAAGCGGTGCTCGATCAAGCCAAAGGGCAATTGGCCCAGGCCGAGGCGCAGATGGCCAACGCCGAGCTCAACGTGAAGCGTGACATTCCCGAAGCGGAAGCTCACGCGATTCCCCAGAGCCAGCTGGATACCGACACGCAGTCGCTCCGTGGTGCAAAGGCAGCAGTTGCGGCCGCCCAGGCGGCGGTCGAACAAGCAGAGCTGAACTTGGGCTACACCAAAGTTGTTTCTCTGGTCGATGGGATCGCCGGCATCAATACGGTCCAGGTGGGCAACCTGGTGGGCCCGACTACGGTACTCACCGCAGTCTCGCAGGTAAGTCCGATCAAAGTTTATTTCCCAATCAGCGAACAGGAATACCTGCGCATGGCGGATGGCGGTGGTCCGGGGAGCGTGGACTTTCTCACGCACGCTTCACGAATCCCGTTGCAGTTGACTCTAGCCGACGGCAATACGTACCCGCATCCCGGCAGAATCATCTTCGCGGATCGCCAAGTAAACACGCAGACCGGAACCATTCAGCTCGTGGGCGAGTTCCCCAATTCCAAAAACCTATTGCGACCTGGCCAGTACGCGCGCATTCAGGCGTCAACTGGAAACCTCACGGGAGCGCTGCTGGTGCCACAGGCGGCGGTGAGTCAGACCCAGGGAAGTTACCAGATCGCTGTTGTGGGTTCCGACAATCGGGTGCAACTGAGGAGCGTGCAGGTCGGGCCGAGAGTGGGCACTCTCTGGGTAATCACGAAGGGTCTTAACCCGGGCGAACGCGTGGTGGCGGTTGGCGCAGACCAGACAAAAGATGGCGAATTGGTGAATGCCAAGCCGTACACGGAAGCAGAGGAGCGTTGAGCCATGGTGAATTTCTTTATTCGACGCCCCATCGTCGCAATCGTTGTCGCGATCGTTACCGTCGTCGTTGGCGCGATCACGATTGCGCTTTTGCCAATCGCACAGTTTCCGAACATTGCCCCGCCGGAAATCTGGTTGCAAGCTAACTACCCCGGCGCTGACGCAAAGACTCTCGAGCAGTCCGTGGCTACGCCGATCGAACAGCAAGTTACCGGCGTGGACAACATGGAATACATGTATTCCGTGAACGCAACGAACGGTTCGCAGACCTCTCTGCTTGTCGATTTTGATCTCAAGACTGATCCCAATATGGATCTCATGCTTACGCAGTCGCGTCAGCAGCTGGCAAACGGACAGCTTCCTCCCGAGGTGACCAGCTATGGGATCACGTTGCGAAAGTCGGCCACGGCTCCTTTCATGCTGGTGGGCTTGTACTCGCCCCACGGCACCCGCGACGCCGCGTTTCTCTCTAACTATGCGTTTATCAATCTCAACGATCCCATCGGCCGCTCCTATGGCGTTGGCCGGTCGGAGGTCTTTGGGGCCGGCCAGTATGCGATGCGGCTCTGGATCAAGCCCGATCAACTGGCGAAGCTGGGCATCACCGTAACGGACATTACTAACGCCATCCGCGCCCAGAGCACAGTAAATCCTGCTGGCCAGATAGGTGGCGAACCATCCCAGAAGAACCAGCAGTTCACCTACGCGGTGCTGGCGCAGGGCCGCCTTACATCTCCGGAGGAGTTCGGCAACATCGTTGTTCGCGAAGCTCCGAATGGCGGACTCGTACGCGTGAAAGACGTTGCTCGAGTCGAGCTGGGCCAGCAGGATTACAGCACGATCAGTCGGCTGAATGGCAAGGCCAGCGCCATCATTGCGATCTACCAACTTCCGGGATCTAACGCCCTCCGAACCGCGGAGGGCGTGCGCAAGCTGATGGCCCAGATGAAGCAACGTTTCCCCGAAGATGTCGATTATGCAATTTCGCTCGATGAGACTCTGCCGGTCACCGAAGGCATGAGGGACGTTGTCGAAACGCTGGTGATTGCGATTCTGCTGGTCATTCTGGTTGTGTACCTCTTCTTGCAAGACTGGCGGGCCACCCTGATCCCTATGCTGGCTGTGCCTGTTTCGCTTGTCGGCACATTTGCCCTGTTCCCGCTATTCGGTTTCTCCATCAACACACTGTCGATGTTGGGCCTGGTCCTGGCAATCGGCCTCGTGGTTGACGACGCCATTGTGGTTGTTGAGGGCGTGCAGCGCCATATCGAAGAGGGACTAGCTCCGAACGACGCAGCTCGCAAAGCCATGGAGGAGCTCTCCGGACCAGTTGTGGGGATTGCACTGGTGCTGGCTGCGGTGTTTGTGCCTACGGCGTTCATTCCTGGCATCACCGGCAGCCTTTATCAGCAATTCGCCCTGACAATCGCCATTTCCGTGATGCTCTCAGCTTTCAACGCGCTCACTCTTAGCCCGGCACTGGCCGGTCTGTTGCTGCGGCCAAGACCCGAACAGGACGCCCAACTGCATCGCGGACCTCTTGGAAAATTTTTTGGCGCCTTCAACCGTTATTGGGAACGCAGTACGGATGGGTTTGTCCGCTGGTCGCATGCGGTGATTCGCAAGGGCGCGCTCGTGCTGGTGCTGCTGGCAGTCTTCGGTTTGGGTGCGTTTTTCTTTGGTAGCCGGCTGCCCTCGAGCTTTATGCCGGATGAAGACCAGGGCTACCTCTACGTCACCATGCAACTTCCGGTCGCGGCTTCCATGGAACGTACAAGCGAAGCTGCGAAGCAGGTAGAGGACGTTCTCGGAGACATGCCGGGAATTCAGTACACAACAACGGTTGTGGGTTTCAACCTGCTCAGCTTCGCGCACACTAGCTACAACAGTTTCTTCTTCGTTACGTTGAAGCCCTGGGGCGAGCGCAAAAGCAGAGCGGAACAGTATCAGGAAATAAAAACTCGTCTGAACCAGGAACTCAGCCGTCTGCCGCAGGGAACTGTCTTCAGTTTCTCGCCGCCTGCGGTTCCGGGTGTCGGGACCTCTGGCGGATTTCAGTTTGTCCTCGAAGACCGCGGTGGCGGCGACGTTAAGTTCCTGGCGGATAACACGGCCAAATTTTTGGCAGCCGCTCGCAAACGCCCTGAAATTGGCTTCGTCGCCACCACATTAATCCCTAGCGTGCCAGAGGAGTACATCAATGTGGATCGCGACAAAGTGCTCAAGCAGGGTGTTGCGATCAACGACGTTTACCAGACGATTCAGGCATTCATGGGCGGCTTGTTCGTCAACTACTTCAACGATTTCGGCCGTACCTGGCAGGTGTATGTCGAGGCCGAAGCGCCTTACCGATCCACTACGCAAGATCTTGGACAGTTCTATGTGCGCAACAACCAGGGCCAAAATGTGCCGCTTTCCGCACTCGCAAACTTCGAGACTCGTTACGGCCCGGAATTCACCCTTCGCTACAACGAGTATCGCTCTGCCGAAATTATTGGTAGCGCTGCGCCCGGCCACAGCTCGGAACAGGCGACAGCGGCACTGGAAGACGTGTTCAGTCAAACCATGCCCCACCAAATGGGCTTTGACTACATGGGCATGTCGTATCAAGAGCAGAAGGCGCGCCATGGGGTACCGGCCTGGGCAATCTTTGGCCTATCGCTGTTCTTCGTGTTTCTCGTTCTCGCTGCGATGTATGAGAGCTGGTCGCTGCCCTGGAGCGTACTGCTGAGCACTCCGGTCGCAGTATTCGGCGCGGTTGCGGCACTCTGGCTGCGTCGCGTCGTGCTCGGCTGGTTCCTGCCGCCGTACATGATTCAAATGGAAAACGATGTGTACACCCAGATCGGCCTGGTGATGCTCATCGGCCTGGGAGCGAAGAATTCCATTCTGATCGTCGCGTTCGCGAAAGAAGAGTACGAACGGGGCAAGCCTCTGGTTGATGCCGCGTTGGACGCCGCGAGGCTTCGCTTCCGGCCCCTCATGATGACCGCGCTCGCCTTTATTGTCGGGTGCGTGCCACTCTGGATCGCATCCGGTGCAGGCTCAATCGCGCGACAGATTATAGGAACGACTGTGATCGGAGGCATGCTGGCCGAGACGTTTATCGGCAGGTTCTTTGTTCCGGCGATCTTCTACGTCGTTGAGAAATTCTCAGGCGCTGATAAGCGGAAAGCATTGCCACTGGCTCCCGTCGAGGCGCCCAGTCTGGGAGATTGAATTATGAAGAACACCGCACTCTTAGGAATCCTAGCCGTGCTGGTTCTAGAAACCGGCTGCATGATGGGCCCGAAGTACAAACGGCCTGCGGTGAATGTTCCTCAACAATACCGTACGCCGGAACCGCAACAAGCCACCCAAGCCTCGTCACTTGGCAACGAGCAATGGTGGCAGCTTTATCAAGATCCGGTGCTCACGCAGCTGATTCACACCGCCATTGCGCAAAATTATGATGTGCGCATCGCCGCCGCTCGAGTGCTCGAAGCTCAGGCGCAAGTCGGGATCACACGCTCCAACCAACTTCCGTCCGCAAGCGTCGGCGCCGACATTTACAGTCAGCAAAACCCTAAGGTTTCGAACGTCTTTCCCGCTTACCAGGTCAACGCCGGCGACCT
>DATMQI010000222.1:0-16965 GCA_035567135.1 Terriglobales bacterium
GAAGTTTTCCGCGAACCCCGAATATCCATCACTCGCACGCCAGGCGCACATAGCCGGTGTCGTGGTTGTTGACGCGATAATCGATGAGCACGGAAATGTTGTCCAGGCGCACGCGCTGAGCGGGCCTCCGCTGCTGATCCCCTCTGCGCTCAAGGCTGTATTGCAGTGGAAGTACGAGCCGACCGTCCTAAACGGCCAGCCAGTTTCGGTTGAACTGGAAGTGCAGGTGAACTTCGCTCCAAAAGGCTAGCGTCGAGAGGACTGACACAGTTCATGGTTAGCTGATGGTTCGTAAAACGAGTTAGGCACCTCTACCGTGTCAAAAATGCGGTCAAAATCGCTAAATCCCTTTGCCTGCCTTACTTTTCCGGTTTTACCCTCTCCAAAGAAGAACCGAAATCGGCTAGTTTTGGTGACGATATTGGTGACGAGTTAATCCGGACTGGAGGTCAAGCTGGAAGACCGTACGCTTAGCGCTTTAGGATCTCGAGCCTGCTGGGGCGGGCGATCGAGTTGATGTCCGGGTTGTAATACTCGTAGACGCGCGAAGAGAAGGTACGGGCGCGGATCGGATATTTCGCGCGCAGCCGGTAGCGAACAGTGACCGTTTGCCCCGCAGCGAATGAATCAAAGTACAGGATGGCTTGCGTCGCTGTCTGGCTGTATTTTTCCAGACGCCCGCTCTTCTGGTTGGCGGACTTTTTCTGATACTCCTGCAAATCCTCGCTCAACATATCGAAACCCGGAGGAATCCCGATGTCCACCATCACCATCTTGGCCGATTTGTCCAGATTGTTCCGAATCGTCGCCGTAGCCGTGGCGATATCGTCTTGCGCGAGTCGCGTGCGGTCGTACGCTACGTCGATCGAGAGCGGCTCCTGCGCTCCTTTCTCGTCCCACGGCACAAAGTACTGCCCGACGACCTGGTACCCGAGATTGCCTTTCCCCGCAAACCGCACTTCCACGCGATTCGTTTCTTTGTTCTCAAATTCCTTGTAAACGAACTGATGGAACAAATCGCTGTTCTCGGGTGTGAAGTTCAGTTCCGTGACGCTCTTCCCGTTCAGCAGCACCTCCAGCGTCCCGTTCACATCGGAAGCGCTCTTCTCGGACGCGAGGATCAGCGCCCGAAGCGCCATGATGGTCGCCTGCGTGCTGCTCCACGTCCCGTACGCATCTTTCTTCGCCGTAAGATACGTCAGAGCTTTCCGGGCGACGCTGGAGGCCTGGCCCCACTTCAACAGCGCCTGGGTCGCCAGCCCGGTGGTCTCGATGTTCGCCACCAGCCCGGTGGAATACATACCGGTTTCACTGGACGTCCACCACACCTGCTTGTCCTCTTCCGTCCGCTCGTCTATCAGCATCTGCATTGCCTGCCGCGTGAACTCCCGGTCCTTGCCGTAGTCCACCGCGAAATTCGCCAGCACCGCCAGCGTGTACGCATCGAGCTTGCCGGAAATGTGGCTCTGGATGTACTGGTTCGCTTTCTCTACCGCCGGACCTTGGTATCCCGTGTTCTCCAGCGACCACGCGATGTACGACGTGATCCGCAGTACGTCCGTATTGAACCGGTTTGTCGCTCCTTCGTTGATGAACTGCGTGTCCGGCTTCCAACTCCCGTCCGCCAATTGCTGCGACGCCAGCCATTGCTGCGTCCGCTGAATCACCCGCGGATCCACGTCGTGCACCTTGGCCATGTCGGCAAATTCCATCAAGCCGTACGCCGTCAGGATTTTGTTCGCCGGAGCCTGCCCGAACCACGAGAACCCGCCACCCTGCACTTCAAACGTCAGCAGCCGCTGGTAGCCGTTCGCGATGAACCCTTCCGCTTTCGCGTGCACTTCCTGCGTCAGCTTCTTCGTTCGTTTCATGTAATCCAGTGCCAGCACGTTCGGATACGTCGCCGAAGAAGTTTGCTCGAAGCAGCCGCTCGGCATCCGCAAAATGGCGTCCATGCCCTCCATGATTTGGCTCAACGGGCCGGGATAAATACGCACGAAGATCTTGCTCGCGTCCGGAATCGCGTTCGCCGGAAACGTCACATCATGCGTTGCCCCCGATTCCAGTTGCCCGTTGAACACCATATTCTGCTCGCGCCCATTGGGCACAACTTCAATCTCGCGCACCACAACATCCGCGCGCTCCGTTGTGCCTTTCATCCGGACCGTCAGCGTGAGCCGGTACTTCCCGATCCGCTTCGCCTCCAGCGTGAACTGCGACCCGCCCACGTGCTGCGCATCCACGTTCACCGTCTTCACCGCCGCATCATCCACCAGCCCGAACCAGTTCTCCGGCTTCAGCTCCAGCCGCGCGTCGCCCTTCGTATCCGTGTAGTTGTATATGGCCACCGGCAGCGACACCTGGTCCCCCTGCGTCAGCGTCACCGGCATGTCCAGATCCGCGAAGAAATCCTGGAACACTTTCAGGCTCGACGTCGCCGTGCCCAGCGCGCCGTGCTGCGTCGAAGTGATCATCGCCATGCGCCACGTCGTGATGTTGTCGGCGATCGGGATTGCAATGCTGGCTTTCCCGTCCCGGTCCGTGATGATCTCCGGATTGATGTAAAGCGCTTCGGGGAACCACGACCGCACGTGCACCTCCGGCCCCGTCTCCTCACTTGCCTTAACCTTCCCGGCGTCTTCCTTCAGAAGGCGAACCCTCGATGGTTTTGCCATGGGCTTCGGCGGCGGCATCATATTCCGATTGTTCATGGGCAAATTCATAAGCACCCGGTCCTCAAACTCACCCGCCCCCACTCCCCCCATGACTCCGCCTGCCACGCCGCCCGGCACTCCACCGGCGACCCCTCTTCCTTCGCCGAAACCTACGCCTTCCGGGCTCACCATGATTGCCGCTGCTGCGGTCTCGATCTGGACCATCTGCGTGCTCGCTCCGATATTGAGGCAAACCGTCAGTTGTGCGTGGTCGCCTCGGTCTAACGAGAAGATCCGGCTCGCCTGCTCGAATCCCACGCTCGAAACCTGAACCAGGTACTCACCTTTCCGAACCTCGCTGAGATGGAACTTTCCGCTATCGTCAGTAACGGTGTTCGCCTCGTGCCCCGTCGACGTGTTCTTCATGCTCACTGTGGCATTCGGTATCGCTGCCCCCGCTGGGTCCACCACAGTTCCGGATATCTCCGCGTAGTTCTGGTTTCCGCTGCCGCGTTCGGTCTTCAGTGAGATCGTTCCCTTGTCGGGTGCGTGAGACACAACCAGCGGACTCCGCCGGAAAAACAAGAAAGCCCGCAGATCATCGCCAGTGTCGAACTGTTTGTCGGCCCCGGCCCCGTGAATCAAGTACCGATCTTTGGCCGGCCACCACGTCATCGGCTCGAGACGCAAGGGCGTGCCCCACGGATCCCGGAATCCCGGCGCGCCGGACTTCACGAGTTTCGCGAACACGCGGTTCAGGTCCGTTTCCTTCGGGTCCGCCACAAACGCATCGAGGATTTGCCGCGCCAGGTTCTTCGCCGAATCCTGGAAGTGTTGTTGGTAACGCTGATAGTACTCATACTGTTTGTCCGTCGGAATCGTCCTCCCAACTTCCGTGTCGAACCCGTTCGACGTGACCATCTCCGTGGCGGCAAACAGCGCACGGCCCGCTCGGTCCCGCTGTACCTCCAGTGACTTTTCCGGCGGTTCCTCGACCACCTCCGGTAAGCCGATCGCGTGAATTTCATACCGCGGCTTCATCACTTCCTGTTCCAGATAGAAGAACACTTTCGCGAACCCCGGCTGTTTTTCCGCCAGCGCAAACACGGCTTCGTCCACAATCTGCAGTCCCAGCGCCGCATGCACTCCCTGCCCGTGCGAGTCCGTCACGCGGAATCGGATATGCCCGTCGTCCCCTGGCTTGTACACCGTCGCGTCCGCCACGGCCTCGATTTTCAATTCATCCGCCGGCTGCACGAACACGATCCGATGGTCCGCCACGGGCTGCGCATTGCGTCCGAAAACGTACGCATGAATGTCCAGCGTGCCCGCCATGTCCGGAGTCGCCGCCAGCGTAAGTTCCACCGCCCCGTCGGTAAGGTCCAGGTCCCGCGTGACGACCGTCTGCCCGTCGCGGATCACGTCCACATACACCGTCCCGCGAACCTTCGTGCTCAGAATCTTCAGTCGTATGGGATCGCCCGCATGGTAAACGGCATGTTCGGTCCGCAACAGCACTTGGTCTTCCCCCGCGCGAAGTTGCAACGGCACCCTCGTGGATACGCTTTCGCCGTCCTTGCTTCTCCCTTCGATCGTCAGCGTCTCCGCCACGTATGACGACTTCAGCGTGATCACCGCCACACCGCCGCCATCCGTCGAAACGTGCACATCGGGCTGTGAGTTGGAGTGAACGGTAAGATCCGCTTGCACCGGCGTGCCGTCCGGATACGACGCCAGCAGGAAAATCTGATTCTCCAGCTTGGGAACCAAGGCTCCGCCCTCCGGGATGGCCGTCAGCAGAAACGCCGATTCGCTCACGGTAATCGGCTCGCCGCGCGTCTCCGAATGCCCCGCTGTGTCCTTTACCGTGGCTTCAATCAGCAGCCGAGCGGCGCCCTGGCTGAGGGGACGCCCCGCAAGATACGCGGGAACGGGAAGATCGAAGTGGTACGTGCCATCGCGGTCCGTTTTGCCCTCTGCCGAAGCGGCCTGGAATTCGGTCACATCCATGCCCAAGGCTTTCAGCGAAACCTCCGCCTCATCCAGCGCCTTCCCGAAAAAGTAGTTGGCCTGCACCGTGCCCGTAATATGCTCGCCGGGACGATAGCCATGCTTCTTCGCGTTGCTCTTCGACGCGAAATTGAGCTCCACCTTGAATTTCGGCAGGACGTACTTCTCCACGTTCAGCGCAATCTCCGCCGTGTTCGCCGAGCCATCCACGCCCGCATCTCCCAGCAGCGCGCGCAGATGATAGGTACCAAGGTTGACTTCGTTCGCCAGCCCGAATTCGCCGGAGGCGATCCCGAACTCGTCCGTCTTCGTCACCTTCTTGAACACCTTATTTCCGCGTGAATCCTCCACCTCAAAGGTCAGCGGGCGGTTCGCCACCGCATTGCGGCTTGCGCGGTCCAGCGCCAGCGCGCGGATGTGAATGAGCTGCCCGGGCTGATAGATCGGCTTTTCCGTTGTCAGCAGGATTCCCACTTTGTCCTGCAGCCGCACGGACTGCGTGAATTCCGTCGATCCTATGGAGGTGTCTACGACGTAGTGCAGCTCGCAATTCCCCCCAATTCCCGCCGGGAATTCGATACTCGCTTCCGCTGTCCCACGGGAATTCAGCCGCCCGCTGAAGAGCGTGCGCCGCTCCTGCTGGGGCGCTTTCAATTCGATGCGCAAGCTCGCTCGTCCGGGAATTGGGTCGTTGTGCGAGTCCGTAACGACCACGCGCACCGCCGCCTGGCTGCCCGACAGATACGATTGCTGGCCCCGTATGTGCAACACCGGCATCCGCAGAATCCGCGAGATGGATTCCACGCCGCTCAGCTCCTGAAACTTGTTCCCCTCATAAACGAACCGGTACCGCACCCTGTGCCATACGAGTTCATTCAACTGCATCGGCTTATCGAGCTTCATCTCCGTCTTCCACTCCCCGGAGGAATTCTTAATCGTCGCGTCCTTCTCCACCCGGCTCAGCACCTGCTCTTCCGGGCCCAATACCTCCAGCGTCAGATGGCCCGCTCCGGGCTTTGCGTCCTGATAGGGAATTGCGATGTGCAAAACGCCGTGCGAGTACGTGGCCGCTCCCGGCGAAGCATTCGAGGCAAGAAACGCCGGGACCACCAGCAGGGCAACAACCACCACTACCGCTAGGACCAGTGAATAGAAAAACGATCGGCTTGGACTTGGGCTCCAGAAGGTGGGCTCCATGTTCTCGCTCCCTGAAGACGAGTTTCAGCGCCTTATTCGCTTTCCGCGCTCATGCTGAGAACGATGGTGGCCGCTGTCCTTGCACGGAAATTCCCGAGTCGTGTCCCTTGCTTATGTAGGAATGGACACCGTGGAGCGACATTCGGTGCCCGGCAGCATTCCGCCTTTGTGCAGGTTGGTACTTCTAAAGGCACAGGTCGGCCCCCTGTCCAAACTACTGGATGACGAATCGCAGAGGCGGCACGGAGGCTCGTGCCAGTGGGTTGTAGTAGTCGTAGAGGAGCGATTCCGAGGACTGCGCCTTCATTGGGAATCGCGCCTTCAATGAAAAGGAAAACGTCGTGCCGCCGGCTCGCGGCCACAGGTAGAAGACTACGCGATCGGGTTGGACTTCGTAGCTTTGCAGATCCCAGCCAGAATTAGCGACAGCAGCGTCCAGGGAAGATCTGTCTACGTCCGCTCCAGGAGGCAATCCCACTTCAGACAACATCATGCCGTAGCCTCGAAAACCGACGCGTTCAGCATGGACGGTGCAGTGAATGGAATCGCCGGGTGCGGTAGTGACATGGTCGAACTGTACGGAATAGCGCAAGAACTCTGCGTCGCCGCTGCGAACCGAAGAAGCGGTGACTGAGGGATCGGTCCATGGCAAATAGTAAGTCGCGTTCAGGTAGACGCTGGCATGCGTCGACGGACCGCCACGAAATTCGATGGTGTGCTTCCCTGGCGCGAGAAATGACGTAAGGTCAGCGCGCTGTGGCGTTAGTTGGCGCGCATCCGATGACGAAGAAAGTTGTGGGCCGGGTTTGCCGTCGACCAAGATCCTCATGGGAGTCCGGGATGAATCGGAAGAGGAGGCAGAACTCAACTGACGTACGAGCGTTTGGAGGACGTCAACCGTGGCTTGTGTGGAGTACCACACGCCATACTGGTCCTTGTTCTTCAAAAGGAAGAGCGTACCGCGGTCGAGCGCACGCTGGAGTTCGGGTGAATGTGCCTGTGACTCCGTTTTGGCAAGCGCGTCCAGGACGAGAGCGGTGGTTTCGATCCGACCGGTGTAGCCCCAGCCATAAAAGATGGTGTTGTGCTGGAGATCCCAGTAGCTGGCCTCGCCTTCGCGGTGCTCCAGCGACAGGAGCGTAGTGATTTCCCCAGAAGCATCTTCTTTGGCCGCTAGTTTCGCAAGGGCGATGAGAGCGATGTCATAGGGATCAGAATTGGCATGAGAAGTCTTAGCAAGGTACTCGACTGCCTTGCGCACCGCCTCACGTTCGGCTTTGATGTCTTTATCGTCCGAGTTCCGGTGTCGCAGATCGCGCGCGAGGACCTCGACGACGTAGGCGGTATCGTACAGCGCATACGCTTCGAGGAGTTTGCCGTCTGAACCTCTTTCCATCCACGTGCCTTGCGGTGTGACTTGCTGAAGCAACCAGCGGCGCGTAGCAGCGATCACGTCTGGGTCCACTTCAGTGAATTCCGATGCTTCCGAAAGGAAACGGAGGGCATAGGCCGAAACCGAAATTTCAGGCCGGCCTTTGCCCCACAGGGAGAAGCCACCACCCGGCTCGCGATAGCGGAGCAATTTCGCGTGAGCCAATTTGAGATAGTGGTTCGCTCGGGCATCGACCGGAGAAGGCGGAAAGTGCTGGGCCTTCTGTATCTGCAACCAAAGCAAGCTCGGATAAGCGGAAGAAATAGTCTGCTCAGCACAACCGTAAGGCCGTTCCATAATGCCTTCGATTGCGTCGCTGACGTGCGCAATCAGACTTGGGTACACAACTAACTCGGCTTCGACTGAGCCTGGAAGAGCGCTCGCAGGGATTTCAATCGAAAGCGAAGTGTTGCCAAGGAAGATGTAGCTGGACTGGGCTAAACGTTGCTGGCCATCAGCGTGAACGCGGAGTTTCTTCTCGATGGCGTCACTGTCGTTTGCAGAGGGGCGGTTGAAGGCGGTGAGGCGTTGCTTGGCCTCCTTCATGGGCAATGCCGCGCGGAAGGCGAAGGCCTGCTCAGCATAGTCTCCAGGAGGAACGTCGAGTTGGATGGTGCGCGGGGAGAGAGACTGCGACCACGGTTCAGCAGCCCAATCGAGCGAGACAGACTGTGGCTTATCGAGGTAATTTCGCACAGTCACAGGCAAATGGATTTCGTCACCAACCGTCAAGACTTTAGGCGGTTCAAGTTCGGCAAAGAAAGGGAGAAAAGCGCGAATGTCTGTGGAAGCGGTAGCGATGCGCCCATCAAGGGTGGAAGCGATAGCCGAAACCTTCCACGTAGTGATGCTGTCCGCAAGCGGAACCTTGACTATGGAGCGGCCAGCGCGATCCGTGTGAATCTCAGGCTGCCAGAGGAGCGTTTCTGGAAAATACTCCCGGAGCCGAGGCGTAGCGAGCGGGATGTTGATTTGACCGGACGCAGCCCCGGATTTGGTCGTCAGACCCAACTTTCCTGAGAGAGCAGCGACAGACGACGCTTCGGTCTGGACTTGGGCATTCTGCGCTCGGACTTCGACAGTCTCGGTTGCGGCTCCAACGTTTAGCGTCACTCCAACCTCTGTCACATTGCTGGACAGCACTGGAATGTTGGTCAAAACGTAGGACCGGAAGCCAGGACTTTCAACCAGAACGCGGTAAGTCCCAGGAGGAAGGTTGGAGAGCAGGCAAAGTCCCTGATCGTTGGCTTGACCCTCATAGGCAACGCCCGCTGCTTCGTTGGTGAGAGTGATTTTCGCATTGGAGATGACCGCACCCGTTGGATCCTGAACAAGGATACGGACGGCTCCGGAATTGCCACTGTAGAGGGGTAGCGGCTTCTGGGGGGTGTTGGGCTTGCTCGTAGAGCTGCCAGACTCTTCAAGAAAAGGAGAGGCGAATTTCGCCAGAACGAAATCATCAGCAGTGTTGGGAGTGAGGTCCGGGCCGTCGCTGACGATGCTGATGGCCTTCGTTGTCCGCGTGACAGGAGTTTGGGAGGCCGCGACGTTCTGTCCGTATGCCCGTAGCGTGATCTTATCTGTGTAGGCCGCTTCCACCATAGGGGCGATGCGATATGGCCGGCCCCACGGATCGTGGATTGCATCCCAGTCGATCCCGTGACTGACCATCACCTTTCGGAATTCCTGTTCGTTTTCGGGGAAAAAGGCCGAGGCCTTTGCACTGTCGAGCAGAGCATCCGAAATGCGCTGCGCGGTCTCGCGAAAGTAAGGGATAGGTTGCACCGCGACCTGGAGATCGTCCCAGTCTCCAGTTGGGTCGTTTGCGCCGGAGAGAAAGCGCTTGTCGGGGCCGGCACTCAGCACTTTGATCGTGTAATTGTCGCGTTCAATGCCGAACAGGAAGTGGTAAGGCGTGCCCCAGGGATCCACAAAGCTGGAAAGCGAAGTGTGCAGCTGGGAGCAAGCAGCTTCGAGAGTGGCCTGATCGCGGATGTAGCCGCCCGTGCTCGTGTGGTAGGCATCGATGACGGCGCGAAGGCGCTTCGCGTCAAATTCAAAAAAAGGCCGCAACAGGGTCATTGCGGTGAAATCGTCGGAAGTTTTCAGAGTTTTGTCCGGACCTTCGCTATCAAATTCGAAGACTTCGTTAAGCCATTGATATGAGCGCCGGATATGGTAGGGACGTCCCCAAGGATCACTTAGGCGGGAAGCATCCGTACCTTTCGCTTTCAGAAAAGTCGAATACTCCGCAGGATCCGCCGGGAAATGACCCGTATTGGAGAACTGTTCTTGCAGCAGCTTGGCAACGGGATCAAGAGTCGATCGAATCTGCTTCTGGAAAACCTGTTCGAGGTAGCGGGGACCGTCGGACGATTCAAGTCGCAGAGGAACGCCGGTGCCGTTGAACAGCAGTGCCTGGGCCACAAGTTCGAGGTCAGCAGGAACAGTGGTGTCTGGCGACCGATTGAGGAGTTGTTTTACGGAGATCCCAGCGATGGAGTCGTTGTCCTCCTCAAAAGAACGGAAGCCGAGTCGGGGATCAATGTGTTCGTATCCGCGAGTGAAGAGGCTGGCTTCCGTGCGCGCGAGCTCCTCGAGCGCCTGATCGTAGACAAGCACTCCGAGCGCACCCTCGACAGATTCGCCTTCGGAACTACGCACGCGAAGATTTACGGAGGCCGCTTCACCCGGGCGATAGGTGGTCTTCACTGGCCTAGCCTCAAGCATGAGATTGCTAGGCTTTGGAAAGAGGACGCTGGCTGCGGCCATGCGGGAATACATCGAGTAAGGCTCCGTCTCAATGTTCAAGGGGTACGCGGCAAGAGCAATCGTCCCGCTGAATTGCTTGTCCGCTGAGAAAGTCACCCGCGCCATAACATGGGACATGTTCAATTCTTGGGACGCCAGGATTGTTTGCGTCTCGGTTTGCACGAGGTCGACACGCACGCGGCGTTGTGGCACAGAGGATTCGAGTTCGGCCTCGATCGGATCCCCTGGTTTCAAAATTGCCTTTACGGGAGTTATGCGAAGCGCAGGGTCGTCTTGTAGGGAATAGGACTCGAGATGCGTACCCGTGCGACCGTCGAGGGTCTTGGCTTCGAGCGTGCCGTAGATGCGATCGATATCTTTGTCGGTATTTGGATTCTTCTCCTTTCGCAGGGGCTCGGAGAAATAGGCACGTGCGATACCGTATCGATTCGTGCGGACGCGCACCGTGGCGAAAGGCTGGACCGCCGGGTTTGACGAAGAAGTGTCGGATGGATCCTGGGTATAGAGGCGGATAAGAACGTCAGCCGCGATGGGAGTTCCATCTGCCAGGGAACTGGAGATGTAGAACACCGGCGGAAGCCCAACGGGCAGAGCGCCAGCAGCGTTGAGCACATAGAGGTGTATCGCGTTACGAGAAATACGCACATCGAAGTGGCGCTCTTGGGTGCGCTTGGAGGAAGCGTCAGTCACGTAAGCCGCGTAACGAAGGTCTTCGAAACGCTTCCAGTCGGTATCCTGCAGGGCGGCGTGGTCCTTAGAGAGATTCAGCGTTGCGTGGAACTCGTTCTTGGCGTCGAGTTCGCCTTCCTGAGATTCTCCCTCTTCGCTTTCCCACTTCTGGTCTCGATAGCTCCACTCACGGTGACTTTCGCGCACGATGCGAACGTGGCCACGAACAACGGGCTTGCCAAACATGTAGCTTGCGCTGACGGTTAGATCAGCATTCTGGCCAGGGAGATAGAAGTTTTGGTTGGCGACGACATTCACGGTGAAAGTCGGAAGTTCGTAGCGAGAGATACGGATGAGTTGGTTGCCTTGCAACTCTCTGCTGTCAGCGTCTCCGGAGATGTCGGCCGAGACACGATAGCTGCCTAGTTTCTGGGAGGACGGAATGCTCCAATCCGCGGAAGCAATGCCGAAGTGGGAGGTTTCCGCGTCAGTAGAGAACGTGACGGTGTCGTCGGCATCGTAAACGACAAAGCGCACAGGACGCTTGGGCCAGGCGTGGCGTTGGTCGTCGACAACTAGGACACGCATGTGCAAGACCTGATCAGGCTGATACAAAGGTTTGTCGGTAGAAAGCAGAACGGCGGCGCGGCGCCAGTAGCGAAGGCTGCCGCTCAGGGAATTGTGGAAATTACCATGCGTGCCGCGGATTTCAAAATCTACTTCGTCGTCGTCGGGGGCGCCCGGCATTTCGGGAAGATGGAAGGTCAACAGCGCCTCACCACGGGAATTGGTTCGAGCCTCAGCCTTCGTGCCTTTTGCAGTGTCATCGTCTTCATCTCCGAATGAGACGGCAAGAGAGACCCCAGGAACAGGCTTGTCGGAATCGGGGCGTGTGGTCCAAACACGGGCCACGTAGGTCCGCCCTATGCCGACGGCATCAAGGCCTAGAAAATGAAGCTCAAAAAGGTCCGGGATCAGCGCATAGGGTGAGAGGATTCCGGAAACGGCAGGTGTGGAGCTTTTATCCAGATGTACTTCGTAGAAAAGGCGAGAACTTGCTGCATCTTCGAGGCCCTTCTCAGGGACCCAACTCAGGAGAACCTCAAACCTCTTCGGCGTGGAACTGAGTTGGATGGCGATGGAAGCTGTGGCTAAGACCTTGTCATCCGGACTAAGAATCTTGCTTTCAAACGTAGCGGAGATTGTCTTGGGAACGTTCGCCGACAGATCGATAGCAAAGACGGAGCTTTTTTCTTTCAATGCCAGGCGGGCGCTCGTGTCGTTCGCCACCACGGAAGGCACCGGATTGCGTGTTTGACCTTGAGCGAAGAATGGAAACGAGAAACCAGACAGCAGGACAACCACTCGTAGCATGCGTGTTCGCATTACCCCACCCCCTGGGTGGAATGCGCACCCAACACCAATTGTTATATTAGTTGCCGAGTGGCCAGCAAAGGTTGTTATCTCTTGATGTCGTTCGAATTACTTATCTTTATCAGATAAGTACGGAAGCTCGTACGCGTGCAACCTGAACTCGCTATTTTTGTCTATTCCAACCGGGACCAGTGATTGATGGTGGTCCGAGCCCCCTCACTTGGGGGTTGCATTCCACCTTCGCCCATGTTTTGGGGCGGCTGACTGAGAATTTCCCTGAACTGAGCAACGATACCTTCGATGCTTTCACTATCCCAAGGTACGCTGATAAGAACTTGATAGGGTCCGGGAGTTAGAACGAGGGACACGGTCATCAACCCATTTCGACACCGCTCTGAGGCCCAAGAGAACTCAAAGCCTCGTCGCGCTAGCGCGGCTCGGTCCACTGCTCGGGAAACAAGCCGTGCTGCTGTGCGCTCTGGTGTTTCCCAAGTACGGTCCTGAAGAGCTCTCTCGACTTCTCCATCATATTGCGCTGCCAGGAAGCGAACTTGCAGTGAGGAATCCATTGCCGTCCAGACAACTTGGTCGTGCTCCCTTCGGATTTCCACTTCCACACTCCCGCAGCCAATGATTCCGCAAGAGCACCGACCAATGGTGGCGCGGTGCGATTCACTCTCAGCGCGCAACGGACATGTGGTGTCCGTAAGCAAATCATCAGGGTCTAAGCCAATGAGACCACTCGAAAGGCGGTCGACCAAGCTCTCGCCATTACCCAACAAGCGCGCCTCATGGTCGTTGGTCTCAGGTGAGGGCCGAACCGCGATTCGAAGCTCAACGCATTCTCGGGTGTTCATAGTTGCTATCTCTTTAAGGTCTTCACTTCAACTCTCGTAACATGGTCGTCTTGGGTGGTCACGAAATCCACCGGCAAGAAGCATTGGATGATCTCCATGTTCGTTCGGGAATGGAGATTCAGTTTTTCTGCCGTAAACGCGCCGCAACCTGTCAAGGCGAATGGAAGCAGAAGTTGATCGGTGAGGTGCTCTCCCGCGACCGCTCCCGACACCAAATAGGAGCGTGCAGCATCAGCGGCCTCCGAGGCTACGCTCTCTGCACTTGCACCAATCCGTCCGAAGCCACAGAACATTTCGGTAACGCTACTGCTGGCTAGTTCGATCAGAACGATGTTTCCTGGGCCTACGGAGTTCCTCGTTTCAACAATCTGCGTGGCCTGCGCATCCCAATTCAGCAATTTCAAGACTGTGTCCGTCTCGCGCTGCGCAATGCTGCGCGGCAGATTGGCGACAATTGCCAACGCACTACGGCGTTCAATCTCTCCTCTGTCCAGCAGTTGAATCGAGGAAAGACGTTCGGACGGCTCAATCGTTGCGATAAAACGGCCACCGCCAGCGGGATAGAACCCGTACTTTTCAAGACGAATCTCGACCTTTGGACCGAGCCGATTGATCACCGGCAAAAATGCTTTCTGCAGAAAATCCAGTGGCGGCGCCTGCATGTTGTGCGTGCCGCCTTCGATTGTGATCTCGCTCCGCCCGGACGCCGTCATCAGAGCTGGGAGGATGGTCTGGAGAACCAACGTGCCGCTACCGGCCGTTCCAATCGCAAAGTGATAGTTTCCGGACCGCACAGAGCCCGGAGTGAATGTAAGTGTCTTTGAACCCAGAGTCGCGCCCTCGACCTGCGCGCTTGCGATTTCACACGAGGCAAGAACCGCAGTGAGATGCTGGCGAAGAAGTCCGGGCCTTTCTCGCTTGACGCGGATGTTCTCCATGCGGAACGCTTTTCCGGTCACGAGTGAAAGGCTAAGGGCGGACCTTAACATCTGTCCGCCGCCCTCGCCCGTCGATCCGTCTATGCGAATCATGCATCCGCTCCGTTGATGCGGGTTACCCAAGAGATCCCGCCTATCCTTTCACGCACACTACCTGGCGTAACGTGTGAACGATTTCCACCAAGTCTGCCTGAGCAGCCATGACGGATTCGATCGACTTGTACGCGGCCGGAGTCTCGTCGATTACGTCCGCATCTTTCCGGCACTCCACGCCGGCGGTCATGCGCATGTGGTCCTCAACCGTAAAACGGCGCTTGGCTTCTCCGCGAGACATGGCGCGGCCCGCGCCGTGGCTACAGCTCATGAAGCTCTCCATGTTGCCCTTACCGCGGACGATATAAGAACGCGCTCCCATGCTTCCAGGAATGATTCCCATATCGCCTTCGCGGGCGCGCACTGCGCCTTTGCGGGTGACCAGAATGTTCTGGCCATAGTGCTTTTCACGAGCCACATAGTTGTGGTGGCAGTTGATGGCTTTCAATTCAGCGACAAACGGGCGGACCTCACCTGAGTCACGAACCGCGCCGACGATCTGCTCCATCATCAAGTGACGATTCCAACGGGCAAAGTCCTGTGCCCATTCGACCGCTTCCACGTAGTCGTCGAAGTGCTCAGTCCCTTCTGAAAAATAAGCCAGGTCCTTGTCGGGCAAGTTGATGAAAAACTTCTGCATGTCCTTGCGCGCGACCTCGATGAAGTAGCTGCCCATGCGGTTGCCGACGCCGCGCGAACCGCTGTGCAGCATGAACCACACGTTTTCCGCTTCATCCAGGCATACTTCGATGAAGTGATTTCCCGTTCCCAAAGTGCCCAGGTGATTGGAGTGATTTCCACGGTCCAGTTTCGGGTGCTTTTCGAGAATCGCGTCATAACGGGGCTTCAGCGTCTGCCAGACTTCCTCGTTGTGACTCGGAATCTGATTCCAAGCGCCTACGTCACCGGAACCACCATGATTGGTTCGGCCGTGCGGAACGGCTTTTTCAATGGCGGTACGAATCGCGTGAAGGTTATCCGGTAAATCGCGTGCGTTGAGATCGGTCTGCACGGCCATCATGCCGCAACCAATGTCTACCCCGACAGCGGCCGGAATAATGGCACCCTTCGTTGGGATGACGCTGCCTACCGTAGCGCCTACGCCCCAGTGCACATCCGGCATGGCGGCAACCCATTTGAAAATGAAAGGAAGCTGCGCGACGTTCAAGAGCTGCTGACGCGCCTGATCTTCGAGCTGCACTCCCTTCGTCCACGCCTTAATGGGTGCGCCCTTCTCCGGAACGATTACGTTGTAGGTCGGCTCCGCCATGTCATCCTCCTTCATCTGGGCTCAGTTCTTTTGCCAGCTCGGAGAGGCGCCAGTCAGTATGACCTGCGCTGACGCCTCAACTGGTCCGCGACTCCCAATTCGCTCGCGGAACCTCTCTCTCCCAATCGTTCTGTACTGACATAGAGCAACACCGCTGCCTTTCGACCAGTTCTGCCAAGCGATTATAAACAAAATACTTAGACTGATACGGCCCATTCATATGGGCATTGAGCAATCTTATAGGATAAGGATGTATACTCACAGATATGCCTGAAAAGGCCAATGTTGTCGTCGGACTTTTGGGGACCACCCTGGATGCGGGACGAAATCAGGACCGCTGGCAGAGTTGGAGACCCACTGTCGCCATCTGCCGACAACCTGATTTTGTGGTGAAGCGCCTGGAACTTCTTCACGGGCTCCGCGACAAATCGCTCGCCCAGCTTCTTGTTAAAGATATTGCGGCTGTCTCGCCGGAAACAACGGTGCGCCTCAACGAAATCGAATTTGGTGACCCTTGGGATTTTGAGCGGGTTTACGAGACGCTTTTCAAATTTGCTCGTTCCTATCCGTTCGATACGGATGCGGAAGAGTATCTGATCCACATCACCACGGGAACGCACGTCGCCCAGATTTGCCTCTTCCTCCTGACGGAATCAAGATACTTGCCAGGCAGGTTGCTCCAAGCCTCGCCCGAGCGCGACCGAGGCGCACCCGGACAGATAAAGGTTATTGATCTCGATCTCTCCAAGTACGACCGCATCGCGTCGCGCTTTCGTCAGGAACAGAGTTATGCCGTCTCGTACCTGAAAGGTGGCATCGACACACGCAATCCGGCATTCAACCAACTGATCGATCGGATTGAACAAGTGGCGATCGCCACGCGCGATCCGCTCCTCTTGATGGGGCCCACGGGAGCCGGCAAATCAAAACTCGCACGCCGGATATTCGAGTTGAAAAAGCTTCGCCACACGGTGACCGGGGAATTTGTCGACGTCAACTGCGCAACCGTGCGGGGCGACGCTGCGATGTCGACGCTATTTGGCCACGTGAAAGGTGCCTTTACCGGAGCCTTAAGGGACCGGGCGGGTGTCTTGCGAGTTGCCGATAAGGGCGTCCTCTTTCTGGACGAGATTGGTGAACTTGGCATCGACGAACAGGCTATGCTCCTGCGAGCGCTTGAGGAAAAGACTTTCTTGCCCCTAGGTTCGGATCGCGAGGCTCATAGTGATTTTCAACTCATCGCTGGAACCAACCAGGACCTCTTCGCCGCCGTGCGGGAAGGCAGGTTCCGGGAAGACCTGCTGGCCCGGATCAATCTTTGGACATTCTCCTTGCCGGGGCTGCGCTCACGCCCTGAAGACATAGAGCCGAATCTGCAGTTCGAGTTGGAGCAATTCGAGACTCGAACCAGCCACCACGTGACCTTTAACAAAGAGGCTCGTGAGAGGTTCTTGCAGTTCGCGCTGTCCCCGGCGTCTTCCTGGTCTAGGAACTTTCGAGACCTGAACGCAGCGGTCGTTCGCATGGCGACACTCGCGCAAGGCGGGCGAATTTCCACCGAAATCGTCGAAGAGGAAATCGAACGCTTGAATGCTTCCTGGGCGTCGCTGGAAGCGGAAGCATCCGGGGAAATACTTTCCCAGCTCCTGAATCGGGATCAACTCGCAGAGATTGATTTATTTGACCGAGCACAATTGGC
>DATMQI010000223.1:0-2770 GCA_035567135.1 Terriglobales bacterium
AGATGGTTGGAGAGTCTTTTTAGACGTCGGATTCGAGCTTAGGAATAAGAGATGGCCGCCAGCCTCGTCAAGTCTTGAAGCGATTCTTATTGATCTTGAACGACCGAATCTTCGATTCCATTGTAGACCGCGGCATCCCTAACTTGACCGCTGCGCCGGTGGGGCCCGCCACACGTCCGCCGGTATCTTTCAGTGCAGTCTCGATCATGTCCTTTTCCTGCAGTAGGAATCTCCGCCGGTGTCCAACTTGCTGTTTCGACTCTAGCGTCATAGGCGGCGGTAACCAGTTTTTATCGATCGAGAATATCTCCGTTTCGCAAAGTATCATCGAACGCTCGATGACGTTCTGCAGTTCGCGAATGTTTCCGGGCCAAGCATATGACTGAAGCAATTCCAGCGTCTTCTTGTTTATACGCGTAATCTGCTTGCCAGCTTTCCGTGAATAGCGCTCGACAAAGTATTCGACCAGCATCGGAATGTCCTCTCTTCGTTCTCGAAGAGAAGGTATCTCGATCGGAAAAACATTCAGCCGATAAAACAAATCACTACGGAAAGACCCTGCGGTGATGGCGGCCTGCAAGTCGCGGTTCGTGGCTGCAATCACTCGGACGTTAGCGCGGATTCGACGAGTGCCGCCGACACGCTCAAACTCATGCTCCTGCAAAACGCGGAGCAGCGCGATCTGAGTCTCCGCTGGAAGTTCCCCGACTTCGTCGAGGAAAAGTGTCCCATCATTTGCTAGTTCAAACCGACCCAGGCGCTGCTGAGTAGCGCCGGTAAAGGCGCCTTTCTCATGGCCGAACAACTCAGAAGCGATAAGGTCACGCGGAATTGCCGCACAGTTCACACTAACGAACGGGCGCGACGCACGATCTGATATTCGGTGTATAGCGCGCGCAACTAGCTCTTTGCCTGTTCCCGTTTCACCCGTGATGAGGACCGTAGAGTCACTCGGTGCGACTTTGGAGATGCGCGAGAGTACAGCTTTCAAAGCCGGAGAGGTTCCAACAATCTCTTCAAACATCGAGGCCTTATCGATTTCTTCGCGTAGAGCAACGTTTTCGCTCCGAAGCCTGTCTTCAGCCTGCTTTCGATCCTCGATGTCCGTCGCGGCAACATACCAACGCATAATCTGTCCCTGTTCGTCGCGCAATGGGTTAAAGCGAGCCGAGAACCAGCGATAAGTGCCATCGCGTCTGCGTAGTTGCACCTCTAACTCGTCAGCAGAGCCACGAGCGACAATGTGACCAAAACCACTGTCCCACCGCCCGCCGTCATCAGCATGAACGTAGTCGTTGCGACCAGGAAACTGTTGCCATTCTTCGAGGCTAATACCGAAGTAATCGAGCGAGGCGTGGTTAAGGTAGAGGCGTTCACGGTTAGGTCCGTATACCCCAATATGTTGAGGCGCAAGGTCCAGCATCTGCCGGAGCTCCATTTCAATTCTGCGCCGTTCCTCTTCTGCTCGTTTACGCTCAGTGACGTCGATCACAGTGCCCACAAATTCAACGAGATGGCCGGACGTGCTCAGAACAGGATGACATACGACGTGAATGTCCCTGATGGCGCCACCTGGATGAACGATGCGGTAGTCCGCCTCCCACTCTGCCTTCTGGCGGATAGCCGTCTGGATTAGTTCCCTGAAACCGGGTTGGTCGTCGGGATGAATCCGCTGAAAGAAATCTTCGAATCGGGGCAAACCATCCCGTGGATCAAAACCTAGAACGCGGTACCATTCCTCCGAACAATACCTGGTACCCTGGTCTGGACTCCATGCCCAACTGCCCATGTGGGCAAGCCGCTGCGCTTCGGCCAAGTACGCTTCACTACTCCGGCGGGCTTCCTGGGCCCGCTTTTGTTCACTCAAATCGAGTACGAATACGACACCCTCGTTCCCACCTTCAAACAGCGCGGATCCAATCATCACGGGCACGCGGCTGCCGTCTTTCCGGAAATACTCCTTCTCGCATGGCTGAATCATCCCGGTTGCTTTCACTTCTGCCACCGCGCGTTCGTCGCGCTCGCGCCATTCGGGCGGCGTCAGATCAGTCCAGCGCAGGCGATCCGAAACCACATCTTCACGGCTGTATTGCACCATGCGCAGGAAGGCGTCGTTGGCTTCAATGATCGCACCTTCGAAGTTACCGATGAAGATCCCCAGAATGTTGGTGTCGATCAGACGCCGGATCTTGTCTTCGGTGGTTTTGCGCTCGGTGATGTCGGTCACCGCCCCGACAAACTCGCGATTGTCAGATGCATCCTGTAAAACGTGAGCTATGGCGTTGATGTGCTTGACTCGCCCATCAGGCAGTAGCAAGCGATAGGTATGCTCGAATTCGGGCTCTCCCTCAAGGGAGCGATTAATGACCTCTTTGACGCCGATGCGGTCCTCGGGATGGACCCGCTGCACCAGTGAATCTATTGTTGGCTTGACAGAACGGTCGTACTCGAAGATACGGTAGGTTTCATCGGACCAGACAATCTTGCCAGTATCAGGTTTCCATCCGAAGCTGCCGGTGTGACTGAGCATTTGAGCTTCGGCCAGGTAAGCTTCGCGACGTCGGAGTTCTTGAGTCAGGAGCTCGTGCCCCGTAATGTCTATGGCAGTGCCAACGATTATTTTCAGCCTCCCGTTCTCGACAATAGGAACAGCAACGCAACGTACGTAACGAACTTCGCCGCTGGGACGCACAATCCGCTTGGTGACATCACATCCAGAGGCCTCTGCAATCATCCGGTTGATTAGCGAGCGCATGAACTCGCGATCCTG
>DATMQI010000224.1:0-8682 GCA_035567135.1 Terriglobales bacterium
GAAACTCGGGGTGGAAATCTACTCCTATAATGATCATCGTTCGGCTCCTTTCTCCCGAGCCTGTTGGTTGGCTTTAGCAACCACCAACTCTACTCGGGCGTAGGAGCCGACATTGTCATGGAATCAATTACACTCACTGACCATCTGCCAACATTCTAGCCATTACACCAGCAACCCTTCTGCTCGTCGTTTTTCCGTGTTCCACCCTCCGGTGCTCGTGGCTGCTCTCGTGCGCCAGCGTCACCGCAGCCCGCATGGTCTGCAACTCCTGCTCCGGCCTCCTCGAATCGCATCCCGCACATTTAGGTAAAACCCGCCATAATCTCCGCGCGGTCTGTATTGACCAGTTATCTGCGAGCAAGGGCCTGATAATGAAGACATAACTTTCGATCAAGAACAGAAATTCTCGAGGATTAACAAAATGTGGCAAGTCAAGAACTTCGCCTACTGGGCTCGCAACCTCGCAACGGAATGTGCTCAAGAATGGCAAAAGGCCATCACGATCCGCCGTAAGGAATTGGGGCATAAGCTATGAAACTCATAGAAGTCACCAAGGGAGTTCACATCAGTCTTAGCTCGGGCATTCGCTATGTCTCTTAATCCGTCGGGCGTGGTACCGACAATCCAAGTCGTGCTTTCCGGGAACGAGTCGCTTCGCCTTCCAGTGGAGGGCACTCTGTTAGGGCAATTGTCCGAGCGGGAGAACTGAGATGCTGCGCGCCGATTTACTGAAACCCGACCTGCTTAGCGAAATCGTGCTCCTGGGTAGCGGTGCGCTGCTCTTCGGTTCACTGTTGCTGATTGTCGTAATTGTGCTCACGCAAGCCTAACCCCAATGCCGCGGACTGGAGGGGGCCCTGGTTGTCTGACGGTTGAAGGCTTAGTCCGATGTTAGAAAATATCCGATCCAAACCGCTTGCCATCCTCCTGATCTGCATAGCTCTGCTCCAGTCGGGCAATCTGTTTGCGGCGCAGATAGCCGCGCGTCGCACCGAGGGCCTGATCCACGGCTTTCTGTTGCTGAGCACTATGGAGGGTAAACCCCTCGCCGACTGTGACCTGATCCAAGTCTTCGGTGGCAATCGGGTGACGAGCCACTTGGTATTCCGATTTAAGGACGGCTCCGTCCATGATGAAACCGCAGTCTTTTCTCAGCGCGGCAATTTCCGACTCCTGAGCTACCACCTCGGGCGGAAGGGCCCGGCGTTCCACTCTCCCATGGAAGTTTCAATCGACACTTCCTCAGGCCAGGTTACGATTCGTTACACCGCTGACGAGGGTAAGGAAAGAGACCGGAACCGACCGAATGAAATTGCAGCCGAATCTTGCTAACGGCATGATTTTCACGCCGCTACGCTTATGCCGTGTTTGTCGAGGAGATGAACAGTCGCACTGAAGAACACGGTTTGACACCAGCAAAGAGAGGGGAGCGCCCCCCTGGTACTCGCGGACATCCGCTGCGGGCGTTGTGTCGCGCGCGCAGCATTTGATTTTGACACTGCTTACCTTCTTGCCTGTGCTATCGCTTGGGCTTTTGCTCCTCTGACTGCGTCAAGGAACGGTTCTGCTGCCGCAGGTGCCGCCACTCGACCCAGCAGCGTGGCTCGAGTGGTGACCCTCGGCCCGTACATGGCGCGCCTGGAACGGTTGTCCGGGCGGACCAGTGCGCCCTTGAATGTAAATCCAACGAAAGCACCTTTGGCGCGAGAGTAGGTCAGGATCATGACATCTAGCTTCAAGTCCGTACTTTCCGAAGAAAGCCGTCCCACGGGTCCCAAGGCTACCGATGCATCCCTTCCGATTTCGAATTTGCTCGAGAGTAGCTTCTGCATACCTTTTTCGCTCTTGATCACCATTACCAGATCTAACGCTTCTGCACCGAGCTGCGTTCCCCAGCTTCCGCCTGCAATCCTTATGAATGCCGGCGCACTCCAACCCTCCGCCGTTCCGCACGTGGCCACCGCCTTGCCGTGCTCCGCTCCGAAGACGAAGCCCCCCTTTATTAGGTGGGGCATGACCGCTATGCACCTTGCCTTCTTCATCATCTCATCGGGAATGCGCTGATCCGGCGCGGCCATGATCTCGTCTAGCACTTTGGCCGTATTATTCAGCCGGTCGATGGCATCTCGGCGTTCTGACCCCGCCCAGCACAGGCTTGCCAAGCTCAGCATGGCGCCTAACAACGCGAGCTTCTTCATATTTACGGTCTCATCTCTTTCCCCTAGCGCCGCCGCTCCGGCTTTCGTGATGTGTCACTCAGCGCAAAAACCCGGGTGAACAGGTGGCGCATCCGGTCAATCCAGACCCTAACAAATCAGGATTGGGGAGGTCTGAGCAATAACACTCGAACGGACCTACCGATGGTGATTTTCGTTCTCCGCTTGAAGTGTCTTCTCGGGGCCTCCTCGTCGGCTTTCAGGATCGGCAACTGTATTGACTGCCTTCCGTGGGGTCTTGTTTGCTCGGCGCGATCCTCTGACCAGTTGAATGCCTGCCGAAGGTTTATCCTGAGTAATCTGGTAGCCAGTCTTGTGATCCTCTGGTGTGACTCCAAGTCTATCGGCCGTCCCAGTGTCAAGCTGGCCGGTGGCTGGCAGATTCTCAGCCTTCTGAAATCCGCGAATGCTCGCCCGGGTCCGGAGCCCGAAGACGCCATCAATGTCGCCTTGGTAGTGTCCTTTGTCACGCAGGGATTGCTGCACCTTCTTGGCATCGCTTCCATGCCCAACTGCTGGCAGTCCGTTGCGGAGATCGGGTCCCGAAGTGATCGGCGTGGGGCGTGGTTCGGAGATCCCCATCGCCAGTAATAGAAAAACAATCCCAGCGCATGCGGCTTTGCCGGCCAGAAACATTCCTTACTCCTCGATTTGCGCCCCAGCAACAGATTCGCTCATTTGCTCTAGCAATACTGTGCAAAACGGCTCATGTCGTGAGCCAACTGTACAAGGTGGACTCGGTTGGTAATCATTCTGCCTGGGCACCGAGCATCGCCGAGGAGGCCTGGGGAAAGAAATGGGCATCCTGAAAGCTCAGGATGCCCGGAGTATTAAATCTCAGTCCGAAGCGCTGCCGTTATTGCGGCGGCTTCTCGTTCGATTTCGGCTTCTCGTCCTGCTGCTTCTTCTCTTCCGGCTTCATCGGTGCAGGCTGCGGGTGCTGCGGCGGCGCGGACCGCGTCTCCGCAGGTGGAGTGTGTTGGGGCTGCGAACGCTCGTTCGGTGGAGGAGTCGGGGGCGGCGGAACTGGCTCAGGCCGGTTGGGCTCAGGCCGGTTGTTCGGCTGGGCTGTGGGGGGGCGATTTGCTTCGGGCCGACTCGGTTCTGTTCGGTTTGGCTCTGGTTGGTTGTTCGGCTGGGCCGTAGCCGGACGGTTCGGCTCAGGCCGATTGTTCGGCTGGGCAGTAGGGGGACGATTGGGCTCCGCACGGTTCGGTTCCGGCCGAGTGCTCGGCGCAGGCTGTTCGGGGCGAGCGCTGCTGTTCTCTTGATGCGCTGCTGGGGTATTGGCCGGTGGCTGAACGGCGGCACGGTTGTAGGGTGCCCCTGCCTGTTTTGCTGGCACAACGGCGCGGTCGTTAAACGCGCCAGGCTTAGGAGTAGCGGCGACTGGTGGCGTGCCGTGGTTTACCGAAGCTCGTAGCGCTGGATTCGCGCGGGCAGCTTGCGCATGTTGCGCCTGAGCACCCACGGGCGGGATATGTCTCTCACGTGCCGCAGCCTCGTCTTCAGGCCTCGGACGCGCGGTGATCCCACCATTCCCGCCGTTATAGCTGACGCGGTTCACCGTGGTGTTGTTGATCACGGTGGTGTTATAGACGTTGTGAATGTTGGTGATGTTCACGTTGTTCACCGAGCGGTTGTAGTAGAACTGTCCGTTCTGCCAACGTCCACCTTCATAGCCTTCACCAAAATATCCGTAGCCGTAACTGATTCCGCCATAGAAACCGACTTGCTGACCCCAATAGCCATCATAGAAGACAAACCCGTTGCCGCCCCAACCCCAATAGGCTGGAGTCCAGAGCAGACCGGGCTCCGGGGCCATCACCCATGTACCCGGCACCCAGTAGTAATCGTCGTCAGCGTAAGCCCAGTACCCAGGGGTCCAGAGGTAACCGTCGCCGGGACAGAGAGGTTGCTCATAAACGGGCAGTTCCGGCGGGGCAAAACTAATTGATATGCCGATTTGAGCGTAGGCCGCCGACGACATGGCCAGCAGTACGAGAGCAAATAGAGATGAACGAATGGGAGAGATGATCCGCATTGTGCTTCCTCTTGCCCGATGATCCTTCGCGTGCCCGGGTGATGCCGTGCTGCTGCCGGTTGCGTGGATTGCGAGGCACGATTTCCGGACGAACGTACTTCCGCCTCGACCGAAAATGGTTCTGACGGGACTCTCTCATTTCGAAGATGAAGAAACTGAGCAAAAATGCTCACCCGGCTGCATCGCCTGGAATTCACGAGCAGTGTGGGATAGTGCGCGATTTTGACCAGCTTTTTGGGAGCACTTCGTTCCATAATCGAAATTGCGAGGAACCGCCCTCAGGGACCTCAACGTTCGAAGGTGGGAAGCGTTGTCTCAGTGGAGGAATGACGAGATGCATAGCTGGTGCAAAACGTGCCATGCACTCCCGTCGTCGTTGACTGTGAGAATGATTCACAGCCCCGTAGCTCTTACCCTCACAATCATCCTGCTTGGCATACCCGCACTTCCTCAGTCCGTTCCCAGCGGCCAATTGTCGGCCAATGACCTCGCGCAGCGGGTGGTCACGAACGAACTAAACTTCCAAGATGACCACACCCACTGGATGTACCGATTAGAAAAGGAACAAAATGGGAAGACGCTGGTGGAGGAAATTGTCGAGACCAAAAACGGTTCTCTCAGTCGACTCCTATCTATCAATGATCGCTCCCTTACCGCGAAACAACAGTTGGAAGAGGACCACCGTGTACAGGAGTTGATGACCAGTCGAAGTGCGCAACAAAAATTGCGGCGAGCTCTGGAGGCTGAGACCCTACAGGGGCGACGGTTGTTCAAGATGCTGCCCGCTGCATTTGTATTTAACTATGCGGGTAGTGAGGGAAACCTGGTGAAGCTGAGCTTTAGACCAAACCAGAGCTTTCACCCGCCATCCATGGAGGCCCGCGTTTTCCACGACATGGAAGGCGAGATGTGGGTGGACTGCAAACAAGAGCGCCTGGCTGGGTTTGATGGTCATCTCACACAGAGCGTGAACTTCGGCTTCGGCCTGCTGGGACACTTGGACAAGGGAGGCCACTTTGAGGTTAGGCAAGCAGAAGTAGTCCCCGGCCATTGGGACATGACTACCCTGAGTTTGGAGATGACGGGGAAAGCTCTCCTGTTCGCGACCATCGGTGTGCAAAAGAGGGAGAACCACAAGGACTTCCGGCGGGTATCCGATGATCTGACGCTTACCGAAGCGGCGAGCATACTCAACAATCAGACGGTTGTAGCGGACAATCGTTAGGACGAACAACTGCCTTGCCGAGTCACACAGTTTTAGCGGGACAAACTCCCCGGTCTCTGTCCGTCTAAAGCCTCAAGCAGACCCGTTCGCGCAGCGGAAGATTGAGGAACTACACTATATGAAGGAACCCACTGAGCCGCACGACTTCGTAGGGAAGTTCTTCTTCAGGTTCAAGAATGACGAACTCCAATGGCAAGGACAGACTATCAGCAACGTCAGTGAAGGCGTCTTTCTGGTGCAACTGCACGAGTGGACAAGAGGAAAATCGAGCGATCAGGTCCTCTTTTCAGTGCCGGACATGATGAGATGGAAGTTCTATGACACCGTTGACGACTGGCGCTCGGCATTTAATGAGTACGAGTCCACAAAAGCAACCGTAGCCCGTTCACTTCCAAGCAGCGCGCCTTAAAAGCTTCCAATCTCTGCGTCTACTCAATTCAGCCTACCGGTCCCCAAGACGCAGGTTCACTGCGCGGTGAACTCCATGACCTTGTTGTGGGCATTCCTGGGGCACTTTCCGGTCGACAGCGCAACACCTCATTTTCAAGACGGTCAATTCTGATCAGTTTTCCGAAATCGAAAGTTTGATACTGACGAATCGCCAAGGTTCGACAGCAAAAGCGAATTTGGTGTCTGCCAGGGGCCAGGTGTGTCCGGTGCGAATTAGTTTGTCCGCCCCGGCAGATGGGCAACGATTCTCTGGATGCACCCTGTATGACAGCGTGAGGTATACCGTATGACTAGTACACACAATCTTTTTGTCACAGCAACCTCTGTGCTCGCGGGAGCGATACTGACGGCGGTTTTGCTTTTCACGGCAGTGCCACGTCTCCACGCAGAAGACCTCGACCGGTGTCAGCGCCGAGTCGCTCACGCGGAACATGAACTCCACGAGTCAATCGAGAAACATGGACGCAACAGCAAACAGGCAAATCACGAGCGCCGTGAACTGCATAATGCGCGAGAACGTTGCTGGCGTGAACGGCATCGGTGGTGGGATGAACACGAGCACCGCTGGCACAACGACCGCGATTGGAACGAGCACGACCACGACTAAGCTGGCTTAGCACATCGAAAGCGCACGTGTTCAGCATTTGCGCGCCCTCCGATCTGGACTAAATCGTGAGGGCGGGCGGTGTCTCCTAGGGTTGCTGGGACTAGTATTGCCACAAACGGTAGGCTATTGCTCTATTGGATTGGGGGGTTCCGATATGGCCCCGAAAGAAAACGGCGAATGGGAATTGGTGGCCGCACAGGTCGCCAAGGAAACGGAGTCGGAGAAGCTGAGAGAGCAGGCAGCGGAGTTTAATCGGATATTAAATAATCGAGAGCAATTGCGCCGACAAAAAGAGGTAAGATCAGTTTTGATGGCCATCGAAAGATTTCGATACACTCGCTGGTATTTAATCCGGCGGTTCCAAGCAGTTTGACAACGGCAGCGCACAAGCCTACCGTGTCACGATAAACACGGTGTTGATGAAACTTCGCCGCAAGTCGCCACCCCTGCTTTCGCTCGACGAGCCAGTGTCGTCGGATTCGCCAGCCTGCGGCGCGAACTTGGAAGACGTGATCTGCATCTCTCCGGCGCCATCGATCGCATCTCACTACTTCAGGCGCTCCAGGCGCTCCCTCCGGGTTGCAGGAAGATCTTTGGTCTTCATGAAGTTCACGGCTACCAGCATGGTGAGATCGCGGAATTGTTGCACTGTTCCATCGGCAACTCTAAATCGCAGCTTCGAAAGGCGAAGTTGAAGATGCGGAGTTTATTGTTTCCCAAGAGGAGCAGGACCCGCCTTCGGAATGCTGTACGCATGACGGACAAGAGCAGCGTCATGGCGGAGACAAACAATCGCCGATCGGACACTGCAGATAAATCCGCGACCGTACTGAGCAACTCATATTTGTCCCATTTAGGGGTGTAATGCAGAGACCCATAACGGAAAGACCTTCATCAGTGTCGGGTTTGAGACGAGCTTTCGAACTGTGGCCTTACGGATTCATTGCCGTTTCGATCGCGGGCTTGGCCTATATCGCCTTGAATGCCGCCCTTTGACGAATTGTTTTTCTGGGGGCCAAGCATACAGGCCCGGTTCGAGTAGCGACCCAATTGGTGAAATCAGCGTTTACACTCAAAACGCTGGGCGATGGCGTCAATGAGTGCCATGGCGATTTTGCAACAACAAGGCAGTAATTCCATTTCTCAGATGTCCCCAATCGGCATTTACTTGACTGCGAGAGTTCCGGACATTCTGCGGGCACCGCATAAACGTTCAGACGGGGGCGTCTTTTAAGTTCTTGGCCAGCCCTCTTTCAAAAGGCTTTGGGGGGTGGTGGAGAATCGCGAAACTGCGATGTGTTCATAGCCGAGAAAGCAAGGGCCTTTATCCTGATCCGGTCCATCCGTTCATAGATGTATTGTCGAAGATCAGGTACGTCCACCACGGGCTTTCCATTGTTGAGGCGTGCATAGATTAGGTCGTCCCTAAGGCGTTCGAGCACTGATAGTGAGATTTGTCTTTCGGTTACGTCCATAACACTCCCCCGAACAAAGCTCTGGACACCGGCACAGTACTTTATCTGTGCACCAATAATGTGTTCAATTGTGAACACTCAGGGTTTACGAGATAGGTTCCGGATCCATCTCATCCCTTGGTACATCTGAACCCTGCTTGATTCGTTACTGACTTCGTCTTATGATTCGCGCCGGGAATGGGCGAATCAAAGAGTCACGATCCCGAACGCAGGCGCTATCCCCGCGTGAAGGCCAAGATCCCTATTGAATTGCTTTGTTCCGGGAAACCGCAGATGCGCACTGCAACAGACGAGATTAGCCTCTGCGGTTGTTACATCGAAACGATGTTCACGATGGACCTAGGAACGAAACTTGGGTTGGTATTCTCGCTGAATCAGGAGAGAGTTGACGCGAAAGGTATCGTTGTAACCAAGCATCCACAGGTCGGGAATGGAATCGACTTCACTGACATGGCCCCCGACGGTCGATTGAAGTTGAGCGAGTATATCGCAGAACGGGAACGGGAAACAACGCCAACGGAACCCGGTCGATGAGTGTAATTGATTCCATGACAATGTCGGCTCCTACGCCCGAGTAGAGTTGGTGGTTGCTAAAGCCAACCAACAGGCTCGGGAGAAAGGAGCCGAACGATGATCATTATAGGAGTAGATTTCCACCCCGAGTT
>DATMQI010000225.1:0-4562 GCA_035567135.1 Terriglobales bacterium
GTCGGCAAACCGGAAGTTGGCCAGAAGGGGCCTTGGGGGAACGCAATGGTGATCTCAAGCCGACCTTCTGGCCCGGGTGGCTGCCAGAGCGGACGTCTCCGTGGCCATGTCCAGGTCAATGAGCGATATCGGGGAAGTTACAACAGCTATCCGACGTCACCGCCAAAATCGAGGAAACTGGCATCAACGCCACCTTGCAAATCTGAGCAACGATTACCCTGGGAACGTCGCCTATTCCCAAATGAGAAAGACTCCTTCATAATGCTCCTCGCGGAAGGCCGTTCACTTTCCGACGGAGGTGGCTGAGCCATGCGAAGGCGTCTTCTCCTGTTCCTTTTACTCGTGATCGATGCCGGAATTCTGCTGGCGCAGACTCCCGGTATTGCGAGGCCGAGGGAATATCAGTTCAACCCGACGCAGGCGAGCCGGCCGTTTGAATCCGCGAACCCGAAGAAGACAGCGTCCGACGAGCAATCTCAACCCTCTTCCAATATCGAATCGTCGGTTCGTCCGGAGGATGCCGTGATTACGCTTCACGGAGTGTGCGCCAGTTCCTTGAACGGGACCGCGGAGAAAAAGGGTGAGTCTTGCACTACGGTAGTTTCGCGGGGCGAGTTTGAGCTCCTGTCGAACTCCATCAATTTGGCAGGAAAGCCCATCTCCATGGGGGCTCGTCAGACTCTCGCCAAAACGTATGCAGAGTATCTCGTGTATGAGCAAGCCGCTAAGAAGGCGGGTCTGGAGAACAGCGAACGGTTCGCGGAAATCATGCGATGGCTTCGGCTCCGCATGCTGACCGACTTGCTTAGGCAAGAAATTGTTGAGCAATATGGCAAGCCTTCTGAAGTAGAAGTCGATCGTTACTATCAGGGAAACACCGCTGAGTTCGAACGCATGCACATAGCGCGGATCTTAATTCCGCGGAATGTCCACGACGATGAGTCGGCGGAAGGAGACAAGCAGGAACGCGATAAGAAGCTCCTTGCGGTAGCGAACCAGGCACGCGACCGCGCTCTTAAGGGTGACAACCCCGACCAAATTCAGAAGGACGCGTACAGCGCGTTGAAGATGGGCGCTGCGCCCCCCACAGATCTCGGCAAGCAGGCAAGGAAAGATTTTGTTCCTGAGGAGTCCGCCGAGCTTTTTTCTTTAAAACCGGGCGACGTCAGCAAGGTCGAAACCGAATTGGCATCGTATGTGATCTACAAAGTAATCAGCCGGGAAACGCTGCCGGAGAATGAAGTGAAAGAGCAGATTGCCCGCGAGATTGCCCGACGAAACATTGAAAAAGCGAATCAAGCCATCACGCAATCCGTGCAGCCTGTGTACAACGAAAAATACTTCGGTCCCCCCGTCGCCGAACCGCCGGCGCCGGGCAAGGCAGCACACCCCTAAGCTGCAATTCGACTGGCGGCAAGGGTCAAGCTGATCCGTGGCGAACTTTCGCGCGTGAGACTTTCCATGCGATCAGCGCTCCCACCGTTAACAACACGACAACCAAAGCGGCCCAGTTCCTCACAGACTGTTTCGTGGGCGCCGCCGGCGGAGGCGTTTTCGCGTTCGCTCCGTTCGAGGCTGAGGTGGGTGAGGTCAGCGAAGCATCGGTTCGCGGAGCACCCACGTTTGCCGGTTGAGCGGGAAGATTCTGGAGAGCGGATTCGTCCGAGCCGCCAATTTGGTGGAACGCCCGAGCGAGTGCTCCGGTTCCCGAAATTGTGAAATCCAAAACATCGCGCGCTGCCAGCGAGTCGGTTTCTCGGATCTGCGCACCAGTATCGTCCGGCACCGCATGGAACTGGAGAGCTGCCCCAGGAGTAAAATGCATGGACATCGGCAACACAACAAAATTTTGTTTTGTGAAATAGCGGGCCGATTGCCGGAAGTGCAATTCACCGTCATACGGCAGTTCATAGGTGAGGACGTATTTAGTCAATCCCGGTTTCAGGGGAACGCCAAGCTGGAGCGGAGCATGTTCATCGGCGGGATCGGCAATCGAAAGTTTAGCGCCCTGCCCATCAGGCTCCGTGATCGTCACCGACAAATTGTGAGCTCCCTTGGGAAGCGACAGGTCGAAACTTTCTCGCTTGGTACTGGTACGCGGTGGCCAAGACTCGTTCTGGATAGCGTGCAACTCGGTCACTACCAGGTGATCGGCAGTTCGCGCTTCGAACTGGAAAATGCCAAGGTGCTCGCTCAGCCCCGCAACTCGCGCTGACCCATCGTAGACCGTGACGTCGGTGGCGAAGCCCAACTTCACTGCCTGCTGGTAGGACACTCCATCATGCACGAGACGAGCCTTTAACGTATCCGGTGACGTTCCAGCCGGAAGGTTGAGTTCAATCCGGAAGTCTCCATTTTTGTCACTGACCACGCGGCCCATTTCGTTGTTGCCAGCCATCACCACGATGAGGTCGCCGGGCTGAGGCTTTCCGTTGGTTCCGTTGTGTACGATGCCTCGAACCGTCTGTCCCGCACAACGAACCCAGCAGACGACTAGCAGCCAGCAAAATACTCTTCGCCAAAATCTCGCGCCGTGACGCGTTTCGAGCATAAAAATGTCTCAATCTTGGACGTCCAAAAACCAGACAACACTGAGAACAAACGACGTGATTATAAGCAAGATTATTTTGTTGACAAGGAAATTCCGACTCTCGTAGCATGCGCAGCCATCGAGGGCATCGCTGGAGTTTCCTGGGCTGAACACCCGGAGACTAATACTTGTCTCTCGCTGTTTTTAGGGGCCCCTGGCTTTATCCAAGCAGAAAGGAACCAACATGAAAGCCCCATTCTCCCTACCGGGCAAGATCTTCGGCGGGCTTGTCGTAATCGCGGCCCACTGGCTTGCTCTAACCCCTAACCTCACTGCCCAGGGCATCGACCCTGGACCCCGGCCGACGGGGAGCAATCCAGCCCCTCTATCCGTGTGTCAGGTAGTCAATGGTGTCACGAAGAAATTTAACACCTCCACCTGTTTCGACGTTGATCAACCTCGTACCAATACGCCGCCAGCTGAGGGCGCAGGGCAGATTATCGCAGGCGCGGGTAACTTGGATATCTTCTGGTTTCAGGCGTTGACGGTCTTTGCCAATACGGCAAATGTGACCCCTCTGACTCCCCCGGCGACATCCATCACCGGACTTGGCCCTTCGTTCAACGCGCTGAGTTGCTTCGGCTGCCACGCTCAACCGACGATTGGTGGTGCCAGCCCAGGGCTCGTCAATGTAAACGGTAACATCGAAGGAACCCCCCAACCTGGCGGCGGGCAATTCGCCAACGTAACCCAAAACCCCGAGTTCATCGCCGCTTTCGCCGATGGAGCAACCAATAGGTTGCCCTGTTTCATCGTCCCACCGGGTGTCGCGAGCAATGCCTGCAATATCCCTCTGGGTGATTTTCCAAAAGAAAACTTCAGCAATGGACCGGTGGAGGAGGTTCGCTTTCCTTTGGGATTCAACGCCTCGGTTACCGCCGACATAGATCCCGTAGATCCGGGCGCGGTTGCCAACCTCTATACCTTTACTGGGCGTAGCGATGAGAACGCCCCAGGATGCAATATCGGGCAAGAGCCCATCACCCAGGAGATTCAGGCGCAGAATGCCATCTTCCGTACCCCAACGCCAACCTATGGATTGGGGTTTGTGGAAAATACGTCTGACCTTACGTTAGAGCAGAACTCTGCGTTGAATGCCGTGGTAAAGGCCTCGCTGGGTATTACCAGCGGAGTGTTCAATCGCAGTGGGAACGACCGGACCATCACACGGTTTGGATGGAAAGCACAAAACAAGTCGCTCATGATGTTTGCCGGTGAAGCGTCCAACGTAGAAATGGGCGTGACTAATGAATTGTTTCCCAACGAGAGAACAACAGGCTCGGGCGCGCTCTGCACTCCGAACCCGCAGCCGGAAGATGAGATACTTCTCACCACTACCAGTCCGGGTGACGCTTCCCAAATCTCTTCGGTTCTTCAGAATAATGCCGTGTTCATGCGTATGAACGCCGCAGCCTCACAGTGCGATTTCGCCAGTGGAGTAACTGGGGGGTCTGCCAACTGTAACCCGCTCTCTACGAATGCACTGAACGGTCGGTGTTTCTTTGGAACCTCAGCTCCGGTTACGGCAGCTTGCCAAACCGTTACCGGCGGACTCCCTAACTTCGGCATTGGTTGCGTCTTGTGTCATTCCGACACTCTCACTACCGCAAACTCTAACCAACCCGGCCTGACCAATTTCACCTACCATCCTTATTCGGATTTCGCCCTCCACTCTATGGGGCAAGACGGTGATGGAGTGAGTCAAGGGCAAGCCGGCCCAACCCAATTCCGCACAGCTCCTCTTTGGGGCGCCGGGCAACGGTTCTTCTTCATGCACGATGGCCGGTACTTCGACCTTGACCACGCCATAAGGAACCACTGCCCAAGCCCTGACACGACAACGAGCAATGAGTCGTGCGATGTCATCACCAGCTACGAGAATCTGACCCCAGGAAATCAGACGCTAATTCTCGAGTTCCTACGATCGCTTTAGCGATGGGTTCGCGTCCGGGCGGAGGTCTCCGCCCGGATC
>DATMQI010000226.1:0-7698 GCA_035567135.1 Terriglobales bacterium
AGACAGGTGAAATTCGTCTTTAATAGACTTGGACGAATACAGAGCTTTAGGCTTGCTGTCGCCGGTCACAGGGATTATCGAAAACGTCTTTGTGTCATGTGTCATCAGGAAGCGCCCATCGCGAGACCAGTCTTCGACCCAGTGCCTTTCATTGTCACCATAGATTTTCTCTGGCTGGCGACCTCCGATTTGAATCTTCTCGACCAGGAATGGCGGATCGGATCCACCGTTAGGAAGAAGATTGAACGCAATGTAGCGCGAGTCTGGCGACCATACAGGGTCTGACTGCGCGTGCGGATCAGTCGCCAGAGCGGTCGTGGTATTAGTCGCTATGTCGATGAGCCACAGACTGCCGGTAGCATGCTGATGAAACGAATTCAGCGCCAAGTGCTTTCCATCCGGCGAAAGTGTGAACTGCTGAAAATCGATTACCGGTTCGAGGCTGCCAAACACAGTGCCGTCCCGGGAGTACCAGTTGAACTGATCGAAGGATGAGCCCCTCGCCGTACCAAAGATAAGGACTCCGTTTTGAGACGCAGTGAATTCGGAAGTGCCCAGGTACGCTGGCGAAGCCGCGACGTTGCTTGCCAGCAACGTCGGTTCACCAATCTTCTGCAAAGCTTTCCAGTCCATGCGTTGCGCAAAAAGAGTCTGGTCTCGCGCGAACAGCAAATAGTCGGTTACCGATATGGCACGGCTTTGGCTTGTGAGCAGCGGTATCGGAGTTCCGCCATCCAACGATTGAGCGTAGATTTTCGCTCCCGGATCATCACTAGTCAGGCTAGTGCGAGCTAAATAAAGGAAGTGCTTGCCGTCCGGCAGGAACTGAACCCACATTTGACTGACCTGTCCAGGGAGCAACGAGGTCACAGTTGTGGCAACTCCACCTCCGGGGGCGACGCGGAGGATTGGGCTGTTTACCGCCCTGGCAAACAGAATAGTGCCGTCGGGGCCCCAAGCGCCTTGCGCTATCTCCGGAACGCTGTAGATCGTTTCAATGCCTCCACCCGATGCCCGAATCTTCTTCAGCTTGCCGCCGGCCCAGAACCCAATGAACTGTGAATCCGGCGACCAGAAGGGCAAAAGCGCTCCTTCACTCTGGTCAACATGTTGCGCTTCGGAGGAACTCAAAGACCTAATCCATAAAGAGCTTTGACCCGATGCATCGGTAGCTGCAAAGGCTAGCGTCTGGCCATCGGGTGAAAGTGCAATGTGTTCGAAGGGATGCCAGTGCCGATGTAACGTCACACCCTCCGGCAGACCCAGCGACAGACGTACCGCGGTGATCTCGTGAGGTTTCGGGCGAAGCTGAAACCAAGCTAGAAGACCGACGCTGACAACACCCAGTACGGCGAGAAACACCAGTACTGACTTATGGCGCCATGCTGGCGCAACCGGCACGGAAGGTGCAGGGGGTACTGGCACATCTTCATCGCTTGTCCGCGGAGGCCAATGAAACTCTGGTACGTACGACCCGGGAGGAAGTTCAATACGCACGACCGGTGTAATAATAGCCTCGCCATAATATTGCGCCAGCCTTTTTCGAACCTCTGTTGCTCGCAGGCGAACGATAGCATCTTTTGACGTGTCATAATCGGCGGGACGCCCAAACATTTCTACGCCGATGGTTCGCTCAGACAGCGTATCCAGTTCACCCCATAATGCACGTTCTACAAGCAACCGCAGAAAGTCCTGGCACTGCTTGCTGCCGGCGAACGCATCGCTTGAAATCACGAATTCGAGCGCGCTGCGAACCGAGGCAGCCTGATCCCCGCTGATCTTGGCCGGCCTTTCGAATTGGCGCTCTATTGACATTTTCGCGTCTATCGTACCTCTTAAAATGGCTTAACGGGTATTGGCCGCAGTTAAACCTTCAAATCTGGAAGGTAAACATCAAAGTACCTCCGGCAACTGTTCAAAACCGGCGCTGTTCAAGGTAGACTTGCAGATGAATTGCCCTCCACCTTTCCTGCACCGATTACTCACAGTCACCGACAAGGTCAGGAGAATTGGCTATGAAACCCGGGCAAAAGTCGCCTCTTCGCGGACCGAAGCTGTCGCCGCTTTCCTTCCGGTGCCTTTCGCTCGCGTTTAGCCTTGTTCTTATCATTTTCACCCTAGACTGCCATAACTCAAGTGATGGCGCTTCAGGCATCCTCCTCACAATCATTGATCAAGGATGGCTCGCATCCGGTCCAAGGCTCACCCCGGAAGTGGAAGAGTTTACGAGGGAAACCGGTATTCGAGTTCAGATCATGCCCGCTCCGGAAGGAGCCGTGGAGCAACTCGCAACTTGGCGCGGACTGCTCGACAGCCATGCAGAAGCGCCCGATGTTTACGCCGTTGACGTAATCTGGCCCAGGCTTCTGGCCGAAGGTCTCATTGACCTGAAGCCTTACGTACCGCAGGAAGACATCGCTGCACATTTTCCGGAGCTGATTGCCAACTATACCGTGGACGGCAAATTAATCGCTCTTCCGCACAACCTGAACGAGGGCTTGTTGTTTTACCGCACTGATCTGCTGGCAAAGTACGGATACGGAGCGCCACCCAAAACCTGGGAAGAACTCGAAACCATGTCCAAACGGATTCAAGCCGGCGAGCGCACGAACGGCAACAAGGACTTCTGGGGCTTCGTTTGGGAAGGTGCGCCGTCTGAGGCATTGACCTGCAACGCATTGGAGTGGCAAGTGTCCGAAGGTGGCGGAACCATTCTGGACGAGAATGGGGAAGTGACGATCAACAACCCAAACACGATTCGTGCGTGGAGCATGGCAGCACGTTGGGCAGGATCCATTTCGCCGACAGGAGTGACGGCCTACAAAGAGTGGGATGCATTTAACATGTGGCAAGCGGGAAAAACTGCATTCATGCGCAACTGGACCAATGCGTACGTGGCAGCCCGTGCCGAGAATTCGCCAACCAGAGGGCACTTTGACGTAGCGCCTTTGCCCCGCGGTCGCGCCGGCTTCGCAGCCACCTTGGGTGGAAACGGCTACGGTGTTTCGCGCTATTCGCGTCATCCGCGCGAGGCTGCAATGCTCGTCCGTTTTCTCACCGGCCCCGCGGGGCAGGCCAGACGCTGCCGCAGGTCCTCCGAGCCACCTACGATCCCAGCGTTATACAAGGACGCTGACGTCTTCGGTCCAAACCCTTACCTGTCCCGCGTTCTGCAAGTGCATGAAGGCTTAGCGTTGAGGCCATCTCAGCCGGCGGGCAAAATATATCCAGAGGTGTCACGCGCCTATTTTGAAGCTGTTCATGCAGTGCTCACTCACAAACAGTCCGCCGCACAGGGCGCCGAGGAGTTGCAAAGGCGTTTAGCGACTATGCTCAAAACATCTGCTGTGACGGCAAACGGCCCCTCTCCTGAAAAGGTAGGGAACACGCGCTAGATGCGAAAGGCGAAGTTCGCATTCGAAGGTCAAATGCAACTGAGTGGAACAAAAAAGGAGCGAGAAGCCGTCGGGGTCGGGCGTCGGTTTCGTCAGCGCGACCTTGGTATTGGCACACGTCTGGCCGCCTGCTTTGTGACCATCATCGTGCTGATGATCGTGTCTGATGCCGTGGCAGTTTGGCAGTTCAGGCGAATGGAAGGTTCCACCTACCGCCTTAGACAAGCCGACCAGACCTTACAGGCTATTGTTCGCGTCCACGTTGATATAGGTACCTTTAGGGACAGAGTTGCGGTCATGGCAAATAGCGAGGAAAGCGGTGAATTTGCCAAACACACCGCATCCTTACGCCAGAAATTTTTGGACGATGCCGAACGCGCCCGGAGAATGCTTCTGGCATCGCATGAACTAGACGAGAACGGCACGAGCTCCAGCGCACTTCAGACGCTAATGACAGCTCTCCCGGCGCAGCTCGATACCGTGGACGAACTGGCCAAAGCAGGCGATTGGACAGCTGTTCGGCTGCGCTTGGGGCATCAAATTCAGGATCTGCGTGATCTGAGCTTGTCGGAGGTCGAGAAGGTTGACCACCAACTGACAGAAGCACAAAGCGCTGCTCTCGAAACGACCAGCCAGGCACGACGTAACCTGTTTATAGTAGTTCCTATCGCCGCTCTGCTAACCCTGCTCGCGGCGGCTGTGCTGGGCTGGTATCTCACTCGAAGCATTACCGTTCCGCTATCCGAACTCGCCTCCGGCGCTGGCGCACTCGCGCGCGGCGATTTTCAGCACGAAATCAACGTGACCGGGAAGGACGAATTGGCCATTGTGGGACGGTCCTTCAACCATGCGGCCCGGCAACTTCACGAACTCTACGAAGAACTGCGCGAGCAAGCCAGCCTTTTGACTCTCACGCACGACTCGATTTACGTGCGCGATATGAACGCAGTCATTCGCTACTGGAATCACGGCTCAGAGGTTTTGTATGGATGGCCCGAGGAGTCCGCTGTTGGCGAGATTTCCCACAAACTTCTGAAGACGGTGTTTCCTGTGCCGCTCGAGCAGATTGAGACTGAATTGCTCAGTAGCGGCCGCTGGGAGGGCGAGCTTTCGCAAACCAGGAAGGACGGAACCCAGGTGGTCGTGGCTGCCCGCTGGTCGGTGAAACGAGATGACCAGGGTGTTCCGGTGGCGATCCTTGTAACCAGCAACGACATTACCGAGCGCAAGCAGGCAGAAGAAAAGTTGCGACTCAGCGAGGCTTACCTTGCCGAAGCGCAAACGCTGAGCCATACAGGTAGCTGGGCTTTCGATATCACCGGCGACAAGGTCGTTTATGCTTCAGAGGAATGTGTCCGCATTTTTGGATGCGAGTCGGAGGGCGCGTTGCCAACCAGGGAAGCGGTTTTCCGGCGAATCCATCCTGACGATTCCGAAAGCGTGAACCGGAACTTTCAGAAGTCGGTAGGCGAAAAGGTTGATACCTCCTATGAGTTTAGGCTCGTGCTTCCCGACACAACGTGCAGGAACGTTCATGTGATCCAGCACCCTGTCCTGAATAGCGTGGGAAATGTCGTCAAATTGTTTGGAACAGCCGTCGATATCACCCAGCGCAAGCGCGCCGAAGAAGCGCTGCGCGAGAGCGAGACGCGTTTCCGCACGTTTGTGGACCACGCGGGGGACGCCCTCTTCGTCTATGATCTTGAGCAACGAACCGTTGTTGATGTCAACCGGGAAGCGTGTGAAAGCCTTGGTTACACTCGGGAGGAAATCATCGGGAAGATGCCTATTGCCTTCCACCCGGAATCGTATCAGGGCGATATGGAATTAGTCGCGGAGCGGGCGGCGGCCGGTGAGACCGTGTTCGATACACACTGGCATCGACGAAAGGATGGGACGCTGTTTCCCGTCGAGGTACACACCAGCCGTGTCTTGTATGGCGGTCGCCAGTTCCTGCTGATGATAGCCCGCGACATAAGTGACCGCTTGCGGGCCGAAGAAGCCATCCGGCAGAGCGAAAAGCAACTACGCGAAGTCATCGAGACCATTCCTGCAATCGCCTGGACCATGAGTTCGGATGGGTCGCTTGAATTCGTCAACAAACGCTGGCAGGAATACACGGGCATGTCACCAGAGGAGGTTGTAGGCTTCGGATGGAAGAGTGCTTTCCACCCCAAGGACATCGAGCGCTATGCTGACAAGAGCCGTGCGTCACTTGCGAGTGGGGCTGTATTTGAGGATGAGGTCCGGATCCGTTCTGGCGGAACTGGCGAATATCGCTGGTTCATATCTCGTGCGGTGCCGCTGCGGGATGAGCAAGGAAAAATCGTCAGATGGTACGGAACCGCGACCGATATCCACGACCGCAAGCGGTCGGAAGAGAGACTTCAAGTCGAGAATGTAGTGCTCCGTGAGGAGATTGACAAGGCTTCGATGTTCGAAGAGGTTGTTGGCGCCTCTCCGGCCCTGCAGACAGTGCTTTCGGCGGTCTCCAAGGTTGCCCCGACAGACTCAACGGTTCTCCTCACCGGCCAAACCGGCACCGGCAAAGAGTTGTTTGCGCGTGCAATCCACAAGAAGTCTGAACGGGCGGCGCGAGCCTTTATCAGCGTCAATTGTGCTGCGATTCCCCAATCCTTGATTGCTTCGGAACTGTTTGGGCATGAAAAGGGAGCGTTCACCGGCGCTCTGCAGCGTCATCTGGGTAAATTCGAGCTGGCTGACGGGGGCACGATCTTCCTTGACGAGATCGGAGAGCTGCCGATGGAGACGCAGGTTGCTCTCCTACGAGTTTTGCAGGAGCGGGAGATCCAGCGTGTGGGAGGCACTCAACCAATTCGCGTAAACGTGCGCATCCTGGCGGCTACAAACCGCGACTTGCAAAAAGCGATTGTGGCGGGGACCTTTCGAGAGGATCTGTTCTATCGGCTGAACGTCTTTCCCATACACGTGCCCCCTCTTCGCGAACGCAAAGAAGACATCCCAATGCTGGTGGAGTACTTCGTTGACCGATTTGCGAGAAAGGCGGGAAAGAACATCCGGAGCATCGACAAACAGTCACTCGAACTCCTGGAGTCGTACTTCTGGCCGGGAAACATTCGTGAGCTCCAGAATGTTGTCGAACGCTCGGTCGTCCTGTGTGACACGGATACGCTACACATCGACAATAGTTGGCTCGCCATCGGAGATTCGGCGTCCCATGGCCCAGCCACGTCCCTGGCAAGTCGGATCCAGGAACAGGAGAGAGAGCTTATTGAGAGGGCGCTGACAGAAACAGAGGGCAAAGTTTCTGGTCCGTTGGGCGCGGCGGCAAAACTCCGTATCTCCCCTTCTGCTCTGGAATACAAGATTCGCCTCCTCAAGATCAATAAGCACCAGTTCAAGAAGTACTTGCGCGACACGTAGCCGCACATCTGAACTCCCCAACATGATGAAGACTCACGCCGCGCCTTTGCCGAACACGAAAGGGCGGTGTTGGCGATCGTGTCTCACGTGAACTTCAACGATGTGCTTATCCTTGTAAAGAAACCAAGTCCGAGGATAGTTCTCTTCGCGAATCGGCATGTCATTGCTGACGATGGCTCTAAGGTTTGCCATTGTTGTTCTCCTTTGCTTTCATTGCGTAACCGGCTGCATAGAGGGTTGCTCGCGGCTTACTCCGTTCACAACGCCGTGCTTGCGCAGAATGCTGTAGGTGATGTCTTCCAGCTGTGCCATCACTCCAACCCGAGGGCGATCGCGCCGTTCAACGAAATTCACTTGGGTTTTCATTGCTTCACTCTCGGTTGCATCTGCACTGCGACCCGATCAGTGTAAGAGCAACAACGATGCCAAGCCGAAATAGGAGAAATTGGCGCGTCTCGGTAGGGATTGTGACTGCACCAAAATAGCTGGCAGATGCAGCATTTTCAGCGGGATACAGCAGAGCGGTTTAGCCCGGGCTTCGCTAGGGCGAATACTCTGCAGAGCCTGGCTGAGCTTTCATAATTCGCTAAAAACCCCGAATTCACTAAAAGTAGTGACCGCCTGAATGTACCAAGGCACGTGTTTTCAGTCGCTTGGAAATGGCGATTGCATTGCCTTACCTAATCGCGTCGGAAACAGGAGCCAACATGCTAAGAATCCAGAAGGCCTCGAACGGAAAGATCGTTTTTACGTTGAGCGGCCGCATGGCCCCCGAAGACATTGACGAGTTACGGAGGTTGTTCGGTCTCGAAGCTAAGACAGTTCGGATCGTCCTCAATCTGAAGGAGCTCGTATTGGTGGATGGTGATGCAGTGGAATTCTTAGCTGGATGCGAAGC
>DATMQI010000227.1:0-70342 GCA_035567135.1 Terriglobales bacterium
GAACCCGCCGCGACCCTTTAGGCATCTCCGCATGGCGGAGCATCGCACACCGGATCTAATTGTACGAGTCAGGCCCCCGTTCATTCGGTGTTGGTTCAAAAATCGGTTACCACCATCACCAACTTCGCAGGTCGGCTTTCAATCCGAATCCTAGGGAAATCCCTTCCGCTTGGCAAGAGGGACTGCACAAATAGTTGGCACTCGGGTTGCCAGCAACTTTCGTAAGGGGGATAAAAGCTAGGATTCGACCAGACCACCCAGCAGCGACGGAGGCACCCAAATGAGGAACAACGACGCGCGCCTACCCAGCCCGCCGCTTCTCGTCGAGCACCTCATCCAGAGCGTCAGAAAGATGATGCGCCCGCTTCAGATACTCCACCGCTCCACCATCCTGATTCCGCTTCAGCAGATGATATTCGTCGGCAATATTGAGCGCTGCCAGCACCGCCAATCGCACCGTGTCCACCGTTTGGGTCTGCTTGGCGACTGCTCGCATCTTCGCATCCACGTACTCGGCCAACTTGAGGATGTACTCGGCATCCGACCCGCGAAGATTGTAAGCCTGATCGAAGATTTCCACTCGCACGCTCGTGTCATCAGCGCTCTTTGCCGCAGGTTGATTGGTGGCGTTAGCCATAAATGCCTCGCTCCTCGACCCCGAACCAGCGCAAGTCTTAGCTTGCGGCTTGCTCTTCCGATAGCGTGTCGATCTGCTGCAGCATCTTCTCCACCCGGCCGCGAATCTCCTCGCGTTCCCGGCGGAGCTGCACCATTTCGCGCCGCAGGCCTTCGACTTCTTCCTCGCGCTCTTCCAGTTGCTCACGCAGCCGCTGCGTATCGCGTTCCGCCGCCCCTCGTGCCTCGCGCGCCGCTTTGTACATCTCGATCGTTCGATAAACCTTTTGCTCGAGCGCTTGAAAATCGTCAGAAGGAACTTGCGCCGACACTTCTTCAGCTATTCTCACCACCATGATTGCACTTCTTCCCCACAAAGATTTCGATCTTCAGCGCAGTATACCGCAGAACCCTGTGGAGAGAATCAGATTGATGAACTACCCATGCTCGCGTGGGGACGGCCGCCCTCGGCTGTCCGGCTGAGCAAAGCTCGGCTAGCCTGGCAGCACTACCGCTCCCGCAACTTTCTCAACCGCTTTCCTGCCTCATCTAAAGTCGCATCCTTCTTGCAGAATGCAAACCGCACCTGATTCGCGCCATCCCGCGGATCATTGTAAAAACTCGATCCCGGAACCGCCGCCACGCCAATCTCCTTCACCAGATGCTTCGTGAACGTCACATCATCGGGGAACCCAAACGCGCTGATGTCGGTCATCACGTAATACGCGCCGCGCGGTCGAAAGCAACGGAATCCCGCCTCCGTCAAAGCCGGGATCAGCCGGTCGCGCCGTGCGCGGTATGCATCAGCCAGGTTGTCGTAGTAGGCGCGCGGCAGCGCCAGCGCAGCCGCACCTGCCTCCTGCAAAGGAGCTGGGGCGCCGACGGTAAGAAAATCATGAACTTTTCGAATTGCATTTGTAATCGTCGGGAGTGCCACGGCCCACCCCACGCGCCATCCCGTCACGCTGTAACTTTTCGACAAACCATTAATCGTGATCGTCCGCTCGCTCATGCCGTCCAGCTGCGCCATCGAAATGTGTTGTGTGCCATCGTAAAGAATGTGCTCATAAATCTCATCGGTAATAGCGAGAACATTGAACTCTACGCACAGATCGCGGATCAGCTCCAATTCGGGCTGGGTGAATACCTTACCAGTAGGATTGTTAGGCGTATTGAGAATGATCGCTTTGGTCTGATGATGAAATGCCGCACGTAGCTCACGCTCGTCGTATGTCCACTCCCCCTCGGCTGTCGTTGGGGGACGTAGTTTGACGAACACCGGTTTTGCCCCCGAGAGTACTGAATCTGGCCCATAATTCTCATAAAACGGCTCGAAGATTACCACTTCATCGCCCTTGTTGCACACTGCCAAGAGCGTCGAAATCATCGCTTCGGTCGATCCGCAACACACCGTAATCTGCGTCTCCGGATCCACCGCAATGCCCTGCCACTCCTGCATCTGGCGCGCAATCGCGTTCCGCAAGCTCTTGGCACCCCAGGTGATTGCGTACTGATTGACATCCGCGGCAATCGCGTCTTGCGCCGCCCGCTTGATTTCCGCTGGAGCGGGAAAATCCGGAAAACCCTGCGCCAGGTTCACCGCACCATGAAGCATGGCCTGCCGCGTCATCTCGCGAATGACGGATTCGGTAAAGTGTTCAACTTTGTCGCTAAGAAAATGCCTGGGTTGGATGACCACATTAGCCATAATCGGCTCAGACTAGCACAGGAGAAGCCTTGGCAGCAGCATGACTCGTGTAGGGACAGGCGCCTCGCACGTCCGGGCGGAGCAAACTCCGCACGCCTTATCTGTCAATTTCAGGTCGCTACGAGGCCCGCAGCGTCCCGCCTAAACCTTCGAGGGCCTTAACGATCTCCGCCGACCAGAGGCTGACTTCATCCTCGCGCAAAGTCCGATCCCTGGATTGAAAAGTAGCTCGAAGCAAGAAGGAATATTTGCCCCCCGGAATTGAACCGCCGCGGAAAATCTCGACTGGAACAAAACTACGAAGCTCGCTTAAACGCAATCCTGCAACTGCTTTCTCGATCTGGGCGAACTCAACCGCATCATCGAAGATAAAAGAGAAGTCGCGCTCCACCGCCGGATAGCGCGGCAACGGCTCGTACCGCACCGCACGCAGCGCACGCTTGTACAGGCGATCCAAATAAATCTCGGCGATAAAAATATCCTGCTTGAGCTTGCGTCCCGCCGCGATCTCGGGATGGATCTGGCCGAACTGAGCCACCACTTCGCCATCCATCAGCGTGCGTGCCGAACGCCCTGGATGGTAATACTCCTCGGCTTCCGGCGAATATTCGAGCTTGGCAGGTTGGAAAGCAGCCAGCAAGGTTTCGACATCACCCTTGAGATCAAAAAAAGACATCGCCCTCGCCACCTGATGTACGCTCCCTGGCAATGCATTTCCGGTCACACCCATGCAGATGCGCTTGAATTCCGCTGTCGTCTCGCCCGCTGCCTCGAAAACATTCCCCGCCTCGAACAAACGAACATTATTGCAGCCCCGGTTCAGGTTGTAGGCCAGCATTTTCAGCATGCCCGGCACCATCGAGCTGCGCATCACCGAAGCCTCTTCGCTCAGCGGGTTCGCCAACTCGATCACCGGTACCGATGAGAATTGTTCCGCATCCTGATGCGAGATAAAGGTCAGCGAAATAGCTTCGTCGTAACCTAAAGCCAGCAAGGAAGTCCGAAGCTTCTCGTCCTTATCTGCGTCCGGCCGTTCGACCACCGCTCCGACAAATGCCGGCAGCGTATTGGCAAACTTGTCGTACCCGTGCAGTCGTGCGATCTCTTCGATCACATCGATCTCGCGCTCCACATCCAGTCGCCAGCTCGGAACCTGCACCGTGAACTCAGGTTCTTCGCCCGGCTCCGGGATCAGCTCGAAACCAAGCCGCCGCAGAATTCGTAGGATCTCAGCGGTCTCCAGCTTCTCGCCGAGAATGCGATGCACTTCGGAAAGATGCAACGCTACAGGAGCCTGATCGAGCTGCCGGGCGATCACATCAATAGGCCCACCAATTAGTTGGCCTCCACCCGACTGCAAAATGAGTTCGGCCACACGATCACAAGAAAGAACCGTGGACTCATAATCCGCACCGCGCTCGAAGCGATGCGAAGCGTCCGTATGGAGCCCGTGCCGCCGCGACATCTTGCGAACCGTCACCGGATCCCACCACGCCGATTCAATCAGGATGTTGCGCGTCTTCTCCGTAATCATCGTGTCGAAGCCGCCCATCGTGCCCGCCAAACCGACCGGCTTCCGAGCGTCGGCAACTACGAGATCCTCGGAAGTCAACTTGCGCTCAACTCCATCCAGAGTTTTGAGGACTTCGCCATCCCGCGCCCGCCGCACCACGATCTTGCCGCCTTCGAGCAAATCCAGATCGAACACGTGCGTCGGCTTCCCCATCTCCCACAGCGTGTAGTTGGTCGCATCGACGGCGTTGTTAATAGGCCGCTGATCCAGCAGACCAAGCCGCTGCACGATCTTCTCGGGCGAAGGCTTGATGGTCACATTTCGAATGATCCTGGCAGTGAACCGCGCACAACCTTGCTCATCCTGAATCTCGATGGGGAAGGGCACGACATCAGTCGTGCCCTTGAGGGCTCCAGAGGAACCGGCTTTAGCCGATGAGGCCTCCGGCAACTGAGGCTCGATCGGTTTCAATGGCAGATCGTAGATCGCCGAACATTCCCTCGCCACCCCGTAATGGTTCATGGCGTCGGGTCGATTGGTCGTGATGTCCATCTCAAAGATCGTCGCATCACCCTCGCCGCTAACCGACTCGACCGCGATCCCAGCCAAAGTCAAATCATCCGCAAGCTGATGGTAGTTGACGTCAAGATCAACGAAATCGCGCAACCATTGAGGAGAAATCTTCATCGCGTATTTTGTGTGGCGCGGGCGCCCTCGCCCATGTTTCCTTCGTGTTTTTCGTGGTTAAAGAACTTGACTTTGCCTTACGCAAACTGCTCCAGGAACCTAACATCGCCGTTGAAAAATAGCTGAATATCATCCACGCCGTATTTTAGAATCGCGATACGCTCAACGCCCATGCCGAAGGCAAAGCCGCTGACTTTTTTCGGATCGTAATCCACGAACCCATAAACATTAGGATCCACCATGCCGCAACCGAGCAACTCAATCCAGCCGCTGGCTTTGCAGTTTCGGCATGGTCCGCCGTCCCGATAACCCCTGCCGCCACAGAAAATGCAGCTGATCTGCACATCCGCGCTGGGCTCAGTGAAAGGAAAGAACGACGGATAAAACCGCGTCTTGACACTCGATCCAAACAGAGCCTTCATGGCGTGATCGAGCGTCCCCTTCAAATCGCAAAACGTAATATTCGTATCCACCGCAAGCCCTTCGATCTGATGGAAGATTGGAGAGTGCGTAGCGTCCGGAGCATCATTGCGATGAACTTTCCCGGGACAGACCACGCGCAGCGGCGGCTTCATCTTTTCCATGGTGCGGATCTGCACCGGTGAAGTGTGGGTGCGCAGCAGCAACCGATCGCGCAACGGCTTCGACTCCTGGTTGGCGATAAACAGCGTATCCTGCGTATCTCGCGCCGGGTGATTCGGAGGAAAATTCAGCGCCTCGAAGTTGTAATAGTCAGTCTCAATCTCCGGCCCTTCCTCAACCGAATACCCAAGATTGCGAAATACCCGGACCATCTCATTCATGGTCTTGATGACTGGATGCTCGGCGCCGAGCGGACGGCGAATGCCAGGCAGGGTGATGTCGAGGTGATCGGCTTGCTTCGATGAGGTCGACGCGACTTGCTGCTTTTTCTCGAGAGCATCACCGATTGTCTGCTCGACTTGCGTCTTGACTTCATTCACGCGCTGGCCGACGTCGCGCTTCGCATCTTTCGGCGCGGACTTCAGCCAAAGGTCGTTGATTTGAGTAAGTATGCCGTTCTTGCGCGCCATCCACCGGTCGCGAAATATCTTCCACTCGTCCTCAGTGCTGACCGCTTTCGATTCCTCATCAATGGCGGCACGCAGTTTCGCAACCTCTTTGTCGAGAGCTGCCGCCGAGAAGTCCTTCAACTTGGGAACGGTGTAAGCCGATTTTTTCTTCGGACTCATAATCAGGAACCGGTCGTCCCGAGCGCCGCCCGAGCCGCGCTTGCGCGGTGAGGACAAAAGAGGGATCTGCAGTTTCTTCTCTGGCCAGCCAACTGCAGATTCCTCGCGGGCTAACGCCCACTCGGAAATGACAATTCTAAAATGTTAAGTGTTAAATGCTGAGTGCTAATTGCTGAATGCTGGGGTTAACTACGCCGCCTCGCCGAGAGCGCCCTTCGCCTGCTCGGCGAGGCTCTTAAACGCGGCAGCGTCCCTGACCGCTAAGTCGGCCAGGATTTTGCGATCCAGTTCTACTCCAGCTTTCTTCAGGCCGTGGATGAACGTGTTGTAGCTCATCCCGTTCAGTTTGGCAGCGGCGCCGATGCGGACGATCCATAACGAGCGGTACTGGCGCTTGCGCTGTTTACGCCCGCTATAGGCGAACTTCAGGCCGCGCTCGACGGCCTCTTTGGCCGACCGGTACAGCTTGGATTTTGTGAGGAAGTAACCGCTGGCGCGGTCTAATATTTTTTTGCGCTTGGCGCGCCGTTTCGTCCCACGTTTTACACGAGGCATCGATCTGCTCCTTTTTCATTTTGATTTACGGCGGCTGGAGGTAGGAGACTGAAACAGTCTTTATCACCTCTTCACACGCCGGGAGCCACAGAATCACAAAGGATTCGCGGCCCACAAACGCGGGCTAGTCGCCCGCTGCCACCTGGTTGCAAACCTATTCTAGTACGGAATCATTCGCTTGATTTTAGGGGTGTCCGCGTCGCTGACCAATACTGCGTGGCCCAGCTTCTTTTTACGCTTGTGAGACTTGGAAGTCAGCATGTGGCGCAAGTGCGAATGCCCGCGCTTTACCTTCCCGGTTGCAGTTTTCTTGAAGCGCTTGGCGGCGCCTTTATGTGTTTTCAACTTCGGCATAAGTCCTCGAAAGTCAGCATTCAGCAATCAGTACTCAGCAAAAACCCAAGGCCTGAGTGCCGAATGCGTGCTGATTGCTTTGGAATCAACTACGCCTTCGCTGCGCGATCCTGCGCTGGCGGTGCGGCGTGCGGCTTCTGTCCCGTTTCCTTCTTCGGCGCCAGAATCGCGTGCAGCGTATTTCCTTCCTGGCGGGGACGAAACTCTACAATACTTTTGTCTTGAACATCTTTAATCAGGCGCTCCAGAATCTGACGTCCCAGGCCGGTGCGGGTCATTTCGCGTCCGCGGAAAAAGATTGTGGCCTTCACCTTGTCACCTTCGTCCAGGAAGCGCAGGACGTGATTCTTCTTGGTTTCGTAGTCGTGGTCGTCCACGTTGATGCGAAACTTGACTTCCTTGACCGTGATCGTCTTCTGGTGCTTCTTGGCCTCGCGTTCCTTCTTCTCCTGTTGGTAGAGAAATTTCCCGTAGTCCATGATGCGGCACACGGGAGGAACTGCGGTAGGTGAAATCTCAACTAGATCCAGATTCTTTTCGCGGGCCATCTTGAGCGCTTCGTAGGGCGGCATTACGCCAATCTGTTCACCTTCGTCCCCAATCACTCGGATTTCACGCGCTCGAATGCGGTCGTTCGTGCGGATAAAGCGTTTATCGATACAATCCTCCGTCAGCTACAGCAGCAACTGAGATGCAAATTATAACACGCCAGTTACGCTTTCGGTGCTGACCTAACGGTTGCAAACCGCTCCACCTGTACATCGTCCTCCGTACCGTAGGAACTCGACCATGCGTGGCGGAGAATAGAGCCTCATCGATCAAAGGCCACCGGCGCAAGATTCTCCCTCCAGCCGTCGGCTCAGCCTGCGATGCCCTCATGGCCGAAAACGACCCGCAAATTCGAGAAGAGCCCGTCTGCACCATCTGGCAGCGGATGCTGGAAGGCGTGCTGGGAGTGTGCTTGCTCGTAGGTATGACTCTGATGGTCCGCTATTTTCCGGCGGCGAAACCGCCCGATGCCGAGAAACCCGATCCGCAAAAAAGTGAAATGCAGCGCCAGGTGTTGCAGCTTGGACACGAAGTGCAACAACTGCAACAAGAGCAAGCCATGCCTGCGCTGGTCCTGAACCGCTACCGCAATTCTATTTGCTACATCTTCGGTATCTACCAGGTAGGATTCCGCGGCCGCCAGCCAGAATTCCGCGCGCGTATTTCCGGGACCGGCTTCGTTGTTTCCGACGGACTGCTCGCGACCAATCGTCATGTCGCTGAGCCCTGGTATGAAGATCCTCAATCCACTCTGTTGATCCGCAAAGGCGCGATGCCGCGACTGGAAAAGTTGTTGGCTTTCTTTCCCGGCCTGCCTACGCCAGTGAGCATCACTCCGACTGTGGTCTCAGCACAAGGCGACTTAGCCGTTCTTCGTATCGAGGACACCGACGCCGTGCATCAGCTTCGGCCGCTGCCCCTGGCCGCAGACATTCCGAATCCAGGAGAACTCGTCGCGGTAGTGGGATATCCCATGGGCGTGCTCGGCATGGTGGCGAAATCGCCGCCCGCCGTCTACGACCGGCTGGCCTACCGGCGCGACGATCAGGGCGCCGCCAATGAATTGGCCGCACTCTCGTTGATCAGGCCATCCTCGACCTGCGGACATCTGGGAGATGTGGTTGGAGACAAACTCATCTATGACGCGCCCACCGCCCACGGCGGCAGCGGCGGCCCGGTGTTCAACTCGCAAGGCGAAGTCATCGGCGTGAACGCGGCTTATATTGACGGCTTCTCCGGCGGCACTCTCGGGGTTTCCGTGCGGGCTCTCAAGCCACTGATCATAGCCGCAAGAACCGGATCGGGAAAAGCGACAAACAATGCGATCGAAGTCTCTCAAAAATCGAAAATCACAGATGAATAGTCCATCGGTGTCCACTCGTCACTGACAACAATACTTTCCGACAAATAAAATCTCTTTCGAAAAGACGTCATTCTGAGCCCAGTCGGCTGAAGGGATCTGCGTGCAGTGGCCGCGCTTCAGTGCGAAAGCCGAATATTCCGAGTCTAGGTTAACAACTTGCGATTCGATGCGATGTCGATTACAAGCCCAATTCGCACGCACGTGGAACCTCTTTCGTAATCTCGATTTCATCATTTTTTAACCGGGCTGTCATCACGTCCGAATAGCAAGGCAGTAACATGCGCTCACCGTAAGAAAACTCTATCTCCTTAGAAAGCTTTGCGCACCCGTTACCGCGCGAAGAGGGAGTACTCCGCGTTAAGGGGACCTTTCATGTTTTTCAAAAACCTGTTATGGATTGCCTGCGTATCTTTCTTGCTTGCGCTCGCGAGCGTGGCCAGCTTCGCTCAGGTGCCTGTATCGCAGCATGTTGTTCTCGTGATCGATGAGAATCACAGCTTCGACGAGGTGATGGTGAATATGCCTTGGCTGGTGGCTCAGGGAGACGCGAACGGCTATGCGGCTAATTTCAAATCCGATAACGGCGGCTCATTGCTTGATTATCTTTGGCTCGCCTCGGGAAGTTGCCACTCCAAAGCGAACTGCACTCTACCGCCAGGGACACATGACTTCAACTGCAACGGGAACGATTGCTATTACCCTGGCACGAGTACGACAGATCCAATCACGGACGACAGCATCTTTCGCGAACTGAACAACGCAGGAGCTTCGTGGCGGGTTTACGCCCAATCCTACGGTGCCGCGGGAGGAACGCTTAATACTCCTGATAATGCCAACGGCACTACGTACTATAGACGACACAACGGAGCCACCTGGTATGCCGACGTGCTCAATGATGTAGACGGATCCGCGAGTAATGTTGTCGACCTGTCTCAGCTTGCGGTTGATGAGGCGAACGGGACATTGCCCCGGTTTATGATCATCGCGCCGGATGGCAATCACGACGCTCACGACTGCCCGGTTGGGATGAAGACTTGCACCGTGGGTCAGGCGTTGGGTGCGGCCGACGAGTTCCTGAGAACCACCCTCACTCCGATTCTCAGCACCCCCGACTTTCAGCCCGGCGGCGACGGCCTGCTAATCGTGACCTTCGACGAATGCGGCGGAGGCACGGACAATGGCTGCGGGGCCGCAATCTACACAGCCGTTATCGGGCCCAAAGTGAGGCCGCACACAGTATCAAAGATCCTGTACAAGCATGAAAATACCCTGCGCACCTTGCTCGACGCCCTTCAGATAAGCACCTATCCCGGAGCGGCGGCTAGGGCCACCGACATGTCCGATTTTTTTACTGTTGAAGGCAGCAAGCCCGAAGTCACGGTCAGTTCCCCGGCCGACGGCGCATCGGTAAGCTCTCACGTGAAAGTCGAGGCCTCGGCGGTTCCCACTGCTGGCCACACAATATCTGGATGGTACGTCTACGTCGACAATGTGGCGGTGTATCACGCAGGAGCCGTCAACGCGATCGGCCCAACCCTGAACATGAGTACCGGACCCCACACTGTGATCGTCCGCGCCTGGGATACTTCCGGAGCCTATGGAGATCAAACCATATCCGTGACAGTGGTAAAGTTGGCGCCGTTCGTTGAAGTTTCGACTCCGAGCAACGACGCGAATGTAGGCGCGCCCGTGAATGTTCGGGCAGCGGCTTCGCCGACTGCCGGTCACACCATTAGCGCATGGAAAATTTATGTGGATGGAGTTCTGGCTTACAGTGCCGGAGCCGTCACTGCGATCGACACCAATATCGCCATGGGTCTGGGCGTGCGCGTGCTCTTGGTCCGTAGCTGGGATACGTCCGGTGCTTACGGCGACCAGACTGTCAATCTCACGGTCAGCAAGAAACCTGCAGTTACAGTGTCAACGCCACCGCCCGTTTCCAATGTCATCTCGCCAATCAATATTCGGGCTATCGCTGCTCCGACCAGCGGGCACACCATCACGGGGTGGGTCATCTATCTGGACGAAACTCCTGTGTACCGTGCTGGGGCTGTGGGCCGTATAAACACAAATATAACCGCCAACGTAGGCAAACACACGGTTCTGGTTCGCGCCTGGGACTCGTCCAATGCGTATGGTGATCAGGCCCTCGCTGTCCAAATTCAACAAGTCGCTGTAAATGTCAGTACTCCGTTAAATGGTGCTGCTGTAAATTCGCCGGTTAATATTCAAGCTGCGGCCTCGTCGGCCCACAACATAACCGGGTGGCATGTGTATATTGACTCCATAGATTCGTACGGGCAAACCTACGGAGGCGCCCTTAATATCAACTTAGCGATGGGATTTGGAGCGCACATCGTGCTGGTTCGCGCCTGGGACAGCACCGGAGCCTATGGAGGCCAGACCATCAACGTTACGGTCCCGTGACTTTCTCAACCAAGCGGGGAACGCTCACAGCTGATAGCTTTCCCCACCTCTGCTATAGTTCAGGAAGAATGCAGCCCCACGATTCCTGAATCGCATGGAACTGATTTCTCCCACGGAATTCGTTAAAGAGACAGTCCTAGCCGTTCAGGAATATTCCCGGCTCGCGGGCCGGGCCGTTGCCAACCTCTTCCGTAAGCCTCATTACTTCGCCGATACGATTCAGCAGGCGGATCTCATCGGTTTTGGATCGCTGCCGATTATCGTACTTACAGGTCTGTCGATCGGCGCTGAACTGGCCTTGAACAGTGCCAACACCCTACAAAGATTTGGTTCGCTTTCCTTGATCGGACAACTGGTGTCGGTGGGCATGGTGCGCGAGCTTGGTCCAATCATCACCGGGCTCATGGTTGCCGGCAGAAACGCATCTGGCATGGCCAGCGAACTGGGCTCCATGGTTGTGACAGAACAAATCGATGCCATGCGCGCATTGGGCACGGACCCGATGAAAAAGCTGGTGACCCCGCGGGTTATTGCCACGACGTTTATGCTCTTTTTCCTGACGATCATCTCGGACTTGCTGGGATTATTCGGCGGCGCCGTTGTTTCCGTTTTGCTGTTTGGTCTCGATTGGCACCAATACTGGACGACTGCCTATCAAGCTCTTGTATTCCAGGATGTTTTTATGGGCCTCTTAAAACCATTATTCTTCGGATTCATTATTGCCACGGTGGGGTGCTATTACGGAATGACGGCGCGAGGTGGAACGCAAGGAGTGGGCCGGGCAACTACTCAAGCGGTGGTAGCGTCTTCCGTCTTGATCCTGATCGTGGACTTGTTCATAACCAAGTTGCTGATGGCGGTTTTTTCTTATCAATAAATTATGGTGGCGCCTCCTACCGCAATCGAGCAGCGTGATGCCTCCGAACCCGGCGCTGCGGCCAATGTCGTGGTCTTCGAAAACGTCTCCATCGCCTTTGAAGACAAGCCGGTGCTCGACGGAATCTCTTTTTGCTTGGCCAAAGGCGAGACCAAGGCCATCTTTGGCGTCGCTGGTTCGGGAAAAAGCACGATCCTGAAGCTGGCGCTTGGGCTGGTGAAGCCGGATGCTGGACATATTTATGTTCTGGGCGACGACGTGACCCAGATGCGCGAAGAGGAACTGTTCGGTCTGCGGCAGAAAATCGGTATGGTTTTCCAGGAAAGCGCGCTTTTCGATTCGCTCACGGTTCGAGAAAACGTCGCCTTCCGGCTACTCGAGGAGGGACACGTTTCTGAGGACGAGATTGAGAAACCGGTGCGCGAAGCCTTGAGTTTTGTGGAACTGGAGAATACGGTAGACAAGTTTCCTTCGGAGCTCTCAGGAGGGATGCGCCGCCGCGTCGCCATTGCGCGCGCCATTATTACCCATCCCGAGATTCTGCTTTATGATTCTCCGACCGGCGGCCTGGACCCGGTCACCTCCACTACTATCATCCAATTAATCGTTAAACAGCGCGACGTCTACAAGACCAGCTCGCTGCTGGTCACACATCGATTGCAGGATGCGTTCGTTATGGCAACCCATTACTTCGACCGGAAGGCAAATGAAATGCGGCCATTGGCGCGCGGAACCCGCGGCGAGGTTCCTATGGCGTTTCTCATCCTGCGTGACGGCAAGGTGATCTTCGACGGCGATGTGCACGAACTGGCACAGTCGAAAGATGAGTACATTAAGGAATATATTTCGTAGGAAATCCTTTAGACGACTTTCAGAGTTGCTGAGTCTTACTTATGCACTGTCATGCCTCACGAAGCGAGGGATCTGTGTGTTTGCCCGCGACAGCAGCATCGGTAGGGCAGGCAAAAACCGAGATCCCTCGCTACGCTTAATGACAAGTGTTTCTAGCTGGCCTTCGCCGCTTTCGCCATCGCCTCGCGACGGGTCGCCACCTGCCCTTCGATGTACTTCAGCCACTCGCGGCCTTGCTTCGTGCTGTTAATCAACTTCTCCACGTTTGCAAACATTCGCGGGTTCTTCATCTTCGTGCGCAGCTCCCCGAGGAAAGGTCTTACCTTGGCAAAAATGAAGAACATCTCGCCGCTAAAACTGGGGTCCAGGACGAGTTCCTGGTTGACGGTGCCCGCAAGGGTGAGTGAGGCTACCATGCTCCAGTAGCCCCCAACCTGGCGCAACCAGTTATTTTCCTGGCTACCCAGGGCACCACCTATCTTCATGAAGTCTTCGGCGCTTTCGGGCCAGAAAGTCACCAGCCACCAGTTGCGCGCCTTGCGAATTTCGGCTTCGCGGCGGAGATCGTAGAGTTGCAAAATCAGTTGGGCGTCGGCAGCAGTGGGCTTCTTAGGCATGGACAACCTCCGAAACAATCGGGAATCGTGTGGCAGAAACCGCAGTCATTCTACCATTACCAGAATAGGCGGACCGTTAAACTCCAGTGAAATCCATTCACCACAAAGGACACGAGGGTACACAAAGGAAAGCGGAAACCAGCCGAATTACTCATTCGACCCGACGGCTACAGCCTCTACGGGCACCGCTCGTTCGTACTCACATTCTTTATTCGGACATGCAATCACCGGGCCTGCCTTCAAGAACTTCTCTACTAAATATTCATTCCCGCAACTCGGACACTTCTCCGCAATCGGCTTGTGCGCGGACGTGAACTTGCACTTGGGATAATTTCCACAGCCATAAAAAGTATTTCCCTTGCGCGCCCGCTTCTCTACCAGTTCGCCTTCCTTGCAAAGCGGACACTTCACACCGATGAAATTCTGCTTCACGTACTTGCACTCCGGATATCCGCTGCAGGTCGTGAACTCGCCGTAGCGGCCGTGGCGGATCATCATATTCCGTCCACACTTGGGGCACAGTTCGTCCAGCGGAATGTCGGGGACTTTTTTGCCCTGATCGAGACGGCGCGTCGTCTTGCAATCGGGATATCCCGTGCACGCCATGAACTGGCCGAAGCGTCCACGCTTCAACACCATCACCCGGCCGCAGTTCTCGCAATACTCTTCCTGCGTGGTCTCCTGGACGTCGGCAGAATCCAGGTCGGGCAAGTTGATTGGATTTTCTTTGGTGAAGGTACAACTGTTCGGATCTTCTTTGTCGTAAGAACTGCACGCGTAGAACGAACCGTGCTTGCCCCACTTGATCACCAGCGGAGAACCGCAGCGCTCGCACTTCTCGTCCGTCGGTTTCTCCATCCGCTTGATGTTCTCCATGTGCTTGGAGGCATAGCGAAGGTCCTTCTCGAATTTCTTGTAGAAGTCACCCAGAGCCTGGGTCCAGGTTTCCTTGCCTTCTTCGATCTCGTCCAGTTCTTCTTCGAGACGGGCGGTGTAAAGGATATCGAAGATGTCCGGAAAGTTCTCTACCAGTAGATCGGTTACCACCAGCCCGATTTCCGTAGGCGTAAACTTGCCTCCGAGCTTCTGCACATACTGCCGCTCCTGAATGGTGCTGAGAATGGCGGAGTAAGTGGAAGGCCGGCCAATCCCGCGTTCCTCGAGTTCCTTCACCAGCGAAGCCTCGTTGTAGCGCGGCGGAGGCTCGGTAAAGTGCTGCTCCGGCTTCAGCGCCTTGAGCGCTAACTTTTGTCCCGGCTCCAATGGTGGCAGCTTGTGCTTCAGTTCCTCGTCTTCTTCGTCCTTGCCTTCTTTGGACTCTTTGTAAACTTTCAGGAAGCCATCGAATTTCTCCACCGATCCAGTCACGCGGAACCAAAACATATCCGTCGCAGTCTTGGCATCGATGTCGATCGTTGTCTGATCGAAAACTGCCGGTGTCATCTGGGATGCAACGAAGCGTTGCCAGATCAGCGTATAAACTTTGAATTCGTCTTCCTTCAAATATTGCTTAATTTGATCGGGATGGCGCAGAGCCGAAGTCGGGCGTATGGCTTCGTGGGCAGCCTGCGCCGCCTTCTTCTCTTTGTAAGTGTTCGGAGCCTCCGGCAGATATTGGTCGCCGTACTGTGACTTGATATATTCCCGGACCTCGGTGAGCGCTTCATTCGAGACTCGCACCGAATCGGTACGCATATAAGTAATGAGGCCGACCAGGCCTTCCTCACCCAGTTCAACACCTTCATAGAGCCGCTGCGCGATCATCATGGTGCGCTTTACGCTAAAGCGGAGCTTGCGGGAGGAATCCTGCTGCAGCTTGCTGGTAGTGAACGGTGGAGTCGCGTTGCGACGACGCTCTTTGCGGTCAACGGTGCGTACAAGCCAATCGGCATTTTCCAACGCGGCGCGGATCTTCTCTGCGTCTTCACCGTTGGTGACTTCGATCTTCTCTTCGCCTTTGCCCAGGAAGCGCGCGTCGAACGCTGGAGGTTTCGGCCCGGCGAGGTTGGCGTCGATCGTCCAATATTCCTTCTTTTCAAACGCCTTGATTTCGCGCTCGCGTTCGACGATGAGCCGCAATGCAACCGTCTGCACACGGCCGGCAGAAAGACCCCGCCGAACTTTGTCCCAAAGCAACGGTGAAACCTGATACCCCACGAGGCGATCGAGAACGCGGCGGGCCTGCTGCGCATCCACGAGATTCTGATCGATGTCACGCGGATGTTCAAAAGCCTCGCGGACGGCACGCTGGGTAATTTCGTTAAAGGTGACGCGTCGGATGCGTTCCGGTTCCGCTTCCCCTTTACTTTTTTTCTTTTTCTTTTTCGCTTTTGCGCCGTCACCGAGTTCCTCCGCTAAGTGAGCAGCGATGGCTTCGCCCTCGCGATCCGGATCAGGCGCGAGGTAGATCGTATCCATCCCCAATGCCAGCTTCTTCAGCCTGGCGACAACTTTTTCTTTGCCCGGAATCACAACGTATTCGGTTTCGAAGTCATTGTCGACATCAACACCGAGTGTGCTCTTGGGCAGATCCTTAACGTGGCCGAGCGAAGCCTCGACAGTGAAGCCCTTCCCCAGATATTTCTGGATGGTCTTCGCTTTCGCGGGCGACTCGACGATGACTAAACCTTTGGCCAATTTGTCCTCAGATGATTATTACGCTTTTTGTGAAGCTAGCACGAACCAGAAGAAATCAACAAGTTACGGCTTAGAAAGTTTTCACAAAATTCTTCCCCGGCAACTGCTTCACCTTGCCTGCCAGTTCCAGTTCAAACAACGCCGCAAATATCTCGGAAGACGACAGCGCCGGCTCCAGCCGTTCCACAATTTCATCGATGTGAGTGGATTCGTCCGCCTTGAGGAGCGCGAAAATCTTCTTTTCGTGCGGCGACAGCTCGGTTTCTCCGAATAGAGATGCGGTTTGCCCCGCCTGAGATTCATTGCTGCCCTCGGGCTGCAGCGTAAGTCGTACTTCTGTCGGGAGTTCTTCCCAAATATCCTCCCATGTCGCCACCAGCTTCGCGCCTTGTTTGATCAGCGTGTTCGGAGTCCACGAGCCTTTGTTGGTGACGTTCCCGGGTACCGCGAACACCTCGCGGTTTTGTTCCAAGGCGCAGCGTGCGGTGATGCGGGTGCCGCTGTATTCGGCGGCTTCTACCACCAAGACCCCCAAGGAGATTCCGCTAATGATTCGGTTGCGGATGGGAAAATTCTGCGGTGCGGGGAAAGTTCCGATCGGAAATTCAGAGATGACAGCGCCGCCGAGAGCGAGAATTTGTTCAACCAGTCGCGTGTTCTCCTTCGGGTAAACCACGTCGACACCGGTGCCCCACACCGCTACGGTTTTACCTTTTGCCGCAATTGCGCCGCGATGCCCAGCAGTATCGATGCCCCGCGCCATCCCGCTGAAAATCACCAGACCACGCGCCGCCAGGTCGCAGGCCAGGCGCTCCGACATGCCTGATCCGTATGGCGTGGGATGACGTGTGCCAACTACAGCGATTCCGGGCTGCGAGATCGCCGCCTCGTTTCCGCGCACATAAAGAATGAGAGGAGGATCGTAAATCTGCTTCAACTGCGCAGGGTAGCCCGGGTCGTCCAAAGCGACGATTCGTGCATCAACCGCGGCGGCTTTCCCTAATTCGTCCTGCGCCAACTCCATGGAACGTCCAGTCCCGAGCGACTGCGCCGAAACCGCACGCAAGCCGGCTGCTTCCAATTCGGTAAGAGAAGCCCGGAACAGCGATTGCACGCTGCCGAAAAACTCAATCACGCGGCGAGCCTTCGTAGGGCCTAGGCCGGGAGTAAGAGCCAGGGCCAGCCACTGCATTGAGGTTTCGCTGGCTCTAGTAATTGCGGCAACGGCTTCAGACACTGCGACCTCCGGAGGCTCTCCCGGCATCTATACACGATGAGGAAGCAGTGTCAAGGTAAGATGAACATTGAGTTTGTTAGAATCGCATCAGCTCCCTAATGAAACGTCTTCGGATCTCCGCCATCTCCTACCTTAATACTGCGCCCCTGATGTGGGATTTCGAACACGGGAAAACCAGTTCCGCTGAGGCTCGCTTAGACTTCGACATTTCCTATACCATTCCTTCCCGGTGCGCTGTCAGTTTGCGTGAGGGTTCGGCGGATATTGGCATCATTCCGGCGGCTGCTTACACCAGCATTCCCGCTCTCGCAATTCTTCCGGGAGTGGCTATCGCTTCACGGCGGGCTGTTCGCTCTATCCTGCTGGTCAGCAAAGTTCCCTTGGGAAAGATTCAGACCGTGGCTTTGGATACTTCGTCCATGACCTCGGTTGCACTAATTAAGGTTCTGTTCGCGAAATGGTGGGGCGGCAACAAAATATTTACTGCGATGGCGCCGGACATCGAACAGATGCTGGCGATGAACGATGCCGGTCTGGTGATTGGAGATCCCGCGCTGAAGATCGATCGTTCCAGGTACATCACATACGATCTTGCCGAAGAGTGGATACGTTTGACTGGCAAGCCATTTGTCTTTGCCTTTTGGGCCATACGACAGGCGGCCTTAAACGACGTACGTCACGACGTAGATCTCGCCGCAGTATTTCAAAAATCACGCGACCACGGGCTTTTGCTGGAGAACCTTGAGCATATAACCCGCGAGTGGGCTTCCCGCATGGAGTTAAGCCGAGAGCAGGTGAGAAGCTATCTGATCGAGAACATCCATTACTTCCTGGATGCGGCGTGTCTCGACGGGCTGCATCTTTTCTATCAATACGCTCATGAATGCAAAGCGCTGACGTCCGCACCGGCGTTGCACTTTCTCGATGTGGCGAAGTCAGCGATGATGGAGTTCTAATTTCCCTACTGTACGACTCCGCCTGTAAACTACCTTGATCGCGAATGCTGCCACGTCTCCACTTTCTGCTCGCGGTCTCGACCTGGGTACGATTATTCCGCTTGGGCGGCCTTGGGTTGGTCTTGCTGGGAATCGCAGACAACTCTGTCATTCCGCTTACGGGCAGCATGGATGTCCTGACTATCTACCTGGCTGCCCGCCATCGCGAACCGTGGCCTTATTACGCGGTGATGGCGACGATTGGAGCGGTCCTCGGTGGGTACATCACTTATAGCCTTGCCCGAAAAGGCGGCAAGGAAACGATGGAGCGCAAACTCTCGAAAAGAAGAGCCGCGAAAGTTTACAAGCGATTCGAACGATGGGGATTCAGTGCGATCGCGGTTCCCGCCGTACTACCCCCACCTTTTCCTTTTGTGCCCTTCCTGCTGGCGGCGGGCGCCATGCAATACTCGCGAAAGAAGTTCCTGGGCGCCCTGATCCTCGGTCGCGGAATTCGCTACTCGATAGCTGCCTACCTCGGCGCCCGGTATGGAAGGCACATCCTGCGCTTCTTTGACCGCTACCAAAAACCGGCTCTGGCCATACTGATCGGCTTAGCGGTGGTCGGGGGAATCCTCTCGTTGATCCAGTACCTTCGCTACAGGAAGGCTGTAGAGCGTATTCCCGCACGTCGAAAAATCGCCTGACGACGGGTTCAACTTGGAGCAACCGGCTTGCCTCCGCTAGAATTACCACAGCGAATGTGATCGCCCCATGACCCTGACCAAGCTCCAAGCTCTCGACCTGTTTCGTTCCGACGACCTGATCGGCATCGGCATGGAAGCCAACGCGGTTCGGCGCAAGCTGCATCCCGAAGGCGTAGCCACCTACATCATCGATCGCAACATTAACTACACCAACTACTGTACCGAGTACTGTACCTTCTGCGCCTTCTATCGTCCGCTAAAAGGGCCGAAGGCGAAAGAAGGATACATTCTCGAATTCGAGACCATTTACGAGAAGATTCGCGAGACTGTCGAGATGGGCGGCACGGGCGTGCTGATGCAGGGCGGCCTGCATCCCGACCTGAAAATTGACTGGCATGAGCAGATGTTGCGCGGCATCAAGCAGCGTTTCCCAAAAATCCACCTGCACTGCTACTCGGCCTCGGAAATCATCGCCATCGCGGAGTACAGCGAACTGAGCATTCGCGACACTATTGCGCGGCTCAGAGACGCAGGTTTGGATTCGATCCCGGGTGGCGGAGCGGAAATTCTCGACGACGAAGTCCGCTACAAGATCGCCCGCTTGAAATGCCTGACTGATGATTGGCTCAATGTCCATCGCACCGCACACCAGTTGGGGATGAGAACCACTGCGACCATGATGTTCGCCGTGGGAGAAAACTACGAGAACCGCGTAAACCACTTCCAGCGGCTCTACGAACTGCAAGAAGAAACTGGTGGCTTCACTGCATTTATTCCCTGGAGTTTTCAGCCGACGAACACCGCTCTAGGTGGGCGCCATTGGGACGAAGCCACGGCGGTCGAGTACTTGAAAGTGCTGGCGATCTCCCGGCTGTACCTGTCGAATTTCCTGAACGTGCAATCCAGTTGGGTAACGCAGGGACTAAAAGTCTGCCAGCTTGGTTTGCAATTCGGCGGCAACGACGTAGGCTCGGTCATGCTCGAAGAGAATGTGGTTCGAGCTGCGGGCGTGACCAACTGCACGACCGAGGAAGAGTTGCGGCGGATCATCCGGGACGCCGGGTTTAAACCGGTGCAGAGAGATACGCTTTACCGGACTTACTTCCTCAACTAAAGGCGGCCGGAGTACAATCCTTAAATCCTTGGCTGAATGGGGTTGGGGATGAAGTTTCTTCTCCCGTTTGCGTTTTGCGCCCTGCTGGCATCCCTGCTCGCAGCGCAAACCTCCACCACTGAGGTTCCCTCCAAAGAATCCGCGAATTGCGTGGTCGAAGGCCACGTCGTCCTGGAACCGGGCGGGCAGCCATTGAAAAAGGTCGCCATCGAGATCTTTTCCGATTACGCAGAAGCAAATTCCTACTCCACGCTGACCGACGCCGAAGGCCATTTCAAAATCGAAGACATGAAGCCGGGCCAGTACAACGTGCGCATTCAACGCAATGGCTACCTGCAATCAGGAAAGTACCGGGGGCGCTTTCATTTCCAGCCTCTTACTCTGAAACGCAGCGAGGAATTGAAAGATCTTGTATTTCGGATGCAACCAGCAGCAGTGATCACAGGCAAGATCGTGGACCCTGAAGGCGATCCGGTCCTCAAAGCTAGCGTCCACGTCATTCGCTTGCGTCTGGGTTCCTCCCACGCAAATCGGCAATTTTATGGCCAGGAACAAACCAATGACCTGGGCGAATATCGAATCTCGGACTTACCTCCGGGGCGCTATTTGGTGCTAGCGCAAACTTGGTGGGCGTCTCCTGCGCCATCCGCTGGAATCGAAAATTCTGCTTCCTCCAAAAACGAAACCGTGTACGCACCCACCTACTACCCTGGAACAATGGACAAGACTCAGGCAACAGCGATCGAGCTACATGCCGGCGATCAAGTGCCCGCAAATTTCGCTTTAGTCACAAGCCGCTCATTTCGTATCCATGGGACTGTGTCCGGCCTACCGACAACTGCGGGGTCCGGGATCAGGATCGAGGTGCGCTCGAAGGTCGACAGCGATATCCATTACAACCCAAGCACCAAGATCGACAAAGATGGCAAGTTTGAGATTCGTGACGTGCTGCCCGGATCGTACATGTTGTCATTTCAAGCGAGCGGTGACGGTCGATTTTCGCAACCGGTCAGCACGGGGCAGACTGTTGAAGTCACGAATACCGATGTCAACGGGTTGAAAATCACTCCCATCCCGAAAGGCGAGGTTCGCGGCCAATTCCGAGTGGATTCCGGTCAAAGAGTAGACTGGTCACATACTGCAGTCCTTCTGGAATCCGATGAAGACTCTGATGGGAGCAACTCTCCGCATTTCGCTGAGATCAAGAGTGACGGATCCTTTGCGCTGAAGAATGTGCCCGCTGGGTCTTATCACCTGGTTGTCGGATCCGGAGAACAAACGCTGCGAGATTATTTTGTGAAATCAGTGAACCTCGGCGGAAAAGACGTTGCCGATACCGGCTTCACGGTGGAGAGTGCAAGTTATTCTGTGGACATGATGGTCAGTGCTAAAGGGGCGACGATCGAAGGCACAGTGCTCGATGCCAAAGATCAGCCTGTCGTTGACGCCCAGGTTGTAGCGATTCCCGACCCTGCTCGACGCAAACGTCGTGATCTCTACAAGGAAGATAGTACCGACCAGCGTGGACACTTCACCCTGCACGGACTGAATCCTGGCCCGTACACCGTGATTGCTTTCGACGATTTGGACGACGATTACTCAGACCCGGACTTTCTCAAATCATACGAAGGGCGCGGCCAGAATGTGGGAATAAAGGAAGGCGAACGAAAGACTGTTCAACTGAAAGTCATTCCCTGGACCGACGAGCAGCCGTAGGCTTTCAGGAGCCCCTTGAAACGCTCTGGCGCCCCCCAGATCGATATTGTCGACTTATTGACAGCAGAGTGGCCCGGATTTGCTTTTTTCAGTAGGTCTCGCAAACAGAACATGCCAAGGATTACTCTCTGCGCTCACAGCGAGCTGGCAAGACATCGGCCGGAATTTCCCCGCGCTTGACCGGCAGCCACTCCACGTCAAACGATCCGCGGTACCCAAACAAGGGACCCCATATCTGATTCCGCACGGCTACTTCGATATGAAACTTCCGGTCGCTGTCGTCGTACCACTCACAAACCGAGGCGACGCCCGAGAAAAGCATAGGGAAGTCAAACCCCACCCACGCTTCGTAGAAACGCTGCGCTCCAGAGCTGAGGCGAAGTCCGCCGCGTTGATCGACGGATAACTCAATATCTACAGCCAGATGCTGGTGTGTGCCGAGGTAGTCCACAATCCGCTGCCGTTGCTGGCTGAAAATCATGTACGCGTCGAAACGGCGAGAATTGCTGGTCAGGAAGTTTCTGATCCAAGTCACTGTCTCGCGGCCATATTCGTCTACGTAGGCATAATTTCTGATCGTAAAGGGAACCGAAGTACCGTGTTCCGGAAACATGATTCGCCGCCAACTGCCCAGGTACAAGAATGGCAGCGTGTAGAACGCTCCGTGCCAAATCTTGTCCATCGTTCCTCTGCCGATACAGGCTACGCCATCCTCACTGGAAAACCCGAACCTCTCTTGAATTCGGGTATGAAGAAGCTTGAACTTGTCCCCAAGAGCTTGTTCGTAGATGGATCTCATACCTAGTTCTCGATGGCCTTTCGGCGACAGGGACGTGCACTAGGAAGATTTTGGCAGACCACCAAATCGATGACTGCCAGAGCCACGATCGTCAGGTTTAGTGTTAACGGATTAAACGCGGCGGCAAGAAATTCTGGCGATGTTGCAGCCACGCCCAAAAAGGCCGCGCCCATCGCAATTATGGTGAGCCAAAGCGGCCAACGCGATCTCCAGAACATGATCAGGATTGTTGCAAAGCAGACCTCTGTAATGCCCAGCAAAAACAGACTAGTCAGCACCTGCGAGCTTGGAATACCCGCATCACGCAGCATCTTGAGTTCGTCCGGGCTCCGATAGATCAGTTTCGGTACCAGTCCGTGATAAAGCCAGACAAATGCAATCGTCAGTCGAGACAACAAATGAACGAGAGTCCGATCCCGAGAAGCTTCGGGTGAAATGTCGTTTTCGATCCAGAGGCGAAGTCGATCGAAACTCCAGGCAGTCGCCCAGCCGATTGCTCGACGAAAAAATAACTTGTCGACAAGTCGTCCAATGGCGCCGAACCGCGTTCGGTAATCGTACCAGGTGATAAACCGGATGCCGTCGCTGACCGGTATGTATTTCCAGTAGCCCGAACCGAATTCAATCAGCGACTTGGAATCCTCGGACCAAAATTTGAGAGCTGAGGTACGCTGGCCGTTCTGCTCATCGCGCTCGCCTGTACTCTCACCGGCTCCGTCGATGCGCAGGCCCGCTCCTATCCGAGTCGCATAGAGAAACTTCTGAGGCTGTCCGAGTTCGCGAGGGAGGTAGTCGATTTCGGAAAAGCGAAGATCCCAGCGCTGATGCTCTTTCGGATCCTGAGTCTTCTTCCACAGTCCAGCCATATCGCCGCGGATGAAAATCTCGACGTAAATGCTCATAGGCTGCTCCCGAGAAAGATAACTCGCAATCTGGCGGAAACCCAATCCCGAGTCAAACACCTTCAACAGAACTGCCCGAGGCCGCCTCAATTCAGGCTATACTCCGGTTCGGTTACAATGAAAGTTTCAGACGGGATCGTCCTGAGTCACTAGGGGCGTGCCGCTCTGCACCTATGTCCATTTCGTTCCTCGTTTTAGCGTCGACAGTTGCTCCCAAGGGCATTGGGCAGTACATTCGCCAGCATTTTCTCGATAAGACTTTTCAGGGCCTATACCATCCCAACGCTTTTGACACGGCGTTGCTGATTCCTTATTTCATCGTATTGATCCTGTTGGCCTCCTATGGCGCGCATCGCTACGTCCTGGTTTATCTCTACTACAAGCACAAAAAGAATCGCACGACCGAGCCGCCAGGACTTTTTCCAGAACTGCCGCGGGTCACGGTTCAGCTTCCGATTTTCAACGAGCAGTTCGTGGTTGAGCGACTGCTGGACGCCATTTGCCGCCTGAACTATCCGCTTGAAAAACTCGACATTCAGGTGCTCGATGACTCGACCGATGAAACTGTTGCGGTGGCCCGCGGCCTGGTGAATCACTACGCGGCCAAGGGATTCCCGATCAGCTACCATCATCGTTCCAATCGCGAGGGATTCAAGGCGGGTGCATTGGCGGAGGGTCTCAAGACGGCCCGAGGTGAATTCGTCGCTATCTTCGACGCAGACTTCGTTCCACCGGAAGATTTCCTACTGCGCGTAATTCACCACTTCACTAATCCCAAGGTCGGAATGGTGCAAACCCGTTGGACCCACATCAATCGGAATTACTCATTTCTGACTGAAGTTGAAGCGATTCTGCTGGACGGGCATTTCGTACTCGAGCATTCCGGCCGCGCTCGCAGCAATGTCTTTTTCAACTTCAACGGAACTGCGGGAATGTGGCGGTGCAGCGCGATCGACGATGCCGGCGGCTGGCAACACGACACGCTAACCGAAGATACGGATCTCTCTTACCGCGCGCAACTCAAAGGCTGGAAGTTCGTTTATTTGCAGGATGTTGAATGTCCAGCGGAACTACCCGTCGAGATGACCGCCTTCAAGACGCAACAAGCTCGCTGGGCCAAAGGACTGATTCAGACCAGCAAGAAGATTCTGCCGCAGGTGCTCAAGAGCGATCAGCGATTCCACGTAAAGCTCGAAGCCTGGTATCACCTGACGGCGAATCTCAGCTATCCGCTGATGATTGTGCTCTCGGTGCTGCTGCTGCCAGCAATGATCATTCGCTTCTACCAAGGCTGGTTTCAAATGCTTTATATCGACCTGCCACTGTTCATGGCGTCGACTTTTTCGATCTCGAGTTTTTATCTGGTGTCGCAGCGCGAGTTATTTCCAGGGAAGTGGTTTCGGGCTCTGATCTATCTTCCCGTCCTGATGGCTCTCGGCATTGGGCTCACCGTCACCAACACCCGTGCCGTGCTGGAGGCCCTGTTGGGGAAACAGTCCGACTTCGCCCGCACTCCGAAATATCACGTCGAATCAAAGAAGGATAAAGTGCGAGCCAACAAATATCGGCGCGGCTTGGGCTGGGTACCATGGGTCGAGCTGTTGATCGGATGCTACTTCGCGGTCACCGTCTATTACGCGATCGACAACGAGAATTACATCACGGTTCCATTCCTGATTCTATTCGTGCTCGGCTACTGGTACACGGGTTTAATGTCTTTGCTGCAGGGACGATTCGCCGGAATCTCGCTTAGCGCAGAGACACATACGAAACCATTCCCGGTCGGTGTTTGAAGTCAATTGAGGCTGTTTACACATATAGCGCGGAGCAAAACGCATTTGTACAAAAATACAATTATAAAACACGCTTGTCATAGACGGAATGACAGTTCGTCAGGGCTGCGGCAACTGTAAAACTGGTATAAACGTTCGAGGAAACTCAATGCGCAAGGTCTTCGTCTTTGCTGTACTTCTTGAGATTCTGTTGACGCACCTGGGCTCGGCCTTGGATCGCCAGCCGAACGCCGACTACCGTGCCCGACGGCAAGCCCTGGCCTCTAAAACGAGTGGGGGCGTAGTCCTACTCTTCGCGCCCACTGAGGCCGAAGGCCCAAATGCAATTTATGGATACCGTCCCGACAGCAGCTTCTTTTATCTCTCCGGCTGGCCTGAACCGGGAGCTGCTCTCCTGATTGCGCCTGCGGTTGAAGCGAAAGGCAAAGAACCGGCCCGTGCGTACACAGAGATTCTTTTTCTGCCCGCCCATAACTACGTTGCGGAGAAATGGACGGGACCGAAGCTTGGTCAGGAGAATCCCCAGGCCAGCAGCATCACCGGATTTGACCGGGTCGAAGTACTCGACAAGATGCGCGAGGAACTTACGCGCCTTCTGCCCCAGTCGAGGGCAACTATTTACACGGATGTCCCCGGAGCCGGAGAGACGTCGAACTCTCAGACCCCGCTGGAATGGCTAAGCCGCGCCAACGCATTTCCCCTCGGAGTGGGTTATCAAGATGCTCGTCCGTTGCTGGCGTCGCTGCGCACTTACAAGGATGCAGGAGAAATGGATCGCATCCGAAAAGCGGTCAACGCCTCGATCGCCGCCCATTTCGCAGCCATGCGCACTATGAAACCGGGAATGAACGAACGTGAAGTCTCCGCACTGATGCAATATGAATGGGGCAAGCGTGGCTGTGAACGTCCCGCCTACGCTCCTATTGTAGGCTCCGGCTTCAACTCCACCGTGCTCCACTATTCCGATGATTCGGGACCGGTCGAGTCCGGAGACGTGGTCGTGATCGATGCCGCCGGGGAGTATTCTCTGTACGCTTCCGACATCACGCGCACTCTGCCAGCAACAGGAAAGTTTACCGCCCGCCAGCGCGAAATCTACGACATCGTCCTGGGGGCGCAGCGCGCAGCCATAGCGGCGTTTCAATCAGGGAAATCCCATCTTCGCCGCGATCAGCCCAACTCCATCCACAACGTCGCCTACGATTACATCAACACCCACGGCAAGGATCTTCACGGCGAACCTCTGGGCAAATATTTCATCCACGGCCTCGGCCATTACGTCGGTCTCGATGTCCACGATTCTGGCGATTACGACGCGCCGCTCGCACCAGGTATGGTCTTCACCATCGAGCCAGGTATTTATATCCCGGAGGAAAAGCTGGGCGTACGAATTGAAGACATGTACTTCGTGGATGCCAGCGGCAAGTTGATCGAGTTGACCGAGGAGCTGCCCCACACCGCCGAGGAAGTAGAGCATGCCATGGCGGCCAGATGACGTCCAGCAATCGGCACGCACCTGTTCGTTTTGATATCCTAAGGCATCGTGCGGATGATATGGTTATTTCTGATTCTCGCCTGCAGCGGCGGAGCCGTGCTGTGGGCGGGGATAGCCGCTTATCTTCGTGTGCGCCGCCACATGAGAATTACGGCTGAGTTAAGGAAGAGTGGCGTCCATCGCGAAGTGGACAGCCTCTAGTGTCGCTTTCTCTCGCAGCAACTCGGAGAACCGTAGCCATGACCAAACCAGCAACTGGAATTCTCAATACCCAAGATCGCGTTCTCGACGGAGTAGGCCAAATCGCGATTCTGATTGGCGCCAGCCTGTTTGTGGCGCTGTGCGCACGCCTAGCATTGCCTCTGCCGTTTACCCCGGTCCCTTTGACGCTGCAGAACTTCGGCGTGCTACTCGTGGGACTGACTTTGGGTAGCCGTCGAGGGTTCGCGGCCCTCGCTCTTTATCTCGCCGAAGGCGTCGTGGGTATTCCCGTGTTTAGTCCGACAGGCCCTGGCGGCATAGCTCAGTTGTTCGGTCCCACCGGAGGCTTCCTGCTTGCCTATCCGTTCGTCGCCGCCATCGCTGGTTGGATTTTCGAAAAAGCTACGGTTGGCATGAAAAACATTTTTGCTCGCGCCGCTGCGGCCTGCGTTCTGGCCGAGATTTTTTTGTTTATGTGCGGACTCACCTGGCTCGCCATTCTCACCCATTCTTTGGCTCAAGCCGTCCGCTTCGGCCTCTATTGGTTCATCTTCGCCGAAGTCATCAAGATTATGTCTGCCGCAGCTCTGGCCAGCGGTTGGCAACGTTTCGGTAAGGTTCAATCATGACACTCATTTCCGCCACTTCCGAACACGTGCCCACACCGATTACCGAAGGCAAACGTGAAATCACCGTCGCTCACAGTCCCGACTCCGATGATGCGTTCATGTTTTACGGGCTGGCCACCAACAAGGTTCGCGTTCCAGGACTGCGTTTTACTCACACTCTCTGCGACATCGAAACCTTGAACCGGAAGGCCATGGAAGGCGCATACGACGTCACCGCGATTTCTTTTCACGCCTATCCCTACATTCAGGATCACTACGCTCTGCTTCCCAGCGGCGGCAGTGTGGGAGACGGCTACGGCCCAATGATTGTGGCCCCGCGCGCATATTCAGTCAGCGATATCAAACACAAGCGTATTGCCGTGCCCGGAACTTTGACTACTGCTTACCTGGTGCTAAAACTTTTCGCTCCAGGCATCGAGACCGAAGTCGTCCCCTTCGACCAGATTATCCCGCAAGTGCTCGATGGCAGGCGGGAGGCCGGTCTCATCATTCACGAAGGCCAGTTGACCTACGACAAGTCGGGACTGCATCGCATCGTTGACCTCGGCAAGTGGTGGCAGAAAGTCACCGGTCTTCCGCTGCCCCTGGGAGGCAATGCCATCCGCCGCAGCCTCGGACCAGAGTTGATGTCCAGCGTTGGAACCGCATTGCGCGATAGCATTCAATACGCGCTCGATCACCGCGAAGAAGCCCTAGCCTACGCCATGCAGTTCGCCCGCGACCTCGACCCCCAACTCGCTGACAAGTTCGTCGGGATGTATGTCAACGAGCGCACCCTCGACTACGGCCCCGATGGACGCGAAGCCGTGCGCCGTCTGCTCGACATGGGCCACGCGGCCGGAATCATTCCGCAAGAGTCCCGAGTGGATTTCGCGGCCTAGCCATTCTCCTCGCGTTAAGGCAAGCATTCCCGGCCGCGGCTAACTAGGACGTCGCGCGGTCGTCTAAGCAATACAGGAGCAGTTTGAGGTACCTGAGATTTAGGTCAAGGGCGCAACTTTCATGAATCTTCGTCCAAGCTCCGGTCTCGCGTTATTGATGTTTGCGCTCACGATTTTTCCAGTGACGTTGCGCGCGCAACCATCAGATACCACCAGCAAGGTTGTTTTTACGAACGGTGGCAACGTAACTACTTTTTCCTTCGACTGGCACAAAGGGATGATTTTTGTTCCGGTCAGCATCAACGGTTCGAAGCCGCTGTCCTTCGTGCTCGACAGTGGCTCGACTAGAACACTGATTGACCGCCAGCTCGCTGCAACTCTTGGATTGAAGGCATTTGGAGCAGGTTCCTTGCAAGGCGCCGGAGCTGGACGTATCCGGCTTGAATTCATTCATGACGTGAGCATCGCGCTTCCCGGCGTCGAAAGCAGAGGATATGAATTGTCGACCGCCGAGCTACAACCACTTGAAGCCACGCTCGGCGTGAAAGTGGATGGGATACTTGGATTCGAAGTCTTCAGCCGATTTGTGGTAACAGTGGATTACGAAACAAAGAGTCTGACGTTCACCATCCCAGATGCCTTTCACCCCAGCAACGCCGCCCTGGAACTGCCCATCGAGATTCGTGACAAATGGCCCTTTGTGAAGGCAGAGCTTGTGCTGCCCGGACCAGTGACCGTACAGGATAGCTTCCTGATCGATAGCGGCTCCAGCGACGCAGTCGACCATCCGATCGTCATGAATCTTCAATCCCGAGTATCGGCGCAGAGCGGCGTCGGACTTGGGACGCCTGTTCAAGGCGCGACTGCGCAAGCTACATCGTTTCGCCTGGGACGATATACTCTCGCTGGTCCAATTGTGAGTTGTTGTGGCGCGAGCGAAGCCACGAGTAAGCTTATCGGCAGTGAAGTGCTGCGACGCTTCACGGTCACCTTCGACTATCCCTCTTCACGGATATTCATTACGCCGAATTCGCACTTTGGGAAACCATTTTCCCTCGATAGCAATTAAATCGTTCATCAGACACGATCCTCTGAATGATCGAATCGTTCCGCTAATATGTTCCACGTCCTACTCTACCGAGAGCGCTTTTTCCAACAACTTCACCAGACTAGCCAAAGTCTCATTGACCGGCGTGGGCACGATCAGCTCAGCACCTCTGCGAACCAGAAATCCGTTCAGGGAATCAATCTCGGTCGGCTTTCCGCGAGCAATGTCTTGCGCAGTCGAAGATACGGCTTCCGGTATTGTCTCGCCCAGCTTCAGCACCGCCGCCATCGTAGTCTCCGGGGAAACCTCGACTCCGGCCGCCTTGCCCACCGCAACCGCCTCCATGACCACACTCTTCATCACTTCAATCGCGCCCGGATCTTTAGCGATGTGCCCATACTTCATGCGCGAGAGCGCTGAGATCGCATTGTAGGCACAATTCATAACCAGCTTCTTCCAGAGCTCGACTGTAACGTTCTCGGAAATGCGGCAAGGAACGGACGCGCGCTCGAAGGTCGCTGCAATCTCTGCGAGCTCCGATTTCTTTGGACCCTCGTTCGGGGACAGACTTCCAATGACGAGGTCGCCGCGTCCCAAATGCTTGACCTGTCCAGGTCCGGTGATCGCAGCCGCAATGTAGACTACCGCCGGAATGACTTGGATGCCGGCAGCGAAATCGATTCGCTCGGCGTTGTCGACGCCGTTTTGAAGGGATACCACGATAGTGTCGGGCGCAAGATGAGGCGCCAGCAACTTTGCTGCGCTCTCCGTATCCACCGTCTTCACCGAGAAAAGAACCAGCTGCGCATCACGTGCCGCTGCGATCTCATTAGACGCGGAAACCGATACGCGCTCGGTAAAGTGCACGCTCTCGATTAACAGGCCGTTCCGGTTGATCGCTTCAACATGAGGCGGGCGGCCGATAAGCGTGACCGGAGCGCCAGCTCTCGCCAGCATTCCACCGAAATAACATCCCACGGCGCCCGCACCGACCACTGCAACCCGGGGCCACTCTTTTTGCGGCATGTCGTCTCCCAACAAAGCTTCCAGCGTGAGGGCCCCCGTCCCTACAGGCTGATATCAATCGTTCGCAAAAACTCGTTCAGTGCATCGAATTCAAAACTTACCCATTCACGCTAAAAGCTTTTCCTAAACGAAAACACGGGATCAATATCAACCGGCACGCTCGCAGCGGACTTCAGGGAAGCTCGAAGCTCCGACGGCATCGTCCCGTATTTCTTGAACCAACTCACAGCCCGCGTACGGTCGCCGGTTGCTTCGATCTCCAACAACTCCTTCGCAAGATCATTCATGGCGCCAGGCATGCGCCCATAGTCGATTGCGTACCGGCCAGACGATTCGCGTTTGATGGCTCCACGTTCAGAGAGATAGTTAAACTCCATCATCTCCGCCTGTCCGTGAGCCTCGGCGATGCCAAAGCGCACCGTCCGAAAAATCCCCGCGACGTATGACGCGTAATACTCTTCCAGCTTGCTCGTGGGCAGAACGTCGTGGTCGACCAGCCACTTCAAAGCGAACATTCCGACTACATCGGCTTTGGCTTCTTCCAAACCGCTAAACATCGGCCCGATCGATTCCCGAACGTCGATCTTGCCAGCTGTAGTTCGCGCAAACGCCGGTCCCAGCCCATGAGCCATTTCGTGCAGAATCGTCGCCAGAAGGTAACCCTCGCCCGACGCCTTCGCGGCTTGCGCCGGCAACATTACATGTTGCGCAACCGGCAAGACCACGTAATCTACTCGGGCATCCATAAAGTTTTTGAAGAACAGCTTCTTGCTCCCCTTTTGTTCGTGCACGCGCGGATCGTTAGGCAGATTGTCGGCGACGGCTTGATATCCGTGGGTCAGATCGCCCGCCCGAAACGGAGTATCCATGACTTCCATCGGAGTCTCGAGGCCATGCTTGGACGGCCGATCCTCTGCCGCAAGCGGAAGCGCATCCTGAATATCCGCGACGTACTTCTGGAACATCTCGAGCTTGCGGCTCTGCTCTCCATTGCGGATCATCACCGCCGCGCCGTAAGTTGCTTTCACGCCGAGCAGGTCGTCGTCGTAAGTTTCGTCCGGAGCAAAGATTACGTCAAACTTGGGATTCTTCAAGGCGAGCCACGCCAGGTTGCTCTTGAAGTAATCGTCCGTAAGCAGCGCGTCCGCCCGCAGGCGCAGGAAATTCGCAAAAGCAGGATCATCACTCAACACGGCAGCTTCGCGCAGGTCTTTCGCAGCGGGCTCGAGAAACGACCGGTACGCAATGTGGTATGGCAGCCCTTCAAGCTGATCCCCGTGCCAGCGTACGACAGTGAACGAACTGTAAATTTCATTCTTTTTTTCAGAATGCGCTTTCACGTACTGCTCAATCTGATCGCGAGTGAGGTTTTGCGGATAAAAGCCGCGTCCCGGCGATATCGGAGTTGCGCCGACGAAGGGTTTGTTATCGTCGAGAAGATCGAATCGCGAAGCATTGATCCACAGGTAACGCCGCAGCATTTCATCCTGAGGGTTTTTGCTGCCTGCCAGCGACTCGTATAGCGTCAAGCCATCGGGATCAATCTGCCGCCAGAAAATCTGTTCGAAATAACGCGAAGCATCCACCAGCTTGCCCACCATCTTCACCTCGCGGGCGCTCAGACCGGCAGTGTGAAATGGCATTTCTACCCGGCGAAATTTGGCGAGCCGCTGGTCCAAATCGGGAACAACCTGCATTCCAGCCGACTCTGCCCCTTTTGCGGCGGAGCCCGTCATTGGCTTACGACCTTTCTGCGCTGAAACAGTAATGGGAAGAACAAAGAAAACAAGCAGGAGTGAAAACCAAGGGCCCAGTGTCAGGAACATGAATGTTGTATTCTAACAGAGCATTTGCACTTAATCGTTTTACTTCCCGCGAATCAACGATGGCATCCCCATGATGTTACGTTATGACTCAGAGTTCTAATTCGAACCGCCAGCAGACTTTGCTCATCGATGCCGATGACACGCTCTGGGAAAATAACATTTACTTCGAGCGAGCCATCGCCAATTTCATTTCGTTTTTGAACCATCACGAATACTCGGCCGAGCAGGTGCGTGAGGTTCTAAACGACGTCGAGCGCGAGTGCATCGTCAGCCACGGCTACGGGCTGCATAGTTTCAGCCATGCGCTGGTGCAAACTTTCGAGCGTCTGGCGGTCGAACCGCTCACTCCGGCCCTGCACGAAACCATAAGCGGGTTCGCCCATACCATCGCCGAACACCCGGTGGAGATCCTGCGCGGCGTTCCCGAGACGCTTCAATATTTATCCGAACGCCACCATCTGATGCTGCTGACCAAAGGCGCCATCACCGAGCAGTCCGGCAAAGTCGAGCGCTCAGGCCTAAAGGATTATTTTTCCGCGGTAGAGATTGTTGCCGAGAAGGATGTGGCCACATACCGCAGCATAGCTTCAAAGTACGATCTACCCAGCGATTCCACCTGGATGGTAGGGAACAGCCCGAAATCGGATATCAATCCCGCGTTGGCTGCCGGACTCAACGCGGTGTTCGTCCCCCACGGCCAGACTTGGATTCTTGAGCACGAAGAAATCGCGCAGGCCCAGCCCCCAACCCGCTTGCTAATAGTTGAAACGTTCGCAGGATTGAGGGAGCACTTTTGAGGAACCTGTAGAAAACGTAGTTTGCTACGTCTCGGATCCCACAACATGTCTTTCGTTGTCATCCCGAGCAACGCAAGGGGTCTGCATTTCTTAATATCCGAGTCGCTTTGGCTACTTGCTCACGGGAACCGCACAAAACTTGTCGAACGTTTTCTTCAGTTCCGCCGCCAGGTCCGATGCTTCCCGATGTTCAATGTCGCTACGCTGCATCATATAAACCAGTTTCCCATCACGAAAGAGCGCGATCGAGGGCGACGATGGCGGATACCCGGTAAAGTAGCTGCGTGCGCGTTCCGTAGCCTCTGCGTCCTGTCCCGCGAAGACCGTAAACATCTTCTCGGGGCGCGCGGTGTTCTGCAACGCAATGCGAACCGCAGGGCGCATACGCCCAGCTGCGCATCCGCAGATTGAATTCACAATCACCATTGTCGTTCCCGCTTGGTTGACAATGGCGCGATCGACTTCCACGGCGGTACGTAGTTCCTGAACTCCCACGCGGGTCAGTTCTTCACGCATGGGGATCACCATAATCTCTGGGTACATTTCTTCTCCTTAAGAGGTTTCTAATAGCGTAACAGAATCTCAATCCTCAGTGGACATTGAGTCTAGACAACCGGTACACGAACGTAATGCAGCGACGCCAAAACCCTTTTTTCAATCGTATATAGTGGAGACAACCGCCAATGGTCATCACCGAAAACGTGCCGCTGGCACCGCTGACGACCCTTAAAGTCGGAGGCGCAGCCCGCTATTTCATCGAAGCAGAGACGATTGACGAAGTCTCGCAAGCGGTTGAATTCGCCCGCTCGAACGCCCTTCCTCTGTTTGTTCTCGGCGGGGGCAGCAACCTCGTCATCTCCGACGCAGGCTGGCCCGGCCTGGTGCTCAAGGTCGGCATTACCGGAATCAATCATCGGCATGGTCACGAGGAAGTCGTATTCGAAGCTAGCGCTGGCGAAGACTGGGACAAATTCGTCGGCTTGGTTGTAGCCCACAATTGTTCTGGCGTCGAATGCCTAAGCGGCATTCCCGGAAATGTGGGAGGAACGCCAGTGCAAAACGTTGGAGCCTATGGACAAGAAGTCGCGAACACGATTGAGTCGGTGCTCGTGCTGGACCTTAAAGATGGGCAACTCCACGAACTCTGCAAAGAGGCTTGTGGTTTCAGCTACCGTAGCAGCATCTTTAACACCAGTGAGCGCGGCCGGTACATCATTTTGCGGGTGAACTATACGTTGAAGCATGGCGGCGAGGCGTACATCGCCTATGCCGATCTCAAGCGATACTTCGCTGGATGGAGCGAGAAGCCGAGCTTAGCCAACACTCGCGATGCGGTAAGAAAAATCAGGGCCGGGAAAGGGATGCTCATTACTGCGGGCGACGATGATTGTCGCAGCGCCGGATCTTTTTTCAAAAACCCAATCGTCTCGGAAGAACAGTATCAAGCGCTAACGGCAAGAGCGGCCGCCAAGAATCTGCAGATTCCCAGCTATCCAGCCCTGGACGCGCAGAAGAAGGTTTCCGCCGCATGGCTGGTTGAGCACTCCGGTTTTAGCAGGGGATACGGCAACGGCTCCGTCGGCATCTCCCGCAAGCACGCGCTGGCAATTGTGAATCGCGGGAACGCCACCGCCACGGATGTCGTGGCTTTGAAGGAAGACATTCAGCAGCGCGTAGAAGAAATCTGGGGCATACTCCTCGAGCCCGAACCAGTTTTCGTCGGGTTCTAAGTGTAGGCGCGAGCGTCCGCGCTCATGCTTCCTGGGCAAGAATCGGCGGCGTCCGCCCCAGATTGCAACCCGCGTTTTGGTATGTCCCCTAATTGGGGTGGGTACGCGTTCCGGCCCCGGCGGCCGCCGCCTCTATTCACTCATCGGCAATTCTTGCTGCCTCTTTAAAGATCCCTACGAACATCGGTCGGGTCAACTTGCCGGTCTGCGTGTTCTGATTCGACGGATGGTAGGAAGCTAGTAACGTCTTTCCATCCGCCATCTTGTACTGAGCCCCGTGCTGAAAAATGTAGCCTTTCCGGCCACCAATCTGGTCTTTGCGCTTCAGGTGATGGAGATAGGCATCAAAGCCAATCCGTCCCAGCGCGACCACGACTTTCACATTTTTGTGACCCGCCAACTCGCGATCCAAATACGAAGCGCAGTTCGCCAGCTCTTCAGGAAGCGGTTTGTTATCGGGCGGAGCACAGCGCACCGCCGCTGTAATGTAAATGTCTTTCAGCTCCAACCCGTCGTCACGATCGGTCGCGTTCGGCTGGTTGGCAAAGCCGGTCTCGTACAACACCGGAAACATGAATTTACCCGACGCATCTCCCGTAAACGGCCGCCCGGTGCGGTTAGAGCCGTGCGCTCCTGGAGCCAGCCCAAGGATAAGCACCCGCGCATCGGGATCTCCAAAGCCGGGCACAGGTTTTCCCCAATACTCACAGTCACGGTAAGCGCGCCGCTTTTCGCAAGCAATCTTTTCCCGATACTCCACCAATCGCGGACAGCGAGTGCAGCCGACGACCTCGACGTTGAGTTGGACCAGCCAATCGCTATTCGTCGTTACGAAGGCCATCTTTACAACTCTACAATGATTGTCCCTTTGCGGGGTCCAAAGAAAATCTCATGGCCGCGGCGGGAACAGTGTTGCGGATCCTTGATCCTGGTGGCGGATCGAGACGCGGATGTTTAAAGTCGTCATGACTCTCGAGGAGAACATGAAATGGGCAACAAAGACACTGAAAGAATATAACTCTCGAAGCGCTTCTTATGATGCTTCTGCCCTTACCAATTCATGGCCGACAAGGGTCGGAATCGGTTAAAATAAGCCTACTGAAGCTTGCAGCAGCACAGCCATGGCTGACGATACCATTACCATCTTACCGGGTCCCCGCTTTCAAGCAGCCATGGCGTTGGCCGTTATTGCGGATGCACTTCAACTCTTCGTTTTCCCCTTATTCATAGAAGGTGCTTTCTCCCCCGCCGATGACATCCTCGACATCGGAATCGGAGCCTTGCTGGTTCACCTGCTGGGCTGGCACTGGGAGTTTCTGCCATCGTTTTTCGCCAAACTCGTGCCCGGAGTCGATTTAGTTCCTTTCTGGACGATAGCGGTTGCAAACGTCTACCGCAAATCGAAACAGGTTGCGATCACTGAGGACGATAGGCGTGATCCGCAACCGGCTCTAACCGACCACAGCATTAGTTAGCCGGGAATTCAGACACCAATACGTTCGATTGATGGTCCAGGTGGCGGTAACCCCGGGGTGGCTTAAGCGGCACGGTTGTCGGCCTGGATTTCGGCTCGTCGGGAAGGGAAGAACTTGCCTGGATCTCCGATCATTGCTGCGGTTCGCTTACACAGCCAGAACAAAAAGAGCACAGATACCAATCCAAGCGAAAGCCATGCCATCAATAGCAATCGTAGAAGATGCATCGGGATCACCTGACCTAACGCGTGGCACGCCTAGCGGCGAACGATATCATACCATACAACAGATTCGGTATACCACGCCTGTTAACAAAATAAAGGCACGCCACTTAACCATGCAGTTTCTCGACGTCAGCTTTCAGAGCGATCTTCGACTCTGCTGGTAATATTTACGGCACCACCAACGAAGGTGGCCAAAACGGCACTGGCATTGTTTTTGAGCTGTCGCCCAGCAACGGCAAATGGGCCGAGAAAATTCTCTATAACTTTGGCAATTTCACAGGAACCAACTCCGTCTCCAGCTTGATCTTCGACGCGGCAGGAAATTTGTATGGTACATCCGCCATCGGTGGAGGAACGGGATGTGGAGGCTCGGGGGGCGGGATGGTGTTCGAACTATCGCCTTCCGGCAATGGCCAGTGGTCGGGGAAAACAGTCCATGCCTTCAACGGAAAGAATGGCGCCGGCCCTTATGCAGTGGTCTTCGACACGGTCGGAAATCTGTACGGCACCACGTCCTCCGGCGGCAATGTCGATTGTAACCCCCCGAGCGGCTGCGGCGTGGTTTACGAACTATGCCCCGGTATGAATCGAACGTGGAAGGAGACGGTGCTGCGTTCGTTCTATGTCAAGCCCAAGTACCCTGAGGGCAAGCTTGCATTTGACACAAAGGGAAGTCTGTATGGCACCACTGTTGGCGGGGTACGGGCTGTGGGCGGAGGCTGCGGTCGGGTATTCAAACTGACGCCCACAGAAAACGGAAAGTGGTCCTACAATGTGGTGCACCATCTTCGTGGAAGGCCAAATGACGGCAGCTATCCCTATTCCGGCGTGGTGTTCGACGCTGCTGGTCACCTCTACGGCACCACCGACCAGGGCGGCTCGGGCATTTGGAATGTTGGCTGCGGCACTGTCTACCAGATCACGTCCTAAGGTCCCGGCGTGAACTGTTGTAAGCAGTCGATTACACGTTTTGACTGTTGGTCAATGAGCGATAGCGCGATTTATCGCCACTTATCCCCTGAAGAACCTCTGGTGTAATCGAGAACGGCCTCAAGACCTGACTCTTCCAAACCCGAAGCCACGTTCTTTAATGTCGCACCGTCCTGACTGTAGAATGTCGTGTATTCGTCGTGGTCGGCGTATATGACGAAGACCTCCGGTGAGGGAACAAAGACGAAATCTACCCAATCGCCTAACGCAGCTTGCAGCAAAGCAACCGCCTGTTGGCCCTCCGCTTGATCGTCAAGTGGTCTGTCTGATTAGTTTTGACCACATAGCTCCTGACACTGTGTTGGCAGCAAAATAATTATTGTTATTGGTATAAACAAAATTTTGAGCTTTGCAGAGCGGAGGCAGGAAGGCGAGTCCCATAGCCATTGTCATCCAACTGCTTGCCCACCTGTAACTGCGCATGGAAGCTCCCTCTCAAGCGACCGGAGGTACGCAAGCTGCTGTGACTCGGCTTGTCAAGGTGGATTTCACTAAAAGGATCGAGGTCATAAGTTGAAGAATTTATGTCCTGCCACGACATGCTGGAATGGCAATGCGGATCTGTGCGGGGGGCGATCAGCGATGGTCGTCCCTACCCGATCGTTTTGACCGCTGGTCAATTAGCGATATCGAGATTTTTGTCAAATGAGCTGCCTTTACTTAAACTCAAGAAGTTGACCCAGAGTGCCGGATATCTTATCTTCTGCGCCTCAACACTTTTGTGCTATCGCTCGTTGGCCGGAGGCCATTGTGAGAGAATCACTGAAAAATAACTTCGGTTCGGCCACGCCAGTTTTTCGCGTCAAGGAGGTGGGTGCCAGCGTTACTTACTACGTCAGCGCTCTCGGCTTCGAGTTGCGATGGCGTGCGGGTGACGGGTTTGCATGCGTCGCCCGCGAAAACTGTTCGATATTCCTCACCAATGACAACCAGAGCCAGCAACGCATGTGGGTTTGGATCGGCATTCAGGACGTTCGTGCTCTGCACACGCAGTACCTCGCTTCGGGTGCGAAAATTAGGAACCCACCGAACAACTTCGAGTGGGCATTAGAAATGCAGGTCGAGGATCTCGACGGTAATGTCCTGCGGATTGGGTCGGACCCAGACAAGGAGCAGCCTCTCGGTACGTGGCGTGATGCTGACGGAATTGGTTGGAGACATCTCGGCGATGGGAAGTACGAGCGCCTAGCCAGATGAGAGTGTTTCCGCGTGACTTTTGATCGCTTGGTTAAATTCTTTGCTTATCTAGCCAACTGTCGCGATCAGGCGATAGCACTAGCACTCAAAACCCCGTCACTCCTCCGTCTTGCGGCCCGTACAACGGTTTAGACAGCGAGCGAGGTGTACAATATGCCGTTTTCGAGTACAAAGGAAATTCCAGTTGCATCCTTATTTGCAGGCAACTGCACGAGAACGAGGCACTTCCACTCTGGGTAAGCGCGCCGGCTACGGGATAATTTCGTACTCCTTGGGGCCGACCGGCTGATGCGCGCTCTGCGGCTGTTCTCTATTGTGGCAGTTTGGCTATTGTCGGCTTGCCTCAACGCCTGGGCGATGGTCGCGCTGTATTTTGACTTTTCACGTGCGGGCCGCGAATGGCTGCCCCCGGCAATTTATCTGGTGGTGCTCACACTTTTTCTTGCGATCTTAAAAAACCGAGTCCTCAGGATCGGCGCCTGCTTCACTGGCTTTTTTATTGTGCTGGTCTGCTGGTTATCCCTCAAGCCTTCCAACAATCGCAACTGGCAGTCGAATCTCTCTCGGACGCCGTGGGCCGAAATCACCGGTGACCGCGTGACCATCCACAATTTCCGCCGCTGCTACTACCGCGAGGAAGCGGAGTTCACCTGCGAGTGGCTCACGAAGGAAGTGTTCCTCTCCCAAGTCCGGGGTGTTGACCTCTTCGTGGACTACTGGGGTTCGCCCTGGATTGCACATCCGATCATCAGTTTCCAATTCGCCGACAATGACTATGTGGCGGCCTCGATCGAAGCGCGATACCAGATCGGCCAGAGCTATTCGCCCATTCGCTCCTTTTTTAGGCAATTTACCATCATTTACGTGCTTGCTAGTGAGCGCGATCTCATCCTTCTCCGCACTAACTATCGATCAGGCGAGAAGGTCTATCTCTTCCACACGACTGCGAGTCCACAATGGTCGCGCGATCTTTTTCTTCAGTATCTCCGTCAGGCGAACCGTCTGCGGGACGACCCAAGATGGTTCAATGCCATCACCAATAACTGCACTACCAGCATATTCGCCAACATGGACGCCACGGGCCACATGGCGGCGGGAAGCTCGCGATACTCGTGGTGGGTTCTGTTGAACGGCCGCGCACCGGAGATGCTCTATCGCGGTGGGAACTTCGCCGGCAAGCTACCTTTTTCTGAGCTTAAGGCGCAGGCGTACATTAATTCCGTCGCGAACATGGCGAATGACGCTCCCGACTTCTCACAACGCATCCGTAAGAATCGGGCTGGCTTTGAGTTTCTGCGCTCCGGTGATATCGCATCACCACCAGCCGCGCAGAATTAAGGGTCGTCAAGCGAGGCAAGAGCAAGGAGAGGTTTCGAGCGTAATAGAGGTTTTGCAACAGTTGCGGCGACCGTCGACTACTCTTCATAACCATCGCGGGTATCCCGCCGCGAGTGCAATTTGAACCACATGGTCGATAAACTCACGCTTAGCGTTCGCGTATGATTCGCGAGACGAAGGGTCCGCTTCGTTGACCAGAGCAGCTAGCTGTTTCTTGAGACCAAGATATTCTCGTGCAACCTCGCGGTGGTCACGCAAGAAATCGCGGAATGCGAGAGTACTTCGTTCTTCATGCCCACCAGACTGCACAACGTGGACATGGTGCGTGTGCGGCCACTTCCTTGGTCGATGGAAGAATGGACAGACGGCATCGTCAACGTGCGGCATGTGAACATAGCCCAGAGTGGAAAGCGGCCCTGCGTAAGCGTGGATAGGTTGCAGTTGTTTCACCGAAACCTGGATGTCGATGATCGGCTTCGCTTCCAATTCCGGGACCGCCGTTGAGCCATTGTGATCGATGCGGCGCGCGAGTTTACCAAGCGTGTGCTCAATACGATCACGCTCCGACTCAAATTTCAAAACCCAACCTGGATCGTACGGCGCGATCTGCAGTGGTGTGGCCATCGCTACCTGGACTCTACAAGCTTGCTTAGCCTGAGGGCAATCCATTGGACGGACCTCTTAGATTAGATACCTGCAGCACCGTCGTTGAAGGGAATATTGGGCAGCTTCGAATGCGCACCGCTGTCTATCGTAGGCGCAAACTTCCCCGAAGCCGACTTCTGGATTTGGGAATTGCCTGTTATCCCAACCAGCGCGTACGACGCCCCGAATCGCCATAACTCCAAGTCAGGATTTCTGGACAATAGGCAACGCCTCATTGGGAAGCCCCGCGGACCCGAAGGGGGCGATGTCTCGCCCGGTTTTGAAGATCACCTGATGTGTTCTGATGAATTATGAAAATTCTCTACTCTCCTTGATTTCTCAGCTCCAACCAAACACCGCGCAATGGACATTCTCGAAGGCGGTCCTGAGGCATTTCTGCGGAGAAAAGAAATTCACAGTCATTAGGAATCTCAGCTCATTGCTGCTTAGGCGAAGCAAGAAAACCGTGGGACACGCCACTGGAATCAGACCAGCTTCCCGCGATAAACGAATAGTTGTTAATCCCAAATGCGCCAGCCGAGGTTGCACCGCTAGGCATTCCGATCGTTACCTGTGCTCCCGTTTGATAGTCGTACAGGGTATCGCCCCCTACTATTTCGACGCTGCTATTTAGTCCGTACGCCGTAAATCCCAGGTCCGTTGGTTTGCCCGTAACCGCGTCGTACAGAAAACTGTTGCTCCCTTGCTTTATACCCAATATTAGGGCGTCACCGTTTATGCCTCTTAGTACAGAGCCTCCTCCATCATCTATCGGATTTATAATATTGCCTCGCACGGTGTTGTACAGAAATCCGTGCATTCCGTTCGAATCCTCATAATAGCCTATGATCTGCCCAGCATCGTTGATGCCTTCGGCGATCGTGAGCTGACCGCTGCCTAGGGAGATCGGTTGACTGTAATCTTGGTCAGTGTAAGGTGGAGAAACCATGAAACCGAAAAAGTTGGAATTCGAATCAACGTAGTACCCCGAAACCTGACCTGCATTGTTGATGCCGGTAGCCACTGTACGTACCGAGTCGTTCGGGTATTCGAGCATCGTAAAGTCATTTGCTCCGTAGGGAGGATTGGCTACGAATCCAAACGGCGAGCTGCTAACAAAGTACCAATAGCCTACAACTTGCGGTAATTGGCCATTGCCCGCGTCGTTCAAGCCAAGCGCGTTCGTCAGTTTGGCATTAGGGTAATCGATGCTGGTGAAGTTGAAGGTGTAGCTCTTCGCTTGAGTGTTGGGAGAAGCTACGGCCGCATCCACAATGTCCGGGTCAATCTCAAGCTCCACGTTTCCCCAAGTCTCCAAATGGGGATAAGCATGAGTGTCAATAACATATTGGTGAATCCGTTGCCCCGTTGACCACAGAAATGGATTACATGCCTTGTCGGTGAAAGGATCACATAGGTCGGGACCCTTTGTGGGCTTCAAACCCCAGATAGAGACATCAGGTATGTTCGGGGGTGAGTTGACAGGTCCCCAGGTAATCCAGGAATCATCAGGAAGGGGATTCAGCTGGGAAAAATCTAAAGTCGAAGGAGCCACGTTCCCGTAGACACCTGCCTTGAAGCCACTTGCTTGCATGCCATTTACCCAGCCATTCAAAAAGTTCCTCACAATTTTCCTGCATCCGCTGTTAGACGTGTTGTAATTCTCCATGTCGTAATAAATGATCGTGCCCTTAAAACCGGCGCTCAGCTTTTCTAATGCAGAGATAGCTTTTGTCACTTCCGCTTTGCCTTGTTTATAGGCATCTCGATTGGTTTTGATCTTTACCACTTTTTTCTGGTTAACGCAGGGTGCTTGTGGTCCCACCCAAACAGGCCACAAACCCCAGCCATAATTTTGAACTGCTGTAACCCATTGTGGGGTGAGGCCGCTATCCTGTTTGTGGTTCGCGGCTCCGGGGAGGCTTATTTGGTAGTCGAAATACGGACCGTGCAGCCACCAAGCCAGCATGTCACTAGTGGACGGGACCATCCCTCTATCAAAACCCATACGAGGTTCAGCAACTTGACCCCTAGGAATATCGAGCTTACTAACGGGAGGAGTTGAAACTGTGGTCACGCGCGACTGGTTCTTGCTCATGTGATGGTTTTTTAAAACGGCAGATCGAGGAGAGATATTTGTCCAAGATTGACCACCGTCTGACGTCGAAAACAAGCCTTCGCTGGTCAGTGCCCATCCGCTGAGCTGTTCTGCGAAACTTACCTCGGAAACAGGTCCCAAATTCGCTATATTCGCTTCGCTCCGATCGCCATGGGGACCGATGGTGAACAAAGTTGAACCTTGTTGAGAACTCGCAATTGCCTCCAGAGTCGAATCGACAACCGTGGAGGCAACGAGCGACCCATGAGACCTGTCCGGTAGCGCTGTGAGCACTTTGTCAACTCGCCAGTGGCGACCAGCATCCTCCGTCACAAACAGAACCAACGCTGTGCTGTGCGATTCTCCTTCGTGGTACACAGCAGGTGTGTACGTTACTGGCAGAAAGCCGTGCCTCCCGTCAGTACATACTGGAGCACCATAGGCTCGATCGTTTGCGGGTGAAACCTGGGCCGCGGATGGCAGAGAAAGCTGCTGCCACGAGGAAGAAGCGTCGTGTGTAAGCCACAGCTCAGTGTTCAGCAGTCCACCCACAAGCATTCCACTTCTTTTGTCGAAAAAACAAAGTGATCCACTTCTGCCGGGATCATCCGTCGTGGTTTTCCATGTTTTGCCACCATCTTCCGTAAACAATAGCCTTCCGGCCGCGAGCGTAGCACTCCGCATCTCTAGCATCGCCCAACCACGGAGCCTATCTGCGAAATAAACGCTGCCCCCGCCTGAAAAATCCTCGGCATAGCGGTGCCACGGTAGAATGACAGGCGAGGCTGACCATGTTGTACCCGCATCGTCAGTGAATGCAGTTTCAAACTGCTGTTCATCGTTATTGTCTGAATGACTCAGCAGTACCCAACCCGTCGAAGTGTTCAAGAAGAATACGCCGCCAACTGTTGGTTTCGGCAACCTCTGAGGGGTTATATCTTTCCAGTTCCTTCCTTCATCTGTTGTCCAGAAAAGGCTTTGCGCAGAGGCTGCCCAACCCACGTCACGAGTCAGCAACTTCATTGAATTCAAACCGACAGCTGGCTCAGCTGCCTGAGTGAAATCAGTCATGGCGAGGACGCTCACTAGCAACACCGAGAACATTCGAAAGTTCATCGTAATTCTTCCGTGGCTGCAGAATTTAGGCACGCCGGAGTATACGCAGGATTTCGTACCAGTCAACTTAAAAACTCGACACTTTGTTCTTTGCCTCCCCTGCTCCGACTCAGCCTGACTAAACTCTCTGCTCCTTATGGCGGTGCGTGCTGAGCTGCGTCACGGAGAACTCGTGGCGCTGCAGTGGGGCGTTATACAACTCGGTCGAGACGACAAGGATTCCAAGCGATTCATCCTCGTGCAGCACAACTATGTGCATCGCGAGCACAAGACGACGAAGAGCAAGAAGTTGAGGCGGGTGGATTTGTCCCGTGAGCTTCGAAGGGTACTCGTTGAGCTTCGAGACCAACGTCTGTTGCAGGCTTACCTGAAGAGCAAGAACGACATCTCCTACGAACTCGTTTTTCGGTCACCCGAGGGGACGATTCTCGACCCTGATAACCTCTACCATCGCATATTTCTCCCCGTAATAGCCAAGGCCGGCATTCGCAGGGTTCGCCTTCACGACCGCCGTCATACCTTCGGATCGCTACTGCTCCAAAACGGGGCCTCGATTGTCTACGTCAAAGAACAGATGGGACACAGTTCGATTCAGGTAACAGTTGATACGTACGGCCACCTGATTCCCACCAACGTGTGCTTCGTAGGCCGGCTTGACGAGGTCTCGCCTGAGGAAGCGGAAACGGCTCCGCAACAATCCGCACCCCCGCGCAACAAGGCGAACTGGAGGTTCCGCCGGATTTCCTGCAAGTTGCTGATTTAACTGGTGGCGGCGCGTGGACTCGAACCACGGACCTACGGATTATGAGACCGTCGCTCTAGCCACCTGAGCTACGCCGCCACTGTGAACTACATTGGAAGTATAGAACAGGCGAAACGAAAACAGGAATTCGTCGCAGTATCCAATGGTAGTTGCGGAAAACTTAAATCTTAATTCGCGAAGCTCGCTGGAAACAACCGCTGCGCGCGGCGAACCCTCCCAGGCAGGGGTCTATTGCACTTCCAGTGAAACTAGATCACCGTCAGTTTTTCCTCCCGGTCTATAATTTACCGCCACAGAGCGACCGCTCCATTCGCAGGAGAAGTCGTCCGCTCCGATGAGCATCAGTGACTTGTAATTTTCGGTGCGTAGCTTGAGCATCTTTGCTCCTGCTGTCACAGTTAAAATCGCTGAGGGAGCCTGAGAGCAATCGACTGCAACTAGTTTTCCTTTCAGAAATCGGATTGCGCGCTTGTCGGGCTGCGGAGAAGCCGGAGATGGTTCCGGATGATCGGCGCTGGCCTCTGTATCTGGTAAAGAATTTTGCTGCGGTTCCGCAGGTTTTTTCGAGCTTGGCAAAGGCGCGGCTGGCGGAGCAGAGGACGAAGGCGATGATGAGGATCGTGGGGGCGTCAATGTTGTTTCCTGAGTCTGCGGCTTGCTTTCGCTCGGCCGGACGCCATACTTCTTCAACGTCGGCAGTCCTGCTAACTCCTCAGCTGCGGCCTTCGCAACCTGCTGATCCGGACTGCTCTTGAGGCGCTCGAGCAATGCGGTAGCCGCATCCCAATTCTTTCCGGCTAGATAGATTTCCGCCATGTTCAACAGGTAGCGTTGATTACGGGGACTGAGTTGGAGGGCCACTCGCATCGAATCCATTGCAGCGTGCACGCCTCCGCCTTCCAGTTGCGCCATGGCCAACATACTGCGGGCCTCGGCAAATTCGAGATCCCAATCCAGAACCAGCCGAAGATCCTGCATCATGTTAGGAAGCCCTTGTATCGAACCTCCAGCGGATTGCGCTGCGCGCAACCGCACCAGCGCCAGATAATAATGCAGCCAGGGATCCTTGGGATTGAGCTCCGCGCCCTTGCTCAATTCCTCGACCGCGCCGTCGAATTCCTTCTTCTCCATGTGCGCCCATGCCAATGCCCGATGCACAATCACGTTGTCAGCCTTTGGTTGGCCCGCGATCGATTGCAATTGCTGCACCGCTTGCTCGCGATGTTCTGGCAGGCGGAGGCTCATTTCCGCGACCAGCGCTTGCCCTTCTGCATCGGAAAGTTGTTGCGTGCTGCTGCCAATGTTTTCAGGCGAGGCCACACTGAGCAACTGGGTCCCGGCGGGATTGCTGCCACCCTGCGACGGCTGTGGCAACGAATGGAAGTGATCCTTCACCGCCTGCAGGAACTGCGCTGAGGACATGCCGTACGCTTTCTGAATTGCCTCCTCTATCGAAAGCTTTTGAACTTCGACTAGGTCGAAGTAGGTCCCAGTCTCCGGAAGCTTGTTCTGGGTGAGCAGGTAGTGCATAACGATCCACGATTGCGCATGGAATAACTTCTGAGGCGAGCTCTCCTGACCAACAGGGACATCGGAGCGCGTTGCGAATAAGTCCGGGATCGCAAGCCATGCCTGCGAGCTCAGCAGTTCAGTGAACGTGTCCGGATCAGCGCCGATCTGCGGCTTGTCGAGGCGCAGGCTGGAGAAGTATTCGGCAAACCCTTCATCGAACCACCGCTGAGTGGGTGGATAGTTGTAATTTAGAAATACCTGCGCGAAGTCCCGGGATATCGCGCGCCAGCTCTCTTCTTTGGACAGATTCAGCACGAAGTAATCGCGGTCTTCTCCGGGAACGCGGAACCCAACTCCGATTCCTTGCCCTTGGCGGATGGGCACAACTTTGCTGTATTCCTCGTCGCTTCTTAAGGCGATAATGTCCACCGGCTCCGACATGTTGATCCGGTTTCTCGCCAACAGTTGGCCGAAGACGGCGCGCATCTGTTCGAATCGCACAGCCACGTCATGGCCGTGTTTCTCATCAGTATCGGTTACCACCGAGAAGTGACTGGAATTGACGCGGATCCAGTGCGGCTCGTCTGAGCGCGCATGGGCAAGAGCAAGGAAGCCCGCCACGAAGAACAGGAAATAAGAGAAGAGCCGCCGAAAAAAGTAGTCACTGCAGAGCATTGTTTTGCCGAGCCGTTGAGGCGGAACGTCCATGATGCTAACACGCAAACGGCGTCTTGAGCCTTAAGGCGACATCCTCGGGCTAGTGTGTGTGCCGAACGAGCCCTCGGAAAAGCTCAGGGCTTTGAGATCTCCGCACCGATGATTCAGGCCCTGAAGTCGTGCACGTAAAGAGTTGGTGAGCAGCCCACTTCGCACTTTCCGCCACTATTGCATCCTCGTCCGCTCCCAATTTTTTCAGGATCGGCAGAAACCTCCGATCCCCGCTGTTGCCCATGGCGATCACCGCATTTCGTCGCAATCCGCTGCGCTTGGTGCGGCGAATGGAAGAGCCGCGAAACTTCTCCCGGAATTCTTCGGCGCTCATTTCGGCGAGCCACTCCAGCACTGGATTGACCAGACCCTCGCGTGCTTGAAATTCCGTTGCGCTGGTCGCCGGAGCTTTCCGGTTCCATGGACACACATCCTGGCAGATATCGCATCCGAAAACGTGCCGGCCCATACCTTCGCGCATGTCTTCGGAAATAGCGCCGCGCTTTTCAATCGTCAAATACGAAATGCATTTATTGGAGTCGAGCTGATAAGGCGCAATCAAAGCGTTGGTGGGACAAGCCTCGATACAGCGTGTGCAGGTGCCGCAGCGATCCGGGGCGGGCAAGTCGGCTTCGAGTTCGAGCGAAGTCAGAATCACACCCAAAAATAGCCACGAGCCTAACTTCTGATTCAGGATGCAGGTGTTCTTGCCGATCCATCCCACGCCGGCATATTTGGCGTAGACGCGTTCAACCAAAGGCCCAGTATCCACGTAGCAACGTGTTTGTAGCGCCGGTGTCTCGCCGGCTGTCGCGAGGGTGTCCTGCCCTCGCTGGCTGTAATTTCGAACCCGGCTTTCCACGACGCGCAAGCGGCTCATCACCGTGTCGTGGTAATCCTCGCGGCTCCAGGCGTATCGCGAAATCCATCCGCGCTCGGAATCGCCGACGGCCGTGGAGTAGGGGTTTGCCGTGTTGTAGTTGATCGCGCACACGATCACGCTGCGCGCCCACGGAGCGGACGACCGAAGCGAGGCGCGCTTGAGCTGTCCAGCTTCGTCGCGGGCTTCCATGTATTTCATTTCTCCGGCGTGTCCTGCTTCGATCCAATCGGGAAAGTGATTCAGCTCGGGGAAGTCGTGTACAGGAGCAACGCCAGCTAGTTCAAACCCAGCCTCGTGAGCCGTCTGCTTTACCAGCGCCGTAATTTGGCTCATCCGATTCAATTGACGCCCCCATTTGTTCTATCAGCGTGCAGGAACACGTAGCAAGCTATGTCTCTACAGCGCATTCTGTAGAGACGGTTCTCGCAACGTCTCGATGGCGGCAGGAGTCACTTCTTACTGGCGTTGAGGGTCTTGCTTTCCGCGTCGGCGAGTTCGGCGCGATACTTCGCGGCTTTCTCGGGTTGCTTCAATCCCTCATATTCAGCGACAAGATCCTTGCGAGCGGCGCGGACGAAACTGGTCGACTCACTGGTTTGTTTGGTCAAGATCCCATAGCTGGCGAGAGTCTCGACTTCTGCGTCTTCATAGCGATTCTGATGGAGCAGCGTCCTCCCGAGTTTAAGGCGAGCGATGCCAGTGTTCACGTTGTCGGCCGTTAGCGTTTCGGTGAAACGGCGCACCACATCGCGGAAGAGTTCCTCGGCGCGGGGATAGTCTTTTCTGTCGTAGTAGAGGCTTGCCACGTTCGACAGTGCTATCGCCACCAGATAGTGATGGTCGCCATAGACTGCCCGATAAATATCCGCGGCGCGGCGAAATCGTGCTTCGGCTTCGTCCAGATGGTCGCGCATCGAGGCGACGTTGCCCAGTTCGTTGAGCGCCGCAGCCACCGCTGGGTGTATCGGACCGTAAGCGTGCTCCTGAATGCTGAGGGCTTGCTGAAGTGCTGCGTCCGCATCGTCGTATTTCTTCTGATACTGTAGCGCTTCGCCCACGCCGGTGAGACGCGCTGCAGTCTTGGGATGATCTTTTCCGTAGTAACCCTCAGTGATCTCGAGCGCTTGCCGGTCGAAGCGCTCCGCTTCGCTGTAATAACCCAGGTCCATCTGGACGGCGCCGAGGCTCGCGAGATCATCGGCGACCAGCGGATGCCGTGGGCCATAGAGTTGACGGTGCATCTCAAGAACGCGACGGTGCAAGGGATCACAGAGATCATAATGACCGGCCGAGCACTGGGTTTCAGCTAAGGTGAAAAGGCTGTTGGCGAGGTCGGGAGTTGCAATGCCCGAACCCGACTGCAGTTGCACGGCCTCTCCCAGCACCTGAATGGCTTCATCGTAGGAGCCGCGTTGTCCCAGAATCTTTCCTAGAGCGAGCGTAGCTTTGGCAACCGATGGATGCTTTGGCGGCAGGTGTCGCTTGTCCATCTCTAGACCCTGGCGAACCAATTGTTCGGCTTCCTCCAAGTGCGCCTGATCGGAGCGCAGGAGGCCCAGGGCCACCAGGCTCTCTGCTACCTCGGGACTGTCCGCACCGAATAGCGATTTGCGTTGTTCGAGTGCCCGGCGCAGCAACGAATCCGCCTGATCGAACTTACCGAGTTTCTGGTAGATGCTTCCGAGATTCTGGTAGAGCTCGGCCTGCACTTTGGGATCATTGTTGAGGGTCTGCGCCTCCTGCACGCCTTGATCGAGCAGGCTCACGACACGCAGGCTATCGGCGGGCCCGGCAGCTTCATCCCCACCCTGGAATAGATTCATCGTGAAGCGCTGGATGCGTTGGGTGCGAGCGGCTTCTTCCAAGGCGGCGTTTCGGGCTTTCGCCAATCGCACTGTAAAGAAGACCACCAAACCGACGACGACCGCGAACACAAGTGCCGCGGCAGAAACCGCGCGACGATTTCGTCCGACAAACTTGCCCAGTCGGTAGCGGAAGGTGTCGGCCCGCGCCTCCAAGGGCTCGCCCTTCAGATAGTGATCAACATCGCGGATCAACGCCTCGACCGACTGATACCTTCGCTGCGTATCCTTGTGCATTGCGGTGAGGCAGAGCACGTCGAGGTCAGACCATGCGTTTTTGCTGGCCGCGTGCGCGCCAGACGCTTCTGTCATCCGCTTGGCGACCGCCGATGGCCTCTCCGGATCCTGACCGACAATCATGGCCTCGGCTTCTCCCGGAGTCAGCTTTGACAGGTTGAAAGGAAGCTCACCAGCGAGCAACTCATACAGAATGACGCCGAGCGAGTAGACGTCGGTGTGTATCCCGACGCGGTCGCCCCGGATTTGCTCGGGAGCCGCATAGGCCGGAGTCATCAGCCGCAGCCCCGTCATAGTCTGGTCACTTCCCATTTGACCAGCGTGGGTTTCAAGAGTCTCGAGTTGCTTGGCAATCCCGAAGTCCAGCAAGCGGATAGTTCCGTCGGGTTTGACCAGGATGTTCGAAGGCTTCAAATCGCGGTGGATGACCGCATGCTGATGCGCGTACTGTACGGCTTCGCAAACCGCCCGAAACAATTGCAGCCGCTCCTCGCTCGAGCACGTGTGCTCGCTGCAGTACTCGGTGAGCGGCACACCTTCGACGTACTCCATGACAAACCATGGAGTCCCATCGTCCAGAGTGTCGGCGTCGTAGAGCCGGGCTATAGATGGATGATTGAGTTGCGCCAGCGTGCGCTGCTCGCTTGCGAAGCGATCGCGGCGAGCCGGGGATAGCCAGGCATCGCGCAGAATTTTGATCGCAACCAGGCTGCCGAGATCGATGCGTTCCGCGAGATAGACTACACCCATACCGCCCTCGCCAAGCGCCCGCTTTATGCGGTACGGTCCGAATTCCTTGAAAGGAAGTGAAGTGGGAACTGCTTGGTCAAGCACGTCCTGCGCAACCTGGGCCAGATCGCGATCGAGCAGGGATGCGCCGCGAGCGTCCTCTTCCAGCAACGTCAGCACCTCGGCCATGAGCCCATCGTCATCGCCGCACGCAGTCTTCAGCAAAGTTTGCTGCTCGGACTCGGGAAGATCCGCCACGTCGTGAAACAGAGACTGGATTCGCTCCCAGCGCGTGCTGTCCATTCTTTACTCCCTGTGCGTTCGTAGAAACGTAGCTTGCTACGTTTCGGCGGCACCCCAAAAACGTAGCAAGCTACGTTTCTACGGTCGGTTTGTGCGTCAGGTGGCTCGCCTAAGCTCGTGCGCCAGCCACGCCTTGGCTGCCCGCCAGTCGCGCAGTATTGTGGCTTCGGATACTTCCAGCAACGCCGCAGTCTCGGTGACGTCGAGTCCCCCGAAGAACCGGCTCTCGACCATCATGGCTTGACGCGGCTGGATGCGTGCGAGTTCTTCCAGCGCCGTATCCAGCGCGATCAGGTCTTGTCCGCACGATGTCGTCTGTTCCTGTGAATCGTCAAACACAACCACGGTGATTCCTTCACCGCCGCCGCGCTTGGACGCATTTCGTCGCCTGGCTGCCTCGACCAGGACCTGCCGCATGGCGCGGGCGGCGATCCGCTTGAAGTGCAGCCGCGATGTCGATGCGAACTGTGGTGATTTTGCCAGCTTCACCCAGGCCTCGTTGACCATGGTCGTGGGGCTGAGCGTAGCGCCAGGATCGCTTCGCCGGACGCTTGACGCCAGGCGGCGCAACTCTTCATAGGTCACGCTGAAAAGCTGGTCCAGTGCTCGTCTTTCTTCCGGCGTCTTGCCCGGCTCGTCCCGCTGGAATTCATTCGCCAACCGATTATTTCGAAACCGCATGACAGTTTTCCCTGCGCTTTTGCGCAATGCGTAGTGAAGGCTGGCTACGGGGAACCAACCGGGGGAAGTTAAGGGGGAGTACAAAGTCCTTCTGGGTTTGAAATCCTATCAGTCCAGCACGCGCCATGCAACTACTGTGACGCTGTTTCCTCAGTGTTGGCTTGCATTTAACAATCTGGGTTTAACAATCTGGGATTAACAATCTTAATGCCTATGGACGCGCAAAGCTTGAGATGGACGGGATTTTGGGCGCGCTCAATGGACGAACATCTTATGCAACTCTTTACAATTCTGAAACTTATTCCGTGCTACAGTTGCTGGCCGTTATGGCCCCCAGCAACTCAAGAGGGGCCATGCGCTCCCCCAAGCACCAAACCCGGCCGGTTTGAGCAGTACACGTTCCAATCCAGGAGAGTCTCATGAACAGCAGATATTTCCAGCAAGTCCAGGTACTCGCTGTATTCATTGTCATTCTTGCGGCGAGCGCTACGGCGCTCCACGCCCAGACCTACACTGTGCTGTACAACTTTGGCAGCGTCAGATGCGATCCGCTTAACCCATCGGTTTCGGGCATCATCGCGCAGGGCCGGGATGGGGACCTGTACAGCACCACGGGAACCTTCGGCAGCGGATGCAATAACGGCGGCGTCGCATTCAAGATCACGCCGAAGGGAAAGCTCACCCTCCTGCACAGCTTCGGCTCGCAAAAAGGGGACCAAGGTGGGCCCGTCGGCGGCGTAACGCTAGGGACTGATGCAGATTTCTGGGGCACTAGTATTGGCGGAGACTATGGTGGAAATATCTGGAAGATGACCGCGTCTGGCAAGGTAACCGATTTCAGCTTCTTCGGCGGCGCCAACGGAACCGAGCCCACTGCCCCGCCGGTGCAAGGCATGGACGGCAGCTTTTACGGCACAACCAGTCAAGGGGGACTCATAAACGGAAAAGAAAGATGTACGTACAGCTACGGCGGCTGCGGCGTCGTTTACCGGATCACGCCCTCGGGTAAGTTTAAAGTCATTTACACATTCGATCAAACCAATGGCGCTAACCCTGACGACCCTGTAGTCGTGGGAACCGATGGCAATTTCTATGGGACCACCGTGGTGGGAGGCTCAGTCGGAAAAACCTTCAAGAACTCTGGCGTTGTTTTCAAGGTCACGCCTTCCGGCAAGTACACCGTACTCTACGTCTTTTGCTCCCAAACCAACTGCACAGACGGCGCCAACCCTTACGGCGGTCTGGTACAAGCCGCGGATGGCAATTTCTACGGAACTACGCAGGCTGGTGGTAAAGGCATCGTATACCCCGAGGGAGTGGTGTTTAAAATCAGTCCGTCCGGCAAGTACACTCTGTTGCACACATTCTGCACAGTTACCAGTTGCACCGATGGGGCTCAGCCTTACGGCGGTCTGGTGCAAGCAACCGATGGCAACTTTTACGGAACAACACTTTACGGCGGCGCCAACAACTTCGGGACAATTTTCCAGATCACGCCGGCAGGCAAATTCACCGTGCTTTACAGTTTTGAGAATGCCACCGGAAAATTATTTGGCAAGTACCCGTACGTTACTCTGACTCAGAACACCAACGGCATTCTGTACGGAGACACTTACCAGGGGGGCACTTCCGCCCGAAGCAACGGCGTCTTCTACAGTTTCGATATGAAGTTGAAACCGTTTGTCAGCATGGTCGCCTGGTACGGCAAGGTAGGAGACACAATCGAAATTTTGGGCCAGGGGCTCACGGGAACAACGGCAGTTTCCTTCAACGGAACGCCAGCAACTAATTTCACCGTCGTTTCCGACAAATACCTCACTGCGGTGGTTCCGTCGGCCACGACTGCAGGCTTCGTAACCGTGACCACACCGGGCGGCACACTAACCAGCAATCGGAAGTTCCTCGTCCAGGCTTTCATTGGAAGCTTCAGCCCAACGAGCGGAACGGTCGGCACACAAGTGACGATCGACGGAACCAGCTTTACCGGCGCGACCAAGGTCACATTCGGCGGCGTGAAGGCTACCACGTTCTCCGTGGACTCGGACATCAAGATCACGGCCACGGTTCCAACCGGCGCAAAGACTGGGCCGATCGCCGTCACTATTCCGGATGGAACAGCGACGAGCTCCACGGATTTCACCGTGACCCAGTGATCTGGAGGCACTCGGAACCAGTAATCAAGCCGCCCTGCAAGGGCGGCTTTTTTTGTGGGTAGTAGCTTCTTCAAAGCGGCAGACAAGAACCTTGGACACAACCGGCTATTTCTCTACATCCGACCCTCGTCAGCCGACGGCCCATAGATCGAAGGCACTGCGATATTGTTCAGACGCAAGTAGACGCCGAGTTGCGCCCGATGATGAATCGTGTGATTCATCACCCAGGTGCGAAGGCAAGCTATTCGAGGCATCGAGAACACCGTCGCTCCGTTGTTGAGAAACGACCAGTTCTTTCCGAGGTCAGCATCGCTAGCTCCAGCGAGGGCGGCGCGGGCTGCGGCCACGTTTTTATCGAATAGTTCTAACAACTCTTTGCGAGATTGAGGCACGGGCGGAGGCGTGAAAGGCTTACCTCCGGGCGACATATCGAATGAATCGTGCTTAATCGTCTCGACGGTCCATCCGACAAGATTGGCCAAATGTCCGGCCAGCCAACCCATGCTGCCGGATTTTTCGTGCGGCTTCCATGAGAACTTTTCGTCCGGAACTCGCTCCAGAGTCTTGCGAGTATTAGCCATTTCCTGATCGAACTCGGGCAGAAGAGATTGCATGACTGACATTGGCTCCTCCAGTGGTGATCTTTTTTTACCCAACAGCGAGGAGGATTATAGGCGAACAAAAAGCGAATTACAACTACAAAGTAATCAAGAAAACAAGCGCGATTACGCCGGGGTTTCTGGCTTAAAAATCATTCCCTGGCTGGTTTTCCCATTCATTACAACAACCATCGGAGCATCAAAATGCAAATGTCGCACACACCCGTGCTCCTCGACAGCCGCCACCGTGCCGAGCCACTCCCAGTCCACAAACCCTTCCCCCGCATCTGGATTGACCGTGAAGTATCCCACCTGAAACGCCGTCAGGTTCTGGAAGAAATGGCTGCCCTGTGACGGAATCACTCGGAAGTCGCGGAATCCCGCCTCCACGATTACGCGCGCTCCTGAAATCTCGTCCCATTCCACCGGAATTCCAAGCCACGGATCATTCGATCCCCATCGTCCGACGCCGATCAACACGTACGGCGTTCCACTCTCGCTGAGTTTCGCATTAAGGTGGGCCACCCCTTCCGCCACCTCCTGACTTCGAGCTCGCTCGAAGCGGTGAAAGTCGACCACCACGGCATCGCGCAAATCCCGCACCCGCCCATTGCCCAGCACCTTCGAACTGTGGCAGACGAGCCGCTCCGTATTAACATCCTCCATCCGCAACTCTTCCCCTTCCCGTGAAAGCACCAGCGGACGGATCTGCAGAAATCCAAATTCGGCTGTCTCCTGCGTCCGCTGCGGCAGCTTCACCGCAAACTCCACCTCCACGGGACGGCCGAACGCCTCATCCCCAATTTTCGTGATCCGTTCAAGAATCGAAGCCAGCTGAAACACGCCATGTTTGAGAATCGGAGCAAAGCTCACGATGCGTGTACCCGGCCGGCTCAACCCGTCATAAATAACGTTGTTATCGACCGAATAAGTCGATCCCAAGTTGTCCAAGGTCCCATCCTTCTCGGCGACGTCCAGACCAAAGCGGGCTTCTTTAAGTGCGAGCAGCGGATCGGACGCAGGATCATCCCGGCGTTCGACGTGATCAAGCTCCAGCGCCCAGAACTCCCGTTGAGAGTTCGCCAAAATATCTTCCACCGAGGAAAACTGCACCATGTTCCGGGGATAACGCGGACAAAAAGTCAGACATTTTCCACCATCAACAACCGCCCGTCCCAAGCCTAATGCCACCGCCGCGATTCCATCTCCGAAACTCATCGGCGGAACTGGATAAAAATTGTGCGATCGCACCACCCCGGAAAAATCAGGATAGAACCGCTGCCCGTCACGAGAGGTATGAACTGTGCCCACCACCTGCTGCACGATCACCGCCATCTTCTCTTCTTCCAACCGGTAGGGTGTGGCCCGCACGTATCCCTTGGCATGCTGGCTGAAGGTCGAAGCATAAACACGCTTGATCGCCTCCATAAGCTGCTCCAGCCGCACTGACAAATCAGAGTGCTGGTTGGCCAGCATGAAAGTTTCGTAAACGCCGGTGAAGGGCTGGTACTGCGAATCCTCAAGCAAGCTGGAAGACCGGACCGCCAGCGGATAGTGGACCTCAGCCAGAAATGCCAGCAGATCGTCGCGAAGCGATGCCGTGATCGATGATTCCAGAAAGCGGCGCAGAATTTCGGCGTCATCCGTGCTGTTGATAGCGAAATCGAGCAGATTGTTCTCGCTGATAAAGCGGTCGAACACATCGGTCGCCAGCACCACGCTGGGCGGCACGGCAATGCGGACGTCTGCGAAGCGCCGCGCCGTCTGATATTTGTGCAGCAGATGACGGATGAAGGCCAACCCTCGCGCTTTCCCGCCTAGCGAGCCCCCCCCGATCCGCAGAAAAAAAACCTCGGTTGATTTGAAAGTGGACGCATTGAAATCCCCGATCAAAACCTGACTTTGCTCACCGCGATATTCAGCAATCGAATCGATCAAATCGCGTCGCAAGTGCTCGAGCGTGGCGAAGTCGGAGACCTTTCGCGGCCTGAGTTTTTGCGCCAAAGCAAATTCAGTCCGCGCCCGCAGCCAGCGCGAAAAATGGTTCCGCTCGCTGTGGTACGCCAGGCTCTCCGCAGGCACTTCGCGAAGCCGCGCTTCAAGCTCGTTCAAATCGCTCGCCCGCGCAACCTCGGTACCGTCCGGCAGACGGAACGCGAAGTCGCCGAACCCGAACTGTTCGGTAAGAAAACGCCGCAAATCCCGCAACAGAGTGGGCGAGCGCTTCCGCAGAAACGAATATCCCTCAGCATGCGCCCGCGCCCGGAATTCGGTACGGCTGGTTTGCAGGACGATGGGAGCATCGGGCACTTCTGCGCGAACCATGCGGGCCAATGCGAATCCAGAGTCGGAGCTCAATTCGCCATTGCGCGGAAACTCAACATCGGAGACCACGCCCAGCAGATACTCGCGATATTTCATCACCAACTGCGCCGCATCTTCGTAGTTCGACGCCAGCAGAATCTTGGGCCGCGCCCGCATCCGCACCAGCTTATGGGCGACGTTCAATCCCTCGCTGAGCAACCGTCGCGACTGGGTAATCAGCTCGGTGTAAATGGTGGGAAGAAACGAGGAGTAATAACGAATGTTATCTTCAACGACCAAAATAACCGGCACGCCGATGGCGCGAGTATCGTGGAGAACGTTCCGCTTGTCTTCAATGTATTTGACAATGGAAATCAGAATGCGCGCGTTGCCTTGCCACAGGAAAACCCGTTCAATGTCCGTGACCGGATTGCGCGCGATGAACTTCTTAATCTCGCGATAATCGTAGGCGAGCACGACCACCGGCACATCGAGGCCTGCGGCTTTGACTTCGCGGGCGAGTTGGGCGGCGTCCATGTCCTCCACTTCAAGGTTGGTGACGATCAGGTTGAACCGCCGCTGCGACTTGGCGAGGTCGAGCGCTTGCGCGCCCCGGGCAACGTGAGTGATGCCGGGAACCTGCGAGAGGTTGAGTTCGAGAGATTGCCCGATCAGCAATTCGTTCAGGCGGCCGTCTTCGCGGAGAATGAAAGAGTCGTAGAGGCTGGAGACGAGCAGGATGTCCTGCACCCGAAAGGGCATCAGGTTCTCGAAGCCCTCGAAGAGGCGTTCGGGGTCGACGATGGGGTCGGCTTGGTGAGTTATGGCCATTGACTATTTTGAAGCGTCATCCTGAGCGAAGTGGTCGTTCGCAAAGCGAACGATCACCCAGTCGAAGGACCCCTGGTTCTGAACCTGGCAATGCTGTGCCAGGGAATTTTCACTTGGTAGCCTTGTGAGAACGCCTTTCCACAGTTATCTCGACCTACACTGACTCGGGGTCCTTCGACTCCGCATCTGCTTCGCTTCGCGAAGCAGACACTGCGCTCAGGATGACAGAGTTATCATGTGCCCTTGATCGATTCCCCGGCAAATGCCATCTGCGCTCCCCATTTCTCCGCCAAATCCTGCCAGCGTGGATTAAGTGATTCAATGAGAGCAATCTTCTTCTCCCGCCGCCAACCCTTCAACTGCTTCTCGCGATCGATGGCTTTTCGAACATCATCAAAGCTCTCGAAATAAACTAGGCGATTGCAACCGTACTTGCTGGCAAAGCCTTCCAACTCACCGCTCTTGTGGTCTAACACTCGCCGGTAAAGATTGTTGGTCATCCCAATGTAAAGAGTACCCGTGCGGCTGCCGACGATGTAGACGCAGTAGTTGTGTTCTCTCACAAACGCACGGGCGCCATAGAATTGTCATCCTGAGCGTAGCGGTCGTTCGCAAAGCGAACGACCACGCAGCCGAAGGACCCGGCGGTTCCCACCCTGGCAATGTTGTGGCATGGAATTTTCACTGGGTAGCCTCGTGTGAATGCCTTTCGGCATTTTTCTCAACCCACGCTGACACGGGATCCTTCGACTCCGCATCTGCTTTCGCTTTGTGAAGCGGCCGCTGCGATCAGGATGACAGTGCAATCGCAAAATGACCGAATCAAACCGCAAAGGCATCCTCGTTGACTAGACGTGAAGGCTCGAACTTCTTGGGATGAAACCTTACTCCGACTGTCTTGGCACGCGCCCTCTTCGCGTAATCCCACGCCTGCGATTCATCGGCAAAATCCTTTGTGAAGCGGCCTGAATAGTAGCTACCGCCAATCGCATAAGAATAAGCCAATTCGGCGCGGTAATAGTGCGAGTGCCGCGTTCTAACCTCTCGAACCTCCGCCGACTCAACAGTCGCCTGTGCAATCGGCCAAGACCCGCTGCCGTGAAACTTGTGCCATTGAGTGAGTTCCAGAGTAACCAGCACTCCAACGGTCAGAAGGAAGGTGGCGACTGCGATGCCGTCGCCAAAGTCACGCCGATGTAGTCCCGCGAACGATGTCCAAAGGAAAGTTCCGCCTACCGCCGAGAACACGAAGATAGCTGCAGCCCGGGACTGCCCAGACGAGACCCGGCTTGGGGGCGTTTTACCACGCCAGCCCACATAGATGGCTATCGTTCCGAGAACCTCGGAGAAGATCAGGAAAGGCACGCCTGAAGGCGTCCCATGACTCGCGTTGAAGACTGGACCGAGCACGTCACACATCGTACGAAAGGGCTAGAGGTATGTCGAGAGGAACCCTGCCGAAAACGAAATCCTAGGAAAACTTGCGGGGTGGAACTTGTTCACCCCGCATCTTAGCCACGCGAGACGTTGCGAGCAACGTCTCTACAGCGACGCGGGCGAGGGCGCCCGCGCCACACAGACTAGCCACACAGGCGCTACACCAAGCCCTGATCCAGCATGGCATTGGCTACCTTGAGGAAGCCGCCGATGTTGGCGCCATTCACCAGATTGCCCGGGGTGCCGTATTTCTCGGCCGTCTCGAAGCAGTTCTTGTGGATGGCGATCATGATTTTGTGCAGCCGATCGTCTACTTCCTCGCGGGTCCAGCTTAGCCGTGCGCTGTTCTGGGCCATTTCTAGGCCGGAGGTGGCTACGCCGCCGGCATTCGCAGCCTTAGCCGGGCCGTAGAGAATTCCGGCTTCGAGGAACATCTTGGTTGCTTCCAGCGTGCTGGGCATGTTGGCGCCCTCGGCCACCAGCTTACAGCCATTCTTGATGAGGTTCGCGGCGTCTTTTGCCTTGATCTCATTTTGCGTGGCGCTCGGGAACGCGCAATCCGCCTTGATATTCCACAGCGGACTGTGCTCCAGCTTGATGTCGGTGGGCATGAAGATGGCCTTCTTGAACTTCTCGCCGTATTCGCGGATGCGTCCGCGGCGAACGTTCTTCAACTCCATCACCCAAGCCAGCTTCTCGCGATCAATTCCGTCAGGATCGTAAACTACGCCGTCGGAATCGGAGAAGGTAAGCGGCTTCGCTCCCAGATCAAGCAGCTTTTCAACGGTGTACTGGGAAACATTGCCGCTGCCTGAAACCAGGCAGAGCTTGCCTTCGAGCGAGTCCTTACGCGACTTCAGCATCTCTGCCGCAAAGTACACGCATCCGTATCCAGTCGCTTCGGGACGAATCAGCGAACCGCCCCAGCTCAGGCCCTTGCCAGTTAACACGCCGGTGAACTCGTTGCGCAGCCGCTTGTATTGGCCAAACATGAAACCAATCTCGCGTCCTCCAACTCCAATATCGCCAGCGGGAACGTCGGTGTCCGGGCCAATGTGGCGCGACAGTTCGGTCATGAAGCTCTGGCAGAAGCGCATGACTTCGTTGTCGCTCTTACCCTTAGGATCGAAATCCGATCCGCCCTTGCCCCCACCCATGGGCAGAGTAGTCAATGAATTCTTGAACACCTGCTCAAAGGCCAGGAACTTCAAAATGCCGAGATTGACCGAAGGATGAAAACGCAGCCCGCCCTTATAAGGGCCGATGGCGCTATTCATCTCGATGCGGAAGCCGCGATTGATCTGAATATTCCCCTGATCATCAAACCAAGGCACGCGGAACATAATGACCCGCTCCGGTTCGGTGATACGTTCAAGAATCTTCGACGATCTATATTCCGGATGCTTCTGCAAAACCAGCCGTAGAGAATCGAACACTTCTTGAACTGCCTGGTGAAATTCAGGCTCTGCCGCATTTTTCGCTTTAACGATGCTCATTACGTCTTCAATGTAATCGCCCGAAGTTTTAATTCCGGGCGGTGTCATAACGGTCATGGGATTTTCCTCCAAGAAAAATTATGTTTCAGAATCAACGTTCTTGCTCTGGTGAAGATCACAATTCATGAAACTTGGCCAACACTCTATTAAAGGCCTTCGCCGCGATTTATGCCGTGATGCTCCTCACCCAGAATCGTGATAATGGTACCGCCATGGGAGGCCAAAATCCGCATTTTTTGTGTATGAATAGCTGGATGGGATAACACAAAGGGTAGGCACGGAGGAAAGATAGCTGCTCGCCAAGGCGGAGCTCCTGCATCAAGCGCTGATGAAACCTACATTCCTAGCTTCTTCACTTCTTCGTTGTAATACTTGCGGTACAAAATGTCCCATTCCTGGCTGCCCTCCAGGATGGTCCGCTTCTGATTCTCAATTTTATGCCGCGCCGCCTGATCAATCTTCTCTTCCTGGTTCAGCACTTCTTCCAGAATCTTCCGCACTTCCAACCGGATCGTATTCCGGTCCTCGATAAAATCCAACTCATCCATCTCGGCTAGCGCGTCTGTAACCACGTGGGCCACTTTATTCACTTTGTCTCGGCTCACTCTCACAGAACCGCCTTGTACTTGCGCACCAGTTCGTTCTTCACTTTGCGGAACATCTCCTGGTAATTGGCCCCGGTTTTCTGCATCTCGGCGGAATAGGCTTCCAAAATCACGCGCACTTCGTCGTTGATGCGATCCTCAAGCGAGAATTCCTCGAGGATGGCCGCATGCACTTTCTCCGTGACCGCAGCCGCAGCCTTGGTCTCGATGAACTTGCCTACAATCAGTTTTTTCGTGACTTCGCGGGCCAGATAGCCCACATAATCTTTGGAAAGAAGCATGATGCGGATCGGAGGTTCGTCGTGAAACAAATAGTGTAGCACAGGGGAGTGGGCCTCAGGCTTCAGGCGTCAGGCTTCAATTGTCAAATGCGCAGACCTGACGATAAAGAAAGTCACTGCGTTCAAGCTGACCACTGCAACCTGAAGCCCGAAGCCCGAAGCCTGCGATTTGCCCTCTCCCCCGCATTCGGGCATACAATGTTCATATCCAAAGCCCTATGCCTCCTGCACCCGACGATTTGAGCAGCCTTAAAGATGACATGGTCGCCTTCATCGAAGGTCACGGCATGCGGCGCTTTCCCGGCTTCGTCGACTACGAACAGGTGCAAAGCGTCACCTGGAAGCCCGAAGACAATCCCGACAGCTGGAAAGATTTCGTGGAACTAGCCAAAGCTTCCGCTGCGCCTTTTCTTACGATGGACTCGTGGCGAATGGAGCGTGAGGAACTCGATGCCATGATCGAGCGCCTGAGCACAGCCGAGTTCAGTAGCGACGACGACCTGGAAGATGCCCGCTGGCTGCGCACCTACGTTGGCAAAACCGGTTTCGTGCAACTAGGTTTCGCCCAACAAGGCGTGATGATGGTCTACGAAGCGTCCACCCCATGGTACGACCGTTACCAGAACATCCTGGAAATGGCTGACGACTTCGCCGGCTTCCCCATCGACGGTCCCGATCAGGACGACGATAAACCGTACTAATACGCAGGTACGGATTTGCGACCCGAGACGGCGGCGTTACCAATCCTTCGAGTAAAATCATCCTTCCCAAGGAATCCGGATCGCAAAATGAAGTGGTTTCCCAAAACCGCTGACGCAGCCCGCATCGAATTCCTCACGCAGGAACTGAAATCAAACGCCAACCTCGGCCTTAAAAATCCGCAACTAGCCTCGACTCTCGCTCGCCTTTTAGTTATGCGAGGGATCAATGACATCGAAACTGCCAATCGCTTCCTGACACCATCCCTCGGCCATCTGCACTCGCCATATCTGATGTCCGGCATGAAAGCCGCCGTCGACCGCCTCGATGCCGCCATCGAGCGCAAAGAAGGCATCCTGATCTATGGCGACTACGACGTCGACGGCACCACCGCAATCGTCATCCTAAAAACCGCCATCGAACTATGCGGCAGCACCGCCGACTTCCACGTTCCCCACCGCATAAAAGAAGGCTACGACCTGCGCGGCGATGTGATCGAGCGCGCCGCCGCAGCGGGCATTCATCTCATCATCAGCGTGGACACGGGCATTCGCGCTTTCGCCGCGGCAGAAACTGCGCGCAACCTCGGTGTCGATCTAATCGTCACCGACCACCATCTGCCTGGCCAGGACGGTATGCCGACCGCTCTCGCCGTGCTGAATCCGAATCAATCGGGCTGCGATTATCCATGCAAAGCCCTCTGCGGCGCAGGCGTAGCCTTCAAACTCGCGCAGGCGTTGATGGAGCGCCGCCTAACCCACCGCGATCAAGCTCCGCTGCTGAAGTCATTCATGAAAATTGCAGCCATCGCCACCATCGCCGACGCCGTACCTCTGACCGGAGAGAACCGCGTATTCGCCAAGCTTGGTCTCGAAGCGCTGCGCTCCGCAGTGAACCCGGGTCTAAAAGCGCTGCTGGAAGTCGCTCAGGTGAGCGGAAGGCCGCTGACCTCGGGCGAAGTTGGATTCCGCATTGCCCCCCGCATCAACGCCGCCGGACGCATGGACGTCGCTCGCGATGTAATCGAACTCTTCAGCGTAAAAGAGGCAACGCGCGCCCGCGAGATTGCCCATAAGCTCGACCAGCTCAACGCCGACCGTCAAGCCGAAGAACGGCAAATTCTGGAAGCCATCAATTCGCGATTAGAGCAGGAACCCGCGCTGTTGAGTTCCTTCTGCCTTGTGATCGACGGCGACGGATGGCACCGCGGGGTGATCGGAATCACCGCAACCCGCATAGTCGAACGCTATTGCCGCCCGACCTTAGTCATTTCCCGCGACGGCAGCGAAGCTCACGGCTCCGGCCGCTCCATTCGAGCCTTTCATCTTCTAAACGCACTCGAGTCCTGCGCCCCATTGTTCACCCGCTTCGGCGGACACGCGCACGCGGTTGGCTTCTCCATGCCCGCCGCGAACTTACCGGAACTATGCTCTCACCTTGACGGCTACGCTCGCGCGCGCCTGACCTTGGCCGACTTCGAGCCCACCCTCGATATCGATGCCGAACTCCCATTCGATCAGATCAGGCCCGAATTATTTCAAGCGCTGCATCGACTCGAACCTTTTGGCATGGGCAATCCCGAGCCTGTCTTCGCTTCCCGTGACCTGCTGCTGATGGCCCCGCCTCGCGTGATGAAAGAAAAGCACGTGAAACTAAGATTGTCTTCGCCGCCAGCGCACGAAGAATTGAGCGAGGCTGCGCTGATGACCACCCCGCGATGTCATCCCGATTCAGCCGTCCTGCCGCGCCTCCACGCCCAGAGTGCAAAGAGTGACTCACGAAGGGCGGTGATCCACAATGCTCTGGGCTGGCGTATGGCCGAACGTATCCAGCAAGCCGAACTGCTTCCAGGCGACGCTCTCGATATCGCATTCACCCTCGATCACAATGACCACCCCGAATTCGGCGGATTGGAACTCTCACTCCGCGATTTCAAACGTCCCGAAAAGACGCAGAGCAGTTTGACCCACGCCGCTTCCGCCACAACTGAGAAGTAACCGGATGTCTGCAAAAAGCTACTGACTTGTCACTGCCGCCCACTCTGCTCCACTGCTACACTCCCGCGATAGCGGGAGGTGTCGATGCGCAATTCCATTCTCATCGCAGTCATCACCGTTGCATTCTCAGGTGCCGCATTGGCAGAGCCGAAGCCTGACCCGCCGCTGCCAGAGGAATCGCAGACAACTGAAAGCGATTCCGCCGGCCGCCTGCCAGTCAAGCGCGTGGTCCTCTACAAAAATGGCGTGGGATACTTCGAGCACTCAGCCCGCGTCCGCGGCAACCAGGATCTCGCCATCGATTTCACCACCGGCCAGCTCAACGACGTTCTGAAGTCATTAACCGCGGTGGACCTCGGCGAAGGACACATCTCCGGCGTCCGCTACAACTCCATCGCCCCGCTCGACGAGCGTCTCAAGGCGCTGCGTCTGCCGTTCGGCGAACAACTCACCCGGGTCGATTATCTCGCCGCCCTCCGCGGCGCCCGCGTCGAAGTACACAGCGGCTCCGAAAATTCGATCGGACGCCTCCTCAGCGTCGAGAAAGAAAAAAGATTCAACGAAAAGGGCGATTCCTACGAAGTCACCGAATTCTCGGTCATCACCGACAGCGGCGACATGCGGAATTTCGATCTCGGACCCAACACCTCGGTCCGGCTCGCGGAACGCGACCTGAGCGACGAAGTTGGAAAGTACCTGAACCTCATCGGCTCCTCTCGCGCCCGCGACTTGCGCCGCATGACCATCTCCGCCACGGGCAACGGTGATCGCGAGATTTTCGTGAGCTACATCAGCGAAGTGCCGGTGTGGAAGAGCACGTATCGCATCATCCTGCCTGAAAAGCCAAACGAAAAGCCTGTACTGCAGGGCTGGGCCATTGTGGACAACACCGTCGGCGAAGATTGGAGAGACGTTCAGCTTTCGCTCATTGCCGGCGCCCCGCAGTCGTTTATTCAGGATATTTCTCGGCCCCTGTACACTCGGCGCCCGGTAGTACCTCTGCCGCAGGCAGCCATGCTCAACCCGCAGACACAGGAAGCGTCGATGAGCGGCCCTGCGGCTCCCCCTCCGCCGACGTCAGAATCGGTCGAAGTCAGCGGCGCAACGTCACTGACGATGATGAGCCCTGCGCCCGCCACGAGTGGCCATGGCGGTGGGATTGGTGGCGGCGCATTCAGGACCAAGCTCAACGCGTTCGACGCCGTCGCTAAGCAGCAAGTCGAAGCGGAAGCCAGAGACCTTGGCGACTATTTCGAATACAACCTCAAGCAGAAAATCACAATCGGCAAAAATCAGTCTGCCCTGGTGCCAATTCTGCAATCTCCCATCGAAGCGGAAAAGGTTACCCTCTGGAACGAGAACTCCCGCGAAATCCGCCGCGCCCTCTGGATCACGAACGGCAGCGGTCTCACTCTCGACTCCGGAACCTTCAACATCCTGGAAAGCGATACTTTCGCCGGAGAAGGCCTGATCGAGACTGTCCATCCCGCCGAGCGCCGCCTCATCTCTTACGCTGCCGATCCAGCCCTGCGCGTGACCATGGAACAGGAGTCGCGCGAGAAACCCGTCACCCGAATTCACATTGTCAAAGGCTTGATGTATCTAACCCGAGAGCAGCGTGACAGCCGCAAATACACCTTGCACAATGCCGACGCAGTCGCTCGCCAGGTGGTCATCGAGCATCCTGCGCGAGAGAACTGGAAACTGGTCGAAGGGCCGAAGCCGGAGGAAACCTCAGCGTCCTATCTGCGCTTCCGCGTAGCCGTGCCAGAGGGCCAGACCGCGAACCTCAAAATCGAGGAATTCCATCCCGAGAGCAGCGAATTTGCGTTGACCAATCTCGACGAGAAACAAGTTGCTTTCATCACCCAGCAAAGGCAGATCACGCCCGCGATGCAAGAAGCCTTTCGCCGCGTCCTCGACCAGAAAAATAAAGTGGACAGTCTGGGAACGCAGATCAGAACTCGCCAGCATGAAATCGAAACCATCACCAGGGATCAGGCGCGCCTGCGCGAAAACATGAAAGCCTTGAAGGGAAGCGCGGAAGAAAAGGCCCTGCTGCAACGCTACACTCGCCAACTCGATGCCCAGGAAGACCGCCTCAACACCCTGAACAAAGAGATTTCAGACCTGCAAGAGAAGCAGAACCAGGCCCGGAACCAACTCGACCAAATCGTGCAGCAGATCACACTCGACGAGAATTTCTAGACCAGACTTTAGGCTTCAGGCGACCATCAGCAAAGCGCCACTTCTCACGATCAATTTCGCAAGAAGTTCCATTATCCCAACTGAGAAGCGGACGCCCGAAGCCTGCAGCCTGCAGTACACTTGTCCTCAGATGCCCACTCATCTATCCCGCCTGCGGCGCTGGTTTGCTGGCACCATTATCTTTGTTGTGGTGCTAGTGGCGGGAGCATATTTCTACGCCCGTCATCGCGTGCAGAACGCACTGAAACAGATTCCCGAGAAGATCGGCCTCCAAATCAAGCAAAGCGCAACGGGTTTCACCGTGTCCAAGTCCGAACAAGGACGCACTCTCTTTACCATCCAAGCCAGCAAAGCGGTGCAATTCAAGCAGGGAGGCCACGCCGAACTGCACGACGTACAAATCACCCTTTATGGCAGCGATTCCAGCCGTTTCGATCAGATCCGTGGCGCCGATTTCGAATACGACCAGCCTTCGGGAAACGTCATCGCCAAAGGTGAAGTTCAGATCGATCTGCAAGCAAATCCTGAAGGCCTGCTGAATCCCGATCAATCACCGCCCAAGGATCTAAGGAATCCCATTCACCTCAAAACCAGCGGCCTGATCTTCAACCAGAATACCGGCGATGCCCACACCAAGGAGAAAGTCGACTTTGATCTGCCTCAAGGCCGCGGATCCGCTATAGGTGTGAGTTATGTCGCCAAGACCAACTTGCTCAGCCTGCAATCGCACGTACATCTCGCGCTTAGCGGTGCTGGCGGTGCGAATATAGACGCTGACCGCGCGACGATTACCAAGGCCCCGCACCTTGTCCTGTTGGATCACCCCCACTTGGAAAGCGGCGCTCGTCAATGCGACGCCGATGAAGCCACACTTTTTCTGCGACCAGACAACACGATGGACCGCGTTCTGGCGCAAGGGAATGTGCTGGTCAAAGCAAGCAACGCGCAGGCATCGCAAAGTTCGCGGACCGCTGAGGCCCGATCCGAGCAACTCGACCTCATCATGGCAAAAGACCGTGCCATATTGCAGACTGCCATTTTCTCCGGAGACGTGCGAGCTCAGGTCCCGGGCGCGCAACCCATCGAAGGCAAAGCGGGCCGGGTGATCCTCGATTTCTCAGAGAGCCATTCCTCTCGAAAAAAAGATTCAGGAAAGAATTTTCTAACAAAAGTACACGCCGAAGACCACGTGAAATTGCTACAACATCAGAATCCTGCCAACGCCTCCGCGAGCGCGCAGGATATGGAGTTGACGGCATCCGGCATAGATTTTTTCGTGGCCAACAAGCAAAGCCACGTCGATCGAGCAGAAACCTCCGGCACAGCGCAAATCGCTCTTCGCCCTGCGACAGCCGGCGGACCAGAAACGCTGGTCACCGCAGCAAAGTTTGAAGCCCACTTCGACGACTCCGGCCAACTCAGCTCAGTTCACGGCGCCCCTGATGCCCGCATCGTCAGCCAGAATCCCGGGCAACCCGATCGTGTTAGTAACAGCCGGGTCCTCGACGCAATCTTTCAACCAGGCAGTGGCATTCAAACCCTCGTGCAGCAAGGAAACGTCACCTACGTAGATGGAGAGCGGAAAGCCTGGGGCGACCGCGCCCGCTACACTCCGAACGATCAAGTATTAATTCTCACCGGCTCTCCCCGCGTGACCGACGGCGGCATGACTACGACCGCGAACGCCATGCGCCTGAATCGTGCCACCGGAGACGCCTTCGCCGACGGCAACGTAAAGACCACATACAGCGATCTCAAGCCGCAGCCCGACGGCGCGCTTCTGTCCTCGGCCAGCCCCATTCACGTTACCGCCCACTCAATGACCGTCCATGGCACGTCGGCAATCGCTCTGTACACTGGAGACGCCCGCCTCTGGCAGGATGCAAACATCGTCGACGCCCAATCGATTGAATTCGACCGCGATCAGCGTTCGATGATTGCGCTCGGATCGGACGCATCCAAAACAGTCTCGACAATCTTGGTCCAAGCGAATCGATCAGAAAAAAGCACATCTGAAAAACCCACCGTGATCGCAATCACGTCCACGCGCCTCGCCTACGCCGACAGCGATCGCAAAGCCCATTTCGAAGGTGATGTTGTTGCGAAGGCAGCCGACGCCATCATCACTGCCAAAAAGATGGAAGCTTTTCTTCAAGCCCGAGGTCCAACAAAGCAACTGCTTTCCGAAGCGGGAAGACTGGAAAAAATCGTCGCCCAGGATCAAGTCGTGATCACCGAGCCAAACCGTCGCGCCACCGGCGACCTCCTTATATACACCGCCCAGGATGACAAATTCGTTCTGACGGGAGGTCCGCCTAGCATTTTTGATGCCGAACACGGTCAGATTACCGGCGTTTCGTTGACTTTCTTTAGACACGGTGATAGGGTGCTGGTTGAAGGCAATAATTCCTCCCCGACGGTCACCCAGACACGAGTGGCACGATAAATGCGTACCTTGGCCACCGACGAAATCGGCAAATCCTATCGCAGCCGCCGAGTTGTAAACGGCGTGAGCCTCCGTGTCGAACAGGGCGAAGTCGTTGGTTTGCTTGGACCTAACGGCGCCGGCAAGACCACAACCTTCTACGCCATCGTAGGCCTGATTCCCCCGGACACGGGACGCGTCCTAATTGACGATGACGACATCACCGACGTTCCCATGTACTTGAGGGCGCGCCAGTACGGCATCAGCTACCTCCCGCAAGAGGCTTCGGTCTTCCGCAAACTGACGGTCGAGGAGAACATTCTTGCCGTCCTCGAAGCGCAATCGATCTCCTGGCATGAACGCCGCGAGAAAATGGAGAAGCTGATCGATCAATTAGGATTGGAGCACATCCGCCAGAATCGCGGATACGCTCTGTCCGGAGGCGAACGTCGGCGCGTAGAAATTGCTCGCGCCCTGTGCATCAATCCAACATTCATTCTGCTGGACGAGCCGTTCTCGGGTATCGACCCCATAGCCGTGCTCGACTTGCAAAAGATAATCAGTGACCTAAAAGCCAGCGGCATCGGCGTGCTGATTACCGATCACAACGTTCGCGAAACGCTATCAGTAACCGATCGCGCCTACATAATTAACGAAGGCCGGATTTTCCGCCAAGGCACGCCCGAGCAATTAGGAGGCGACCCAGAAGTACGAAGAGTATATCTGGGCCAGAGTTTTTCTTTGGTGTGAAGTTGCATCGAAGGTTTCCTTTGTGAACCTTCGCGCCTTCTGTGGTTAAAGATTTTGTTCTGAGTCCGTAAAGAAAGATCATCGAAACATGGTGCTGTTGCAACACAAGCTAAGTCTGAAAGTCTCCCAGAGACAGATCCTGACCCCAGGCCTGGTCCAGATGGTCAGCGTCCTCGCGCTCAACAAGCTAGAGCTACGGGACATGATCACCGCCGAAATGGTAGAGAACCCGGTTCTCGAAGAACTGGAAGAATCCGTTCCCCTGCTCGATGACGTAGATCGCCGCCAGGAAGACCGCGACCGCGCACCGGTAGAAGAAAGCCCCACCGCCGCCGCCGACGCCGAGAAAAAAGATCCCTTCGAAGAAATCGATTTCGGCTCCTTCTTCTCTGAATATCTCGACCCTGGCCTTCGCACCTCGATCGAGATGGAGGACAGCGAGAAGCCATCGTTCGAGAATTTCCTCTCCAAACCCAGCACTCTGGCCGACCACCTGATGTGGCAGCTCGGCTCGCTGCACGTGAACGAAGATGTCTATCGCGCGGCCGAGTTAGTGATTGGAAACCTGAACGAGGAAGGCTATCTCACCGCCACCGACGACGAACTGCTCGGTCTCGCTCAGGAAGAAGCGCAGGATGCTGCCCCGGCAGTCGGACAGGTGGCTGTGCCGGCGAGTCCTGAAACTTCCGCTCCGGTCGTGACCTCGTCAGCAGTCGAGGGTATGGAAGTGGAGAGCCTGGGCTCTACGATTGCCGTAGCAGAATTTGCAATCACAGAAAACGAGACAGAGCTGGAGCAGCCGGAGGACGTTGCTGTCACGGAGCCGCAAATCGAGCCCGTGCGCCCGCAATCGCCCCGTCCGACTCTGGTACCGCCGCGCACAACTCCCGCTCGCGTCCCGTTCAGCCGCGATGCTCTGCGTGAAGCTATCGACGTAGTGAAGCAGATGGACCCGATCGGCGTGGGCGCGCGCGACCTGCGTGAGTGCCTCCTGG
>DATMQI010000228.1:0-343682 GCA_035567135.1 Terriglobales bacterium
GCTTTCCGTACGCATACACGATCGGGGTGGCGCCGCCCTACGCATCGGATGGCGCGCACATTGGGCCGGCGGCAATCAACCGGAATGATGTGAACGCCTACGTCGAGGACACATGGAAAATCAATCCGCACTGGACGCTCAATTATGGCCTGCGATATGAGCTCTACACGCCGATTTCGGAGCGGGCGCACCGAACGTCGAGCTTTCTGAATTCGTTCCCACCCGCGGGCGTTGGGCAGGAGTACTTGATCAATCCCCAGCCTACTTATCAGACCAATTGGAACGGTTGGGGGCCGCGTGTTCAGGTGGACTGGAACGCGCCCCACGCGGTGCATGTGCACATGGGCGGGGCGATCACAGTGATTCCGCCTAATATCTGGCAGGACAATCTTCTGACAGGCTCAACGCCTTACGTTGTTTATCCACGTGTCAACGCGGCGCAAAGCGGGGAGATTTCTTACGGATTCCAAATCACACCAAACGAATTGCCGCAGGTTTATAACACCGCTGGCGTGAACGTGTTGGCCAGCGGCGATCCGAAAAAAGTGCCGGCGAACACGGTGATGGACGTAAATCGATACCAGCAAGATTTGGCAGCGCTGGCGCCGAGTCATCAGCTCTCGCTACTGAGTCTGTCCGGGATCGACCGGCGCTTCGGCAATGGCTACCTGCAAACTTGGACGCTGGGGTTGGAACGGGCTTTCGGCGGCCTCACGGCTGATGTCGCGTATGTGGGAACATCGGCGTTTCGGCTTCCCAGAATGTCATATCCGAACGCGTATCCCGGAGCGGACTCGGAGTTTGCTCGGTTTACAAACTTCGACAGCAGCGGAGCGGTGACGGGAGGTTTCGGATTCGAGTCCGTGATCACGGCAACGTCGCACTCATCGTACAACGCGCTCCAGACTTCATTGTCGGGAAATGTTGGGCACGGCGGTCCGTCATTGCAAGCAGTTTACACTTGGGGCAAATCAATGGATGATGTCAGCGGCATCCTGGGAGGAACAGGATCCACCGGCGCCGTGACGCTGTTCAGCCCACAAGACCCTTTCAATACGCAAGCCGAGAGGGGGCCGTCGAGCTTTGACGTGACCCACGCCTTCACGTTGAGCGCGGCCCAGGATTTGCATTTTGAGCATTGGGGAATTCAGTCGGATCGAACCCAGTTGTTGACGAAGGGCTGGGAGTTTCTGAGCATCTCAACGATTACGAGCGGTTCGCCGTTTACCGTGTACTCGGGAATCCAGCAAACGGGGGCGGGGACAATTGGTGCGGACCGGCCGGACCAGATCGGAATACCGGACCTTTCGAGCGCTGGCAGCTCAACCCGATCGCGCGACGATTATTTTGGGCGGGGCGCAAACAACACAAGTTTCTTTTCCATTCCCATCGGTATCCAGGGCGGGACCGGACCAAACTCCGGGCGCTTTGGAACGCTCGGCCGTAATACATTTCGCGGCCCGGCATATTATGACTTCGATTTCGCGCTCATTAAGACGACTCCGATTGGCCACCGGCAAAGCGGTTTGGAGCGAGCGGACCTGCAATTCCGCGGGGAGTTATTTAACCTGTTCAACATCGTCAACATGGGGCTACCCGCGAACATCATCGAGGGTACAGGGTTCGGCATGATCAGCAAGACCGCGGGAACCTCCCGGCAAATTCAGTTTTCGTTAAAGCTCATCTATTGAGGAGCGTCATGGTGGTGCGGGCGGAGGGAGTTGAACCCTCATGGGCCGTTTAAGCCCTGCGGATTTTCATACCGTCTACGGCTTTCGCCGCCCGGAGGTGAGGCCTTTGGTGGGCTCACGCCAGGTTTGCGGTCTGGACTATCCCTTCACCTTCCTCCGGAAAATCCGAAGCTTAGGTGCTGCCCGTCTAGTCTCTACACCTTCCCGGCTGGTGTCTCCCCGGGCTTGGCTCGGGATTGCCATTTAAGGTTTCCCCGAATTTGAGCAGTTCTGCATCGTCGGTTTCCCAGACGAGCACTCAAGTTTCCTTAAGTCCGCTGCGTATGCCATTCCGCCACGCCCGCACGCGGCTCTCTTACCCATGATAGGGCACGTTGCCAGATTTTACACATCCGTTTCGTCATCTGGAGGTTGCCTTGACGCCTGAGTTTGCTGGATGGCTTTCCTGTTTTTTTTGGGCCTCATTGGTTGATCGGAGCGGCGTCGAGCGACCTCTTGATGTGCGCCGCATAGTATTTCTCGATCATCTCGACACTCGTGCGGTCAGTTCGTAGCGATTTTCGGGCGTGTTCACGCCATAAACGCGCGCTGGGCAGCAGATTTACCGGGTACTTGAGGGGCATCCTTCGGTCAGATTTTGCAGAGCTGGCGCCTCACACCTCGCGATTTTAGACGTGCGGGATAGGGTCGGCCCACGCCTAGCCTGCCGTAAGCATACACCCATACTTCTTGTGATCGCTTCTAGCTCCGGCAGATTCAAGCTTGTCCAGTTCGCGCCAAGCAGTGCCAATTCGGAACTGGTTTGAGGTCCAGTGATTGTCGATGATCTTTTTCCACAGCTTCCCATCTTCAAGCATCACAGACAATCGTCCGTTCCTTTTCTTATAGTCTCCGAAGAAACAGAGCTGGGCCTAGTGTCCATAGGAGGAACTTGTCCACCTTATGACTACAGCGGCTATGAAAATTTCGGGTCCGTCGACAATCTTTCTGCTCGCGCAGAACCGATTGCTGCGCGAGGCCTTGGCCCGTGTTCTGGACAAGAAGAACGATCTGGCAGTGGTGGGGGCGTGTGCCCTCTCCGCGATCAGCATGGAACAGATCATTGCGGCCGCGCCGGATGTCCTCGTCATGGACTCCATTAACACTGACGGACCGAACCGGGAATTCGTTCGCGACGCGCAGCGTCACCTGCCACAACTTAAAGTTGTCATGATCGGCATGGAGCCGGATGAGCAAACCTTCATGTACGTGCTGCGGCAAGGGGCTCTGGGTTACGTTCTCAAGGACGCTTCTGCGGTCGAGGTTGTAACTACAGTTCGGGCCGTCGCCGGTGGGGAGGCGGTTTGTCCCCCCGAATTGAGTACATCACTGTTCCACTACGCCACGCGCCAACTGAACCAAATTCCCAGCCTCCATGTGAAAACCAGTCTCGGTCTCACCAGCCGGGAGCAGCAATTGGTGGGGCTGATAGGACTCGGTCTTACTAATAAAGAGATCGCCAGTGAGTTGCAACTGGCGGAGCAGACCGTACGAAATCACGTCCACCGCATGCTGCGCAAAGTGGGTGCGGGAGATCGACTAGCTGTAGTGGAAATCTGCAGGATGCAAGGTCTGCCAGTCTGAGGTTTGCCAGATTCATCCGGAAACAAGTCTTGAGCGTTTTCATTGCAGGCCCAGTTCTGGATTCCGCTATCTTCACCGTTCTTCGCATACGCTTCGCAAGAGACCATCCAAGTTTGTTGCGTGATGAGATAGTACAAATCTGGTACACCAGTTAGTGTTTCGACGTTAGATGGGCACAGGTTTCGCCATCGTTTGTACTCATTCCTGGGCCTTTGCGTACAGCACAACTTTGATCCTTCCGCACTGCTCCGCAAGAGCCCATACTGCAAAAGTTCCGCTTGAGGTTTGCCGTGCGAAAACTCCGCGTCCTGGTAGCTAACCGTCCGCGCTTGATGCGGGAGTTGGTATTGGCGACGATTTTCGACCAGCCGGACATCGAGATCGCCGGCGAAATTAAAGAAGACTCAGAAATCCGCAGTGTCGTTGCCATCGACAAATACATGTACCTTAATGTGAACACGCCGATTCTCGATGACACCATCCGCGTCCAGTACAACCGGACGGAACTGGTCCGCCATGTGGACGAGGTGCAGCACACGCTGGCCCGTGAAGCGCTGCATCATTTCCATATTGAAAACGGCATCGAGATTGTTTCGGTCGCGGATATTCCAGCGGGCACTGGGCTCGGTTCCTCCAGTTGTTACCTGGTTGGACTCCTCAACGCCATGCACAGTCTGACCCAGACGCCTACCAGCCCAGATCGGTTGGCGGAAGAAGCCTGCCACATCGAACTCGACCGTCTGAAAAAGCCCATTGGGAAACAGGACCAATATATGGCGGCATTCGGCGGCCTAACCGCGCTGCATATCGAAAAAGATGGACAGGTCACGGCAACTCGTCTGTGCCTCGGGGTGGAACTGCTGGAGGCGCTCGAGAGCAATATGCTTCTTTTCTACACCGGAGCGGCCAGAGATGCGACCGAGGTTCTCCATCAGCAGGACCGGGACACCAAGCAGAAAAGCAACGCGGTTGTCGAAAGTCTTTGCGAAATCAAGAGCATCGGCATCGAGATTCGAGACGCGATTGTCCACGGAAACCTTCGCCGTTTCGGCGAACTGCTGGATGTGCACTGGCAAACCAAAAAGCGGCTTTCGGGAGGCATCAGCAGCCGCCAGATCGATGCCTGGTATGAACTGGCGAAACAAAATGGCGCTATCGGCGGGAAAATCTGCGGCGCTGGCGGCGGGGGATTCCTCATGCTTTATTGCGAACAGAACAAGGCTTGCGTTCGAGATACCATGCGGCGTGCCGGCCTGCACGAACTCAATTTCCGCTTTGAATTCGAAGGCAGCAAGGTCGTCTTTGACATGGTCTCGCGCGACGGCCGGTTGGCCCACATTCACCGCCAGGAGCGGAACAATCACTCTCGCGGGGTTGCTCTCGTTGCCCACGCCTGAGATGCCTGGCTGCCCTCCACTTGGAATCTGATGTCCAATACCCCAGCAGTTTTTCTTGATCGAGACGGCGTGATTAACCGCCTCATTTACCACAAAGAAGCGGACATCGTGGACTCTCCATTCACCGCTGCCCAGTTTCAGGTATTTCCCTGTGTGCCCAAAGCAATTCGTCTGCTCAACCAGTTGGGTCTGCCGGTAGTGATCGTTTCCAACCAGCCCGGAATCGCTAAGCAACACTTCAATGCCGAAGTGCTGGGTGAATTTGAAAAACGCCTGCAGGCTGCACTCACACCCAGCGCAGCTCACGTGGATGCGACCTACTACTGTCTTCACCATCCCGACGCCAGCGTGAAAGCCCTGCGAACCCGCTGCTCCTGCCGAAAACCTGGGATTGGCATGTTGACGCAAGCGGCTCGAGATCTGGATCTCTCGCCCGAACATTCTTATATGGTGGGGGACGGGCTCACCGACGTCGAGGCGGGCAATCGCGCGGCCTGTAAAACCATCTTCGTGGGCCGGTGGAAATGCGAGCATTGCCAGTTCATCCGTCCCCTCGGGTTGCGGCCAACCTTCGTGGCCAAAGATCTTCTTGAGGCTGCGCGATTGATTCAGCAAGACGTTCAAGGAGATACAAGAAAGTCTGCCCGAACGATACGTAAGCCAGGTCAACAGCACACACTTCAAGCCTGTTACTAAAGGAAAAATATGGCTGCACCGCAATTAGCGACTATGGAAGGCCGCGCCACCGTCGACTGCCGAATCTGCGGTAGTTCGTCCTTCTTCCCCTACCTGCAAGGCCGGGGATACCAGATCGTCGAGTGCCTCGAATGCGGCCTGCGCTACATTAACCCACAACCTACGGACCGGGAGTTGCGGGAATTCTATGCTGGATTCGATCTCGACAGCACCTGGCGAGGCGATGGCGAGGAGCGCTTTGATCGCGCCATGCGCGACTTTGTGCTTCAGTTTCGCCGCAGCGGATCGGTGCTGGATGTGGGAAGTTCGCGCGGTAATTTTCTCCTCGCCATGCGAGCCGCCGGATTTTCGGTATTTGGCGTGGAGCCGTCGCCCAAGAACAGCGAGTTCGCCCGCTCCGCGAATGGCATCGACAGCTACACCGGAACTATCGAAGAATTTTTGGCTGCTCCTACCCGTCGACCCTTCGATGTGATTACGGTATTGAATGTGATTGAGCACGTACCGGATCCCAAACAAGTTCTGACCGGCCTGCGCGAGTTGCTGGTTTCATGTGGGCTGCTCATACTTGCCGTGCCCGATGCCCGGCTGCACTCTCTTATCGGCGGGACAAGGCAGAAACTGGGTTTTGGGGATCCCTTCTGGATGCATACCCGCAAACATCCTTTAGTTGGATTCGATCCTCCCGCCCATCTTTGTTCATTCGAGCCGAAAACCATCTCGCAACTCACCGAGAAATGTGGGTTTCAGACGCTCGGTGTACGCAATGCTCCCGTGATCATCAACCAGGACGTTTGGAAAAATGTTGCAAAAATCCTGCTGCATGGTCTCTCGGAGTGCCTGTACCTGGCTTCGTTAGGGCGAGTCGTGCTCGGCTACTCCACCATGCTCGCGGCCCGCAAGATGGGATGACTTCCGCCTCGCGAATTCGTAAGCTTGTCATCCCCGCCGCCGGATTGGGCACGCGCTTTCTTCCCGCCACCAAGGTAGTTCCCAAGGAACTGCTACCCATCGCGGGCAAACCGCTCATCCAATTTGCGGTGGAAGAAGCAGCAGCGAGTGGCATTGAAACCGTGATTTTGGTAATCAGCAGCGGCAAAGGTCTGCTGGCGGAACATTTTCATCGCGACCCGCACCTTGAGAATCTGCTCCGCGCTCGCGGCAATCCCCAGGGTGCCGAGTTGATTCGCCGGTTATCCAAATTGGCTGAGATTCGCACGGTGTGGCAAGATTCCCCGCTCGGACTCGCCGACGCCATTCGTTGCGCGCGCGCGCCATTGGGAGATGAACCGTTCGCAGTGATTCTGCCCGATGCGCTGATCGACGCCGACCGACCCTGCATCGCCCAGCTCATGGCTTGTTATGAAAACCACCCCGGCTGTGTGCTGGCAACGAAGACGGTAGAGTCCGCCGACGTCGGCCGCTTCGGAATTCTCGACTTGGTTCCGGTACACGATCCCTGCTGCGGAGGACGTGTTCTTCGAGTGGTTTCACTGACCGAGCGTCCTTCGCCGGAATCCGCTTCATCGCGCTTCGGTATTTTCGGAAGATACATTCTCGAACCCGAGATCTTTTCGTGTATCGACCACACTCGACCCGGATACGGTGGAGAATTTCAGCTGACCGATTCTTTGTCGTTGTGCTCTGACCGGAGTCCGGTCTTTGCCTATCGTTTCGAAGGCACGCACTACGACGCCGGTGATAAATTCGGCTATCTCCAAGCTTCCCTCGCCTATGCATTGAAAGACCCTGAAACCGCCCAGCGGCTGCTGAAGTATTTGTCCACGTTCGCCACACTCTCACCCACGGAGCGGGAAAACCGCGAAGTATCGGCCTAAGCGACAATTCAAGGTTTTAAGCGCTGCATTAATTTTGTTCTCGGCTGGTTTCACGTCTCAAGCCAGGTACTTAATATCCACTCAAAGAGAGGCAATCCCCATGAACTACATATCCCAATATCTCGAGGAAAGTATTCAGATCGTTCGCTTGATGGATGAAAAGGCCGTTGAGCGCATGCTCGATCTCTTGCTCGAAGTCCGCCGCCAGAAAGGCCGTATTTTTTTCCTCGGAGTCGGAGGCGGCGCCGGACATGCCTCCCATGCGGTCAACGACTTTCGCAAAATTGCCCGCATCGAATGCTACGCACCCACTGACAACGTCTCGGAACTCACCGCCCGCATCAACGATGACGGCTGGGACACCGCCTATCGCAACTGGCTGCAGGGAAGCCAACTGCGAGAGCAGGATGCTGTCTTTGTTTTCTCGGTCGGTGGCGGCGATGCCGAGCGGAATATCAGCTCGAATCTGGTAAGCGCTCTACAGTACGCCCGGCAGGTGGGAGCAAAAATCTGCGGCATTGTAGGACGAGACGGCGGGTTCACAGCTCGCGTCTGCGATGCTTGCGTCGTCGTTCCAACCGTCAATCCGGAAACGGTTACTCCGCACACCGAATCCTTTCAGGCAGTGATCTGGCATCTGCTGGTCTCCCACCCACGATTGAGGGCATCAGAAATGAAGTGGGAATCCGTCCAGCCAGCGCGAGCACAATCGATCGCCGCCACCGCTTCCTAGCAGTTCAATCCCGTTACATCGCGTCTTTACCGCTTCAACTTCATCCCGCTATATCCGCCAAATCGGCGCTAGGCGCGTTTCTTCGCTCCGGCCTCTTCCCAACAAGAGCGTAGGTAGAATTGCCGACACTGGCAGCCGTACCCGCTGACTTCACCTGCTTCGCTTCTCCTTCCCAAAATGCTTCCGCCCTTATTAAGCCTGGAATCCAAGGCTCGAGCGGCGTATGCCCGCGAATCGTCTTTCGGGTGCCCCACATCTCGCGGATTTTCGAGATGTGGGTGATAGGAGTGGCTAGGGTGGCCCACCCTTATCTGTGGTTCAGGGTAGTGGGCGGTTGGTAAGCAAATAGTTTCCCGCGTTCGCCGCCACAACGCGCAAGTTGGCCTGGCCGACGAGTTCCTCCAAATGTGGCATGTCCGCGCCGTAGGCCAGAAGGTAACAACGAGGCGCTGCGGTCCACAGCGACGCGAATTTGCGATCATCAATGAATACGTCCGGCGCGCCAGGGGCGTAGGAGCCATACTCCAGATTGTTATTACGACCGTTGAGCAGCAGCGCGGTTCGATTCGTATAGAAAAAGACAGAAGAAAAAGCATAGTAAGAGTCAGCTTCGATCAATTGGCCCGGCGGACTCATTAGCAGTCGTTCCGCCAGTGGGTAAGAGCCGAGATAAGAGTCGAAGCGCACGAGGGCGATCCGGGCAGCCTGGAGAAAGACGATCATACTGACGGCGACAGCGAGAACCGTTCTCTGAACATCATTTCGCCAGACTGCCAGCGCAAGAGCGCACCCTCCGAAGGCAAGCGCGGCAAGGCCCAGAGGCAACTTCAGGTAGGCGAAGGCATTGAGCGTGAGGTCCCGGATATGCCCGAGGGAAAGTGTGTAAGCCTCAGGATGTTGGGTCAACGCCTGATAAATGTCGCCGTGGACAGGAACGCGCCACACTGATACGAGCACAACCGCAAGCACGGCAAACAGAATCGCGCATGTAGCGAGCAGAAAATACGTGCCCGCTCGCACCCAGCGGCCGCCGCGGCTGAGAACCGATCCCACCAGCAGCGCCAGCGCTGGATAAATGGGCATCGAGTAATATTCCTGCGTCGTTGAGAAGGTAAAAAACAGCATTACTACGCCGATCCAGCAAACCGCCATCAACCTGGTCCTGCCTGCGCGCGACGTTGGCTTGGAGTCGAGGGTCGGCGCTAAGAGCAGATAGAACGACCAGGGAAAAATCCAGACCAGATTCAGCACCCAGAACCAGAACCTGGGGACGGTATCGTAGTCGCGCGGATATCGCAATCCCAGAAAACGCAGAAGGTGTTCATTGAAAAAGTAAAACCAGAAAAATCCACGGTACTCTCCCGGCCCGCTATGCAAAGAGAACGCGAAATAAGGCGGATTGCGCAGAGTGGCCAGCACGTACCAGGGCACGGCGATGGCCAGCGTAACTAAAATCGTTTGTACGAGATGAAGTCGACGCCAGGCCATCCAAGAAAACAAGCTGCGAGTTAGCGCCATATAGGCTAACCCCGCCATTACTGGGAAGACCGCGGCGATCAGACCCTTCAGCAGCAGACCCACTCCCAAACAACAACCCAGCAGGAATGACCAGCGGAGCGGATGTTGCTCATCCGGTTCGAGCAGGCGGAGCCAGGCCCAAACGGCCCCAGTGATAGACAGGGTCAGGACGGCGTCGGGAATCAGGATTCGAGTAAAGAGAAAAAGCCCGACGCAAGTGCTCAGAGCGATCCCGGCGTAGAGGCCGACGGTCTCATCAAAAGCCCAGCGCCCGAAGCGATAGGTCAGCCAGCACAAGAGCACCACTGCGATGGCGTGAGGCAGTCGCGCGGACCAGTCGTGGACGCCGAAGATTCGATACGCCACCGCCATCATCCAGTAATTGAGCGGCGCCTTTTCGAGATAGGCAACACCGTCGAGGCGGGCAGTCACCCAGTCTCCGGACGCGAGCATGTTGCGGGCGGCCTGCGCCTGGACCGCGTCCACGTCGTCCATGAGACGAGGAGGACTGGCTATGCTTAAGAGGAAAACTAGGCAGGCCGCCGCGGTGACGATCCAGCCTGGTCGAGCGATTCGAAGAGTGGGTTTGGCATGCTGATCTTCGCTCGTGGCGGTTGCTTGTTCCATCGATTGGTCCAGATCAACAAGGTTATCAAACCCCAAAGGCGAGAAGTACGTTTGTGCACGCCCGCGAGAACCGAAGCTGGGGGTCTTGCACTTCATGCGAGCCGGATAACCGCGCCGCTTGCAGCGATGGTGTAACAGGTTGGCCAGGGTAGCCCATACTAAACGGAATCCCTGCTGTCACAGAATCTCCCCGTTCGTTTTCTGAGGGTTGATGTCTGGTTGATGGAACTCGGCTGTGGGGGCGTGATAAACCTGTCGGGTTTCTCCAGTTGTGGTTACACTTCCGAGGAATTGAAAGCGGCCGTCGCGCAAAAGTTTGTATCGACGTCCCCGCCAATCAATGGTGTTGCCAAAGAAGCCGTCGACCCAGACACAGGCGCTGATCAGATCTTGCAGCGGAATTAGCCACCATCTGCGACTGGTGAGCGGGTCGTGCAGCACCCTCTCGGCCGTGCTCCAGGCGGCTAGCGCACGGAAGGCGGCGGTGATCGCGACCAAGGGCCACAGCTTCGGCATTGCCAGCCAAAGCAGCAGAGCGAGTGGAAGAGGGTTGGTGAAGATTCCGCCCCAGTAGCCGGCAGGACGCGAGCGCCGGGTGCTTCGTGCCCAGCGCACACGATGCTGCAGATTTCCTTTGAAGGTTTGGCTGCCAATGCGATGTTCGATTACGCAGGAAGATAGGACCACGCGGTATCCCAGGCGAGGGGCGCGGTTGCCGATCACGAAATCTTCGGCCAGGTAATGGCCAAGCTCGGCGAATCCGCCCATAGCTTCGATTACTTCGCGGCGTGCGGCGAGGGTTGGGCCAAGGGCGAAATCCATCTCGCCGATGAGCCACGCTACCAGCACGCCGGCTAGAAATTCCGTATTCATCCCGATGGCTTCAAGGCGCGACCAAAAACCCGGTCCAGGGACAGCGCGGTAAGGACACGTAACGACTCCCACGGCCTGGTCTTGTTGGAACTCGGCTGCGACGCGCCGCAACAGGTCACGTGGGACGTAGACATCGCTGTCGCTCATGACGAGAATGCCATGCCGGGCTTCCGCCACCAATTGCTTCAGGCTGTGTGCTTTTGGATTGGGCGCGGTCGGTTCGCCGGTCTCCATTAACCGGGTTTTCGGCCCCCGCGGAAAGTCACGGCTTACTCTCTCCACGACTGCAACTGCTGGGTCGTCAAGCCGGTGAACTGCGAACAGGATTTCGTAGTCTGGATAATCCTGCATAAAAAAGCTGCGCAGATTCTCTTCCAAGCGATCGTCTTGTCCGCAAAGGGGTTTCAGAACGCTGATTGGCAGTGCTGTCTTCAGAGCTGGCGGGGTGACTGCGAGGTAACGACGCGCTGCGATGGCGGTCAGCACGCAATAAACCGACGAGCCCACCAGCAATAGGACAAGCAGGCCGACCAGGGCGGTTATCAGCACCATATCAATTTCCAGAAGAATTTAGTCGCCGGACAGCGCAACTTGGATGTTTTGTCATCTAACACTTCCGTTTAAACGTGCACGGTAGAAAGTCTGCAATCGCCAGGGACGCCCAGGGTCTGCATTGCAGAGGTATTTCAGTATAAGTGGCCGCGGGCGAAAAAGGGCACGGCCTCCGTATCACCTATTTGGTTGGCGATGAGAATTAACGCAGCCAGTTCTGTTCTAGTCGTTGCACCGCTCTTGTCTGCGGTCTGCCTTGGTCAACTTCCATCCTCGCGTTGCGATATAAGCAACCACACTCTTCAGGACTGCACGTTCCTGACACAGTTTGAGCCTGTACAGGCTGAAGCCTCAACATTTCAGAGGAGCTCTCTCGATCTAAATACAGCGGAGAACTCGGGCGCGGCGACGGATGTTGAACCAGCTTCCCGCGGAGCCGCAATGGTTAGTGTGCCTCTGCACAAGGAAGGCTTTCATTGGCGTCGGGCTTTATCGGAATCGTTTACTTTCCTGGTCATCGAACAGGCTTATGTTGTGCACACCGACTTCAATTGGGTGGTGTCGGAAAACGGAATACCATTCAATCACTTCTGGCGAGATTACAAGCAGTCGCTCTCCGAGTGGGTGCATTCCGGGTGGAACGACGGCGATCCCAATTGGTTCGGTTATGTGGGGCACCCGATTCAGGGAGCATTGACCGGGTTTATCCAAATCCAAAATGACCCTCAGGGACGAAAATTGGAATTTTCCAGAACCAAGGCGTATTGGTGGAGTCGGTTTAAGGCCGCGTTGTGGAACGCGGCCTATAGTACACAATGGAATCTGGGACCATTGAGCGAGGTCACAGGCGAAAAATACGGCACGAAACAAAGGCCGCCGTGGAATTACAACGGATCGTATCCCTGTTCACGACATTGCGTGACCGGCGTTGGCCAAATTGACATTGTGATGACACCGGTGGGCGGCACCGGTTGGCTGATCGGCGAAGACTTTTTGGACAGCAAGATCGTGCGGCGCGTGGAGGACGCAACTCAGAACCGGTTTCTGATTGACTCCGCTCGCTGTGCCCTCAATCCGATTCGGGGAGCGGCCAACATTCTTCACGGAAAGCATCCTTGGTATCGCGCTTCCCGAGATGCTGAAGAAATGAGCCTTGTCAGTGGCAAGAGGACTGCGGTCTTACCTGGTGAGACCCAGAAAACGCAAACTCCTAACCATGGAGATCTATTTTTCGGATTCTCTCGCATCGGTGCGGCTCGCTGCCAGGCGTTGTTCTCCTCCACCAGAGTTGTCTGCGATCCGCTTTCAACCAAGGCCGCCAACCTTAACGGCTGGAATGCATCGGTAGAGAAAAAATATCTTCGCTATTTCGGAGCGGTTGCGGATTTCGGCGGGCAGTCGGGCAGCGTGAGCACGCGAAATTTCTTCTTTGGTCTGCGGGGCGGAGCCTCGATCGGAAGGTTCCGGCCGTTTGCGCAAGCCTTGTTTGGAGCAGTGAACGCCCAGGGAAGCGGGGTATTAAAGTCTGATACATCGTTTGCTGAAGCCTTGGGCGGAGGGCTGGATTTCGAGTTTGTACGGCTCCTGACATGGCGCATACAGGCCGACGAAGTCAAAACTGGGTCTCCGGCCTTTGAGCGACGAAACCTTCGCTTGGTCTCGGGATTAGCGGTTCGATTTTAGAAACGGTTAAGACTTTACTAGCCCCCTAAGGCGATCAGTGTATTCCAGTCCCACGCAAACTAAGCGATCCTACTGACAGCATCAGGAAGTGAACAAAAGTTAACTGCTATCTTTCTCGCATTTTGCAGGGAAACCGTATATCCTTGAACGCACAAACTGTTTTCATTGTTTTAGAGCAGCAAGAACATCGCGTGGGGGGGCGCATGCGAAGTCTACGAGGTTTGTCATGTCTGATACGACTGAGACGGTACAAGTTTTTATCTTGGCGGAAAACCGCCTTTTGCGCGAAGCCCTTACGCGCATTTTGAGTAAAAAGAGCGACATAAGGGTAGTGGGCGCATCCGCTTTTTCTCCTGATGTTGTAGAACAGATCAGTAGCGTCTCTCCAGACGTCTTACTGTCGGATTCCGCTGCGGTCGCGCTATCGGACCTGCGACTGGTCACAGAAGTGCGTGCCGCCATCCCCGGACTCAAAGTAGTTATGATCGGCATGGACGCAGACCGGGAAATTTTTCTACGCGCTGTGCGGGATGGGATTGTGGGCTTCGTATTGAAGGATGCTTCCGCGATGGAGGTGGCGGCCGCGGTTCGCTCCGTGGCCAACGATGAGGCTGTGTGTCCGCCTACTCTGTGCTTAGCTTTGTTTGAGCGCGTTGCCGATCAGAGCGCTCAACCTGCGACCTTTGTACTCAAACACAATCTCGGACTGACCCGCCGGGAGCAGCAACTTGTTCAAATGATTGGCCGCGGACTCACCAACAAGGAAATAGCCTCACAGCTGAACCTCTCGGAGCAGACGGTCAAAAACCACATCCATCGAATGTTGCGCAAACTCGGTGCAACCGACCGGCTCGGCGCCGTGGAAATCTGCCGCATGCCCGGAGCGGTGGCATGATCCAATGCCCGAGCTTGAAAACCGGTACTTTTAGGGTACTTTGCTGCTCCGACTGCGGACGGAATCCTTGGCCCTTTGCAGAACCTTCTTGGTACTGCCTCTTTTGAATCCGTAATCCGATTTGAGTCTTACTTTTTTAGGAGGAACAGGAGACACTGTGCAGCACGGAGAGGGTCGTGCAAAAAATCAGAGTGCTGGTTGCGAACCGGCCGCGCTTGATGAAGGATTTGGTTCTTGCGATCATAGGGGACCAACCCGACATCGAAGTCGTCGGCGAAACCCAGGACGAAGCCGAAATCACGGAATTGGTTGAACGCACTCGTCCTGATTACTTGATCATCGCGTTAGAGAATCCCGAAGTTCGGCCCGGCTTGAGCGGGTTTCTTCTGGGCCGTTATCCGGAAATGAAGATATTGGCGCTAGCCGCGGAACGCAATAGCGGCATTTTTTATTGGGCTTTTGTGGATATTCGCTCCCGGCATGTGGAATCATCAGAACAGGGCATTTTGAGTGTTTTGCGCAACAAGCCGGAACTGGTTGGCATCTAGACGAGCGGATGTGGGATACGAATAAGACGGGATCAGGGGAGGCAGTCGCGGAATTAAATCAGGCTGCCTATCCGGAGTTCTCCAGGTCGCGGAGTTGTAAGCCGCTCGTGCTCACCTCCGCGACTTCGTGTGTAGACAGGGGTTTGGATACGACGTTGGATCTGGCGGCTTCTGCGGGAGAGCGATCAGCAACTGGGTCGCGCACCATGCAAGACCGGTAAACCAGCGAATTATACGGGTTAGCTCACAGATGCCCTGTAAGTGAGGGGGCGAAGCTATATCTGGTGGCCTCAAATCGGAGCGGGAGAATTTGACGCAAAGTTCTGATCTTGTTCAAGATGGGTCTTTGCACCCCAGTTCGCACACGGCGGCTAAGTTGCAAGCTCACTGGTACGCGGCTCATGTTTGCTCGCGTCACGAAAAGCAAGTCGCCCGGCAATTAGAAGAGCGCCATGTCAACTGCTTCTTGCCTGTGTATCGCAGCGTTCGCCGATGGAAAGACCGCCGCAAGGAACTCGACCTGGTGCTTTTCCCAGGGTACGTTTTCGTCCACCTCGATCTGAAGGACCGCTTGCGGGTACTGCAGGTGCCCAGCGTGGTCCGGTTCGTGAGTTTTAACGGCCACCCCGCACCGCTCCCTGACGAGGAGATTGAGGTTCTCGTCAACGGATTGGCCAAGGGTGTCCGCGCCGAACCGCATCCGTACTTGAAGGCTGGAACTCGCGTGCGGGTGAAGTATGGTCCCTTGGCTGGGACTCAAGGCATCCTGGTGCGCCGGAAAGATAAATTTCGCGTGGTCCTTTCCATCGACCTGATCATGCGTTCGGTCGCGGTGGAAGTGGATGAGGCTGACGTCGAGCCCTGTTGAAGTATTACAGCGCAAATTCACATGGACTGCCCTCAAATATTATCGGACGGCTCGCTCGTGCCCAACCAGACGTTGCTCCAAGCAGAGGTGCTATGAGTAGATTCTCCCCAACATTTCGCCGCCGCATACAGGCGGGACTGCTGTGCGTAGGATTGGTATTTTCTGATGCTGCATGGAGCCAGCAGCCGACGTCCTACAGTCACAGCACTGCCATCGAGCAAGCGAACTCTCGCGCCGAACGTGAAGCGGAACAAATGGTCTCGCTCTCAGCCGACAGAATCCTAACCATCTTGCGCCAAGAACCAGGATTGCTGCTTCAAATCAAAAAGACATTGGTCAGAAAAGCCTTTGAACAGGGCAGGATGCTCGATCCGAACGACCTTACAGACGACGCTCTGTTCAATCTGATTCGTGAAGACGATAATATCCGTGTGATTGCGACTCGCGAGATCGAAGATCGTTCTTACATCAAAGCTAAACCAACACGCGAAGAACTGGCGCGAGACTTGCCTTGTCGGCAGGCGATGCCGACTAGCACAGACGCTCTTACGGCGAAACAACCGGATCAGTCATCCTCGAGCAACACCCCCAGGCGGATTCCGAATCAGGAGGAGACGTACTGGCTCAAGCACGAGAATGATTTAGATTGCTACTTGACCCAGTACCTTCCCTACGGCACGGCGCCTTACTCAACCGGACAACCGCAGTACACCCAATCGCCTTCTCAGCAGCAATATCCGTCGTCGCAATATCCGTCGCGCCAACAGTACCCCCAACAGCAGTATCCTCAGCAACAATATCCACCGTCGCAGAGTCCACAGCAAGGTCCGTCCAATGATTACCGCCGCCAGCTTGAATTGACGCAGACGCAGCCATCCCAAGGTTACTTTGGCATGGACAGTGACCAGAACGAGATGGCGAGTATCCAGCCCGATGAGCTTCCAGGTCTACTGAACGCGAGCCAGACAAACGGCGCTCCTTCAGGGTTTGGGAAAAGGGGCATGGGCGCGAGTGGTGCTGCGGGTTTGAACGGCATTCCCGACATAGGTTCATCGTTTGGCTCTCCTCTCGGTTCTTCACTTGGGTCTTTATTAGGAAATCAGAACGGGGCTTCAGGATTTCCTCAACAAGCGCGTCTAGAGGATCAGAACCGCTTCCCGCTGCAACAGTATTCGTTTCCCAAACCACAGCAGCAGCCAATGCTGCGTCATCGGCCCAACCCATATGCCGACGTGCCCTCGCTTTACGACTTGTACGCCCAGTACTCGAAGCGTTCACCCAGGCTAGAACGTTTCGGACAGGATGTTTTCCGCAACGGTACCGGAAACCTTGATGAGCTTCCGATGGATCTGCCAGCAGGGCCAGATTATGTAGTCGGCCCGGGGGATGGGCTGACGATCAGTCTCACTGGGGGGATTTCGCAACGTCTGCAGCGCGTCGTGGATCGCGAGGGACGCGTTGCGTTGCCCGAAGCCGGAGCCGTCGAGGTGGCCGGACGCAGTTTGGGTGATGTGCAACATCTCGTGCAGACCGTTCTGCGCGGCCAGTTCCGCGGGGTTGATGCCGACGTATCTCTTTCCCGAATCCGCACGGTTCGTGTCTATGTGACTGGGGATGTCGAGCGTGCCGGCGCCTATGATGTCAGTTCGCTCTCGACGCCGTTGAATGCTCTCTACATCGCTGGCGGGCCGACATCGGGTGGTTCGTTGCGAATCCTCCGACACTATCGCGGCAAGCAGCTCATTCAGGAGGTCGACGTTTACGACCTGTTGCTCCACGGCATTCGTGGCGACGTTCAAAGGCTGCAAGCCGGAGACACCATCCAGGTTCCGCCGTTAAAGGGTGAAGTCACGATCGAGGGCATGGTGCGACGGCCAGCGATCTACGAGTTGAATGGCGAAAAAGGTCTCGCGGAAGTCCTGGAGTTGGCAGGAGGCGTTTTGCCTTCCGGCACGTTGCGGCACGTGGATGTCGAGCGCGTGGAGAGTCACGAGAGCCGGACCATGCTGCGACTCGACATTCCGGAGACGGACAGCGACGCCGGTGTGAACAAAGCACTCGAAGATTTCGCGGTGCAGGACGGAGACAAAATCAAGATTACTCCGATCCTGCCCTACGCTGACAAAACCGTTTATCTCGATGGTCACGTCTCCCGTCCCGGCAAGTTTGCCTACAGCGACGGCATGAAAGTTACTGACCTGATCAAGTCGTACAAAGATCTCCTACCCGAACCTTCCATCACACACGCAGAAATCATTCGCCTCTCCCAACCTGATTACGCGCCCGAGGTGCTGACGTTCAACTTAGCCGATGCGCTGGCGGGCAAGGATCAGGATTTACTGCTGAAGCCTTTCGATATCGTGCGCGTCTTCGGAAGATTCGATTTCGAAGATCCGCCAGTGATCACAGTCACGGGAGAAGTGCGGGATCCCGGAGATCATTTAACGAACGGAGTCGCCCACCTTCGTGATGCTGTCTACCTGGCAGGCGGAACAACCAGGGATGCGCTGCTTGACGATGCTCAGGTCTTCCGCAAGACCAGCGATGGCAAGTTGGAAGTAATCAACGTCAACCTCGAGAAGGCGCTCGAAGGCGACGTGAAAGACAATATCGCTCTTGAACCCAAGGACCGGATCTTTATTCATCGCGATCTCAACAAGCTTGACCCGCCGACGGTCGCCATCGAAGGAGAAGTGGCCCGTCCCGGAAAGTACCCGCTCGGCGACAATATGACCGCGGCCGCCTTGGTTCGCCTCGCGGGCGGCTTCAAACGCGGCGCCTATAAAGAGGAAGCGGACCTGACGCGCTACGAAATCGCGCAAGGCAGCAAAATTGTCAGTGACCACGTGGGCGTGCCGATTGCGAAAGCCATGATGGGAGAGCCCGATGCTGACGTCCGCCTCCGCGACGGCGACGTTCTCGCCATCCGGCAGCTCAGCGGTTGGACAGATGTCGGGGCGATGATTACGGTCACCGGAGAAGTTGTCCATCCCGGGACATACGGTATCCAGCAAGGCGAGCGCCTAAGCTCCATTATTCAGCGTGCCGGCGGTTTCCGTAGTGACGCTTATCCCTTCGGCTCTGTCTTCGAGCGCGTACAGATCAAAGAAATGGAGGCAAAAAACCGCGCCGACTTGCTGGATCGAGTGCAAAGTGAAGCCGCCGACATTAAGAGTATTCCCGAGCAAAATCAGAAAGACATCTTAGCCAAGCAGGCCGCCGTGGAACAGTATCAAGTGACCCTGCAAAAGCTGCAGAATGCTCCTCCGCAAGGGCGGATGGTTGTGCACATCTCCAGCAACTTGAAGCATTGGATGAATACTTCGTCTGATGTCCAGGTGCGAGCGGGCGACACGATTTATGTGCCGAAGAAACCCAGTGTCGTGTTAGTGGATGGCGCGGTCTACAATCCCACCGGAATTACATTCAAACCGGGTAAGAGCGCGGGGTGGTATTTGAGACAGGCTGGCGGACCGACTGGAACCGCCAACAAAAAAGGTGTCTTCGTGATCCGGGCCGATGGTTCAGTGGCTGGCGGACCTAGCGGTCTCCTTGGGGGAGGAGCAGAAAGTGCTGCGATGCAACCAGGAGACATGGTGGTTGTGCCAGAGAAGATATTCACCATCAGCCGCGCATGGGAAAACACAGCGACGGCCGCTCAGATTGTGACCGCAATCGCTATCAGTGCCTCATACGCCAAGAATTTCTAAGCGAGTAGGACGTCGGTTGATCCTTTCGGGAGTTCAGGGTGCGACTTTTCGGCTGGTAATGTCGCTGACCATGATGACGTGTGCGGTCGCCCAAACGGCTACATCTGGTTCGCCATCCGCTTCGAACTCAAAGCTTGACAGTGGCACGGGAAAGAGCGGTTCCGCACAGTCGACGACGACCGCTCTCGACAACCCCTACGAACTGCAACCCGGCGAGGATCCTGACAATCGTTTGGTCTCACCCTTTCTCAAACACATTGTGGCCGATCAAAAGCAGTTCTGGACCAGTCCAACGCGCTTTCGCACGAGAGATCTCAAGTGGATCTTGCCCGCCGCAGGAATCACCGCGGCGTTCATCGCAAGCGATAGCTGGTGGGCAAAGCAGGTGAACCCCAGTCACATGCAAACCAGCCTGCACGTCTCAGATTACGGTACGTATTCCCTGATCGGTTTGGGCGGAGCATCTTTCCTGTTCGGGCACCTGACGCATAACGATCATTTACAGGAAACCGGACTTCTGGCCGGCGAGGCGGCAATCAACAGCACGGGCGTTACCTACCTGTTTAAAGAGATTACTCAGAGACAGCGTCCCCTCGAAGGCAACAGGAACGGCGATTTTTTCAAAGGAGGTGCTTCGTTCACCTCCGAGCACTCTGCGATCGCCTGGTCGATCGCAAGTGTCTGGGCACATGAGTATCCCGGCTGGCTCAGCCAAGTCGCCGCGTACGGGTTGGCTTCCGCGATTACGGTTACCCGCGTGACCGCTCAGCAACACTTCCCCTCCGACGTGGTAGTCGGAAGTGCGCTGGGCTGGTACTTCGGCCGCCAAGTCTACCGCGCGCACCACGATCCGGAAGCGGGCGGTTCCCCATGGGGGAGTCTGCTTGATCAGAATACCGGCGACAAAGTTCGCAATCCAGCCTACATGGCTTCGCCGTACGTACCGTTGGACAGCTGGATCTATCCCTCATTAGAGCGTCTGATCGCTTTGGGCTACATGAAGTCCAACGTCCTGGGTATGCGCCCCTGGACTCGCCTGCAATGCGCTCGGATGGTGGACGAAGCCGGAGAGAAACTCGAAAATAGCGACGATGATTCGGTCGAAGCTGGCATGATCTACAAATCGCTTGTTCAAGAGTTTACTGCGGAGTTAGCACGCTTAGACGGAGCTCCTAACGAGGGGGCGCAAGTCGAGTCCGTCTATACGAGAATGACCGGCATTTCGGGGACTCCGCTCCGCGACAGCGACCACTTTGGGCAAACCATCATCAATGACTATGGCCGGCCTTACTGGACGGGTTTCAATGACATTACGGGCTTGACGGCGGACGCTGAAGCAGGGCCTGTGTCGTTTTACCTGCGGGGAGAGTACCAGCACGCTCCTGCGATGCCTTCATATGCCGCGCCGGTGCTAGCGGCAACTGCGGCGGCCGACTTCACCCCGCCCCTGGCGAATGGGACGGCCGAGACCAGCCGGTTTCAATTGCTCGACAGTATGGCTTCCGTTAATGTCAACAATCTCCAGATTTCTGTTGGAAACCAGAGTGTGTGGCTCGGCCCGGGAGAGTCGGGATCGCTCCTGATGAGCAACAATGCCGCTCCGTTCCCGATGGTAAAGATTGATGATGTTGTGCCACACGAAATTCCTGGCCTCTCACGAATCCTAGGACCAGTCCGGGGCGAGTTCTTCATTGGACAACTCTCGGGCCAGCATTGGGAACTCTGCTTGCTGCCCACGTGCCAATCGTATCCCGGATCCCCAGGTGTGGTTGGCCCCAGCATCTCACCGCAACCATTGATCCATGGAGAGAAAATCAGCTTTCAACCGACTCCGAATCTTGAATTCGGCATGGGCATTACCGCCATGTTTGGCGGACCGGGTTTGCCCATCACATTCGGTACTTTTTTCCGCTCTTACTATGTTCACACCACTCCAGCTCAGAATCCTGGAAAACGAGTTTCGGCTGCTGATTTCAGCTATCGAGTGCCCGGTATAAGAAGCTGGCTTACGCTTTATATGGACGCCATGACGTGGGACGAAGTTTCTCCAATAGGTTCGACTCGTGCCAACGTGAATCCGGGCATTTACATGCCGCGTCTACCGAAAATCCCCAAGCTTCAATTTCGCGCGGAGGGTGTCAACATATCCCGGACCAAGGAGTTTCCCCCGGGATTTGTTTATTACAACGCCGATCGCTATCGTTCCGGTTACGTTAATGACGGCAACTTAATGGGGAGTTGGGTTGGCCGAGCAGGGCGGGGTGGGCAGGGTTGGCTGACCTACTCGTTCTCGCCTCGCAATACGTTGCAGTTAGGCTATCGGTTGCAGACAGTTTCTCCTGCGTTTATAGAAGGTGGTCGGCTGGTCGACTATTCCGCGCAGACCCAGTTAATGCTTCGACACGACGTGTCCATTTCTGGCCTCCTTCTGTATGAGCAGTGGAGGTTCCCGATTATCAGTCCAGCGCGTCAATCCGACGTGACGGTTTCCGCGCAAATGACGTTTTATCCGCACTGGCGCGTAGGGAAGTGAAATTAAAGAATTAAGGCGGATTTGTATCGACTGCCAGCCTGAGTGGATAAGGCTGGTTAAACTTCTGGTTCCGTACCCTGTCGAAAGGCGAAAGTCCAGTTACAGTATCGAGTGCAGGAAGTTTTGGGGAGTTAAGCAAATGAGGGTCGACGTTATTCCTTTCTTGCACCTGAGCGCCCATCCGACGTGACGGCTCAAGGGCAGTTGCGTTTCAACTGAATTCGCGAATTCAAAAATAGAGCGCCATTGGACACGGCGCCGCATTCATCGCGGTTGGACTTATTTTGATATCCTCGTTGGATAGAGATCGAAGCAAGCAGAAGTGACTATATGCAATCTTCCGTCGGATTGAGCAAACCTCCACAAACGTTGGTTGAAGAGCCTTTAGGCCTGGATCTGCAATTGGTGAGGCCGGCCGAAAGGCGACAAACGGCCGTGAGCTTCAGGCGATTCATCGTGCTTTGTGAAGTGATCGCGGACCTTCTCACAATTACCGTGGGCGTGACCTTCGGGTATCTGATTTACGATTCCCTGGGCCTCGGCCGGCACGTTTACTATCCAATCAGAGTCGTTGCGGCTGCGGCCTTTCTGTTTGCCATCGTTCTAGTTTTAATGTTGGATCGCGTGGGAGCATATCGCAGAGGAAATAGTCTGCTGCGGGTACGGGAAACGGAGCAGATTCTGCGGGTCCTGGCTGAAGCCTTCCTGCTTGTGCTCGCCGTGAGCTTCTTCACCAGTTTCTTATTCTCGCGTTGGCTCCTGGTGGTCTGTCTTGTATTAGTTCCACTACTGCTTTTCCTACAAAAGAGCCTGATGTACTTGCTTGTTCATGCGTTGCATTCACGTGGCTATGGCAATGAAAAAGTGCTGATTTACGGGGCCGGCTGCACGGGCCGACGAGTCTATTCGGTCTTGAAACGGTCGCCGAAACTCGGGCTTGATCCGGTCGCCATTGCAGACGATGATCCAAACAAAACTGGGACCACGTTGTTTGAAATGGCTTATGAAAGACGGCGCTCCATGCCGATCGTTCTGGGTCCCGTGAATGACGAGATGATTGCCAACTATGGTGTGGATCTCGTGATCGTCGCGATTCCCTCCATCGGCAGAGAGAAATTTGTTCGCACTCTAGATGAAGCCTTGGCTGCCAACGTGAGAGTCTCTTTTGTCGCGAGTCATTTGCTGCCTTCGGATTCTTGGATTGATTATCGGGATCTGGACGGTATCTTGCTAGCTTCTTTGGGCAAGCCAGTTCGTCGACTTGGCTATGAGGTATCAAAGAGGGTATGCGACTTCTTGGGCGCACTTGCGTTGACAGTGCTGGGTTCGCCCATTTTTCTGCTTCTGGCGTTATGCATTAAGCTGGATTCTCGGGGGCCGGCACTGTTCCGCCAGGAGCGGGTAGGACAGAACGGAAAACACTTCAACATGTTCAAGTTCCGTACTATGCACGCCAATGCAGCGCCCTACGACTATTCTCCTAGTGTGCCAAGCGACCCTCGGATTACGCGCATCGGGAGATTCCTCCGCAGAACAAGCCTGGATGAGCTACCGCAGCTTCTCAACGTATTACTCGGGCAGATGTCATTGGTGGGCCCTCGCCCGGAGATGCCCTTCATCGTACAGCAATATAGCGACAGGGAAAAGCAAAGGCTGGAGGTCGAACCTGGAATTACGGGTCTATGGCAGCTGAGTGGAGATCGCGCGTATCTCATTCACCAGAATGTCGAGTATGATCTCTATTACCTTCAGCATCGCAATTTCTTCATGGATCTAGCAATCTTGCTCCATACATCAGTTTTTGCGATGCGCGGAATCTGACCACATCCACAGATATTTTGTTAATTCGCTTGGACGCGCTCAAGCGATGCACGTGAGCAAAGAGCCAGATATGTTACTAAGCGGTCGATTGACGGCCCACGAACCATTACACACCCGACCCATTCCCGAATTAAGAAGCTAAATGCAAAGTATTTCTACCGAGACCATCGTTAACCGTCGCGAGGAATTGGAACCCCTTTCGAATAGCGGCGGCGGTGATCGTGTGGGTCCGCCCCGTGAGGCCGGAATGGTCGGGAGTTTATGGAAGATTTGGCAAAAGCGACGCATGTTAGTCAAATGGGGGGGGCGCGCTCTCATAGTAAGCACGATATTGGTGTTTCTGATTCCAGTTAGGTTTGAATCGGTTACTCGGGTTTTGCCCTCCGATTCGATTCCCCATACGGGTGGTATGCTTTCCACTTTAGCTGGTATCAGCGGTTCTTCTTCGGGATCCTCATCCTCAAGCTTACTTGATATAGCCGGCGAGGCGCTGGGCACAAAGAATAATGGCGCGCTCTACGTCGCGCTCCTCCACAGTCGAACGGTACAGGAAAACTTGATTCGACGCTTCGATCTGATGAAGGTTTACCATGCTGGTTATCTCGAGGGTGCCCGAAAAGTCCTCGACCAGCACACGGAGGTCACGGAAGACCGCAAGAGTTTTGTTATAACACTCATAGTTACTGATCATGACCGGACGCGGGCACGCGACCTCGCGCAAGGTTATGTCGAAGAGCTAAATAAATTGCTGGCCCATGTCACTACTTCTTCAGCGGGCCAACAACGCTTGTTTCTTGAGCAGAGATTAGTCGAGGTAAAAAAAGACCTCGAAACAGCGGAAAAAAACTTTAGTCAGTATGCAAGCAAGAATGCCACTCTGGACCTGCCTGAGCAAACCCGCGCCATGGTCGAATCCGGTGCGATTCTGGAAGCTCAGGTAATTGCTGCACAGTCTGAACTCCAGGGCTTGCAGCAGATCTATACGGCTAACAATGTCCGTGTGCGCACGGCGCAAGCTCGCCTAGGCGAATTGCAGCGGAAGCTACAGCAGATGGGAGGAACCACAGGCAGCGCCGCACCTCGCCCATCGGGCGCGAACGACCAGCAGCTTTATCCGCCTATTCGGCAGTTGCCCCTTCTCGGTGTGGAATGGGCAGATTTGTATCGCGAGGTAAAAGTTGAGGAAACCGTCTTCCAGTTGCTGACTACTCAATACGAGCTAGCCCGGATGGAGGAAGCTCGGGAGACGCCGGTATTAAACATCGTCGATCCGGCGAGCTTGCCCGAAAGGAAATCATTCCCTCCCAGACTGGTGCTGATAATTGCTTCCACTCTGATGTGCGTCGCGTTGGGAGTCGTGTGGATCTTAGCGGCGGAGCGTTGGCAGGGCATTAGCTACGACGATCCCACTAAGTTGTTCCTGCAAAATATACGTCAATCGGTAGTTGATTCCGGAACCACATTTGTCGCGCGCTTGCCTTGGGATCGGCTGAAGGGACTACGACGGAATCGCTTGAAAAACGAATAAGTACAGCCTGCGTTTTTCCTAAGCGCGCTAGTTCAGCTTTTGCTGCTCCAACACTCCTTTATGACACATAAGCAGATCCTCGCGCTCGACATTTATCCGAATTTCCAGCATCGACTGCTTAACAAAAGCGGTCTCGCTCGACTCGCGATGACTGCGCTTCCATTCATTCCTAGGCATGCTTATCACCCTTTCATATCCGAGTTTAACGTTGCATTGCGAAGACTGGCGAATAGACCAAAACGCGTGCGCGAATCTTACAAAAACCGCCGGAACCTGCTGGTCAACATTGGGTGTGGAGAACGTGGAAAGCCCGGGTGGGAAAACGTAGACATTTATAATTCTCCAAACGTAAATTGCGTCTATGACTGCAGAGTTGGCCTTCCATTTGCTGACAACGCGGTCAAAGGGATATTTACTGAGCATTTTTTTGAGCACATCGATTACACCGAAGAAGTGCCCTCCTTTCTTTCGGAATGCAACCGTGTTCTGCAACCGGGTGGAGTGATTCGTATTATTGTTCCTGACGCCGAAAAATACGTACGTGCTTACTGCGCCGAAGGCTGGGAGGATCTTAGTCGGGTTCGTCCGCTCAATCCAGACCACTCCGATGTTCACTTTGGTTCAAAATTCAGTACAAAGATGGAAGTGTTGAATGCGATGTTTAGGCAGTATTTCGAGCATAAGTTTGCATATGACTTCCCGACCCTGGAGTTTCTGCTACGCCGGTATGGTTTTTCTGAAATCCGGAAGCAGTCTTTTGGTAGATCGATGCTGACGGAGCTCACCATAGACAGTCCCGACCGTGCGTCAGAGAGCTTATACGTTGAAGGTCTTAAGTCTGACTTAGGCGAGTGAGGCGCTGTGATCCTCCACACATGCCGCACGCTTGCGAAAATGCAATCGCGTTCATCGGAATAGATGGGATGATTTCGGTCTTCTCAGTTTTTCGGATTTTGAGGGACAACAGATTTGGTCATCTCGTCATCGGGAGCAAATTAAAGTACCATTATGTCCGGCCGAGGGCATCGATTAGTGTCCCAACCGGCTATGACCATGCCGATAGGCTGTTCTTAAGTAATTTGTGCATATGTCCATCTTTGGCTTAAGTGAATACATAAAAAGGGGCGATGTATTCGTCGAAATATGGGGCAGACCAAGGTGTTGTACATCGTTGGTTCCAACAGGTGCGGTAGCACTCTTTTAGCCCGAGTTCTGGGAGACTTACCTGGTTATTTCGCCATTGGCGAGGGTCTTGTTCATTTTTTCTGTGGAAGTTCGGAAGACCATGTTCCCTGTGGATGCGGACTGAGCGTGCAAGATTGCTCGTTCTGGAAGGGGACGTCTCTTCCCCTTGAGGAGGCGCCATTTGCGGCGCGTTGGCTGCGATTGCGTCGAACTCCTTTTCTGGGCGCTTACTGTCGGCGGTACCCGCAGCAAATTAGCGGACTGATAGCCTCGCTGGGGAATTTCTACGATACGGTTGCCCGAAGGTCTGGAGCGGAAGTGATTGTGGATTCTTCCAAGAATCCGCTCCACGCAAGGCTGTTGTCCTGGGTTCCGAATATTGATCTGTATGTTGTCTTTCTCGTCAGAGACCCGCGAAGCGTTGTGGCCAGCAGCCGTCAGCCCAAACAATGGTTGCCAGGCGCATCTCCGCTTCACGCAACGATGCGTTGGCTAGGCCTAATGCTAGGGAGTGAATACTTGCGAACCCGGGTGCGGAATTGGCGCAGATTGCGCTACGAGGACTTTGTGAAGGAGCCGAGACGCGCAATTCTAGACATTACAGGGGACTTGGGCTATGGGGTCGTGGAGTCACCGTATCTGGCGGGATGTGTCGCGGAACTGGGGCCTCAACACATGCTGGGCAGTAATCCGGATAAGCTTAAGAGTGGGCCGACAAGGATCGCAGACAGATCAGTTCACCTGCCTTGGCTCGGTAGGTTTCTTGTTTCCGTACTTACCGCCCCCTTACTTTTGCGATACGGTTACTGGGGCAACGGGAGTCGATTTCAGACCGTGGCGTCTCCAGAAATCGCGGTCATGCAAGAAATGGCAGGGCAGGGGGCGAAGGTGGACTCCGAAATTGAGGCGTGAGTTCGGTTTTGAGTTGCAAGCCAAATGTGAAGCAATAGGTTTTTGTGCCCCAGCCAAGCAGTCTTAGTTCCATGCAGGTCGGATAGACATCTTTACATCTCATGACTCTGGCATTCACTAATCGTGCGGCCAAGACAGCGCTTCTGACATGCGAGTTCTTGGTGTTGGCATGGTTGTTTGCCACTGAGGATCTCGGTCAGCTAGGCGTCCTAATCCTTGTCGTCGCGGGGCTCTTTGTTATTGCGGCAATTGTTTTTAAGGATTGGCCAATTGGCTGTATTGTCGTGCTGGCGATCGGAGCAGCCATGCCACGATTTAAAATTATGTTGTTTAGCCTCCACGTACGTCCTGAGCATGTAGCGACGTCGATCGCAATTCTAGCTATCATAGTTCAGTTGTTAAGAGGACAGATCGCGCTCAACTTCCGACCAAGAAATTTTGACTACTGGGTGTTAGCTTACGTTGCGGCAAATTTTTTCTCGTCTGCACTGACTTCTCCGCAACCAGTCATGACGCTGCGCTGGGCTACCCTTAATGCTCTCGTGGTAATTCCCTATTTCCTGGTTCGGCTACTAGTCAAGGATGATCGGCAAGTGTGGCTAGCGCTTCAAAGCTTGCTTTGGGTGGGGCTGGGCGAATCTATCTATGGCACCTTCGCGTCTGTGTCGAACCATGTTTGGGGTACAACTTGGGGCGTGGAATTGGGTCAATACGGTGCGATTCCTGGAACGTTTGGAACGCAGTACGAGGCCAATCTTTTCGGGAGCTACACGGCCTGCACGGCTATCATGTTTTTGGCGCTTTATTTGCTGAGTAAGGAACGCGGTCACTCATGGTATGGGTGGGGCGTAGCGTGGTGTCTGGCCGCGGCCTTTTTTAGTTTGGCCAGGTCAGTGCTGTTAGGCCTGCCCTTTCCTATTTTTGCGTTGCTTTGGATTTCAGCCAAGAAAGGACGATTTCAATTGCGCCGGTTATTGCCGCTGGCAGTTGGAGTCAGCCTAGTACTGGTGATGCTCAGCCCATTTGTGCTTGAATATGTCAGTACGCGCTTCAGTACGATCGGCGTTTCCGACGTGTCTAAAGATGTGTCAACCGCTGGCCGGTTGCTTCAAATGGGTGCTGCTCTTGAAGACGTTAAGGTGCACCCTGTTTTTGGTACCGGGACCGCTAGTTTTCAACTGCTCTTCAAGTTGTCGGATCTTGGAGTTGCCGTGACTTACGAGGACGACGACATTGGCTGGATCAGTAGCACGCCATTGCGCATCTTACACGACACTGGAATAGCCGGACTGGCCATCTTTTTGGTATTTCTCGGTACCCTCGCTAGGGTAACCTACCGCGCACGTCGAGTCGCGACTCCTTCGACGAAAGTGTCAATGGTGGCGCTTTCGGCCGGGCTAATACTTTATGCTATTACCTTTCAGGCGACTGAGGCGACGCTTCTCACATTCACTTGGATTCATCTTGGTCTTTTGGCAGCAGCGGCTGCAGTAGCAACGGATTCCGCTGACCCTGTACAGAGTCTTGCACAATGACTAGCTGCCAGAGCTATGACCTAGCGATCGCTTATCGCATATATCCCAGTGTGTCGAGACCGGCCCTTGATCTAGTGTTCGGAGATGACAAGTATTGTCTTTCCGAAGCGTGTTTAAGGTCCTTCAAGGAGTCGCTTGGCAGTTTACATGTTAAGGTATGGGCGATACTGGACGGTTGTCCTCCCGAATATGAAGGGTTGTTCCGCAAGTACTTTGATGATTCACAATTGGTCTTTCTCAAATTAGGCGGCGTAGGAAATCAGCGTACCTTCGCTACTCAGATGGAGGTACTTCTCAAACAGTCTGATGCTGACCTCGTATATTTTGCTGAAGACGACTACTTTTATCTTGCCAATCAGTTCTGCAGAATGGTCGAATTTCTAAGGTCGGACCCTAATGTTCATTTTTTATCCCCATTCGATCATTTGGATTGTTATCGGCTCCCATTACACCGCACGCCAAAGTGGATAAAGACGTATACTGGCCGTCATTGGAGAACCGCTTCGTCAACCTGTCTAACGTTTCTAACTCGCAAGGAGACGCTGGCCAATTACTGGGCAGTTTTCTACAGCTACGTCAATGGTAACTTTGATAGTTCTTTGTGGCTGAGTCTTACGAAGCAGCGAGTGTACAACCCACTGTTTCTCTTACGCAGTCTCACTGGCGGTTGGTTTGAATGGAAGATTATCGTTAAGGCTTGGCTGCACTGTTGGCGTCAGATTCTATTCGGTAAGAGGCTGAAACTTTGGGTGCCTGTTCCCGGAATCGCCACACATCTAGATGTCCATTCACTTTCGCCCGGCGTCGATTGGCAGCATTTGATGTCGCAGAGTCTTGAGGAGAATTATGCGTCGCCACAACACTTGTGTGATTCGGGTAGATGATCGTGAGTGATCAACACTCTCCGGATAAATCCGGTCCGCGCGTGAGCGTAGTCGTGCTTAACTGGAACGGTCAAGACATGACTGTGGACTGTCTTCACAGCTTGATGGCAATGTCGCACGTAGAATATAACATTACAGTCGTCGATAACGGCTCTAACGATAATTCGATTGAGACCATTAGGCAGAAGTTCCCTGATGTGCAGATCATCGCCAACAAACAGAATCTTGGTTTTGCTCTCGGTTGCAACGTGGCGATGGAAGAAGCCCTAAAAGAGCAAGGGTACGATTACATCCTGTTGGTTAATAATGACACTATCATCGATCCTGATTTACTTGCCGAACTGGTGCAGGAAGCGGATCGCTGCCCAAAGGCGGCTATTTGTTCACCAAAGATCTATTATTACGAGCCGCGTGACCTCTTATGGTGGGCTGGAGGTACCTACAGCCCGTGGACGGGCATGGCGTCGCACTTAGGTCGTCGGCAACAGGACAAAGGGCAATATGATTCTGCTCGCGACCTTGATTGGGCAACCGGTTGCGTAATGCTATTGCGCGTTAAGGCTCTGCGCGAGGTTGGGTTGTTCGATGCAGAGATATTCGCGACCTCTGAAGATGTCGACCTTTCGCTGCGCATCCGGGAGGCCGGATATGTGATCCGCTATGTGCCCTTGGCGCGCGTTTGGCACCGCGAGGGCGTCGATCTCCGGAAGAATGTTGGCGAGCGGTTTCGTTTTTTTATGTTCATGCGGAATACGTTGTGGGTTCTGCATAAGCATGCCCGTTTTTACCACTGGTTTACTTGTTGGCCTGCTCTTTTGGGCTATTACATACCACGCACGCTGATTGCCAGAATCCTTCGCCGAGACTTCGGTTCATGTTGGGGCCTGCTCTGCGGGTTAGCCGCATTCTGGCGAATGCTACTGCATCCAAATGTCTCTACATTGCCTGAAGCATTTGGGGCTCCTGAGAGTTTCCGGGATGGGGTCCGCGTCTTAGAGCCTACGGCAATGGCACAAAAACTGAAGTAAAGTAGAATACGCCCCCAGGTCGTGGCAGACTCCATCGGGCTAGCGTTTGGCAAGCTCCCTGAGAGGTTGGAGGAACATCGAATTGCGCATTGCTTTCTTTGGCGGTCGAGGTATACCGAGCACTTATAGCGGCACAGAGACGTTCTTCGGTGAATTAGCGCCTCGCTTGGTGGAGCGGGGCCATGATGTAATCGTCTATTGTCGTCGGAGCCTTTTTCGTGATCGCCCCGCGACATACCGAGGAGTCCGGTTGGTATACCTGCCGAGCATCGAAACCAAGAACCTGACGACCCCGAGTCACACACTATTTTGCGTTTTGGATGTTCTCTTTCGCCAAGTTGACATAATGCTGGTCACAAATGTGGCTAATTCCTTGCACTGTATAATCCCCCGTTGTTTTGGAAAAAAGGTTGCCATTAATGTTGACGGCGTGGAGTGGAGGCGCTCGAAGTGGAGTCAACTCGGGCGAAAATACTTCTATCTGAATGCTCGGCTCGCCGGAACAATCTGTCCCGATGGCGTCATCACGGATGCAGTTGCCATGCAGAAGATCTATTTTGAGGAATTTGGGACACGTTCCGTTTCGATCGCGTATGGTGCTAACTTGGAGACTTCAACTGACCCCAGTGTGCTCCAGCGTTATGGGCTCAAACCGTTTCAATACTATCTGGTCGCCAGTCGTTTAGTTCCAGAAAACAACGCCGGTCTAATCGTGAAGGGTTTCGAGCAGAGCAAAACCGAAAGACTTCTCGTAATCGCTGGAGACGCCAATTATCGTAGCGAATTTGTAGATTCTTTGAAGCGTACGAGGGATCCTCGTGTGATATTTTTGGGGCATGTCGACAACAGCGATCACGTGAAGGAACTCCATTGTAACTGTTTTGCATACATCCATGGACACAGCGTCGGCGGGACTAATCCCGCGCTGCTGAAGGCTCTCGGATATGGCAATTGCGTATTGGCTCTGGATAACCCATTCAATCGGGAAGTCATTGAGGATTGCGGGATCTTGTTCGGGAACGATCCGTCGGATTTAGCGAAACATTTGGACCGCATTGAATCGTTCCCGGAGGAAGCCGCCAGCTATCGGCGGAAAGCACCAAGCCGCATTCTAGTGGAATACACTTGGGACCATATCACTGATCAATATGAAGACTATTTCGAGCGCCGTGTGCGCGGAGAAAAGCCTGCTTTGGATCGGCAATTCGGAATGTATGAACCGCTGGAGACAGGCCGGACCGCAGTGGGAGTAGGCCGCAGTGCGTAACGGGTTGGCGCCGTCCGGCCCAGGGATTTGCTATCGTCAGGAGGCGCCGGGTGATGTTCGCAAAACCATGTCATGAAAATCGGTATTGATGCGCACGCGTTGGGTAGTCAGTCCGCAGGAAACGAAAGTTATTATCTACAGCTACTCCGGGCATTGGCTTGCAGTCCCTCAAACGGCAATCGCTACATCATTTATTTCACGCACGCCGATGGCGAAAAGCAGATCCCATTAAGTGATCAGTTCTTCGTAAAGCGCATCTGGCCGGCCAACCCGTATTTCCGCATTCCCTTTGCTTTCCCTGTTGAGTGCCGCAGGGAAAAGCTAGACGTATTCCACGCCCAATACATTGTCCCCCCCTTCTGCGGTTCCCGCTCGGTAACCACCATCGCAGACATTCTGTTTGAAGGTTATCCGGAACTCTACAATCCAGTGGAGAGGGTGAAATTTGGAATCCTGTTCCCGTGGTCTGCGCGCCGCTCTGATCACATCATTACTGTGTCCCAGTTTTCCAAGAATGATATTGTTACCCGCTACCATGTTGATCCGGAGCGAGTGACTGTGGTCTACGAGGCACCCCGCCAGGAATTCCAGCGGATGGATGTTCATCACTGCCGCGAGATGCTTGCCAGAAAGTATGATATCCGCGTCCCATTTATTCTATATGTAGGCCGAATCAACGTCCGTAAGAATCTGGAGAGGCTGGTCGAGGCGGTAGCCATGTTATCCGGCAAAGGTTTTGCTCATGAGTTAGTCATTGTTGGCAAGCAAGACTGGATGGCCGGTAGGGTTATGCAGAAAGTTCGCAACTTGTCGCTGGAATCAAAAGTGCGATTTGTCGGGTACGTCCCGGCGGATGATCTGCCGGTTTTCTATAACGGTGCCGATCTCTTTGTGTATCCATCAATCTGCGAGGGCTTTGGAATTCCGCTCGTAGAGGCTATGGCATGCGGAGTTCCGGTGGTTACTTCTTTCGGTTCTTCCTTGGAAGAAGTCGCCGCCGACGCAGCGGTTCTCGCCGACCCCTACTCGGTAGCATCAATCGCAAACGGCATGGAAAAGGTGCTTTCTGATGATGTGTTCGCGCGCGAGCTAACAGAGAAGGGGCTTCATCGGGCCAGTCAGTTCACCGAGGCGCGGAAGGCAGAGGAGACGATCGGCGTTTACCATCGGGTCTGTGCATGAGGGTTAAGGCACATCCATCTCGAACCCGGGAACAAGCTCCGTGTTGTTGATACGATCGCTCCATACCGTCTATTGCGCAGAAGCTTGACTTCCCTTACGCTACTGGCACGCGCGCTACCTTTCGGTGTGGCTGCGGTTTGGGGGAAGAAAATAGTGCCTTGCCTTGGAGAGGCCGTATGCGTGGAATGAGGCTTCGCCCTTTGATTCTTCTGGCTCTTGCGGTTGCTCCGGTCACGCGCAGACGCTACCGCATCCAGTGCCTCTGGCATCGCCGAAAAGCGTGGACAGTCTGGCTCTGCCCATGGCCTTCGAGGTCACTCGCGGGCAGGCACAAACTGGTATCGATTTTGTCGCGCGCGCCAAGGGCTATAGTGTTTACCTTCGACCTGGACGGGTTACGTTGCGCCGCAGTGATTCTGGTCACGATGGCGTAGCTGTGACGAAAGCAGCGAACGATGTCGAAGTTGGGATTCGCGTGCTCGGAACAACTGGACGGATTCAACTCCTGGCCGAAGACAAGTTGCCAGGTTATACCAACTATCTGTTCGGTTCGGATCCGGACAAGTGGCTCACCAACGTTTTCCACTACGCCAAGGTGCGCTATGCGAATGTCTATCCCGGTATCGACGTCGTCCATCACGGAAATCAGAACCGTCTGGAGGATGACTTCGTAGTTCGTCCGGGAGCCGATCCCAGGCAAATCTCTCTTGGCTTTTCCGGTGTGGACGAGACTAAAGTCAACGCAGAGGGCGAACTTGTACTGCGCGCCGGCGGTGATGAGTTTCGGCTACAGAGGCCGCGAGCGTATCAGTTGATTGCGGGCAAGGAACTTGAAGTTAAAGCCGCGTACGCTTTGCGGAATGGGCACGCGCTTTTTCATGTAGGCCGTTACGACCTGGCCCGCACGCTAGTCATCGATCCAGTGCTGGTGTATGCAACGTTTCTTGGCGGCGGATTTGGAGCCCAGGGCGGGGGAAGTTCCGCAGGTGCTGTAGCAGTGGACGGATCCGGGAATTTATATGTCGCGGGGGACACAAACTCCACCAACTTTCCGACCACTCCGGGTGTCGTGGGGGCGACCCAGCCAACTAGCGGCAACGGTTTTGTCTCCAAGATGAAGCGACCGCGACTCCGTCGCCCTCCAGTCTCTCGTTTCCCAGCCAATTAGTAGGTATTACAAGCAAATCGCAGACGATTACGATTACAAACAGTGGAGCAGTCAATCTTCAAGTCTCTCGCGTCCAAACGACTGGACCTTTCGGCGAGAACAATTCTTGCAGTGCTCCGGTGCTACCCAAGCAGCAGTGTACTATTAATGTGACGTTTACTCCGACCGCAACTGGGGCGGCCACGGGCGGGGTTTCAGTCAGTGACAATGCGGCTGGGAGCCCGCAATCGATCCCGTTGAGGGGGACAGGGACGACTGGTTTCGAGATTACAGCTCCTACTCAAACGGCATCGGTGACCGCAGGAGTCACGGCTACTTTCAGCTTGACGGCAATTGCCAGCACCGGATTCTCGGGCAGCGTACAACTCACGTGTGGGGGTGCGCCACCTGCGTCAACCTGCACGGTGTCTCCCAATCCGTTGAACGTGACCGGAGGCAACCCAACCAATGCTTCGCTTGCAGTGGCAACAACCGCACAGACAACTGCTCAACTCGGGATGGGGCAGAACGGCGCTGCGCGCTTACATCGTGGACCACTGCTCAGGTCGCTGGCTGGCGCATTGATGTTCGTAACGGTGATACCGGTTGGACTGTTCGGCAAAAGCAACAGAAAGAGATTGCTGGGGGCCGGTGGCCTCGTGCTCTTGAGCATAGGTTTTGGATGCGGCGGTGGGGGCAGCAGTCAGGTTACCGGGACGCCGAGTGGTACCTATACGATCAATGTCAACGCCACGTCGGGGAGTATTAACCAACCAATCGCATTGACGCTGAAGGTACAGTGAAGATCGCACTTCGGCAGCCCAAAATGACCGACACGCGAAAGTCTAACTGCGCGACACAATATCTGAGGTTCTAAGATGAGACTTTCGATCAGAGTGCTATTTGCTCTGCTAGTGCTATGCGCAAGCGTAGCCGCGCAGACTCCATGCGCCGACACCAACGTCGGTTGTTCCTCCGTACCAAGGCTCATACGTTTTACAGGAGTGCTGGCCGATAGCGTCGGGCATCCGCGCAATGGTACGGTAGGCGTGACTTTCTCAGTTTACAGTCAGGCCAGCGGCGGTGCACCACTGTGGCAAGAGACTCAGAACGTTCCCCTCGACCCGCAGGGACGTTACGCTGTCTTGCTCGGTGTCACCAAGACGGAAGGCATGCCGGTGGAGGTATTTAACTCACCCGAGCCCAGGTGGCTGGGAGTTTGGCCACAGTTGGATGGGGAGCAGGAACACTCGCGGGTCGTCTTGGTGAGTGTCCCATACGCTCTAAAGGCTGCGGATACGGAAACTCTTCAGGGACTTCCGGCCTCGGCTTTCCTGAGAGCGCCGATTTCGGCTTCCGGCCAGGCCACTACTGCTGTTGCCGCATTAGGTTCTTCTTCATCGGGTGCATCAGCAAAGTCAGGTTCGCCCAAACCTTCCGAATCCACGGTAACGACACCTGGCGGTGCTGTTAACGCTGTCCCAAAATTCGGCTCTACTACCTCCATCGTTAATTCCCAGATTACGGACTTCAACGGAATGGTGGGAATGCGGAATCTGGCTAATATTCTGTTTGCTGATCAGTTTCCCGGAGGGGTCCCGGATGCCATCCAAGCTTGTCCCGCTGCCGGCTGCGTTGTCTACGCGTACTCTCCCAATACCAATCTCAACTTAGGCACTATCGACCCTGGGAAGAAAGCTGTCACACTGTATCTTGGGCCCTACACATATAAGGTCACCCAGATTACCTTGGAGAACGACTTAAGGATAATCGGAATGGGTGCCGGGGTCACGTTTCTGCAATCGACGGACGGTAGCAAACCAGTCGTGGTAATTCCGCAAGCTGTCAACGGAGCCGCAACGGAAGTGCTTCTCTCTGGATTCCATATCTATGGTGCATCCGGCAACACCGCTCAGGACGCCATTTTCTTCGATTCTAGCGGCTACTTTAACTCCGGAGTGTGGTATTCCCAGCTGCAAGACATTGTCATAACCGGATTTAGCGGGAACGGGATCCATCTCAAGGGGACGAATGCGGACTTTACAGGATTGAGCCAACTCACCGAATTTAACCGGGTTGTCGTTTTCCGGGTGAAGGGCGGAGGCAACGCACTAAGAATCGAGGGTGCCGCGTATGAGCTTTATTTTAATGATTGTGAGTTCGACGGTTCGGGACCAGGTGATGGAACCAACATTTTTATAGGCGGTCGTCCTCCCAATCACTACGCAGTCCCCATCGACATTAATTTCCGAGGCTTGACTTCTCAGAACGCAGCCACGGCGGTCCAGATCGACGGGGGCTGGGCGCTGTCATTCTACAGTCCTCACCATGAATACGTCTGGGGCGTCTATTCGGTCGCAAGTGATTTGGGTCCGGTTTCGGGACTGACAATCTCCGACGCCGGCTTCCAGACAAGCGGAACCAACAATGGATCGGGCTACCTACTAAACGTTGTCACACCCGCTGCATCCGGCATCCGTTTCATCCATAATCATATTATGGGTCCCGCAGATACCGTTGTGCGTGTAGCGAACGGCGCAAGCATCGTTTATCAGGACAATTTGTTCTACGGCGGCACTAACCTCCCAGTCACCAGCGGCATCACGACTCAAGTGACTGCGGCCTCTATAGTAAACATTGGTGGCGCACACACTGTGGGTCTGATTGCGTCGACTTTACCTATCACAACCATACAAGCCAATCTCGGAGCTGGAGAGACGGCAACCTTTTATGCCATTAATGGTCCCGTTACCTTTGGTTCTGGCGGCAACATTAACCTGCTGGGAGCAAGTTCTGTCACTGTGACGGGCTCCATTACGTTCATCGTAAGCGATCTTGGCAAAGTGCCTTCTTGGATTCCGATCTCCCAATGGGCGCCATCATCTTCCGCTGCTTCAAAGTTTGTCCTAACGTCCTCCACAGAGAACCTCACTATTGCTCCGGGAGAAACGGGGACCGCCAACCTCACTTTGACTCCTCAAAATGGCTTCTCCGGGAGTGTGAACTTCGGGTGTGCAGTAGGTGCCCCTGAAGTCAGCTGTTCTGTTCTTCCAAGTAATGTCTTGGTGAATGGTCCGAATGGAGTTAATGTTACCGTTTCGATTACTTCGAGGGCGAGCACATTATCGACTTCAAAGCCTAGCCTATTTGGATCGACCTATCTTGCACTGGCATCATTCGGCTGGATGGGAACGTTGCTTCCGCTGACTCGTACGAAGAGTGAGCAACCAGTCAAGGTGCTTGCACTATTGGCAGGTGTGTTGATTTTGATGCTTGGCTGCCTAGGATGTGGCGCGTCGTCTCAGAAGAGGAACGTCGGGGATCCGCCGAGTTACTACTTCCCGGTAGTGACCGCCAGTTCGGACACAACTTCGCTAACCGTAAAATTTTTCTTTTCCGTGACAGTACAGTGAAAACCAACGAACCATTTCGGAAGGCGCCGATTTGTCTATGCTCTCTTGAGAGTGTGAACGAGATCTCGGAAATAAGGCCAGCGTGCACCAAGATGCTCGTGAAGTCGAGAATGGGTGGAATAGGCGTTTGACGAATCCTTATTCATTCCAGGAGCCAGTGCGACGTTTCTTTCGGAAGCGCCGGTTCAAGGGCTTCCTCGAGCGTTTTGCCGGGTGCAACACTATTGTTGACATCGGCGGTGATCATAATCTGTGGAAACTAATCGGGCGGAAGAAAGGGGTGATTGTACTTAATGTGTGGGCTCCGGCTGATCGAGACGAAACTCCTTACGTGCTCGGCGATGGACGACGACTGCCCTTTCGAAATCACTCGATAGATCTCGCTTTTTCCAATTCAGCCATTGAGCATGTGGGCAGTTTTGAAAGCCAGGCGCAATTCGCGGCGGAGATGTTGCGTGTAGGTAAGCAACTATACTGTCAAACACCTTGTCGGCTGTTTCCGATTGATCCCCATCTGTCAGCATTTTTCTTACACTGGCTGCCCCGATCATTCTTGACACCGACCGTCCTGCGTTACTTTACTTTCAATGGCTGGTTGCTCCGGCGTCCATACGAGTATGACGTCGTTTGGCTGCCTAAAAGGAAACTCCGTCAAATATTTCCAGGATGCACCATAAAGACTGAACGGTTTCTGGGCTTGCCTAAATCGTTCATCGTCACGCGATAGCGGGAAATCTTCCCGCGGTCTGGGGTCATGCTGTCTTCGGTTAATGTACCGAAGTTCGTGCACTTCGGTTCTTCGTGAAGGCGAGGAAACCTCGCCAGTTTACGGGCAGGCTCTAGTTGTGTGTGCTCGCCCCAGAGTATCTGGACCACTTGGCTGCCTTGAAGCCATCCAACACGCCGCGTGCAATGCTGCGAAGCTTTCTGTTCCGATCATGTTCGACCAGTATCATCTTAAGAGCTTCCCTAAACCATCTAAAACAATCACAAACAATCCAGGAAGTCTCATGGTAAAAGTATCGTCGATAGACAATAATTCGGTTACGGGCATTGTGATATCGTCGGTTTGGACTGTAGTTCGGTGTTGTGAAATATTTTCCAAATAGCCGATGTAGAGTCGGCGTGCCTAGCTGATGTTGCAGGATGGCATTGTTGGCCTGAATGATGCGAAGTCCGTGACGTCGAACTCGTAAGCAGAAATCGTGATCGACGTAGTCCATAAAGAAGGATTCATCCAACCTTCCGCAATCCATAAGAACGCTTCGCTTTACAACAGTACCGGAGGTCATCAGCGTCACTACATCTCGGAATGTCTGGTTGTCTCTTTGTGCGCGAAGTTTGTGCAGCGGCCGAAACGCTAACTTGTAATTGGCACCAATGAGGGCAACTTTGTCCTTAAAGGGACAGGCCTCGTAAGCATTGGCGATCGTCTCGACGAAATCTGGTGGCACTTGACTGTCCTGATCCAACATCAGTATCCATCGGCATTCATCGGTAACCATAGCTCGATCAATTCCGGCATTCAGTGCTGACGCAATTCCTAAGTTTTGCTGGCTCCAAATCGTTTCGATTTTATAAGTGGCGGCGATATTCTCCACGAAATGTCGGCTTGTTTGGGACGATTCGTTGTCGACGATGATTACTTGCTCTAGTTGTGTTATCAAAGCGCAAATATTGTTCTCGAATTCTGGCGTGGGGTTGTGGGTCACGACGACTGCGCAGACGTTCGACCGGGAAGGGATGTCCCAGGACGCGGTTTGAGGCACACGATGCACGGCAGTCACTTGCGCGGCTCGGGATACCAAAGATTGGCCGGAGATCCCAAGCTTGCTCCTTTGCGACTCGGATTGAACAACAAATGCATGTCCCGACGACGTATGCTCAGTCCTAGTAACCCAAACCGTCAACCGGAGCATACGGCACAGAGATTATTCTCTCAACCGGCCGCGGCCCGTAGTTCCTTCCAGGTGCATAGAAACATGACTTCTACGCTTGTGAAACAAGCCGTGGCAATTTCTTTCCTGTAAATATATTATGCCGACGTTGTTCTCTGCAGAGCCTCCGCCTCCCTCAAACGTGCTTCAGCGGCCGATTGGCACCAAGATTATCCACAATGTAGCGTCCGGTCTCATAAGACTGGTCGTAGTCGCTCCTGTCCCATTCCTATTGACACCTTTTCTGTTGCGACACCTTGGCACTCAAGGGTTCGGGGCTTGGGCTGTTTTCCTTTCTATTAATAGCCTGACCTCTCTTGCTGATATTGGAGTTATGGGAACGCTGACTAAACATGTTTCCCAGCATTATACGCGCCAGGACTATACGAACCTGAACAAGGTTGTGAATGCAGGACTTCTAATATTTCTCGTAGTTGCATCCCTAGGTGTTTTGGCAGTCAATTTAGCGGCAGGCCTGCTAGCTTCTGCTTTTTTTCGCAATTTACTGGTATCACACTCCCAATCTCAGTTCATGATTCGCCTTTTGACTGCCAGCATTGCGCTGAATCTATTGTCCTATCCGTTTTCGTCGGTGATCTCTGGATTGCAGCGTCTTGACGTCGTAAACTTGCTTTGGGCTCTTAATACGGTCATTACTGCGTCCGGCGCCGCCCTGTTTGTCAGCTTGGGGCTCGGGATCGAGGGGTTGGTGTACGCTATTGTCCTGACGTCAAGCGTCTTGTTTGTGCTCAATGTATGGACGGCTCGACATCTACTTCCACAACTTCGTGTTCAACCCACGTCAGTGCAGTGGAGTGACATTAAAGAGTTATCTGCTTTCAGCACGCAGATATATGTGACGCAAATGGCGACAGCGGTATACATCCATACGGAAAAGCTTCTGCTCGCTCACTTTACCGGGCTTACCGCAGCTGGATGGTACGACATCGCCAATGACTTAGCGATGAAAATCCGGAATTTCCCGGCGTTGTTGATGACACCTCTCATGCCCGCTGCCTCTGAACTGGATGCGCGACAGGATCATGACCGAGCAGAGGAACTTTACTATCGAGCGCACAAATATCTTGCATTTGTAGGCGTAGGCATGTTCTTGGTCGTAGCATTACAAGCCCACCGTTTTGTCGAACTTTGGCTCGGCCCGGGTTTTACCGGGACTGCTCGTGCATTGATAGTACTAACCGGAGTACAAGTTGGTAATCTCGCGTGCGCCCCCGCGTTATTCATACTTATCGGCAAAGGAATTCTCCGACCCGCCGTTCGTTTTGCGGTGATTGGCATGACGGGAACGCTCCTCGTAAGCACAACATTGATTGCACTTTTCGGTTTTACCGGTGCCTTGTACGGTACGAGCATTTCCGTGCTAGGGGCTGCAGCCTATCTCGTGTTTCTTTTCCACCAGGAGACAGGTTACGCGAAGCGGAGACTGCTGAGGATATATGCAAAACCTGCTGTCCTAGGATTGTGTTTGGCCGGATTATCAGCTGATCTGTTTCCTATTAGTAAATTCAATTGGAGGGAAATGATCGGTTTTTCCCTGGCTATCGCTGTAGTTTATGGCTCCGTGCTTGTATTGCTACACTACTTTGATGACTTGGACTTGCAGGTCGTGGAACGGTTTATACGGGTGCCGAAGGGTTTGCGCAAGAGTTCACTTTTTTCCTGACGTGACGAGAGGTGATCCGCAGAGCGTGGCGGTAGGATCTCCGTCTAAAAGACTCAGTTGCAGTAACCATTGCTTCGACTATCGAAAAAGCGCCTTGCCTAAGTTTTGGCTTAACGAAGATGAGAACAGCGATGGAATGGTCAATCGAGTAAAATCTGATACATGAAACTTGTGAAAAGGATTCAAGCGAGACTGGGCGTCTTTCGTTCCGCTGGAACCCGCTACCACCTCTGGTACTACCGTAATCGCGTATGGGATACAACAACCTGGATCGGCGTAAAAACTTTAAAGTCTCCTTCCGATATGTGGAATTACCAGGAGATTCTTTATTCTCTTAAGCCCTCGCTAGTCATTGAATTTGGGACCCGATACGGGGGTTCTGCATTGTTTTTTGCTGCTGTCATGCGCCAGATTGGGCGCAGATTTAGGTTGCTTTCCGTGGACATTGACGGAGAGACCGTATCAGAACAAACCCGCCGTGATCCAGACATTGAATTGCTCACTGTGTCGTCATTGGATCCGAGAGTAGGTGAGCGAATCGCCGACTTGCGGAGGGAGTACCCTGGTCCCGTGTTTGTTATTTTGGACAGTGACCATTCAAAGGCCCACGTCCTCGGGGAATTGAAGACGCTCAGGCCCTTGCTCGTGTCTGGTGATTACCTGATTGTTGAGGATTCCAGCGTTAACGGGCATCCTGTGTACCCAACCCATGGCCCAGGCCCGTTCGAAGCCGTCCATGAATACTTTCAGCAGTGGCCGAAAGACTACAATTACGACGGCGATCGTGAGTCGAAGTTTGGCTTCTCGTTCGCAACGAGAGGATTCCTAATTCGCCGCTGAGGATTGACTAGTACGAGGAAGCAATGATGTGCCCACCTCGACGCCCTTGCCGCCAGGGTGGGGTAACTCGCTCCGATCCGCTTTGCTGGCTCGCAGCAGCGTTTGCAACCTATTCAGTGAGTTCCCTTCAGCAAGAGAAAAGCTAGGAGGGTATATCAAGCGAGACTTAGCCATGGGTATCAGCGAACAGACGTATCTCAACCTACTGAAGGATTGCCTAGCTGCATCGATTTATGAAGAAAGCGCTTGGCGAATTGTGGAAGCTGCGCCGCAAGCGCCAAAAGGTGCATTTAAATGGACTCCCTTGATCGCCATTCGCCGCTTTGTTATATCCCAACTTCGCAAACACCGCCTTCTCTTGGTTCGGATGCGTCCATTTGACCCCTTAGCACGAGCGGCAGGGAAGGACTGGCCGTGTTTCGGCTACACGATGATTGGCCGCTCGAGATTGGATAATATCGAGTGGTGCATTCGAGATGTTCTTGAAAGGAACGTTTCGGGCGACTTTATTGAAACTGGGGTGTGGCGTGGGGGATCAGCAATATTCATGCGAGCTATGCTGCAGATATATGGAGTGACGGATCGGGTCGTTTGGGCCGCTGACTCGTTCGAGGGAATGCCGGTGCCAGAGAATGAATCTGACGGTTGGGACATGAGCGGAATTGAACAGCTCCAGGTATCGATTGAAGATGTTAAGCGTAATTTTGCCCGGTTCGGGCTGCTTGACGATCAAGTCAAATTCCTCAAGGGGTGGTTCAAGGATACTCTGCCCGCGGCCCCGATCAAAAAACTTGCAATTCTACGCATGGACGGCGACCTCTACAATTCCACAATGGATGCACTGACAAATTTGTACGACAAGCTAAGTCCGGGAGGCTACGTGATAGTCGACGACTATAAGGGCTGGCCTGGCTGCCGTAGGGCGGTACACGATTTTCTGGATAGCCGTCGATTGAATCCTGAAATCCACGAAATTGACAACGATTCTGTTTATTGGAAGGTCGGAGAGCACTCGATGCAAGCAGATCAAGAGGCTGTCGTCGCATCGTAGTCTTGCTGTCCAACTGAACTGAAAAATTAACACGTCTCTAACCGATCCGCGCTCCAATTCCCTCCGCGTGGACAAGTTGTTCCTCATGTCCTCCCGCACCCTCTCGGTGGCTTTTCCTGCAGCATTCGCCGCTCTGTGTTACCGTTGAAGGCAATTCCTTCCACGAAAGCCCAATCGCTAGTCTCTTGCCGACTTCGTAAGACATTTGGTTTTTAATTTTCATCGGCTACACCCGCGACGGCGCCGCAGGTGTCACCGCTATCGAGTTTCCTCTCTCACTGCACGATTGCTGTGAGGGTTGTAGTGTGGTTAAGGGTTCCGGACTTAGCGGTGACCGTAGCAGTGTATGTCCCGGCAGTGGTGCCCGGCGTGGTGGTTGCGGAGGAGGAACCGCCACCGCACGCTGCCATGCCGAAGAACGCCACAAAAACCATCGGGATCGCCAGTGCGGGAATCCGCCGACAGTAGCCGAGGCACAGCAAGCCAGAGGCAAGGAGAACTATCGTCCACCGGACGGGCATCATGCCGGACGGGAAGTCGGCCGACGAAATTGATCCGGCGGTTCCGGCCGCAGTCGTGGAAACCTTGGCCGTCACTGGCGCCGCCGTGCCCTGGGTCACGGTGACGGAGGCAGGCACCGTACACGTCGGCGCTGACGCGACGGCAGGGGTAACGGTACAAGTTAGATTGACCATTCCGCTGAATGATCCAGTGGGAGTAACCGCGAGATTGAAGGATGCCGTTTGTCCTGGCGTGATGGTCGCAGAACTCGAAGATCCCGAGGCTGGACCTATAGCAAAATCTTGCCCCGTGGCCGTGCCGGACAAGGCGACGGTTTGCGGACTGCCTACGGCATTATCGGCAATGGCCAGGTTCGCGCTTGCGTTGCCATCCGCGGTTGGAGTGAAAACAACTTTGATCGTGCAATTGGCTCCCGGCTGAACGCTGGCGCAGTTGTTGGTCTGGCTGAATTCGCTGGAGTTGGTTCCAGTGGCCTTTACAGTCGACACGGTCAGAACTCCTTTGCCAGTGTTGTCCACGGTCACGCTGAGGGGGGAACTTCCGGTTCCAACAGCTTGTGATGGGAAAGTCAGGGTCGAGGGAGATACGCTTGCACCCGGTGCGGGTTGGGTCATGTTCAGTAAGATCTGGACGCCAGCCACGTCTGCCGGTATGATCCCTTGCATGAAATAGCCCCACGAGACCGCCAAATCCGGGCGGCCGTCTCCGTTGAAATCTCCAGGTAGTCCAAATGTCGAGAGCAAACCACCACTCTCGAGCAAGAGGGGAGCCTCAAAAAGTCCGTTTCCCTTCCCCCACGATATGGTCGTTGCCGAGATAATGGTGGAAAAATAAGTGCCGCTATACAACAGATCCAGGTAGCCGTCGCCGTTGAGATCGACGAGCGTAGCGACCAACAAGGAGGTTTGACCCAGCGGCTGAAACGCTCCCTGGCCATTTCCTAAATAAACCGTGTCATCGATAATCAGATCTAAATTACCATCCCGGTTGAAGTCAGCGGCCGGACTTATTTCGAAGGCTAGAGTGGTAAGTACATAGTTTGCCCCCTGGAATGTACCGTCCCCGTTACCCAAGAAAAGGGCTGCTCCCGCCTGACCGCCGACGACGGCGTCGGGTTTGCCATCATTATTGAAATCAGCGACTACAACCGACCGCGCTCCGGTGCCGAAGAAATAATTTACAGGCGAAACAAAAGTTCCGTCCCCGTTCCCCACGCAGATGGAAAGCGACTGACCATTGGGGAGGGCAAGATCAGATTTGTTATCGCCGTTCAGGTCGGCGACTGCGGCGCCGGGTGAGGCTGATGGCGGACATACGTCGGACTCCACTGGCGCGCCGAAACTGCCGTCTCCGTTTCCCAAGAGCACCGCCCAAAAAAGTGTTCCTCCTGAGTTCACGGTGGTGATGAGGTCGATTTTGCGGTCGCCGTTGAAATCTCCAGTCTGCAAGGACGCGGGGAGAGCAACAGAAATCGCGTATGTGTTGGCCAAGGAAAACGTTCCGCTAACATCCGCCAGGTAGATGTACAAGTTTCCACTGGCTCCGGTTACAGCCAGGTCCGACCTGCCGTCTCGGTTGAAATCAGCGATCACTTCGGCCGTGATTTGGTCTCCGCCCGGCAACACCACCGCAGGAGATGCCTGGAAGGTTCCATCTCCGTTGCCGAACAGTACTGACTGGGCCGCCGTTACGTCTTGCTTTCCATCACCGTTGAAATCCCCAACCAAGATATTTGGCGAAGGCGCAAGACCGACCGAGTTATAGGAATAGGCTCGGCCCGCGGTAAATGTGCCATCCCCGTTGCCAAGGTAAACTTGCAGGAACGGAAAAAGTTGAACCAGTAGATCCAATTTTCCATCCCCATTGATATCAGCCAGAGTGGGATTAAAGAAGGAAAAAGGATTACTCGAGAGGGTTGGGACGAATTGGTTGCTTGGCGCCTGAAATGTACCGTCTCCATTGCCAATCATCACAGCCATTTCTGTGGGGGTCGTGGCAAGAAAGAGATTGAGCAGCAGATCAGGCTTCTGATCATCATTTACGTCTCCGATGGCTGCGACATCCCAACTGCCCGAATAAGTCGTTGTGATCGGAGCTTGAAACGTGCCATTACCGTTGCCCAGTAAAACGAACACGGAGCTGGGATTCCCTGAAGAGCTTTCCGTGAGAACATCGGGCTTGCCATCGCCGTTAAAATCTCCGACAAACAGCCCACTCGCCGCTGGTGCCGAATAGTTTACAGGCGCAGCGAAAGTGCCATCGCCCTTGCCCAGGAAAACCAGCACTCCGCCAGCCGGGTTTATCACCAAAACATCGGCTTTACCGTCGCCGTTCACATCCGCAACTGCCTGCCCGCCGCCGAGGGAAACCCCGGTATAGGTATCCTGCGGTGTCCGAAAAGTACCGTTTCCGTTCCCAAGATAGACGAAGAGATGACCATCCAGCGTGAAGGCAAGGACATCAGGTATGCCATCACCATTGAAATCAGCAACGAAGGATGGGACGTTGCTGAGGGTGGTGCCCGGGGCGAAGGTCCCGTCGCCCTTCCCCAACAAGACCGTTCCCTCCGAGTTGATGATGTCCAGGTTGCCGTCGTGATTGAAGTCTCCGATTACCGCCGCAGTGCCAGGGTACGTGGGCGTGGCGAAGAAGCTGATCTGGCCTTGCGCGCAGGGCGCAACGATCGTGCCGAGCAACGAAAGGATGGTGACTACACGAACCACGCGAGCGAAGAGCGACGAAGTCTTCATCGCGCGTACTCCTGAAAAGGTGCGATTGCAAGAGATCCGAACCGCACTCGGGTAAAAAGTAGTAACGGCAATTCTAACCCCTGAGTGGGGATTTAGTTGCTAAATTGTGAAGGGAGGCGCTTGCAGCTTGGGAATAGGTCTTGATTTGTTCCGTGAGCCTGAGAAGCCGCGCCGCCATAGACCGATGCTGTCGTGAAATTCGACTAGGCAGTGTGGAGTGAAATCCGCGTCGGTTTACTGCCGCCCTTGACATTGTGTCTTTTGGGTGTTGCGCAGGTTGCGCAATTCCTGCCCAGTCTCACTTACGTTCGCATATAGGCACGGGGATTCCTGTAGAGAATTCTGAAACGAACCCGTTATGATGTTTTCCTGAAACACGTTATCGACGTTCTGGGTGCCTTTCTCGAAAATACCAAAGTTATTGGTACCTGCGGCTGTCCGATCAGCGACGATCTTATTCCGCAAAACATAGGCGCCTTTTACGTTTCCTTGGAAAATTAGTCCGAAGACGGCCTTTCTGGGATCTGTGCTTGCAAGAGTCACGGTATTATCCGTGATGGAAAAATCAGAGAAGTCTCCGTGTCCGCCAACTACCAGACCGTACAAAAGAGGATGCACGATTTGATTATGAACGATTTCGATGCCAATATTTCGCCAGCTATCGATGTTGAAGCCGTAAGTTGTCTCAATCGCTTTGTTGTCGTGAAACTTTACATTTGACATACTCCATCCGCCAAAAGCAATGTGATAACCGGTGACCGTGTTATACCTAACTTCTCCCTCACCGCCGGCGATTACGATCGCAGTACATAGGCCTCCGCCCCAATGGTCCATGGTGACGTATTCGATGAGATTTCCCTCATTCTTCGGGTTCAGGGACGGCGAGGTGATTCCGACTGGGAAATCTTCTGGCCCTTCTCCGGCGGTATTGAGCACGTGAATGTTGTGGATCCACTGATGTCCGTTATTCGAGCGCAACATGACAGCCAGTAGTTGGAGATCGGACCGATAGTGCGGCTTAAGGGCAGGATAATTATCATCCAGCGTCAAATCCGAGACCTCAACTCCTGACGAGTCGAAGTTATAGGTGCCAATAATAATTCCTTGAAGATATTTGCCCGTTGAAGGATCGGGAACTAGGTCGGCAAGACGGAGGATGGTTCGATCCATCCCGGCACCATGAAGTTTCCAACCCTTATTAACGGTAAACCCGCCGGGATGAGATTTGTCCAGATGGCCTTGACCCAGGAGGTAGTCGCGGACGCCCTCTGTCTGAAACGCGCCAGGACCTATGCAAACTATTAGGTCAGTGACACCGCTTTCAGATCGGCTACGTAACAGCGCGTCGAACTTTTCTGCAGTGCCGCCGTCGAAAGGGTCGGATGGACTGCCGTTGCCGGGTTTACTATCGCTTCGGTCAGCGATGAAAATGCGGGTGTATCCCGGCGGGGACGGTCCAGAGCAATGTGGACTTGCGAACTCCAACTGCGAAAGCATTGAGTGTACATTATTGGCTCGCTGCATTGTCGCGATTCCCGTCCACACAAGCGGCGAAACGGGGTACTGCGGGTGCTTCATAGCTTTTCCCCAAAGGGAGAGAGCCATGAAGAGTATCCATACAAAAAGCTTCGATGCGCCCACTTTGCCGCTCCAAGGAACCTGCTATTATTAAGAACATTGAACGCTATGCCAAAAGTGGAAGCGATTTTTTGCCCGTCACTTTGAGGCGGTTTAAGTCCGCAGAGAATAGACAACTGTAACGTAGCTAAAGTTCAGCAAGCGATCGTCATGGACGCAGCCGAAATGCGGCCGTAGATGTAGTTCATTCGCGCTTGCAAATACCAGTAACCAGCATACAACGTTTGTCTTTTTTGAAAAAAAAAAGGAGCCTGCGTTCTTAGAACATCGACAAACTTCAAATGCGCCTACAATCCGTGTCCCTATGCTCTCTTTTGTGCCTGATCGTTTGTGCCACAGGCTGTGGTAATCAAGTTTTTTCTGTCGCTGGCAAAGTATCCCCAACAGCTAACCCACAGGTGGCGCTGTACTCCGTTTCGACAGGTGCGCCGGGAAGCGTCTCAGTGCAGTTTGGACTCGACACCAACTATGGATTGACGACGTGGGCGCAGCCGACAGCGCCGGGTGGGACGACTGACTTGTTCGTCGCGGGAATGAAAGCTAACACGCCATATCACATGAGAGCCATCGTGCAGCTCGGGGATGGGACGGAGTTGGTAGATGGCGACCATTCGTTCACAACAGGTGTCCTTGATGCCACCCAAACCCCGACGATAACTGCCACCACCACCGCAGGAATGACACCGCAGAGCGGCGTCGAGTTACTAGATCTAGCCTCTGGAAGTTCGAGACCGACCGTCACAGACCTGAGTGGCAATATTCTTTGGATCTATTATTCGGTGCCTGGCGGAACCGTACCGAATCCGGTCAAACTGCTCGCAAATGGCCACTTCCTCATTAATTTTAGTGAAGGTAGTGTTGATGGCCTGAACTCCGTATTGCAGGAGGTGGACCTTACGGGGGCTCTGATTTGGCAAATGACGGCTGCTGACCTAAATGCGGCACTGGCTGCTAGCACGTGTGCCGGATGCAATATCACGGTCGTGGGAACGCACCACGATTTCGCGATGCTACCCAATGGCCACTTGATTGTGATTGCATCCACCGAGAAAGACATCTCTGGAACGACCGTGACTGGAGACGTGATTATCGATCTGGATCAGAACCACAAGCCCGTCTGGCTTTGGAATGAATTCGACCACTTGGACGTCAATCGGCACCCTCTCGCCTTTCCCGACTGGACGCACACTAATGCGGTCCTCTACTCTCCTGACGACGGCAACCTGATTGTTTCCATGCGGCACCAAAACTGGCTGGTGAAGGTGGCTTACGCGAATGGAACGGGCGCAGGAGACATCCTATGGAAACTCGGCTACCAGGGCGATTTCGCACTGGCAGGGGGGATTGATCCAACGGACTGGTTCTACGCGCAGCACGGCCCCTCATTTGTTAGCCCAAACACTACCGGACAATTCTCGCTCGTGCTCTTCGACAATGGAGACGACCGCGTTTTCCCAGCCGGTGTAACGTGTGGCGCCATGGGAGAACCACCATGTCTCTACAGTACAGTGCCTCTTCTACAGCTCGACGAGACGGCCATGACAGCCACGCTCGCATTTCATACGATTACACCCGCCTACTCGTTTTTCGGAGGGAATGCGGAGGTCCTGAAAAACGGACACGTCGAGTTCTGCGAAGCGGCAGGTGGCCCGGGGACGACGGGGTGGATTTATGAGGTAACACCGGATAGCAGTTCGCAAACAATCTGGCAGATGCAGGTTACGGGCCGTTACGCTTATAGGGGTCAGAGGATTCCAAGTCTTTATCCGGGTGTTCAGTGGTAATAGCCCGAAGCAGGTTCTGTTCCGTGTTGCCGCCCAACTGTCTACACCACGGGTGCGCGGAGTGTGAGATTCGCATTGCCTAGAATTACCTAGGGTTTCTCTGGATGATTAGGGCTCCCGGAGACACGGTTCGAATCAAGTGCTTAAGTTGCTTCAATTAATAGGATGCTCGCTCGGGCGGACTTAGCTAATCTTCTGTGGGGCTTGTTTGCGCACCGAATTGGATTGCCGTTGCTCTGATATCCAGATTCGCTGCCTGATGCGAATGGTCTAGATCATAGGTTGCAGCTAAGGACGCAGGTCCCAGCGGAATATACTGTCCTTTTGAATCAGACCTCTGTTCGCGATGTCTGCCTTGGCAAATCATCAAATAGGTCGTCTGGTCTGCGGTGGCGATAGCGGCGGGGGCAGCTGAGGGACTGGCTGATTTGAGTGTAGCTGTAGGTCACTTTGATGCCTCCCCTACCGCGAGGCTCACGGGCGATGCGCTCGAATGTTGTTCCCACTGAACAGCAGGTGCAAAGGCGTCGAGATTGAGCAGGGAAGTGCCGTTTACGATCGTATGGCTGATTTTCAGAATTCCGCGGAGGCCGTTCAAGCTTTTTTCTTCGATCTCATCCCGTCCGAGCAGTTCGGAGTCGTAAGCGAAGTCGCGCAGAAACCAGTTGAGTTTCCACAGTGCTCGCGGGGTGCAATAAAGGCGGCCGGCAATCGAGTGCCCAGTGAGTTCTTTGGGTTCGAGGATCGAGAAGCGGAGGATATAGAACGGTTTTCGTGCATCCCATCGATGCTGAGCCCGATCGACGCGAAGGAGTAACAGACCATCGCGAACTTGAAATGCAGCAGATTGATCGGCCTCGTGCAAGCCTTGAATCCGGTGCCTCCCGCGGCACCTTCTTTCCCACTGGGATAACTGTTGAGTTGGCAGAGCAGGCTTCTGTCCTCCAAGAACTTACAAAAATTAAAGGCGCGAATTCATCGGCAATCATCACTTGTTTCCCGGCGATTCCAGGAAGTTCGCACTATACTAGCGGCGTTTGCCCCGGAGTCAGGGAGGTTGACGAGGGAGACGATCATTCGGCCCAATCAAAAGATCGGGTTACGGCCTGCTTCCACCGACGGTACATTTTCTCCCGCTCCACTTTCTCCAAATGCGGCTCCCAGGTGTGGCCTGCTGCCCACTTGGCCCTTAGCTCGTCGATGTCTTTAAAGTAGCCGACTGCCAGGCCTGCGGCGTAGGCTGCGCCTAGCGATGTGGTTTCGCTTACCCTCGGGCGGACCACGGTGCGATTTAGAATGTCGGCTTGAAACTGCATCAGCAAGTTGTTTTCTACCATGCCTCCATCTGCTCGAAGCACGTCTAGCTTGATGCCGGAATCCTTTTCCATGGCTTCCGCCACTTCGCGGGTCTGGAAAGCGGTTGCCTCGAGGACGGCGCGGGCGATGTGTCCTTTATTCGCGTATCTCGTGAGGCCAACGATGACGCCCCGGGCGTTCTCCTTCCAGTACGGTGCATACAGGCCGGAGAAGGCGGGGACGAAATAAACTTCTCCATTGTTCTCGACGCTGCGCGCGAGAGGTTCAATTTCAGAGCTGGTCTGGATGAGTCCGAGGTTGTCGCGAAGCCACTGCACCAGCGCGCCCGTGATGGCGATGCTGCCTTCGAGCGCGTATTTTGCGGGCTGCTTACCAAACTTGTAAGCCACGGTTGTGAGCAGTCCGTGTTTCGATTGCATCGGATGATCGCCGGTATTCATCAGCAGAAAACATCCAGTGCCGTAAGTGTTTTTCGCCTCGCCTGAGTTGAAGCAGGTTTGTCCCACTAACGCCGCCTGTTGATCGCCCAGGATTCCCGCAACCGCTGCTCCCTTCAATCCGCCTACCGTAGCAATCCCGTACACCTCACTGCTGGAGCATATGCGCGGCAGCATCTGCCTTGGTATGCCGAACGCGCTCAACAGTTCCTCGTCCCATGCGAGCGTCTGCAGGTTCATCAACTGCGTGCGGCTGGCGTTGGTGACGTCGGTGATGTGAATTCCGCCGTTGGGTCCTCCGGTCAGATTCCAAACCAGATAACTGTCGATCGTCCCGAACAGCACTTCACCGTCTCCTGCCTGTTGCCTGATGCTTGGCAAGTGTTCCAGCAGCCAGCGAATTTTCAAGCTGCTGAAATAAGTGCTTAGGGGCAGTCCGGTTTTCGCGCGGAAACGATCTTGTCCGCCATCGGTGGCGAGCTCCGAAACGTAGTCGGCAACGCGGGTGTCTTGCCAGACCAGGGCATTCGCCACCGGTTTTCCAGTACTGCGATTCCAGAGAATGGTTGTTTCGCGCTGGTTAGTGATGCCAATTGCGGCCAGGTCGTTCGGAGTCAAACCACGTTCACTCATCCCTGCCGCAATCACTTCTTGCGTGTTCCGCCAGATTTCTTCCGGGCCGTGTTCAACCCATCCAGGCTGCGGGTAGATTTGTTTGTGCTCTTTTTGTGCGCAAGCCACAACACTACTCGATTGGTCGAAGACGATAAACCGGGTACTGGTTGTACCTTGATCAATTGCTCCGATGTATTTGGCCACGCAGTAGCCTCCGACGCCTCAGACTGTGCTGGTTCAAGAAATATTGGACAACCGACTCCAGAGGAGTAGGATGGTTGCGGTTTACGAACTGGCCTAATCCTACCTAAGAAATGGGAAGTTGAAAATCAGACCTTGCCGCAGTCTGTAGCGATAAGCTTCTGATTATTCCATCGAGGAGGGAGCCATGCATTGTCCAAGTAAGCCCAATCTTTGGATCCATCAAAAGAAACTCTTCATTCCGGTCGTCAGTCTTGCGCTGGCGTGGGGTGCGCTGTTGAGTGCCGAGACCGGGCCGCCCAAATATGACCTGCACACCGAGGCCAAGATGAAAGGCACGGTGAATGAGGTCAAACTGCCGACTAAGGGGAATGAGCGAGAGGTGGTCCACTTGCTGATGAAAAACGGGGACGATGTTGTCGACCTGTACTTCTGCCCGAAATCGTTTATGGACGATATGGGTGTGAGTTTCAGCAAAGGCGACGAGCTTGCTTTCACCGGATCGAAGGTGAAGTATGGCGGAGCGGATCTGATACTCGCGCGGGAAGTTGTGAAAGGCTCGGACACGCGGGTGCTGCGAGACGAGAAAGGGAATCCAGTCTGGACCTGGCACCACTAGGTGGCGGGGTGAGTCCAGAAACTACAGATCGTAGATGGTACGGCCCGATTCGCTTCCAGGCGGAATGTTTTCGGAGTCCACCAGGGGAATCGGGTGAATTAGCGGGGGCCGCGAAAGCTTTTTTCGTACAGCGGAGTTCGCCAAATGGTTCGCTTCGGTGTTGTGTTCGCGAGGGACGTGCGAAATCGAAAAGTCGAGTGAGCGGGCCAGCTTGCGACAGATCCAGTGCAGGGAATAGAGACGCGGACTGCGGCAGATGTACTCGCCGTTCATCTGCCGGACCACCACTTGGGAATCGGAATAGACGTGAAGCTTCCCGGCTTTAAGTATCAGAGCGCATTGCAGTGCTTCCAGCAGAGCGACATACTCGGCCACGTTGTTGTCTTGATGTCCAATCCACTTGGCGATTCTGATCGTTGGGCCTTCAGAGCGGTCAAGCACGACTCCAATTCCAGACGGCCCCGGGTTTCCCAGAGAACCGCCGTCCACGTACGCCACCAGATTCGGCATTGAGTCCTAAATCTCTTCAACCAACATGCGTTACCCACCCTTGAGTCGTCAAGATGGTTTGTTGGTTCGAGCTGGCATGTGATTTGATGCGCGCGCTGCCTCGTGAGTCACTGTGCATAAGAGTGTGGAAAAGACGGGAAAACTATTTTGACGTTTTGTAACCACTGGCTCTTCAATGAGCTGCGCTCTTCGTCTTTGATGATTTTCAATACGCACTTTGCACCAATAATCGGCGTTGACAATTACGAGCCAACTGTTTACCTTTGCCCCGTCGACGGCTGAAAGGGTTGGTCAAAAGAAACGTTGGCCAGTCCAAAGTAAGCTGGGTGATCGGTTCCTTGGGGTGACTTAAGGAACGACCAGACCCGAAAAAACCGACTACTCTGCGAGGTGTAGTTGGGGTTTGGAACTGCGAAAGCAGTGATCGCATCGAAGGCCGTGATGGTGCATACTCCACGTCGTGGGCTCCCTCGCAGGAGCTAGCGGCTAGAGCATAACCAATATCACGGCCTTTACCTTTTCCGGTTGCACCTTCTTCCCATTTTCAAGCACTTTGCCGCATCTCCTCTCTCTCGTTTACCTTTGTGGTCCTTCGTTCGCACTTCTTACCCCGGCGGTGCTACGTCATTAACACCAAGAGGCCATTTACGAAATCCGAGGGAAAAAGTATTTTGACATCGAAGAGTTTTTGGGCAAGGCGCTTCGATTGGCGCGGCGTGAGTTGAGAAGTTCGCGGCGTTCTCATCGATGAAAGCTTTGGCCGGTTCAAATCCTCCTACTCGGAAATCAGAAAATGAGAAACAACTCTGAGCATTCGTTCGCGATTATTCGGTTCAACGAGAAGACGTACATTTCGGGCGGAGTTATGGCCGTCGTTAAAGGAACTGAGAGCGCGCAAAGAACGCTCAACGATTTCGAATGGGGTCAGAGTCAGGAAGACCGTAGCGCGGGATGGCGCTACTTTATCGAAGAAACCGATCTGCAGCCGGGAATGGATCCGGCAAAGGCAACCAGACTTCGGCAATTGCAACTCGATCTTCAGGACTCCCAAGCCAAAGCCTTCTAGCGGCAACCGTCTCCATCCTTAATACAAAGCCGACATAGCATCACGGAGTCGACCCGCGGAGGCTGTCTGAAACGTGGAAGCAAACCCTGCCTTAAGCGGGGTTACCAGCTTTGATACCAGCCGCGCCCACTGTCCCACCAGAAAAACAAGCAATTCCGATTAAGATGGCAACCAGGTGGCTACAGCGTGAAACAGATACTGCAACGGGGACGCACGGGCGAGATTGCAGTGCTGGACGTTCCCGCGCCTAAACTGCTTCCACGATGCGTTCTGATGCGGATGGCAGCTTCGCTGGTTTCAGCTGGCACGGAACGCGCCTCTTGCGAGTTCGCCAGCAAGAACCTGCTGCAGAAGGCCAATGCCCGCCCGGACCTGGTTCGCGAAGTCATCGGCAAAATTCGACGAGACGGCGTGTTCTCAGCAGTCGCTGCAGTTCGGGATCGACTCGATCAGCCTAATGCTTTGGGGTACAGCAGCTCTGGAACTGTCATCGGGATTGGGGAAGGAATCACCGATCTCAATGTCGGTGATCGTGTGGCCTGCGCGGGAGCGAGTCACGCAGTACACGCTGAGTTTGCTTGCATCCCTCGCCTGCTGGCTGCCAGGATTCGTCCGGACTCACCGGTGAGCTTTGAGGAGGCGGCTTTTACCACGCTTGGCGCCGTGGCTTTGCACGGGGTTCGCACGGCGGATGTGAAACTGGGGGACGTCGTCGCAGTCATCGGACTCGGGCTTCTTGGGCAACTTACGGTTCAGATACTGAAAGCAGCCGGTTGCCGCGTGTTGGGGATGGATATTGCTACGGATCGCGCCGAACATGCGTTGCGCCTAGGCGCGGACGATGTGAGTATTTCGCGTGATGGCTTGCGCGATTTATGCCTGCAACATTCGAACGGATACGGTGTCGACGCGGTTCTAATCACGGCAGAAACAACCAGCAGTGAACCCGTCGACTTGGCTGGAGAAGTAGCCCGCGATCGTGGCGTTGTAGTTGCGGTCGGCACAGTAGGCATGGACATCCAACGCAAGCTCTACTTTGAAAAAGAGTTGGATTTCAGGATTTCGCGTTCCTACGGACCGGGCCGTTACGATACAGCGTTTGAGCAAAACGGGTGCGATTATCCTATCGGCTACGTGCGTTGGACCGAGACGCGAAACATGGAAGCGTTTCTTCGACTCCTGTCGGAAGGCAAGATCGACGTGAAATCGCTGGTCACCCACCGTTTTCCTATTGAACGCGCGCTGGGTGCCTATGAATTAATCAAAGGAAAGGTGGGCGAACCTTTCCTGGGAGTGTTGATCACCTATCCTGAGACGACTGAAGCGAGCCGCGAATTGCAACTGGCAGGGAAGGGAATTGCGCCTGTTGTTCCCCGCAGGAACTCGATGGCGATCGGGGTTCTCGGTGCAGGCAACTTTGCCATGCGCACGCTTCTGCCGGCGATCGAGCGCGTTCGAGGAGCGGAATTAGTCGGGGTGTGCGCTGCCACTGGACCGCATGCTCGTCATGCCGCAGAGAAGTTTGGGTTCCGGTATTGCTCGACCGAGGAGCACAGACTTCTCAGCGATCCGCAGGTCAATACGGTTGTGATCGCCACTCGTCATCATTTGCACGCGACCCAAGTGTTGGCTGCGCTTTCCGCCGGTAAGCATATTTTCTGTGAGAAGCCGCTCTGTCTAAGCGAAATCGATTTAGCGGAGATTGTTCGCGCTTACTCTCGCCGCCATGTCCTGCTGATGGTTGGCTTCAACCGTCGATTCGCTCCCATGGCAATAAAGATGAAGGCGTTTCTGCAACAAGTCCAGGAACCGCTGGCCATGCATTACCGCGTCAACGCTGGTTTCATCGAACGCGATCATTGGGTGAATGACCCTGAGAAAGGTGGCGGACGGATTCTCGGGGAAGTCTGCCATTTTGTAGACTTCCTGACTTTTCTGGCTGATGCTCCGCCAATCGAAGTGCAGGCGCGCGGCGTGAACAGTTTCGGAGCGCACTCTGACGACAATGTCATCATCTCGGTCCGATTTGCGAATGGATCGCAGGGAACGATCAGCTATTTGGCGAACGGCGACCGATCTTACTCCAAGGAGCGAGTCGAGGTTTTTGGCGGAGGCGCCGTGGCTGTGCTCGACGATTTTCGGCGCCTCGATCTCGTGCGGCATGGCCGGAAAGAAACGTTCCGTTCGTTACTCCGCCAGGACAAAGGTCATCGTGGGGAGTTGGAGGCTTTTGCTGCCGCAGTTCGCGGCCGAGGTGAAATTCCAATTCCGTTTGAGGAAATTGTGTCGGCCACGCTTGCGACGTTGCGCGCGGTGGAGTCACGCTCGTCGGGTCGGCCGGTCGACGTGGATACAGCGGCTTTCATCGGGTCCAGTTCAACGGATTGTCCGAAATTCTCGATAATCTAGATTCCTGTGATTCTCGATTTTACCTTGCTTTCAGCGGGTTCGGCTCGGCCCAGTTCTCTAAGAATCGCCAGACCTGGGGCACCCGGATTTCGCAGCGAAACTTGCAATGCATCCGTATCTAGGCGGTGAAGAAGCACTTAAAGGGATAGTTGCAAGTCATTGCAACGGTTGCAATAATTATCAGTCTTGACTGCGTTTGGCCGGCAAGCTACATTGCATGCAGTGGTTTACAGTTTAGGTGAAACTGGCCCCCTCCGATGTCACCAACTCGGTAATTCCCCCCACAAATAGAAGACAGAATCCAGAAATTCTTCAAGCCTGAACGGCTTAGGTGAAACATGATCAACTCAATCCAGAAGTGGTGGGGTGCGGGTCTGATCGCACTCTTGTGCTTTGCGCCTGGCGCATTCGCTAACAGCAGTCTGACCATGACAGGTGCGGGAAACAACGTCATGGGAGGAGTGTACGTCGGTCCTTATTATGCTACGGTCAACGGAGTTGCGAATACGGCTGTGATTTGCGATGACTTTGTGGACGACAGCTACATTGGGCACTCGTGGAATTTTACGGCAAATAACTTTTCAACGCTGGGAAGCGCGCTGTGGGGAAACCAGACGAGCAATTATGAGGCGGCGGCTTGGCTGACTGTGCAGATGCTCGCTTTAAACGGGAACCCAAACAACGCTACGCAGGTGGGATATTTGTCCTACGCGATCTGGTCGCTGTTCTACAAGGGTGCGCTCAATGGCTTGAGTCAAACTCAAGTGGATGGTGTGAACGCATGGCTGGGCGAAGTTCCGTCGAATTTGACGCCTGGTCAGTTCGCCAACTTCGTGATATTGACGCCGCAAGGCTGCACTAACGGACCGGGGTCCTGCCCAGGGCAGGAGTTCTTCATGACGGTGCCCGAAGGCGGTTCCGCTGCGATGTACTTGCTTTTGGCAGGACTGTCATGCTTCGGGGCGATGTTGTTTCGTCGCCGGCGCCAGGCAGCCGCCTCGGCGTCCTTCTGAAGCCAAGGCTTTGACAAGAGTTTGTTGCTGTAGAGACGTAGCTAGCTACGTCTCTACAGAATACTTAGTCGCCGGTTCCCGATCTTTGCCAGCCAGGATTCGTCAGTTCGATCGAGCGCGGGGGATTTTCTGTTTGCTCGTGGTCATCGAGATTCCTTTCGCTCCCGGCCAATAGGTCTGGACGCAATGTCCAACTCGGGGACCATGCAGCAAAACGCGGCAATCCAAAGCGCTGCCACAAGGAACGCTCTCTCGGATACGGCAACGACGCGACGGCCTTTTTGCGCTGGTTGAGCTCAAACCAGCGAAGGTAATTGCGGACGACGCTTGGCAGCGTCATTTGTATCGCTGCGGAGAAATTCTGTTCCGCCATCCGACGCTGCTGCGCCGGACTCTGCAGTATTCCGGAGATTTGGTCGGCGAGATCTGTTGCGTTCCCCACCTTGTAGAAATTCACTGCCATATCTTCGTCCGTCGCCATATCACGCAAGTCGGCGATGTCCGCGCATACGATCGGAACTCCGTACTCGCACGCCTGATGGGCGGGGCCGCTGGATCCGGTTGCCGAATCGTAGGGCATCACGACCACACTGGTCGTGCTGAACAGGTCGGGTATGGCTTCTTCCGGTACATATCCCCGGAACTCCACTCTTGAGCCCAGATTGTGGGAGTCGCGAATCGATTCCCAATAGCCAGGTTTGGTATGGTGATTGGATCCGGCGACGATCAGCTTGGCATTCGGGACTTTCTTCAGGACGGCGGGAAAGGCTTCTACGAGCGTCTCGAGGCGTTTGTAGGTGCCCCAATGGCCAATCGCTAGCACGCGATGATCCGGATTACCCCGTTTGGAGAAATCCGGGGAACTCGGACAAGGCGCGAAGGTGCCATGCGATCCCAATAAAACATTCTCAGCGGAGTACTTTTCAATGAGCGTGCGGCGATACCCGGAAAGCAATACGGACACGGAATTTGCCTTCAGCAGCGCCCTGGTAGCAATGTCGCTGCCGACGCGGAACATCTTTTCCTGGCGGACTCCGGCTCGGGCGAAATCGACGTGTTCGATGATGTGATGGAGAGTGATGTGGGTGTAGCAGCCGAGGGCTCGAGTGAGCGCCGGGACACAGAGTCCCCCAAAGGCGGCGACCGGGTGATCTTGAGTTGCAAAGCTGGAGAACACGAGATTGAACCACACCACATCTGGCTTTATTTTCGAAATGGTGTTCAGCAAACGTACCGGGGTCGAGAGGCTGTTGAACTTCCAGCAGCGGATTACGTCGAAGCCCGGCAATTCAGGCTGTTGGCTCGCCTTTATTGGGTTCCCGTCCTGATCGGTGGCAAATTCATAATCGGTCAGTTCGTCGGCCAAAATGGTCAGGCTGATACGAGCATTGCGCTGAAGTTCGCGCGCAATGTAAAACGCGTACTCGTTCAACTGCCGGCCGCTAGGAGGAAACGTCGCAACTAAACAGATTTTCATCGGATTCCAATCTCAAAACAAATCAATGCGCACATACGGTCTGAACTGCTGGTTCTGCCCGCCGGTAAAATTGTAGAAACTCTGCTCCGCCATTCCTGCCGAAAAACGAATCGGATATTTCAGTTCAACTTGCCCACCCTGGTCTTTGAACCCGTGGTGAATTGGCATCGCATACGAAACTGAGAAGCCAGTCTGCACCGCGTCGTAAACATGGAAACCCATGTTCCGGGAATAAGCAGCTGAAGCCTGCAGACTCCAGTTGCGCGTTGGCGAAAACTGAATGCTTCCAGCAGGACGCAGCGCCTGGGCAATGGCCCAATTGGTTTCTTCAACGCGCCAGGCCCGGAGGTCCTCTGCCAGAACTCTGAAGTTCAGCCGCTCGGAAACCTTACGTTCGATGCCGATATAAGCGGAGGTGTAATAAAACTCGCGGATCACAGGGAAAAATTGTTCATCGCGAGCCCCCCATCCTGTTACCAGCGCGGTCTTGCCCCAGGGCCGCCCTACACGGAAGTCGAGCGCACCCGCCAGATCGCGCGAACTCAGGTTGCTTAAGGTGAACGGTCCCGCTTCACGAATGGCGTAGCCGCTGACCGAAACCATATTGAAAAATGAACTTGTTGTCATGTACACAAACTGTCGAAACAGATTCTGATTCATCTCCACCGGAGATAACGAGTCCCTACGAATAGTTTCCTGGATTCCGGTGTTAAAGGTGAATACATTGTTTCCCAGATGAAACGAGGGATTTAAACCGATGTTAAAAGAGTAATCAGTTGTGTCGCGGTTGACGATTTCGTCCGCACTGGGCAACGAAATTTGCCCACGAGCGTTCCGTATTTGAAAGAACCCGCTCACATCCGGTAAGTTGCTAAGGTGAAGATGGTATGCGCCGGTCCATTGCGTCTCGAGTGAGGAACGCGGGGGCGGCAGCAGTGACTGACGGCCCGGTAGAGGATGGGGGACGTCCAACTTGGCGTCCAACGGATAAACCGTTGTGTCTTCGAAAATAGGCGCCACCGAAAAATCCGAGAGAAAACTCACTCTGCGGTTGAGCCGGAGTCCTTCGTTCGCCGCCGCCTGAAGCATATCTTGCTCTGCAGTTTGATCTTCGCCGGCAGCGTTTTCAGCCTGAGCAAAGGCCGTAAGCGCTTGGGTGTTTTGATGTTCCTGGCGGAGCACAGCGGCCTTGGTCAGCAGGAACTGATAATTTGGTTCGCTATCGGCTGAACTACTGATTGCTGACAGCTGGTTGTTGGCCCTGGTGGTGTCCCCTAGCGCCAAGTAGGTATTCGCTAGACCAATCCGCACGGATGTATCGGGGGCGCCCGCTGCCAGAGCAAGTTGAAGGTAGCTCTGCGCCAGTTGGTACTCGTGAAGATTGAGGAATACGTCCGCGGCCTCCATCAACTGCTCGCCCGTGGGTGGCAATGTCTCTCCGGTGTGAGCTTCCATCAAAGCTAATGCAATTTGTCGTTGAGCGTCGGCACCATGATCTTGACTTGCCATCAGCCGGGCGATTGCGAGACGTACATTCACGCGGTCACTGTTCGGCGCATTGAGTGCCCTCTCAAAGCGCTCCATGGCACCCTTCTCGTCCCCCAGCGCGCTTAGCGCTTGGCCAGTGGAAACAAATACAGCGCTCGTTCCTTTTTTCGAATCCTTGTTGGGGGGCATCGACTGGGCTTTTTGCTCGGCCAGTTGCACGTATTGCAGAGTTTGATCGCGCTCGTGCAGTTCTGCGGAGGAGCGCGCAAGTTCTGCATAAATCACGGGATCGTCGGGCGAGAGAGTCCGCGCAGCTTGCAATTCATCAATTGCTTCGTGGTACTGGTGCAGGCCATATAGCGTATCCGCCAGTGCGAGGTGAAGGCCTGCGTCATTGGGCGACATCTTCAGGGCTACGCGATACTCGCTAGCTGATTTCATCAACATTCCGTTTTGCCCATACGCCGTGGCGCGAATCAGGTGGACGGGAAGGGAATCGCCCATTTCTTCTTCCGCCAGTTGCACTTGTCGCAGCGCTACACGGGGACGATGCATGTCGAGACTGACATAAGCGAGTCCGAGATGAGCTTCGCCATTCTTAGGTTCGAGTTTGAGGGCTGCTTCGAAATCTGAAGCGGCTGCTTGTGATTGATGGAGATCTTTCAACACATATCCGCGGTTCACGTAAGCGGTGGTTACGTTAGGGTCTCGATCCAGAGCCTCGGTGAAATCTTTTTGCGCCTGCTCCAATTGTCCAGCCTGCTTGTGCACATACCCGGCCAGCAGTGGAATGTCTGGCTCCTTTGGCAGTATCTGGTCGTATTGCGAGGTTAATTGAAGCAGTTCGTCATACTTCTTCAGATTGAGCAAGTCGTAGCCAAGATAGACAACCACATCCCTATCCCTGGGAAGTTGCTTGATCGCTTCGCGGCCTATGGCTGCGGATTGCTCATAGTCGCCGTTAAAGCTGAGGTACCTCTCTTTCTCTCTCATGACGTGAGGTTCTTGGAGCATTTCATCGTTTGCGCGGCTCAACCACTCCCCTGCCAGAGGATAGTGGTGTGCTTCGATGGCAGCGTTCATGCCGCCGGCGACGATCAAAGCATTGGCGGGGGCGAGTTCGTAACCTTTCTTGTACGAGGCGTCAGCTTTCGCGAAATCCTTGCGCGCGGCGTACATATCGCCGAGTGCAAGGTAGGGGATGTACAAAGTTGGATAGGCTGCCTCGAGCTTCTGGAAGTATTTCTCGGCGTCCTGGTCATGGCCCGATTCGCGCGACACATAGCCCAGCGAAGTGAGGGCGTACCGATTCACAGGATCAATCGCAAGTATCTTTTTATATATGGCAATTGCGTCGTCGGGGCGGCCGAGCTTTGCCAGCAGATCTCCGCTAAGTTGAAGACTGTTGGGATCCTGAGAGTTGATCGCCAGCGCTTCGTTAATGTCTTTTCCGGCGCCATCGAAGTCTCCTGTATTCAATTTGACCAAGGCTCTGAGACGGAGAAATTGCGGTCGGCTGGGTCCACGATCATCCATCGCGTTGATCTGCGTCTGGGCGATTTCGAGTTGCTGATGCGAAGCATTTTCATCCTTCAAACTCTTGTAGAGTTCCACGAGATTCATGTGCAGCTGAATTCCGTATAGCGGTCCCTCTACGGGGTTTTCGGGTAAATGAGCCACGGCCGCGGTGTACTCGCGAACGGCTTCCTCAGTGTGTTCCTGCAGACGCGCAATCTCCCCCAAGACAGCGTGCAGACGATAATGTTCGGCATCGATGGCCTTTGCACGTTGCAGAAAGGGCTTCGCATGATCGATTGAACCGCTACTCACTTGGGCCTGGGCTGCGGAAAGCTGCAAAGCCAAATCGGACGGTGCGGCATTGGCTGCTTGGGCGTAAAGCTTCGCGGCCTCCTCTTGCTTACCGCCGAGTTGGTAGGTGTACGCGAGTTCGGCTTTTACATCCGGCTTCGGATTGTGGATTGACTTAAGCGCGGCAATGGCTGCGGGATAGTTTCCCGTCTCGCGGTAGTAGCCTGCGAGCGATCGTTGGACCTCCGGATTGTTCGGGTCACGCTGCTTTGCCAACTCAAGATAACGGTTTGCCTGATCGAACTGCTTCAGATGTTGGTAAGAGAGCGCCAATAGCAATTCTGACCGGGTAGAGGGGTGTTCCCGTTCCGCGCGCCCCAACACGTTGATAGCGGCATCGTAATCTCCGGACCGCATGTGGAGTTCCCCGAGCAGCACCGCATCATTGACTCGCTTTGGATCGGCAGTCAGCACCTGATTCAATAGATGCATGGCTTCATCGGTTCGAGACATGCTGCTGTAAGTTTGAGCTAGACCGGAGATGCCATCCAGCGAGGAAGGATTCAGGTGAAGACCTCGATTGTAGGAATCTACGGCGACCTGGAACTTTCCGTCCAGTCGCGCCGCGTAACCCAGAAGGAACCACAACTGAGGATCGTTCGGAGCTCCCTGCGCAGCCCGCTGTGCGTAGTCGACCGCTGCAGCGAAATCACGATTTTTCAGCGCCTGTTCGGCGGCGCGGGCGAGACGTGCATTTTGAATATTCGACCCCCAGCCCAATTGCTTGTTGGGAGATTTCTCGGAAGATGGCGTTTGATCGGTCGCATTGCTTTGCGGTTTCTGTGAAGAACCGTCCCCGACTTTATACGTTTGGGCCCGGACCAAGCAGGCCAGGGCTCCGATCTGCACACACACAAGCACGATCTTCAGGCGCCCCAACGCTGAGCTCAAAGTCTCACCACCAAGTCAATCGATTCCAAGGCTCTTCGATTCCGAAACCGCCCCAGACGTTGGCTGCATTCTGTTCGGTAAGTAACAGTAACGGTCGGGCTAGTGCAACCCGAAATAGGAGCGTGGAATCCAAGACTTCTCGGGAGGTCGCTGTGCATAGAGTTGAATCTGTTGCACCTACCACGCAGCCGATACCGCTGAGCATGATTTTTCTGGCGGCTCTGGCAGTTCACTCACCGCTATTGCTCATGAAGCTGCCACTGAAGACGTACGACGCGAACTTCCACATTTTCTTCGCCTCGCACTACCTCCACAATTGGTTCGATCCCTGGAATCCAAAGTGGTATGCAGGCTTTTCACAGACTACGTATCCTCCTTTGCCGCAGCAGTGGCTGGCGCTGGTATCGCGGGTCATCGGCTTGGACATGGCATATATGGTGGTTCAGTTCGTCGCCATTTTGCTTCTTGTGCTGGGCGTCTATCGCTTCTGTTTGCTTTGGGTAGATAGGCGCGCCGCGTCGTTCGCCGCGCTGGCCAGTGTGTTTCTTGGTTCCGAGAGTTTCCTGGTCTATTCCGCAGGCCAGTTGTCGACGACGTTTGCCGCCCCGCTTTACTTGAATGCACTGCCTTACCTCTACACCTGGGTTCGGCACGGCAATTGGCGGTCGTTTGTTAAAGGTGCGGTACTCTTCGTAGCAGCCGCGGCCGCCCATCACGCCACGCTGCTGTTCGGATCCTTTCTGTTCGCGCTGCCGGTTCTAGTATTGGCTTTCTTGGACCGCCAGGATGGCGAACCAATTTCCACTCCAGCCTTCCTGCTTCGCGCGGGGAGCATTGCAATGCTGGTTGGGGCTGCAATCGCGGTAGTCCTTCTGCCCTTCTGGATTGCGCTTATTCACTATCCGGTCACGCAGGTTCCAATTCCGCATCCCAGTCGCGCCAATTACATATTGAGCCCGGAGTGGGGCTTGAACTATTTCGTGATTCCTTACGGAGCCCTGATTCTTGCCTTACCGTTCATCTTTTTGCGGGGTTCTTCGAACGCTCGATTACGACCGTTGTTCGTCGGCTTCTGGCTCGCATTCATGGTGGGCCTCGGTGGCACAACCCCGGTAGGCCGGCTAGTGCTTGGCCGCGCTTTTGAAGTGCTGACTATGGAGCGCTTCAGCTACTGGGCAACTTTGCTGGCACTACCTTTCGTGGGACTCCTCGCTGAGGAACTTGTCGACCGATTTCGCGGGCGGGCGGTCATAGGCTTAGCCATCGCAGCAACGCTGAGTTGCGCGCTGGCGGTAGCGTGGGCCACGTATCACCCGGCGGACGCAGTGGACTTTAACGTGGACTCTACAGCTGCGTGGCTCAATCGTGACGGCCATGACAAGTATCGCTATGTAACTCTTGGTTTTGGCAACAAGATTTCGCGACTGGCCGTCCTGACGGACGCCAGCAGCGTGGACGGTGAATGGAATTCCGGCCGTATGCTGCCCGAACTGACGCAGCACGGGGCCGGGGCGCTCACTAGTTCCAAGTACTTTGGCAAGTCTGGAATTGACGCACTCAACGCAATCCTTCACCACGCAGATCGTTACGGCCTGAAATGGGTATTCCTGCGGGATCCGTACTACGAGCCGCTTTTGGTTTTTGCAGGCTGGCGCAAAGTGGATGACCTGGAAGATAAAACCATCACGATTTGGAGCAAAGAAGATGTGCCGCCGGCGACGCCGGTGAATGCGCCGCAGATCCCGCCTCATTGGCAGGGCCTGCTGTGGGGCATTCTGCCTATCTCGAGCAGTATCCTCGCGATGCTGCTTGCGCTCATTCCGGAAAAACAATGGGATAAACGGCCGGCCGTCGCGCCTTCGTCGGCCCACGAGGACCTTGTTCTCGGGAGGATGATCTCGTGACCAGTGGACGTCTCCTAGCTTTCATTGTTGCACTTGCGACAGTCGCGCTCATTGTTGCGGGTACGCTTGGCCACGTTCAATCCGCACTCGCCATGGCTGGGGCCGGCACCGGCTCCGATCGGCTGCGTTCTTCTTCATCTCCGCAGGTAGCTGTCGAAAACCTGGCGGATGAAATCGCCCGTCGGGATTGGGATACGGCGTACTCCAATCTCGCTAACAAGAGCGAATTCACAGAGACGGATTTCATACGCGACTTGGCCGGAAGTTATCCCAGCCTTCGCAGTCATGCGAGCCTCGACAGCTTCGATGTTCGTCCGCAGCACGCTTCTGCGGACGACGCCCAGGTTCGACTCAACTTGCGCTGGTCCACCGTTGTGGGCATGTTTTTGGATACTCGTGACTTGCGGGTTACAAAGACAGGGGACCGGTGGGCCGTGGTGTGGCCCATCGTGAAGGAACCTCACGTACCGCCACAAGTGATTCCAGTGAACTATTTGCGCTGGGACGTGATCTACCGCGGCGCAGGAGATGACTGGGGAGCGCAGGATGTCGAGTCCCCGCATGTGCGCATCGTCGACATGCATCCTGTGGATCGCGGCGGAGGGGTGGTCATATTGGGTGAACTTCTGAATGAAGACGTCGTTCCCGCCTTTGTGACGGTCAAGGCAACACTCCTTGCGAAAGATGGGTCAGCGATCGCGACGGAAGACAGCTTCGACAAGATTTCTCACATTCTGTTGCCCCGGCAAGTTACGCCATTCCTCATCCAGTTTCACAATATAGCGTTGTCGCAGGTAGACAGCGTACATATGCAACCGGCATCCACTCTGGTCGCGGCGTCGGCGGACCCGGTGGTCGAAATAGAAGATCAGCACCTGAACGCGGGGCCCCAACCGTCGTTGACTGGAAAGCTGCTTAACCAGAGCGGTCAGGTGGTGAACGTGGCGCATGTTCTGGGGACGTTCTACGACAACAGCGGCCAGCTGATCTGGGTTTCGGACGGGTACATCGAGCGTGCGTTACTGCCCGAGACGCCGGTGGCGTTCGCAGTCTCGGTTCCCCCGGACATCGCAAGCAGAGTTAAGACGGAGCGGGCGGTCACTACAACATATAGCTCGAACCGATTCCAATGAAAGCGAAACTCATATTCTGGCTCGGACTGATTTGGGTTGCGAGTACGCAACTGGCGATGGCCCAGATCAATTTGCGCTTGCCTAAGACAGTCGAGGCGGGCGTGGCGTTCTCGATACAGACTGCGGGTAGCGGCAAAGCAGTCCTATACATCGTGGGACCCGCGCAAGTGTTGCGACGCGATGTGGAATTGGGAGAAACGACCTCCTTCGCGGCTGGGGATCTCCATAATGCCGGTCACTATCTGGTCGTTCTGGTGGGATCGTCCTCCACAGAAAACGGCGCGTTCGATGTCACCTCCGCACATCAACCCACGGCCTTGAGTTTTATTGCTAAGCCCTCTCGCCTTCCCGTTGATTTGCACGATGGCATTAGCGGAGTTGCGTATGTCTTCGACACCTTTCAGAACCTTGTCATGCAACCCACGCAGGTGTCGTTCCACTTGGCAGGCGTGGCAGGCGCTCCTCAGACACGAACGGTGCCTACGCACAACGGCCTTGCCTGGACCAAGATGGATTCCGCATCCAAAGAGGGCGCTGCTCAGTTCGTAGCTCAAGTTGGAAATGTTTCCGATACACGGGTGATCCAGCAGGTTCCGGGGGATCCGTGCAGATTAAGAATGAACGTGCGGCCGTCAGGGCAGAGACTTGCGCTCGAAACGGAACCGGTGCGCGATTGCAGCGGCAATGCCGTGCCTGATGGAACCATCGTCACCTTCACCGAAATGTACAACGGCGGTGAAGCTACGGTGGATGTACCGCTGAAACGCGGGATCGCTCGGACTGAAATGCCGGCTTACAAAGGCGCGACAATTTCCGTCGCAACCGGAGTTGTCATGGGTAACGAGATTCATTGGGGAAAAGAATGATGAAAAGGACTGGGCAAGGACGAGCGGTGTGGAAGCCTCTTCTATTTGTATGCTCGGTCTTGGCCACGCTATTGATGTGGGGATCGGATCAGCCTGCGGTGCGCGTAGCGCCCACGGATTCCGTTGGACCGCGGACTCTGGAAAAGGAAACCGCCACGGCGGTGGTTCGTGATTATTTGCAAGCCTGGCAGAGCCTCAGCGGCGCACTCGATCAGAACCGACCCGATCTGCTGAACCGTGACTTCGTGGGGACAGCCAAAGAGAAACTGACAGACACAATTCAGGAGCAAGCAAAACTAGGGATTCAAACGCGTTATCAGGATGGAAAGCACGAGATTCGATTGGTTTTTTACTCGCCCGAAGGCCTTTCTATCCAACTTGTGGACACAGTGGAATATGACGTGCAACTCATCGACCACGAAAAGCTTCAGACAACGCAGCATGTTCGCGCGCGCTACGTTGCAGTCTTAACTCCGACGGAAGTGCAGTGGAAGGTGCGCGTCTTCCAGGCAGAGTCCGAATGACGGGCCTGTTTCGAACTCTCGGAGACAACGAGAGTCGACATGGTAAAAGGCGGCTAGTGAAATGGTTTTGATGGCTAATTCAAGGAGCCTCACATGATTTCTGTGGTCGTGCCTATTTTTAATGAAGAGGAACTCATACGTTTATTTCACGCCGCGGTTACCGATGCCATGAAGAACCTGGGCGAAGCCTGGGAGGCAGTCTATGTAAATGATGGCTCCAGAGACTCATCTCTTTTACTGCTGCGAGAACTGCAAGCCGAAGATCCGCATGTGGTGGTGGTAGACCTCTCGCGTAACTGGGGACATATGGGCGCGATCTCTGCGGGTCTGCAAACCGCGCGTGGCGACGCCGTTGTGTTGATGGACGGCGATTTCCAGGATCCTCCGGAAGTTGTGCCGCAACTGGTGGCTGCCTGGCGCGGCGGTGCGCAAGTCGTAACCGCAGTCAGACGAAGCCGGCAGGAACGGCGGAAGGTTCTTGCCAAGCTCTTCCCACTTTTCTATAGGGTGCTCGGAGCACTCTCTGACTTTCCTATTCCGCTCAACGCGGGAATTTTCGGTCTCCTGGATCGACAAGCCGTTGATTGCATTAACTCGTTGCGGGAAGGGAATCGGTATCTACCGGGACTGCGAGCCTGGGTAGGTTACAAAACTGGAATCGTTTATTACGATCGGCAGGATCGTGCAGGTGGCGATGGCAAACTCACATTCTTGAGCCGGATAAAGTATGCGATGGACGCGATTACGAGTTTCAGCTACAAACCGCTCCGGCTAAGTTTCGTATTAGCGGGGCTTTCCATTTCTATGGCTGGCATCCTGGCGATCTCCAGCATGTTTGCGAACGGTTCCCTGAGTCCTCTGGGATTCGGAGTGGCTTCCGCGATCTTTTTTGTGGGATCGCTTGTGCTGCTGTCTCTAGGCGTGCTTGGCGAGTATCTGGGTCGGGTATATGACGAAGTCCGCAGCCGGCCGCTTTCGATCATCAACAAAGTGTATTATGCGTCGCAGTTGGACTCTGTGCAGGTAGCCATTGGCCGACAGAATGGCGATCGGGAAAGGGTGTACCGGCTAGCTTAGCTCGCTCCCGTTAAGTTCAAACGCAGGCCGCGCACAAGTAGGTGCGCGGCTTTCTTATTTGCAGAGAAAAACCGTCATTGGTTTGATGACGCGTCCGGCAGGCTTATTGCCCAACCCGCGATTGAGAGTCGGAGCCGCACTTGGCCAGCCCGCGCTCGATTGCGGTGCCCTCTTCGTAGTCGTTCCAGGTGGCAATTAATAGGAAAGGCAATGGCTGATCTGGCGGATAATAGTCGTGCCAAAGCTTCATGGTGTCGGCAAAGGTTTCGCCACACCGCTGAGATATATGTCGGTTAAGGCTCCAAGAGGCCTTGCTGTCGTCGAAACCCGCCCAAGCCGCTCCTACCGCAACCTTGTCAGGATAGGTCGAACGCATTTTGCGATAGAAATCACGAAGGTAGTCTTCCCCCCAGTTGCTGCCGTCTGCGGCCCATCCCTTTTTCCCAGGATTGACCCATGCGTAAAAACCATCAAATGCTGCCGCGAAAGGAGTCGAGCGATTTTCGTAGATAAGCAAGGGCGCTGGGTTCCACCGGTCGGTGGCTTCGCGTACCCGGTTCCAGTCGGTGTGCCCTCCCTTGGGAAAAATGAAGATCACGGGACGGTCGTTGTACGTGAGATAAGCCTGATGCCCAGGAGCATTCGAAGAAAGGTAGGTTTCACGGAACTTATCGAAAGACGTAAGCGCGTCGTCGGTCGCCTGGGCACTTTCATAGTCCGTTTCGTCATACATCATCGAAACGTGAAAGTTCTTCTCGGCGGCGATGGTTTGCATCAGCGCATAGGCATGATCCAGTAAGGGTTCGCGATCGCCGTACCAATCCACCACGAAGCCAGAAATTCCAAAGGCCTTGGCCTGTTCAATCTGTTTACGTATCACTGCAGGGTCTTGCGATGAATAGCCGACGGAGATGTGCCTAGGATGCCCAAACCAAGGCTCGTAAACGGCCAACAACTGCGGCGAAGCCTCGGTCGCCGGAATACCTTGCTGCAACGTCTGGCGCAGGCCGGGATGAGTGCATCCCTCCAGCAGCAGAACAAACAACAACACTGAAATCACCCGGTAACGATTCATCATAGGGGATGCTGATCTCGGTATTAGAGTCGAGAAGAGTACCTTGGGTTGTCGCACAGCTGAGGCAAGTAAGGGGCTTAAACCTCGGATTCACAAGCAGCCTGATGAGTCGTTTCCGCATCTGAATGGCTGCCAAGGAGGAAAACCTGCCAGAGTTTCGCGGTAGCATGCGCCGAGCACTGCGAGACCTGAAATGGTTACCCATTAGTTTCTACCGTTTGGTTAGCTGGAGCCTTAGGAACGTGTTGAATGCGCTGAAGCCGGAATCAAAGACTTTGCAGGCACGCGTTCTTTCTGGCAGTTTCGTTTTGCTCACCGGTTCGGGTTTAGTCACTGCGATCAATTTCGCGTACAACATCGCAGTCGCGCGATTTCTTGGTCCCACAGCCTTTGGTCATGCCACCGCGGTTTACACCCTCCTCATCCTCATCTCGGCCGTTACGCTTTCCTTCCAGATAGTTTCCGCCAAAGTTGTGGCGCAGCAGAGTTCTCTGGAGGGGAAAAGCGCGGTCTATCGAGGATTCCACAAGGGCGCATGGAAGTGCGGCATCGTGGTTGCATTGCTGTTGCTGCTGTTCCAGAAAACAATTGCGGGCTACCTCAATTTGCCGAGCCCCATCCTGGTTGTCCTGCTCGCAATAGGAGTGGCTTTTTACGTTCCTCTGGGAAGCCGCCGAGGCTACATTCAAGGCGCATATGGTTTCGATCGGCTCGCCACTAATCTGGTCCTGGAAGGGCTGGTGCGGCTAGGCGGATCTCTCCTGTGCATCAAGCTAGGCTTCGGAGTTCGTGGTGTGATTGCGGCGAATGCTGCGGCAGTTGCCGTGGCTTATTTCGCCGCTGCACCTAAACTAGCGCCCGTGGTTCCGACTGAGCTCCATCTACCCGACGCGTTTCGCGAGGCACTGCAGGCAATCGTCTTCTTTGCGGGGCAGGTGCTGATCAACAATTGTGACATTGTGCTGGTGAAGCATTTCTTTCCTTCTACAGCGGCCGGCTTGTACGCTGCGGTGGCATTGGTCGGTCGTGTGGTGTTTGCATTCTCCTCGGCGGTGATAAATACCATGTTTCCCCTTATGGCAGGCAGTCGCAGTGAACAGAGAAAGGGCCACAGCGTCCTGGTAATTTCGTTACTGCTCGTGTTAGGGATCGGCTCAATCATAGCTCTCGGCCTTCGGCTGGCCCCGGCGGGGATTTGGACTGCGCTCTTCGGCTCGCAGTTCTCCATCGCGGGGAAATACGGTCTTCCGTATCTACTGGCCTTGTACGCAGCCACCACGGTCGTTTACTGCCTGAGTGTTGTGATTATTGCTTACGAGATGTCTTACAAGATCGCGAACACCAGCTGGGTACAGTTGGCCTTCAGCGGTGTTCTCTTCGCAGGGATTTGCCGGTTCCACTCATCTCTGCAGGAAGTTATTTGGATACAACTGGTGCTGATGTTGGCTCTGCTCATCGTTCTCGCCGTGCCGTTCCTGTGGAAGATGCTGATGAACTCCGAGGACTTCGAAATGCCGGCGGTGGCGACCGCGCGGGGGATAAGAATAATCGGCCGGGTTTCGGAAGACGAAGTCATCGCGGAGTTTCTGAAAAGCGATTTTGAGAACCCTGCATTCGACGACTACCAGGAATCTTTGCGTGAGCTGGTAATGAAACCGCGTCTCGATGACGCCGGAGAAAATGCAAAGCGACGTGCCTTATTGTTTATTCGGCATCTTCCTTTGTGGAGAGAGCTGCCCAAGGGTACGGAATGGTTCGAGGTGGAAATCCGGCCCGCCGATTTGAGTCAGGTTCGGGTATTTCCACGCGCCTTGTGGCGAAAACTCGCGCGCGGCAATTTCACCATCACCGAAGTAGCCGAACGCATTCGTACCTGTCGCAGCCGGGACGTCGCGTTAAAGACATTTCTGTCAAAGATTTCTTCGCTGCGTGATTGGCTGGGTAAACAGAGTGAACCGGGAGCGGTGCTTCTGATTGGCCTTAACGAGAGCGAACCGCTTACGATTCTGGATGGAAACCACCGCTTGGTAGCGGCAACCCTGACCTCGCCGGAAGCCATGCAAAAGCTCCGCTTCCTCTGCGGATTGTCGCCCAGGATGGCCGAATGCTGCTGGTACGAGACAAATTTTGCAACCCTTTGCCGGTATGGTGCGAACCGGCTGACCAACCTGGTGCATGATCCCGAAGCTGAACTCGAGCGACTTTTGCAGAGCTCATAAATGAATGAAACTTCATACTTTCGCACTAGTGTAAAACCTGCACCTCTATACAGGTAGCACTGGATAGACCCTAGACCGCTGGGATTATAGATTAAGCACTGTGTACAGAACCGTGCTTCCTCCCGCCGGGACGAGAGTGCGGCATTTTGGAGCCCTGGTGAATTGACATGATAAGTGGAAGACCTGTGCTGGTGAAGCAATTGCCCGAGAAGTTGAGTCTGGTAGAAGGCCATAATTTCTTTCTAGAGGTGGAGCCCTGCCTGAAGACCGATCGTCCGCGAGTTGTGTTTGATTGCTCCAGAGTCCGCCACCTTGATAGTGCCGGGATCCAAGTGCTCTTACAATGCCTGGAAGAAGCGATGAAGCGGAATGGCGATGTCAAACTTGCGGCAGTCCCTTCAGCGGTAACGTCAGTTCTTGAGCTGACAAAAGTAGATAGTTTATTCGAGGCTTTTGACAATCCCTCAGACGCGGTAAACAGTTTTTACCACTCTCCGGTGCACGCATTTCAGCCACTGCTACAACCAGAGTATCCCACTCCTGCATCCGAGAGTGTGGCGTAAAGCGGCCAATAATTGTCGGGGGAGGGGCTGATGCGACTGATTGCCGGCAGTCTCGTATTGTTGTTGTTTGTTCCATTCGTTTCCGCGGCGCCACTACCAGGGCAAGATCAAAATCAAGCCCCCGCCGGACAAGGGGGAGCGGCGCCGGTTCAAGTCCAACCATCTCAGCCTGAAGCTTTTCCCAACAGTCCAGGGTCGTCGCGTCCGCAGGCAGGCGAAAACAACACGCAGTTTAGTGCCCAGCAGACACCCTCAGGACAGCAACAAGCCCAAGAGCCAGTGGGTACAGCCGCGGCCGGGTCGGTAGAGACTACAGGGGTCGCAGCTTCGAAACCGGCTGGAGCGGCAATTGCGCCGGCAAAGCAGAGGCGAACCCGGTCCTTCTTGATCAAAGTCAGCGCTATCGTCGGCGCGAGCGTTGCAGTTGGAACTGTTGTGGCCCTATCCAGTGCTAGTCCGAGCCGGCCGCCTGGCGCTCGCTAGATACTCCGCCGGAAAAACTACATCCTATGACTGCTGTGAACAGTAATCGGCGCGCCAGACTTGTGAGCTTTTCAGGTATGGACGGTGCCGGCAAGAGCACGCAGATTGAACTGCTGCGTGACCGGTTGAACCGGGCTGGCTTCCGAGTATCACTGGTTGCTTTTTGGGACGACGTGGCGATGCTGACGGGCGTCCGCGAATTCAGTGGTCTTACCTTGTTTAAGGGCGAGAGAGGGGTTGGGTCCCCGACCAAACCGGTCAACCGCCGGGACAAGAATGTCCGGTCCTGGTACATGACGGTTGTGCGGTTTGGGCTTTATTTTCTGGACGCCATTTCGCTCTGCTTCGTGGCTGCAAAACAACGCAGAGCCGGTGCCGATGTAATCATCTTTGACCGATATCTCCACGACGAACTTGCGAACTTGAACCTTAACAATGGGTTCTCGCGTATCTACGCCCGCCTGCTCCTGGCAATGACCCCGCAGCCAGACGTCGCTTATTTATTGGACGCGGACCCGGTGCAGGCTCGAGAACGCAAGCCCGAGTACCCCGTCGACTTCCTCCATCAGAATCGCGCGGCCTATTTGACTCTCAGCAAGATGGCTGGGCAAATGACCGTGATTCCTCCGCTGCCAGTCGCTGAAGCTGCGCAGCGAGTCTTGGGCGAAATATCGACGACGTTTCCCCCTGACGAATCGCAGCGCTTCTCCCTGGCCACGCAAAACATGGCTAGCGTTCCCAAACCAAGTTAACGCCTTCTTTCTTTCCCAAGCGCATCACTGTATGTTGATGCGGACTGTTGTAGAAGCCTGGGTCGATCGAGCGGCACCGCTCACGGTAACCGTAACCGGACTCAGGGCGGCAGCGCTGGGGGAAAGCGCCTGAGTTGACGTCTTACCGCCTCCACCGCAGAAACTGCAGAGGAGCGCAAGGCAGATCACGGAAAAGAGTGCTAACGCTTTGAGGGCACGTTTTTTGTCGATTCCTCCCATCAACGCGAATCCCATTATGCCGAAACTTAGGAGGTACGGATTGAAGGCTGAATTCTCTGGTTTCGAGAACGGCCGTATGAGTGACACGAAGGCTGTGCTGGTGGAAAAAGTAAGAACAGAAGTTGCACCACTCGAACCGGGCGTGACAACGGCAGGGGAGAAAGCGCAAGTGAGCCCCAGCGGGGGGTTGGAGCACGAAAGCGAGACCGCTTGATTGAAGGATCCCGATTGGGCGTTCACGACGATGCTGGAGGTAGCTTCCTGGCCAGGTGTCAGATTCACCGAGGATGGCGTGGCCGCCATCGTTAACGTCGCAGTTGGAGCTGGGGGCGGAGGCGCCGAAGCTGCGAGGCAGTTGGCGGTGTAGCGAACAACATCCGACATGTGGTTCGTCAGACTCGGTTTGCCGACCGCCTGAACGTACAAAGAGTAGTTTCCAGCGGGGAGCGCGTAATTGCACATGTCTAGAGAGTGCGAATTGGTTGCCAGATCGGTGAGCGGCATGAGGTTCTGGCTGTCAGAACTGGCGTACACCGTGTAGTGATCGACAGTATTTTCGTTGCCCTTTATCGTCCACTGCAGAGAATTGCCTGACAGATTCGCCGACAGACTCACGCAGTTGTCGATCCCGGACTCCATTTCTGAACCCTCTTCGTAGTCGTTCCAGGTGACCAACTGCATCGCAGGAAGCGGATCATTCGCGCTGTAGACCTTGTTGATCTCGGCGAACGTTTGCAGCCAGGTTTGGCCGCACTGCTGTCCTATAATCCGATGCATTCCCCACGTTGCTAAGCTGTCATTGAATCCCTTGTAGGCCGCCCCCCAGGTTTGTTTGGTAGGAAATTGAGCGCCCGTCGAATAGAAATCTGCGAGGTAGCTGGCTCCGTAATCCGTGATGGTCGGAATCACCCACGAATAGGCGCCGTCGCTTTCGGCGTGGCTGAAACCACTGTCGTTCTGGAATATGAATGCGGGGTTGCTGGATAGTGCCTGCTTCACCGCTGTCCAATCAATCTGGTAGAAAAGATCGATGTCGAAGTCCGTCACCACCGGCTGGCCATTCATCTTCAAGTACGCAGGAGAAGAGAAATAGTTTTGTTCGAGATACTGTAGTTGGGCAATAAGAGCCTGCGGCGGAGCGCAGCCATTGCAGGAGTCCCATTGGATTGCGCCGTGATCAATCATGAGGGCAAAGGTGAAACCGGGGTGCGATTCGGCTCCTTTCATTACCAATTGAGCTGCTTGATCAATCGGGTTGTTCGGCCCGTACCAAACCATGACGACGCCATCGATGCCACGGCTGATCATGTCTTCGATCTGCTGGTTGACATGCGCAGCGTCGGTCGAACTGTACCCAATGTCAATGTGGCCGGGCACGCCCCACCAGAGTTCGAGGTGGGCAAAGATTTTAGTCTGGGCACCCGGGTACAGCAATGAATGAGTGTTCACCTTGCTGATGTTGGTGGCATCCAGATTTCCATCGGAGGCTGTTTTGAAACTGCTCGACGCGCTGGTGTTGTTGGATGTTTGCGCCGCCAGGGTGGTGGTTGGATTAATTGTGAGATCTGCTGCAAAGCACATCTGAAGGCACACGAGAGTCGCTGCGGCAATAGACAAAGGGCGCATAAATATCTCCTGCGGATCGACGGGGGTGTCAGTCCATGACCCGGATTTGTAATAATTTGTCAGTTTTAGCGGGCGACTGGACGCACACCCGTCCTCAACGCCAGCCAGTAGGGGCGCGTTCGCCGTCCTAAGTTGCTAATGTCGTGAAGAACTCAGGGAAGAACACGGGGCACAATACGTGCCCCGTGCTTGCTCTTCACCAGTATCCGAAGCTGAAATTGTCCAGATACGTGGTGTACGCCGACTGATTGCTGTCTCCATCCATCTGGTAGTTCACGGTGATTCCCCACCAGTTCCCTGGAGCAGAACCCGGCGCATAGTATTTGTTGATGGGATGGGTAACTCCATTCAGCGTTATTGACTGAAACAGGAGCCAGTTGTCAGATTCCCGCTGCACTTGAATCGTGAGATGGTTCCAGGCGTTGTTGATGGGATTGCAGGCTACGCCGGTGGAAACCCATCGTTGGCCGACGTTGTCCCAAATATCCCACACGTGCCCGCCCAGGATGTTGCACTGGTTGCCCCAGATCAGACCCAGCCCGTTAAAGTACATGCTGATGTCAAACTCCAGGACCTGCGTGACTCCGAGGTTCGTGGGATAAAAGTAGACGTCGTAAGTGAAATTGTGCAGGGTCGGCAGCAGCGTGTGATTACTGTCGGGCAGGCCTTGCGTGGATCCTTGGCCGATCAGAGGATTGCTCCAGAGAACGTCCGCATAAGGCTTGGTACCGCCGATATTGAACTGGGTCGCATCGCCGCTCAGCGAGGGTGTTTTGATTCCCTGGTGCATGGACCATGTAACACCTGGGCACGGATAGGAACAAATACCATAGCCAGGAGGTAACTCACCCCAACTCTTCCATCCACCGCTGGCCTGGAGATGATCGAGTTCATGTCCTCCGCCACCTTGAACCGTGATGTCAACAGGAGTGTAAGTAGCTCCGCCACAGCGGTCCCACTCTTCCACCACGGTGTGGTGCTTTCCTGAACTGATGGACTCATAGTGATCCATCTTCGCCGCGTTTACCACGTACACCAAACTGTTATCCACGTAAATTCCCATGGACGCTACACCCTTCGAACAGGTGCTCGTCGTCGCCGTCGCCACGTAATGCACGGGCGAACTGACTGTCGCGCCATTGGTCGGGCTGCTGACATAGACATTGGCAAACGCGGACGTGCCCAGCATCAAAAAAACGCAGGCAGCAAAGCAGGCGGTCTTCATTAAAATCCTCCGGTATTTGGTTTGAAACGCGTACTTGCGGCAATCGCAAGCTCTGAATTGCCCTATGGAGTGGACTAGCCCCGACGCGATCGGGAGACTGCCCCTGCAGTTCGCTGATCAATGTTTCGATCCGGAGATTCAGCGATGTTGACGGAACAGTAATACAGGGTTCGCGGCAGGGTCAACCTGGAAATGCCGTAGAACCTACTCGGAAGTACATCGCATGCGGCTCAGCACGAAGACAACAGGTCCCGAAGCTGGCACTCGCGGCCGGTTCGGCCAACGCTTTGCCTTCAGAAACCATCTCAAGCTGGCCTGCAATGCTACAGCACCAGAAAATAGCTCGACGGCCGCAAAGCCAGCCGAAGATCCCTGCGCTTTCATTGCGATTGGTCCTGGGGCTGACGCTAATACTGAGCGGGTGCCGAGGGCTTGTTGGGAACCAGGGCAATCCTTCCAATAGTTTGCAGAGCATCAATCACATCATCTTTATGGCCCAGGAAAACCGTGGCTTTGATCACCACTTCGGAGCCATGCGCCAGTACTGGGCCGCCAATAGCATTCCAGATCAAGCTTTTGATGGCCTGCCACAATTCAATCCATCTCCGGGGCCAGTTCCAACGAATCCGGGCTGCGACCCAGGATTTGCTTTTCCTCCGAATGACTGTACTGTCGACGGCAACAGCCCGCAGGTGCAGTCCTTCCACATGGTTTCGATGTGCGTCGAGAACCCGAGTCCGTCATGGAACGAAGACCACGTAGACTGGAATTTCCATAACCCACTTTCCTCCACTGCCACCCTGGACGGATTTGTCTGGACCGCGGCGCATGACGCCCGAGCGAATCAGCCGCCGTTCACTGATGTGAACGGGGTGCGTGCCATGGGGCACTACGACGGAACCGATCTTCCTTACTACTATTTCATGGCATCCCAGTTCGCTACGTCGGATCGCTGGTTTTCTCCGGTCATGTCCCGAACCCAGCCCAATCGTTTGTACATGCTGGCATCGACCTCGGCTGGGCACGCTTATCCGCTGACAAGCACCTTGCCGAACCAGACTATTTTTGATTTGTTGCAGACGGCCGGAGTTAGCTGGAAGGTCTACGTTACCGATTTGACGTACGCCACTCCCCCGATACAAGACAGCACGCTCAACATGTTCGCCACCGCCAGCAAGTATCCGAAAAACATTGTGCCAGTTTCACAATTCATGACCGATCTGGCGAACGGAACCCTGCCCTCTGTGGCATATATCGATCCCGGCTTCAGCAGCGGGCTCGACGAACATCCGGGTCTGGACGATGGCGTGCCCGGCGGAAGTGTCCAGGTGGGATCGCAATACGTTTCCACTCTGATCAATGCGCTGATGCAGAGCTCTTCCTGGCAGGATTCGGTCTTCATCCTCACCTTCGATGAGTTTGGCGGTTTCTACGATCATGTGCCGCCCCAACCCGCCGTCAGCCCGGACGGCATAAAGCCGACGGATTTGCTTCCGGGTGATATTTGTACGAAGGGAACTGGGCCGACCTGCGATTTCGTTTACACCGGATATCGCGTTCCGTTGATCGTGGTTTCGCCATTCACGAAAAAGAACTACGTGTCACATACTGTTGCGGACTACACTGCGTGGCTCAAGCTTGTGGAAACCCGTTTCAACCTCCCTAGCCTTACGAAACGGGATGCAGCGCAGATGGATATGACGGAGTTCTTCGACTTCGTAAACGTGCCCTGGAGCACGCCGCCTGTTCCTCCCGCGCAGCCAACCAGTGGGGCGTGTTATCTGAATAAGCTTCCGTAATCGATTCGTGTCATTCCGAGCGAAGCCGAGGAACCTGCTGTTTAGCTGGTGCGAGCTAGACGCGGTTCTCGAATTCGCAGAAACGTCCGCGTTTTGCAGACGCTTAAAATGACAATAGGATTTGAGGTACGCAAAATGCCTGACTGGCATTGATGTTTGTTTGATCTGATCCGCTTGCGGACTTTACTTGCTCGCCTGCGGGTTCAGGGTGACGGCGCTTGCCGAATAGCGGCTACCGTCAAAGCTGGCGGTGACTGTTACGGCTGAACCCTCGTGCACATCGCGGCTCATCACGAAGCGATCGGGATCAAAAGATATTTCGTAGTGCCGGTCGTCGGGATCAACCAGCACCATGAGCCCGCGATGGAGATCGAGAAAGGCCACGTTTCCGCTGAACACGAATGCGCTACCTGGGGCAGCGAGCACCGCGATCTTACGGACAACATTCTGCCCAGTGTTATCGGATTGGAATTGGATGGAGATTAATGTTCCTGCTCTCAGATCACCGGAAGACGATTCCTGACCCTGGCGAACAATTGTCGTTGCAGAAGAAACATGCAGCTTGATGGGTTCGGGAGAGAGCGAATCGCGAACCTCGAGTTCACCTTTGCTGCGATCGTAACTGATGACCTGACCCTGGCACTCCCCTTCTGGCAACTGCGACAACATGTGGATGCTGCGCGCAAAAACTGTGGTTCCGTCTAAAACTGTCTCTACCGACACGTGATCGCCAGCGCGCAGGTCTCGCAGCGAAGCCTTGACCCCATCACGATAGACTTGAGTACGTTCGTCGAACAGAACCCTCATCGACCGTCCGCCAAAGATATTCAGAGTGAGCTGGTCACGGACTCCATCGACCTCGCGAATCGCCCCTCCAATGACGGTGCTTTTGCCGCGCGGCATGGCGGGCAGGTCAGGCAGAAAGGTTATGAGTGCTTCGAGCTTGGAGGCAATCTGATTACCAGCGTCTTGAGGATTTGAATTTCCGGACGACGGCTGCTGTGCAATCGCGACGGTGCTGAGCATGGCTACGATCAGAAAGCGACCCATTAGGACACCCTTAACCAGAACTTAGATTTCTATCGTGATCTTGGATGGCGAGACGGGACGAACAGTGGCCTCAGTATTTGTTTCCCTATAAGAATGTCGGGTTTAGCAGGCAACGTCCTCGCGGCGGGTGCATCCAATCTCAAGCTTTAAAGAGCTGTCCCCGGATACGCAGTTAGAGGTAAAGAATGTTCGCTAAACGACTTAGCTGGCTGGCAATAATTGTCGTCATTGTGGGCTTCGTGGCTCAAAACGCCCGAGCTGGGGACCTGAAACTCACTTTGCCAAAACGAAGCCACTTGACCCCCGTGCAGCGTCTTAATCGCGAGGGAGTTGACGCTATTCAGAAGCACAACTATGAGAAGGCAGAAACGCTGTTCTACCAAGCCTATCTCTTCGATCCCGCCGATCCTTTTACGCTGTACAACTTGGGCTACGTCTCGGAACTGAAGGGTCAATTGGAGCGCGCGCAGAAGCTTTATAGCTTGGCGTCCGAGCAGGCCACCGATGCAGTCATCGACCGCACCAGCGTGCAGCAATTGGAAGGCAAGCCGATGAGGGACGCATTCGGTAGCCTGAAAGATGTGACCATGCAGGTAAACCGGATGAACGTGGAAGCGATTCGGCTCTTGTCACAGGGGCGAGCTCCGGAGGCATTAGTTGTCCTGCAAAAGGCGTTGGCCCTCGATCCGCACAATACGTACACGCTGAACAATTTAGGAGTTGCGAAGGAAGCGCGAGGAGATTACGACGAGGCTCTAAAATACTATGCTGCAGCGGCAGATTCACGGTCGTCGGAACCGGTGATCGTTACGCTGAACCGGGCATGGAGAGGGAAACCGGTTAGCGAGATGGCTGCTGATAGCGAAAAAAAACTGCGAGAGCGCATGCAGAATGCAGCCACTGCGGAGGCGCAGGCCGCCTTGCTCAACGTGCGTGGAGTGTCGGCGACGAATCACAATGATTGGTCAACTGCGCGGGAAGACTTCCTAAAGGCTTACTCGTTGAATCCCAACAGCGCGTTTTCGCTCAACAATATCGGCTATCTCGCGGAGCGGGAAGGCGATCTCGAGACCGCCGAGTTCTTTTACCAACGGGCCCGCAGCGCGCAAGACGCCAGAGTCGAGGTTGGGCTTGCGACCCGGCAGTCCGCCGAAGGTATGCGGCTTTTTGCGGTTGCAACGGATAGCGACCAGAAAGTTGACGGCGAGATCACACGTGAAAACGAAGCGAGGCGCCGGCATCCAGGCCCGGTCGAACTGAAACATCGTGACAATACGCCCGTGGTTGAACCGGTACCGCAGCCCGCCGGGCCGCAATCTTCAGTGGCTCCGGCGCCAGTTTCCCAGCCACCAGTTCCGCAGACACCCCAATAGTCCCTATGGATTCTTGCCGAATATGACCACAAATACAGCTTCTTCGTTCGCTTCGCGTCCATCTCTGACCATGCTTTCCGCGCTCCTGCTGAGCAGAGGCGACGCAGCTTCTCCGACGACTGCGGAACCAGATCTGAGCATCACCCAGATCAGCAGGGAAGAGTTCGAAGATGTGCTGGCGCTGGCCAATGCCAACCACGTAGTTATGCGCGGATTAGACGCCTTTCGTCAGGTAGCAAACATGGCCGGCGACAGTGGTCGCGCGGAATGGGCCACCGCCGCAATCGAAGCCGAGGGTGCGCGTATCGAGAACGCGCTCTCGTTTCTCCGGGAAATTTGCGATGCCTTCGGAGCGCAAGGACTTGACGTTACGGTGATCAAATCGCTGGATCACTGGCCCGACCTTGGCAGCGATTTGGATCTATATACGAACACACAACCAGACGATGTAGTGCGCCTAATGCGCCAGCATTTTAAAGCCGAAATTGCCGCGCGCAGTTGGGGAGATCGTCTGGCCAACAAATGGAACTTCGTGATTCCGGGATTGCCTGAGGCGGTTGAGATTCACATGGGCCGTCTGGGTCAAACTGGAGAACAGATTACAATCGCCCGCTCGGTGGCTCGGCGCGCCCGGATAGTCCCAGTTGGAAAGCACATGTTTCGGGTGCCGGTTGTCTCCGACCGATTGATGATCTCTACCCTGCAACGAATGTACCGCCACTTTTACTTCCGCCTATGTGACATCGTCGACAGCGCGAAACTGGCTGACGGTGGCGTCATAGACTACGAAGACCTGCGCTCTTCCGCCCAATCGGCCGGCATCTGGGAAGGGGTTGCGACCTACCTTGTGATTGTGTCCGACTACGTTAAGCGCTACCGCGGTAGTGGTCTTTATCTGCCCTCATTCGTCAGAGCGTCAGCGCAGTTCGGCGGTGATAAGCTCCACTTCCGGCGAGATTTCCTGCGGGTCCCGATTCTTCCAGAATCTGCCGCGCTCTACGCCTCCGAGCTCACAACTCTTCTTCGCAATCGCGAATTCAAGAACAGCGCCCGGCTCAGCCTGCTGCCATACCTGGCTACAGCTGCTGCTGTGGGGATGAAGATCACCGGAAGCGATAAGGGAATTTGGTAGGCTGACCATCCTGCGGAACAGCTCCGGACTAAATTCAAGACCGTTAGCGGACAGTTTCGCCGGAGTAGTATCCGCTTCGAGTGCGAACCGTTAGTTTGCGATAGCCTGGCGCCTGCGCCCTTACCTCGATAGCGCGGTAACCGCCACTTTCCCTGGGTCTGGTTGGCTTGTAACCAATGGTGTACTGACTGCGAATGTCGCGGGCCACGGTTCGAGTGATGTCATCCACTTCATCCGGGCCTTTGGGAAAGAAGGCGACGCCGCCCGTGCTGTCGGCCAGACTCTGCAGCGCGTCGACCCCTGATTGCTGGAGCTCGTCGCTGAGCAGGCCGATGGCATAAAGCGTGGGGCCATTTTCCTGCTGCAATCGCCGCGCGGCCTGCTGCAACGTTTCCTGACTTGCATTGTCCCGGCCGTCCGTGACTACCAGCAGAACCTTGCGGTCCACGCGGGTATTGTTCTTCAAATGGACGGCGGAGGCGACAATGGCGTCATAGAGCGCCGTCCTGCCTTGTGCGGAGACCTTGTGCAGAGCCTGTTGCAGAAGGTTGATGTCGGAGGTGAAATCCTGATCGAGATAGGAGTCCTGACTGAAATTCACCACAAAGATTTCATCGTTGCTATTGCTGGCTTTAATCAGATTAAGCACTGCCTGATTCACTTTGTCACGCTTCTCGCGCATGGAGCCGGAATTGTCAATCACAATCCCCATTGCGACCGGCACGTCGTCGCGATGGAACGACGTAGTCTTCTGCGCCACTCCGTCCTCGAATACCGTAAATGCCGATTTGTCTAGATTGGTAACCAGGCGTCGCTGCTCATCGACGACGGTGGCGTGCAGCATTACTTCTTGCACTTCCTTTTTGAAAACGAAAACGCTGTCGTTGGCGGGTGCCTGGTCGTCCGGTGGTGGTGCTGTCGTCGCGCTACCACTCTGAGCCGCAGGCGAAGTATTGGGGACTGGAACTGAATCCGGATGCCCGACACCAGTTGCGCCGGTAGGCGCTGGAATCGAAGGTGATGTTTGAGCCTGGACAGTAACGGCCACCAGCGCGAGAGAGAAGCATATGGCGACAACGGCCACGGACCGGTGCCATTGCTGGATTGCAGCAAGAATTTGGTTCCTGCTAACGTTCGCCTCTAAGCTCATAGCTGCCAGTGTTCAGAGGCCAAACCTGACCCAAGGGTTGCACCAAGTCCTGCTGATATACCACCGGGTGGAACTTTCCAAACCCACACTCTAAGGCAATTTGTCCAAATAGCACGGATTGCTGGTGTTCTGGTTTGGCGGCGTCGGGGGAGTCAGCCAGACCGGATTTGTAAAATCAAAGAACTCAGTCATATCGATTTGAGCCGCGTCGCGCTTAGTCAACGGAGACAGATTGAAACGCGTCTCGACGAACTTCAGAATTGCGGTGATGTCCGCTTGGTTATGTGAAACGTAATTCCGCTTCGCATAGGGTGACACTACGACCAGGGGCACACGGTAACCGGTGTAAGTAAAGTCGCAGGTCGGCCCGGTGCTTTGCGTACAAATATCTCCGGGAAGCAGATCTACCGGCTTGATGGAATCCGGGCTGACAGTGAGATACGGTGAGACGTGATCATAGAGACCTCCAAACTCGTCGAATGTCAAAACAAATGCCGAATCTTTCCATGAAGTGCTTGCCATCACTGCGTTGATGATCGAGGACACATAGGCGGCTCCCGCTTGGGCTTCGATTGGCGACGTGTCAAAATCGGATGGATGCTCGTCCAAGCCAGCATCTGATGCGGGCTCGATCTGGACGACTTGCGGCAACGTCCCGTTTTTCAAATCATTCTCGAAATCAGAGCCTGTGCCTGGGGGGCCTATAGTGCCAATGTTATTTGGATACTGGGTGGGAATCGTTTGGCCCCATTTAAAATTCTGAACATAGCTCAAGGTCAAATAGCAAGCTGGATCGCCGTGAGGCGCGCAAACATTGCCCGGGTTCACGTAAATCTTCCAACTGATATTCGCGGCCTGCAACTCCTGAAAGATTGTCGGTTCTGTTAACAGCGCTTGGTCCTTGCTGCTGGTGCCGATGGGATAGGCATATCCCCCGGATGTGGCTGCGATCAGATACTCACGGTTTGGCTGGGTTCGCGTCATAGCCGCGTTGAACCATCGATCCGAAGTAGCGAAGTTCGAAGCCATGAAATAGTAGTAATTGAGGTCGGTGCCGTCGTAATAGCCCATCGCCCGGATACCATCGCTGTCGTAGTACTTCAGGACCCTACCGTCGTGCGCTGCGGTCCAGACGAATCCGTTCAAAGTGGCAGACATCTGCCCAAGAGGATCGTTGTAGTCCCAATCCACATGACTTTCATTCCAGGACGGGCTCGGGTTCTCTATGCACTGCGTAATCAGATGGTACGAAGTAACCAAGTTCGTCGGGTCGAACATGCAGTCGGCTGGCGGCGGGTCGGCGGGATTACAGCCGGGGATAGCCGGGGGCTGTCCACCACCGGGATTAAATTGAGGCAGGCCGTCAAAGGGTTGGTCGGGATAGCCATTCTGTGCCCAGTATTCTCGCATTGCGCCGAAGTAATGATCAAAAGAACGATTCTCCTGCGCCATGAAAATAATGTGGTTGATTGCGGCGATGTTTTGCGGGCTAAACGTGGCCGTCACCTGCTGATTCGCCGCGAGCGTCAGTTGGCAAGTCGACGCGTTCCCACTACAGGCTCCGGGACCCCATCCTGCGAAATTGGAGCCGGCCCCTGGGGTCTCGGTGAGAGTCACGTTAGTGCCGACAGGGAAGGTCGCAGTGCAGATCGTTGGACAACTAATTCCGGCAGGGTTACTGGACACAGTGCCCGTCGCCGTCCCGTTATCGACAACGCTCACGGTTAATGTAGGCGGGGTGGTGAAGGTTGCCGTCACCAATTGGTTCGAATTGAGCGTCACTGCGCAAGTGGAATTCATGCCACAACTGCTCACGGACCATCCCGCGAAGGTCGAGTTCTGAGTTGGTGTTTCGGTGAGCGTTACCTGGGTTCCGGCGTTAAAGGGTGCGCTGCAGGTAGTCCCGCAATTGATTCCGCCAGGGTTACTCGTGACCGTGCCCGAGCCGTTTCCCCCCAGGGTCACGCTAAGCACTGGTACGCTTTGGACAGGATTAAAGGTCGCGGTAACCTGTTGGCTCGCACTCAGTGTTACTGTGCAGGCGCTGGTGCCGCTACATCCGCCCCCGGTCCACCCCATGAATGATGAATTCGCGCCAGCGGTTGCGGCGAGTGTCACTGACGTTCCAGGGGCAAAGCTCGCGCTGCAGGTCTGTCCGCAATTGATGCCGGAGGGGTTGCTTGCAACGCTGCCCGTGCCAGTGCCGCTCAGAGTCACAGTCAACATCGGCGAGGTGCTGAAGTTCGCGGTGACCGAAGTATTCTGCGTCATCGTCAACTGACAGACACCGGTGCCGCTGCAGGAGCCTGACCACCCCGCGAAAAAAGAGTTCGCTGCCGGAGAGGCAGTGAGCGTCACCTGGGTTCCGCTGGAAAAACTGCCAGTACAAGTCTTACCGCAATTGATGCCCGTGGGATTGCTGGTGATTGTCCCTGCGCCAGCACCGGTAGCTTGGACACTGAGTTGAACCGAGCCACCAGGAAAACTGGAACTGCTTCCCCCCCCGCCGCAACCAACAAGAAAATTCAGGAATATCAAAACCAAGAAGTGAATGCTGACCCGATACTTCAATCCAGACTCCGACATGGACGTGGCACGCTCTTTCCCCTACTGGATGGTGTTCGATGGAAACGGAGCAAGGTGGGTTGCCTTGCTCCGGGAGGGGATGCCTAAGTCCTGTCGACCCACAAACATCCTTCCCTAAGGCAGGTGATCCAAATAGCAAGGATTATTGATGTTCTGGGTTGGCGGAGTTGGAGGGGTCAGCCAGACCGGATTGTTGAAATCAAAGAACTCGGTCATGTCCATTTGCGCAGCGTCCCGCGCAGTAAGAGGATTCAGGTCGAAACGAGTTTCGATGAACTTCAGAATCGCGGTTAAATCGGCCGGTGTGTGAGAGACGTAATTCTTCTGCGTGTACGGCGAGACTACGATCAGCGGCACGCGGTATCCAGTGTAGGTGAAGTCGCAGATCGGCCCAGTCGTTTGCGCACAAATATCAAACGGACGCAGATCCACCGGCTTGATGCCATCCGGACTGACGGTGTTGTAGGGCGGAACGTGGTCGTAGAGGCCTCCGAATTCATCGAAGGTCAAAATGAATGCGGAGTCCTTCCACGAGCTACTGGCCATCAACTCGTTAATGATCCTGGTGGCAACATAATTGGCGCCATGTTGCATGTAATTCGGCACGGTGTCGAAGTCCGATGGATGCTCGTCAAAACCCGCATCCGTTGCTGGCTCAATCTGAGCAACTGCAGGCAAGGTTCCATTCTTCAAGTCGTTCTCGTAATCAGCGCCGTCGAAGCCTATGGTGCCGATATTGTTAGGATATTGGGTCGGGATGGTTTGGCCCCACTTGAAATTCTGTATGTAGCTCAAGGTCAGTAGGCAGGCTGGATCGTATGGCGGTCCGGAACACTTGCTGTTTACCGGATCCACATAGATCTTCCAACTCACGCCCTTTGCCTGAAGTTCTTGAAAGATTGTTGTCGCCGTCAACAGCTGGCTGTCCTGCTGGTCTGTCCCTACGGGATACGCATATCCCTGCGAAGTAGCTGCGACAAGATATTCGCGGTTTGGAGACGTGCGTGTCATGACCGGACTGAAAAACCGATCTGAGGTGGCGAAGTTCGACGCCATGAAATAGTAGTAGTTGAGATCGCCGCCGTCGTAGTAACCCATGGCACGGATACCATTAACGTCATAGAACGGCTGCCCAAACTTCGTCCTCGCATAAAATGCTGCGGTCCAGACGAACCCATTCATGGTCGCAGGTTTCAGACCAACCGGATCATAGTAGTCCCAATCCACGTGGCTCTCATTCCATAAAGGCGCGGGAGTTTCGATGCATTGAGTAATCAAGTGGTACGAAGTAACCGGGTTATTCGGGTCAAATACGCAATTGTGGGGCGGCGGGTCATTGGGATTACAGCCCGGGTTGGTCGGGGGCTGGCCGCCGGGGTTGAACTGCGGCAGGCCATCAATGGCTTGGTCAGGATAGCCATTCTGCGCCCAGTATTCTCGCAGGGCGCCAAAGTAGTGATCGAAAGAACGATTCTCCTGCGCCAGGAAAACGATGTGATTGAGAACGTTGATGTTTTGAGGGCCCGAGAATGTGGCGATCACTTGCTGGTTCGCGTTCATCGTAACCATGCAAGTGGGATTAGTGCCACAGCTGCTCACAGACCATCCCGCGAAGGTTGAGCTTCCTGTAGGCGTTTCAGTGAGCGTCACCTGCGTACCAGTGGCAAAGCTAGCACTGCATTGCTGTGGACAATTGATCCCGGTAGGGCTGCTCGTGACTGTGCCCGTTCCGGTCCCCGCAAGCACCACGGTTAGAACCGGCGCGCTTTGCATGATGTTGAAAGTCGCAGTCACATTGTCGTTCGCGCTGAGCGTCACTACACAAGTGGAATTGTTGCCACAACTGCTCACAGACCATCCCGCGAAGATCGAGTTCTGAGCAGGGGTCTCGGTAAGCGTCACTGGGGTTCCGGTGTTAAATGGTGCGGTGCAGGTCGTCCCGCAATTAATTCCTGCAGGATTGCTCGTGACCGTACCCGAGCCGCTTCCGGCAAGTGCGACGGACAAGAGCGCCGTGCCTTGGACCGGATTGAAGGTTGCAGTGACCTTCTCGCTTGCATTGACCGTCACCACACAAGTGGGATTGCTGCTGCAGTTGTTGGTGCCTGTCCAGCCAGCGAACATTGAGTTGACGCCGGCAGTCGCCGTGAGTGTGACTGAAGTTCCAGGGTTAAAGGGTGCGCTGCAGGTTTGTCCGCAATTGATGCCAGACGGACTGCTGGTAACGCTGCCTTGGCCAGTGCCGCTCAAACTAACAGTCAGCACCGGCGAGGTGCTGAAGTTGGCCATGACAGAAGTATTTTGCGTCACCGTCAACTGACAGACGCCAGTGCCGCTGCAGGAACCTGACCATCCCGCGAAAAAGGAGTTCGCTGCCGGCGAGGCAGTGAGTGTGACTTGGGTTCCGCTCGAAAAGTTGGCCGTGCAGTTCTGGCCGCAATTGATTCCAGGGGGAGTGCTGCTGATCGTCCCTCCGCCACCGCCGGCGGCCTGGACACTAAGTTGAACGGAGCCAGTGGGGAAACTCGAACTGCTTCCGCCTCCGCCGCAACCGCAAAGAATTATCAGGAGTAACGAGATCAGACAGCAAACGACAACATCCACCCTCGGCCTAGGCATAGAGTTGCCCCCTATTCTGTTCTACAGGCGGGTCTTCGATGGTGATTGGTAGACTCGGGTTGCTTGCTTCGCGATGCAGCAGTCGGTTCACGAATTTCAAACGTCGTTCAGTGGTCTTCCCCTGCCGCGTTGTCTCCGAGCACGTTCGAGTATTCACCTTTCATTTCCAATGACTTGGTCAAAAGCAACGAGGGAATTGTCATGATCGGTGTCGCCAGCGCCGTGATCAGCGGCGTGGTGATTTTTCACGTCGCTGGCGCGACGATCCACATTCTGCTCGTGTTGGCTGCGATTTCTCTGGTATTAGATTTCGTGCGCGGGGCGAGAACGGCGTAGCATCGAGTTCGCCGTCGGTCCTTGAGTGTTGGAAAATTGGCGAACTTTATCGGTCGTCCGCGAGCATTTGCTCATAGTCGCAGCTACCCTCACTGTTGGTGCGATCCCCGCATCCTCGCCCGCTGATCACGGTCGACAACTTCTCCGCTTGCGGGCGCATCACAGAACGGCTCGGGGACGGTTGAGCTGTGTGACAAATCGGAAAAGCTATTGAAACCTCAAGCGGTCGACTATGCGATTGTCGGGTGTATTCTTCTTCTTATTCGTGACCGCGTCCTGGGCGCAGCTTGCGGTGCAAGGTCCTCAAGCTGTTTACGAAGGGCAAACTGTAGGCGCGATCGATCTGATTGGAAATCCCCACCGCGACCTGGAACCGCTTCGCTCCCTGATCGTGCAGAAAGTGGGGGATCCGTACTCTCATGCGAAAGTCGACGCCAGCATCACGGCGCTCGAACGCACCGGACAATTCCCTAAAGTTGAGGTAAACGTCGTCCCCGATCCTTCGGGCCTCCGTCTGAATTTCCTGTTGGAACCCGCCTACTATCTTGGCGTGATTGACTTCCCGGGCCTCGTGGGGAAACTTTTCTCGTACACGCGTCTTTTGCAGGTTGTGAACCTTCCAGACGAAGATCCCTTTGACAAAGCGCGGGTCGGGCTCGCTCAAGACGCATTGCAAAAATTCCTGCAACACAATGGATACTTCCAGGCCTCGATAAAAACAGACTCCCAGATTGACGACAATCACCAGTTGGTCAACCTGACCTTCTCGGTCAAGCTGGGGAGATTGGCGCGTGTGGCAAACGTGAGCTTTCAAGGCCCAGACGCGACTGAGGACGCGCGTCTGCTGCACTCGATCCGATCCCTGCGGGCCCACTTTTCCGGCGGGCTTCTCAAGGCGGGGAAGCCCTATACGCCGGAGCGCATCACTGCAGCCACGACACTCATCCGACGAACGCTGTCGCAGCAACATCACCTGGCCAGCCACGTTCAGGAAAATCCTCCCCAATATCACCCTGAAACGAATCGCGTCGATGTCTCGTTCAAAGTGGATGTCGGCCCGGTGGTCACGGTGAGAATGACCGGAGCGCGCTTGTCCCTGCTTCCGTTCATGTCGGGGCGGCAGAGGAAAAAACTGATTCCAATTTATTCCGAAGGAGCCATCGATCGCGATCTGGTGCAGGAAGGTCAGCAAAATCTCGTCGACTACTTTCAGAAAAAAGGCTACTTCGATGTGCAAGTCAAGACTACGTTTCAGCATCAGCCCGAACAGATCCTGCTGGTCTACGAAGTCGACAAGGGCAAGAAGCACAAGGTCGACCGCATCATGTTTCAGGGAAATCACGATATCTCAGAGAAAGATCTACTCGCCGTGGTCGCGGTGAAAAAGTCTCATATCTGGTCGCGCGGCAGCGTAAGCCAGAAGCTTTTGAAACAGAGTACGGCAAACCTCGAGGCGCTATATCGCGATCGGGGATATGAGCAGGTGAAGGTAACCGCCAAAACTGTCGATCATGAGCCCAAGATCGACGCCGTCTTCAACATTGAAGAAGGCGCTCAGACTCTGGTTCGCAACCTTGACGTGACCGGAAACAGTAATGTTCGCTATGAACAACTCACGGCTCCAGTGGGCTTTCAGCTTCGCGCGGGTGCGCCTTTTTCGCCGCGGCGGCTTTCCGAAGATCGCAACCGTATTTCCGCTACCTATCTAAACCGTGGATACCTCAACGTCGAAGTGAAAGCCAAGGTGAACCGTGATCCCGCCGATCCTCACGCTGTGGATGTCACATACGCAGTGAACGAACAACAAATGGTGCGCGTCGGTGACGTAATTTATTTGGGGCAGGAACGAACACGACTGTCCCTCATTCGGAGAGCTGCCAAAGTCTCGAGCGAGACACCGATGAGACGAGGAGACCTGCTCGAGGCCGAGAGCCGTCTTTACGAATTGAATATTTTCGATTGGTCGAGCGTCGGCCCGAGAAAGCCGATCACCGATCAGACCGAGGAAGTTGCGCTGGTTAAGGTTCACGAGGCGAAACGGAACGAGATTACCTACGGATTCGGCTTTGAGATTTCCCATCGCGGGGGAAATATTCCCAGTGGAACCGTGGCCGTCCCAGGAGGGCCTACGATCCAACTTGGCAATAATCAGATCGCGCCCAGCCAATCCACTTTTGCCAGCCCACGCGGTTCCGTGGAGTTCGACCGGCACAACATGCGAGGGTTAGGAGAGACCGCTAGCGCCTCGCTGTTGCTCTCCCGCCTCGACCAGCGCGCTCTCACTACGTATGCGCAACCGCATTTCATCGGGTCGCAATGGAGTTCACTTTCGAGTTTTTCTCTGGAGCGGACCACCGAAAATCCACTCTTCGGCGCCAGTCTGGGAGACGCTTCGTTTCAACTGGAACATCTGATCAACCGAAAGAACAATACGCGGTTTCAAATCCGTTACGACTTCAACAAGACCGTGCTATCTAATTTACTGGTTCCTGCGCTTGTTCTGCCGCAGGATCGCAATGTTCACCTGTCTACTATCTCTGGCACTCTTTTACGCGATTCACGAGACAAGCCCCTTGACGCGCACCGCGGCAGTTTCAGTATGCTGACGCTGGGCATTACACCGACGGGCCTGGGCTCCAGCGCAAACTTTGCCCGGCTTCTCAGCCAGTATGCTTTTTATAAGCAGCTGCACTCGGTCGTCTTTGCCAACAGCATTCGCTTGGGGTTCGCAAAGGCCTTCGCCGGAAGCTTCGTCCCGACCAGTCAACTATTCTTCTCCGGCGGCGGCACAACGCTTCGCGGCTTCCCCATCGACGAGGCAGGACCGCAACGCCTTGTTCCTTTCTGCAATGTGCTGCAAGGACAGACTGGGTGTGTGAACGTGACTGTGCCCGTCGGCGGCCGTGAACTGTTCATCTTGAACTCGGAGTTGCGCTTTCCTCTGGGCATTATGAAAGCGCTTGGCGGCGTGGTCTTCTATGACGGCGGCAATGTCTACAGTGCCATCAACCTGAACAATTTCGTCAACAACTACAGCAACACCATTGGAGTGGGTCTGCGTTACGCGACGCCGATTGGGCCAGTCCGCATCGATATCGGACGCAACCTCAATCCAGTCCCAGGAATAACTGCCACGCAATACTTCATAACGCTGGGTCAGGCCTTTTAGGAGCAGTCATGAATTGGAAGAAAATTGTCGGCTGGACATTTGCGGCGCTCATAGCAGTGGTTGCGATCGGAGTTATCGGTGGATACTTCTATCTCAAGAGCAGCGGCTTTCAGCAGCTTGCCATACGCAAGATCATTGACCAGGCCAACGAAGCGACCGGTGGCCGCACGCAGATCCGCGCCCTCGACTTTAGCCTTTCGACCTTGACTGCTCATCTCTACGATGTGGTGATTCGCGGCAATGAATCCTCTGACGCTCCGCCGCTTCTTAAACTCGACAGACTCACGGTCGCAGTGAAAATCCAATCGGCGCTTCACCGCAAAGTTACCCTTAGCGAGTTGTTGATTGAGCATCCGGTTGTACGCATTCAAGTGGATCGCGAAGGCAAGAGCAACATCCCGCAGGAGCCGCCGAGCCAGTCTAGCAGCCACACGAATGTGTTCGACCTTGCGGTCGGACACGTGTCCTTGACGCGTGGTGAGATCGACTACAACGACCGGAAAACGCCAGTGGATGCCGACCTCTACAATCTCGGAACCGACGTTACTTTCGATCCGCCGGCGACGCGCTACCGTGGCTCGATTTCATACAACAATGGCCATCTTCACTATGGCGAGTACGCGCCGTTGCCTCACAGCTTCAACGCAAGATTCAGCGCGACACCGTCCGTTCTCTCTCTCGAGTCCGCTGTCATAAAGGTGGCATTGTCCTCTGTGACCTTGCATGCGGACATAAGCAACTACAGCAATCCAATCGTTGCCGGGGAGTATGACATTCGGGTTCATACGCAAGATCTGGCTGCAATGTCGCCCGCAGCAAAGACAGCCGGGGACGTTTCGCTGACCGGCAAAATCCACTACCAAAACCAAAGCAACCAGTCTTTTCTGCGAAGTGTTGCGCTAGAAGGACAGATAGCGAGTGAGGGTCTGTCCGCGGTAGCCTCCGGCGGTCACATCGACGTTCGTAGGCTTCAGGGGCGCTATCAGTTGGCTAACGGCAATTTGCGCGCTTATGGTGTTGAAGCGGAGTTGCTTGATGGCCGAATGAATGCTGACGTCGAAATGAAGAATATCGACACCACGCCGTCGTCGCGACTCAGTGCTACTCTGCACAGCATCTCACTTCGTGCCGCGCAACGTGCCGTGGACAAACCCGAACTCCGGCGCGTTGCAATCTCAGGGATACTCGACGGCACCGCCGAAGCCGCTTGGACTGGCAGTATGAGCAATATACGCGCTCGCTCGGACCTCGCCTTACGCGCTGCCAAGATCTCTCATGCACCTTCCGCAACGTATCTCCCGATTGACGGGGTTATCCATGCGGCTTACGACGGTCTGAACAATGTCCTCACCCTGCATCAAACTACCGTCCGAATTCCCTCAACGACTCTGACTGCAGACGGGCAGGTCAGCAAGCGCTCCAAGTTGGATATTCATGCCGCAGTTGGCGATCTGCATCAACTGGTCGCACTGGCTTCGGCGTTCAGTTCTACGCCGACCGCGCCACTCGCCGTCTCCGGATCTGCCGTACTGAACGCCACTGTGCAGGGCTCTATGCAGCGACCCCAAATATCCGGCAAGGTGAGGGCGCAGGATCTTCACGTTCAGGGCAGCGCTTGGCAGAGCGCAGAGCTCTCGCTCCAGGCCAACCCATCCCGAATCATCGTCTCGAATGGCACTCTGATAAGTGCGCAACGCGGGGAAGCCTCGTTCGCCGCAACCATTGGTCTGCATGACTGGTCTTATCTCCCGGCCAATCCAATCCAGGCGAATCTTTCTGTGCGGCAGACGTCTGTCTCCGACCTGGAGCATCTAGCCAATGTTCAATATCCGGTGAGCGGGAATTTGTCAGCGAAAGTTTCTGTGAATGGATCACAACTCGATCCCAAAGGATCAGGTACGCTCGAGGTTGCGAACGCGCGCGTCTACGATGAGCCCATTCGAACCCTGGCTCTCAAGTTCCATACGGAAGGCAGTTCCATCGTTTCCACTCTGAACGTCTCTACCAGCGCGGGGTCCGCCAATTCAAATCTGACCTTCACCCCTGAAACCAAAGCGTACGTGCTTCGCCTCGATGCTCCCTCGATTGTTCTGCAGAAGCTGAAGACGGTGCAGGGAAAGAATCTGGCGGTGAATGGCACCCTGACCGTTTCCGCGAGTGGACAGGGAACTCTCGACGATCCTCAACTGACCGCCAGCCTCCAGTTGCCCAGGCTCGACGTGAAGCAGAAGTCGATTGCCGGAGTGAAAGCAGAAGTCCATGTCGCTAACAAGCAAGCCAATCTAACATTGGATTCACAAGTCGCCCAGGCCTCTGTCCGGGCTCGTGGCCATGTGAATCTCACCGGCGACTATGAAACCGACGCCACCATCGACACGACCGCGATTCCCCTCGATGTGTTGTTAGCGACATACGCAAACAGCGCACCCGAAGGCTTTCAGGGCCAAACCGAGTTTCACGCCGTGGTGAAGGGGCCGCTGAAAGATACAACCAAACTGGAGGCTCACCTCACCATTCCCACGCTGAACGCCAGCTATCAAGCGCTGCAAATCCGCGCTGCCGGGCCGATTCGCGCGGACTATTCCAATTCCGTCGTGACCCTTCAGCCCGCCGAGATCCGCGGCACAGAGACCTCGATTCGTGTGCAGGGCAGCGTTCCCCTTGCCGGCACCGCATCTCCGACGCTCACGGCTCAGGGCACGATCGGCGCGCGCATTCTTCGCATCGTCTCGCCTGACTTGAGAAGCTCGGGAACGGTCGCCTTGGATGTTCGCACGACAGGATCTGCGAAGAGTCCCGTCGTACAGGGGCAAGTCCGTCTGCAAGATATCGCCATGTCAACGCCAGATGCGCCGGTCAGCGTCGATAAACTGAACGGCACTCTCGATCTGGCGAATGAGCGCGTGCAAATTTCCAATGTGGCAGCAGAAGTCAACGGCGGGCAGATCACCGCCGCTGGTTCAATCGAGTACCGTCCCAACGTACAATTTAATATCTCCCTGCAGGGCAAATCGATTCGCCTGCGCTATCCCGAAGGCCTGCGAACTTTGCTTGACAGCAATCTCAACTGGGCCGGCACGACCCAGGATTCCACTCTGACTGGGCGTGTCCTAGTGGATCAGCTTTCCTTTACGCCGGATTTTGACCTAGCCAGCTTTGGCGACCAGTTCAGCAGCAACGCGGCCGCTCCCGCTCAGCCCGGTTTCGATGACACGATTAAATTACAAGTTTCAATCCAGACACAGGACAATCTCAGCGCCACTAGTTCGCAGGTCAGCCTGACAGGAAGCGCGAATCTCAACGTTATCGGAACCGCGGCCAGTCCAGTCATCATCGGTAGAACGGATCTCACTGACGCAGAACTCTTCTACCGGAATGTTCGCTATCAACTGCAGCGCGGCATTGTCACCTTTGCGGATCCGAATCAGATCAGCCCGGTCCTTGACGTTTCCGTATCCACTGTCGTCGAGCAATACAACCTCACAATAAACTTGCGTGGCCCGTTCGACAGGCTGACCACTTCCTATACTTCCGATCCCCCGCTTGCCACCGCCGACATCATTAACTTGATTGCGATGGGCAAGACCACCTCGGAGTCGGCTGCAGCTAGTCAGAGCACGGATTCGATAATCGCTTCTCAAGCGGCCGGCCAACTCAGCAGCGGAGTTCAAAAGTTCGCCGGAATTTCGAGCCTGCAAATCAACCCGCTTCTCGGTGGCAACAGCCAGAATCCCTCCGCACAAGTTGCCATCCAGCAACGAGTGACGAAGAATTTTCTGTTTACCTTCTCCACCGACGTTTCGCAGCCGGGACAAGAAATAGTTCAAGGAGATTACCAGGTCACTAGACGATGGTCGGTCAGCGTTGAACGCGACCAACTAGGAGGAGTCTCCGTAGACGGCCGTTTCCACACCAAATTCTGAGCAGGGCGGTGTGCGCTCAGGCGGCGCGGCCAAGTGTGTTCTCTGCGGCCGGATGATCCTTCTGAGGCAGTTGACCCTTGGCGCTTTCCTTCGCCAGTTCCGCGTTGAGTTCAGCGCCCGCCAGCACTGCGAATGAATTCCAGTAAAACCAGGTCATGAAGGCAATGAATCCGGCCAAAGTTCCATATGTCCGGCTTAGATTGGCCAAGTGACGAAAATAGAACCCCAGCAAGTAGGAAAACGAAAGCCAGCACGTGACAGTAAGAATTGCTCCCGGCAGTGTCGTAGTGTTATCCAAGAAAACAAGGCTTTTATTGCAGAAACCTCACAACGCTCTGCCGAAAAAGATCATCCAAAAAGATTCGAAACTGGAAAAGGGAAATGAGTCGCAATCGCAAATCCAGCCGTAAGATTCGCTACGCCGTCGTAGGGGTGGGGCACCTGACGCAGGTCGCACGTTTACCCGTGTTCAACAAGGCGGAGAATTCTGAATTGGTCGCCCAGGTTTCCGGCGACGCCGAGAAACAGGACCAGGTGGGCAAGAAGGCTTGGCAGACGTTAGAATTGTGCGCGCCGCATATGAATCGGTAGGCACCGGAAGGGTGGTGGTTAAACTTCCAGAACTACCCTGAAAAAAAGCCGACAGCGCAACAGGAAATTCATCGGGCGCCGCATAGCAATCCGAAGAGCGTGAATGTTCAATTTGCCTCTGGAGAGTAGGATGGGCAGATTCACACCGAGCGGCAAATGATGCGTGCTTCCCCGCAGGCTTGCTTGGCAATAGAGTCGTTCCGCAGTCGAACCGAGGTTTTTGGCGTCCGGGCTGTCGAAACACATTGTCATGTCGAAAATCACCGATGTTATCGTGCTTGGCGCGGGAGCGGCGGGACTCGCGGCCGCCGCGGAGTTGGGACGCGCCGGTGTCTCCGTAACTATTCTTGAAGCGCGCGACCGCATCGGTGGTCGTATGTTCACCCAACGTGATCCCGTCTGCGATGCTCCTATTGAGTTCGGCGCCGAGTTTATTCACGGTCTTCCTCCTGAAATATGGGAACCTCTCCAGGCACGAAATGTCCGGATTACGGAAGTCAATGGCGATTTGTGGTGCTTCCGGAAGGCCCGACTGTGCAGTTGCGACTTCTTCTCCGAAGTCGACGACATTCTCAAAAAGATGGATGCTAATGCGCCCGATGAATCGTTTCTCAGCTTCTTGAAACGTTGCTATATAGGAAAACGCGGTCCGAAAGAACAAGAGACGAGCGAGCGGGCGCTGGCTTACGTTACCGGTTTCAATGCAGCCGATCCGGATCGAGTGGGTGTGCATTGGCTCGTGAAAGGGATGAAAGCGGAAGAGCAGATCGAAGGAGATCGCGCCTTCCGCTCTGCCAACGGATATCAAGATCTGCTCGATATCTTTTGCGAGGAATTGGCTCAGGTAGGCGTCCATACGCAAACGCAAACCGTCGTCGAATCGGTGCGCTGGACGCCAGGCCGGGTCGAAGTCTCAGCCCACGGAGTCAGCGAACCACGCAAGTTCGAAGCTGCCCGCGTCCTCGTAACAATTCCTCTTGGTGTTTTGAAAACCGAACCTGATGATGAAGGCGCGATCCAATTCACTCCCGCATTGCCTCAGACAAAGTTGGACGCGCTTAAGAAGCTGGAGATGGGAAAAGTGATCCGGGTCACACTCCGCTTTCGAAATCGTTTTTGGGACACAATTTCTGCACCCGGCGCGGAGAACAAAACCCTCTCGGGAATGAGCTTTCTGCTCTCCGACGATGAGTGGCTTCCCACTTGGTGGACGACCATGCCGGAGAAACTGCCGATCATTACAGGGTGGGCGCCATTTCGTTGCGCTGAGCGTTTGTCCGGCAAGAGCCACGATTTCGTCGTTGATCGATGTTTGCAAACCCTTAGCCGCTTGCTGAACATTGGGCTTGAGCAAATCACGCCATTGCTCGATGCTGCTTATTTTCATGACTGGCAGAGCGATCCATTTTCCCGTGGCGCGTATAGTTATGGCGCGGTCGGAGCAGGCGGTGCGCAAGAGGCTTTGGCGAGCCCCATCGACAATACTCTGTTTTTCGCGGGTGAAGCCACTGATACGACCGGCCACAACGGCACCGTCCATGGCGCGATTGCCAGCGGACGCCGTGCCGCAAAGGAGATCCTGCATGGCCTCGACTGAAAGATTGGCGCTCACCACTTCAAAAGAGTTCCCTCGCTTACGTCGGAGGCATCGAAAATAAATGCCGCAATCCCAGCCCATTGTGTGGCCCGGACGCCCTTATCCCTTGGGATCAACCTGGGACGGCGAGGGCGTCAACTTCGCGCTGTACTCCGAGCACGCGGAGAAAGTGGAGCTTTGCCTGTTCGACATTACTGGAAAACGTGAGACCCTCCGCGTCCCCCTTCCCGAGCAAACCGACATGGTCTGGCATGGCTATCTGCCAGAAGTGCGCCCCGGGCAGTTGTACGGTTATCGCGTGTTTGGCCCCTATGCGCCGGAACAAGGACATCGATTTAATCACCACAAACTTCTACTCGACCCCTATGGCAAGCAGATTCAGGGATCGATCCGTTGGAGCGATGCTCACTTCGGGTACCGGGTCGGAAGCAAACAGGAAGATCTTTCTTTTGACCGGCGAGACAATGCCACCGGAATGCCCAAGAATCGAGTAATCGATTCTGCTTTCACCTGGGGAGCCGATGCAGCACCTCGCATCCCCTGGCACGAAACCGTCATCTACGAGACGCACGTGAAAGGATTCACCATGTGCCACCCTGACGTTCCGCAGCATTTGCGCGGGACGTATGCGGGCCTGGCAACAGCTCCGGTCATCGAATACCTCACGCGACTAGGAGTAACTTCAATCGAATTGATGCCTGTACACGCTTTCGTTGACGATCGCCAACTCGTGGAACGTGGTCTCCGGAACTATTGGGGATACAACTCCATCGGTTTTCTTGCTCTCGAGCCGCGGTACATGGCCACGAGCTCAATCCGCGAATTCAAAACCATGGTCAAGACGCTCCATTCTGCAGGACTGGAAGTGATTCTCGATGTCGTCTACAACCACACCGCCGAGGGCAATCATCTTGGCCCCACGCTCTCGCTGAAGGGTATCGACAACAGCACGTTCTACCGCCTCGCCCCCGAGAATCCCCGTTTTTACAGGGATTATACCGGCACCGGAAACACTCTGAATATGCGGCATCCTCGTGTGCTGCAGCTGATTATGGATAGCCTGCGCTATTGGGTTCTCGATATGCACGTGGACGGTTTCCGTTTCGACCTCGCCGCCACGCTCGCGCGCGAGTTGCACGAAGTTGATCGCCTGGGCGCATTCCTCGACATCATCCATCAGGATCCCGTGCTCTCGCAGGTGAAGCTGATTGCCGAACCCTGGGACCTCGGCGAGGGCGGATATCAGGTCGGAAACTTCCCCGTAGGCTGGGCGGAATGGAACGATCGCTACCGGGATACGGTGCGTTCGTACTGGAAAGGTGACGAAGGAGTGGTAGGAGATCTAGCTTATCGCATCACGGGTTCGAGCGATCTCTATGCGCACAGCGGTCGCCGTCCTTATGCCAGCGTGAATTTTGTCACCGCGCATGACGGCTTCACCTTACAGGACCTGGTCAGCTACAACGAAAAACATAACGAAGCCAACGGCGAAAACAATCGCGACGGCAACAACGACAATCGCAGCTGGAATTGCGGCGCCGAAGGTCCGACGGACAATCCCGACATTCTGACACTACGCGCGAGGCAGAAGCGGAATTTTCTGGCAACCCTCCTGCTCTCCCAAGGTGTACCGATGATGTATGCCGGAGATGCGATCGGGCATACACAGATGGGCAACAACAATGCCTACTGCCAGGACAATGAGACCAGTTGGATCAACTGGAATTTGCAGCCTCAGGATCGTGACTTGCTCGCCTTTCTTCAGCGCATGGTTAACTTGCGCAAGAGGCATCCTGTCTTCCGCCGCAAACGATTCTTTCAGGGTCGCCCGATCAAAGGAGCAAATGTAAAGGATGTGCTCTGGCTTAATCCCAGCGGCAATGAGATGAGCGAGGATGAGTGGCACGATCCTTCGCTTCGGTGTCTAGGAATGTTTCTCTCGGGCCAGGGATTGGATGAGACTGACGACCGCGGCCGCAAACTGAGCGACGAAAATTTTCTTGTGTTGCTCAATGCGCATCACGAAGATGTCGGATTCACCTTACCGGCTTCGCGCCCCGGTGCCCGCTGGACCGCCTGGATGGACACTTCTCGCGAAGACGGTCTGCGAGCCGTCGATACGTATGATGCCGGGGCAGTTTATCCCCTGCAGGCGCGCTCCATGGTCGTGATGATGGAGCGGCGAGGAAATGGCAAGAAGGAAGACTCGAATGAACCGTCGCTATAACATGCCATTCGGTGCCGAATGCCTTGACGACGGGGGCGTGCGCTTTCGTTTATGGGCGCCAGCCGCGCGTCAAGTCGAACTCGCCGTGGCAGGCGCGAACGGATCCATGCGGCTAACGTTAGATGAACGCGAGGGCGGTTGGTTCGAGTTAACAACTGATGCCGCTAAGCGGGGCACGCAATACAAATTCCGTCTTAATGATTCGCAGGAAGTTCCTGACCCGGCCTCCCGATTTCAGCCGCAGGATGTGCACGGACCGAGCGAAGTGGTCCGCCCCGAAGACTTCGACTGGCAAGATGGCGACTGGCGGGGCAGTCGATGGGAAGAAGCTGTCATCTACGAGGTGCACGTCGGAACATTTATTCCGTCGGGAACATTTTCCGGGGTACGCGAGCGACTCGACTATCTCGCAGATACGGGCATCACCGCTATCGAATTGATGCCGGTGGCCGACTTCCCCGGCAAACGCAATTGGGGCTACGACGGCGTATTCCTGTTCGCTCCCGATAGTATCTACGGCCGCCCCGAAGATCTCAAAGAATTAGTTCAAAGCGCTCACGCGCGCGGCATTATGGTTCTGCTGGATGTTGTCTACAACCATTTTGGCCCGGAAGGAAATTATCTCAGGTCGTACGCGCCGCAGTTTTTTACCGATCGCCACCACACGCCGTGGGGAGACGGCATCAACTTCGATGGACCCGAAAGCCGAGTTGTCCGGTACTTTTTCATCCACAACGCGCTCTACTGGCTGACTGAATATCATTTCGACGGCTTGCGCCTTGATGCGGTCCACGCGATCATCGACGACTCGAAACCTGATATCCTCACGGAATTGGCCGATGCAGTGCGGAGTTCGATCAATCCGAATCGCCACGTGCATCTCATTCTCGAAAATGACCGCAACCAAGCCCGTTATCTGCAGCGCACAGAACGCTGTCGCCCTAAAAACTACAGCGCCCAGTGGAATGACGACGTCCACCACGCCTTGCACGTGCTGATCACTGGGGAAAGGGACGGTTATTATTCAGACTATTCGGAACGTCCAATCCAACACCTGGGTCGCTGCTTGGTCGAAGGATTCGCTTACCAGGGTGAATCGTCGCGGTACAGAAACGGAGAAGCGCGCGGTGAGTCGACTAAGGGATTGCCGCCCACCGCGTTCGTTTCCTTCCTCCAGAACCATGACCAGGTCGGAAACCGCGCGTTCGGAGAACGGATCAACCAGATCGCAGATCCTCGGGCCGTTCGCGCCGCCGAAGCGATTCTCCTTCTCGCGCCTTCGCCACCGTTGCTCTTTATGGGCGAAGAGTTCGCAGCGGAAACACCGTTCTTGTTTTTCTGTGATTTCGAGAAGGATTTGGCTGCGGCAGTCACCATGGGCCGGCGAAATGAATTTGCTCGTTTTCCCATGTTCAATGATCCGACCGAACGCGAAACGATTCCCGACCCAAGCGATGCCAGAACCTTTGAGGCCTCGCGGCTCGATTGGAGCGAGCTTAATCAACCCCGGCATCAAGAACGGCTGCGCTTTTGTCGGGATTTATTGAAACTGCGTTCTCAACACATCTTTCCCCGTCTTTCCTCGGGCTGCGTGCTAAGTTCCGGTTACGAGATCCATGGAGAGCATGGCCTAACTGCTTATTGGAAGCTTCCGGATCGATCGAAACTTATTCTAATGGCGAATCTCGGAACAGATTCGTTCCCAGGTGTGACTCCTCCTGTTTCCCAGATTATCTATAAGAGTGAGGGGGTAAGTGCGAATAGTCTAAAGCAAGGAAAGCTGCCGCCTTGGTCCGTAGTGTGGGGTTTGGAATCATGAAGCAACGCTTGCACATCCCGCTCGCGACCTATCGCCTGCAACTCAATCGTGACTTCACGTTCGCGCAGGCCACGGCGATCGTCCCCTATCTTTCCGAGCTTGGCATCAGTCATTTCTATGTTTCTCCGCTGTTGAAGGCCCGTGCCGGGAGCATGCACGGGTACGACATCGTCGACCACAACTCGCTGAACCCTGAAATCGGGAGCCCCGAAGAATTCGACCGGCTGGTGAATACTCTCCATGAACACGGCATGGGATTGATAGTCGATATTGTGCCCAATCACATGGGAGTGATGGGCAGCGACAATGCCTGGTGGTTGGACGTTCTCGAAAACGGTGAAGCTTCCATCTACGCGAATTTCTTCGACATTGACTGGCATCCGCTGAAGGACGAACTGTATGGAAAGGTTTTGATTCCAGTGCTCCACGATCATTATGGCGTTGTCCTCGAGAGCGGTGAACTTAAACTTGTTTTTCGCCAGGAGCGCGGCGAGTTTGATGTGTCCTATTTCAATCATCGCTTTCCCGTGGATCCCCGGGAGTATCCTCGGATTCTGCAGCATTGCACGGATAAGACCGCAGCATCACTCGGCGAGCAAAATCCGGACTTACTTGAGTTCCAGAGTCTGGTCACTTCTTTTGGCCACCTACCGGCAAGATATGAAATCAGTAGCGAGCGCGTCGCCGAGCGTAACCGTGATAAAGAGATTCATAAGCGTCGCCTGGCGGAGTTGTGCGGGCGTTCCCCGGAGATTACGGCTTGTATTCTCTCTGCGGTCGATTCGATGAACGGCAACTCCGCCGATCCTGGCAGTTTCGAGCAGCTTCATGAACTTATCAAGGCGCAGGCCTTCCGCTTGGCCAATTGGAGGGTTGCCTCTGATGACATCAACTACCGGCGCTTTTTCGATACCAACGATCTCGCCGGTATTTGCGTGGAGAATGAGACAGTCTTTGAAGCAACACATCGTCTGATTCTCAGTTTCATAGCAGGCGGCAAAGTGGACGGTTTGCGTATCGACCATCCCGACGGCTTGTACAATCCGCGCCAATACTTCGAGCGCCTCAACCGCAGCATCGCAGCTGCCGTAAACAATTCCGAGAATGGTTCGCGCTACGTGGTTATCGAGAAAATCCTCACGGGTGCGGAACGTCTGCCCAGAGAATGGCCTGTGTGCGGCACTACCGGCTACGATTTCGCAAGTCTTGTCAACGGAGTATCGGTAGACCCTGACGCAGCGACGAATTTAGATCGCATTTATCGAAACTTTATCGATGACGAAATCAATGTGGATGACCTTGCAGAACGTTGCCGTCAGCTGATCATGAGGGTCGCGCTGGCCAGCGAACTGAACGTGCTCGCCAGTCAACTTACTCGGATCGCACTTTCTAAACGGCGTACCTGCGACTTTACACTCAATAACCTGCGCGATGCACTGATGAAGGTGAGCGCTAGCTTTCCGGTGTACCGGACCTACGTCAGTTCCTCAGGAGTTTCGGATGAGGATGTGCACCACATCCGCAGCGCTATCGCGGCGGCGAAAGGCAGAAGCCTGGCGGTTGATACCAGCGTCTTCGATTTCGTCGGCCGAGTGCTTCTGACCAGCATCGCCGAAGGGCAAGATCCCGTGTACGAGAATGCAGTTACGACCTTCGCCATGAAATTCCAGCAGTTCACAAGCCCGGTCATGGCTAAGGGTATTGAAGATACCGCTTTCTACCGTTACCACCGCCTGATTTCATTGAATGACGTAGGCAGCGATCTTCACCGCTTCGGAACCACCGCTGCTGAATTTCACCTCGCGAACCAGGAGCGCCTTCTTGATTGGCCGCACACTATGCTGGCAACGAGCACGCATGACTCCAAGCGGTCCGAGGACGTGCGTGCCCGGATCAACGTACTCTCGGAAATACCGGCGCTGTGGAGGCTTCGAGTGCGGGAGTGGAGGCGCTTCAACCGCAGTCACAAGAGTCTGGTGAACGGCAGGCCCGCCCCTTCGCCGAATGACGAATACTTGCTTTATCAGACATTGGTTGGCGCATGGCCATCGGATTCTCCGAGCGATACCGAGGCTTGGGAAAATTTCTGCGAGCGGATAGAAAACTATATGTTGAAAGCCATCCGCGAAGCCAAGCAGAACACCAGTTGGATTAATCGAAATGTTCAATACGAAACCGCGGTGTCATCGTTTGTCGAGAAATTACTAAAGCCGGGGCCCCAGAACAAATTTCTCAATGACTTTATACCGCTCCAACGTCGTCTCGGTCGTATTGGCCTGTGGAATGGACTGGCCCAGACCCTTCTAAAATTGACGTCCCCGGGCGTGCCCGATATTTACCAAGGCAATGAGCTGTGGGATCTAAGTTTGGTTGACCCTGACAACCGGCGTCCGGTCGACTACGCCCGTGGTCAGGAAGTCTTCCGCAACATCCGCGAGTTGGGACCCGATCCTGCCAAGGTCTTGCTGGAAACTCCCGAGGACGGTCGGATCAAGATGTATACGACGTGGAGAACTCTGTGCTTGCGTCAAGAGCAACCAGCACTTTTTCAAGAGGGCGAATATGTGCCGCTAGCGGTTGAGGGCGCGAAAGCCGATCACGTGGTCGCCTTTGCGAGGAGGCGTGAAAACTCCAGCGTTCTGGTGGTTGTTCCCCATCTGGTGGCAGGGTTGCTCAATAATATCGATGTCCCGCCAATCGGGACCCGAATCTGGGAAGATACCCATATTTCGATTCCTTTTTGCAGTTGTTCCCAGAAATACCGCAACGTATTTACAAGAGAAACTGTGGACCTGGAGAAAAGCGACGGTTGCGAAAAAATCGCTGTCTCGAAACTCTTGGCAGAGTTCCCGGTAGGTTTGTGGTTCCTAGGGTGACCCGAAGGTCGAGTCCTGGTGAGGAGACCAGGTACGAGCAGCGCTGGATGCAAGTTCTACGTAGTGCGTTCGCACAGCGTACAGGATGTTCCTTAGAGATAAAGTTCAGATGGAGCGGTAAAATCATTTCTGTGATACATGCAATGGATTTATCACTGCAAATTGCCAAATTACTCGCTGGTTTTTCAGTTCCAATCTGAGAGCCCTCCGAAAGCCGCCGCCCGAATATCTTTAAATATTAGCCGGTTCGATGATGAAAAGGACTGTCCATGAGAATTGCCCAAGTCGCGCCACTATTTGAAAGCGTTCCGCCAAAATTGTACGGAGGAACGGAACGGATTGTGTCATGGCTCACGGAGGAGTTGGTTCGCTTGGGCCACGATGTGACCTTGTTTGCCAGCGGTGACTCCATGACAACCGCGCGGTTAGTCGCAGGGTGTCCACAATCCTTACGGTTAAATCCGCAGTGCGTCGACCAATTGGCTCATCACATCAATATGCTGCAGGCTGTTGTCGGTGAAAAAGACAACTTCGACCTAATACATTTTCATATCGATTATTTGCATTTTCCTCTGAGCCGTCAGGCTCGGCTGCCAAATGTCTCAACCTTGCACGGGCGCCTCGACATCCCCGATCTCGCACCTGTTTATCGCACATTTTCCGATATGCCTGTGGTTTCCATCTCCCATGCTCAGCGAACACCTCTACCTTGGGCGAACTGGCAAGGCACGGTGCATCACGGATTGCGAGAAGACAGCCTGGCTTTCTACGGCGAGCCCGGACAATATCTGGCATTCCTGGGTCGAACCTCTCCGGAGAAAGGTTTAGACCAAGCCATAAAGATCGCAAAACGCGTAGGCATGCCGCTGAAAGTCGCGGCCAAAATCGACCGGGTGGATGAACCGTATTTTGAAGCTGTGATTAAGCCTTTGCTCAACCACCCGCTCATCGAGTTCGTCGGAGAGATCGGTTATGCTGAAAAAAATGAATTTCTAGGCAACGCGGCCGCACTGCTGTTCCCCATCAACTGGCCGGAGCCGTTTGGCATAGTCATGATCGAGGCCATGGCTTGTGGAACTCCAGTTATCGCATACCCATTTGGCTCGGTGCTGGAAGTGATCGAAAACGGAGTCACCGGATTCCTGGTTCGCGACGTCAAGAGCGCCGCCCATGCGGTCGAGAAACTTAGTAAAATCGATCGAGCCCAATGCCGGCAGCGTTTCGAGGAACGTTTCACCTTGGCTCGGATGACGCAGGAATACCTGGCGATCTATGATCGTATAGTAAGAGGCGGGCCTGATCCGCTCCTACCCACCAACGGAGATCTAAGTTGGACGAAGCTAGTGTCACCCAGCAGTACTACATAGCTACCAGGTCGTCTCCATCGGATGATCGTCCTCGCGTTCTGAAATACGGCAAAATGTTTGCCGTATTTGACCGTTATGGCGACATAGAGCCGCTAGGGATGGGCGAACAGGGAATTTTCTCCGACGGAACCCGCTTCCTCTCCGAACTGGTCTTGTCGTTGTGGAATGCGCGGCCCTTGCTCCTGAGTTCCACGGTCAAACCCGATAATCTTGTCTTCACCGCCGATCTGGCCAATGTTGATGTGTCTGAAATTCACGACGTGATCGTGGAACGTGGCACCATCCACGTGTTGCGCTCCAAGTTTCTATGGCGCGGTGTCTGCTACGAAGAGTTTCAGATTGTTAATTACGGACTGGTGCCTGTGGAGATTCCATTGCAGTTGGCGATTGGCGCTGATTTCGCCGATATTTTCGAAGTGCGAGGCACACTGCGCGAAAGAAGAGGACATAGGCTGGAGGATCGAATCGACAGGAATTCGATCCTACTATCCTACGAAGGCTTGGATAAAGTTCTCCGGCAGACTCGCGTTCAAGCTTACCCGGATCCAGTTCAGATTTCTTCTGCCGGGATGAGATTTGAAATCTCGCTTCGTCCCAAACAGTCCGTGCTTCTGCAGGTAGTGGTTTCTTGTAATCCGCGGATGTCGGAGCCCTCCGTCGGTTACACGAGGGCCATGGTTGCGGCGGAAAGCGAACTTAAAGCGGCCTCGGCAAACCTGTGCCGCATTTCCAGTTCGAACGATCGGTTCAACCGCTGGGTCAGGCGCTCCATGGCGGATGTGGAAATGATGATAGTTGGCAATCCCGAACACGACTACCCGTATGCAGGAGTGCCTTGGTTCAGCACGATTTTTGGCCGGGATGGAATTATCACCGCGCTGGAAATGCTTTGGATCAATCCCAGAATCGCAATGGGAGTTCTGCAATACCTCGCCTCCACGCAAGCGACCGAATTGAATCCAGAGGTCGAAGCGGAGCCTGGCAAGATCCTGCACGAAATGCGCAAGGGAGAAATGGCCGCGCTTGGCGAGGTTCCCTTCGCGCGCTATTACGGGACGGTCGATGCGACGCCGTTGTTCATCATGCTAGCCGGAGCGTATTACGACTATACCGGAGACCTCGAGTTTATCCGGACGCTGTGGCCTCACATCGATCTTGCGCTGCAGTGGATCGACAATTTCGGCGATGTGGACGGCGATGGCTTTGTGGAATACGTGCGTCACGGCAGCAAAGGTTTGATTCAGCAAGGCTGGAAGGACTCGCATGATTCCATCTTCCATGCCGATGGAGCTCTGGCCGAAGCCCCCATCGCGCTGTGTGAAGTGCAAGGCTATGTGTACGCCGCCAAACGGGCAGCTGCAAAGATCAGCCGCGTCCTCGGTGGTCAGGAGAGAGAGGCTGCGCTTGAAGCGGAGGCCGCTGAGCTCCAGAACAGGTTCGAGGAAGCATTTTGGTGCGACGATCTCTCCACCTACGCTTTGGCGCTGGATGGGCACAAGAGAGCTTGCCGGGTAAGAAGTTCCAATGCTGGCCATTGTCTTTTTACAGAGATCGCCAGCCCTGAGAATGCTCAACTGGTGGCCCATACTCTAGTGAGCCGGGATATGTTCACCGGCTGGGGCGTGCGCACGGTGGGCTCGGAGGAAGCTCGCTACAATCCGCTCTCGTATCACAACGGTTCGGTCTGGCCACACGACAATGCCCTGATTGCCGGGGGCATGGCCAAATATGGCCTTCGGCAACTCGCAGGGCAGATCTTAATGGGACTCCTGGACACTAGCAGCGCTGTAGATCTTCATCGGCTCCCAGAACTATTCTGCGGCCTGGACCGGCGGGAGGGAGAGGGGCCCACCCTTTATCCCGTAGCTTGTTCGCCCCAGGCATGGGCAGCGGGAGCGGTATTCCTGCTTCTGCAAGCGTGTCTAGGCCTCTCGATTGACGGCTGCAAGAAATATATCGTGTTTGATCGCCCTTACCTGCCGGAAGGGATTCCGCAACTGTGGATTATGAACCTTCGAGTTGGAGACGGAGGGGCCGACCTTTTCCTGGAACGACATGCTGGAGCGGTGCGGATAGAGGTTCTTGAGAAACAAGGTGAGATTGAGGTAATTGTGAAGTAGCTCTCCGCGGCGAAGCAGCCCTTGGAGAATCTAAAGTCGCATGTCGCCGATAAAACCTGATCTTCTCTCAAAAGCGGATTTTGTCCGGCGACCGCGCGATTGAAGATTTTCTTCGTTTGCTCACACTCATGCCGCTTTTTTCTTTGGCACTTTAGCGCCCTTTTTCCGTGCTTCAGAAAGTCCGATCGCAATGGCTTGCTTGCGGCTCTTTACCGCGCCGCCCTTTCCACCCTTGCCGGAGCGGAGCGTACCCTTCTTCTTCCTGCGCATGGCGCTGGCGACTGTCTTGCCCGCGGCTTTACCGTATTTACGGCTGGATTTCTTCTTCGTCGGCATAAAGTTCTCCTGTCGCTTAGAGTTGCATCTCGCCTGAGAGGTTGTTTGAAAGCAAAACTCATCCTCGGCGAGCTGCGCGAATTCCTTCTTCGATTCGCTTTCGAGCGTGCCCCGGTCCGCGAACGTCGATGACGCGGTATTGTTCGGCGCTCAACTCGTGGTAGTTTACGAAGAATTCTTCCAGTTCGCGCAGGAACAGCTTACCCAGGTCATCGATATGCTGAATGTCGGCGAAGCTGTGATTTTGGTTCGCCACTGCAACAACCCGGTCATTGCGCTCTTTGTCTTTCTTGTCGTACTGCTCGCCTTCAATAATTCCGACCAGACGACACTTCACCACGACACCCGGAAACGCGGGTTCATCCATCAACACCAGAACATCGACGGGATCGCCATCTCCGCCTTTGGTTCGAGGGATGAATCCAAAATCGTAGGGAAACGTCATGCCCGCGGGTAGAACTTTTTTCAGTTCAAATATCTTTTGCTCCGGGTCAAATGCATATTTGTTCCGGCTACCCTTAGGCGTTTCGATTACCACTTGAATAAGGGCGTCGTTCTTGCTATCCAAAGCTGGAAGCCGAGATGGATCCGCCAGCCCATTCCTGGAATTGCCATTCTTACCCATCAAATCTCCGATCCGAGGGGCTGCGGTGCGCAAACGTATTCACAGGATGGTTCAAGCATTGCGACGGTTGCAAGGCATAGACCATGTTTTCCCTTAGTCACAATCGAGAACAGCAAGGCGAAGTCTCCCCCTTTGTAGCGTGAAGTATGAAACTCGTGAATGAGCACCTAGGCTTTGGAAATGAGTTATGGTCAGCGCGAAGAAATACGACGCCGAGAGCTGGCAGCTTTGCGCGCTGCCTGACTGCGGCCTTTCGATCCCTTCGTCCGGACGGCCTTCTGGGCCGAATGCTGCCGGGCACTGGCGCCGCGCTTCCGCGCAGAAGTATGAGCTTGCTTGGATAACGATTGGTGCGAGGCAGCGCTGTGGCCTTTTCGTTTAAGAGCGCGCCTCGTAGCGCGAGAACGAGTAGGAGACGGCCGACGACGTGAATGGCTCTGTCCTTTTCTGTAATCCCGATCCGCCTGTTTACTGGTTTTCGCCGAAACTTTTCCATCGCCGGGAGCCGGCAACTTTACGCCTGACCTCCGCGCTTTTGAGAGGCCGATGGCAATTGCTTGTTTGGTTGAAGCCGCACCATGTTTGCCTTCGCGAATATGGTGCATCTCCTCACGCACAAATTCTCCCGCCTGTGTGCTGGGTGACTTGCCTTCGCGGGCATCCTCCTGAGCGCGTTCGACGGTTTCTTTTTCAGGCATAACGCCTCCTCTACAGCTACTCTAGCCGCGCTGAGGAGCAGGAGGAATCGACTATTTTCTGTATACTCGGACACCGGTTGCCGTATTCGAAGAGGCAAACGTCAACGAGATCCCACGGCCGGTGGATGGTGATGAGCGATGAGGTCGGTTATGCGGCCTCGCGTTTATTGCATAGCTCCTGATAGTAATCTCGACCGCGTTCGTACCCACGGGTAAAGGGTTCGGCCACTTCCACTCCGGGATATTGACGCTCAAGGTCTTCGATTAGGGCGGTCATTTCACCCATCACTTGATCGTATTCTTTGCAACGCGTCCGAGCGTGTAGCGCGGCCTCGAAGCCCAGGCGATAAAACTTCTCGTCATTGCCGAAGTTTTTCCCGAGAGCCGTATAGTGTTCTTTCTCGGCGTCACGCAGACCGATCCACCATTGCTCGCGGGCGCTGTCGACCCCTTCTGCTCCCTCTGCTTTCAGCAATTCGCGAAAGCGGGTTGCGGCAGTTTCATCCTCGGCCATTGCAACGACTACGCTGCGCCCGCGTCGTAAAGCATCTTCGTAGACAAACAACTCATCCTCCGGCAGGCCCTCGGTCATCGAATTCTCCAATTTCCCGCCGGCGGCAGCGCCGATACTTGCTCCAGCCGCTCCGAGGATCGCGGAACCCAACAAGCCAATCGCCGTGATCGGACCTACACCGGGGATGGCCGCCATGACCAGGGCTGCTCCGGAAAGTCCGGCGGTGCCGCCAAGAACTGCGCCAATCGCCTTACCCATACCCGGCTGCTCCGCTGCGACCGTGGGAACCGATTGCAGACCCGCTTCCATTGTTTCCGGGGTCAACAGCGTGATCTGATCTTCTCGCAGACCGACTGAGTGCAACTCAGCCAAAGCGCGCTGCGCGTCTGATTTTGAACGAAATACTCCGCTCACAGTTTTCATGGTGTGCCACCTTTCCTTGCAGTTCTTTCAGAACGCTAGTTCTCTAGATCCAAGTGTATTTCTGAATCATGTTCGACTGTCAACCTCTTCCGCGGGCAGGCATCAAAGCTTCTCGAGGTTTACAATGATTCGAAAACTAAAGTCCGGCCAATACCGACTCTACTCTCGAAAGAAAGATGCTAAAACCGGCCGCCGGCGCAACCTCGGGACGTTCGGTACGAAGAAAGCCGCACAAGCTCACGAGCGGGCCGTTCAATACTTCAAACATCACTAGAGACCACGTGCTTCGTCGTGAGATTAGATGTACCAAAGGCGCGTTCTCGACCACGATACAGTAATTTCTGTAGGGAGATCAATTTTGCATCGAGAACAGGCCCGCTATGTACTCTCCGCCATGCGCGAGCTCCACCTTTAAGCCGCGCGTCTGTTTCCAGCCAACTGGGCCACCTTTTTCAAATCGTCAACGAATGCGTGCATTTGCAATTGTCGAGCATGGGAATCGGGTGCCCGAAGAATCGACGACGGGTGCACCGTCGCCATCACGTAAGGGGCGAGCGGGGACTCGACCAGTTGCCCGCGCTGCCGGTTTACGCTGAACGTTCTGCCTAACAAAGACTGCGCGGCGGTAGCACCCAGGCAGACCAGAACCTCGGGCCTGACTATCCGTAGCTCGGCCTCAAGCCAGGGGCGGCACGCCTGAATTTCGGAGTAGCGAGGTTTTTTGTGAATGCGCCGCTTGCCGCGTTCGGACGGGGTCCACTTGAAATGTTTCACCACATCCGTCAGATAGACTTGTTTGCGATCGATTCCGGCCTCCGCCAGGGCTTCGTTCAGAAGCTTTCCCGCTGGTCCGACAAATGGGTGACCAACGCGGTCCTCTTGATCTCCAGGTTGTTCTCCCACGAACATGATCTTGGCGTTCGATGCTCCTTCGCCGAAGACTGTCTGGGTAGCGTTCTTCCAAAGATCACAGGCCTTGCATCCTGTGGCTGCTTGCTCCAGTTCCGCGATTGTGCTGGCGGCGGACACAAGATCGGTAGCAGGCGCGCTGGTTGTCCCTGATCGCTTCGGCTCGTTTTTGAAAATCCTTTTCATGACGTCAGGCTACCAATTTGATGCGCACTCTTGTAGCTTAGAACGCATCACAATCCTTAGAAAGGAGGTCTGATGCCCACCGCGAAAAAGAAATGGGTCGCCGGGGTGAAAACAGATTCCACTCATCCGCCCGCTGGATTGTTTACCAAGGACGCGAGCACAATTGCAAATACGCTGGCTTCTAAGAAGGTTTCACCAAAAGGACCCGGCTCGGGTATGCGAATGCTTTCGTACTTCATAAACCGGGCTGGACGCAGTCTGAGCGCGAGCCGGCGCGCCAAGCTCGAAAAGGCAAAGTCGTTGCTCGCCAGAAAGATTGAGCGGCAGAGAAAATCTCAGGCACGCGCCGCAAGCTGAGCTGGATCGCAGTCCTGCGCAACGAGGTTAAGATCACGAGCACACCCAGTTCGGCAACGCCGCGCGGGGGAGCGACCTGCGCCCCCATCGGACAAGCCGGTAGTTTGGTCTTAGATCCGTCGGCCATCAGCAAGGCCTGCTCTAACTACCCGTACTAACTGAACAGATATAACAAGTCAGTTAATACCATATTCACCGTATTGCGCCATTGTCGATTTTTGTCTTTTATGTGAGAGACTCGTTGCCCCTGTGGAGGGCTCATGAATAAGCTCGTACAGTCCGCGCTCGATGCCACAGAGAGTTGGAAGTACCTGGTCGAAGCCGCCATCTTTGAGAGAAACCCGATTAACTTGTCCCGGCGCCTTCAGGACGCGCAGGATGCCGTCATGGATCAAATAGAGGATTCGTTTGAAACGGCGAGCCAATCCGAACGCCAGTCGATGATCAATGCTGTGAATTCTTTACGTGAGCTACGGCGCCAGGTTCAGTCAGTGCGGTCGCCAATAGAGGTTCGACCCTTCACTGATGCTTAGTGCTTAAATTCGTAGATCGCGGTGCACACAGCTGAAGCCGCAGGCGCCTCGATCTACGTTGAGGTTTTCATGATCGCTTTGTCACTTTCCTCGTGCTGGCTGTGCCCTGGCTTGGACGAAGCTTCTGGCCCCCATGTTACTGACAACCCTAACCGGTGCGCTTGTGGCTGCTCTAACCTGGTTTCACTGGCGCGTATTCTGCAGGGCGGAGGGAGTGCGTCCCAGATAGAAAGGCGATTCATGGCGCAGATTGAGAGTGGCTATTCGGAACTGATTTCCGCAGCAAGCACTGAGGCGGGAACCGCGTTCAGCTCTCGCGCCGCATAGCGTCCTCGAGTCGACTTTGTTGGGGAGGTGCCTGGCGCGCCCAGCGGAAATCAGCTTTGCAACACCCTCCCAGCGAATTCTCTTCGTCACCTCAACGGCTGTCACCCTCGATTGAAACCACACCACCGCAGCCGACTCGCGATTGAATACTACGAATGGAGTAGGTCGCGAATCGGTTTCTTGTATACGGCAATCCTCAGCGGCAAGAATGCCATCCTTGTAGAGCGATTTGAGAAGTTCACATGGATTCTTTCAGTCTTGATGTCGTTGAAAATGGACGAGGTGGAAATGTGGCGAAGCTTCGCTATTCTCTGCTTACGCTGGCCCTTGCTTATGCTCTTTGTTCTGTACAAGCAACTGCTCAAGCGTTGCGAGACCCGCACCCTGATCTCGCGGCTGCGTTCGTCGGGAGGCCTCTGACGTGTTCGGAACCCCAAAAGCTGGTCATTGCCAGACCCCTCGCGGAACGGGCAAAAATCAAGGCCCGGCTCTACAACCTCTTACGCGAAAGCCTGTACGACGATGCAAAAGGAATCGTGAATATCGCGCGGGAAAAAGAGATAAAGAATCTTGCAAGTAAGCTGAAAAGCGACAAGGTGGACTAGACATGTCGAACTTGTAGTTGTCCGATCAAAATTCGGACAACATAATGATCGGCCTTTGCCCAGTCACGCTCGTGAGCCGCTTCACCACAGGATTTACGCGGCGCCAACCTAAAATTGCGGCTATGCAATCGCTTCCGACAATAGTCATCCACAGCTGTGTACTCCCACTTCGGCAACCGACGTGCTGTAGAAATAAACGAAGCCAATAATTGAGACAGCAGCCCCGGCCTCCTACAGGATTCACCGTATTGCGAATGCATCAAACCCGTATTACTTGTTGGAATCGACGTACTGTCCCTTAATCCACGTAGCAGCCCCTCACGGAGGAATGTATGGCCACTGCTGGAAACCCCACTGCCCAAGGTTGGGTGTGGAGAGATTTGTATGTTACCGCTCTGATGGAAGGCGATAGGGAAAAAACGCCTGGACGCATCGCGGATGCGGAACTCGCAATCTTGAACCGGGCAAGAGAGTTATTCAGAGCTTCGGGAGACAACATTCAAGAAGAAGAAGCGTTGGATGATGCGCTTTATGCTCTGCGTGCCTTAAAAAATTGTCTACAGCTACCGAGCGGACTTGCGGAAGCAGCCTAAGGGCCATCCGTTCTTTCAATCCGCGAACCGACTGGCTCGAGCCTGATTCAGCGCCAAGTTATTTCTTTGCGACTTGGTTCAAAGTCGAGAGAAACGCCTGCGCGGAAGCAGGAGACGGTATTTGGCCATTCAGCACCAACTGCAGGCTGGCGTTGGGTCCGTAAAGGTTCCGCATATTCTGGTCGTCGACACTAATCTTGGAACCTTCCAGACTGGCACCTGCGTAGGCGCCGGTAGAGGTTGTATAAACAAGGACTGGCGTTTTCCAGCCATTGGCTTCCGTACCGCCTGAACTGGTCGCCATCGGCCCCGCCACCGCGGCCTCTGCGCCGAGACTCCATTGTCCTCGTTCCAACTCCTGCTCACCCTGATTGTTCAACAATAAAACCAGATCCTGATGTTCTAAACCGGCTTGTAACCCTACGCTTCCACCCGTGATGCTAATAAAAGCCGGTGCACTCCAACCTGTTGCCGTGCGGCAACTAGCCACGCCGTTCCCGTGCTTGCCGCCCACAATCACGGCCGCCTGCTTCACTGCGGGTATGATCGCAAGGCACTCCGTATTCTGGAGCACAGAAGATGGAATCTGGTGGGACGACGTCATATTGCGGATCACAACCGCGGCGCTATCTAGTTCCTTCGTCGAATCATTCGCGAACGCCGTTGCGGCAAATAACATCAGCATTAATGCGGCAGCCACACGTGTCATCAGACCTCTCCTTAACTCGCCAAACTGCGCTTACGATGAGAGGGCCGTCGTCGCGGTTGCTTGAACAGGGAAACAGAGGCGGCTTACAAGGGCAGGTTACTTTATCGCGCTGTCGCGCCATACCAGCGGCCAAGCGCTACTAAACACCACACTGCTTCCACGATACCGAATGGCCAAGCGCCTTGAAGAAAGCCGTAGATCGATCCCAGCGCACACGCGATCGAGAACGCCAAAATGAACCAGGAGCTGCGCTTCTCAAGCGAGTATGAAATCAACATCGCGGTTACTGCAAACAGTCCGAAACCTGTGAGTCGATCCATGGCCTATAGAGGTGCACAGCCTTTTTTCTTCGTCGTTAAAACCGGAGCCGCTCAATGGCACATGATAAAGATGATAAATTAAGAAGGCTGCCCCACGCTTTGCTTCGTCGTTCTCCGATTATCAAAAGCACCCGTGGTCCAGAGTTAGGCGGGGCTGAACGCGGGCTGCGAAAAACTCGATGTCGCACCTGTTTTGGATCGGGCAGCGCTTCCACCGCATAAAAGGCTCTAGAGCGAGATTCCCGTCCCTGCGTTTTACTGACTGTGGATACTGGACAAGCGCGAGATGGCAGCGACCATGAGGCTCGAAAGCAGCTGCATTGTCGTTACATCGCGCTGGTCGAAAGCGTGTGGGGCCCCTGAGAGGACCTCAAACACGCCAAGCGTCCTGCGGAAATGACGCAGCGGGGCAGCCAAAATAGAGCGCGCACCCAAACGGCGGCAGCTGGCTAGGTCGACACAGGGATTGCGCTCGGCATCGTGGCAAAGCACGATCTCGCCAGTGCGGACACAATCGGCGGAAATTCCAGAATCAGTTTGGAGCCGAACTCCCAGATCGGGTGCGGTGCGGCCGGTGCGGGCGCGGCAGATGATCTCATCTCCGTGACGCAAGGCGATAGCGGCACCGGTGGCTCCAGTCAAAGCTTGGGCGCGTTCGGCAATCACGCTGATGGCCGGTTCCAGATCGATCTCGCCGGGGTGAAAATCAGGTTCGTACCTGGAAGGTTGCCCCATGCTTTGCACCGGATGCGAGACCATGGTTCGAGCATGGCTCCGCGACGGAGCCAGAGTTGCGAACGAAGCGGGAATCCGGTTCTCTGAAGTAGGAACCGTGCGAAGCAGTTCGCGCACTAAGCGATCCAATTCCGCATCCTCGATCAGATGAGCAGTCTGCTGTCCCTGTAAAGAACCGCCAAGCACTCGCGACAAACTCAACAGGGCCCGGGATCCGCATGCCAGGCAATGCGGAGTGTTGTTCTTGCTGATCAACTCACATTCGACGCAGAACACGGCAGTCGGCAAAGTAATGAAGCTGATGTCCTGCCCGGTTAACTTTTCTGCCATCTGTGAAATTTCCTTCCGCGAGTTTTCTCTTTAGCTAGCGAATTGAAAAAGGTAAACGGGACGTCGATGCTCTAGAAGTGACAGGGCTGGTTCAGTGCTGTGGATAAAGCTCCGTTTACATCTTTTGTTGCCGTCGTCTCGCAGTTGATGAATGCAGAAACTCAACGCAACTTAATGAAGTGGTTGTCAACTCGCGTGCGCTGCGACGAGTGCGGAAACCCGGTCGGTCGCGGGCAGTATTTCGAGGGTGGGAGTCGAGATTCGATCGAGGGCATCGGCCAAGGCTACCGGAAACACGGAAGTAAGCAGGTTGATATCGAATTGCAATTCGCGATCAGTATAGAGGCGGTAAATGGTCATGGAACCAGAGCGGCCATTCTGGGTAGTCACGAGATCCAGAGTCAAGCACCAGGCGCTGGTCGATTCGAAATGGCTGCCTGGCTTGGTCCAGCGCAGGCAAGGAATCTCTCCCCAGCGCGAGATGAGATGCAACCCGCTAATAGTAGGAATTTCGGCGGACTGGTAGGACAATCTCAAGTCGAAGGCATCGAAGTCGTTGCCCGCGAGCGCAGCCACGAGGATTCGGCAGAGTTGTGTGTAATCGCGAGTGACCTTCAACTCCTCCGTGGCCCTCAGAATGGCGAGATTATTGATCAGAATCTGGCGTTCGATGGTACGATGCGCCACTCGCCGCAGTTCGCCAAACTCCAGATAGCCGAGACGCTGCACTCCGATCCATATCCCAGTGCCGAGCACTGCCAAGACCAACCCCAGCAGATCGCCACTCGGCCACAGCAGAAAAAGGCTGAGCAAGGCGAACAACGCCGAGACGGCATAAAGAACAATGACCACTTGGCGATGCGATAAACCCCGCTGCAAAAGCTTGTGATGAATGTGTTCGCGGTCAGCCGTGAAAACGGGTCGTCCTCCAAGAAAACGGCGAACAATGGAAAGAGCAGTTTCCAAAATCGGTAAACCGAATGAAACCACGGGGATCGCCACGGCGATAACTGTCGGTGCCTTCTGCGCGCCTTGGAGAGCAAGAGCGCTTAACATGAATCCGATGAAAAGACTTCCGCAGTCTCCCAAGAATATGGTCGCCGGGCTGAAATTAAAACGGAGAAATCCAAGAATCGAACCTGCCAGCGCCAGTGCCATGAGCGAAACAAGAGACGAACCTGAGACCAGGGCTACGGCGAACACAACGATCGTGGAAAAAAGGGCGGAACCTGCAGCCAGGCCGTCGAGTCCATCAATGAGATTGAAAGCGTTCGTGATGGCAAGAACCCAGAGGACAGTCAGCGGAAGACCGACGAACCACGGGAAATGATGACTGCCAAAAAGTACTGGCAGATCCAGAATGCGTAGGCCCCCAGCAAACAACATTGCTCCAGCTACAGCCTGAACGGCAAGCTTGACGTACGCACTCACCGGATGAATGTCGTCGTAAACGCCTAGCCCGAAGATCAGACAACCGGGCAGCAGAATTGTGAGCAGAGTTTTAAGGGAAAGCCCGAAGCCCACAGCAAAATAATGCCAACCGGCCAGCAACGCGATAGCAGAAGCACAAAGAAAAGAGAGAAAGATTGCCACGCCGCCGAATCGTGGCAGGGGGCGGCTGTGCAGATGGCGCTCTAGGGCAGGGATTGCTACCCATCCGCGCACAGTCGCGAGATCGCGCACGTACTTGGTCAGAACAAAAGAAAGCAGCAGCGACCCTGCAAATATCGCGAGGAAAAAAGGTGTCAATTAACTCCTCTCTTGGAAGTGAAAACGTACATCACCCCTGGAGCCACGTTTTCCTTCGCTGTGTCAATGTTTCGTTTGAGAAGCCTCTCTGATCGTATAACCATCAAGGCCGGACTACTATTCTCTGTCTTGGTACGTTGCGTTCAGCACGAAACGTTCGCTGGTCAAGCTTCAAGATTGTGATGTTTGCGATCTAAGCACCGGCCTGGAACACTGATCGGTCGCGGGTCCAGGCTGTGCTAGACTTCTTGCAAAAATGGCAATGGACTTTTCGACACCGTCGATGCGATGTAGTTTGTCCAAGCTCGCGAACGGTTGGATGGTTTCGTTTCTATTGCTGCCGGCATTGGTGCAGGGAAGCGCAGCGCAACAGCAAATCACAGAGACACCAGCGAAGAATGTGATGGTGGAGAACGCTGGGGCACTGTCAGCGATTCAATCGGCGCCTGCCACGCGACCAAGTGAGAGCGCGACGGCGCAGTCTGGTTCTTCGCTGAGACTCGAAGCTGGGGATTTGGTCGAGGTTGGAGTTTACAACGTTCCTGAGCTCACCACCAAGGCTCGCGTCAGCAGCAAAGGGGAAGTCTACCTCCCGCTGATTGACTATGTTTCGATCGCTGGGCTGACGGCGGAGGAAGCCGAGGGACTTATCCAGAAGCGGCTTTTTGATGGTGGTTTCGTGAAAAATCCCCACGTCACTTTGTTTGTCGATCAGTATGCATCACAAGGGGCGAGCATATTAGGCGAAGTAGCGAGGCCTGGGGTGTATCCAGTCCCCGGACAACAACGGCTGTTCGATCTCATCTCCGCCGCTGGGGGGTTCACGGAAAAGGCAGGTCGGAGCATTACCGTCACACATCGCGATCAGCTCGACAAACCGATTACCGTTCCACTCGCGCGCAACGTCACCGACAATCCGGAGAGCAATATTGCGGTCTTGCCAGGGGACACAATCATCGTGCGCAAAGCGGACTTGGTTTATGTGGTCGGAGATGTAGGAAGGCCGAGTGGATTTCTTATGGACAGCGGGCATCTGACGGTGCTGCAAGCCATCGCGCTAGCCGGCGGCACCACCCGCACGGCCAATCTCGGCGGTACCAGAATTATTCACCGCGGCGCTGGTGGGCTGAGCGAAACTCCGGTCGAGCTAAAAAAAATCCTGAGAGCCAAATCACCCGATGTGACGATGCAAGCGGACGATATTCTTTTTGTCCCAACCAGCGCCACCAAGGTTTTTGCCGGACGCGCGATGGAAGCGGCAATGCAGGCCGCCACGGCCGCGAGCATTGTAGCCATTCCATAGTAAGGAATTCCGCCGCATCCCACACGGGCGTGGATGCCAGCGCCTACATTTCGCTAAGCTGCGGCTGCTGTGCGCCGTTCTTCTCTCATCAACAAATCCTGCAGTAGGTCGAGATATACCTTCGCGGTATCCCGGCGGGCGTAATAGCGGACAATATGCTGGCGGCCATTGCGGCCGAGGGATTCACAAAGCGCTGGATTTGTGGCCAGCCGCATGACCGCCTCCGCCAATGCCGCGGGATCTTCAGGTGCGATGAAAATCCCCGCGTTGGCTCGCTCCATAACTTTACGAGCGTGGCCATCCACGCCCAGAATCACTGGGCGAGCGCACGACATGAACTCCAGCATTTTCGTGGGCAGAACGGTTTTGAAAAGCTCAGCTCGCTTGAGTAATACAAGACATACATCCGAAGCGGCAATGTAAACGGGGATTTTTTCGCGGGGCTGCTGATCGACGAAGCGCAAGTTGGTGAGTCCACGAGAGCGGGCCAGAGAGACGATGCGCGCTTTCTCGGCGCCTTCGCCGACGACGACAAAAAGAATATTGGGTGCGCTCTCCCGCAGATGAGCGGCGGCTTCCAGCAGAGTTTCTAAGCCGTGCGCAGCGCCGAGAGTACCGATGTACGAGACCACAAATCTCTCTTCGGCGCCCAGTTCACGTCTTATCGCAATGTTGGGAACAAGCCTGCTGAAGACGCTTGTTTCGACTCCGTTCTCGACCACGAAAACTTTCTCTTCAGGAACCTGCCAGCGCTCGACCAGATACTCTTTGAAAACTGGAGTTACGACTACGAGACGGTCACAGCTGCGGTAAAGAAATCCTGCGATCTTCGCTAAAGAGCGATGCAGAGCTGATTTCTGGCTGCTAACGCCGACTGCGGCCAGAGACTCAGGCCAGAGATCTCGAACTTCGAAGACAAATGGCACTCCGTTATAGCGGGCGAGCCACCAACCTGAAAGCCCGACCAGCAGTTGTGGTGAACTGGCAATTACCACGTCAGGTTTTTCCAGGAAGGCACCCGTAGTAGCGGAAGAAATGCAAAACGAACTGTAGTTAAACATGCGCTCGTAGGCTTTGCGATTGGGGAAGGGAAGAAGCCAGGTACGAACGACCTCGACGCCGTGATAAGTCTCGTGCAATACCAAGCGGTGAAGCTTGCGGCGATATTCTTGAGGCACGACTCCAGTGGGATGATTGGGAAATCCGGTTAGGACCGTGACTTCATGGCCGTCATCTGCCCAAAGACGGGACAACTCCGCGGCACGGCCAGCGGGAGCCCCCATCTCCGGCGGAAAGTATTGCGACACGTAGAGAATTTTCACGAGTTCTTAGTAGTACCCGAGTTTGAACGCACTCTTGTAGCAAAGAGCGCGGGTGCGCTTGGCGCGGCTACGCGCATATGATTCCCATTTGTCAGCAAATCGAGCAAACATCTCATCTCCAGTCAGTCGATGCATTACGCGTAACTGCACAACATGCAACCGGTGGTAGAAGGGGCTGGCGACCATGGGAAGCATCGTGCCAGATTGCTCATACAGCGACCAGAAACCGAGATCGTAACGATCAAGATTTGTACGAAGGGTAAGCACGGCGTGCGCAAACAACTCCCGCGCGGTGTTGCTTTTTGTCATCAAAAAATAATCGTGTACGCCCCATGCCGCCCAGATGAATCCGTTAAGAATGTGGGTAGGCGGCGAAACGATGTATTCCTCGAACCAGAGATTGCCGCGATCGTCAGTGAATGTCACGCCGCCTTCGCTGGTGGGTTTGAGGAAACTGGTGAACGCCCGCTCCGCAGCGTCAAGATAGGCAGCGATTCCGGTCTCTCTATAGGCGCGAACCAGCAAAGAAATTCCATGGCCTTGGGCGAGCGCGGAGTACCAGGGGGCCTTCAGGGGCGAACGATATTCCCAATCGAAGTAGTGGTTCCAGACCCACGACCCCTGCGAGTTGAGTTCGAGATGAGCACAGAGCCAGTCGCTGGCGGCTAGGAATTTGTTCTTTCGCTCTCTTCCTATTTCATTCTGATTCTGGCAGAAGCGGTTGTAGTTACCCAGTCCCCACTGCGCGATCGCGATCGGGTTGTACTGCAATCCGATCCTGCCATGGTAGTCGAGCATCGGAATGCCAGCGGAGTCGTGATGACCCGGATAATCCGCTTTCTCGGCAAACAACATGTAGTATTCGCCAAGCCGATGGATGTTGGCGCGAGAATTTACTTGAGGTGTCTCGTGCCAGAATGTGAGTTGACTCTTCCCGGGAACTAAATAGGCACTGAAGATGCGTCGATAGTATTGCAGAGAACTCACAACTGGACATTAGCATGGGACAAGCGTGTCGCTGGTAGCATGCGGGATTCCCCCGCCGACCGACCCGTCAGATTCGCCAAATGCTGGTCTCGAGGTCGGCTCCTTCCACCGCGATCGTTGTTGCCGCCAGCAAACCTGTGGTGTTCTTTCCATCCGGTAGGAACGCATTACCATACTGAAGCAAGCCCATAGGCCAACGATCTTTTTCCCATTGCTCCAGCAGTTGCCAGCGGCCGCCATCAGCGCTGCCGTAGAGGTACACGTCACGGCTGGAGTTGATTGCGCTCGGTTCAACCATCGTGGAGAAAAAAATACCATTCCCTACCCGGCAGCCATGGGTCGAAGAACTGTTCAATGTCGCCACTTGGCGGAGATCTCCGCGGCGATCGAGACGGTAGACATGATTCGTCTCGAGCGGCGTGTCGGAAGAAAAGTAAATCCCGTCCGGAGTGGGAACCAGAGCCGCGGATCGGGTTTGCTGGCTGCCACACAAAACCACTTCCACGGTTTTGAAATCGCACGAGGCGCGCAGGATACGACATTCTGAGTCATGGTCGCCAGTGAGCACCCAGAAGCAGTTGTCCCACTCGTCGTAAACAATGTTGTGCACGTGACGGATGGTGCCTCCAGGAAATGTGTAGGCCACGTCCCAATGAGCGCCTCGGTCGGTTGATACGTAAATGTGAACTTCGTCGCGTCGCGGGTTGTTGAAGTATTCGCCCCAGAAAATGTGGTCGTTTGGAGTGGTGGCAAAATGCAATGGTCGTGTGCCACGAACCACCTTGTGGGTTTCGTTAAACTCTGTATCCCCCGGCACCAGAGTGACGATGGCATGAGGGACAGTTCCGATCAAGTGCCCTGAGGACAAAGCCGCGATCGCGTGGAAACCGTCGCGAAAAAGACGGGATGCCAGCCGGGAAGATGAAGTGATGGTTCGCCACGCGGCCGGTCGGTACAGTCCTACGTGCTCCCATTTGATGGCGCCAACCTGCGTCTTTACCTTGGCGCGAAGAACTGCGTACCCTCGGGATGCATAGAGTACGTCATTGTGCCATGCAAGGGCCCGCAGCCGAGCGAAGGTCGCGATGCGAACTGGATGCAGCCCTGAACTTTGATCGAGCGAAATCTCGTAAGTTGAATGGGCTGCCATGTGCCGAAGGCTAGTTCTCCGTTTTCAAACTTAGATAAGGTCCGATCGCCAAAACGTCCATATGCGTGCGCTTAAAGCAATCGATAGCCTCCTCGGGTTGGCAAACGATCGGTTCGTTTTCGTTGAAGCTGGTATTCAGGAGCGCGGGAATTCCGGTTTTACGCTCGAACGCACGAATCAATTCGTAGTACAGCGGATTCTCCTCGCCGCTTACGCTCTGCAAACGTCCGGTATCGTCGACGTGATTGACTGCAGAAAGGTGCGCGCGTTTGTCTGGGCGAATTTTGTACACATGCAGCATGAAAGGCGATGGGTGATCGTGCTCGAAGTATTCCCATTGGCATTCTTCGAGAATCGACGGCGCAAACGGACGAAACCATTCGCGCTGCTTGATGCGCGCGTTCAGGACATCTTTCATTCCGGGTAAACCCGGATGAGCCAGAATCGAGCGGTTGCCTAGCGCACGCGGACCCCACTCCATGCGACCCTGAAACCAGCCTACAACGTTGCCTGCCGCGATCTGTTGAGCGACGAAGTCGAGCAATGATTCGCGTTTAAGTTTGCTATACGGGAGCCTTGCTTTTCTTAAATCGGATTCGATACGAGCGTCTGAAAACTCTGGTCCTAGATAAGAGTTCTTCATCACAAAACGGCGCGGCTGGTTGAGGACGGCGTGGTAAGTGTGGAGGGCCGCGCCGATAGCCAATCCTTCATCCCCGGCGGCAGGCTGGATGCAGGTGCGGCGAAACGGGGTATGCGTGAAAAGTTTCCCATTGGCAACGCTGTTGAGCGCGCATCCGCCCGCCATTGCTAAGTCTGCGCAAGGCACTTGCTGGTGAAGTTGGTTGAGCAGATGGAAGAACACATCTTCGAAACGATGCTGCATCGCGTACGCGAGGTCCATCTCGCGCTGAGTAAGTTGCGTGTGCGGCTCACGCGGATCGCCAAAGGCTTTGACCATCCGATCAGAAAAGTGACGGGCCAACCGGACTGTACCGTCCGGCAGCACTTGCATTCCCTGATTGCTCCCCAATGGCTTGAAGAAACTATGGTCGAGGTTAAAGCTGCCATTTTTCAAACCGATAACTTCTGTGAGTTTGTCACGGAGCGTGTCTTTCCCGTAGGGCGCGAGCCCCATGACCTTGCCTTCGTCGCCGTACTGCTGGTAGCCGATGAATTCGCAAATCATCGTATAGAAACTCCCGAGCGAGTCAGGCAAGAAAACACGGTCGAGCACCTCAATCTGATTGCCTTCGCAGCGGGCCATCATGGTGGAAACGAAATCTCCCGAGCCGTCGTAACTGAAGCCCGCGGCCTTGTCCCAGGGAGAGCAGTAGTAAGCGCTGGCAATGTGCGCGATGTGATGCTCAAGATGGTGCTCTTGGAAGCGAAGCGTTTTGGGATCGACCTCGAGCGCTTGGGCGACCAGCGAACGCAGATCGCGCATCGGTTGCTTGCGCCGCCGCATTCGGATCAGATTCAGAATCTTCGCGGGGTTCGCAAGGGCGTACTGAACTTTCTTAGCAAGGTTGGCATCACTGTCTTGGCCAATCGCCACATGATCAATATCTGTAATCTTCACGCCGGCGAAATCCAGGCAGGCCTTAATCGCGAGCGCGGGAAATCCGGCGTAGTGCTTAACGCGGTTCAGGCGCTCTTCCGCGATAGCGAATACAACCTCGCCATCCTGCACCAGTGCGGCTGATGCGTCTGCGTGAAACATGTTCAGTCCGAGGATCAGCATTGGTTGATCTGGAGCCCTTGTTTTATGCGATCGGGTTTCATGCGATCGCAACTCGCGGAACGTCGATCCGCTGTGCTGTCGTGTGCTTGCGACCGTCGAGGAAATTCTGCATCCACACCTCAAGCGTGAGAAATTGCCAGACCTGCATGGACCAGTCGTGCTTTCCTCGGCGGTGCTCATCGACATAGGCTCGCACAGTTTCGTGACAAAAGAGGCCGCGCTGGCGAACTCGCGATTCGGAAAGCAAGTCATCGACCATTTCTCTTAAGTCGTTGGCCAACCAATAATCCACTGGCGCGGCGAAACCAGCTTTCGGCTGATTCAATGCCTCCTCGGGCAGGATGTCTCGCATAGTCTCCCGAAAGATGTGCTTCGTGATTGGACGAAGGAACCCTTTGAGTTTCAGGCTGGGCGGTACATTCCAGGCAACAAATTCGGCGAGTTCCCGGTCGAGAAAAGGCACGCGGACCTCAACCGACGAAGCCATACTCATTTTGTCGGTGTAATTAAGATTCAGGCTGGGCATGAAAATCTTGGTGTCAAGATACAGCATCTGGTTGAGGAAGTCTGCATCACGCACACGCTCAAAATATGCCCAATGTCGCAGCGCAGGATCGAAATCACGGACCTGATTCCACAGGTCTGGCGTGTAGAGCGATGCTTTCTGTTCCGCATTCAGGTAGGTGCCGTTGGCTACGAAGCGTTCGGCGGATGGGAGCGACGCGGTGCGAGCCATCTTTTTTGCCAAACGCACTCTTCCCTTGGCGCGCGTGCCACGCAGGTCAGGCAAGCTTGTCAGCGATAGATCGATCCATCGACGCCACGAGGCCGGAACTTTCTGGTACGCCTGCGCCCAATAATGCGCGGAATGCTTCCGGTACCCGGCAAACAATTCATCGCCTCCAACGCCGGACAGCAAAACCGTCGATTGCTTGCGCGCCTCGTGACACACGAGATACGCCGCGATAATGGCAGGATCAGCTACGGGTTCGTCCATGTGCCAGATAAGCCGGGGCAACAAAGCGGTCACATCAGGCTCAACCACGATTTGCTGGTTCTCGAAGCCGAGGCGACGGGCGAGGCGCGCAGGAACATTGGGATCGTCGAGAGCATTTTCGCCTACGCGATGCTTCTGCGGGTAGGTGATAGTGTACGTCCGAAGCGGCCGCCAGGCGTCTCGCGCCAACATCGCCACGATGCTCGATGAATCCAACCCCGCGCTCAGAAATGCCCCCACCGGAACGTCACTGACCATCTGTGCTTCGACTGAACGGCGGAAGCGTTCGCGAATTTCTTCAGCCAGCTCTGGCTCAGAGCGAGGATAGGCGGCTTCAGCCGGGGGAAAAGTCAGATCCCAATATTTTGTAATGCGGAACTGGCCGTCGCGCACAATTCCATAGTGACCGACGGGAAGTTTATGGATCGCGCGAAACATCGTCCTGGGTTCGGGAACCCACAGGAAAGTTAGGTATTGGTGCAGGGACTCCGGATCGAGTTGGGCGTCAATTCCTGGAACTTCAAGTAGAGCCTTGATTTCGGACGCGAACGCAAAGCGGCGCCCGAAGTGTGCGTAGTAGAACGGCTTCACTCCGAAATGGTCGCGCGCCAGAAACAACTCAGGCATCGCCGAGCGAAGATCGCAAATGGCAAATGCAAACATGCCATTCAATCGCCTTACGCACTCCGCGCCTTCCTCCTCGTAGAGATGCAGTACAACTTCGGTGTCGGTGCCGGAAACAAAACGATGGCCCCTGCTTTGTAGTTGACGCCTTAAGTCCTGGAAATTGTAAATCTCCCCGTTGTACGTAATCCATAGAGTACGATCCGCGTTGCACATCGGCATGTGCCCGCTGGCGGAGAGATCGATAATCGACAAGCGGCGGGAACCTAATCCGACATAGCTGCCATCAGGAAATCGCCTCTCCCACAGGCCGGCATCATCGGGGCCGCGATGGGCTTGCACAGACGCCATTCGCGCCAGTGTTTCCCGATCTCCGCAATTAAACAAACCATTTATGCCGCACATTTAAGAGTCAGTCCTTGCTGGTGCGCAACTCGTAAATTTTGGCTTTGGTATGGAAGAGCTGAACCGCTTGAAAACTGCAGTAAATCAGTCCGGGAACACCATCCAGGAACCCCATACAAAAAAAATACTTATACAGAAAGAACAGAAAAGGCGACCCGGGGAGAGTTAGACAGTTTTTTTTCAGCCAACGGCGGCGCTGCGCTTGGGTCCCAAACAGCGAGGGGGGCAAGTCTCGGTAACCGCTCTCGCCCGCCAACCACACTCGTGCCTCCCAGTTCGAATATTCATCGTGTTTGAGGATGTATCTGGAAAGTGAATTCACATTGTGATGGACCAGCGAATTTTTCAACCGCGCAGTTTTGCCTTCGACCACCACCCTCTCGTGCACCTCCATGTCGCACATGGAAGCATCCTGATCTTTGAATCGGCATTCGAAGCGGCCCTTGCCACGGCGAAGCAGGCGTGCGCTGGTGTAGAAACTGGCGTCTCCGTGGCGAAGTACTCGTCCCAGGAAATACATGCGCAGAACAAAATAGTAGCCGTCGTAGCGTGGATCTTGGACAGCTTGCCGAATTTCTTCCAGTGATTCCGGTGTCAAAACCTCGTCGGCATCCAGGAGAAGTATCCAGTCATAAGCCAGTGGCAACGTGTCCATGGCCCATTGACGCTTCTTGGGCCAGCCGCCGTGATAGTGGAACTGCACGACCTTCGCGCCAAAAGAGCGGGCGATTTCCGCGGTTTCGTCGGTACTGCCGGAATCGATGACGTAAATTTCACCGGCTTCGCGCAACGATTCCAGGCAGCGAGGCAAATTCCGCGCTTCGTTGCGGACGGGAATAATCACACTCACCGGTAAGGACACGGAGCGAGCGGCGGCCTGCGAGAGCTTCGGTTCCTCAATGGTTTCCATACGGAGCCTTGAATCGGCAACAAAATATTAACGTCGAGGCTGGTCGTCGGGATATGACAGAAAGGATGACAGAGCAGATTAGCCGGGTGTCCCCTGCCTGTTGACGCTTTGAAGACATGACTGATGAAAGACGTTTTTTCAACCATGATCCGGGTGACGAGTTGACATAGACTGGGTAACAGGTGCAATCCGAAAACGAAATTCCGGTGCGCGGAGTTATATGCGCATTCTGATTACAGGTGGGGCCGGTTTCATCGGGTCACATCTCGCGGACTATCTTCTCGGCCAGGGTCACGATGTGACCATCATCGACGATCTTTCGACGGGAAGTATGGAGAACATTCGCGAGGCCAAAGAAAATCGCCGCTTTCAATACTGCATTGACACCATTTTCGACAAACCACTGCTTGCGGAGTTGATCGATGACGCGGAGATCGTGTTCCATTTAGCCGCCGCCGTTGGTGTGCTCAACATTGTCGAATCGCCCGTGCGCACCATTCAGACCAACGTTGGCGGCTCTGAACTGGTGTTGGAATTAGCAGCCAAGAAAAAAAAACGGGTGCTGATCACATCCACTTCGGAGGTTTACGGCAAGTCCAACAAGTTTCCCTTTTCCGAAGAGGATGATCTCGTGCTCGGGCCGACTACAAAAGGGCGCTGGAGTTATGCTTGCTCGAAGGCGATTGATGAGTTCCTGGCGCTGGCTTACCATCGAGAACGCAATCTTCCGGTCACGATTGTGCGGCTTTTCAATACTGTGGGACCGCGGCAAACTGGCCGCTACGGTATGGTCTTGCCAACCCTGGTCAATCAGGCGCTTTCGGGCGAGCCGTTAACTGTGTTTGGCAATGGCGAACAGTCCCGCTGTTTCACTCATGTCGGCGACATCGTTAAAGGATTGGCGCAATGTGCTTTTTGCGATGCGGCTTTTGGACAGGTTTTCAATCTCGGCAACACCGAAGAAGTGACCATTCGCGCGTTGGCGGAGAAAGTCATCTACGCAACTCAGTCGTCCAGCATTAGCGAATACATTAGCTACGATCAAGCCTATGGCGTGGGCTTTGAGGACATGCAGCGGCGCGTGCCCGACATTTCAAAAGCATACCGGTGGTTCGGTTATGCTCCGACCAAATCGCTGGACGAGATTATCGACAGCGTGGTGGCTTATTGCCGTTCACACTTGCGGACTCTCCCGCCCCCGGCTGTAGCCGCTTGTGCCGATTAACTAGGCCGCATGAGGATATGCGAGATCGGCCAGTTTTAGACTGTGGGCGAGCGCGATGACCTGATCGACGTGAGCGCGCCAGGAGAACCCGTACGACCGTTCCAATGCGCGTTCGGAAAGCTTTTTTCGCAGCGCAAAAGACTTTTCTAGCTGCACCACACGGTCGGCCAGCACTTGGGGAGAGAAGCGCGGGAAATATACAGCGGCGTCTCCACATATTTCCCGATGCACGGGCAGATCGGACGCCACGACGGGCAACCCGCACGCCATGGCTTCTACCAAGGGATGAGCAAATGTCTCGGCATACGCGGGACTCACGTAAATATCACAGGCGCGGAGTACGTGCTGCAGAAGGTGATATGGAACACTGCCGAGTTCGACAACTTGATCCGAAATCTCAAGATGCTTGACCAGGCCAGCGGCGGCGTCAGTGCGATACAAGCCAGAATCTTCCTCGTCAGACAGTTTGCAGGTGAGAAGAAGTTGGACGTGCCTTCCGCCCAAGCGCTCCTGAATATAAGGTAAGGCGCGCAGCAGAGTTTCGAAATTCCGGTAGTAGTTGTAGTGGCTGACGAAGATGAGGCGCAGAGGTTTCTTGCCGGAATTGATCTTCTCCTGAATCGCAGAGGGTAAGCGCGCCCCTTCCCTGAAGAATACTTCCGGATTGAATCCATGGTGGAGGCCGACGACTTTGCTTCCGGTCCACCGCTGCAGGGTATTGGCAAAAGCATTGCTGGGAGCTACAGTGCAGTCGGCCCAGCGAACCGAGCGCCGAGCGAAAAAGCCTCGAACCAGAGTATCCAGCCAGATGCGATATGCCCCGCGTGCACGGAGGTCGCGACGAAAGTCGGCAGAGGTATAAAGAGAATTCCCCGACAGAAGAATCTGGGGCACGGGCGCACGCCACAGTGCGAAGTTTCCGGCCGAGATCAATACATCCGCACCGCTCTTCTGAATCATGCGGGGCAATTGGGATTGCTCCCAACAGAATCGTGCAGCTGCATTCGACGGAAGATCCATTTCAAGAAATGAAATGTTATCCGAACTAGGAAGGCCAGTCCTCAACTTCGGAGCAAGAGCAACGCTGACTTGCAATTCCGGACGGGTGGAAAATTGCGGAATGACATTGCGAACATAGGTCAGTCCGCTTCCAGAACTGGCGGCAAGGCAATTGAGAAAAAGATGCATCATCGGCCCATCGCCGCGGGGCCAAAACTTTTAGCCCATGTGTGCGCAGTCAGCGGATCGGTGGATACAGATGAGGGCGCGGTCACGGGAACAATGTCGACCATAATGAAGGCCAGAGTCCAGAAAAAGATACACAGATAGTAGCCAACGGCGAACAGCCAATCTTCAAAACCAGCATGAACCAAGCCGGCCACCAGAACAGCTGCCAACGGAATTGCGGGTGAGAAGACATTTCCTGTTCGTCGAATTCGTGCCAACACGCGGCCGACATTCACAGCAATCAAAATCACCAGCGCAAGAAATGGAATATCTCCTACTAATCCGACCCATTCCGTAATAGCCAAATAACTGTTGCCATGCTCTCGAGTGGCCTCGCGAAGGGACTGGAAGCTTCCGGGTTGCTGCACTACCTCGCTGCTGGTCAGACTTGTTCCAAACCCGCTCCCTAACCAGGGGTGCTCCTGAATGGCGGAAACAGTCTCATCCCAAATGGGCCGCCGGGATGCGAGAATCCCGTCCTCGCGTCGTCCTTTGTACACGAAAACAGATGTGAGTGAATCTGGTGGCTGCTGGTGTAGAGGAACAACCGCCGCCACGACTGCGGCTAACGCCAGAGAAACGGCCACCCCTCTGAGTAGCATTCCGTATCGCCGCAAAGCGAGACATAACAAAATGCAGGAAACCGCTGCGCCGGCGATACCGGCGCGGGCATAGCTGCTAAAGAGCAAAAGAAGCGCGAGTGTAAAAGCGAATGTGCGCCGCCAACGGGTGGTTGGCCGTTCGCTTATCAGAATGCCCCAGAGCAGGACTGGAGCTGCGGCCACCCCCATCACAGCACCCAGAGAATTTGGGTTGCCGAAAACCTCGAAGTGAAATACGAAATAGGAAATTCCTGCAATGTAGACAAGCAATTCACAACCCAGCAATAATCTGGAGAAAAAAACAGCCTCCCTTTCCATCACGGCCAGCCGCGCCCCGGTCGAGCCGTAAAGGAAAAGAAGCAGCAGGCTGGCGGCCTTAAGAAACGCCAGATTCGGATAGGACGACGCGGCGGCGGATACCAGAGCCGCGACCACGCAAAACAGTGCTACGAGGTGGAATTTCCCGAAAGAGTATCGCGGATCCCCGGCATAAACAATCAGTCCGGCGACCGCGCCGACCGCCAGAACGACCCATCGGCCAGAAGTCCAGGCCACGTTAAGCGGTAAGGCCATCCCCGCCCACAAGAAAACTGCCAGCAACAAAGGAAAAAATCGTGCCCGGTAATTCCAAATCGCCGCTAGGAGCACCTGTAGAAACAGCAGGGTCGCAAGGTCATCAGAATTACTGAGGTACGCTGGACGGAGAACCACGGCGTAGGCGGCCAACAGGCAGGAGATAACGATCGTCAATGGCAAGCAGAAACTGGACAGGCGATCACTCACGCTGCGTACCCCCGATCCGACACAACAGCGCGCGCCATGCCTGCGGCCCAGGCCTCGGGGGAATATTGTCCGATGCGTTTTCTACTGCGTCGCCCCATGAGCGATCGCAGTTCGGCATCACGGGCAAGTTCGTCCAGAGCGCAAGCTAGTAGTCCGACGTCACCGGCAGGGAAGATGCGACCGTTCCATCCGCTCTCGACCAAGTCGGGAACACAGCCTGGCGCGACGGAAGAAATAACTGGTAAACCGCACGCCATTGCTTCGTTCACCACCAGACCCCAAGGATCAGTGTAGGAGGGGAAGACAAAGACGTCCGCCAGCGCATAGTAAGCGGCCAATTGTTCTTGCTGTGCAAAACCCACGAGTTGAATCGATCCCGGATTCGTTGCGGCGGCACGTTGAAGCAGTGCAGAACGCGCGGGACCGTCTCCGACGAACACCAGACCCACATCTTTTCTGATTTCCGGCGCTAGTGCTCCGTAAGCTCGGAGAAGATCAAAGACGCCCTTTTCCGGGACCAGGCGACCAGCGAAGAGAAAAAAACGAGCAGGCAATCGCAGAGCCTCGCGATGCCTGGCGCCGTCCCTGCGAATCACTTCGGCACGCTGTGCGAAGAATTGAGTATCAACTGCATTCGGAGCAGTAGAAATCAAATTCTGCGGCACCCCGTGATCTTGCAAATACTCGGTCGAAGATTTTCCGGGGACTACAAATGCATCGCAATGGCGAAGGAATCGTGTTTTTAAAAATTCTATCAAGGTATGTCGGCTGCGGAAGTCTCTGGTCGTGCTTTCCGCCCACAGACTAAATGGCACACCATTTCGTCGCGCCCAAATCATGGATTGCCATGAAGCGACATAGTTATAGCCACCACAAATGATGAAATCCGGAGATGCACGGCGGAGTGCTTTTTCCGCTCCCCAATTGAGCAGAAAGCTGTGCCGGCCGACCCTTCGCCGCCAGGAAGGAAGCACTTGGTAGGAGAAACGAATCTCATGTTTGTAAACCAGCCATTGGCGTTGGGTGGGATCGTTCTCAGCCAGGAAGATTACATGCAGATCGATCCCCTTGTGCCGGGCAAGCGCGTTAAAAACTGGAATCCGGTAGGGCGCGATGATCTCGGTGATGATGACAACCCGGCGGTTCATGCTACGCATTCCCGATAGATGGCGGCGAGCTGCGTAGCTTGATGCGCCGAAGTATGGTTTTCAAGGACGGTGCGGCGAGCGGACTCACTGATCCGCCGTCGAAGCCGTTTATTCTGCAGAAGTGCAGACAGAGCTGCAATTAGTTCTTGCAGGTTTCCGGGATCGATGAGCCAGCCGCTTTTCCCATGCTGAATAATTTCGTCAATCCCCTGGCCGCGGCACGCAATCACCGGTTTCGCTGCTGACATTGCTTCCAGATAAACACAACCCAGCCCTTCATATTGGCTGGGCAAAGCGAAGATCACACACCGGCGCATTGCATCGGCGACTTGCTTTCGACTTTGGCGGCCAAGAAAGCGAACATTGCCGGCAATCTTGCAGTTACTGGCCAATCTGTCAAGGCGGAGAAGTTCGGGACCGTTGCCGATAATCTCACACGAGATTTGAGGATACTCGGGAATGATGGCGGCGACCGCGCGAAGGAGCAATTCGTGGCCCTTAATCGGAATCAAGTTACCGACGCTGAGGATGGTGTCTGGCACAAAATCATCCGGTGACGGCGAAAACATTTGTGCATCGGCGCTGTTGTAAATCACCCGCGTATTAGTCCGGGGCGCCGCATTGTCAGCCACCTTGTCGGCAACCTTGTGGCTGATACAAATGACTCGCGCCGCTGAGCGATAGACAGATTGCGCAACCCGCTTGCACCATGCGCCCGCGTATCCGCGAACCTGCTTGTCAAAGAAAACATCCAAGCCGTGAGCCGTGACTACAAAAGGAATTCTCAGTTCCTGACTCAACAACATAGCGGCATGCCCGCAAGGCAAGGCAGCATGAGCATGAATCAAGTCGATGCGCTGCGAGCAGTGCAAATTGCGAATCTTAGAAATCAGACGCGTATAAAGAAATGCTCCGGCGGATGCAAGACCAAGTCCGCCCGGTACAGAGGGGTAGCGAATCCAAGTTGCGACGGGAATACCCGCGTTCGATGCTGCCCTCATGTGATGCAATGGCTGCACTGCCACCACGCAGGAGTTGACGCCAAGCTCATGCATTGCCCGCAGCGGTTCCGCAATGAAGCAACCTTCTGCATCGTCGGAAGCGGTGGGATAAAAGGGGGTCAGAGTTAGGACTCGCAGTGCAGCTTGATAAGTTTCGTCCCGGTAAGGATGGTCAACCGTAGGCAGATCCGCCTGCGTGCTAGCCGCGAATCCAACAGTGATCAGACCAGCTCTTTCTTTATACGAAATCAATAGGCTTTACCCGCGGCGTGAATTCCACAGACTTAGACTCAGTGCGTAAACACCAAGGTATGTCAAGCCTCCCAGAGTGACTAGTACCAAGACGTGAACCGGAAAAAACATCTTCACCAATAGAAGGCCGACTGTCATGACGGCAGTGGCGGGAACGGATATTGCCACCGCGGTAAGCAGAGGAGGCCTGGTCAAATCTCTGACGAACAAGTAATTCATGAGCGCTACAACTCCTTGACTGAAGGCGGTTGTAAATGCCGCCGCGAGGGCTCCGTACCTGGGAATAAAGAGCAAATTCAAAAAGACATTCGTGGCTGCCCCGGCGAGCACCGCAACAAGATATTTCTTCTCCCGGCCATTCGGTATGAGTTGTGCTCCGCAATAGCTCGCGGCCGGCGCCGTGATGATGGTCAACATCAGCCAGCGAAATAACATTCCTGACCCGGAGTATTGGCTTCCAAAGACAAACAGGGTGAGCGGAGCCGCTAAAATAAAGCCGCCCACCGCGATCGGTAAGGCCAGACCGACGGTAGCGTTACCGAACCAGAGCAGGTATGTTTTCTCCGCCTTGCCATTCTTCGTAATGCTATTCTGCCCCGCAGTTTCGGAAAGCAGTGGCAAAAATACCTGGCCCAGAATCGGGACGAAAGACATTGCCATCGTCATCAGGCCATAGCTGGCCACGTACGTTCCCAGTTCCGCGTCGGCTCGAAAGTACTTGAGCATGACGACGTCGATCTGGTCATAGATCATTGACATGAGACTGGAGAATCCCATGACCAGGCAGATCGGCAGGAAGAGACTCCAGGTTTGCGGCGAGATCTCCGGCAGCGGAATGTGAAATTCACGGCGGGCTGGCACCCAGATCAACAACGTACTAAGACCTAAGGAGACCAGGGTCGCTGACGGAATAATCCACGCATCGCGTGAACCGCGAACCAGCGCGACAATCAAGCCAGCATAGGCAAGTTGTGCCAGAGCGCCCTGCACTGCAATCACCGACATGCGCGATCGGGCCGCAAAAATCCATTGGGTATCCACACTGCCTGCGACGAATGCCAGTCCCGAGAGCATGATCAACAACCGTGTCTGATGGTCCGGTGGCGCAAAGAACAAGGTAAAGAGCGCAAGTAGTGCGTAAGCGGCCGCTGCGAACACCATCCGTGCCCCGAGAACGTGCTTCACAAGGAAGGGAACACTTTCGCTGTTCTTGGCTGCTTCGCGCAACGCGTAGGTTGAAAAACCGGGAGAAGCCAAGAGTCCAAAAAAGCCAGCGACTGCGGCGGCAAATCCCAACTGACCGTAGACGGCAGGTCCGAGTGCGCGAACTACTCGCGGGAACACGATCAGAGGGATTGCCTTGTTGAGCAAATCGAGCAAGAACAAGGCAGCAGAGTTGTTGATAACGCGAGTCAGACCCACTGCCGTTGGAGACGACTGCTCTTGTGTTAACTGAGCGGTCGCATTCATATTGTGCTTTCTCGAAAGGTGTGGGAGGCTGCGGCACCCGCCGGCAGATTAGTTTGTAGACTTCCGAGTGCGCTCTCCGGCCTGGAGTTAAGGCTTCTGCTTAATACCAGCCAGCGAAACAATAGCGGGCTTCTATCAGCGCCAGCCAGGTGCTGTTGATAAAGGTTTGCCACGCGGCTGGTTACAATCACGTGGCGGATCCGCTGCGAAATGTTCTCGATTGCTTCCTCCATTTGCTGGCGCAGGCTGGTCCGAAACCAGGTATCGAGCGGCGGCGTGAATCCTTGCTTTCGACGCCGGCGCACTTCAGGCGGGACCCAATCCGGCAAGCAGCGGCGCAGCAGAGCCTTACCTTGACCATGGGCAATGTGATAATCGAGGGGCAAACTTGCGGCAAATGCAAACATGCCTCGATCCAGGAATGGAGTTCGACATTCAACCGCACTGAACATGCTGGCCCGATCCACCTTGACTAAAATCTGCTCAGGTAAATATCCGTTGGCCATGTCCTCCATCGCCGAAAGCGGATAGCTCAGGCGCGCACGCTGCAGGGCAGCATCTCTAAGCTCCCCTAGTCCTTCAAACGCGGACTCCTGAAATTCGGGCTGAAAGCAAGCCAGGGTCGAAGCTCGTTCTGGTTCGGGATATAGAAGCTGCCAATCGTTTTTGTGCAGAAAATTCAGCAGACCTGCACCACGCCATCGAGCGTGCCAATGCCGAAGCAAGTGGTCTGTGGCCAGATTGATTCCAGGAAATCGTCGAACAGGGTGCCAACGAGAATACGAAAAGAATTGCCTGTAACCGGCAAAACATTCGTCGCCGCCGTCTCCTGACAACATTACCTTGCAGTGTTGACGGGCAGCGTGGCAAACGGCGAAGGTCGGAAACATCGAAGCATCGGCAAAAGGCTCGTCGTAGTGATCAATGAGAACATCAAAAATATTGAGGAGTTCAGCGGAGGAGAATCGAACCTCGTGATGATCAGAGCCGATGTGTTCCGCGATTTGTTTCGCGTATGGCGCTTCGTTAAGTTGTTCGTCTTCGAAAGATGCACAAAAGGTCGTGAAGGAACTGTTAGGCAGAATCTCTCGCATCGTGCAGGCCACGAGCGTCGAATCAATCCCGCCAGACAGAAATGCGCCGACTGGTACGTCGCTGCGCAGGCGCAGCCGGACGGCTTCACGGAAATCGTGCCGCACCTTTTCGATCGCTTGCTCTTGGCTGAAGGGTCGGTGACCATTCGAACGAATGAATTCGGGTTGCCAGTATCGAAATGTACGATGCTGCGATCCAGGCCCGAAAACGATGGCCTCACCGGCGCGAAGCTTGGACACTCCTTTGAGATGAGTTCGTGGCGCGGGAATATAACCGAGCGCCAGGAACTGAGCCATGGCCGCCACATCCAGAGTATGATCCACATTTTCCAGTGGTAATAAGGCTTTCAATTCCGAGGCGAAGGCGAGACCATGACCGTCGTGGATAGGCGCCCAATAGAGTGGCTTCTCTCCAAAACGGTCACGGGCCAGAAAGATCTGGCCTTTGCGGCTGTCGACGATGGCAAACGCATACATACCTTCCACATCGTCGAGCAGCGCGGTTCCTTTCTGCTCGAAAAGATGTACCAATACTTCAGTATCGCTGCGAGTAGAAAAACGGTGGCCCTGCTGAACTAATTTCTCGCGCAACTCCAGATAGTTGTAAATCTCACCGTTACAAACTACCCAGACGGTACCATCTTCGTTGCTGATCGGCTGAGCACCGCCCTCGATGTCTATAATCGCCAGTCTTAGATGACCAAGCAGACAGCGCCCATCCATGAGGCTTACGCACTGCTGACCGTCGGGGCCTCGGTGCCGAAGACGCAACTGAGCTTGCTCCGCCCAAGCCCTGACAGAATCGGGTAAGGGATGAGCACGGTCGATCATGCCAAAGATTCCGCACATATTTATGAGTTCTGCCGTTGAGCAACCACTTCTTGGAAAACTCCTGCCCATTGCTCGGCAACTCGATCCCAATCGAATTTTCGTGCATGTTGGGCCGCCGCGGCCGCCATCGATTGCCGCTTCGCTGTGTCGCGCAGTAACACATCCAAATATTGGGAGACTTCGTCATCCGAGTGCGCTAGAAACCCAGTCTTTCCGTGCAGTACGTATTCCGGCTGATACGAATCCATCGCGATTGCTGGCAAGCCGCAAGCGGCCGCCTGTCCGAGCACTTGAGGATGACCCTCGACGACGCTGGGGAAAAGAAAAATCTGCGCGCTGCGCATTTCTTCTCCAAGTTGCGCTAGTGGCAGATGACCCAGGAAGGAAATATTGTGGCATTTATACTTTCGGGACAAAGTGCGGCAATATTGCTCGGTTTCACCGCGACCCGCCAAACGGAACTGAACACTCGGCCAGCGGGCGGCCTGTTCGATTACCAATTCAACTCGCTTCCACGGTCGAAAGGACCCGGCGTAGAGAACAGTTACCGGACAGGCGTTGTGAGTCGATGCTGGTTCATTGCGGGAAAAGAAGAATCGACGGTCGATACCGTTGTAGATTGTTCCGGCCCTCACGCCGAACCTCCGTTGCACCGTTTCCGCAACGTACGCTGAGTTTGCGAACACCGCATCGCCTTCTACGATAGAGCGGGCGACCAAACTCTTTCCTGCCGCGTCATTCATTCCCGACACAATATGTGCGACTATTGCAGTCCGAAGCCGGAGGTTTCTGCGCAGCGCGAACACTACACGGTCGAGCGGCCCGAACCTCGGATAAAAGTAAATATCAGGCCGGAAAACAAGGGATCGCACGAGTAATTGGACTGCGTTCCCGTGCTTGTAGTAAGGCAATAGCGTCGTGTTTCTGCGCGCGGCGATGCGGGGATCAGGTTTGCCCTCAGCAATCATGATCACGCGAAACAACGCTGGCGGCAGACGGGCAACGATCTCTTTTACTGAAAGATTCTGAGCATTGGTGTTGTCTTCGTCGGCGAACGAAGGTGTGAAAATCGTAATGGGCCGAGTTGGCGAGTTGATTTTCATCACCACGTTAAGTTCCGAAATAAACGTCTGTAAGCGGCGTCCTGATCGAGCGTCTCAGAAAGCTGATGCGTTGCTTGCAACTGGCAAAGAGCTAGCTCCTGACAATAGACGTGCAAAGTTGTCAGGATCTTCAACGCTCTTAGTAGCCTGCCGTTGGGAAAAGTTTCCGTAGTTGCTCTCAAGCAACTCAGGAATGAACGCGATCTGCTCTGACGATTCCAATGTATGACCGACACCGAATCGTGCGTATTGCCGAACATAGCCCGAATAAGGATCTCGCAGCCACGAGCATAAGAAGACAGGAATGCCCAAAGCAGCGCACTCCAAAGCTACAGATGATTGCACGGTCAACGCGAATCGTGTGTTGTTCCAGAACTGATGCGATGGCGCTTCGCCAAGCACCTCGATTTGGCGCTCATGCTGGGGGATGAGCCGGCGTAACATCCTGCGATAACCTTTAACGTTTTCGAAAGGATGAAGCTTGAAAACGAGTCTCACTCCGCAGGCCTGAGCCAGCGCGCACAAATGCGGTAAGAGATCACGGTAGACCTCGTTGCTACGCCATCCGTAGCTCTGATATGGTTCGGTAAAAAAAACCAGCCAGGGAGCATTGCGGCGAACTGCGGGTTGCAAAAGCCACGGCTTCGCACGCGCCGGTGCGGCGATGACTAACTTCTCCGGCGCAAGATGGCAAACGTGTTTCAGGTAGTCTCGTTCCATCTCATTTTTGGCTAAGTACAAGTCCGCATGGTTCACCTTGATTGCCATGCGAAAGTCGAGAGCACCGTGGTGGCAAGCCAGAGCGGGGATGCCCTGCTTTTTTGCCAGCATTAGCGGAATCCGGCTGTTCGGGTTACTGTCATCCGCGCTGAGACAGGCCGTCACGTGCTCCGACGCAAACAAACGCAGCCAAGCATCGCGCAGAGCGATTCCCCAACCGAAGGGCGCGCTGGCTGATCCCAGGAACCCTTGCGATTCGGCCGTCTTAAACTCTGCCGCGCGGCCGACTAGCCAAGTCTTCAGGTTTTCCCAGAACGCATGTAAAGCTGCGACTTCGTGCTTGTCGGTCGCGCCGAAATATGGAGTCAGCGATGTCACAACGACATTGGGCGGTACGGTCGCCGGAAGCCCGTTTCGGCGGGCAACAACCAACATGAATTGCTGATCTGGTAGCAGCGCAGCATATGAGAGCGCAGTGCGGGAGACATTCGCGTAAGCAGACGGCAGCAGTACTAGGGGTTGCTCCGCCTTGGCGCGGCGCACGGTGAAATGACGGCTAATCGAACGATCAACGTCGAATTTATCCTCCAGCAGTTGGAGAAGTTCGGCCTTGCCGAGCCGCGACAATGTCTCATAGTAGCGGTGTACGCGACGACGCATCGACTGCAACCCGCTGCCGAAGCAAGTTAGTTGTGCGCCGAGCAGTTGTTGCAAAGCAGTCGCCGCGGGATCCGGACGACTGGCATACAGATCGCAATTTGCTGAAAGCTCTTTCGATAGCCGATGAACTAGGATAGCGCGCTGGACTTTCGAGGCAATTTCCAACGAGAACACATCCCACCAGTCAATGCCCCACCGATCGACGACGCGACCGGCCCCGAGTTGCAGAAGTTCGCGAAGGCAATAAAGATCCTCAGTCTCCTCGGCGTAGTCATAGATACTGATTACAGGGCACCCAGTCCGCCGGCTCCAGCGGTCGTAGGTGCCAGTTGGAGCGCGCCCGAGATCGACCACCAGGTCCCAATGCTGGGTTGCGTGCGACTGATCAAAGGTATCCTCGGGATGGAGCAGTAATACCTTCATGCCCGGACATTTCCCGTCGATGGTCGCCCTAAAACCCGGCGAACATAGTGTTCGAGCCGAGGGGAAGTCTTGATTGCTGCGGCGGCGTGATAGCGCGCTGCGAGTCTTAGATAAGTCACTGTCGATCTTGCAAGAGTCACATGTAAAGTTTCGCGCGTAGCGGTGGCCAAGCGTTTCTTGTAGTCTTCTCCACCTAAACCGAGGTCGACACAATCGGTGTCAGAGCAGTCGCAGGCTTCCTCAATCAACCTGAGGATCAAGCTGAAGCCCGGTGAATACTCACGAAAGCTACTATCAAAAGTTGTCTGGTAAAAAGAGCAATGGCGAGCGAATCGAAAAGCGTATTGCCAAGCTATGGGATGTTCACCGGCACGAAGTTGACTTAACGTGATCCAACCATGCGGTGAAAGTAATTTGGTAAGTTCAGAAAGAAAGTTAACCCGTTGCGGGCTGTCCAAATTACTGGTTCGGCCAATGGCCGAGAACCTGGCCACGTGGGTCTCAGTGAAAGATGGCAAAGCCGAAGCAATTTGGTCCGACGACCGGAGATGGTCCACTACGACAGGAACTTGAGCCGCTAATGCTTTAAGGTAGCGTCGTTCGCGTTTATGCCGCATCGACCGGCGGACCAACTCACGCTGTTCCGTTGTCCGTAACAGGACTTGGGCGCACTGAAATGCCGTCTGAGAAAGCAAGTTGTACCCTCGGAAGTCCGCAGACGATGCGAGCGCCCGCGCCGTAGCAGAATCGGCCGGCAGGTTCGGCAGCACCAGCATGGACATCCCCAGCATTCGCAGTTCGGCTAAAACGCCGGTCACCAGTTCTTGTCGCAATTCAGGGGAAGAAACAAAGTCACAGTAGTCCGCCGTCGTCCCTGCTAAGAAAAATGTTCCGGCTTGTCCTTTATCCGTTGCGAGGGAAGCAACACCAACTAACGACCCTTGCTCATAGGCCAGGATCAACAGAGGCGTAATGGAAGCGCGATAGGCGCGGCTTGCCGCCAGTGACCACTCGTAGGTGTAAAAAACCTCGGGACACTCCATCTGGTGCACCAGTTCGTTCCACTGGTGAGCCAAGATGTTGTCGTCCGGAATTTCTCGGTGAAGAACTAGGCGCAAGGTTTCCTGCCAATCGAAGAGTTATTGGTTTTCGAAAACACGTAGTAATACCAGTCGGTTAGAAATGCGTTACTTGCTCGCGGATAGTCATCTCCCATGAATCTAACCAACTGGAAATTGAACTCGGCCAACTCTGTGATGACACGATCTGGTGTCGAGCAGTGAATCATGAGGCCCCCGTGGCTTGAATCATAGAGTTCGCCGTCACCGCGCCAGAAGGCCGATTTCGAAACCCGCCGCATTATCTTTGACATGCACCTCATCGCCGCGGAAAGAAACGCCTGAGTCGCCTTCGCTACAGTGAGCACTGTTACAACTAACGGGAAGCAGACATTTCTCTGCGAGACGAGTCGTCGCGCGAAAGCCCTTACTCGCGCGCCGTCCCAGTCTGCACGAACCAGGATTGAGCGCGGATTGTGGGAAGAGAAAACGAGCACTCCTCCAGGGCGCAGGACCCGCCAGCATTCCTGGATGCAACGCGATCTTTTTTCAGTCGGCACAAGGGAATCCAGCCCGTTAAAGGAGAATACGACGGCATTAAACGACGCGTCTCTGAAAGCAGACAAACTAGAGGCGTCCGCCAGTCGGAAATCGAGATTCGGAAACTTTCGTCGGCACGCGTGAACCATTGGTTCCGAGTAGTCCACTCCCACGTAACGCGACGCAACTTTAGAGAGATAAGGTGTAGTCCGTCCGCCGCCGACACCCAAGTCGAGGACGGTCATACCGGGCTTAATGTAACTTTGAAAAATCAGTCGCTCACAGGAAGTCAGATAATTCAGGGCCGCATAGTGAGAGGCCACCGCAGGTAGCCTGTAGGCTCGGAGATTGACCGCTTCCTCCTGCACCGGCATTGTTTCTGTGCTCAAATGTTCAACCCCGCAGCAGCGCTTGGGCTTCCTGGCCTGAACAATTCCTGCAGTGATCGATGAACCCCTGAAATGCGCGCTTCAAGTTCCGCGCCAGTCATCCCGGCGGTGATGTGTACTCGGGGCAGGGCAAATCTCGGAGTTTGTTTTCCGAAATCTCCGCCCATATTGAGAAATGCACCTTTGAAGCCCGCTCGCTCTGCCATTCGCAATTCTCGCGTCGTGACCGAGGACGAATCGCCGAAAGGATAAGCCAACGCCCACACCTCTTGTCCCAAAGCGCGCTCGAGATTGTGCTTGCACTCTGAGATCTCGCTCCAGGCCACATCAGGCGCTGACTGCGAAAGCATCGGATGAGACAGAGTGTGTGCACCGATGCACATTCCCGCGTCGGCAAGTTGATGCAGTTCAGATTGATTCATCGCTAGAAACCGGCGGCTGAGGACTGGATCCTCGCGGTATTCAGCATCCCAGTGCTCCGCAAGTCCCAATTGCATTCTTATTCTCTCCAGAAGCGTTTGCCTGCGATTCAGGTCGTATTGCGAAAGCTTTTTTGTCAACTGCCACCACAAGGCATGTCTTTTTTGCTGCCTTGGCTCAACCAGAAGCCCGATTTCAGGCAACTCCAAGTTAAAGCGCTCCGGAGCTGCGATTAACATCAAATAGAGCTTTTCATACCACAATATTGTGGGCGTGTCGCTGAGAGAACTGCCAGTGACAAAGAATAGGCATTCGATCTTGAATTCCCGAAGAATAGGCAGCGCGTCGAATAAACAATTCCGCAGGCCATCGTCGCAAGTCAGCAGCACGGACCGTGGCGGCAATTCATGCGCTGCCTCGCACCAGAGCAGAAAGTCTGCCGGAGAGATTACGTTGTACCGGTCCTTAATCAATCGGAGTTGATAGCGAAAAGAATCCGCGCTCACCAGATTGCCGTCCAGTTGGGGATGAACGATTCTGTATCCTGCGGGCAAGACACCGTGATAGGTCAACACTGCAGGTCCAGTTCCGGCCACACGGCGAAGATATCCCGCCCTCGACAAGCCCGGATAAACAACGTGCTTCAACAATGGACTAACCAGCTTCATGCTTCGGCCACCAGGTCCCAGCTCAGCGGGGTTCCGCGCTCGATGTCGCGGGATGCGTGTTTGCCAACGATCTGCGGGAAATGCCTTGTGTGCAATCCGTGACCGGGGCGGATGGAGCGGATATTTTCGTGGCTGAACGTTTCTCCCTGCCTTACGGGCTCGACGACAAACAGGGAACGGCGAAAGATTTGGCTGCCGCGTTCACTTCCGGTGGGACCGAAGTGAACTTGTCCCAGAGATTTCTCGGCGACTCGAACCGCTTCCACCATGGCTTTGAACTCTGCTGGCTCCAGGGAAAAAGTGCTGTCTGGTCCCTTCAACGATCGGGATAAAGTCAGATGTTTTTCGATGATGCATGCGCCCAAAGCTACAGCAGCGACTGGAACGGCGATGTTAGTGGTGTGATCCGACAATCCCACCGGAACTTCAAATCTTCGCTCCAGCTCAGGAATCGTTCGAAGGTTCATATCGTGTGGAGGTGCGGGATAAGCGCTGGCGCACTTCAGCATTGCGATTTGCGTGGCGCCGGCCTGGCGAGCAGTGTTCACCGCTTCCTCGATTTCTTCAATCGTGGCCATGCCGGTCGACAGAATCAGTGGCTTGCCGGTCCGCGATATTTTCTGAAGAAGCGGAACGTCAACCAGTTCGCACGATGCGACCTTGTATGCCGGCACGCCCATGCTTTCGAGTAGGTCTACGGAAGTTGAATCGAAGGCAGAGGAAAAGAAATCAATCCCGAGATCGTCGGCCACCCGTTTCAGCCTGGGTTGCCACTCCCATGGCGTATAGGCCTCACCATAGAGTTCATGAAGGGTGCGGCCGTCCCAGATCGTGCCACTCCGAATCTGGAAGTACTCGCGATCGCTGCGGATCGTAATCGTATCCGGCGTGTAGGTCTGTAACTTCACGGCATCGGCACCAGATTCCTTGGCAGCCTGGATAAGCCGGATCGCTTGATCAAAGTCCTGGCTGTGATTAGCCGAGAGTTCGGCGACGACATAAACCGGCTGACCCGTACCGATCCCGCGATCTCCGATTTTGAAGATGGTCGTCAATGTCGTTCGGCGTTTTCCGCCAGAACTAGGTTGCCCAGAGTCATATCTTCGTTATGCCGGTCCAGTGTCCTTTCGAGGACAAAGTGAATAGCCCGCTGTCCCCTGATCATCTCGGAATTGGTGCGGGCAAACCCGGCTTGCGCGAACAGCCGAAGGGAGGGTGTGTTACTAGGTTTCACATAGGCATCGATCTGGCTTACAGCCGTCGTCCGGAACAGATCCTCCGCTGCCATTGCCAAGACCGCTTTTCCATAACCCTTGCCACGGAATGGGTGGCCCATGCTAATGGACACTGCCGCCCTAGTGTTATCGATCTGAAATCTAACCTGCCCGGCTGGGACTCCCCCAGCGTCCACAACCAAGTACAGCACCGCATTGGGATCGCATAGCTTGGAGCGAAACCATGCCAGGTGCCGTTCCCAGGAAATCGGTTCGGTAGCAAAAGATACTGGCCGAACTTCGGGATCGTTCGCCCAGTCCCATAGCTGCCGGCAATCTTTTTCTTCGACGCGTCTCAATCGCAGGTCGAGACCATGAATTGCCGCCCTGACTCTTCCCGCGCCCTCGCCGTCCACCAATTCTCTGGATCGTTGTGACAGAGAAGGCCGATGTTCTCCTCCCAGGAGAAGTGATTGCAGTTTTTCCGCAATCTCTTCCGAGGTTACCTGTTTGCTCGAACCGAGATGAATCGCGGCCCGTCGTCGGCCAAGTTCCTGTGCAACGGGCGTCTGGTTCTCGGCCACGTCGATCAACATGGCTGGAAGGCCTAGCAGGCACATTTCTGCGCAGGTCGAACCCGCAGCCGAAACAGCAATATCGGCCCAAGCCATAAGTTCCGGCATGTTTGCTGCATCCTTCAGAAACTGAATAGGAAGCGGTTGATTCGCGAATTGCTGCAGAAATTCAGCGTGCGGATTGCTGCCCCCAAGGACAGCAACCACTTCAAGCCCGTCGATCTTTACTTGGCGAAGTGCCTCCAAAACAAACGCTGTGACATTGTCGGGATCACTGCCGCCCATCATGATCAGCACCTTGCGTCCGTTCGGAGCGACTTCGCGATGCCATTTACTCCAAGACATGAAGTCTCGTCGCAGCATTGCGAAACGAGGACCAAGGAGCAAACGAGTATGAGCCTCACGCCTCGCGTACATATTCTCGGTCGCGTGCACATTTTGATTGAGCACGATGTCAGCGGAATAATGCTCGCATTGACCAAGGTCATCCACGAACAACACCTTCAAGCCTGTGTTCTTCAGATTCCGCTGATACGTAGAATCGAATCGATAGCCATCTACAACTACCCAAGCGGCGTGGCGCGCATGCGCCAGCGCTGCGAAATCCTGAGCGTCCTCAACGCTATTGGGAGGAGCCTGCAACCGGACGATTTCCATCGTTTCGGAACGCAGCCGTGAATCGATTGCGCGAGTCGATTCCGCCATCGCAAATACGACATTTCCGCCACCATCTTGCCACGCTTGCGCCAATGCCAGGCAACGCATCACGTGGCCTGTGGCTATCGCAATGCTGGCGTCAGCTCGAATGATGAGGGTATCGGTCAGCATCGGGCTCCTTGCAGCGCTTTCTGCAGCACACTGGAGTTCAGATCCGCAAGTTCAGGCTCACGCTCCATGAGTTGAATGACTTCGGTCCAGCTAAAGTCATCCGCGTTGCCAAAGCGCGCATAGATGATCCGGAGTAGATCAAGGTCTTCGGCTGTATCCAGCGTCCAGCGATATTGGCTGTAGTCAATGGGGCCGGTCTGCGAAACCAGTCGGAATAGTTCTGGATGCTCGTAAAAGTACGGTGTCACGTGCTCCCGCTCGTAGGGTTCCTCTGCAGCGTGCCAAGCCTGTTCAAGCGCAGCTAGGGTGAAAACCTCAGTATCCAAGCCCCGCGGATAAGTCCGCGGGAACACGTTGCTGGCATAATCCGCGTGGTGCTGATGAAAAGCTCGGATAGTCTCGTCCAGGAGTTGAGAATCGATCAGAGGACAGTCGGAGGTGATGCGCACAATGGCGTCAGCAGCCCACACCCGCGCCGCTTGGTAGTAGCGATCCAGAACATCACTCTCGGAGCCGCGAAAACATGGGATGTCGTGGCGATGGCACTCCTGAACAATGGCATCGTCCACATTAGAATCGGTCGTAGCGATCACAATCTCGTTTACCAATCGGGATCGCCGCAAACGACCGATGACCCGAGCGAGAACACTCTCTCCGCCCAAATCCATCAGCACTTTGCCTGGCAGGCGAGTGCTTCTCATTCGAGCCTGGATGATGCTAACGGTTTTCATCCTGTGTTTGGCTGCAATGCCTATCTCGACGACCCTTGAGCCCGTGCAACTTTTCGCAACAGGAACATCGAGTCGACGTTCTGGTTCTCGATGTAAGAGAGTCGCTGTTCCGACACCAGTTCCAGATCGTCGAAACGCGCTAAGTATTCTTTGGCATAGTCCATCTTCCAAAGCAGCTCACTGTGGCCGCGGTAATTAATCTCGGTCACGTTTGAAGCGTAATACTCACATCCCCAGACGTAATTTTTCGCACAACGGTGGATTTCGTCTAGTGCAAGGGGAAGATCGTTCGGCGAAACGTGTATAAGTACTCCCGATGTAAAAACCAGGTCGAAATATTTATCTTCGAACGGGAGCGCAAAGGCGGACGCTACGGTAAGTTTCACATGGTTCATTCTGGATCGCGCGATTTCCAAGGCACAGTCCTGGACCTCGATCCCGTATAGGTTGCAATAACCGAGCCGCTGGAGGAGCAAAAGCTGGTTGCCGGTATTGCATCCTACTTCCAGAATTCGCGCGCCCGCGGGGATGTTCGCCAGGAATCGGCGATTCAGTTCTGTTCTGGTCGTGCCAAAATTCTTCTCCCACAGCGCGTCCACCTGTTCGGGCGTCAGGCAGCTGCGCTGCGTATATTCGTGCCCGAACTCCCCGCACCACGCTCGAAGCTGTGGAGTTACTTGCGCTTTTGAAATCATGATCTCTTGCCCCAAAATCACAGTTCGGGTGGAGTGAAGCCTAGTTTGCAAAGTAACCAACAACCTTGCAGACGGCGCGCACCACATCTTCCACATCATCGTCACTCATCCCGTGAAACATGGGCAGACTTATCAGCCGCTCAGATGCCTTTTCTGTTATGGGATACTCTCCGCCCTTGTATCCAAAGCGATCGCGATAGTACGGATGAAGGTGGACCGGGATGTAGTGCACGTTCACACCAATTTTCTCGGCGCGCAACGCCTGAAATACTTCTCGCCGGCCGGCCGAGAGTTCGCTCAATTTCAGACGTATCGGATAGAGATGCCAGGCAGAATCGACATCCGGACGGGTTTGCGGGGGCATCACGCCGGGGATGTTCCGGAACTCCGCGTCGTATCGGGCTGCAATTTGCCGGCGTCGCGCAAGATTCGCATCAAGCTTTTTCATTTGCTGGAGGCCAAGAGCGCAAGCAATGTCGGTCAGTCGATAATTGAAGCCCAGCAGCACCATTTCGTAGTGCCATTGGCCGGCACTCTGGCGCTGCCTCGCATCGCTGCTGATTCCGTGATTTCGAAAGCAGCGAAGTGTCTCGGCAAAGACGGGATTGTCGGTGGTGACCATGCCACCCTCGCCGGTCGTCAGATGCTTTACAGGATGAAAACTGAAAACGGTCATGTGCGCGATACTGCCCACGCGGCGTCCGCCATATTCCGCTCCCAAGGCGTGGCATGCGTCTTCGATTACGGTCAAGCCGTGGTGCTCGGCCAAGTGCAGAATGGAATCCAAATCCGCAGGATGCCCAGCGTAATCGACCGGAAGGATTGCTTTAGTGCGGGCCGTGATTCTGGCCGCTACCAGCTCGGGGTCAATGTTCAGCGTGTCCTGGACGACATCGGCGAAGACTAGCGTTGCACCCTGATAGAGCACGCAGTTCGCGGTGGCCGCGAAGGTCAGTGGCGAAGTGATTGCCTCATCCCCTGGTTGCAACCCAGCAGCGAAAGCGGCGCCGTGCAAAGCAGCGGTGCCGGAACTGAAGCTGATTGCATATTTGGCCCCCACCCAGGCAGCAATCGCTTCTTCAAATTCGGCAACTTTGGGGCCTGTGGTTAACCAATCGGATCGCAGCGTCTCCACCACAGCTTCAATATCGCTCTCATCGATCGACTGCCGCCCGTAAGGCAGCAAAGTCTTCCGTACCGGCGGTCCGCCATGGATCGCCAGCGCTTCACTGCTCACCAGGGCTATCGTCATAAGTTTCCTTTAGGCTGGGGCGCGAAGATTTTCTTCTTGCGGCCACGCGACAACCAACGGCGAACATTCCTCCACAAGCCCGTACAGTTCCTCCGCGCTCAGCCACTGTGGATTGTTATCGCTGGTGTAACGAAACCCCTCGGGAAGTGGGTGAGCCTGCTTCCAGTTTTCTTTGCGCCACCAAGGATGTGCCGGCTGGATAACGTACATGTCATTCATCTCCAAGGCGTGGCGAGCTTCATCTTCGGAGAGCAGCACTTCATGCAGTTTTTCGCCTGGGCGGATCCCGATCGCTTCCACATCGCAACCGGGAGCCATTGCCGCGGCAAGATCCGCCATCGTCATGCTCGGAATCTTGGGGACAAAGATTTCGCCCCCGTGCATCTGCTCGATACAACGAATCACAAGCCTGACGCCCTGCTCGAGCGTGATCCAGAAGCGCGTCATCCGGGAATCTGTGATGGTGATCTTGCCGCGCTTACGCTGCTCCTGAAACATGGGGATCACGCTGCCCCGGCTGCCCAGCACATTTCCATAGCGCGCACAACTGAAACGGGTATCCTGCGCGCCGGAATAGGCGTTGGCTTGAATAAACATTTTCTCCGCGCACAATTTGGTCGCGCCGTACAGGTTGATGGGGTTTACCGCTTTGTCGGTGCTCAGAGCCAGAATGCGACGAACACCACGATTGATGGCAGCATCGATGACGTTACGGCCACCCATGATATTGGTCTGGATAGCTTCGAACGGATTGTATTCGCAGGCGGGGACTTGTTTCAGCGCAGCGGCGTGAACCACGACTGTGACGCCGGCGAACGCGCGTTCCAAACGTTGCGGATCCCGGACATCTCCGATGAAATAGCGCAAACTCGGATGGTCGAATCCGGAAGCCCGCATTTCATGCTGCTTCAGTTCGTCACGGCTAAAGATGATGAGTTTTTGCGGGCGGTACTCGCGCAGCATCAAGTCGACGAACTTCTTGCCGAAAGAGCCCGTCCCGCCGGTGACCAGCACAACTTGTTCGGACCAGTTCATCGATGCAATCCTTCGAAGTGAAAACACATCGCCGTACAACGAACCTGCGTCGCTTGTGCGCGATCAAAATGGAATTTGCCAGCGCCAGTATAGCGGAGAAAAGGCGCAATCAAGCCTGCAGGAACCCCCGTTAACACTAAGGAACCCGTTTGATTAAGGAGCAGTGACCCGCATCTTAGAGTGCTAGACTGTGCCCAAACTCAGTGAAGGAAACTCAGATCACCGTTCTCAGTTGAACGAAAGCAGGATGGCGATTTGACGGGATCTCCTTTGCAGTAGATTTTCTTTGGGAGCGCTGATGGACGCAGGACCGCTAATACCGTTGAACGGCCAGATCCTACGCGAACGCCAGCAGTCTTTTCCTATCCAACTCAACCGCGACGCTGTGCCGAACGGCTACCCTGGCGCTTCCACCCAAGATTCCGTGCTTCGCGAATACTTACGGGTTCTCATCAAGAGCAAGTGGATCGTCATTGCAAGCGTGGCGCTGGTCGTTGGCGTGGTCACGATTTCTACCTTGCGAACCACGCCAATCTACGAAGCGGTGGGCAGCATCGCCATTAATAAGATGGACCCAGTGACCTTCAACCTGAAGGATTCGTCCAGCAGTGTCGAGTATTACGATCCAGCCGATATGGACACCGAGGTCCGGATTCTGAAGAGCGACCTGCTAGCCCTCCAGGTCATCCGGCAACTAAATCTGGACAAGCAGCCGGAATTCGGCGCCAAGAGCAAATCAGCGTCTTCCTCTCTGGAGTTGACAACGGACGCGATGCAGCCTGATTCGGCAAAAACTTCCGCCATTCTTGCCGGTTTCAAAGGCAGCCTGCAAGTTTCGCTCGTCCCCAACACCAGGATTATCGAGATCCGTTACCGTAGCCCGGACAAGAATCTCGCAGCGCGAGTAGTAAACGCGTTAGCCAATACCTATGTGGAGCAAAACTTCAAGACGCGATTCGAGTCCACCATGCAGGCTTCGGACTGGCTTTCCAAGCAATTAGTTGACCTCCAAATAAAAGTCGAGACCTCCCAGGAAAAACTGGTCAAGTACCAGAAGGAGCACGAAATTCTCGGGATCGACGAAAAGCAAAACATAACCACCGCCAAGCTGGACGAATTGAACCGCGAGTTGACCTCAGCCGAATCCGCTCGAATGGAGAAAGAGTCGATTTACCACCTCGTGCAGGCCGGCGATTCGGACTCGATCGCAGCGGCCGCGAACGTCGACGGTGCGGCCAAGGGTTCCAGCGCGAACTCCGCGCTGCTGGAAAAACTACGAGAACAGCAGGCCGATCTGAAAATTCAAGTAGCACAACTGAGCACACAATTTGGACCTTCCTATCCGAGATTGGCGCAGCTGAGTAGTCAACTCAAGGAAGTCGATGTCCAAATTCAGACTGAAATGCGCAAGGTAGCAGCTCGTTTGCGCGGCGACTACCTTGCTGCCATGCAGCGCGAAGCCATGCTGCGCAGCGCACTGGAGAAGCAAAAACAGGAAGCGAACAAGCTGAACGAGAGTGCAATCGAATACAGCCTGCTCAAGCGAGACGTTGACGCCAACCGCACACTCTCCGAAGGATTACTGGAAAGACTGAAGGAAGCGGGCGTTACGGCAGGTCTGAGGTCGAATAACTTCCGCATCGTCGATGTCGCGCGGGTTCCTACGGAGCCCTCCGGGCCAAACGTTCTGCGAAACCTTGCTTTTGCCCTAGCGCTGGGTCTGTCCACCGGTATCGGACTGGCATTCCTTTTCGAAAGTATGGACAACACCGTGCGAACGCCGGAGCAAGCGCAAACCATCTCAGCGCTTCCGTCCTTGGGCATGATTCCTCTCGGGTCCAGAAGCATGAGGGCACTGGGCGGCCATGAAAAGCTGGAACTGGCCTCCTCCCGCGAGGCCGTCGAATTAGTGACGAAATCGCGTCCCAGGTCGCAGATGGCCGAGTCTTATCGCGCGCTACGAACTTCCTTGCTCCTCACATTTGCGGGAGGACCTCCAAAGGTTATTCTGATTACCAGCGCACTTCCTGAGGAAGGCAAGACCACCACGAGCGTCAACTCGGCGATTGTGCTGGCCCAGAAAGGCACGCGAGTTCTGCTGATTGATGCGGATCTCCGCCGGCCCAGCATTCACAAAACCCTGGGAATGGGGCCGAAGCTTGGGCTCAGCAACGTGCTAACCGGAACCGCGACCCTGCAACAGGCGATTATTCCGTCGACGATTCTTCCCGAACTATTTATTCTCCCGGCCGGCACCCCGCCGCCGAACCCCGCTGAACTTCTGGCCTCCACAAAAATGAAGGATGTCCTTGAGGAGCTGCGGAAAGACTATGACCACGTCGTGATAGATTCTCCGCCGACCTTGTCGGTCACAGATGCCGTAGTTATCTCGACCAGCGCCGACGCGGTTGTTCTCGTCATCCGGTCTGGACACACCACAAAACCGGCTTTGCGACGCGCCCGCGACATCCTTCTGCAGGTGAACGCGCGAGTGTGCGGCGTATTGGTGAACGCGGTCAATCTCAATTCGCCCGATTATTACTATCACTACGAATACCAGGGGAAGTACGGCCACGGTTACTACCAAGATGATGCATTGAGCACTGCGCAGGAAGTCGTTTCTGAAGCCGGTTCCAGCGGAGCATAATGTTTCGCGGCACTCGCACGAAAATGTTCAAATGAAGATTGCGCTTCAAAGTCCCGCTCGAAAAATCGTTTTCTGCGGGACATGTATGGCGCTGACCGCAGTCTACATTGGATTGGTCACCCGCGAATTTCTTGCTGATCATTTTTCCAGAAAGCTTGACCTCGCCAGCTTGCAAATGGCCGCAAGAGTCGAGCCCGGGAATGCCGATTATCAATCCCGGCTTGGGCACTATTTCCTGCAGACACAGCATGAACCAGAAACCGCAGCGCAATTCTTCAAATCGGCGACCGCGCTAAACCCGAACAATGCAAGCTACTGGCTTGAACTCTCGAGAACTTATCGGCGGCTGGCAAACAGCGACCAGCAGAAAGATGCTTTAGAACACGCCATCGCTGCCGATCCATCTACGCCAGATGTTGCCTGGGAAGCGGCCAATTTCTACTGGGCTCTGGGCGAAACGGATAAAGCGCTGCAGGAATTCCGCGTGGTTCTCGCGAACGATCTCTACTTGCCGCCTGCCGCCTTGGAACGCTGTTGGCGAATCAAACCAGATGTCGACAGCCTTCTGAGGGACGTCATACCACCCAATGCCGACGTTTACTCCGCGTTTTTGGATTTCCTTATTTCCAAAAATGAACCGGGTGGAGCGTCAAGAGTGTGGACCCAGATGGTGCAACTCGGGCATCCGGTGGAGACACATCACGTTTTCGATTATGTCCGATATCTCATCGATCGCCGGGACGTCGCGCAGGCTCATCAAGCTTGGCGACAAGCGGTACATCTTTGTGATCTTTCTGGATATCAGCCTTCGCCGGACAATCTTTTGGTTAACGGCGATTTCGCCTTACCCGTGCTCAACGGCGGCTTCGATTGGCTGTACGAGAAGTCATCCGACGTCTCGCTGGCTCTGGACCCAGTTGAGTCTTACTCCGGGCACCGTTCTCTCTCCATCGTCTTTGACAGTCGTGGTATGGAAGACGCAGGCATCCGGCAACTGATTCCGGTCGAGCCGAATACGGACTATAAGTTCTCCGCTTATTTCAAGTCGGAAGGCCTGCAAGGCGCGGGTGGGCCACGCTTCTTGATCGCGGATCACTTTACCGGAGCAAAATACCTTGCCAGCGAAGAGCTTAAGAACGCGGATATCTGGAAACCGGTAGCAGGAACCTTCAGCACCGGCGCGGATACAAACCTGCTGGTTCTGCGGATACAGCGAGTGCCCGCTGGAAATGCGATTCGTGGCAAGCTGTGGATCGGCGGCGTCCGTCTGACTCCGCGCCAATTAGTTCAAGAACAAACCGTGGCGGGTGGCCAGTGAATTCATTGGCGCTGGCTGCGGAGCGAAACTCAATTAGACGGGTTCACGGTTCGCACTTGGATTCCGTTCTTTTCTGCGGTGTGTTCGGCTTCCTGTTGTTTGGGCCATTGGCGTTTGGTGCGGTCGAGCCATGGTCGATTTCGATTTTGCAAACCGGTGCAGGTTTGCTGTTCGCGCTTTGGGCCGCGCGGCAAGTCGCGGTAGGCGAATTGGAAATCGAAGCCTCACCGCTGTTTTTTCCGATGTTGCTTTTCGCAGGCGTGATTTTATTGCAACTTGCAAGCGGACGAACGGCCTACCGTGCGCAAACCTTTTCTATCGCGCTGCTGTACTGCGCTTATGGCCTGTTGTGTTTCCTGGCGGTTCAGTGCCTGCGCAGAACCTCACAGGTTAAGGTTCTCGCTTGGATGTTCTCCGGATATGGTCTAACGATTGCGATCTTCGCTCTGATGCAAGGTCTCGTCTCGAACGGCAAGCTGTACTGGCTCAGGACTCCACAATCCGACGGTTGGATTTACGGCCCGTACGTAAACCACAATCACTACGCCGGGCTCATGGAGATGTTGATGCCGGTTCCTCTGGTCGTTTCCTTCGCCGGAGGTATTCGAAGTCCTCGCAAAGCACTGGCGGTTCTAGCGGCAGCTTTCATGGCCAGCACGATTTTTCTTTCTGGATCGCGAGGCGGGATGATGGCCTTTGCCGCGCAGATGGCGTTGCTTGCTGCTTTCTTGCTTAAACGATGGAAGAACTGGACCACAACTTTTGTGTTGGTTTGCTTCCTGGGCAGTGGACTGGTCTTGCTAGCCTGGCTCGGCGGGGGCGAGTTAGCTGAGCGCATGGCCAGCATTCATAGCGGGACGCAGGCAGAGTTGTCTGGAGGGACGCGGCTCACAATCGATCGCGACGCGCTGAAAATGTTCGTGCAAAAACCATGGCTGGGATGGGGACTGAGCGTATTTCCTGAGATTTATCCACGGTTCAGCAGCCTCTCAACCAACCTCCAAGTCGGCGCTGCCCATAATGACTATTTGCAGTTACTAGTAGAAACGGGGACGGTCGGATTTGCAGCCGCCATCTGGTTTCTCGTGACGGTATTTCGTTCTGCCGTGAAGAAATTGAAACATTGGCCCCCTGGCACGAACACCGCCATGACTTTAGCGGCTATACTCGGCATCACCGGAATCCTGGTTCACAGTTTGGTAGATTTCAACCTGCAGATTCCAGCGAACGCAGCTCTTTTCTTCGTACTCTGCGCGCTGGCGTCCATGGAGCCGCGCCTTGGCCGGCGGCCAACGTGCACGGCGCGGCACATCAGCAAACAGGATGGTGAAACTAGGCTGTCCAGGCAGGGAAACGGATCGCATTTTTCTTTGGACGAAGTCCGCGGCTAACTCATTCGCGCTGTCCGCAACCGCAGACAGTCACGCCTTTCCGGTTGACATGGGTTTCAGCAGGGACGACAATGTTGGCGCTATGTCACGCACTTTGATTTTTGCCGTTGCCTTCTTTGCTTCCACGATGCTGGCCCAGCAGACGACTCCGTCACAACCCGCGCCAAGTTCACAGGCCGATTCTCAGAGCACCGACCGCGATCAGATCCAGAAGGTCCTGAAGCGCTATGAGACGGCCTACGAGGGTCGAAACATGGTGGAGCTACAGACAATATGGCCGACTCTGCAAAACGATCAGAAGGAACAAAAGAAAATCAAGAAAGAATTTGATCGGGCTGATATTTCCCAGATGAAAGTTGCCCTGGAGCCGCAAGATGTGCAGTTTTCGTCGAAGGATGAAGCAGTTGTGAAGGCCAAGTGCAACGAACAATACGTTCAAGTGGTAAGTTCCAGTTATTCGTCCGGTGACGCTACGATGGGTGGAATTGTGGCGCAGCGCCCCGGCCCCACAAATACATCGGACAAAAAGACAGTCAAGAAAACGAGCGATCTTTGGATGACGATGCATCGCGATGGAGATCTCTGGAGCATCGTTTCCGTGAGCGAAAAGAAGCCTCGCTGAAGCGTTTGCCGATTGTTCCTGTTAGTGCCCGCCCTCCGTTTAGATTCCCTGGTCAGGTTCCCCCCTCCGCGGCGAAGCTGCAATGACAATGATCCAACTAAACCGAGATAACCCTTGGACGCATACTCAGCTCCGACCGACGGAGGTCATGTGCCGGGGCCTCTTCGCGAGCGTCCACGTTCTTCGGAGATCTGATTACGTCTGAATTTCGGTTGGGCCGCACGGGCGGAGACGCCTGCGTCTACATTACCAAGACAAAAGGGCGATCCCGTGAGGGATCGCCCTGGATGTGAAGAGCTCAGATTAGAACTTGAGCTCGGCGTGAAGTTGAACTACGCGACCTGAAACCGCAGAACCGACGAATGCGCCGTATGGGCTGGTCGGCGGCTCGACTGTAGTCTCGGACATACCAAACGAACCTCCGGACATATCGTGATTCGGGTTGCCGAAGTTGGGATGGTTGAACACGTTGTAGGCATTGGCCCCAAGCCCAAAGTTAAACCGTTCCGAGAGCTTGAAATTCTTCAACACAGCAAAATCGCTGTTGAAGTAATGCGGCCCACGGAAAGAGTTACGCCGGGTCACACCAAACGTTGAGGTTGTCGAGTTGAACTGGCTCAACGAAAAGCAAGGTGTGGTTTGGCTATGACCAGGGCAGTCCGTGCTGCTGCCGCCGAGGAAGATAGGTAGTGGGCTATATCCGACCGCAAAGCCAGTCCCGTTGGAGAACCCCGCACCCGTATTCTCCACGGTGAACGGATAGCCGGAACGGACAAAGAATGTCCCGGAGATCGTCCATCCACCAAGAGCTTTGTCCATCAGCCCTTGAAAATGCGTCGTCGGCTGCCAGACATAGTTGGCGTTGAAGTTATGGCGAATATCGTAGTCGGAGGGCCCGTAATTCAGTGCCCTGGGATTGAAAGGGTTGGCTATCGCGCCCAGGCTGTCGTTGAAGCTGTAGGGAAGGATGCCACCGTTGGAAATAATATCGTTCGCGTGGCTCCAGGTGTAGTTGGCGGAGAACTGCAGGCCGTATAGAGCTCGCTGAGTGACACTTGCAGTCAAGCCGTTGTAGTTAGAGAAGCCGCCGTTGGAAACACCATTCACGTTGCGGACTCTTTGATCTGGCACGGTAGTGGGCAAACCAGACGCACCGCTTGCTTGATAGGCGTTTACCAAATCGTTGTAAATGAACTCATCATAGCCGCGGTTGCCAACGTAGTTAATCGAAACCGCAGTCCGGTTGGAGATTGCGTGCTGAAGTTCAAGATTCCACTCTACGTACGTGGGGTTCTTGATGTGGTTAACGGAGTCGTGATAGTCGGGGACGTTGCATCCTCCTGGCGCCGCGGCATGGTAATCGGCGACGGTCCCGCCGCCAGCGTAGGTTGTTTGGAAGGCGGTATTACAACCCGCTGCCGTGGCTGCGGCACTGGCTGCTCCCTCGGCCGGCGAAAGGAAACCGGCTATGGTAAAGGTTGGATCGAAGGGTGCCTGGTCCAGGAAGTTATCCGCAAGTGTGGCCGGGTAAAGATCGGAGAACAGACCAACGCCACCGCGGAGAACCGTGTTCTGGTGCAGGTTGTAAGCGAAACCAAAACGCGGCTCCGCAACAATCGGCTGGACGCTCGAGAAAGCTGTATTGAGGTTGTTTTTGATTCCCTGATTGAACGGGATGGTCGGGTCATGGTTCAACTGACTGAACTCCGTTGCGAATCGAGAGAAGCAATTCGACGGGCAAGTTACATTCGAGTTGCGATCCAGGCGTATGGTTAAGGTCAGCTTCAACTTGGGGTCGACGCGCCACTCATCCTGCGCGTAAAAGCCGATACTGTAATTGGCGATTCGTTGTTCCAGACTCCCGGGGAAGCGCTGGCTGAACTGATCGATGAAACCCGCCGCGAAGTCGCTTGTAGAGAAGACCCGGGCCCTGGGAATGGTGCGAACGCCCGGGGATGCATCGGTAATGTCGTCTCTACGGAAGTTCACGCCGAACTTCAACCCATGATTACCCTTGCTAATGGACACGTCGTCGGCCAGTTGGTACTGGGTTACGTTGCGGCCTTGCGGGAAGACGTTTTGCTCTCCGCCCGCCATGACCGCCGTACTGGGATTGCCAAAGGGCGAATCGAAGTCGTAGATCGCATACGGCAGCGTTGCTGCCGCAAGGGATGCGTTGGACTGTTTAAAGATCGCACTGTACCAGAACACGGAACCGATGAACTGGTTCACAACGCTGTTGCTGAAGATGTGAGTGTTGGTCAGTTGGCCTTCCCACGCCGGCTGATCGCTGATCGCGTTAAAGTTCGGAGTCAGGAAGTCGATGTAGGTGGGCTGCAGACCATGGTCGGTCTTCATTCTGATCGACCACCGGTCATTGTTGGTGTGAACCCAGTCGACTTTACCGTACATGAGCCATTCTGTGGACAACGCACCCACGGTCGAACGGAACTGCGCCGCGCAAGGAGTGCCACCAGGACCAGCAAGCGGAAGGCCTTCGCTCGCTGAAATAAAGCCCGGCTCGCCGAAGTTTTCGAATCCAGGCATCGGGCCGGGTACGCCGGTGTTCGGATTGAACTCGTTGATATCGCCGCAGCCAAAACCGGTGCCAGGCGCAGTTACAGGAACAGCGTTAGCCGCCCCAGGCGCGTTATTGAACAGGCTGAACAGGTTTTGATAGAAGGGCGCCGAATTCACCGCACCATAGGTCGGTCCGATGTTATTCAACACCGCTGTCTCAAAAGCTTGGGTCGGAACAAAAATCTGGTTGCTGGTCGCGAGAACATAGCGCAAGCCTTCAGTTCCAACGAAGAAGAACAATTTGTCCTTCACGATCGGGCCGCCGATCGCGGCTGCATACTGGTTGTTGACGTCGAAACCGGGCTTCGTGCCGGTATTGTTAAGGAACCAGTCGGTCGCGTTGAACGATTGAGTGTTGTACCAGTACTTGGCATTGCCGTGGAAAGCGTTTCCGCCGGACTTAGTCGAGTAATTGACCTGAGCTCCAGCCATGCGTCCGTACTGGCCCGTATAGCCATTGCTGGTGACTCCGACTTCTTCAACCTCATTGGCGCCGAGGAGCAGGTTGGTCGCGCCGGAGTTATTCAGGTTCAGGTAAGGGTCCATTTCGTCGTTGCCGTTGACGGTGAAGAGGTTTGAGGTCGCCGGCAATCCGAATGCGGTGAAGTTGCCATAGCCACCACCGCTGGAAGAGTTCATCAGAACGCCAGGGGCCGTCTGAGCGTAAGCGGTAATATCGTTGCCGCCATTGGGCAGATTCTCGACCTGGGTCGTGTTGAAGGTCGTCGAAAGGTTGGCGTTCTCCGTTTCAATCAGCGGGGTGCCGGCCGTTACTTCCACCGTCTCGCTGGTCTGACCCACATCTAGCTTGATGCTCACATTCGCGACTGCGCTCACGGCAACCTCGACGGTTTCCGAAGCTGTGCGAAACCCGTTCTGGGTCACAGTTAGCCGGTAGGTGCCAGGCTTCAAAAGAGGCAGACGAAAGGAGCCGCCGGCATTTGTGGTCGTGGTCTGCGTAACGTCGGTGGTCGTGCTCTTGGCTGAGACTTTGGCGCCGGAGACAACTGCACCGGAAGGATCAGTCACGGTGCCGGCTATGTCGCCGGTGACACTGCTCTGACCTACCATCTGCACAGCTAGCGTGCCGGTAAGTGCGAGTACGGCCAAGAGCCAGGTAAACCGATTGCGGCCAAACATGCTTCTAAAGTGGCAAGTCATTAGAATTCTCCTATAAAGCGTGAGTTCATTGGACAAACTGCTCGGTTGAAGAGCTAAGTCAGCTGACGGATCAGGAAGCGATCTCTAACACGCCCCAGCTCCTAAGGCCGTCCCTGATGGTTCCAAGACATTACAGTTTCAGACATCTGTCAGGCAACTTTGATTCCAAAACAAGACTGTGTTTGTTAATGAAACTAAATGAGTTATGTGTAGACTTTGTTATGTCTACCAAAAGTGGGATAAATCCCCACTTGCTTGGTATGGAATTTCATAGACAAGCGACTCAATAAGTGCCTCGCGTGGATGCAGCAGCAAAATGCCTTATCTTGAGATCGGAACTGTGGAAGAATCGCTAGAAACCTTTTCGCGGAAGCGATCAGGAGCGCACTCCAACTTTCGAAGTCGAAGCATCGTAGCGGAAATCCGAAGCGACATTCCTATGATTTCAAAACCTCAATTCGAACCTGTTTCCCTCGGCGATCTTGTCGATGCAACGCCAGCTACTCCCCCGCAACGCACGACTCTTAACGGCCGCGTGGTCCGCGTTGTGCCTCTTGACCCTTCGGCTCATGCCGGATCGCTCTTTGAAAGCTCGTGCGGGGAGGAAAATGAAGGATTGTGGCGCTATCTTTTTGAGGGGCCATTTTCAAGTCGCACTGCGTTTGATATTCACCTCAAACAGAAGGCGGACTCACAGGACCCATTGTTTTTTACCATTCTCGATCAGCCTTCCGGAGATGCGGTTGGGTACGCCGCCTATATGCGCATCGAGCCGGTGCATCGCGTGATCGAGGTTGGCAGCATCCTCTATACACGACGTTTGCAGCGGACGATTGGAGCCACCGAAGCGATGTACCTGATGGCTCGGCACGTTTTCGAAGATCTGCGATACCGGCGCTACGAGTGGAAGTGCAATGCTTTGAATGCGCCTTCGCGCAGCGCGGCTCTGCGGCTGGGTTTTACCTTCGAGGGAATCTTTCGCCAGCACATGATCATCAAGGGACGCAATCGCGATACGGCCTGGTTCTCCATGCTCGACTCCGAGTGGCCGAAACGAAAAGTGGCATTCGAGCGCTGGCTGGATCCGTCGAACTTCGACGCGAATGGTCAGCAGAAGGTTTCACTTTCTGCGATGCATCGCGAAGTTGAGAGACAGGTTTCTCAGCCTTGAGGATCGTCGCGTGAGTCGCCCGGACGAGGCGTCCGGGGCCACGTGAGTTAGTGTGCGCTTCCGGTTAATTCGTGGACGATGCTGTTCACAAACGACTTGGCGTCGCCAAAAAGCATCAGAGTCTTGTCCAGATAATAGAGCGGGTTGTCGATGCCGGCAAAGCCGGGGCTCATGCTGCGTTTGATCACCATGACCGTACGGGCCTTGTCGACGTCGAGAATCGGCATACCGTAAATGGGGCTTCCAGTATCGGTGCGGGCGGCGGGGTTGGTGACATCGTTGGCTCCGATCACCAGGGCTACGTCGGTTTGGGGAAAGTCGCCGTTGATGTCATCCATTTCGATCAGGCGATCGTAGGGAATGTCGGCTTCAGCGAGAAGGACGTTCATATGTCCGGGCATGCGACCGGCGACAGGATGAATAGCGAAACGCACGTCCACGCCGCGTTTGGTGAGGGCGTCGTAAAGTTCGCGAACTTTGTGCTGAGCTTGGGCGACGGCCATGCCGTAACCTGGAACAATCACAACTTTGTTGGCAGCAGCTAAGATTCCGGCGGCTTCGTCGGCGGTAGCGCTGCGCACCGTTTTTTCTTCCTGTCCAGCCGCAGCGGATGCCTGCACTTGTCCGAACGCTCCAAACAGAACATTCGTGAACGAACGGTTCATCGCCTTGGACATGATCACGGAAAGGATGAGGCCGGAAGATCCGTCGAGCGCGCCCGCGATAATGAGGAGCTTGCTGTTTAGAACGAATCCCATGGCTGCAGCGGAAAGGCCGGCGTAGGAATTGAGCAGCGAGATGACAGTGGGCATATCGGCGCCGCCGATGGGAACGATCATCAGCACGCCGAACAGCAGGGGAACGGCGATCATCGCGGGAAAGAGTTGGCGCGCGCCTGGGTGAATCACGAGGTATACGGCGATAGCAACAGAAGCCGCCAGCAAAGAGAGATTGACGAAGTTTTGTCCTTTGTAGGTGAGCGGGCGCTGCGGCAGGATTTCCTGAAGTTTTCCCGCGGCCATCAAGCTGCCCGTGAAGGTCAGCGAGCCGAGGATGACCTCCATCGAAAGAACTGCCATCATGAAACGCGGGACATCGGGTGTTCGCAGATAGAATTCCGCGGTGCCGACCAGAGTTACGCAGAACGCTCCGAAAGCGTGGCTGAGCGCGGTTCGTTGCGGGACCGCGGTCATGTGCACCATGCCCAGCGGAATTCCGATTCCGGTTCCAAGAACGAGCGCAATGACGATCCACTTGTAGTCGACGATGCCGTGATGCAGCAGCGTGCCCGCAATGGCCAGCACCATGCCGATTTCGCCAGCTCGGACGCCGCGCTGCGCGGTTGCCGGAGAACTCATCCATTTCAGCGAAAGAATAAAGAGAGCGCTGGCGACGAGGTAGACGATCTCGATGATTTGCTGATTGCCCGCGAGATCGGTGTTCATGGCTTTGTTGGACGGCTGGACTTGAACATTTTGAGCATGCGATCGGTAATCAAAAATCCGCCTACGACGTTGCTGGTCGCGGCGACCACCGCAAGGAATCCGAACACGAAGGAAAGAGTGCTCTTATGTTCGCCTACCAGCACGATGGCGCCGACGACTGCGATGGCGTCGAGGGCATTGGTCAGCGACATTAATGGCGTGTGCAGCAGCGGCGAGACTCGCCGGATTACTTCGAATCCGATGAAGGCCGCCAGCATGAAAACAAACAGTCCGTCAATTAAGGCAGAACCCATCTTTCCTCCTGCACTCTTACAGACGAGCACGGGCGAGGACGCCCGTGCCTATATTGGTTATGCGCTTTGCGTGACCAGCGCTGGCAGATTGCAAAATTCGCGGACGCGCTGGTTTACTATCTCGCCGTCACGCGTCAACAGCGTTTCGCGAGTAATTTCGTCCTGCAGGTTGATCTGAAACTTTCCATCTTTTCCCAGATGCAGGATAAACGCGGTGATATTGCGCGCGTACATCTGACTGGCGTGATAAGGGACTTCGGTCGCGATATTGATGCGGCCGATGATCGTGACTCCATAATCAACTACGGTCTTGCCTGATTGGGTCAGCTCGCAATTACCTCCGCGCTCGCTGGCGAGATCAAAAATGACTGAGCCCGGCGCCATTGCTTTCACCATCTCCGCGGTAACTAGCACGGGAGCCTTCTTACCTGGGACAACAGCGGTGGTGACCACAACATCGCTCTCGGCGATCACGCGGGCGAGTAGCTCGCGCTGTTTGGCGTAGAAAGTTTCATCCTGCGCGGTGCCATATCCGCGCGCATCTTGGGCATCCTTGGCTTCGATAGGAAGTTCGATGAATCGTCCTCCGAGGCTCTGCACCTGCTCTTTCGAGGCCGGCCGCAGATCGTACGCGGAGACGACGGCACCTAGCCGGCGCGCTGTTGCGATGGCTTGGAGCCCAGCGACTCCGGCGCCAATCACCAGAACACGCGCGGGGGTGATGGTTCCGGCTGCCGTGGTCAGCATGGGAAAAATTCTTGGCAGCGTGTCGGCTGCGATCAGCACCGCCTTGTAGCCGCAGATTGTGCCCATCGAGGAGAGCACATCCATGCTTTGGGCGCGCGTGCTGCGCGGCATCAGCTCCACGGCGAGAGACGTGACGCCGGTTTGCGCGACTTGCTGAATTACTTCCAGCGATCCCAGCGGACGCAAGAAGCCGATGAGAACCTGGCCGCGACGCATCAGCGGCAGGTCGGCTTTTCCTGTGACGTCGTTCGAGCCATAGCACAGCACTTGCACAACGACGTCGGCAGCAGCAAAAAGCGTTGCGCGATCGGGAAGGATCTTCGCGGCCTTTTCGACGTAGAGCGCGTCGGGATAACCGGCTTCCACTCCCGCGCCCTTTTCAATGGCGACCTCGAACCCCGCTTTGACGAGGTTCGGAATTACCATGGGCACGAGCGCAACCCGCCGCTCCCCCGGATACGTTTCCTTGGGCACACCAATAATCACGGAGTTGTTCCCCTTTGAGTCGGGCAAAGCCTGCGAACGGTTTATTGTAGCGGATGGACGTTCGCAGTGCAGTGACATGTGGAAGAATGAACGTCAGTGGCGATCAATTCTTCTTGGGAAGATCTTCAGCAGACGGGCTGGCCACGGATTGGACATCAGTTTTCTCCGGCTTGGCTTCGAGATTCTGCACGATTACGGAGATGCGACGATTGGATGCATCCAGCGGTTCGTCTTTCTTGCGCGGCATCTGATCGGCGTAGCCCCGGATTTGCGTAACCTCGTCGCCGCGCAGACCGCTGCTCTGCATCAAGCGCCGGGCAGCGTTGGCCCGATCCGCGGAGAGCTCCCAATTCCCGTATTCGTGGCGACCGGTGTAGGGCTTGGAATCGGTATGCCCTTCGATGGAGAGGTGATTGGGAAGCTTCCTGAGTTCATGCGCCAACAAAGTCAGTAACTCTTTCCCATTGTCGTTCGGCGCCGGGCTGCCGACGTCGAAAAAGGTTCCAGTTTCGGTTTCGAGCAGTTCAATGCGCAATCCCTCCGGGGTTAAGGTCATTTCGATTTGGTCCTTCAGTTTTTCAAAGTTGGGTATAGCCCGGATCGCCTTTTCCAGTTCCTCCTTGAGCTTCGGCATGTCGTCCTTGGTGATGGCAACAGCGTCCGCCGCGCCAGCTTTGTCGGACCCGACTTTATTCGCGGTTCCAGAGGGATCCCGGAAGTAGCCGGCAACAGCTTCTTTCACAGGTTTGCTGGTGTTGAGCAGCCAGAGCACGATGAAGAGCGCCATCATCGCCGTGACGAAGTCGGCGTAGGCTACCTTCCAGGCGCCTCCATGGTGTCCGCCATGAGCGCCTTTCTTCTTGATGATGATGATGGGAGGGGAGCCAGGCATAAGGCCGCTCTATCAAGCCGATGCCGAAGCAGCAGCGGCGGCCTCGGGTTCTGCTGGCGCTCCTTCGGTTGCGGCCGGGGTTGCGTCGCCGCCCTTTTTGCAATGGGTCTCTACTTCCAGGAACGAAGGGCGCACGTGGCCTGGAATCGCGCGCCGCGCAAACTCGACTGCCATGATAGGCGCATTTCCTTTCAAGAAAGAAATCATGAGCACGCGCAGGACATACAGGAAGGCGCCCTCATCTTCCGTGGTTTTCTGCATGCTGGCGGCGAGCGGCCCTACCAATCCGTAGCAAAGCAGGATGCCGAGAAACGTGCCGACCAGCGCGGCGGCAACTTTATGGCCGATCTCTTCGGGAGGTCCTCCGAGGGCGCCCATGGTGATCACGACGCCCAGCACAGCGGCGACAATTCCCAAGCCGGGCAAGGCATCGGCCATGCTGCTGAGGGATGCGACCGGCAGGCTGCTTCCGTGATGATGAACTTCCATGTCGAGATCGAGGAGTTGGTCAAGGTCAAAGGCTTCAATGCCGCTGACCGCCATGCGCATGGTATCGCAAAAATAATCCCGGACATGGTGATCCTTGATGAAGGCAGGGTATTTGGAGAGGATTGGACTCTTGGCCGGATCCTCGACGTCAGTTTCCAAGGCCATCAAGCCCTCACGGCGCGCCTTGTTTAACAGCTCATACATCATTTTGAGGGAGTCGAGGTAGCGCTGTTTGGTGAATTGTGATCCTTTGAAAACGCCAGCGAGGCCGGCCGCGATTTGTTTCAGAATGTGCAGCGGATTGGCGATCAACACTGTGCCGATGGAGGCTCCTCCAATGACGACCAATTCGGCGGGTTGGATCAGTACTCTGAGGTTGCCATGTTCCATCAGGTATCCACCCACTACCGAGCCGAAGACAATCACGATTCCAATAATTGCAAACATGGTGGATCAGACCTCTGAGCCTTCGTAGTTTGCCTGCGAGCTTATGGCCGCCGAGACGGGCGACACCGTAGGGGATCGCGGTAGCGAATCAGTGGCTCGGTTCATGAGGGACTCCACGCTGTCCCCGGCTTGAGCCTTCGCATATCCCACCGAAGTCGTGACCGATAACTCGTCACTCCACCATCGCAGCCCCGCGCATGTGACCATCTTTCGTATGCGTTCCCAAGTCTTTTCGACGCCATGATCGCCACAATTGATCAGGATTGCGAGGAATTGATCCTCGGCCCAACGTCCCACGAAATCGCTGGGCCGGAAAGCACTCTTCATGGTCTGAGCAACCACGCGCAAGATAGCGTCGCCCGCTGGCGGGCCGTAGGCCGATCGAAAGTGCGCCAAGCGATCCACCCGGATGAGGATGATGCCGAAGGGGAGGTGGTAACGCGCGAAACTGGCGAGATTCTTCCCGATGTGGAACTGGGTGAACTCGTGATTAGGGACGTCGGTACTTTCGTCGATGCAGCCGTGCGCGGCCAGAGTGTGGCAGTTGCGGTCCCGCTCCGCGCCAAAACTTTGTTCGTCAAAACTCTCCGCGATGCCGATGATCGAGCCATGGAGATCGCGCAGCGGAGCCAACCGCATCAGCACGTGAACCGGATGTCCTTCTTTATGCCGCAATTGCATTTTTGCTTCCTGGGGCTTGCCTTCGTGCAGGGTCCGGCTGATAGGGCATGTTGCGCCGCAAGCGACACAACCTTGATCGTTACACTGCACCAGAATATTGTCACGACAGGAACGCCCCACGACCTCGTGCCGCTTGTGCCCGGTCACCCTTTCGGCGCCCTGGTTCCAGAACTGGATTTTTCCGTTTCGGTCGGCCACGGCCACGCCGGTCTGCAGGCTGTCCAGCACGATTCGAAAGATCTCCGGATCTTGAAGTTCCGACATAGAAGCTTTAGAGGTCGTGCTGGAGTGCTTATCGGCAGGAACCGCGCAGTACTTCAGGCTAAGCGGGGTTGATCGGCCAACAACGAGGTTCAGCGCAGCATTTTTCCGAATGCCCGAATGGTCGTGTACCTCCGGGGACACTCCATGGATGTTGTCGCCTCCTTGGTTGAAAAGTGTCCATCCGGAAGTAAAGAAAAGCTCACAACTGGCCGACGGAGTGTGTGTGGCCCCTCATAGCGCCAATGCGCCGAGTGGGTGGCGCTGTTTTGCAAGTTGGAGAAATTCTATGTGCCCTCGACCGTCCAATACTTTACCAACAGTTCCACTCCACCCTGCTCAAAAAGAGCCACGAGGACGGTCCCGGAATGTAATCCGCTCGCTTGCGCTCTTGGTGCTGACAGGAGCTGCGGTTGCACAGCAAGGGGCGAAAGACTTGAGTGAAGCCAGCTTGGAAGAGTTGAGCAACATCCAGGTATACAGCGCCTCGAAGCACATGCAGAGCGCCAGCGAGGCGCCGGCTTCGGTCACGGTGGTCACTGCAGACGAAATCCAAAAGTATGGCTATCGCAACTTGGCCGACATCCTGCGCAGTGTGCCCGGCTTCTATGTCACCTACGACCGCGATTACACCTTTGTCGGAGTACGCGGCTTTGGACGCTTGGGAGACTGGAATAGCCGGATTCTGGTATTGATCGACGGGCATCGCATCAACAACAACGTTCTCGGGCAGGCACTGTTGGGGAATGAGTTTCTGGTGGATGTGGACATGATCGAACGAGTCGAGATCGTCCGCGGGCCCAGTTCTTGCCTCTATGGCGCGAACGCCTTTTTCGCGGTAATCAACATCATTACCCGTACATCGAAGGAAGTGAAGGACTGGGAACTTTCTTTTCAGACAGGAAGCTTCGGCACCAATGAGGGCAGAGCGACCTACGGCCATCAATTTCACGACCTGGGCGTGCTTCTCTCCGGCACGTTCTATGACAGCCGAGGCCAGACTTTGTTTTTCCCTGAATTCAACACTCCCGCTAACCACAACGGAACTACCAGCGACACGGACCATGAATCCTATAAGCACATTCTGGCTACGCTTACTTACCACGGATTCACGCTGCAGGGGTTGTTCAGCACGCGCGATAAGGTGGTTCCGACAGCGTACTTTGGGGCGGTGTTCAACGATCCTAGGGATTTCAATGTTGACAGCCATCAGTTCGTGAATCTCGGATACCAGCACCCAATCGGGAAATGGCAACTGGATGCGCACACGGGATATGACCAGGCTCGGTTGCAAGGCCCGGTCCCCGAGGCGCCCGTAATGCCCGGTGACCCGATTGTGCTAAGCACGTACTCCTTCCGCGGAAATTGGTGGACGGGAGAGATCAAAGTGAGCCGCGATCTTTTTGAAGGGAACCGGCTAACCCTGGGATCGGAGGTTCGAGACAACCTGCGGCAAGACCAGGGCGACTTGCTGAACCCTCCCAATGACTTTACTCGGGAGCCGAACACTTCCCTGATAACTGCTTTCTATGCCCAGGATGAATTCGCCATCACCCGGCGCTTCACGCTGGATGCCGGAGCTCGTTATGACCACTATTCCACCTTTGGCGGAACTACCAACCCGCGGCTGGCGCTGATCTACCGTGCGGCCGAAAAGACCACCCTCAAGTTCCTATATGGCAATGCCTTTAGCGCTCCCGACGTTTATCAAAGCTCCCCGGACTTCGGGGTTTTTTACGACGACAATCCCAAACTCCAGCCCGAGCACATCCGGAGTCTGGAGGGAAGAGTGGAACAAGGACTTGGACAATACTTTCAACTGTCTAGCGGTGTATATCACAACCAAATCGACAATCTGATTTCGCTCGTCTCCAATCCCGTTGACCGAAACTTTCAGTATCAAAACGACGGCAGTGCACAGGCCACGGGAATGGATGTAGAGGTCAGCGGACATGCCCCCAACGGTTTGCAGGGCAAGGCCAGCTTCGATTACGTGAATGCGAATAACGACGGTGCCGGGCACCAGGCACTGGATAACTCTCCCGGCCCCATGGCGAAGTTGAATGTGACTGTCCCGCTGATCGGCCAATGGTTGTTTGCAGGAGTCGAGGGGCAATTTTTAGGGCGCCGCCTGACACTCTTGCAGAATTCCTTAAGCAGTTATCAGGTCTTCAACCTCACGTTGCTGGGCCACACTGTCGGAAAACACTTGGATGTGGCGGCCAGCGTATTCAATGTTCTGGACAAGAAATACTTCGATCCCGGCCGCCCCGAGGATCCGGAAGATGCCATTCAGCAGGATGGAAGAAGTCTCCGGATCAAAATTACTGGCCGGTTCTGAAGGAACATGAAGCGCCGCATCATTGGACGCGTCGGTTTCAGCCTTAAGGTACGTAACCGTGCTTCGAGAGCGACATGCAGATGGTAAATGCGACTCCGGTGAAGTTTAAGGGTATGCCGAGTCCAAAACGAGTTCTATGGGTGGTGGGCGTGGTAGTGCTGTTCCTCAACGGCACGCATGCGCAACCCCCGACGGCTGGCGAGTATCAAGTCAAGGCGGCCTTTCTGTTCAACTTCGCGAAGTTTGTGGAATGGCCGTCGAGCAGTTTCGCTAATGCCTCCGCGCCACTTCGGATCTGCGTTTTCGGGCACGATCCCTTCGGAGACGAGTTACACAACATTACCAAGGACAAGACGGTGAACGGACGCAGACTCGAGGTCGATCAAGGGATCGATCTGCAGGTGGCCAGAACTTGCCAGATTCTCTTCATTGCGGCGTCGGAGACGGCACGACTGAAGCAGATTTTTGAGAGCCTGCGAGGGGCTGACGCCTTGACCGTGGGCGATACGAAAAGTTTTGTCGAGCAGGGCGGGATGATTAATTTTGTTCTGGAAAACAGCCGGGTGCAGTTCGAAGTGAACCGCAAGGCGGCAGAGGAAGGCGGGTTGAAAATCAGTTCCAAGCTGTTGGCGGTGGCAAAGCTTGTAGTCGGGTAAGCATTATACGGGAGTAGCTAATGCGTCATTTTGGGGATTTGTCGATCCGCCACAAGCTGACCGTCCTGTTCATGGCGATCAGCGGCATCACCGCAATGGCGGTCTCCTGCCCTATGGTTGTTTATGACGTGCTGACATTCAGGCACGCGGTGGCTCTTAACCTGGCGGTCCTGGGCGATGTTCTGGCGGGCAATAGCACGGCTGCCCTGACTTTTCGGGATGCAGAAGCAGCACGCGATGTCTTGCGGGCTTTGCGGGCCGAACCTAACGTGACGGCAGCTTGTATCTACACCCCTGACGGCAAAGCCTTTGCCAAATACACGCGAGATGAAGCAGATTCAGGTTTCCTACCGCCAGTCCCGCTGGCGGAAACTACTCAGTTCAAGAATGGTCACCTGATTCAGTTCCGAAAGATCACGCTTGCTGGTGAGAGCCTTGGCACGCTGTACCTTGAATCTGATCTAGGAAGACTGCATGCGCGATTGCGAGGGTATGCCATCACCTCCGTATCGACTTTGCTGGTCACATTTTGTATGGCCTTCTTGCTGGCGTCGCGTTTTCAAAAGCCCATTTCCCGGCCGGTTCTTAACCTGGTAGAAACTACTAAAGCTGTTTCTAGCCGTGGCGACTACTCGATCCGGGCTGAAGTCCTCAATCGTGATGAGTTCGGCATGCTGGCAGTCGAGTTCAACGGGATGCTGGAGCAAATCGAATCGCGTGACTTAGAACTGCAGCAACACCGGGAAAACCTGGAGGAGCAAGTTGCCCACCGCACCGCCGAACTGCTTACCACCAACACAGAACTGAAAGCAGCAAAAGAAACGGCCGAAGCCGCCAGCCGTGCGAAAGGCGAGTTTCTCGCCAACATGAGCCACGAAATCCGCACCCCGATCAACGGCATTATGGGCATGACCGAATTGGCCCTGGATACGGAATTGAACTCCGAACAGCGGGGCTACCTGGTACTGGTAAAGACCTCAGGTGAATCACTGTTGTCGGTGATCAACGACATTCTGGATTTCTCCAAGGTAGAGTCGGGCAAACTTGATTTGGAGATGCTCGAATTCAATCTCTACGACTGCGTCGGCGAGACCATGAAGACACTCGCTCTGCGAGCTCATCAGAAGGGATTGGAACTGGCTTATGACGCGGATGCGGAGGTGCCCTCGCAACTGCGGGGTGATCCCGGACGCCTGCGGCAGATTCTGGTAAACCTGGTTGGCAATGCGATTAAGTTCACTCTGCGGGGAGAAGTGCTAGTCGCAATTGAAACGCGCTCGCAGGACGCCAAGAACGTGGAGCTTCATTTCACTGTGAGGGATACCGGTATCGGAATTCCGGCGGAAAAACAAGGACTGCTGTTCAAAGCTTTTTCGCAGGCGGACAGCAGTACCACTCGGAAGTACGGCGGGACCGGCCTGGGACTGGCAATCTCAGCCCGCCTGGTTCAATTGATGGGTGGAACCACGTGGGTGGAAAGTAGCGAAGGCAGGGGGAGCACGTTTCATTTCACCGCGCGCTTTGCTGCAGTCGAGATAAAGTCCCAACCCGCCTCTCCTGCGCTTAAAGCCGAGTTACAAGGTCTCCCGGTGCTGGTAGTCGACGACAACGAAACCAATCGACGGATTCTGACCGAGATGACTCGCGGATGGGGAATGAGGCCGTGCGCAGCGGAAAGCGGGGCCCTCGCATTGACTGCGTTGGAGGCAGCGCAGCAAGAAGGAGATCCTTTCCGGGTGGTTCTGATCGACGGCAACATGCCGGTAATGGACGGGTTCGAGTTAGCTGAAAGGATACAGTCAAGAAACACCAGCGGTCCCATCCGGACCGAAGTCACCGTGCTGATGCTGACCTCCGGCGGACGGCCCGGAGAAGCCAACCGCTGCAAGGAATTGGGAATCTCGGCCTACCTCCTCAAGCCCGTGGCCAAGGCCGATCTGCTGGCGGCCGTTCTGGCAGCGCTAAGCCAGCGGCAGGCGGAAACGGGTCTCACTTCGGCGCTGGTCACGCGCCACACACTGCGTGAATCGGCCCGCAAACTCAGAATTCTGGTGGCGGAAGATAACGCCGTGAATCAGGCAGTGATCATTCGTGTCTTGCAGAAAATGGGGCACGCTCCTGAGTTGGCGCAAAACGGCAAAGAGGCGCTGGCCCTGGCCTTGAGAGAACCGTTCGATCTTGTTTTCATGGACGTTCAAATGCCGGAGATGGACGGTTTGGCCGCCACTGCTGCCATCCGTCAAAACGAGAAGAATAGCGGACGTCACCTGCCTATCTTTGCTATGACGGCGCATGCCATGAAGGGCGACCGCGAGCGCTGCCTCGAAGCCGGCATGGATGGCTACATTACCAAACCGATCCGTTTCAGCGACATTGAGCAGACCCTGGCAAGTTTTGCGAGCACACACGCCACCCCCAAGAAGCGGTCGGCGCAGGTAGCGTCATGGAACAAAACCGAAGCCCTCGATCGGATTGGCGGCGATCAGGAACTGCTCCGGGACCTGTGCAAAATTTTTCTGGAAGAATCTCCGAAACTGATGCAGAAATTGCAGGAGGCAGTGGCGGCTGGCGACTCTGACGGGGTCATGCGCGCGGCGCACAGCCTTAAGGGCGAATCCAGCTACCTAGGCGCGGGTAGCACATCGCAAGCTGCCCGGCAGCTCGAAGAGATGGGCCGCAGCCAAGATCTTTCCCACGCCGGCAATACGCTTGCGCTATTGGAAAGGGAGGTAGCGAGTCTGCATCTCGACCTGAAAGACTTAGCGAGGGCACAACATGAATAGATTTCCAGAACAGCTGGCCGAAGAACTCAGCGGTGAAAAGTCAGGTGTCGACGGAGAGGCGCCTCGGCTCAACACTGCGTTGATCGCAGAAGATGATCCCATTTTTCGCCGCATTCTCGAGAGCTGGTTCAAGCGGTGGGACTATCACGTCACAGCAGTGGAAAATGGCCTGGACGCGTGGAATATCCTGCAAAGTGAAGATGCTCCGCAGTTGGCCATTCTCGACTGGATGATGCCGGGGATGGACGGGATCGAACTCTGCCGCAGAATCCGCAGCCGCGACCAAGGTCCGTATCGGTACGTTTTATTGCTGACCGCCAAGGACGACAAACAGGATGTGGTGGCGGGCCTGGAGGCTGGCGCCGATGATTACTTGACCAAGCCGTTCGATGTGGATGAACTGCGCGCCAGGGTGCGTGCCGGCAAACGGATTCTCGATCTGCAAGCGGCCTTGATGCGCGCCCAGAGCGCATTGCAGTTTGAGGCGGCTCATGACCGGCTCACAGCGATTTGGAATCGGGGAGCCATCCTTGATTTGCTGCGAGGTGAGATGGAGCGCAGCCGCCGAGGCCAGGATTCTTTGGGCATCATTATGGCGGACGTCGACTTCTTTAAGAAGATCAACGACAGCCACGGACACCTGGTCGGGGACGCGGTATTGCAAGAGGTGGGCCATCGTTTGGCTTCCGGACTTCGAAGTTACGATTCGGTAGGCCGATATGGAGGCGAAGAGTTTCTGATTATTGTTCCCGGATGTGACCCATTGAACCTTGTCGTCACGGCGGAAAGGCTACGGCACAGGATCGCGGATCAACCTATTGAAACAAGTGCAGGTCCGGTTTCAGTCACTATCAGTCTTGGACTTGCGGCCGCAGAGGCAAATGAATCAGGGCTGGTGAACCGCGAGGCACTGTTACACAACGCGGACGAAGCCCTTTACGCTGCCAAGGCTCGAGGCCGGAATCGGGTGGAAACTGCTACTGCGACACGTTTGCTCGGGCAACAAACCGACGGATCCCCAGAAAAAGGCTGAGCACACCAGCGGCGATGTAACGCCGACGGCAACCGCACGCAGGATAGCACCTTGGTGGGCGCATCTAGCCCGGACGTGCCATTCACAGAAACTAAGGGAAGATTTACTTTCCTAGGTGAGCAGTTCTGGGGGAGGGCTGCCCGGGCGTCCAGTGACTCGAAAGAGTCGGACGCCCGTTTTATTTGCCCAGGATTTTGTCGCTATCGGTACGCTCGTTCGATAGACCAGTAACAAGGGAGTGGCCGCCATCCTGCTGAATTGATCAATAGGTTGAGATGGTGAAATTCACCGTGATGCGAGCTTCGGTTTCCACCGGTCGACCGCCCTGGTAATAAGGCTTGAAGTGCCACTGCTTTACGGCTTCGCGGGCAGCCTCAGAGAGAATTGCCGGCCCGCTGACCACCTGTATATCTTGAATGCTGCCAGTCTTGCCGATCAAAGCCTCCAGAACGACAGCGCCCTGAACTTTCATCTGTTTCGCAAGCAGCGGATAGCTTGGGTCTACCCGGGAAACCACTTGCGCGGCCCCGGGCGACAATTGGACGTGCGCCCCAGCGTATGGCGCCGAGGAAGCATTGTCCTGACTCGGAGGCGGAGCGGGGGCTTGCTCGGAGGCATCCTCGGTACTGGGTTGTGTGTCTAGTTTCACGGAGCTGTCCCCCGGTCTGACGGCCCGGTGTTGATTGCCGGCTACAACCTCGACCTCAAGCGGTGGGAGTACGGCGCGACTCGTCGCCGTAATGACCGGCGACATGCCACCACCCTGCCTTTCAGTCGTAGTCGCGATTGCCGTGGGTCGCTTTGATTTTGGCCGCGCGTGGACCGGTGCCGGAGCCAGATGTTTTGATGCGGCGTAAGGGGTCGCAATCTTGGCTGGTGTATTTAAGGGCTTGCTCTGGGGGACACTCTGCTCCGGAGTTTCAGACTCAGCGCTCGGACCAGGCGGGAACCAGAATTGGCGGTCTTTGATAAGAACAGAAATCAGCGCTAGCAGTAAGACGCAGAGGGCCACAAGCATCCGTCGTCGTTGCTGCTGCTCCGAAGCCTCTTGCGGCACGGGGTTGCCAATCTCTGTACCGCTATTCTGCTCCAGCATAGGCATACACGAACTCCCCTGCCCTTGGGGGAACCCGGGACTCGCTGCCTAGTATGCCCTGAATTAGCCAGTAAAGCTAGCGGCGGAGGGCAAGTTTCCTGACTGGGTTTTGCCAATTTGTGACACCGACTGGATGGCCCTAGCAGGCCAAGTGTTCGCGGCTCAACTTCAAACCGTTCAAATTGCCCAGAACGGTGACCGCGATTGATTCGCTCAAGAAGAACTCATTGGCAAGTTCCTTCACTTCTTCCGCGGTTACGCTTTCGATTTTTTCGATCAGTTCGTCCATGCTGTAGAAGCGATCGAAGTACATCTCCTGCCGAGCCAGGCTGGACATGCGAGCGGTCGAGGACTCCAGCGACAACATCAAGCTCCCTTTTAGTTGATCTTTCGAGCGGCGAAGTTCTTCCTCGGGAACATTCTCTGACTTGAGTTTACGGAACTCGGAAACAATACTCTGCACCACCTTGCCTGCCGATTCCCGCGAGGTTCCGGCATACACCGAAAGACATCCGGTATCACGGTACGGATTCAAGTCGCTGTAAATCGCATAGGCAAGTCCCTGGCGTTCACGGATGTTCTGAAACAGTCGCGAACTCATGCCGCCGCCCAGCAGCGTATTCAGAATGTAGGACGCATGCCGCCGTTCGTGCGCGATGGGGTGAGAAGGCACGCCCACGCAGATCTGCACCTGCTCCAGCGACTTCTTGTTGCGCATGACGATGCGCGGAACAATCTTTGGCTGGGGACTGTGAAATCCGTTTTTAATCGGTTTCATGTGCTGGAAGTGTTTCGCCACCAACTCCACGAACTGTTCGTGCTTAAGGTTGCCGGCAGCGCAAATAATCAGATTGCCTGGAGTAAATCGCTTATCGTAGAAGTCCAACACTGGATCGCGCTCGAATGTCTTAACACTGTCTTTGGTGCCCAGGATCGGTTTGCCCAGCGCGTGATCCTTCCAGAAATTCTGAGTGAAGATTTCATGGACCAGGTAATCGGGGCTATCTTCGTCCATTTTGATTTCTTCCAGGATTACGCCCCGTTCACGGCTGATATCCTGGACATCGAAAGTTGGGTTCAGCACCAGATCGCTGAGAACATCCATCGCAATGGGCAGATGCTCATCCAGTACCTTGACGTTGAAACAGATGCATTCCTTAGCGGTAAACGCATCCATGTTCCCGCCGATGGAATCGACCTGGCGGGCTATGTCCTCCGCGGAGCGATGCTTTGTGCCTTTAAAGACCATGTGCTCGACGAAATGGGAGATGCCATTCCATTGAGCATCTTCGTCGCGCGATCCACTCTTGATCCACACGCCAATCGAGGCCGAACGAATATGCTGCATCTGTTCCGTAATCACGGTCAGACCATTGGGCAGCAATTCGCGCTGGATATTTCGCACTTCTTCAACCATTCTCTTTTTCCTAAACTGCTCTGCCGCTCAGGACCGGGGCGAGCCTGCTATATATTGTTACACACGCGACGCACCCGTGCGAAAACATGCTTACTAACGAAGAATCATATAGTTAGGAGAATATCGCCGAACAATCAATTCTTCGCCAACCCGTTTCCGGCATCTCCTCTACAATCGTAAAGGTGCCGTTCAATCGTCTTTAAACAATGGCCGAAGAGAAACCAACGGCGCTTTTAGGCCTCAATCTTCGCGAACTTACAGATTTCGTCGAAGAAGAGGGCGAGCCCTCGTACCGGGGACGGCAATTGTTTGAGGCGCTTTATCGCCAGCGCTTCGCATCGGTTGAGCAAATTTCTACGCTTCCGCAGGATTTTCGCCACAGCCTGAGCCAAAGGGGACTGTCCCTGGGGACGCCATCCATCGATAAGAAATTCGTCTCCAGCGATGGCACTGTTCGATACCTGATCGGCTTCGCCGATGGACAAAGTGTAGAAACGGTCTGGATGCCGGAAGGCGACGACGGGGAATCGGGGGATGGGAGCGAGGCTGGGAATGACGTCGAAAAGGCCCCAGGACGAGCACGGAACCGCGCGACCATCTGCGTTTCCAGCCAGGTCGGTTGCGCCGTGGATTGCCAGTTTTGTCTGACCGCGCTGCTTGGCGTGAAACGTAATCTGGCCGCCGGTGAGATCGTGGGACAGGTTTGTGCCGTTCTCAACGATCAGAGCGTCTTTCCGCCACAGGAGCGCGTGAACATTGTCTTCATGGGTATGGGCGAGCCTTTCTTGAACTATGAGAATTTCATTCGAGCAGTCGGTCTGCTGGCCGAGGGAGTGGGCATTCCAGAATCTCGCATGACGGTCTCAACTGCCGGGATCGTGCCACGGATCTATGATCTCGGCGTCGAGCCGGTTCGGCCGAAGCTGGCAATTTCGCTGAATGCGTCCAACGACGAAATAAGAAGCCGGCTGATGCCGATCAATCGCAAATGGAATTTGGAGAAGTTGGTGGCCGCTGCGCGTGATTTTCCTTTGCGGAACCGGGAGCGGCTGACCTTCGAGTATGTGCTCCTCGACGGAGTGAATGATTCGGCACAAAACGCCCGCGAACTCAGCGAACTCGTCCGCGGCGTGCAAACGAAGGTAAACCTGATTGCGCTGAACCCGGGTCCCGGCATAGCGTTTCAAACTCCCGCCGAGAACCGGGTACGGCAGTTTCAGGAAATACTTATTGCGTCCGGCTTGCCCACGTTCATTCGTCGTCCGCGAGGCCGCGACATTTACGCCGCCTGTGGCCAGTTAAAGCGAACCGTCGAACTGGCAGCACCCTAGGTTGAGTACGTGTTTCTGCTGGATGCCGCCGGGACATTCACGAGTTCCTTTGTGTACTTTCGTGTCCTTCGCGGTTAAATGAACTTCAAATTATTGAACCACAAAGGACACGAAGGTACACAAAGGACGGCTGTGGTGGAATTGCTTAGCGGGTCGCAGCTGCCTTGGCTTCGGGAAGCAATTCTTGGGAGCTATAACTCCGTAAAACCGAACTGGGCACGTGGGCCGGATCCCCGACGGCGGGTAGTTCGATGCGGAATATCGCCCCGCCTTCCGGCCGATTCTGACAGGTGATTTTTCCGTTATGTTCCTGAATGATGCCGTAACAGACGCTCAGCCCTAAACCTGGTCCCTGACCTACCGGTCGCGTGGTGTAGAAAGGATCAAAAACCCGCTCCGGCTCCTGCATGCCCTGTCCATTGTCAGCGAACTCGAGCACCACGGAGACATCCTGTAACCGTGCGCTCACCGTAAGCGTGCCGCCGGAGTCGGCCAGGGCATGGAGGGCATTGTTGGTAATGTGCAAGCAAACTTGTAGAAGTTGATTGGAGTCGCCCAGAACTCGCGGCAACTCGCTTGCGAAGTTGGTGTGGACTTGAACATTGGAGCCATGTGATTGGGGTAAGCAGAGCTTGACCGCAGTCTGTACCAGGGCATTGATGTCCACCAGAGTCTTCTCCGCCGGAACCTGCTTGGCGAAACTCAGAAGGCTGGAAACCAGAGTTCGAGTCCGGCGCACCTGATGCTCAATTTTTTGCATCAGCAGCTTCTGATCCTCACTGAGTTCAGTCGAGGCCAACAGGTCCGAGTAGCCCATCATGGCGGTAAGCGGATTGTTCAATTCGTGAGCGGCACCGCCTACGAGTTGGCCAAGCGAAGCCAATTTTTCAGACTGTACGAGCTGTGCCTGCACGCGCTTGAGGTTGCCAAACGATTCCTGCGAAGCATTCAGCAAACGTAAGAGTTCACAGTCCAGCAGGTGCTGTTTGAAGAAGACCAGCGCGCCCATGAATAGCATGCTGGACAAAGTAAGCACCAGCCGAAAGGTGCGTACTTTTTCTGGGATTCCTGCGTCAAACAATGACGACAGCGCAAATAGTGGAAGCGAAAAAATAGCGGCCATTCCCAGCTTTGCTACCCATACTCCGTAGCTGCCAGAGGCATGCGCAGGCTGCTGCTTACCAGGAGAATGTAATGCTTGGATACCAATTGCCGCGATCCATGCCATCGAGACCGCCAGAGGCACGTCATACAAGCTGCCCGTGTGATATACCTTTCGCGCGATCGCCCAATTTGCCAGGTAGGAACCCAACGAGTAGGTGATTCCTGCACCAAACCAGTTGGCGTAAATGACCCTCCATGAACCTTGGCTGCGAATCCAGAGCATACCCAGGGCCGCCAGGTAAACTACTTTTTCCGTAAGGTAAAGGATATTGAGGTTGTGATCGTAGCTGGGCTCATAGGCGTGCACGTATTGCCAGGGAATCACTGCGAACAAATAAAGATAGAGCCACCAGACCAGTAGCAGGGCGAAATCAAGTGTTCCCAGCCGGGTGGTACGATCATTCGGTTGCAAATGCGGCTGCATGGCAAGAGCCGCTGTCATTGGCACGAGGTGAAGAAACAGTACTACGTCTCCCCCGAAAGGATTTGGAAAATCTCTGCGCAGCAACACCTCGAAGTACATCCATAGGCCCTGGTAGGACATCCAGAAGGCCATCCCCAGCATCATCAAAGCCCAGAACAGCCGGATTCGGCCGCGGGTCGCGAGAACGTTGGGCAACATCGCGATGGTACCGGCGAGAAGCAGAATGAATTGCGTAATGTCGCTAAGAGCCACCAGCGCAAAGCTCTGCCGCAAAAAAAGCGAGGCTACGGCCTGCGCACACACTAATGCGGCAATGCCAACGATCCATGGCCTTGAGCGTTCGGACATCCTCATTCCGTTCTAATTCTTAGACACAATACACGAGAGGGAAAGTTACTCAAGTAACCAAAGCTGGGATAAGCGATACTTCCCAACGCATCGTCTTCGGGCTTAGGCTGTTTAAAATCTGTGCATTAGCTCTGATCGAAGGAAGTTTCGCTTGCTCTCCAGCCGCATTACAAATAATATCCGCGTGACACCATTCCAGGTACGCGGTCGTATTCGATTGCCATTCCAAGCACTGCGAGATCGATTCCTGTGGAGACTTCGTTCTCCCATGAGCTCCAGCGAAATACGCCGCACGGAGCGGTGGCTCGCTACTGCACGGGTTTCGCTTGCACTGGCTTCGTTAGTGGCGATCTGGATGGATCCAACCGAGATTCGCTATCCGCCCTGGGCTTACGGCCTGTTGGCTTTCTACATTATTCAGGGCATGTTCATCATATTTTTCTTGCGCAGATCACAAGAATCGACGCCGAATTTCCGCCTGCTGGTGCACAGCGCGGATGTGATTTGGCCAGGTCTCATTTCGGTCTTTGCCACGGGGCAGAGCAATCTCTTCTTCTTGTTTTTCATCTTCGTGCTCGCGGGTGCTGCCTATCGCTGGGGTTTGTGGGAGACCGTGGGAACCGCGGTTGCTGCCGTGGTGTTGCTTTGGATTGAGAGTTTCAGTTTGATTCATCTGAACTTCGTCGGATGGGTCAATGGCTTGCTCTTGCGACCTAAATTTCACTTGCCAGCCTTGCAGGTCAATATCACCGAGTTCGAGCCTAAGCATCTTTTCATGCGCTCGGTCTATCTGCTGGTTCTTGGATTTCTGTTGGGATACCTGGCTGAGCAGCAGAAACAGCTTCGCGCAGAGAAAGCTGTGATTGCCAGAACCATAGGGAAGGCGAGAGTCGAGGCCGGACTTACCGGAACGATCCAGGAGATTGCCAGTGAGCTGCTTTCGATGTATGGGGCGAAACAACTCGTAATCGCGTCTCAGGAAATCAGCAACTATCGCGTATTCGTCGGTGAGTTACGGCGTCTTGAGGACAACGTTGCGTTTCGATGGATCGATCCTTCGGCGACCGACCGCGAGACTTATTTGTTCGAGTCCTCGGCGGTGACCTGTTATGCGCGGCGAAGCGGCAACCGAGGCGCCGGGGATTTTTCCACCTTGGGCTTAGACCGTGAAGGCAACAAGGTTCGAGATTTTAGCACGGACTTTTTGAGTCCACTTGCGAAGAAGTATGATTTCCAGAGTCTGATGACTGTTTCGTTCTTGTTTGGACACGAATGGTCGGGGCGAATCATTCTGCTGGACCCTTCTTTAACCGGCGACACCGAGGAGGAATTGCGTTTCCTGGAGGAATTAGTGCGGCAGGTTGGACCGGCCGTTTACAACGTGCTTCTGTTGCGGCGTTTGCGACTGCGAGCAGGAGCGTTGGAGCGCGCGCGTTTCGCCCGAGAGTTGCATGACGGGGCGGTCCAATCTCTGATTGCCGTCGAGATGCAGGTCGATGTGCTGCGCCGGCAATCTCCCGGCAACCCTGGCTTGGTGACGGAGGAACTGGGCAGAATCCAGGGGCTGTTGCGCGAAGAAGTTCTCAAGTTGCGCGAACTGATGCAGCAAATGAAAACCTTGGATGTAGATTCCAAGAAGCTATTGGGATTACTATCTGACACGGTAGAGAGATTCCAACGGGAGACTGGAATCTCGGCGCGATTTCTTTCGGACCTGGACGAACTCAACATGCCGCAGCCGGTATGCCGGGAATTGGCGCGAATTGTGCAGGAAGCGCTGGTCAATGTCCGCAAGCACAGCCGCGCCCGGCAGGTACTGGTGCGCCTGGGTTCGCGCAACGGCGCATGGCACATCCTGATCGAGGACGACGGTTGTGGCTTTCCATTCGCCGGACGTCTCGCGCAGGCCGAACTCGACATACTGGGGAAGGGGCCTCTGGTCATTAAGGAACGTGTGCGTTTGATTGAAGGCGAACTCACGGTAGAATCTAATCCCGGCTTGGGTTCACGTTTAGAAATCACTGTCCCGCAACGCCGGGAAGCAGCCTATGGATAACAGACGATTGCAGCCGACTCGCATCCTGATTGCCGATGATCATCCTATTTTTCGCGATGGCTTGCGGCGACTTTTGGAAACCGAACCTGACCTCAAAGTGATTGGGGAAGCCTGTGACGGCGCCGAGGCAGTCAAGCTCGCGAAACAGCTCAAGCCCGACATTCTGCTTCTGGATCTTGCCATGCCTCGTCATCCCGGCTTAGAGGCGCTGCGCGAGATGAGTTCCGCTTCCAACCAAAACGCGGTTCGAGTGATATTGCTGACTGCGGCAGCTGAGAAGAATCAGATTGTCGAGGCTCTGCAGCTCGGGGCCCGCGGGGTGGTCCTAAAAGACTCCGCTACCCAACTTCTGCTGAAAGCCATTCACACTGTCATGGCGGGAGAATACTGGGTTGGACGCGAGAGCGTCTCCAATCTGGTGCAGTACCTCAGGACCCTGGTGCAATCCTCAGGCGAAGAAGCCCGGCAGAAGAAATTCGGCCTCACACCGCGCGAACTTGAGATTGTTTCGGCAGTGGTTGCGGGCTACTCCAATAAAGAGACGGCAGAGTACTTCAAAATCAGCGAAGATACCGTGAAACACCATCTCAGCAATATCTTCGACAAACTGGGAGTTTCCACGCGCCTGGAACTCGCGCTCTTTGCGGTCAATCAATCCCTGCCATTGAAGCCGATCGCTTGAGCGTATGGCACTTTTGTGCCATACGCTTACACCTAGGAGCCATTGTCCATTCTTGGCCACAAAATTAGCATCTAAGGGATCACTGATATCAGGGGTATTTCGGCTGATGTCGGCTTGATCAGCAATCCCTCCCGCTCGCTTGGGGGAGTACTTAGCTGGGGAGCTAAGGAGGAGCCCGTGGCAAAATTTTTACAGGATCTGTGGTCCGATGAGCGAGGACAGGACGTGGCCGAATATGCGGTCATGCTGGCCGTTGTTTTGGTGATCGTAGTAGGCACGATACGACTGATCGGTGGTAACGCCAACAACGTTTTTTCATCGGTTGCCAGTTCCATATCGAACTAAATTCGAAGCCTGAAATTTCTTTTCCTCATACACGCCCGAGAAGAAGATGCTTCAGTGTGTCTTACTTCTGAAACGCTCTCCTGAAATCTCAGTGGTCCGACGGCAAACCAGAACCATCTCCGCAGGACACGCGGCATGTTTGTTTCGAGCCGCCGCCCCCAATCAACTTGAGAAGTCTACCGTCGGGTCAGCAGTGGACGATTTTCGCACTCTTAATGCCTCGCGTTGCGTTGCGTGTATCCACTACGAGTTGCGATTCCCGGACGATGCCCGCGTAGTCATAATCGGAGTGATCAGTAACAATCAGCACGCAGTCGTACTGGCCGAGGTTCTCCAGCGGCGCGCATTTCATCTGCAGATCATACTTGCGTCCTTTGCCGACAGTCGGAAAGTAAGGATCGTTGTAGCTGACCTGGGCGCCGTCCTTTTGCAGCAGTTCGATAATTGTTAAAGAAGGCGATTCGCGCAAGTCATCGATATCTTTCTTGTAAGCCAGTCCGAGTACCAGAACCTTCGCGCCGTTCAAAGCTTTCTTGTGCTGGTTGAGAGCTTTGCCCACCGATTCGAGCACGTGATAGGGCATGTTGGTGTTGATCTCTCCGGCCAGTTCAATGAATCGCGTTCGGAAGTCCCACTCCTTCGCTTTCCACGAAAGATAAAACGGATCTACCGGAATGCAATGGCCCCCTAGCCCAGGCCCGGGATAGAAAGGTTGAAACCCGAAAGGCTTGGTTGCAGCCGCATCGATCACTTCCCAGATGTCGAGCCCCATGCGCAGACATAACAGTTTCAACTCATTTACCAGCGCAATATTCACGCAACGGTAAATATTTTCCAGGAGTTTGGTCATCTCGGCGGCAGCAGGCGATGAAACCCGCACCACACGAGCGAATATCGCACCGTACAAGGCGGCAGCCAGGTCGGATGCTTTCGCATTGAGTCCGCCAACTACTTTGGGGATGTCGCGCCGCGCCACGGTCTGATTTCCCGGATCTTCCCGCTCAGGCGAGAACGCAACGTAAAACTCCTGTCCATTCGAACCTTCACCGCGCGAAGCCTTGAGGCCGTGCTGATTGCCTTTCTCTAAAATGGGGATCAACACCTCTTCCGTCGTGCCGGGATATGTCGTGCTCTCGAGAATCACGAGATGTCCAGGGCGCAAGTGGGGAGCGATGGACTTCGCCGTGTCTGTAATGAAACTCAAATCTGGCTCGTGATACTCATTCAACGGTGTAGGGACGCAAATGATGATGGCGTCCATCTCCGTTAAGCGCGAATATTCGGCGGTGGCGCTGAAACCGCTTTTCTTTGCTGCCTGAATGTCGGTCGCAGGAATGCGATAAATGTAGGAGCCGCCCTGGTCTATGATCGAGACCTTGCGGGCATCGATATCGAACCCGGTAACCGAAAATTTCTGCTCCGTGTAGAGCAAAGCCAGGGGCAGCCCTACATAGCCAAGCCCGATTACGGCGACACGTGCCTGTTTCTGTTCAATCTTGTTCTTCAGTTCAGAAAATAAAGCGACCGGAATCGATTCGATTGTCATGGTTGAAATGGGAGCTCAGTCTGGATTTTAACATCTTGTTCCCAAAAATCTTTAAGCAGTGGAACACCGGAGTTCTAAGACTCGCGGAGTGAACTGTTACCGGACGCGGAGATTTCGCGTAGTCTGGATATTCAGTCATTTAATCAACTGCGGCTGAGTGACTCCAAACCGCGAGATCGAACCCATGCAAAGGTCCAAACTCGCCCTCATCTTGGCAGTGCTGTCCATCGTTGTACTGGGCGCAGCTTCGGGTCGATTCCTGGTCGTGAATCAACCCCGCAAGTCCGACGTTATTGTTGTTGTGGCCGGAGAAACTGATCGCCGTCCCGCTCGAGGTCTGGAGTTGCTTGAACAGGACTATGCCCCGCGCTTGATACTCGACGTCCCAGCCAACACCAAGCTCTATGAGTGGAGCCAGTTGGAAATTGCACGGAAATATGTCGATGGGCTGCCGCAGGCGGGATCGATTATGGTTTGCCCGATCTACGGACAATCCACCCGGGATGAGGCTCATGACGTAGCCCGCTGCCTTCAAGGCGGCAGCGTTCAAAAGCTTCTTCTGGTGACTTCCGATTTCCATACCCGACGTGCGCTCAGCGTCTTTAAACACGAGTTACCGGGAGACTACAGCGTCGCCGCCGCCTTCAATGCCACCGAGTTTGGGGTGCAATGGTGGCGACATCGCCAATGGGCCAAAGTGAACTTTGAAGAGTGGTCGAAGCTAGTGTGGTGGGAACTCGTCGATCGCTGGCACTAGATATTTGCAACTTCAGTGGATTCCACGGTGACCCAGACAAGGCAATTGACGGTCGATACTCCGCAGGCTAGCATCACGGCGAAGAGCTTGAGCCATGAGTGTGTCTATGCTGCAAAAGGTTATTTGCTGGATGCTGATCGTTGTCACTCCCACGGCCATGCTCGCGGCCGATACGGGATCGGGTCCAGCGATGCTCTATGGCAGGGGCCCGGTCGGGCTCAACGGTAAACCATTGCCCAATTCCTCCGCTGTTTTTCCCGGCGATGTAATAGAGACTCAACCAGAGTCCGTAGGAACCCTCGATGCCTCTGGTTCGGGCGTGGTCATCTTCCCCGACTCCCTGATCAAGTTCGAAGGCAACGCCGTGTCTGTCGAGCATGGAGCCGTCAGCGTGGCTACGTCGAAAGGCATGGTTGGGCTTGCTCGAGAAGTAACCGTCACTCCGGCGTCGAATAGTTGGACAGAATTCGAAGTCGTCGACATGAATGGAACGGTTCAGATTCTTGCCAATAAAGGCAGTGTGAACGTGAATTGCAGAAAAGGCACCGTCAACCTGTCCGAAGGAGAATATGCTTTTCCCGACAAGTCGGGAAAATGCAGTAAGGGGAAGCGGAAGCCCGGAACTCCTGTGCCAGGAGACGACAGCGTACTGACAAATCCATTCGTCATAGGTAGCGAACTGGTTGGTGGAGGAGTGATAGTTTGTCTGCTGCTATGTAATGTTTCCAAACCATTCCTCAGCCAGTGGAAACCGTAGCCGAACCGCCGATTCGGTGAAAGGTTGTTCTATCGCGGATTGGGGCCAAACATCGTCAGCCAGAGTTGGAGTTGGTCTATCTATCAGCGCGGATAGGCGTTGCGCCCTGCGCGGCATAGAGCTACGCAGGGCTATTTAAGTTTAGCCGCCGTCATCGGTGCTTGATGAAGGTGCCATCCTGTAACTCCGCCATTGCCTGCTGGAGTTGCTGTTGGGTATTCATCACGATCGGCCCGTACCACGCCACCGGTTCCTCGATCGGTTTGCCCGACACCAACAGGAATCGGATGCCCTCGTCGTCCGCTTGTACGACGATCTCATCCCCGCGGTCAAAGAGCACCAGCGAGTGGTTGCCGACATCGTATTTGGCCGGCGCGTTGGGGTCTGCGGCTTGCTCGGTCAGAACTGCCCGCGGGTCCGACGAGTCACGAAACGTGCCAGAGCCCGCGAACACGTAGGCAAATGCGTTGCGCGTGGTCTCGACTTTCAGCCGTTTCCGCTGCCCGGGAGCAACCGAGATATCGAGGTAATTCGGATCAGCCGCCACGCCTTCCACCGGTCCTTTCTTGCCCCAGAACTCGCCGCAGATGATGCGCACGTGCGTGCCGTCATCGTCGGTAACCTCGGGGATCGCGCTCGCAGGGATGTCCTGATAGCGCGGATCGGTCATCTTCAAGGGCGAGGGCAGGTTGGCCCACAACTGGAACCCGTGCATACGGCCATGCTTATCGCCTTTGGGCATCTCCTGGTGGAGGATGCCACTGCCCGCCGTCATCCATTGCACGTCGCCGGCGGTCATCTTGCCCTTGTTGCCAAGGCTGTCGCCGTGCTCGACCGAACCGGCGAGCACGTACGTGATCGTCTCGATCCCGCGATGCGGATGCCAGGGAAATCCCGCAAGGTAATCTTTCGGATTCTCATTGCGGAAGTCGTCCAGTAACAAAAAAGGATCGAACTCTTTGGTTTTGCCGAAGCCGAAAGCGCGCTGTAGTTTTACGCCAGCGCCCTCGATTGTGGGCTTCGTTTGTATGATCTGTTTAATTGGTCGGAGTGACATACATTTCCTCTCTCCACAGGATGCACGTGGCTCGCCCGTGGTTCCTGCCGGGTCCTTATTTATTTAAGCCTTCACGAACTGTACGTCGAGCGTGATGGTGACTTCTTCTCCAACCAGGATGCCACCAGTCTCAAGCGCGGCGTTCCAGGTGAGGCCAAAGTCTTTGCGGTTGATTGTGGTGGTCCCAGATACCGCAACGCGAGTGTTGCCCCAAGGATCTTTCGCAGGCGGCGTTGGGCCTTCGACCGAGAAGACCACCTTGCGGGTAACGCCCCGAATGGTCAGATCGCCCTCTACGGCCAATTCTCCGTCACGGACGAGGCTGATGCGCGTGGACTTGAAAGACAGGGTAGGGAACTTCTCCGCGTCGAAGAAGTCGGGGCTCTTCAGGTGTGCATCGCGTTGGGCGTCTCGTGTTTCGAGCGAGGCCGCTTCGATCGAGGCTTCTACGCGAGACTTGGTCAGTTCGGATTCATCCAGAGTCAGAACTCCCGAGACTTTCGCAAATTGCCCCTTCACGTTAGAAATCATCATGTGCTTTACCTTGAACTCGGCCGCGGAGTGAGCGGGGTCAATATTCCAGGTTGTGGTTGCGGTTGACGTTGTGCTTTGCGGTGTAGCTAGTACGGTCATGGTGGTTGTCCTTTCTTCCTCTCTTGTATAGATGCGTTAAGACGATAATCGTTGCAACAGATATTGTGGACAAAAAATCAAATTACTTTGCTGCGCGCGATCGACAGTAACTCTGTCAGTGCCTGAAGGCCTTCCCGTCCCAAGTGGCCCAATTGCTTACGGTGGGCTTCTTCGACCGGTTCATCGAGTCGGCCGAGCAATTTGAGGCCCTCAGGAGTGATCCGCGCCATCACCATTCGGCGGTCTTTGGTTTCGCGGCAGCGCGAGATCAGGCCCCGCTTTTCCATGCGGTCAAGAAGACGTGTAATGTCTGGATCCCGCGTAATCATGCGGCTGCCAATTTCGCCACAGGGAAGCCCCTCAGGTGCCCCGCGCAGGATGCGGAGCACGTTGTATTGCGTCGAGGAGATGTCCTCGGTCTTTAGCAGTGCGGTCAGGCCGCGAGACAACATGTCGGTGGTGCGCAGCAACTCCAGGAAAGTGACCTCCTCGGGATACGCCAGTCGCCGTCGCGGGTTCCCAGACTGACTAGTTTGCTTCACGAAAGTATAATATACGTTATAACGACTATTGTCAAGACGGTGTTTGGCGTGGCATAGCAATAAAATTGGACGCTGCGGGCGGTGCATCTCATTTCGACACCAGGGCCGAGACCGCACCGCGCCGAGGTCGAAGTGCTTGTGCGTCCTACGCGCTCGGAGCAAGCTGCTGAACAGCAGGTGTATCCCCGCCCAGCCAGTCCGGATGCTTCGCTGTCGAATCGAAGACAGATGAGGTTTTGAACAACTCGTACTTTCCCGCCATTGCCACTTCTTTCGTCTTCGCCAGCAGTTGCGCAATCTGCTCTCGATTCATGGGCCGAAAGGTCTTGGCGACATCGAAGGCTTGATCAAGTATCTCCGGTTTATCAATTCCCGTAATCACGACTGACGTCGGCAGGCTTAACGCATAGTGCAGACATTCCATCGGCGAGACGACCTTACTCTTCAGGATCACGCCGTCTCCCATGGATTTCATTCCCAGTACGCCGATTTCCTGTTTAACCAACTCCGGCAAGACCATCTGCCCAAAACTGCGAAAATGCGCATCCATCACGTTCAGCGGCATTTGCACCGTGTCGAAGTGAAAGCCGTGATCGGCGGCTACTTTCAACATGTACAAGTGAATATGCGGATCTTTGTGACCGGTAAATCCGATGTAGCGAATCTTCCCCGCTTTCTTCGCCGCGAGAACCGCTTCCATGGCCCCACCCTCCGCAAATATGCGATCAGGATCGTCGAAGCGAATGATTTCATGATGCTGGACTAGATCGATGTGGTCTGTTTGCAGGCGTTGCAGACTAGTCTCGATCTGCTGCTGCGCAACCTCTTTAGTGCGGCCATCGATTTTTGTCATCAGAAAGACCTTCTGGCGATATCCGTCCTTCAATGCCTTTCCCATACGCGTTTCACTTTGGCCTTCGTTGTAGTCCCAGCTGTTATCCATGAACGTGATGCCGCGATCGACAGCAGCACGTATCAGGCGAATGCTCTCGTCCTCGGTAAGCCCATGGTTTCCGATATGGTATCCACCCATGCCGATGGCAGACACCTGCTCTCCGGTGCGTCCGAGCCTGCGGTAAAGCATGTCGCCCTTGCGGGTTCCCGCAGTCGAGGTCAGCGGAATCTGATTCATGGGGCTGTTCTCCTTCGATGAGATAGGTTTTTCCTGAGCCAAGGCGACGGGCAGTGTGCTTGCGGCCCCGCAAATTGCGGCCGCTTTGAAGAATTCTCGGCGTTTCATAAAGCGTGTGTTGCTAGCTTTGAGATGACGGATCAGAGGCGTACGTTGCCGTCGGTATTCGGCAAAATCTCAGCTCTTGGAATATCCCGCTTGGCAGACAATTCTCGAACATCATTCGACCGCGTTACGCGAAATGACCTCGCGATACCACTGTGCGCTGAGCTTAGGTGTACGCACCTGGGTTTTGAAGTCAACATAGTGGAGGCCGAACCGCTTGCTATAGCCGTCGGCCCACTCGTAATTGTCGAGCAGGCTCCAGAGGAAGTAGCCTTTAATTGGGTAGCCCTCTGAAGCTGCGCGATGCAGGTGCGTGAGGTGATTGCGCAGATACATGACCCGATCGGTGTCCTCGATACGGCCGTCAGCGGTTACCACGTCGTCAGCCGAGCAACCGTTCTCAGTGATATAGAGAGCCCCCGGCTTCCAAATGTCGCTCACGTTGCGAACCGCCCAGTAGATCACTTCGGGGCCAATGTAGAGCCAGTCCGAGGCCATGCGTGGGTACGAAGACTGGCGCTTCTCCACAACGTAGCCTGCCGGTGACGCATCCGCGCGCACATACTCTGGCGTATATACATTGAGGCCAACGAAATCGAGTGGACTGCCGATAATTTTCATGTCGCCGGCCTCCACCTTGGGAGCATTCGCTCCCTGGCGCTGGAGATAACCGTCGGTATATTTGCCTTCCATGACTGCGGTTAAAAACGGGGCATTTTCCTCGCGGGTCGCGCGCCGCGCAGCTTCGATTTGCTCATGAGTTTCGATCACGGGGACATACACATTGGCATTTTCCGCGAGGCCGACCTGTGTGCCGGCCCTGCCATTGTCCCGTATGGCCTGCACAGCGAGGCCATGCGCCAGCACGGCATGGTGGCGAATTTGATTCACTTGCGCATCAGGTAACATCAGGCCCGGAGCGAACTTCCCGGTTTGATAGCTCTTGTCGGTGAAGCAGGTGAATTCATTGATGGTGAAGAAGTGGCCGACGCGATCCGATAATTTCCTGGAAATATATCCGGCGTAATCGGCGAAGGCCTTTGAGGTATCGAGTGACTGCCATCCGCCAGGCAACGCCTGCGGCAGATCCCAGTGGAAGAGTGTGATGTACGGAGCAATGTTGTTCTTCAGCAGTTCGTCAACCACGTGCTGGTAATAAGCAAGGCCCTTTTCGTTCGGCTGGCCTGTGCCATCGGGGAAGATGCGTGACCACGAAATGGAGAAGCGGTAGACGCTCACACCCAGGTTCTTGAGCAGCTTCACATCTTCTTTGTAGAGGTGGTAGGAATCGTCGGCGACATCGCCGGTTTCCCCTTGAAAGGTTTTGCCCGGTGTATGGGAAAAAGTATCCCATACGGATGGCTTCCGTCCATCTTCATTCACGGCGCCCTCAATCTGATAGGCAGCTGTAGCACAACCCCACAGAAAGTTGGACGGAAATCGCAACAGAGTGGCGCTGGGGATTTGTGCCAACGCAATCCGCGGGAAAGAGGCGGTGGCTATGGCAGCCGCCGCGGTGCCGGCTAAAGTCTTACCAAATCGGCGACGCGTGATATTTTTCATGAGCCCAGAAAGATTATCACTTGCGGGGAGCGAAAATGAAGTTAAGTGACGCGGTCATCCCTCTTTACGCTTATCCGTGGCTCGGTTTCACGCTCCCTTCTCTAATAATCCGGGCGACGAAGAGGGGCCGCGCGAGCGCGGCCCTATTGGGAACTGCCTCAGCTAAAACACGCCTTCTACAGTCTTGCTGACCAATCCTAAGACGTTGTTGGTTGCCTCGCCGGCGGCATAAGTGAAGGTGGCGGACTGATCGGCTACACCGATCTGCTCCGATGCCAACACTGTGCTGCTGCCGACGGCGACAACCTGCACCATGTACATGCCGTCCGGTATGCTGATCGCCTGCTGTTTGCCCGGACTAACCGTTACGATGAACTTCTTAGGATTCTTGACATTCAATTGCGTCAGCGTCGCTTGCAACGCGGGAGCGTCTGCTGCGTGAGCGAAGATGAATCGCGCATTACCTGGCGTTACTGGCGACAGGTTGTCGGCGAACTGCAGCAGAGTGGGTTGACCGCCGCTGATCGCGGCTACAACCGACACACTTGCTCCAGAAGTCAGCGTTACTTGCGAATCGACGAGTGGCGGATTCGTACATGGTGCCAGCGTATTGGCCTCGCTGATTTGCACTTCATACGTTCCGGTGGGAAAACTGAGCGGACCATTGGTGCTGCCGAACGTCAGGCCCCGCGGCTGGCAGGACACGCCGTTCAGCAAAACATCGATCGGCAAACCGGGATTGAGATTATCGGCAACATCCCGTCCTGGAATGCCGTGCACGATGTAAAGGTAAGCAGTGTCGGCGGCGAAGCCGTATGCGGCCAGAACACAGCATAGAGTTGCAAGTTGCAAAACGACACGTGTGCAAAGTTTCATAGGTCTCCTTTGAATTGTTGAAGGTTCGGTGCTGATTTGGGAGATGATCTGCTCTTCACGTAGAAAAACTACATTGGAGCAGTTCACGATTCACTGCTGAGATCTCAACCGGGAAGCCGTCTAGCTTCGTTTGAATCAAACCCTCGACTCAAACGGAAGTTGTATCGATTGAAAAAAGAATCGTGAGTTTAGCCAATGCGAAACCTTCGATCACGTCAGTAGCAACGACTAAAACCACAGCCCCCATATCCAATCCACGCTGGCGTGCGTGATGGTCGAGGCGGGCACGCGCCGCGCTTCGCGCCACGCTCGTCCGTAGAAGATCCCCGCAATCGTGGCCAGCAATACGTAGCGCCAATTGAAATGGACCGAGCGTTTGTTGAAGTGTGATAGTCCAAACAACGCCGAGGCGAATAGGAGTGCTGTCCGCCGGCCCATGCGGCGTTCGAGCAGATTCTGTACCCAGCCGCGAAAGAAAAGTTCTTCGGGAAGGGCGGTGAATAAGAAAATTGCGATCCATCGCAACGCTGCCGCGCCCATCGGCGGCAGGGTGAAATGAGGATGAATGAATCCGAGCGCCAGACCCAGGATCACAACTAACGGCGTGAAGAACAGTAGCTCGCGTAATCCACTTTTCCAGTCGGTCCAGCGCAAGTGAAAATCGAAACCGGTTCCGCTGAGTTGCCGAACGGCTAGAAAGCCATACAGACCGACGTCGACGAGGAGTAATTCATTCAAAGCCCGCAGTCCAGTAGGCCATGCGTGGTCGAACCAGCGCAGATCGACGGCGAGTCCGAGGACCAGCAGAATAATCGCATCGCGCCAGTTGCCGCGTTGCTGCGGGTCGGTGACCGCCGCTTGTTCGAGCAACCCCGCGATGATAACTGGCAGCGCGGCGTAGAGCACGAACCATTGCCATCGAAAGATATGCTGGGAAACCGAGACCACGATGTACGGGATGGCGTACAGCACCGGAAGAGAAATGCGCGCGGCCGGCGGCCAGCGCCGGACGCTTTGCCCGATGCGCTCTGCGGCGAGGGCGAATGCCACCAGTGGAGTTAGCTCCAATGCCAGGGCTGTGATTGCTGCCGGAGTCAGGTTCTGCATGGGCAATCAGGGTAGCTTTTAATTGTCGGATGAGGAAAGCTTCTGTGTAAACCATACTCGGTCGCACTCTTTGGTTTGTTGCCGTAATTGCACGCGCGGAGGACGCGCGCCTGCGTTATCAAACTATCGATCAGTCCGAAGAGTTCTATTTTGTCGGACATGCTTTTGACTCGTCCGTATTGCTCTCCGTCGACAATAGTGCCCCGAAGATGACGAGAAGCAGCGGCCAGGACGATACCAGCAGTTGATGGAAGAGCCCCTGCAAAAATTGTTGGCGACAAAAGGTGCAGCTCTGTGCGGCCTGGGAGAGTGCCAGAACGAAAGCGGGGAACCGCCCCAGTGCCCGTGAGCTATTGCCGATAACCTGACTCAAGCGGGCAACGGCACCAGACAGGTTGTCATAAAGAATAAACATCCCAAGCAGGGCGAGAACTGCTCCCGCGATTGATTTGGGGTTCCACAAGGCTGTCTGCTTCGCCGCCATATCTGCCTCCTCTGCGCTTTTCTTCGCTCTACTAGTAAGTCGAAGGAGGAGTGGCGAAATCGACAGGTCAAGTATGTTTTTCTTGGAACGAAGAAGCGGCCAGATCCACGGGGAATCTGACCGCAGCGAAATCTATTCACTCGTAAAGATTTAGTCTCAGCACGTTCGGACAGGTCAAAGACCAGTCCCTGCAACAGACTGGCCATACTATGCTTACTGTTTGTTGATGTCCTGCTTCGCCTCCAGTTGTTTGACCAGCGGTTCAAAGAAAATCTTTTGGTTGTCGGGAGCACCCGCCATGGTGATTTTGATTTCCTTCAGCGCGTTGTCAAAGTCGCCCTTGGAAGAATAGAGTCTTGCGGTTCCGTCGTGTACGACCCAGTCGTTGGGATCCTTCTTTGCTGCCTGACGGAAGAGATCGAAGGCTTGATCCTGTTTGCCCTGTGTCTGGAGTTGACGACCGTAGTAGTAGAGTTGAGCGGCTGTAGCCCGTTGAAGGGCGGCGCTCTTCGCCACCTCGGCGTCATCTTTTTTGCCCATGGCATCCAGGATTTGTGATTTGGTCAGGAGATTGTCAAACCGTGGCTCGGTCCGGATCGACGTCTCTTCGTACTGCAAGGCCTCAACCAGATCGTACTTGTTGGTAAGCAGGTAAGTAGCCGCGTCGTCCCATCCTTCCCACGTGTATTGTGCCAGCCCTTGCAGTTGGTTGTGCAGGCTGGCCTGCACGATGTCATGAACATTCACGTCGATCTTGAAAGGAACGGTGACTTTCTCCCAACGCAACGTGGCCGTGGCCGAATCCGCTTTCACGTCATCGAAGTCGAAGGTCAGAGCTTCCCGCGGTTCCGAAGCCTGCGGTTTTACCGTCACTCTTAGAGCGTCGTCAGCTTCCTTGTAGGTAAAGTTGCCCCAGGCGGTGTGGACCTTGGAGAAAATGATCGTCCACTGGTTCTGACTTGGGATCATGAACAGGCCATAGGTACCTTTTGGCAGCGGCTTTCCTTCGATAGAGACCGCGTCGGTGACGGTGATGGTCGTATTCTCATTCGCTCCCGCGCGCCAAACCTGGTCGTAGGGCACAACCTTGCCCCAGATGGTCCGCCCTTTTACGAGAGGACGGTGATAGTTGATGGTGATGTCGGTGATGCCGATGCGCTGCGTCAGCACTGAGTGCTGGCTGTCGCGAGGCAAGTCTAACAGCGCGGATTGCGCGCGACACAATGGGTTTCCGAGCGACAGCCCTGCAGTTGCAACCAGAGCGACGACAAAATGTTTGAGCATGGATGAACCCTCCGCTTCTGAATTGTTTTCCGGAGAAACGCCCACCGGATCGATTGAAGAAAACAGCCGTTTAGACGGAAGGACAGACCAGCGGATAGCAAGTTGTAAAAGGTTGTAAAAAGTTCGTGTAGGCGCGGACGTCTTTCGCGCGTGAAGGACATAGGGAAAACTATCATTTGGAATGTGACCTTCGGCACAAAAGGACGAGCGTGGACGCTCGCGCCTACATTTGCGCGCTTGTCCGAAGTTCTTCTTCAGCCTTTACAATGCATTTGTGACTGAAGTCAACAATCGCCTCGAACGTGTGTTTACTCAACTGCGTCTCTACGAGCATCCGCTACTCGATTTCGATGCGCGGGCGAAGGGCGACGCGGTGGAAGTCATTATCAAGTTCAAGAATCCCGATGTCCCGGTGCATACCTACTATTTTGAGCTGCACCCGCGCGACTTGGATCATGCGCAATTCGAATGGAGCTTCCAGCGTCAGCTCTACGATTGTCTGCACGATTACCTGGTCGAAATGTTTATCCGAACGCCGCAAGACCGGCTCGAACGTCAACGGGAAGGCCTGTGACTCTGCGCCATAAAATTGAGCAGGAAATCCGCGAGCGCGGGCCCATTGCTTTCTCACGCTATATGGAACTGTGCCTGTACGATCCCGAGCTTGGTTATTACTCGCGCAATGCTGAACAGTTCGGAAAGTCGGGCGATTTTTACACATCGAGTGACGTGCACGCGGTCTTCGGACGTCTCCTGGCGCGTCACTTCGAAGAGATCTGGCGCGTGCTGGGGGCGCCAACGCAAATCGAAGTTCTGGAACTTGGTCCGGGGCGGGGATTATTCGCGCAGGACGTATTGGATTGGTCAGAGAAAAAGTTTCCGGAGTTTTTTCATGCTGTGCGTTACACGTTGGCGGAACGTTCACCCGCCTTACGCGAGCGACTGCGATCGAACCTGATACGGCATTTTTCAGCAGGCAGGGCCTCTCTCCATTCGCGAAACGGTTTTGCGCATCGGGAGGGCACGACTTCAACCATGCCGGATAGCATCGGTTTAGAAAGGACTTTAGCCCCTGAGGTTCCCGTCATCGTTTTCGCCAACGAGTTTTTCGACGCGCTGCCGGTCGAGATTCTCAGTCCTCAAGGCGAGTTGCGAGTCACACAAGAGGACGGACGACTGCTCGAAGCCTCGCATCCCGCATCTGGAGCGGCATTGGAATTCCTCGACCGCTACAGCGTGCATCCCGAAGCCGGAGAGCGAATCGAAGCTCCATTGATCGCGCAACGCTATACGTCCCAGATCGCGGCAGCAATCGACTGCGGAGTCCTGATCGCCATCGATTACGGATACACCCGGCAAGAGCAGCTTGCCGGACGGCATCGCGGCACCGTCGCTGCGTATCGGCAACACTCTATGAGTGCGAATCCTTACGAAGCGCCGGGAGAGCAGGACATCACCGCCCACGTGAACTTCACTGCGCTCGCAGCTGCGGCCGAAGAACAGGGGATGCAAGTGCAGCCGCTGCTAACCCAGTCTCAATTTCTGATGGGAATCGGAGAGCACAACCAATTCGCCGACGCCTTTGAAGAATGCCGACTGCCGCAAGAGCACGCCAAGGTAGCTCTTCAACTGAAACATCTGGTCAGTCCCGCCGGCATGGGAGAAACGTTCCATGTACTGATCGCGTCGAAAGGCATCACCGAAGAAAGAGTTGCGGGACTCAGCGGGCTGACGTTCGGAAAGACCAAACCGTAGCCCTCATAAAAGCAAATACTCGAACCGGTAAGAAAGTTTAATGACCTCAGCAAGGTTCGTTTGAATCCCTGAAACATCTATAAGCGGGTAACTTGTCCGGCGAATGAGGGAGGTCCAATTGGAAACCGCAGCACGTCCCGCTTCTTGGAAGATCCTTCTGGCGTTCGCCGTTATTTATTTTGTTTGGGGATCGACGTATCTGGCGATACGGGTCGGTGTCCACCAAGTGCCGCCATTCCTGTTGGCAGCCCTCCGTTTCTTCGTGTCGGGCATCGTGCTCTACGGCTGGATGCGGTTGAAGGGTACCCCACCCCCAACTCAGAGCCAGTGGGCTGGAGCCATCCTGCTCGGAGCACTAATCTTTCTCGTGGACTATGGCTGCCTGTTCTGGGCCGAACAGAAGGTTCCATCAGGCATCGCTGCAGTTGTGCTGGCGACGATTCCTGTGTTCATCACGCTTCTGGAAATCATCTTTCTGCGCACTCAGCGCCTTACTCTCCGCCTGGGATTTGCGCTGCTGTTGGGACTCTGTGGTGTGGCCGTCCTCACGGGTCAGTCTTTCTCCTTCGGAGAGGTTCCCATCAATCGTGCCGGCGCCCTCGCTCTACTGGTTGCGTCGTTCACCTGGTCAGTGGCCACGATCCTGACTCGCCGGCTGTCGCTGCCGGATTCGAAACCCATGAGCGCTGCCGCTCAAATGATTGCTGGAGGAATTCAGCTATTTGTTCTCTCCGCTCTCACAGGTGAATTTGTCGGGTTTCGGGTTCAAGCCGTTTCCTGGAACGCATGGTTCGCGTTGGCTTATCTCATTGTCGCCGGTTCGATCGTCGGGTTTACCGCATACGTCTGGCTGCTGCACTATGAATCTCCCACGAAGGTGGGAACCTACGCCTATGTAAATCCCATGGTCGCAGTCGCCCTTGGATATTTCCTCGGAGGTGAAGCGGTAGGTCCGCGCACGCTGGTGGGAGCCCTGTTGATTTTAGTGAGCGTGATCACGATAGCCACAACGCCCAGGAGAAGTAGCGACACTGAAAAGCGGACAGCATTGTCAATCGCCGAAGCCGATTAGACCATCTTCAAAAGCGCAGACAATAGAACTAATCTGCTGTCCTGCTCGGAAGTACACGACCTTGGGTTACTCGCAAAGCCTCAGCCAGCAAGGCTTAGCAGCGCTATCATAAGCGCTATGCGCCCTCGTTATTGGCTTGCATTGGCCGGATGGATACTGATGACAGCTTTGGCCGGCGGCCAAACCAACCGGCAGCCCGTTGATCCACAATCGACAGGAGCGCAGCCAAGCACCTCTCAGCCGGCTAATTCACAACCAGCGAAGCCAAAACCCGTCAAACTGTCCCCGGTGGCAGCTGCGGCCAGCGCCTCAAGGTCGGCGCATCAATCGACTCCGCCGTCCAAAGTAATAAGGAACCATGATCTAAATGACGGTAGCAACCAGCCCGACGCGGGGAAATCCGAGCCAATGGCGGACAATACGGCGGCACAAGTTACCCGGGACAATGCGACTGAAGAAGAACGGCAAGTCGAAGAGTTTGGGATCCAAGGTAAAACATTCCAGAATCAAGTCCGGATGCAAAAGGGCAAGATCGTAGACCTGCAAAATCAGGTTCGAAGTTTAAGTGATCAGTTCGATGCATGGAGCGTGTCGCACCGGCATGTGAATGCAACAGTTTGTTGGACTTCTGAATACGATACCGAGCTCTACAAATCCTGGTGCGACATAGGCCGGAATTTGAAAGATGCGACGGACGCGTCGCAGCGTCAGCTCATTGAGGAAAAAGCCCGGTTGGAGCAAATGCAAGAGAACATCCGGCGCGCAGGGTATGGCAATTCAATCTACGATCCCGATTGAGCTGTCCCTCCCGCTCTTTCTCTGTAAAAGAACCATAGTCCGTCATCCCGAAACTCGGCGCACTTCAGCCGAGTGAGGGATCTCGCGAGTGGTGCTAGTGTCGGGTTTATACACTTCACTCCATTGTTCCGCTAAGTCATGCCAGTTCGGGTTCACGGACTCGATCAGGCGGATCTTTTTGCTGCGACGCCAGCCTTTGATCTCCTTCTCTCGATCGATCGCCATGTCCGGGTAAGCGAAAGCCTCGTAGTATGCGAGCCGGGTGAGGTTGTAGCGGCTAGTGAAGCCCGGCACGAGCTTGTTCTTGTGCTCGAAGACGCGACGCGCAAGGTTCCCAGTCACACCAGTGTACAAAACGCGGGAACGCGGTCGATTTGTCATTACGTAAACGTAGAATCGCTTGGCCTCTCTCATATTTCCAAGCTCTCAACCACATAGTCATACCGAAGACCCGGCGTACTTCAGCCGGGCGAGGGATTCTCGCGCATCGCCGATGAGCTTGCGGATTTTGGATCTGCTGACTCCTTGTACCGCACAAATGGCCACCTGTCTGTGATGGATGAACAACACAGATCGAACGCACTCCACGCCAGATCCCTCGCCCGGCTGAAGTACGCCGGGTCTTCGGGATGACGTAAAGAGGGGGGACGTATGCAGAGAGCCCAAGTGTCAGATGAGAAGCAGCGCAAGTTACGGCCGCGTCATCTTTTCTGGCTTCACCAGTTGATCGAATTCCTCGCCTGTAAGATACCCAAGCTTTAACGCCGCCTCACGCAGGCTGGAGTGCTCGGCGTGGGCGGCGTGGGCAATCTTCGCCGCTTTGTCGTATCCAACTTTTGGAGTCAGCGCCGTTACCAGCATCAGCGAGTTTTTCACGTACCAATCCACTTTGGCACGGTCGACTTCAATGCCCTTGATCATGTATTCGACGTATCCGTGACAAGCGTCCGCGATTAAAGTGACCGAATGCAGAAAGTTGTAGATGATCACCGGCTTGAATACGTTGAGTTCGAAGTTCCCCTGTGAACCCGCAAATCCAACCGCGGCCGTGGCGCCGTGAACTTGCACGCACACCATGGTCATGGCCTCGGCCTGCGTAGGATTCACCTTGCCCGGCATGATCGAGGACCCAGGCTCGTTCTCCGGAATAGACAGTTCGCCCAGGCCGCAACGCGGGCCCGAAGCCAACCAGCGAATATCGTTTGAAATCTTCATCAGAGAAGCGGCCAGCGTTTCCAGTGCACCCTGGGCAAAGACGATTTCATCGTGCGCCGAAAGCGCCGCGAACTTGTTGCCATGCGAGCGGAAGGGAAGCCCTGTCAGTTCCGCAATCTTTTTCGCGGCTCTTTCCGCGAATTCAGGATGCGCGTTTAACCCGGTGCCCACCGCGGTTCCGCCGATAGCGAGATCGTACAGCCCGCCGAGTACCTGCTCCAGGCGCTTGATATCCCGCTCCAGCAGACTAGCCCAGCCGCCAAACTCCTGCCCGAAGGTCAGAGGCACGGCATCCTGCAAATGGGTGCGGCCGATCTTCACCACCTCGTTAAATTCTTTCGCTTTGGCGGCAATCGCGTCATGCACGTTTTTGATCGCAGGAATCAGAGCATTCTTTACGCGCTCTGCTGCGGCGATGTGCATGGCCGCCGGAAACGTATCGTTGGACGACTGGGACATGTTGACATCGTCATTGGGATGGATCGGCTTTTTCGATCCCATCTCGCCGCCCGCAAGCTCAATGGCGCGGTTAGCGATGACCTCGTTGACGTTCATATTGGTCTGCGTGCCGCTGCCGGTCTGCCAGATGCGTAGCGGAAACTGGTCATTGAGTCTGCTGGCGATGACCTCGTCCGCGGCCTGGACAATGAGCTTGGCCTTATCACCGGGAAGTTTGCCCAGATCCTGGTTCACCAGCGCGCAAGCCTTCTTGAGAATGCCAAACGCCCGGATCAGTTCCGGCGGCATGAGGTCGCGCCCGATGTTGAAGTGGAGAAGCGAGCGCTGCGTTTGCGCGCCCCAGTACACGTTCGATGGGACCTCGATCTGTCCCATGCTGTCGGATTCAATGCGCGTGAGAATCAACGGTTCCGTCGATATTGCCATAAAGCGTTCCTTTTAGCTTAGCCCGCAAAAAGATGACGCAATGGCGAATTATATCGCGGAAAATGCAGGAAATTGTGCGCGGGAGCACGGAGCCATGTGATAGGCATAGACCCGGACGGAGCTTCGTGCCGTCCGCATGCTAGAATCTTTATCTTCAAGAGCCAAGATTTTCCTTCATCTGCGTGCTCTGTGTTGTTAATTCCGAGGATAATCATTGTTCACCAAACTCATGTCCGACGCCGCGCTTCAGATTCCCGAGACGCTTCCGCGTGCTCAACTGGAGTCACGCTCCAATACCCGCGTGGACGTGCTCGTCATCGGCGCTGGCCCTACTGGTCTTGCATGCGCGATCGAGGCGCAGAGAGCCGGATTCAAAGTCATCGCGATTGACAAGGGCTGCGTAGTTAATTCCATCTTCAACTATCCGGCCAATATGACCTTCTTTACCACCCCGGAACTGCTGGAGATTGGTGACATTCCGTTCGCCACGGCTAACCAGAAGCCTACGCGGCAAGAGGCGCTCGAATACTATCGGAAGGTTGCCGAGCATTATCATCTGCCGATCGCGCAATACCAATGGGTGAAGACGGTGAACGGGAGCGACGGAGATTTCCAGGTCACCACAACCGACCGGCTGGGAAGGATCTACGATTACCAGACTCGTAAATTGATCGTTGCGACCGGTTATTACGATCTGGCGAACATGCTTAATATTCCGGGAGAAGACTTACCGAAAGTGTTTCATTACTACCGCGAGCCTCATCCGTATTTTGATAACGATGTTCTGATCATCGGAGGCAAGAATTCCGCCGCGATTTCAGCGTTGGATTTGTGGCGTCACGGAGCGCGCGTAACTCTCGTCTATCGCGGGCCTAAGATCCATCACCACGTGAAATATTGGATCCTTCCGGACATTGAGAATCGCATCAAGCATGGCGAAATCAAGGCTTACTTCAACAGCGCGGTGGGAGAAATCGCGCCTGATCATGTGGTAATCTATACGCCCGAAGGCGTACTTCGCGTGAAGAACGATTTCGTTTTCGCGCTGACGGGATACCACCCCGATTATGATTTCCTTCGCTCCATGGGCATCGAGCTTTCCTCGGACCAATGCCGTCCGGTGTGCGATCCTGAAACGCTGGAAAGCAATGTGCCCGGCATTTATGTTGCTGGCGTTATCGTGGCCGGCTCTCGCACGAATGAAATTTTCATCGAGAACGGACGCTTCCACGGCCAGCTAATCGCCAAGCACTTGAAATACAAATTGGGCGCAGACGCTAGTCACCCCTAAGCGAGCGTAACTGCTTCCTCTCCCAGTTGCTGATTGATCAAACGAGAGACTAACGGTTTCAACTCTTCGCCGGTCTTCTGCAAGACAAAAGCCCGATTTCCATCCGACCAATCCAGCTTGAAACTCGTGGCCAACGCCGAAATCCATATTTGCCGCACCGGCGCATTAGGTGAGATGACAAACCGGGAGCCGTCTTCGAAAGAGATGTGCAGAGCTCCAGACTGGTCCTCCACTTCGAGGTCGGCCGACTCCTCAGCGGTAATCAAACTCTGTTTGAGAGATTCCAGAGCGGCATCCGCCTGCTTGCGAAAATCGTTCTCATCGAGCATGAAGAGATTATAGAAGCTGTCAGCTGTCAATATCAGCCGCACAGGGCCAGAAAGTACAAGCTACTTCAGCAGGTACTCCTTTACGAACATCACCGTGGCATAAAACTGATAGTCCTGGTTTTTCTTCTTCGCGAAGCCGTGGCCTTCGTCCTTCGCCATCAGCCACCAAACCGGAGTGCCGTTTTGACGGACAACCGAAACCATTTGTTCGGATTCGGTGACCGGCACGCGAGGATCGTTCTTGCCCGCAATTACAAACAGTGGCTTGGTAATGTTCTTTGCCTTGTTCGCGGGAGCAATCCGCTCCAAAAACTCGCGTGTCTTTGGATCGCGCTCGTCGCCATATTCCACGCGACGCAGATCCTGGCGATATCCCGAGGTGTGCTCGAGAAAAGTCACCAGGTTCGAGGGGCCGACCACATCGACCGAGCAGCAAATGCGATCGTTATAATTGGTCGCCACTGCGAGCGTCATGAAGCCGCCGTAACTGCCGCCGGTGATTAGCACCCGGCTGGAGTCAAGATCAGGCTGAGTTCGGATCCAGTCCAGCAAGGTATTAATGTCGCGATAAGAACCCTCCCGCAGAACCCCGTTGTCGAGACCAAGGAAAGTCTTGCCGTAGCCTGTGGAGCCGCGCACGTTGGGCGCGATCATCGCGATGCCGAGTTCGTTCATGTAGTAATCCCAGCGGCCAGGAAAACTGGGCCGGAATTGTCCTTCAGGGCCGCCGTGAATATTGATAATAACGGGCCGCTTGCCGGTGAACTTCGCGGCTGGCCGGTACAGAAATCCGCTGATCGAGCGCCCGTCCCACGATTTCCAGTGGATGAGCTCAGGCTCGGGGAAGTCCCCGGTATTGAGTCCGCCGGTTTCGCTGAAGGTCCAGCGTTCCAGCTTGCCGGTTTGCACGTCAAATGAATAAACGTCCGAACTGGAGCGCGCTGAGGACAAGCTGAATCCCACATCGCGATTATTCTGGTGCCAGTTCACGCCGGAGATAACACCTTTAGGCAGACCTGAGATCGGTTTCTCCTTGCGGCTTCCGGTATCGAGCAAGTGCAGCACACCGAAGCCGTCTTCGTTGGTCACAAAAGCGATGGTCTTGCCGTCGCGAGAAAGATCGAATTCATTCACATCCCATGGAATGTTGCTGCTGAGGTATGTATGCTGCTTGGTCGTGAGCTCAACATAGGCCAGTCGTTGAAACTCAGAATCCTTATCCGTGGTGACGTAGATGCCCTTGCCGTCCTTGCTGAAACGTCCGCCGTCGTAGGCGATCTTTACTACACCGCCTTTGGCTGTGATTAGAGTTTTCGAGCCGCTGCTGGCATCGACTGTCCAAAGATAGTTTTCCTCAGCGGAGATTTCCTCCGACACCAGAATCGTTTGCCCGTCCGGGGACCAGTCAAGGGCGGTCCAACCGCCACCGTTAAGCGCGGCGAGCAAGTGATTGCTCTTCGGATTGGACGGATCGACGATGTACAGATCGACGTCGTTGCCAGTACGACGGGTAGATCCGTAAGCTAGTTTGTCCCCGGCGTAAGACCAGACAGGATCCGTGTTCCGCGACTTGCCGTCGGTGAGCAGCGTCGTGTCCCCGGTTGCGAGGTCGTATCGGTAGAGCTGAAAAAACTCCCCTCCACCGACGTCCTTCGAGAACACAAAAGAAGCGTCGTTCGTGGGAGAATACCAGGCGCCTGACACCCGATCAGCGTAGAAGGTCAGTTGGGTTCGCGCCCCGCCCGGCATCTTCAGCAGGTGTACTTGAGCGGTATCGGCAAAACGCGTGGTGATCAGCATTTCCCGTGTAGTCGGATTCCAACTCTGCAGATTCGCACCGCGAAAGTTGGTGTAGCGTTCCACGGTTTCCGCTACAGAAGCCGGGATCTTTGGAACTCCTTCGACCACCAGGTTTTCGTTGGGAACAATTACATCACTCTGCGAAACCGCCGCAGTCGTGAGCAACAGCGCTACCAGTAAACGCGATAAAGATTTCATCAACACGGTCCCCCAGGCTCCAGAAAGTACGGAATCTTAAGCTGAAGCTGACAAGGGAGTCAACGGGGACTGGCGTGCAGCGCATCGATCTTAGCGGCCATAATGAAGTCACTCTCTGTAAGGCCGTCGATTTTGTGCGTCCACAATGTGATTTCGGCTTTCCCCCAAGCCAGCAGAATGTCGGGATGATGTCCTTGGGTCTCGGCCACTTCGCCCACCCGATTCACAAAATCCAGCGCCTGCTTGAAATCGGGAAAAGTGAATGCGCGAGAAATATGATGCTCGTTGACCACCTTCCATTGCGGCACCTGCTGATGCAGGGCTTCCAGTTCTTTTCCTTTGAGTGGCGGGTGACCGCCTCGGCAGGGAACGCAGGTCTTGCTGGCAAGCGATGCCATAAAAAATCTCCGCCCACATTGTAGCGTTTTGCCGATCGGGATGCGATGGTCAGGCTATGAGTCAGTCGCAGCTTTTCTGGAATCAGAGCGACAGAGTAGAGCCTTGCCCAAACTCACATTTGGAAGGGTTCATCCGGATCGGGCTCTCGCACGGGAACGTCAGGGTTTTCAGGTCCCTCTGGCGGTTCCTTTATCGGCGGAGGAGACGGTTCCGGAATTTGTCGCAGCTCAAATTGCATGAACACTAGGATGCCAAGATCGCCTCTTGCGACCACTTGGTGTCATTGTAGGTGCTTAATCGAATGCGTGAGATCGCGAACCGTTACTGCTGATCTGCCGCTTTGCAACCCTTCGAAATCGTGCGAATGTCCGTTTGCACATTTGCCACCTGCAGAGGAACGCCGTCAATCCCGCGCGCCGTATCGCTAGGATTACTGCCTGACTTGTTCGGGTTCACACCCGTTTTGATTGTGCCAGAAAGGATTCGGCCCTTTACTTCGACTTCGTGGTGGAGCTTGGCATCGAGCTTGTTGCCGACTCCCTTTAAGACATAGACCAGACCAGTCTTGTCCTCAACCACGATGTAATTTCCCCGCTGGCCGTCAAGGCAGCCGCGAACTGTGCTGGCGCTCGAGGCTGGCGCGCTCGCATTTCCATTCGACGCTGGCGGAGTAGATGATTGCTGGGCGATTCCTCCTAGCCCAACAAGCAGAAAAGCGACGGCGGCAATCAGACGGTGCGAGCGATCCATAAAAGCTCTCCTCAAAGGCAGTTTGGATGCAGTTCTTATACTCTACTAATAATATCGACTTACATAGATTTAAACGCGGCCCTAACAATAGCGATTTGTTGCCGATTCTGTCAAGGAAAAATTGAGGGCGAAACGGATAGGCCAGACGAAGGTTGAGGCAGCGACTGTTTACGAGGGCTTGCTGAAAGTCCCACGGGCCAGCATCGAGGGGGCGGGGGTAGATTCCCGGGACACTGGCGGGGCAGAGTTCAACGAATCGTTCGTACTGCTGGAGCTTTCGAAACCAAGATGAATGCGTTCGCGGACTTCCTGAATACGGGAAGTGACAATCGGAGTGCGATACTCGGGATGACAGAATTCCAGGTGCATTCCACGACCGATGTAGCGTAGTTTCAACATCGATCCTCCCCAGGTCGAGCCCGCGATGGCCACCAGCACCGGTTCCGGACAGTACTCTGGATGCCCGGAAATCAGCGCCTGGCTCTCGCCCAGGAACACTGCTGTATAACGGTGGTGCTGCGTCTGGATTTCCAGGACCGTGGAAGGTGGCAAGTCTCCTAGCGACACCCCCCCCTCGATTTCTGCCTGGACGATGTTCGCGTTCACTTCGTCACTGAGATTGGGATGCGGAATGAACATGCTTGCCATACTGTCTGGCCAGACGACCACCCGAAAGATAATACCAGAGGAAGGCCGTCGCGGGAGGTTACTTCTGGACGGGTTGGCTGAATTTACTTCCTTTTTACATTCGGGGGTAACCACGATTCGTATCCAGGAGAGGAGTAGCACCCCCGGCACGCCCCCCGTCTTAGCTGGCGGAAGCATGCCGCAAAAAAACGGCCAGACCATTAGGAGGTCTGGATCCGCGCGAATCAGGTTTGCGGCTTCGTATCCGCTATTGGATCGAACTGGCCACTTGGGAAAATACGTTGTTTGAACTTCCTCCAATCAATCGGATGGTGCCAACCACCAATACCAGAATGACTGCCAACATCACTGCGTATTCGGCAATGTCCTGGCCCTCTTCCTCAGACCAGAGCCTGCGCAAAGTCTTTGTATTCATCCCCTCTCCCTTCTAGTTCGGTGTGCACAGTTTGCTCCCGCTTCTCCAAAAATACAAGTGGCAAATTGGTTTTCGCCATAAAAAACAACGGAGCGCTATCCTTCTACTATTTGTGAAGCTGACAACCCTCCTACAAGAACCGTAACCGTTCCCGACTGCCACCAGTGGTTTCCAAAGTAACTGTCAGACTGAGGAACAATCCATTATTCTACTTACCAGACAAAAAGAGGATCTTCTGAAAAGCGCTCAACCTGGTTCTTTGAGGTTCGTGGGAATGAACAAATCTTCCACTCGACGGTACGCCCGTTATCGTACGGAAATACCGATTATTGTCAAAGTGTTGGCGAAGGATGGGTACGTCCGCGTGCACGGTCGATGTTTCGAGATGGCTGAGGCCGGACTTGGCGCAGTGATCACAAGTGAGCTGGCCGCAGGAGAAATGGTGACTCTGGAATTCGCAATCCCAGACGTTCCGGAGGTATTCGTAATCCGATCAGTTGTCCGTCACCGCATGGGTTTCCTGCACGGCTTTGAATTCATCGGCGCGCTTCCGAAACAGAGCGATCTCATCCAACAATTCTGCCGAAAGTTGGAACCGTCCTAAAAAGTTCTCACCGTCGATATCACTCAGTTCCGGACCGCGGTTTCAACAATCTCGCGACGAACTGCAGCCACTCCTGGTTCTCCAGATTCTGCCTGGATAGGCCGCCAGGGAAGACAGCCAGGCCAAAATCTCCGCGCGCTCTGCGCAGAACAAATTGGATCTCTTCCCGCAAGCCTTGCGGAATCGAGTTCTCGTCCTTCTCAAGCTTTTCCAGCAGTTCAAACATGTCCGGTGCGGTTGCGATCACGCTTGCATCAATCTCTGGTTCCACGGATGCCACGTTTCGGCCGAACCGGTCGATCACTTGCGATCGCTTCTGGGGATCGATTCTCCACGGTCCGGACGGAACTTTTGTTTTCGCCATTGGGAAACAACTCCTGTTTTATCCTTCGGGCAATGATTAAGATTCGTTTATGTCCTTCGGGGTTGGCGGAACTTTATGTTCCGGCCGTCACTTACTCCTAGAGAATTAAGTTTTTCTTCGTATGCTGTCTTGAGCAATACTGTAAGGGTGGGTCGCGAGGGAATAGCTTTCTGGGAACCTCCCGAGCATATACCTGATTCACTGAGCTATAGTATAGCTTGGTATCTTTCTTATAAGTTACGGATGCCTTCGCCGCGCCCAGCGCCGCCGTTGTAAACTCAAGTGGGCGAAGCAGCGAATTAGAGTGTGGCCCCGTAGCTCAGTTGGATAGAGCAGCGGTTTCCTAAACCGTTGGTCGGCGGTTCGACTCCGCCCGGGGCCTCCATCGCGCATCTATAACGACGCCGGAGCCAGCCCAGACTCGCGCTAACGCTCGCCGTTCTGAATCACTCGTAGCGTAGGGCCCGCATGGGATCGATCCGGATGGCGCGAACTGCCGGCAAACAGCAGGCCACTGCTGCCACTGCGAGCATGACGGCGCTCACCGCGATGTACGTCAGCGGGTTCGTGGGGCCAACTCCGAATAAAAGGCTGGCGAGCATTCGGGTGAGCAGAAATCCTGAGGTCAAACCAATCAGCAATCCCACAAATACCCATCGCACGCCCTGGCCCACAATCATCTTGAGCACATCGCCACGATGTGCGCCCAGAGCCATTCGCACTCCGATTTCGCGAGTCTGTTGCACTACCGTGGTCGCGAGTACCCCATAAATGCCAACGCAGGCCAGCACCATGGCAAGCCCACCGAAGATACTCATGAGAAACGAATCGAAACGGCGCTGCCCGAGCGTATCGTCGAGAACGTCCTGCATGGTCAGGACATCGAATACGGGCAGGTCTTTGTCGAGGGTCAGAATCTGCCGCTTGATGCTTGCGGTCAGCAAGGTTGGATCGGACGCGCTGCGAACCGCCAGCGTCAAGTAAGTGTAATCCTGCATGGGTCGCGTGATCTCTGGCCGCGTGGCACTCTCGACAGACATCTGGCGCGTATCGCGCACCACTCCAATCACAGTCAGTTGCACCGGATCTTTTTCTGCCCTCGCGGGAACGCTCCAGATATGTTTACCGATCGCATCCTGATTAGGCCACAGCTTTTTCGCGAGCTTTTGATTGACGACAATGACTGGGAGGTTTTGATTGATTTCGTCCGCCGTAAAGCTTCTGCCGTTAACCAGCGAGATGCCCAGGGTCTCGAAATAAGATGGCGAACTGATCCCGCGCATGTCTGCCGTCGGTTCACTGCCGCGTTTGGGAACTGGCTCGCCCTCGACAGTGAATCGCATCAGACGAATCCGGGTGAGGGGTAAGCCGTCGGCGAAACTTGCAGCCTTCACGCCGGGCAGAGCGGCGATGCGCTCCAGCGCCTGACGGCAAAATGCGGCCGTCTGCTGATTGGTCGAATAGCGATCGGGCGGCATGCTGAAATGCATGGTCAACAGATGATCGGGACGGAAGCCGGGATTTACTTCGAGCGCCGAAAGCAGGCTGCGAATCATGAATCCCGCGCCGATCAACAGGACCGAGGCCAAACTGACCTCGACCACAATGAGCGCCGCCCGCATGGTTCGCGGATGAGTGCGGGTGAACTGCGCTTCCCCTTTGAGAACGGTGATGACTTCGGTGCGCGAAACGTACAGCGCCGGGAAAATCCCAAAGAGCATGCCCGCGAGAAGGCTGGCCGCAGTCGTGAACAGCAGGACCGGAATGCCGATGTGGATTTGCTCAGGTCGGAGAATGTCTGCAGGCTTGAGCGCGAGAATGGCTTTGATCCCCCAGTGTGCGACCAGCAAACCGAGCAGACCTCCTATCGCGCTGAGAACCACGCTTTCGATGAGCATCTGTGCGATCAACTCCGAACGGCTTGCCCCGAGGGCTTTGCGGATTGCCAGCTCCTTCTGCCGCGCCATGGCACGGGTCAATACAAGGTTTGCCAGGTTGGCGCATGCGATCAGCAGAATCAATCCCACCGCGGATAACAGGACCAGAAGGTTGCGGCGGAGGTCCTTTCCTACGTCCTCGACGTACACCGGGAAAATATTTATGCCAAAACCGGCGTTGAGAGTGGAGTTCTGATCTTCGAGACGCTTGCCAATTATGTTCATCTCAGCGCGGGCTTGCTCAAGAGAAATGCCGGGGCGCAATCGCGCGAAGACTTGCACCTTGAGCCGGTTTAATTCTTGCGCCGTGCGCTGCGCGATGGGCTCATAGGGAATCCAGATTTCGGGCTTTCGCTGCTCGGTACCTTCTCGAGTGGACGGCAAATAGAAATGCGCCGGAAGCACGCCGACGATGGTGTAAGGAATGTTGTTGAGTGTGATGCTTTGGCCGATGACGTTGCGGCCGCCGAAATGGCTCTCCCAATATGCATTGCTGAGAATGGCCACCTGAGGATCGTGCGCCTCTCGCTCGACGGCGTCAAAACTAGTGCCTGTGGCCGGCGTCACTCCCAGGACTTGAAAAAAGTTAGGCGAAATCCGTGCGCCGCTCACACGCTCTGGTTCCCCCGCGCCGGTACGATTCAGGTCCGCATCCTCCATTCCAGCAATCCCTTCAAAGGCATTGGACTGGCGCACCCATTCGGCGAAGTTCGCATATGCGGCAGGAATCCGGTCACCAATCGACGCCCCCAGCGCCGGATTCTTTTCCCAGACCATGACCAGCCGATCGGGATCCCGGTAGGGCAGCTTTCGGAGCAGGACTCCGTCGACGACGCTGAACACGGCCGTGTTCGCGCCGATTCCGAGCGCGAGCATGAGCACGACAACCGCTGAAAAGACCGGCGACCGCCGCAGCAACCGCAAAGAGTGGCGGAAATACTGAGTGAGATTGGCAGGTTTCATGACGACGAGACGACCGCGATTCCTAGATGTTAGCACTAGCAAGCGAAACGGGGCATCGGAGTCTCGCCTTTGGACAGGGAAGACCGGGTGCACTACCGGCGAGGGCAGGGCGGCAGGGCAATGAGGGAAATTGTTTGAAATCAGCGAAAATCAGGCAGAGCGGAGGTCGCTCGACAGCTCGCCCGCCCCAAACTCAGCTCGCTGCGGGGCAAGCGAACCTGCCTTGGCCGCACTGGCTGCGGCAGTTCGCTTACATAACCAAAACAAGAAGATAACCGTTGTAAGCCCGAATAAAAGCCATCCCAATATAAATATCTGGAGCCAATGCATTTTTGGAACCCCTTGCGATGCGGGGGCATCTGCGGAGACATAATTATATGGAAAATACAGTGCCTTGGGAATGGTGCAAATGTTTTCGCTAAAAGTGCAAATGCTGAAACAGGCGAATCGCTAACTTTTCTGTCATCCGAGTTTATGGGTCATATCTTGAACCAAAGGTTTGAGACCAACCATTTAAGGCGAGCGGGATGAACCCTTCTAGTTAACACTACGTCGACCTTCGCACCTTCGCTGCAACGTCGCAAACTCGGGGGCAAATTCCAACTCTAAGTGCCAGTGTAAAGCTGAAACGGCGCCCAGTAAAATGGCTTGCGGAAAACCCCGTCCGAGTGCAGCAAGGAAAGCTTTGCGGAGCGAAGAGCCACTTCCGGAGTTCGGCCCTGCTTGAGTTCATCATACAGTTGATCCATGAGGCGAGGTGTGGAAGCATCGCTGACCTCCCACAGCGCTCCGATCACGTTGTGCGCCCCCGCACGCAGGAATGCCCACGACAGTCCTACTAATCCCTCACCCGTGTAGGCACGAGCGCCCGCGCCGTAGCAGGTCGAAATCGTCACCAGATCCGCATGTAAAGGCCGATGAATAATGTCGCGCGCGTACAGCTTGAAGGAATCTTCCTCGGCAGAAGCTCTGGACAATATAACAGCGGAGTCCAACGGGCTCAGCCGGCTGGCGGTGCCATGCGCGACGAAATGGATATATGCGAATTGCTCCGGGCTGCTCCCAAGATACGCTGGAGCCGTTGCCGCAACCCGTGTATAAATCTGCCGATCCGCAGGACGGAAATGCTTTTCAATATTGGTGATCTCGAGCGCGGCTTCAGGTAGTTCGCCATATTCGCGATCGGGAGCGACGGCGTCGCCGATGAGAAGGAGCTTTCCACCTTTGGTCCTTGACGAGCTATGGGCCGCGGCTAGAAGTGTCAGAGAACTGGCGTTGATGACAGTTACGTCTTCGATCCAATAGTGCAGATTTGGCTCTGGCACCAACAGGGTTTCGAAATTCAGCCCATTCAAGCTGCCATCGGGGATGATGGCTACATCCGAATTGGGAGCAATAACTTGCCTGGCAGGAGCGACCAGCATCTCGAAAAGTTTTGTGCCTTCCGGATTCGCCGTTTGCAGCACGTCCCGAGGACTCAAGAGAGCCTTGCGATAGCTTTGCACAGCGGCGTCAATCTCAGACGCAGGTGGAAGTTGAAATAGCCTGACTCGGTCCCGCGTTACCGCCCACAAGCAGGACTGCTTCGGACCCAGCCAATAGAAAAGGATTGTGCCGCCCGCATTCCGTGCGATCTGCCGCGGATCGAGGGCCGCAGCCACTCGGTGCGGACTCTTCTGTAATAAGCCAAGGCCCTCGGCCAGGGTCTGAGCCCGGCTGTACTCGGCTGCCTGCAGTGCTTCTCCGGTTTTCCCCCGCTGCAGGAGGAAATGAATGTAATCGTCGTAGAGCTGCGTGGCATTGGTCATGAAGGGCAGCTCGAAATCTTCATGGTGGAGCGAAGTGCGCGCGGCATCGAATGAACTGAGGGCCGTGCGAAAGACCTTTTCCGCGTCGGGGAAACGGTGTTCATCTTCGTAAATACCCGCCAGTTCGTGCTGCGCCTCCCACTGTAGTGAGGGATCCACTTTCGGATCGGTCGCAATTTCCAGGAATGTTTGCTCGGCTTGACTAAGGTCTCCGTTGCGGAAAGCAATTTGCCCCTTCACAAGCAAGGGATAGAGTTCATCCACGCGATTGCCGTCCGCATGAGCTTGTGCGATGGCTTGCCCGCTGTACTGTTTTGCCAGATCCAGTTGCCCTGTCTGAACCGTTACAAACGCCAATGCGACGAGGGCATTTAGGATGTCTTCCTTGCTATCGAGCTTGCGCGCCAGGTCCAGCGACTGCCGGTAATAGTCCTCAGCAAGGGCAAACTTGCCGGCATCCAGATAAACGTATCCTGTGTTGGTGAGCCATTTGACCTCGTCAAACAAATCTCCCAGTTCTCTTGCGTGCTGAATTGCCTCAACATACAGGCTCAACGAGCGTTCGGAATCGCCCATCTTGTAATAGGCCCAGCCGAGGTTTCCCTCGACAACTTCAATAATCAGCCTCGCGTCGAGCTCCTTGGCAGCGTTATACGCCGCATTGGACCAGTCGATGGCCTCCTCGAAATGCTCTTGCTGCAAGGCGGTATTGCTTAACTTCAACGATGCCACTGCCTCCAAGAAACGATTTCTGCGCTGGCGAGCGAACTGAAGGCTCTTTTCGAAAAGCACTTGGGCGCGATTGTATTCTCCTCGCTCCACTTGAAGCATGCCTAGCGGAATGAAAACCTGGCCAATCACATCACTGCCTGAAGTCAGGCAGTTCTTCTCCAGTTCGGCCAATACTGTCTCCGCCTCTGCAAGCCGGTGCATTCCGATGTAGGCGATTCCTACCTGTGCTCGCCTTTGGAAATCGAGATCGCTATTCTTGAGGGAGGCGGGAAGTTCAGCGTTCAGTACTGAAAAGACATCGCTGTACATTCCGCGCCAAGCCAGGACTTTGGCATCCAGAACTCGAAACTCCCAAGCCCGCACGAGGTCACGCGAGGAATAATATCGCCAACCACGTTCAGCTTGTTCTTGCGCGCCGGTAAGATTACCGTGAAAGAAGATTTGCTGAGCTTGTTCGAACTCCAGTTGTGGGTTTCTCGCACGGACACACGCAAGAAAGACGAAGCACAACGCAAGTGAACTACGACCTAACCGCCGCCTCCACCGCCGCTGCCATTCGCCTTGCCCACTGAGGCGCTGATGCATGCTTCCGTCGGACTTCCCAACTCCAGCCTCGCCATAATGAGCTGGAAGGAACCGCAATCCACAATCAGTTCGCCCAGGAAGATCTTGCCAAAGTCGGGTATCTCGATGATGTTGTGATAGTGCTTCCCCGGAAACTTTCCGCGAATTTCTTTGACGACCGAACATAGGACATAGCCTTTTTCACTCAGTGCGTCTTTTGAATCATCCCACTGATATCGTTTTTGCACCCATTGTGGAACCGTCCTGTCTTCAATCCAGTCTGGCATCGATTTCGTGTCGTTGATGCGGCGGTACTGTTCTCCTACTTTCGACAGGAACTGTCGATCATACATGCAGCGCTGGTCAGGGTACTCGCCGTCGTTGCTATGGCTGCAAATGTCAAGATCAAGAATGATTTCTACGCGATTGCCACCAATGCGGACATTCTCGAACTGAGTTCCGATCAGGTTCACTTTAGGGATGAAGCCTCCGGGCGGATGATCTAGAGATATCTGCGCAACCATGCGGTCTGCGGTGAAGGTATCAAGCACGTTGAAGTTTTCGACGGTCGACGTAACCATAGTGGTAAGAGCGCCAGTGTCTTTATTCACGCTGCCGGAAACATGACTGTAGGCGTTCCCGAAGGAAACGATGCTGTTAACCTGGGACTCCTCGGGATCCTTGCACCCGCGCGCCTCCACAAATCCCCCAACCGGTGGCAGGGACACAGCAGCTTGCACCGGAATAGGACGGTCGAAGGGTCGCCGGATGTGTCCGCCCAGCGCACTGGCGTCCGCATGGTAGTAGTGAACTCTATTCATGTTTGTAGCCATCGAGGTCTCCTGGCATTCCGAGAAACTGAATTCGAGTCTAGTTTCGGATCTGCAACTCAAAAGGATAGCGGCCGATTTCAATGCCCTTCGGCTTCGACGAGTCTACCCCGCGCACCACGAGAGTGTACACACCCTCTCCGTGATGGTCCGCCGGGACGCGGATTGGCACCGTGTCCTTAGTCGCTTCCGAAGGAATCGAAAGCAACCACTCAGAGTTTCCGGCTGGTCCATCCAACTCCGCTAAATAAGAAGAGAATCTGGGGTCCGCTGGAATATCCACGAACAAGAGGAACGGCTCACCTTGTCGTGCGCTTACCACAGTCTTACCCTCGCCCCGGGTATTGGCATTAATCAATGAGGCCGAGGCAAGAATCTGAGGCCGGGTGATCACGGCAACCTCGCCCTTCAGCTTGGGATATGTCACCAAATTCTGATAGCCAATCACCAACAGCAGCACAGCAAGAACTGGCACCACCCAGGCAGGACGCAACCACGACAACCAACCCGGCTTTGCGGCACCTGGAAGCGCCGCACCCACGGCAGAAACGGTAATTGGCTCCAACAACACGACTTTACTGTGTTCCACCAACGCCGCACCCGCCCGGACATCCAAGGCACACTCCGGGCATTCAAAGAAATGTTCCTCGAACTGCTCGCGCAATTCGGGCGAGAGTTCGCCGAGCAGATATTTCTCCGCAGCCATTAAGCTGACCGACTCGCCATGGTCCATTTCTGCAAATCCCCCTCGTATGGATAGTGACAAAACCGGATAGACCGTTTCACCCGGTTCAGCCTGCCGCGGTGCTTCGTATCCCCGATGGCATGTTCTTTAAATACACTGCCTTAAAGGCCTGCTTGGCACGATGGAGCAGGACCCTGAGATAATCCCTGTCTACCCCAAAGTCCTGACATACGGCGTCCTTGTCCCGCTCTTCCAGGAATATCTCGCGCAGTAGACGCCGATCTCTCTCCGATAATTCATCGAGAACTTGGCGCACGTTTTGCTCCATCTCCTTATGTGACAAAATCGCCACTACGTCGAGCGATGGGTCGGGGACATTCTGGCTTTCTTCGTCATCGATCGGATTCTCGCGCGACGCTGAACGATAGTGCTCAAGCAGCACGTTATTGCAAACGGAATTCACAAAGGCTCCTAACCGTTCCGGCTGTCGTAACCTCCCCTCACTGCGCAACGCAACGAAGACACGCGCAAAGGTTTCCTGTCGCAAATCTTCGACAGTATGAGAAGAATTTACCCGGGAACGTAGTTTCAATTGGATCAGCTCACTGAAATAGGCAACAAAATGGTTCTCTGTCCGGAAATCGCCCGAACACAGCCGCTCCAGGTAAGACTGATCGAACTCGTGGAATTGCAAGACAGTGCCCCTCAGTGCGCCCAAGTGGCAGCTATTTTACACCCACTCCCCAGCGGAGCAAGGCCAGGCCAACACTGATGCCAGCAGGCGCGGCGGGATTTTCTTGCGGGCCTGAAACGAAATTCGGCTTCAATGCACTATTCCGATGCACATCGAACCAGGTGCGCGTGACTTGGAAAGCAATCCCGTTTCTTGTTCTGGACGTCCGAAGCAAACCGCTTTGCCGGTCCCAGCATCCCGAATGGAAGACCTTGCCGCAGGGGGGAAGGGCATCGTGCTTCCATACGTCGCCGGAGCCGTTTCGTAACGGCTCCGGTACTTCGGGACATTGCAGGTAATGATATTGCGCGTCAACGCAGACAACCAATCAGGGTGACAAACCGCTATGACAGAACTACTCCAGGCACAGGGCGTTAGGCGGCATTTATTCGCTCGCCATCAAGAAATTTCATCAGGAGTGATGCAGGCTGTGTTAATGCACGCGCTGCAGTTGCGTCGGAGTTGTCGGGAAGTCTTCCTGCTCTGCGATATTCAACGGCACAGCGTTGCAGAAGCAGCCAGGATTCTCGGAATTAGCCCGCCCACCGCACTGCGACGGCTTCAAATAGCTCGCCGGCGAATGAACGAGGTAGTCGAACACTTGTGCGGGGCGACACACGAGCCGGGTGAATTCAAATGAACGATGGAGAGGGCTGTAAAACTGGTGCGGAAGGGGGGATTTGAACCCCCACGCCTTTCGGCGCCACCCCCTCAAGATGGTGTGTCTGCCAGTTCCACCACTTCCGCAGTCCGTACTCAAAAAGTAACCCTAAATCGGCGTCAGAAGGCATTCTCCGACTGCACCGGCCTTTTGCATTCTACACGATTTTTCGGCGCCTCGAGATTCCCAAGCCGCGCAAACAGTACTCTCCATCAGCTATTCGCGCGAGTGCAACCAACGCAACGTGGTCTTGATGTTATCGTGTCCGGCTAGGTACTGCAACGTAAAGGGCGAAGAACTGGCCCCACACTCCAGGGTAGTGGGTCAGTTTGACTCTTGTTTGAAATCGTCATTCCGGCGCCCCGCGCGTTCACCGGCCGGGCGAGGAATCTCGCGTGAACTATTTCAAACTGCCCCCTACGCGCGTTTATCTCTCCTTGCAGAGTAGCCTCGTGGTATGTTAGCTTTCGCGGATTCAGAACATTGCTGGGAAGGAAACGTGTGCGCGCGGAAATCGTCAAGATAAATAGCGAGAAGCCGGAGGCGTCGCTCATCCGGTATGCGGCCGACCAGATTCGCGCCGGCCTGGTGCTGGGCATGCCTACTGATACTTTCTACGGCTTGGCCGCCGACCCCTTTAACCTGCGTGCCGTCGATCGCGTTTATGAGATCAAGTCGCGGTCGCGGCATAAGCCTTTATCACTCTTGATCGAGAGCGAAGAGCAAGCTGAAGAGTTGGCCAAGCCGCTGCCTGACGAGTTCTACAAACTGGCGCGCCGTTTCTGGCCGGGACCGCTGACCATCATTGTCCGAGCGGCATCGCGGTTGCCTTTGAAAGTAACCGCCAACACTGGCAACGTGGCGCTGCGCATACCCAGCGCGAAGATTCCGCTGGCGGTGGTGCAAGCCGCGGGAATTCCCATCACCGCGACCTCGGCCAATCTGAGCGGGGAGACGGAGTGCACCACCGCAGAAGCGGTCCGCGATCAACTGCAGGATCGTATTTCCATCATCGTGGACGGCGGCGCCTCGCCCCACGAAACAGCTTCCACCATTGTTGACCTCACCGACGAGGAAGCCCGCTGGCGCATCATGCGAGAAGGCGCGATTGCGGCTCAGGATATCTCCGAATTCTTCGCACAAGGATGAGCGAAGCAGCTGCGAAACGGCCTTTTCGACGCCACTGGCTGGTGTGGGTAGGGGCTTTTGCAGTTGCTGTGGTTCTCATCTGGCTGGCTTCAATTTGTGTGGGAATCGTAGGCCAGGCTTCACGACACGAAGTTCATCCCGCCGACGCCATCATAGTCTTCGGAGCCGCTGAGTATTCCGGGCGTCCTTCTCCAGTGTATCGCGCCCGGCTCGACCACGCCTTCGAGCTGTTCCAGCAAGGCATTGCTCCGGTGGTGATTACCACTGGCGGGGCCGCGGCCGATCCCAGTTTTAGTGAGGGCGGGGTGGGCCACGATTACCTGATGCATCGTGGCGTCCCCGACTCTAATCTGATTGCGGAAACTCATGGTTCGGATACGGCACAATCTGCCGGACGGATTGCCGTGATCATGCGTGCCAATCACCTGCACAGTTGTGTCGCCGTAAGTGACGCGTATCACGTCTTCCGCATCCGCAAACTGCTCGAGCACGAGGGAATACAGGTGTCCGTTTCCCCGCGCCTCGATTCGCGACCGCACTCGTTATGGCAGCGCGCGGAAGCGGTTCTACGCGAGGCCGTCAGTTACATGGTGTGGCGACTACAGATACCGGTGTGACCAGTCTGGTTTCTGTAGAGACGTAGCTAGCTTCGTCTCCACAGTCCATTTGGTCAATAGGACAATGCAAGTTCGTAACTCTTACCACCCCATCCGCTTCCTCAACTCCGTAATGTGCGCCACATGATGCTTGCCATGCCACGCATAGAGCGCCAGATTCCTCTCCAGAGGCATTACCCCTCCCTCGGGATGGCGGAAAGTCCGCTTCCAATCGGACGGCTTTAGATGGCGCAAGAGGCGAACCCATCGCTCATGCAACGGCTCCATCATTGCCAGGGACACTTCCAGCGGTGTCGACTCGACATCCGGCGTACCCGCCCACCGGTCTTCCATGTACGGCTTGACCGTGGGTTCATCTTCGGTGAGCGCCAGCTTAAAACGAATGTAAGCATTCATATGGCTCTCGGGCACGTGATGCACAACTTGCCGCACCGTCCAGCCACCGTCGCGATAAGGTGTTTCGATTTGCTCCGGAGAGAGATTCTTAATGGCGACGCGCAATGCTGCTGGGGCCTGTTCGATATCGTCGATGAATTTGTTTCGTTGGGCCTCGTCAGTGGGGGCGTCGAACTTAAATTTTCCGATGGGATAGCGCGGGTCGCTCATCTTGGCCTCGGGTGGTGGGATTGGGTTACAGAAGTCTGATGAAGGCTGCGGAGTGAAAGCTGCAAAAGAATTCCGGATAAAGGTAGGAATCCGTATTCAGTGCAGCAGCGCGAGGATTCGAACCGGGCCGCTGCGCCCGCTCTCCAGCTTTGCCGGAGCAACCACGACCGTTCCACCGGCTATCGGCGCGCGATCCAGGTTGGCGACGTTTTCCAGTTGATAGACGCTATGAGCCAGCGTGTATTGGCGGACGGGAAAATCTTTCGACGGACCGTAGTCAATGCTCAATGTGTCAATGCCGACACCTATAGCGTTGCGCCCTTCCACCAAAAACTTCGCCGCATCCGGAGAATATCCGGGGAAGTGCATTGTGCCCTTCCTGTCGGCGTTGCGATAGTCCTTGACGGAGCGCCAACGCGAATCCCATCCAGTGCGCGCGATTACTACGGAGCCTAAAGGAATCTGGCTGTGGGCCCGCTCCCATCGGGCAATGTCTTCGACCGAAACCTGGTAGTCAGGATGGCTTTGAATGTTCGCGCTCACATCCAGCACAACCAGGGGTGCCAGCAGGCGCTCCGCAGGGATCTGATCCAGGGTCCAGAGCCCACGCGCAAAATAGGCGGGAGCATCGATGCGAGTTTCAAATTGTTCGGGCGATGAAGCGGCTTGGTAGGCCCCGCGAGCATCGACCGAGTGCGTCAGATCCACGACAGCCTGAAACCCGGTCGGGGACGAGGAGCCAGGATGGCGCTGCGCAAAAAGAAAGAGCGCCAGTGCCAGTACATAACCTACGATTAGCGTTCGAATCTTCATCAACTTGATCTACTTCTGCTACTGGTTCAGAGCCGAGAAATTCTCTCCAAGCAGTTTGGATGCTTGGATCGGTTCCAAGGGTTCTCTGTAGATTCTCCATGGCAAGAATGGAAGGTTCAAGGAACTGCCGGACATGACCTGATGGACGCTGTAGAGAGGTAGCTTGCTACGTCTCATGGAATCACCAGCAGGGAAGCGGTGGCTGCCGCGATTAGCGTGCCAAGGAAATTCACAGCATCATTGTTCAGTAGTTTGCGTCGTTCGAGTAAGGCGCCCAAAAAGCTGTCCGCGATCATGCCAGCCAGTGCGGCAATGATGGAAGTGCCCAGCCACCTGAGAGGTATCAGCCCGGTTATGACACACACCAGGCTGACTACCGCCGCACTTGCGATGCCAGCCGCGGTCCCAACCGAACTTATGCCCCCGTCCGTGCCTGCTGGCACTTCTTGCCAAGTCGTAATCAGCCGGGCACTTGTGCTTCGAGCCTGCCCGAGTTCACTAGAAACCGTGTCCGCAGCTGCTTCTGACAGTGCGGCTGAAAGCGCGAGAAGGAAGACTGCTCTCCTTGCAGTGACGGCTGACAATCCGGCACAACCCGCAGCCACCGCAAGGTTGGCCAGAACCTGCCACGCGGTCCTCCCATCGAGCTTCTCGGCGGTTCCTAGTTTTTCTTTCCGCCGATAACCGAAGCGCGTGCAAGTCCAGGTTAGGGCGAACACCAAGACCAAGGCCACGAATGCGCCAACTCCGGCTCCGACGTACAGCAGAAAGCAGACTACGGCTCCTGCGATCGCGCCGCCAAAACTGACCCCTCGTACCCAGCGGGCCAGTGAGGCGAACACTAATGTGACGAGGAAAGCAGTCGAGAAATTAGACACTAGGAAGATTCTCGCTCCGATTCAGGTTCTTGTTGCGCCGCCCTCCCGGCGGCCGTCGTGGGAACGTCCCGCCCCCAGGCGATGGCCAAGATGCCCTGGCGACCAAGGAAAAATGTCCGGCACGGGCGAACCATAGCCGATACTACTATGGATAGGGTTGCGCCCAGCTCCGCCCCAGTGTATCGTGCTTTCACTCTGGGTTACCGGGGCGACCTTGGTGCATCAAAGACTTCGATGTAGTTTAAACTCACGAGCGCAGGCTTGTGGAATCTGCGATACCGCGCACCCTCATGCTTAAAAGGTGAACTATGGCTGCTTCGGTCTGGTCAGGCTATCTGACCTTCGGTTTGATTTCAATGCCGGTGAAGCTGTTCTCCGGCGCGCGCAGTTCAGGCATTTCCTTCAACATGCTGCACCGCGATGATCTGTCCCGCCTGAAGCAGCAATACGTTTGTCTCGCCGACGGCAAAGTCGTGGAACGTAGCGAAATCGTCAAGGGCTACGAGTACCGCAAGGATGAATATGTAGTCATCGAGCCCGAGGAAATTAAGAAGATCGAGCCCAAAACCGCCAAAACGATGGAGATTCTCGAATTCGTCAAATCCAGCGAGGTCGATCCCGTGTACTTCGAATCTTCCTATTACATGGTTCCAGACGAAGCCGGCCGCCGCCCCTACGCGTTGCTCACCAAGGCGATGGAGGAGAGCGAGTACGTTGCCATCGCGAAACTGACCATGCACAACCGTGAGTACACGGTTTTTCTGCGCCCCCACGATGGCGGAATGATGTTGCATACGATGTACTACAAAGAAGAGGTGCGGGAGGTGGAAGGCTTTGGCGCTCCCGACGTTGAACTCAAAGATGCTGAAGTCAAAGTCGCGCACCAGTTAATCGAAGCCCTCGCCACCGAATGGGATCCCGAGAAATATCACGACACCTTTCAGGACAATCTCAAGAACCTGATCCAGACCAAACTGGAAGGCGGCAAGATTGCCGAGGTTGAGAAACCTAAGAAGCTGGCCCCAGTAGTCGACTTGATGTCAGCGCTGAAGCAGAGTCTGGCTGAAATGGAAGGAAAGAAAAAGCCAGCGGCAACAGCTCCGCGCGAAGGCGCGGCATCTGGGAAAAAATCTCGGGGGCGGGGTTGAAATAGGACGTCCTCGCCCAAGTTCGAGTTTTCCCTTCCATAAACCCAACAACCCAATGGGTGCCCCATCCTTGCGTTTTTGGCAAGGGTGTGGGAGGCGAGGATGCCGATACAACGCCTGGTCACACTCTGTCGGTGTTATTATCTCCGTTTGATCTGGGGCTTTGCTGCCCTTCCCTCGCCACTGTCGAATTTTCAACGAGTGCAATGGCTGTTTGCGATAGTCTGCGATAGATAGTCAATGATTTGAACAATCAGAACACCCCGTCGTGCTGCAACTTTCCTTGGATGCGCGCATCTAGACAGCGAAGCCGATTCCCTTCCTCGGGATCGGATGACGAGAGGAGACAAGCCATGTCCTACAGCATATCGACCTTGCTGCTTCGTAATCTGAGCGACGTATTTGGCGAAAATGACCCCGTGCGTCGTCGCGCGGCCATCGACGACATCTGGAATGAAGATGGTGTGTTCTACGATCCCAACGGAGGCGTCTACCGAGGCCGTGACGAGATTGATCGTATTGCTGGTGTGATAAAAGCAACACATCCAGATTTCAAATACCAGCCTCTCTCCCCTCCCGAGGAGTTAAGTGATGCCGGACGGGTTCGATGGGTATCTGGCACTCCCGGCAAACCTCCAGTTTACGCGGGAACCGATTTTGTCGTTGCCCGGAACGGTCGCATTGCTGCGATCTATATGTTTTTCGACAGCCTGCCCTGAGCTGGACTCTGCTGCCCACGATACACGAATGACAAGCCTTTGTCGGCCACCCGGACCGTGCGTCAGTTGGCGAAAAACCGCCATAGCGCTCATCTTCCGAGCTGAATGCCGTAACGGAGCACATCCCAAAGATCATCCTCTCTGAAATTTGGAAACTTGCAGTGTCTTGTTAAGATTCGTTCAAGTTTAAAGCCGCATTTTTGGAGCACGCGCTCGGAAACCAGATTCTCGGGATGACAAAGGGCGTACAGGCGAAGGACGCCGGCATTTCGCGCAATCTCTGTCACTGCTCTTAGTGCTTCGGTCGCGTACCCTTGGCCCCACGAATCCTTGGCGAGGACATAACCCGTGGCGGCACAGCCTGGTGTTTCGAACACCAAAACGGTGCTGCCAAGCAGAGTCTTGTCCTGACGTGACTCGATAACATACGGTCCCAGTGGCCACTTCGACCATTCTGCGTCACTCAATTCCAGAAATGAATCCGTGGCCTGGATAGTGGTATGGCGAGGCCAAGCCAATAAGCGAGTGACTTCCTTGTCGCTGGCATATCTGGCAAAGATTGCAGCAGCGTCTCCGCGCTCTGGCTTCCTAAGGCTGAGTCTAGCGGTTTCAACTTTCTCGAACATCAATTAATTCTAATCAACCTCGGCTACTAGTGATTGGCGTAACGTCGCCATATCGATCATTGAGCTTTGGAAGGGGGCTTTGAATGCAAACGCTGGTTACGTCAACAACGGGATAGTGCGCTCGTATCCTGGAGCTGACCCAGCCGGCGTCAGGGCCCATCCGCGAACCTACGATTGCAGAGGCGCCCTGCGGAATCGGGCGACACGATCTTTGAAGCATCGATGTGATCAAGTTGCTCCTGATCACATGCCTCACTCGGGCTTCCGGCATACCTTTCCAGTAACGGTTGAAGCGCGGCCCAGAATGAGCTAAGGTCCTCAGCTGCGAGGAAACGCCTATGACGCGACTGGCGACTGCTTTGCGGCGCACGACGGGAACCCGCACTCGCAGCGAGCAACTGCTCCGGCGGGCCAAACAGTCTGTTGGGGGTGGCGACAGCAGTACCTTGCGCGCACTGCCCTACCATCCCCCTCGTCCGTCAGCGGGCGGAACCGTAACAGCGCGTCAATAATGGCGAGCGCCGGCCCAATTCGCAGCCTTTTTCAATGCTAGGGAATATTATTTCCGACGATCTCCGCCTCTGACGATGTGCAACTGAAGCCTTCGGGAGTCTGAATCCTGTAAGCGTCCAGTTGCGCCACGGTCGCGTGGATACGTCGATTCAGCGCCTTCACTGCCAGGAGATACTGCTCCGAGTTCTGATTCAACTGTTTAATCTGCTGGGCTCCCAGGTAATCCGCGTAGATGTCGTAGCCGGAGTCCATCAGGGAACCAACTGACTTGATAAAAGTAACGGATTCGGGCGAAAGCTGCAGCGCATGTTTGACCGCAGGGTCGTCCAATAGGATGTCGGCAAGCTGCTGGACGCCCTCCATGGCACCCTTCAAGTCATCGGGCCGTTTGTGAGTCCACTCGAAGAAATCGCGTTCGTGCGCCAGTTGATCCAGATGGCCCCTGTCGATTTCGGCGCGCTTCAACGCATCTTGCAGGCGGGCTTTGTACAAGTCCATCTGTTCGAATTTCTTCTGCAGCTCTCCAACCTCGGAGCCTTTTTTGTTTGAGATTTCCAAGTATAGGGCTTCGATTTCCTTGTCTTGTCCCTTGATCAATTCTTCAAGATGCCTGGTTAGTTTCTTGCCGCCGTAGTCGCGAACCATATCGAGCCCGCGCTTCAAGGCATCGTCGGCATCGTCGTCGATTTCCTTTTCCCATTGTTCCCGGTTCTGAGACTGTGTTTCTTGTGTGCGCATCAGGCGGCGCAAGGCATCCTGCGCCTGGGTGAGCTGAGTACAGAGCTGCGGTAGGTTGGGCTGCGGCGGGGTCACCTTGGGAGCAGCAGCGGATGACGGGGCCGGAGCCAACGCCGGAATTGGAGTCGGAGCTGGAGCTGATGAGGCCCGCAGAAGGGTTGGCTGCAAGGTGGTTGCACGGCTGAGATCGACAACCGATGTGTTAGTCGCCGTGCTGGGCGGAGTTGCCAATGCAGACAGTGCAGAAGCTGCCCTGGTGCGGCTGATTGCGAGAGTAGCGTTCGCACTGTCGAATATCCGCTGGCCCGCGGCCGCCGCTTCCTCATCCGTCTTCGCCGCCTGAATCATTTGACGGTATGCCTGTTGTTGTGCCTCCGTGGCCGTGACGGACTCCAGTTTGCTGCGGGCCATGTCGAGTACCGCGTGATCGGCGTCCACGTTTGCCTGCTCATTGTTCAATTGCTGTTGAGCCTTTTTCACCTCGGCCGCCGCCTCGTCATAGCCTTGGACCGTTTGCTGGAAAGCCTGCACGTGGGGATCCTGAGAAGCATTCATCGCGGCAGGATTCTTTTGTGCGGCTTGCAAGGCCGCATCTTCCGCGACCTCACGTTCCGGTCCTGACATCTTTTCAGCGGCCTGAGCCAGTTGCGGTGCCTGGCCCGGTTGAACTCCATCCAGATAGATGCCAGGCAAGCCGGGTATTCCTGGACCAGTCGTGCCTGAACCTGGGCCAGAGACCAGGTTCGGGTTGGCCGATGGCGCCGTGCCGTTTGCTGGGTCGCCCGCTACGGACTGCTGATTGACTGCGGATCCGTCAGATCCCGCAGGCCCGCCCACATAAATTCCGGGAAGACCCTTCAGTCCGTATGAGGCTGAATTGGCATTGCTGATTTTCAATTTGAGGTCATCAGGGCCACCGGAGTTCATACTTTTCAATTCCAGGTCAGTCTTCGTGTTCATGGCCTTCAGCGTGAGGTTGAACGGCATGCCCTCCAACTTGAGTTCGCGGTTCAGGCGAGCAAACATGGCATCGAGACGTTGCTGCTCGGCGATACGCCGCTGCCGTTCCTGCTCTCGCTGGTGCTCCAATAGCTGCTGTTCCATGATCTGTCGCTGTTCGTTCATCTGCCGTTGCCGGTCCGTATCCGCCTGGCTATTGCTGAACAACGAGACCAGAAAGGAATTGGTGGCGTGCTGCATGAACACACCGACATACGGGTTCTTGATATTCATGATCATGGCGTTCGCGCCCAGACTCACCAGGTCTTGCGTAAGATTACCCGTAGCCACTGGTATGTCCGTTCCGGAAGCGCCCGCGCCGTCCGATGTGCATACGCAACGGGTCGAACTCGGAGCGCTCTGCCGGGCCGCCTCACACTGAGCGAAGGTCACGCCGGACTGGCTGCGCGTCCCGCTCATGCCTCCCATGGTCGCGGCGCACTGCGGGCCGCTGCATCTGTAGGTGTAGGAGCAAGTATCGGCCCACAACGAAACAGTACCCGCGGAGAACGCCAGCCAACACAGCACTGCCAGAAGGATTCCGTTCCGCAAATGTCTGTAGGCGGCAACGCGGTGGGTGCGTTGAGTGAATCCGCACTCTTTGCCTAGCGGAAGTCTCGATGAATGGTACTCGGGCAAGTCATTCTCCTATCAGGCGTGAGTTTGAATAGAGACTAGGTGAAGGACCCCGGTAATGCGAAGTTACGAAAGGAACCCGGAGAGCGGCTTTCTCGTAGCGCTCCCGGAGATCCGGCTTATACGCTTGAATGCTGAAACGCTCAGAAAAACGGAGAATAATTCACATGAGTTGTCCAAATCGAAATGCCAGAGCCATGACGGCGTTTTTGCTGGCCCTATCTTTGCTACTCCCTGTCACCCTGTTGGCCAAGAAAAAAGACCAGGTCCCAGCCGACCAGACCGAGGCGACAAAATGGATCACCGAGTCTATGAAGCATTGGTATTCGATTGAGCAGCTCGACGGTCAGTATCTTCGCTTCTCATCCGCGGACAAGCGCTTCCATTTCGGCATTGCGTTGGCGCGAGTTATTTCTGTCAGAGTGGGAGGAGATGAGGCTCGCCCCGGCTATTGCACCGTGAGCTGGCAAGACTATAGCCACGATCGCGAAGACTGCGTCCTGATCTACAACGCCGATAAGTTCGCCGCGGCCCTGCATTATCTTGCCGCTACCGCGCGCGAGCAAGCACAAACTCAGCAGGACAATACCCTGCAGCAATTCCGAGTGCAAGCCAAAGCTTGGCGCGAGGCTGCTGTAAAGCCGGCTATGCCCGAAGCGGCCCGTGAGCACCAGGTCCTGGCCGAATACGCCTTCAAAGAGAAAGAGACCGAAAAGGCTATCAAGGAGTACCAAGCCGCTTTGGATATTTTTCCCACCTGGCCGGAGGGGCAGTTCAATCTGGCAACTTTAGCGGGCGAGCAGAAATACTACGACACGGCCATTCTTCACATGAAACAATACGTGGAACTGGCACCCGATGCTCCCGATACTCAGGCCGCGAAGGACAGCATCATCATCTGGCGCGACAGAATTACCACTCTTTCCCAGGCGGCAGACAACAATCAGACGCCGGTTCAGCAGTCGGGGAAAGCCTTTCTGCGTCATACGTCTGCGAAGTGATCTTTCGGTACAAGTGCTGAGTGTTCGGATGAGGAGAGGCACTCGGTTAGTCTGTGGGCAGGTTGGACTAATCCCTGCCCTTCGTTTTAGTTGATCAGAACCCTTGTCCGAAGGGGTGCACGTCCACCTCGGTCTTCGTTGCCTGCCAACCCTAAGACCAATGCGTGGTGTGCTTCGTTAACCAGCGGAGTCGCTCTTTTCTCCATCTGAATAATTAGGCGACCCATTCTGCCGAGTATCTTGGCCAGCTTGCCTCGGTCTGTCTCGTTTTGTGCCCTTTTCTGTAGTTTCGACCAACGTTGTAAACTGCGCCATTCCTTGGGTTCACGGTTCTTCATCAGAACCTCCTCTACTCTTGCAATTTGCGAACTGACGAAGGTGTGCGCATCTTCGATACTAAGCCTCGCGAGAACGAGGCGATATGAATCCGTTTACTCGAAAGGACATTTTTGATCAATTCGTTTCAAATCGGGAATCTTCAACTTGCAGAACAGCAACCCATTTCCACAAGCCAAAGCACGACATGCAAAGCCCTTCGGGGATCGCCCAAACATAAGGAAAGCGTGGCCCACCTTCCTTCCTGGCGGAATGGTGGCAGAGCGGTCCTCGCCTTCAAGCCGCTTCCGGCCGCTTTGCAAAACCCTCCGCTAGGAAGGAAGGTGGATTTTAGAAAGGTCGTTGATAGAGAAGCCTCGGTGCCTTGATATTGGCCTAATGTGAGGCTGTGCGGCCTGCGTCCGGTAGTTTGGCGCGGATCGGCGCGTTTCTGTCGTTAACAAGCCTTTTCGAGTTTTCTGGTACCCTTGCATACCAATCGAAAAGGAGAAACCCCATGCGAAAACCTCTTCCGATAATTCTGCTGTGTCTTTTTGCTCTAACCGCCTTTTCTCAGGAAAAGCAGTCCTCCGACAATCCGTTCAGCGCCATCAACAAGCGCGGCTACGAACGGACGAAGGGAATCCTGCTTCGTTCGGCTGAAAAAGTGCCTGAAGAGAATTACAGCTTCAAACCGGTCGATACGGTACGAACTTATGGACAGATCATCGGACATCTCGCCGATGCCCAGTATCTTTTTTGCTCCACTGCCTCCGGCGAGAAAAATCCTGGTCTGAATATCGAGAAAAGCAAAACGTCTAAAGCCGATCTCGTCGCTGCCCTCAAAGACGGATTCGCATACTGCGACAAGGTCTACGATGCCATGACTGACGCCGCAGCTACACAGACCGTGAAGTTTTTCGGAAACGATGTTCCGAAATTTGCCGTGCTGAGTATCAACATCGGTCACAACATGGAGCACTACGGAAACCTCGTCACCTACATGCGGATCAAGGGCATCGTTCCTCCTACCAGCGAGCAGGGGCAAATGCCCGCACCCAAGCAGGAGAAACCCGAATCACAGCCAAAGAAGTAAAGTGAATGTATCGGCGGGCACTGTGCCCGCCCGCATCCCCTAATTACTCGATGGCGAGAATCGGTGTGCCACGGTGTTGATACCGTTGAAGCGTCTCGCAACGGTAATCATTTCCCACTTGTTTTTAGGTTCGAAGAGCGAGCTCTGACCAGAAAAAGTGCTTTTTGTCCACTTTTTTCGCAGAACTAAATGGCTCCGCGTCCATACGTCCTGCATCCAGATGTCGTCCGACTATGCGTAAATGCCTGCACTTACCTTGCGAACGGCAAGATCGAATTGTATTCGGATGCTCTTACCTCACCGTAACAAGGGCGGCGCGTAGGTCACACAGCAAGTGATCGATTGCGAGAGACTCGGGCGGTGTGGGCTATTGATTCTCTGGTCGGCTGACTGGCTTCAGCTTTGTGCTGGAGTTCTTCTCTGTCGATTGTTTGAATGAACTAATCTTGGTGCCCCGCGCGGCGTGGTGCACGCAAGACAGTCACACCCGTCGTTGGACGTGAGTTTCCAGGTGGCAACAGCGTCCAGTCGGTAACCAACACCTCGAATGGTTTTCAGGTATGTCGGAGTCGTTCTGTCCGGCTCGATCTTCTCGCGGATTCGGCGAATGCAGGCGTCGACGCTACGCGGGGTCACGAATTGCATATCCCCCCACACCGCATCCAGAAGGAGATCGCGGGTAAACACCTGACCCCGGTGACGGGCCAGATACTCAATGAGGCGAAACTCCAGGCTTGTGGTCGGCACTTCGCTGCCCCGGACGGAAAGCTTCATGGCTAAACTATCGATGACCAGGTCTGCCCGCTCCATCCGGGACCGCCAGGACTCGGGCGCGAAACGGCGAAGGACCGCTTGTACCCGCGCTACCAATTCACGGGGGTTGAAGGGTTTGATAATGCAATCATCCCCACCGGACTCAAATGCCAAAGCGCGGTATTCCTCGGCGGCCTGCGGAATGAGAAACACTAGCGGTGTTCCTGCCAAGGCGCGATTCTCGCGGATAATCCGGCACAGGTCCAGGCCGGCGCCGTCCGCCATCACCATGGCAATCAGCATTAATGCGGGGTGCTTATCTTCCGCCTCCTGAATCACGTTGGCTGTCGAAAACGTACGTACGACGTAGCCAGCCTCTTCAAGGCAGTGCCGCGCTAACTCACGAACTTCGGTTTCGGTCTCCACAACAAAAATGAGCTGCTTCATGCCCTGCTTCCACTGACGCGGTGCGGCCTATTCTGCCCGCGTTCGTTCCTAGAAGATCTGCATTAAAAAGGAAGTTACGGAGTGCTCGAAAGGCGATGAACAGTCGCCGGCTGATCCTTTCGGCGTCACAGTTTAAGCTGTGCTTTGTTACGCTGAGGTGACCGCAATATAAATAACGTGTGAATTTTCATTGCCGCAGCTCAGCAAGCAGGGAAGGTTGGGAATTGTGTCCTGAGAATTTCCTACAATTACGAACGCTGGACAGTATCAGTTCATTTCCCGATTCGGCGGCCATTGCTGTCTGCGGCTCATTCGCACAAGCCGGTGCAGGAGAAAGAGCATGGTGAGCGACGCCACAAAGACCAGCCAGCCAGAGAATGTGTGAAAGAAGCCTTCTGCTTTTCCCGGATCCCAGTATTGCACCAGGAGGCCAGTAATTACGATACGCAAGCTGTTGGCTGCTACTGCGATGGGAATCGCAGCAATGGCCAACACTATCCGAGCCCATCGACGAGTCTCAGCCAAATATCCATAGATGATGGCGAGGGTCACCAGCGAAAGAAGTGAGCGAACACCGCTGCAGGCCTCTGCAACTTCCAGCGTCATTGCAGGCAAGTGAATTACATTCCCTTCGCGCAGCACAGGGACGCCCGCTATCGGTAATAGCAGGGCGGCTACTTTTGACGCCAGCATCTGAAGAGGAAAGGTGATCTCACTAAAAATGATCGCGGGGATGGGAATCATCAAGATCAGGAATGCCCAGGGAAAAAGGACCGCCCGAAACATATTCCATCCACGGAAGAAAATTACGAGGCCCGCAATCAGCAGCAGCAAAGAAATGCGAGACAAGAACAGTTCCGCTCCCAGTACTCCAACAACAAGCACACAGAGCGCGAAGGCCACGACAAGTAGTCCCCAAGAAGAGGCTTGACGCGGTACCTGGGCAAGCGCGACGCGATGCTGCCACAGCACGAACAAAGAAAAAGCGGGAACGAAAAACCCGTGGGAAAAGTTAGCATCGTTCGACCACTGTTTCGCCAGATGAAAAAGGATGGACCAGTAAAGCCAGCCAACCATGAGCGCGAGCAACATGGCTTGCCACCGCGAGTGGCGGTTTACGTCGAAATGCCGAGGCCGCACTGCGAGCGAAACGGTTTGTGCCTGATAAATCACAGAGTCAGAGTGCGAGGGAATGCTGCCTAGCATATGCCAACCTCTTATCAAGCGCAATCCATCCAGACATAGAGCGCCGTCCTAGACAACCGAATGTTCGTCCGGTCGCAATTTTCGCCACCCGACGCGGCGCAGGCCAGTCTTAATTTAGACAGGCTTATGAAAATTCTATGAAAATTATCGGTTTCCAAAGGGCAACAACATGCGCATGGTGTAGTCTTAGCGGCGATCCAAGCAAACAAGGATTTCGTTTGACTTAGGGAGAAATGTTATGAATCCGATCTGCAGTAACGCGAAAAGTATCGTCTCCACAGCCGCTCTGGTTTTGATACTGGTCGGACTGGCGGCAGGACAGAACGTTATCGCCTCAGTACCAATATCAAGCGCCTCGGTCGGCCAGGTCGCGGTGAATCCCGCACTCAATATCGTTTACGCAGGAGGAGGCCCAAATGCAAGTGGGAGCAGCCTCACAGTAATCGACGGCGTCACGTTTGCCATTGTGAAAACCATCACTCCTTCCGCAGGTGTGAGTGTGGATATGAAGCGCGATAACATCTGGACCGGAACTCTGACCGCCGGGGATCTACAGGTGTATGCGGGCAATAACAACGTCGAGATTTTTTCCGAGAAGATCGGTGCCTGCCCGGCAGCCGTCTCGTTTGATTGCAGGGGACGGATGTGGGTGGCTTCTGAGTGTAAGAAAGACGATCCTGTCTGGGTGTTCGAAACGGATAATTTCAAACTGCTCGGGGGCCCTATTTCTTCCGGAGGCAAAATCGCACAACCGCCGGTGGCGAACCCGCGCACCGGAAAGCTCTACGTGACTTCCGGTGGAGTGTCGAAAGAAGTGAATCCAACTACCTTCGCGGTGTCGAATACTGCGTTCGGAACGGTGTTGGCTATCGATTCGGCCACCAACAGGCTGATCGCCATCGCTGGAACAAAATTGCAATTCATTCAGGGAACCACTGAGACCGTATTCAAAACGATTGCCTTGACCTACACGCCCGCGGCAATCGGAGTGAACAATGCTCTGGGACATGTGTATCTTGCGAATCCCGGGGGAAACTCGATCGACGTGTACAACGAGAATGGAAGGTTGCTTAGTACGTTCTTGCTGGGAGCCGACAATCAGCCCGGGAGCCTGGCGGTGGATTCCGCTAGGGGACGCGTGTATGTCGATGTGCTGAATACCGGAACGAGTTCATGGTCGCTGGACGTGATCGAAGACTTGTCTTCCGTCAGGGAGTGCGAATTTCCCGGAAGCTGCGACTACTAGATGAGTGTGGCACTGTGCGCCACTCAAGTTTGCACGGCAGCAGCCTCGAGCGAATTGGAACGGAGTCATCTAAAGACTGGCCTCCGCTTCAGCGAATACCAGCGATTTCCCGCATGACGGCGTCGACGTTTGCTCCTATATCCGTGCCGTCATCTGCCGCGCCCTTCCCGGGCGAGTTCGAAGCGAGATGGTAATCACCCAGGCTGCCTCCGTTGAAATTCACATATGTGGCCGCCTGACTGGTCGCATATGTAATGTTGCCCGCCGGCCAGACGTCGTAATGTATCGCGTCTCCTCCCAGTATAAGATTGTGAGAAAAGATATAAGGCGAGGACCAGCACGCATCAAATTTGTCCTTTGGCGAAACCGCCACGTTGGCGCAGTTTCCTGATCCACCGCTCGAAAACACAGCATACTTGCCGGCAGGCAGTACGGAGTTTTTCCAGACGATTCCCGCCTCAGCAGCCGGCGTCGGGCCCATCATCGAGAGAAACCCAGCGACCGTGGCAGCTTGCTCGACGAGCGTGATGTGGTTGATGTCGACATTGGCCACAATATCGCTCGGAGGGGCAGTCGGACCGGTATCGATTCCAACCTTAAACGGCCCGTCGCCCGGCTTATACACGGTGGGAAAATCGAGGCCATCGGCGATCAAATCATGGACTGAATAGTTTTTGCCTTCGTAACCATACCAGCCATCACCGTTCCCTCCATTTTCGATTTGTAACGCCTGAACAGCATTGGAGACGTAGTTATAGGCAAGGGTGACGTCGTGCACCTGGCAGGTGAGGGGGCAACTTCCATGTTGCGAGGCTGGGCCGATTACAATGGAAGCCCCCGTCTGAGAAAACCCAGCCCAAACATTCATCAGCCGGTTCCCGCGAAAGAGGACGCGGCACGCATTCTTCAGTTCGAAGTGATTTTTAACGATGTAAGGGTGACCGTTGACGCCGCCGTCGTAGGTCGGATCAGCCGGATCCCAGGTGAGCGGCAGGAAGAAGAAATTACCCTCAATGTCAATGTCACAGCTGGTGTCCACGCTGGGTGCGCCACCGAAAAGAATCGATTCCCCGGATCCTTCGAGAAAGTTTCCGTAAATTTTAAATGTGCCATGGTATACGCCGGTTTGTTGATTACTCCCGCCGGCAATCGCATGGGCATCCGTGCAACTTCCGACCGGACCGGAGTTACAGTGAAATTCGTTGAGGTAGGAGTTGATCACTGCGACATATCGCGCATCGTCCAGTCGAACTCCGCGGCTCGTTTCCTCGAGCGGATTGCCATGGATCCAGACCCGGTCAAAAATGATGTGGTCCGATGCGGTGAGTCCAAGACCGTACCAGATCTTGCCTGCGGGTTTGGCGAACTCGATTCCAATGAATCGAAGGTGATCTCCAAAAACCGGGGTCCCGGCGAGCGTAGGCACAATTTTGAATCCCAGGTTCTGGGAACCACCTGGGGGGCAGTTGGGAAATGTTGGGCGCCCGGGCAACGAGGCTGTGCCGAAAAAGCAGGGACTGATTCTGGTGCCTTCGGCAGGAAGTTGGGCATCGGGCGTACTGGTTCGGATCGTGATGTAATGCCCATCGTCGCAGTTCTTGTGGGGAAAGTTAGGATTCTCTGTAATGCTTTGACCAGCTGTCAGTAAAATTACATCTCCACACTGAGCCTGCGCATACAGAGCATTCGGGTCTTTGCCCGCCCACGTCTTCCCCGGCGAAGGTGTGCCGTCAAGACCGGTGTAGTAACAGCTTGTCGGCAGATGAGCTGGGCCGTCCATCTTGCTCGGGTACTGGGGTACATTCCCGGCCGCGCAAAAACGGTTCTCATTATTCAACAATGGCGGGATCGAAACCGGCGGGATTATCGACACTTTAGCCACTGCCGTCTTGCTGGGGTCAACGCTGCTGCTCACAGTCACTAGGGCTTGCTCTTCGGTAGCCACGGAGGGGGCAGTAAAAAAACCACCAGCGGAAACACTACCCGCGCTCGCCGACCAAGTAACAGCTGTGCTGCTCGCGTCGTTGACGGAAGCCGTGAACTGCAAGGTATCACCCGCGGCAAGAGTCGTACCGGGCGGGAATATGGCGATGCTCGAAATCGGAGTGAGCGGCGAACCCTGATTGGGTCCCGTGGAAGCGTTCGCTGCAGGGACCGACATACCGCATGAGGCGTTCAAACCCATAACTAAAGCGAGAAGGAAAATGAATGCAACTGTGCGATAGCTGTCGATGATCCTTGAGAAGTTAGTTCCGGAAGACTTAGCAGAACACCGTAACTCCGACGACATTCCAACTCTCCCCAGACGAAACCCTTAAACTGGTCTGGCCTGACGAGTCATTATCGGCAACCCTTTTATCGTAAGAAAGTTACGAATGGTCTGTCGGGGCAATCGAATGGACATTGACTGAGCTGTTACTCCCGCCAGGGATGCAGGTCAGCTTTCAGTTAATCAAATGCTCCGCCAGGAATTTGGTTTTCGCAAGTAGTCTTTAGAAAAACGAGGAACCACTGTGAAAATCATGGGAGAAATTCACTAATTGCGCGAAGCTGCAGCAGTTCTGTCGTCTAATTTTAACAATTCTCCTCTACTTTTATATTGACAAAGAGTGGGCCACCAACGAGAGTGTTGTCACACAGATTTCGGGTAAACTGCATGCGTTAGTTGACGTGGAGTACCCCTGTACTCAGCCCCGAGGACAGAGAATAACTTTCTCACTGCGTTCCTTGGAGGCGGCATGAAACTAAGCAAGTTAGTTCTTCTGGCACTGTTTATCGGTTGTCTTTCGTCGGCAGCGTTTGCCGACGCTAGCTTCGACAATCAGGGAGGGAATCTCTTTCTTAAGCAGCAGGATCACTCGGGAATGTATTTTCTTACGACCGGAACGGTTGGATCGATGCTCACTAGCGTTACTGGGGCCGGTGGTCTCAACTGCAGTCCGTGCACCGGGACGGTGAACTACACCACTCCCTTGGCGACTCTCGCTGGCATAAACAACATCACCGGTGGTGCAACGAACTTCGGTCCTGGCGGCACCTTTAACATCAGCGAAAACACGGCCGGCGTGTTTAGCGGCTCCTTTACTTCTCTCACCTGGACCTATATAGGAACCTGCACCAGCACGGTAAGCTGCAGCACGGTGGGACAGTTTTATGAGTGGTCGCTCTCCGGTACTGTGACAGGTTCATACATGGGCCAGCAAGTGAATGGGGCGACAGTTCAACTTACGACGCAGAAAATGGTTGTCAAGAATGGCCAGACGGTATTCGATCCGTTCGGCCCGAATGGGAAAGGGGTCATCGGTCTAAGCGGTGGTAATAGCACCTTTCCAATTGTTCCGGAGTCATCGACGCTGATTCTGTTTGGCACCGGGCTGGTTGGCATAGCTCTTTTTGTAAAGAGGAAACACTTTTCGGGCTTGCAAACCTAATGGAAATTAGAATCAGTTGAAATTACAAGGGGTCCCTGGGACCCCTTGATTTGCTGCGAAATTTTCGGCGGCTGGGGGACGATCCAAAGCCCTCAGAAACTATCCTCCCATTTCTCCTTCTTCCGCAATCCTAAATGGTGCCGCCGGGGTTGCTTGTCTACGATGCCAACTGGGCTAGCTGTTTTTTTACGTCGGCGGCCTCGCTATAGTTCGGATCGATCTTCAGCACTCGTTGCAAATGCTGCTTGGCGAGCTTAGGCTGATCCGTCTTCTCGTAGGCTAAGCCCAAGTGATAATGCACCGTCGCATTTTCCGGAGTCTTATTTTTTTCGCTGAGTTTCAGTGCTTCCTGGAATAGATCAATCGCAGACTTGTAAGCGCCTTTCTGAAAAAAAATCCAGCCTAGAGTATCTGCGGCATTGGGTGAATCGGGCATGCCGCGCCGGGCAGTTTGCGCCAGGGAGAGCGCCACGTCTACGTTGCCGCCGGTTCGCAGGATCACGTACGCTAGATTATTAGAGGCAAGGGGATTTTCCGGACTGATCTCCAGAGCCTTTTGATACATCTGTCTGGCATGATCCCAGTCTTGCCTGGACTCATACAATCCACCTGTCAGGATGTACATGTTCGGTTGACGCGGGTTGTCCTTGAGCGAACTTTGATAGGTAGCGATGGCCTCATCGACGGATCCACTTGCGGCCTGCACTTGGCCTAGCTTAGTTACCGCACCCGAATTGTTCTTGTCTAATTCGACCGATTTCTTGAAAGCGGCCAAGGCGCCGTCACGGTCCCCCTCGCTCTTGAACAAAACGGTTCCAAGCAAGTCATAGAAAGGACTGCTGCTGGGCACCTTGGCGATCTGAGCGTTGGCCGCAGCCAAGGCTTTGTCGGGCGCGTTCTGGGCCAGATACGTATTCATCAAACCTGCAAGAGCATCCGGCGAACTAGGGTCGAGGTCAAGTGCTCGTTGAAAAGACCGTTCCGCATCCCCGAATTGCTTCTGGGCTAGTTTCAAATTGCCCATTTGGATATGGCCAAGCGGGTTCTGAGGAGCGACCTCTATGGCTTTGCGAACATCCTGCTCAGCTCCGGCGAATTGCTGGCGATTGATGTAGGAAACAGCGCGCAACGCATACCCGTCGGGAGAAGACGGCTGGAGAGCAATGAGATTCGTGGCGTACTGTTCCATGCCATTCAGATCACCCTTACGTAGAGCGGCACCGGCCAAAGCGCGCTGAGCCTCGGCGAGGTCAGGACGAAGTCGCGCTGCATTCTGCCATTCGATTTCTGCGCGCTGCGGTTTCCCTTGCGCATCGAACGTGAGCCCCAAGTGATAATGCGCAACGGCATTGTCGGGATCATTGTTAATGACAGCCTGCAGGGTTTCGGCGGCATCGGTGGGATGGGCCTGGCGATTTTGAATTTGACCGCGACATATCAGCGCGTCTTCGTCGTTAGGACTGGTTTTCAGGAGTTCCTCGTCGAGCTTACGAGCTTCGTCCAGACGGTTGCTCAAAATAAGAAGTTGAACGTAGTTCTTCTTGACCCGGATGTCTTTTGGGTGGGACTGGTACAACAAGGCATATTCAGACAAGGCCTTTTCTGTGTCTCCAGCAGCGAAGTAAAAATCTCCGAGCATGCGGTAGCCAACTGAGTTATCGGGGAAGTCTTGCTTAACTTGCTTCAGCGAAGCCTCTGCCTTGCTCTTCTTGCCCTCCGCCATGTAAAGCTGCACCAGCGCAGCGCGAGGATCAGGATTCTTCGGATCCGATTGGATGGCGCGCAGGACTTGCTGCTCCGCCTCAGGGAACTGTCCGCGGAATTGATAGTAGTTGCCAAGAGCTAATAGCGCGGGAGTTGCCTTCGGATTCAGCTCGACGGCTTTTTCAAAATTGATTCGGGCAAGGTCGGACTGGTGCGCATTCATTTGCAACCGCGCCATCGCCAGATAAGACTCCCATCGCTGCGGGCTTAGCTCGATTGCCTTTTGTGCCTCTTGGATTGCGCCAGAAAGGTTGCCTTGAGCAGCCAGGAGGTTGGCGGCTGCGACGTGCACCTGCGTATTATTCGGCTGCTTTTCAAGTAGAAGATTCGTGTGTGCTTGCGCCTGCTTCAGATCGTTGCCCGCGATCAGCAGATTGGCCAGATCGAGATGGGCCGCATAGTTGTGCGGCTGTAGTTCGATTGCCCGGCTGAGCTCATCGTATGCCCGGTTCCATTGCTGTAGTTTAAGGTACGCCTGCGCCAGTTGATAATGCGCATCGACGAAGTTTGAATCGACCTGAAGAGCATTGCTGAATTGGATGACCGCCTCGCGGTACTTTTCTTTTTCAAAGTAACGCTCGCCGCTCTCAAAGTATTTTTGTTTGCGCACGTTAGGATCGCGAGAGCAGCTCACCATCGACGCTGTAACGGCAGTCAGGAATACAATCGAACGTAAAATAGAAACATGTTTCATAGGGGATCTCCCATGTTTAGCCGGGACTCGCCATTCATCAGAAGTTCGAAGCGTATCTTCAAATCAATACGTCAAATCAGTGCATCGCCTGAACACACCGCGCAAGCTGCGAAGCTTGCGCTGAAGGTCAGCGGGGGATGTACCGGTAAAGAACCGGCGTAAGACCACTCAGCACGGACACCAGCCTGGATTGAGCCTCGGCTGCAGTCTCGCCATTTTTCAACTCGGTGGTAACCCGGATCAAGGAACCATCACTTCGGTTTCGGCGGATGGAATCGGCGATGAGATAGAACTTGGCCCAGTATTCACTGGTCACGGCCCGGTTGTGCGCCCAATACCAATAGATCGCGAGCGCACGCTGCGTGCCCTTCGCCATCACATACCGATTCACCAGGAAAGGAGTTTGTTCCGGCAGCGAGAGAGTAACCTCGGTGGACTCCACAGGCAGCCACCCGGAGCCCGGCAGACAGTGTTTCGGCGAATGAATCGTATCCCCAATCCGCTGACTTGGGAAATAGGCCAGAAACAAATCAACCGAAGGATTGTCGGCAGAAGACGGGCGATAGCTCCGCAACAAGAAATCCCCCGGGCCGAGCAGGGCGCGAACATCCTGCGGGACGTTCGAATCAACTCCTGCCCACTCTCCCAATTGACGAGGAAACGAGCTGAAATTCTCCCTCGCCGGAATGATCTCGCTGTAGTTCCAGGAGCGCAGAAACCAACCAACTCCTGCCAGCAGGATGATCACCACAGCAAACCGAAGATTGGTACTCGATCTAGCTCGTACGGTCGGCGCGTTGAGCAGGCGAAGCGGTTTGTGTGTCAACACGCTCATAGGAAGAAACCTGCGAGACCCTGGCCGATGCACGAACCGGAATAACATTTCCGGCACCACCGCTCTCAGCGATTGATGGCTTCGTGAAACCTATTCTGCGAACTAACAGAACAAGCGGACCACGCCGCATCAGGCGCGCCCATTCTGCAATAGTTACCGGGTGATTGGAACTACTTTGCACTTTTATTCATCGAAAATTAATAGAGCTGAACGAGAAACTTTACCCTTCTGTGGTATCAAGGTATGTAATTTTTTGGGGATAGAAATCCCCATTTCTACCTGGTTCTATCTTCACTCATAGTCAAGCGCAAGCTTGTCGTTTGAATCGTTGCTTTCTACTACAAGGAGCCAGCGCGGCCGATGGCTGTGAATTCCAGTTCGCGTAATTGCGCTATTTCTCAAGTCGAGGGTCTATTGATGCCGGTACCCTCTTCGGAGAAGAGTGAGTCACAGTTGCGGCTTAGAAATTCACAAGCATTTCTCAAAGGAACAAGCTCGGGAATGCGGGCCGTGGAAGAGATGATTCAGGAGCTTTCACAGAGTGATGTTCCAGTTTTGCTGTTGGCGGAGAACGGGGCAGGAAAGCAAACGGTGGCCCGTCGGATTCACGCAGCTTCTCGCAGAAGCAGCCGCGAGTTTCGCCTCATCGAGTGCAAGGACCTGAGGCCTGAGAACCTTGACGGCGCTGATGGAAATATCTTGGCGTGCCCCGGCACGGTTTATCTCGATGAGATTGCCTGCTTGAGTCCGGCCGCACAGCTCAGATTGACTGAGGCCCTCGTCCGGCTGGAGCAAGCTGAAAGCAAGAGGGTCCATGGACGCTTGATCTGCGGCAGCGCGCGCAACTTGGACGGGGAAGCTCGTTCCGGTCAGTTCCATGAGGATCTCTATTACCGGATCAGTGGATTGTGTTTGCGGCTTCCCCCATTGCGGCATCGCAAGCAGGATCTCGCGTTATTTATGGATTTTTTCCTGGGTAAATTTGCACAGGAATTCGGTCGCCCTACGCCGCTTTTGAGCGAGCGCACCCGCCAACTATTCAGTGAATATGACTGGCCTGGCAACGTTCAGGAACTAGCGGACGCAGCCAAAGCCATTGTTGTGCTGGGGAACGAATCATTGGCCATGGACGGTTTGCGCGCAATGCTGCGGAAATCGGACCGTGACCACTCGGGACAAGAGTCGTTGAAAGACGCAACCCGAGCGGCGGCGCGCGAAGCGGAAAAGGATCTCATCCTGAAGGCGCTCACCCGCACTCGATGGAACCGTCGGCGGGCCGCACAAGAACTGAAGATCAGTTACAAAGCGCTCTTGTACAAGCTCAAGCAGATCGGCTGCACGCAATCCGAGGCGTCGTAACCAGATGAGGAGAGTCTATGAGGGCTAGGTTGACATTCGCAATGCTGCTGCTGGCTGGAACCTGGCCGTTGCACCATTCGAAATCCAAAACCGATTCCGCGGCAACCGCGAATGATACTGGCGCTGCCCAGGCCACTGATGTAAGTGTGCCCCACGTTCCAGGGCCGAGCTACCTGATCGGCGCCGAGGACACGCTGCACGTCTCAGTATGGAAGGAGCCGGAGCTCACGGCAACCCTCCCCGTCCGCTCGGATGGCAAAATTTCTCTTCCCCTGCTGAATGACGTGCAAGCGGCTGGCTTGACTCCGATGCAACTGGCCGCGGCTCTCCAGGAAAAGCTGAGGAAGTATCTCGACGATCCGCGAGTTTCTGTTGTGGTGTCACAGATGAACAGCCAGAGGTTCTTCGCTACGGGAGAAGTGCAACACAGCGGAGCTTTGCCTTTGTTGCCGAACATGACGGTGTTGCAGGGCCTGGCTACTTCTGGTCTGACGCAATTCGCGAACACCAAGAAGATTTACGTTCTGCGGTCAGTGAACGGAGTTCAGCAGAAGCTGCCGGTGAATTACAAGCACTTGATCAAGGGCGAGGCGATGACCCAGAACATTGTGCTCAAACCAGGAGATACGATTGTTGTTCCGTAGGACAACTCGGGCAAAGATCGTGACCATGGCCGTGTTTCTCTTGGTCGCGGTGGGACTAGGCTGGGCGCAGTCCGACGGCGGATCAGAAGAACCGTCGACCGGATGGCCGCGGGCTGAGATTGGTCGGCCGTCGGATCCCGCTCCTGCGCCGGATCCTCCAGCCCCGTCAACTCAGATCAGCCAGCCCCCGTATGAGCTTAACCCTCCAATTGTCGGCCTAAATGCGCCGGGCCTCGCACCGACGGGCGTCGAAACTCGTAGTTTTTTGATTCCCGGCGCGCTGATAAGTCAAGCTGCGGATACCGAAGAGGGAGGTACATCGGGCAGCTCGAACGTCCATGGGGTCACACGAGGGTTGGGGAGCCTTACTCTGCAAAGGCTTAGGCGTCGTTATGACCTCGCTGCGGACTACCTTGGTGGCGTCGGCTACTACAGCAATCGAGCGGCAGGTATCGCGTCCTTGCAACTGTTCGACGTGGACCAGCATATTTCCTGGAGCCGGGGACAATTTGCCATTCGTGACTCGTTCAGTTATCTGCCCGAGGGAAACTTCGGTGCCGGATCGTTTGGCGGAACTGGAGCCTTGAGTTCTATCGGCGGCTTGGTCGGCGGGCTGGCAGGAGTTGGCATTCTAGGCCCCGGGCAATTTGCCACGTTTGGCCAACAGCCGCGCATCACGAACATCGCTATCGCTGACGCGACTCAATTCCTCTCGCCTCGAAGCTCGGTGTCGGCTGTCGGGTCTTATGGTCTCGTCCACTTTACCGATGACACTTTTGGGCTAGTCAACAGCCACCAGTTCGTCGTGCAAGGTTCCTATGACTATCAGCTCAACCGGAAGGACCAGATTGCTTTGCTATACGCGTACCAGACCTTCAGGTTCCCGAGCGTGGTAGGGAGCAACTTCAACACCAACCTGGTGAATGTGTTATTCGGACGCCGCATCAGCGGACGCATGCAATTTATCGCTGGTGGAGGTCCACAAGTTACGCACATTCATAACCCTCAGTTGGGTTCGACCGACCGGGTTACGTTCAGTGGCAGGGTGTCTCTTGACTACCGGCTCGAGAAGTGGCGAGTGGCGTTGTCTTTCTTTCGCTACAACACCAACGGATCAGGTTTTTCAACCGGTTCAACCACGGACCTGGTGCGATTCTCAGCGGGCCGTCCATTAGGTCGACGATGGCTTGCAGACGTAGATGTCGGTTACACATACAACAGTCTGATTGGTCCGAGCCTCTTCGCCGGCAAGGGAACGTCGTTCGATTACGTGTACGCCGGGGGCAGCCTCCATCGGCAACTGGGACGGGAGTTCAGCGGATTTATCAGCTACCAGTTCAGCAACGTCGGTTCTCAAGGCTCGCTTTGCATCCGCTCGATTTCGTGCAGCTATACCGCACAACGGGAAGTGGCATTGATCGGTGTCGATTGGCATCCTCACCCGATCCGGATCGATTAATTCATTTGCCATCCTCGTGATGGCGGAATGGGAATTCAGGAATGATCGAAAATCGCGAACTGGGCATCAACGATTACTTGGCACTCCTGCGCCGGCGCGCCAAGGTGATTTTGATACCGCTACTATTGGCGCCGGTCGTGGCATTTCTCGTTTCCTATGCCTTCCCGCCGAAATATACGTCGCAATCGCTGGTGCTTATCGAAGGGCAAAGTGTTCCCGAAGGCTATGTAAAGCCCGTTATTACGGAAGACCTCACGCAACGCATAGCGACCATGCAGCAGCAGGTCCTTAGCCGCAACCGGTTGCAACCCCTGGTGGAGCGGTTAGGTCTGGTCAAAAAGGGGAAGACTTTGGAGGATGCAATTGCAGACATCCGGACTAATCTCGACGTCGAACCTGTGCAGCCGAGCGTTTCCAGTTCCTCCAATGCCAGTTCGAGTTCCAAGAAGAAAAAGCCGGGACAGAACAATGCCAACAGCGGGGACATGGTCGGATTCAATGTGAACTTCACGGCAGATAACCCCCGCGAAGCGCAGCAGATTTGCAACGAACTCACCTCGATGTTTCTGGAAGAAAATTTGAAAGCGCGCGAACAAGTCGCGGTCAACACAACCGATTTCCTCTCGCGACAGGTTGACCAGGCCAAGCGCGACCTGGATGGGCAGGACAGCAAGCTCGCGAGCTTCAAGAAACAATACCTGGGTCAATTGCCCGGGGATGAGGATGCGAACCTCAAGATCCTCATGGGTTTAAATGCTCAGCTAGACTCTAATACCCAAGCGTTGAATCGGGCGCAGCAGGATAAGACTTATTCGGAATCGCTACTGGCGCAAGATTTGGCACTGTGGAAAGCATCGCAGTCTGCGGACAACCCGCAAAGCATCGAGCAGCAGTTGACCAAGCTTCAAAGCCAGTTGATCGAATTGCAAGCCCGTTATACGGATGATTATCCAGATGTTGCCAAGACCAAGCGAGACATTGCCATACTTCGCAAGAAGCTGAAAGAGATTAATTCCGCCACGGTGCAAAGTGGCGATGCCACTGAAAAAGCAAGCAGCAACGAGCCACCCGAGGTTCGCCAATTGCGGGTCCAGATTCATCAGTACAGCGATGTGATTACGCAAGCAACGCGGGAGCAGAAGCGGTTGCAAGACGCCATCAATCTTTATCAGGGTCGTGTGGCCCTAAGTCCAGCGATTGAGGAACAGTTCAAGGCACTCACACGAGACTACGAAACTGCGCAGAAATCATACGCTGACTTGTTGGCGAAAAAAGGCCAATCGGAGGTTCAGGCGGACATGGAACGGCACCAGCAAGGGGAGCAGATGAGATTGCTGAATGCAGCTGCCGATGCGGATTCGCCCAGCTTCCCCGTCCGATGGATGTTTGCGGCGGGCGGCCTCGGCGCTGGATTCGCGGTTGGCTTGGGATTGGCGTTTTTGCTGGAGTTCCAGGATAAGTCCATCCGTGACGAAAAGGACGTGCTGGCAGCCCTGCAGTTGCCCATGCTGGTAGCTGTTCCCTGGGTAGGGGCGGATGAAGACGGACGCGGAATGTTGTTGGGCCGGTTTAGAAGATCGGCTGAGGAAGAAACGATCGAGGTTTAGGCTGATGTACAAAACTTTTTTCGGTTTGCATGCCAATCCGTTTAACGTGAGTCCCGATCCACGTTACTTGTGCCCGACTCCACATACCGAGGAGGCAATTTCGTGCCTCACCTTCGGCATCCAGAGCCGCAAAGGGTTTGTGTTGCTCACAGGCGAAGTGGGGACTGGAAAAACTACGCTGCTGAACAAGCTCATGGAGTGGTTGCGTTTACAGCGCGTCAGCACCGCCTTCATCTTCAACTCGCGCATGAACGTGCCTGAATTTCTGGATTACATGATGGCCGACTTCGGCATCCCGTGCGAATCGACGGTAAAAAGCCAACTGCTGATGCGGCTGAACCACTGGCTGCTGGAGCGTTATCGGTTAGGAGAGACTGCAGTACTGATTGTGGACGAGGCCCACAATCTCTCTGACGAGCTTCTCGAGGAGATCCGTCTCCTGTCGAATTTAGAAACGGCGAGTGAGAAGTTACTGCAGATTGTGCTCGTGGGACAACCTGAGCTGGAACAGAAGTTACGACAACCGCACTTACGCCAACTACGACAGCGAATCATGTTGCGGGCAAAAACCCAACCGCTCTCGCTTTCGGAGACTGAGTCGTATATTGCGCAGCGCCTGACCATAGCAGGATCTGTCCGACAAGATGTGTTTGATCAGGGAGCGCTGATATTGATCCAGCGCTACTCAGGAGGGATTCCTCGCGTCGTCAACCTGATGTGTGAGCACTGCCTGGTCACCGCATTTGTCGAGGGACAGAAAATAGTCAGGGCCGAAATGGTGGAAGCGATTTCCATCGACCTCGACCTGCAATCGTCCGGATCCGAATCAAGTTCCTTCATAGAGGAGGCGCAGTCCGTGCGTGCTGGCAAATTCGAGTTGCTCGAAGCTCTCAAGGTGCTGGGCGATCAGTTGCGTTATATAGAGCAGGGCATGGCCCAGGGAAGGAAAGCATGAGCCGAATTCACGATGCGTTGAAGAAAGCGGAACTGGAGAAATCTGTCACTTCGGGCGAAGCAGGTCAAGCCGCTGCTGCACGGTTGGCTGAAGCTGTGGAAGTCGAGCCGCATCCTAGTCCGTCCGTGGCCACGATGCCATCATTCACTGCGCCCTTCACCTTCGAGGCTCTGCAGCAGCGCTGCGCCGCGGGAGAGTGGTCCCCTGACCCGGCAACCATGTTGTTTTTTCACGAGGAAGAAGCGGTAGGTCGAGAGTCTTTCCGTACCCTGCGTTCCCGGCTTTTCCAGATACGAGAGAAATTTCCCATGAAAAAGATTTTGGTGACGGGTTCCATGGGGAGCGAAGGCAAGTCCTTCGTCGCCGCAAACCTGGCGCAAGCCATGGTGCAACAGCGTGGACAACGGGCATTACTGATCGATGCTGATCTTCGGGGACCAAAGCTGCATTCGGCGCTGGGAACTTCTTCCACGCCGGGCCTGTCGGACTACTTGATGGGCGATAGTGAAGAATTCGCGATCATGCAGCGCGGTCCCATGGAGAATTTGTTTTTCGTTCCCGCCGGCACGGTAGTTGCTAATCCACTCGAACTCATTGCCAATGGCCGGATGAACCTTCTTCTCAGTCGTGTGGAACAGTTTTTCGACTGGATCATCTTGAATTCTCCTCCGGCGGTTCAAGTTTCCGATGCCGGACAACTGGCTAACAGCTGCGACGGTGTGCTGCTAGTCGTACGTTCGAACGCCACTCCCTTTGATTTGGCGCAACGAGCTCGGGATGAGTTTTACGGGAAGAAGATTGTGGGCGTCGTGCTCAATGGAGTGGATGCCAGGTCGTTGTCCCATCCTGGCTATCACCAAGAGAATTTTGGTCACAGTTAGGCAAAGGACTTGGTTCAACGTGATCCGCTTGTTCAACGTTTACTATCCGGTGCGCACCCTCATTCTGCTGGTGGGCGAAGCGCTGGTGGTGTGGGTTTCGCTACTGATCGGAACCGTTCTTTGCTATCGGGAAGATAGTTATCTGGTGCTTAACTTCGAGTACGGATATTACAAGATATTTATCGTCACGACGGTGGTTTTACTTTGTTCCCATTGGTTCGACCTCTACAAGCTAACCAATTTTGACGCCCGAGGAGGACTTTACTTCCGAGTTCTCCTGGTTCCGGCAATTGTGGCATTGACACTGGCGGCGGTAGGTCATGTTTTCCCGCGTGCCCTCTTGGCGAACACCGCGTTGTTGTTCGGTCTAGTCATATTGACCCTGGGACTGGTCGGCTGGCGCAGCGTTTACCCGTGGTTGGCGCAACAGAGTTTCTTGCAGCAACGTGTCTACGTGCTAGGAAGAGGAGATCGCGCCCGCCGGCTGGTGCACGGACTGCGTCAGGTCTCGGAGTTGGGAATTGATGTGGTCGGTTGGAGCGGCACCATGGAAGGAACTGTTACCCGCGAAGATCTGGCCACCGACATGATGAGCCGCGTCAAACAGGCGGCGGTGCACCGTGTGATCGTGGCCATGGAGGATCGCCGGGACAGTATGCCAATGCTTGAGCTATTGCGCCTCAGGCTGAATGGCGTACATGTCGAAGAAGCAACGTCGTGGCTGGAAAGAGTCTCCGGACGAATTGAGGTCGAACAGCTCTATCCAAGCTGGATCATCTTTGCCACCGGTTTTCGCTTCAGCACGGTTTTCCGGTTCATGCGTGGTGTCCTGCACTTCACGGTTGCGCTCATTGCTCTTCTGCTCGCGCTTCCGCTGGTTCCGTTCGTTGCGCTTGCCATCATGTTGGATTCTCCTGGCCCACTCTTTTACGCGCAGAGGCGGGTGGGGCATTCGGGCAAAACGTTTTATTGCTATAAATTTCGCACGATGCGTAAAGACGCAGAAGCCGATACTGGACCAACCTGGGCTGGAGATGAGGACCCGCGCATCACCAGGGTCGGGACATTTCTTCGAAGCTCGCGACTCGACGAGATTCCTCAGTTATGGTGCGTGTTGAAGGGCGATATGGCTTTTGTCGGGCCGCGTCCTGAGCGGCCGGAGTTTGTGGAGTGGCTCACCAAGGAAATTCCATATTATGGCGTTCGCCATATGGTGAGGCCCGGAATCACGGGATGGGCGCAAGTACAGTACAGGTACGGAAACACCGTGGAAGACGCAAAAGAAAAACTGCAATATGACCTCTTCTACATCAAGAACGCCTCGATCGCACTGGATCTCCTGATCATGTTTCAGACCATCAAGATCGTGACGCTGGGCCGGGGCGCACAATGAAATGGCTTTTCTGGTGGGCGGCGGTCACGATCGCATACACCTATTTCGGATATGCGGGGTGGTTGTGGCTGCGCAGCCATTGGCGGCGGGTGCCCGTGCGAACTGCTTCCTACACGCCATTCGCATCGATTGTCATGGTTGTGCGCAATGAAGCCAGCGTAGTTGAGGACAAGCTAAGAAATTTAATGAACCTGGACTATCCGGAGGATCGTTACGAGATTCTTGTGACCTCCGACGGCTCCAACGATGGCACCAACCAGATCCTATCGCGATACTCCAGCAACCATAGGATCCGCGTGATTGTGAAGCCACAGTCACAAGGGAAGGCCGCAGGTCTCAACGATGCCGTTCTGGTTGCCAAGGGCGATCTAGTTGTATTCACCGATGCCCGGCAGAAAATCGAACCCGCCGCAGTGCGTCTGCTGGCCGAGAACTTTGCGGGCCCGACCATAGGTTGTGCCAGCGGCGAATTGATGCTTGGAGATCCGCAAATCGGCGAAGTGACTACGCGCATGGGTCTGTACTGGAGAGTCGAGAAGCGGATCCGCGAGTTGGAATCGGCTTCGGGATCGGTGGTCGGCGCCACCGGCGCACTTTACGCGGTGCGGCGAAGTTTGCTTGTCCCGATTCCTCCTGGAACGATTTTGGATGATGTCTACATTCCGATGAACGTTGTCCGCCAGGGATACCGGGTCGTATTTGATTCAAGAGCGCGAGCTTGGGATTTGGGGGATCAAGGGAGAGACAGGGAGTTTGCCCGCAAGGTGAGGACGCTGAGCGGGAACTATCAGCTTTTGCAACTGGCTCCATGGTTGCTGAGCAGCGAGAATTCGATTCGGTTCGAATTTGTGAGTCACAAGCTCCTGCGTCTGATCGCGCCGTTCGCGCTGCTGACGGTACTGGTCACATCGCTGTTTATTCACGATTCCATTTACCGCGCGGCCCTGGCATTGCAGTTGGGGTTCTACGGATTGTGCATCATCGCCAAGACGCGGTTAGCTCGCGGGGCAGTGGCCCGCATTGCCGATGCAGCTTTCACTTTCGTGGTGCTGAATACCGCGGCTGCGGTAGCCTTCGCCCGTTTTGTCACGGGACGCAGGGTGGTTTGGGGTGGTTAGTTATTGATGTCGGTGTGGGAGCGATAGTTGCTCGTCTACTTTTCGAGCAAAAGGAATAGGTGGGTTACGAAGTGCTTGCGTCGACAGACATCGCCACACCGCACGGAAGCGACGTCACCAAGAGCTGTCGTCTGGTGGTTCGTGTCAATGATGATATTGCGCTGCACCCGCATGACTTGTACATGTCGCTGATCGCAAATCGCCTGCGGCAGTGGACGCAACCTGACTGGCTGGATGTGGGTTGCGGATGGCATTTCGATTGGCAATGGGAACACGAACGTGAAAAACAAACGTTATCCAAGGCGAATATTGTGGGCCTCGACCCGGACTGGCAGGCGGTTTCACGGCATCGCACCATTACCAAGAGAACGGTGGCAACCGTCGAAGCACTGCCTTTTGCTGCCGGAAGTTTTGATATGGTGACGGCCAATGTCGTTGTCGAACACTTGAAGTATCCGTCGCTTGCCTTTGCCGAGATCTTTCGCGTTCTGAGGTCCGGAGGGTGGTTCGTGTTCAGGACGCCGAGCGCTCGTAGCTACTTTGTCCGGATCGCCCAACGGTTGCCACAAGGTTTGAAGGTATGGCTCGCCTCGAGGGTCATCGAACGGCGCGACCCTGCCGATATTTATCCGGCGCACTATCGAGCGAATACTTCAGAAGTTATCCAGGAAATTTGCCGGGCCATCGGTTTTCGGGAAGTGAATGTTGTGGTCACAAAGGCCCGCGGGGTTTTTTCCCGAGCGCCCTCACTGGCTCGGATCGAGAGAGCGGGATCTTCAATGTTAGGGATCACCGAAGGTAACCTGATCGTAGAAGTTTGCAAATAGATTTCGGAATCTGTTGTTGTGGAAGCAGCGAGGGGAAACTTGGCAGTGTTGGAGTACATCGGCGAGGCGGACGGCAAGCTGCCGGCGGCAAGGACCAAAGCCGCAAGCAGCGCATTCTTCTGGCTGAGCGCGTTCTTTGTGGTTTACTGCGCCCGGCCAGAAGACTGGGTGCCAGGCCTGAAGTATTTTCCGCTGGCCAAGATCACGGGTATTTGCGCGCTGTGGGGACTTTACAAGATCGGAGGACTGCGCAGCCAAGTCCTTCGTAGACTTCCTCGCGAATCGAGTTACCTGCTCGCGCTAATTGCCGTTTTCTATTTTTCAGCCGTATTTTCACCGATCTGGCCAGGGGGCGCGCTCTCTCACGCAATCGATTTTTCCAAATGCTATATCGTGTGGCTGCTCACATTCTTGTTGGTCACCGACTTTGCGAAGTTCCGTCGTGTAGTTTTTATCCAAGCCGCGTGCGTGGCTGTGATTGCGCTGGTCTCCGTTGTTAAGGGACATTCTGAACCCCGCCTTGCCGGGGTTCTGGGCGGCATTTATTCAAACCCCAACGATCTGGCTTTTGCGATTGTTCTTTCCCTTCCTTTCTGTCTCGCATTCTTGCTGAGTGCAAAAAGTGGGCTCAAGAAAGTTGCCTGGCTTTGCGCCATGCTGATGATGGCTGTGACCCTGGCTTTGACGGCTTCACGCGCGGGATTCGTCGACCTGATGGTTGCAGGAACGGTTTGCCTTTGGCATTTCGGAGTCAAAGGAAAGAGGCCATTCCTGATCGTTGCAACTGCCGTTCTCGGCCTTCTGGTTATGCTGGCCGCCGGACGTACGCTCAAAGACAGGCTGGTGGCCACGGCGTCGGAGGAGGACTCGGTTAATGGTGAAGACTTGGGTGCCCGCGGTTCCTTCGAAGCGCGAAGATATTTGATGGAACAGGCCCTTAGAGGAATCAAGCAATACCCGATCCTTGGGATCGGCATCAATAACTTCATCACCTATTCCGGCGACTGGCATGAAGTTCACATGAGCTACCTTCAGATTGCCGTGGAAGGTGGGATTCCGGCCCTCATTCTTTACCTGTTGTTCTTCTCGCGAGGGTTCTCCAATCTTAGAACCTTGCGCCAGGTCCGCAATCCGAACCCGGAAACCACGTTGTTTGTGGGCGCTTTGCACAGTTCACTTGTCGGATTCGTTGTAGGAGCACTTTTTGCTCCCGAAGGATATCAGTTTTTTCCGTACTTTACCGTCGGTTACACCTCGGCTCTATTGGCTATCATGCAGCAGCGGGAACCAGTTACGGTAACTGATTCAGCTGTGCCCCGTTTGCTTCGAAGTTCTTTGGAGACTTATGCGCCCGGCTAAACATCAAATTCGATCTTTGTTCTCCAATGAAGTTCGCGGCTTGCTACGGTGCGTAAATTGCCGGCGACCCTTGAATCAGCAGAGTGCCGGATACCACTGCGCCGGGTGCGGACGCGATATTCCCAGCGTCAACGGCGTTGCGCGTTTCGTGGATGCGCAAAACTATGCTGATAGCTTCGGTTTTCAATGGAGGCGATATTCTCGAACGCAACTGGATAGCGACGAGGTCCGCGAATCCGAGCACCATTTCCGCATCAAGACAGGATTCGAGCCGCAAGATTTAAATGGAAAACTCGTGCTCGACGTAGGTTGTGGGATGGGCCGCTTCGCCGAAGTGGCAACCCGTTGGGGAGCCAGGGTGGTTGGCATTGATTTGAGCGCCGCAGCCGAAGTCGCGGCGCGAAATCTTGCGGACAGAGATTTCTTGGCCTTGCAGGCCGACGTCTTTCATCTGCCTTTTGAACTCGAGAGTTTCGATTGCATTTACAGTTTGGGAGTTTTACATCACACGCCGGATTGTGAAGCCGCGGTAAAGGTTCTTCCCCAGTACTTGAAACCTGGAGGCGCAATGGCGGTTTGGTTGTACAGCGGATACAACAAATGGTACCGCTTCACCGATATCTATCGAAGATATACAAATCGAATGTCGGCGCCTGCACTCCATCGCCTTTTGAGCGTCGCCGTGCCGGTTTTATATCGCCTTGATCGTGGGTTGCGAGTCATTCCCGTGGTTGGGAAACCGGTCGCTGGACTCGTCCATCATATGTTTCCGGTGAATCGTCAAGCCGACCCCGAGGCCAGAGTCTTAGATACTTTCGATTGGTATTCTCCGAAATACCAATCCAAACATACCTACGAACAGGTGTTCCGCTGGTTTGAAAGCTGCGGGTTGGAAGACCTGCATGTAGCAGAAACACCGATCGCAGTTCGCGGACGAAAGCCCATCGTCCGCGTCACCGGCCCGCAAAGAAACGCGGAATTATCCGCATCACGTTCCTCCCGATCGTGAAGTTCAGACTTGCTTTGATACGCGAAATACCGGGAGTGCTATCAAGCGTGCAGGGAAGAATGGCAAACTTTAGCGCAGCGGAGATTTACAGCGTAACAGTCGCCACCAAAGTTTCTTACGGCATGAGGTGGGTGCCGAATTACTTTTGGCAGAGGATTTCACGGCGAGTGCCGCGCGGGCCGTTGCATCTGATGATTACGCTGGCCGATCATTTTGAGCCAGCGATCGTGCCCGGAAACGGATATGCTCGCGCTCCATATACGGAACAAATTCAACGACTCGAGACATGGTGTGAGCAATATCCAAAACTGGTTGGCAAATGGCACGACCATGACGGACACACTTTCAAACACACGTATTTCTATCCGGCGGAGCAATACGATGCGGGACTGGTCAGTCAATTGGCGGACCATTGCCGCGCCGGCTGGGGTGAAATCGAGGTTCACCTGCATCACGGAATGAACGCGCCGGACACGGCCTTGAATACTCATCGGACGCTTGTCAATTTTCGCGATACGCTGGCGAGCCAGCACCGGGCCCTTAGTTATCTCGATGGTGCCGGCTCACCGGTCTATGCGTTCGTGCACGGCAATTTTGCGCTTGCTAACTCGTCGAAGGGCGTTGCTTGCGGTGTCGACTCGGAAATGCAAGTGCTGGCTGAAACTGGCTGCTACGCCGATATGACCCTGCCCACCGGCTATTTTCATCCCGCACAGATCGGCAAGATCAATTCGCTCTACGAGTGCGGGATGTCGCTGAGTGAAAGAGCGCCACATCGCCGGGGACGCGATCTGCGGCGGGGCCGAGCGCCGGCAATTCTGCCAATCATGGTGCAAGGACCGTTGATGCTGGACTTCGCTTCCACCCGTTCCCGCCATTTCAGCATCGAGAATGGAGCTTTGACGCGCGCTAATCCGCCGAGCCTGTCCCGGCTCCAATCGTGGAAGCGCGCGGCAGTTCGCGTCGCGGGCCGTCCGGACTGGTTATTCATCAAACTCCATTGTCACAGCATGGACCCGACTCAGCACCCTGCCGTGCTTGGCGACGCTATGAGCGGTTTTCTTCGCGAGCTTGTGGAGGGCGCGAACCAAAGAGGTGAGTTTCTGCACTTTGTCTCCGCGCGAGAGATGGTCAACATCATTTTTGCTGCCTGCGATGGGCATGAAGGAAATCCGGGACAATACCGCAACTATCGCTTGAAACTTCGCAAGGCTGCTCCGGCAATTTCTCGGAATAGAGTTGCCGAAGCGGTATAGAAAGGCTAACGCATGTGCGGCATTGCTGGGATCGTAGGCAAAAAGGGCGAGAGCCGAATTGACGGAGAGACCATCCATCGCATGTGCCAGGCGATCGTGTACCGCGGCCCGGATGATGAAGGCATCTTCGTCAAGAATCACGCCGGGCTGGGAATGCGGCGGCTTAGCATTATCGACCTTGCCGACGGCCACCAGCCCGTGTTCAACGAAGATCGAACCATCTGTGTGGTCTTCAACGGCGAGATTTACAACTTCCCCCAGCTTCGTCAGGAACTGGAAAGCCGCGGTCATCGCTTTTACACCCATACCGACACGGAAGTAATCGTCCACCTGTACGAGGATTTGGGAGATGAGTGCGTACACAAACTGCGCGGCATGTTTGCGTTCGCTATTTATGACGAACGCCAGCAACGATTGTTGCTGGTTCGGGATCGCCTCGGCAAAAAACCTCTTTACTACGCCTTAAAAAATGAGCAGTTACTCTTCGGATCCGAAATCAAGGCGATTCTGGCAGTCGCTCCCGACCTGGCCACGGTTGATCATCAAGGCCTTCTCCAATATATGTACTTCGGGTACATTCCGGACCCGGCAACTTCGTTTCAATCCATCAAGAAGTTGGCTCCGGGTCATCTTCTGACTTTCGAAAACGGAACGATTAAGATCCGGCAGTACTGGGATCTGCCCCGCTACGGTACCCATTCGTCGAAGAACGAAGGCGAGTGCCTGGAGCAACTGGAGCACTTGCTCGCAGAAGCGGTCCGCATTCGCTTGATTGCCGACGTCCCTCTGGGCGCGATGTTGAGCGGAGGCACGGATTCATCCGTGGTGGTTGCGCTGATGGCAAGGGCGAGTGCCCGGCCAGTGAAAACATTTTGCATCGGCTTTCGAAATGCGGAGTTCAACGAGGCGCCTTTCGCGCGCATCGTAGCACAGGCCTTCGGTACCGAACACGAGGAGTTGATTCTCGATCCGGATGTCGTGGACACAGTCGAAACACTTACGCGGTCCCTGGAAGAACCATTCGGTGACTCCTCGATGCTTCCGACTTATTACGTGTCCTGTCTGGCTCGTAGGCACGTTACCGTTGCCCTCTCTGGCGATGGAGGAGACGAGGCCTTTGCTGGGTATGACCGCTATCGCATCCACGTGCAAGACCGCTCACATGACTGGATACCGCCGTGGGCTGGGCGGCTGTATCGCGAGCAGATTCATCCGTGGATTCCCTACAAAATTCCGGGAAGAAGTCTGGCTTACAGCATTTCGCTGCCGTGGCAAGATCGCTACACCGAAGGAGTTTCTTTCCAACCGTTTCAGCGGGAGATGGCTCTTCTCTCCGAAGACTTTGTCGGCACGTTGAAACCGCTGCAACTCTTTCGCGATTACTTGGACCGAGCTGCCGCCAGCGACCCGCTAAGCCGAGTTCTTTATCTCGATACCAAGACTTATCTTCCCGGAGACATTCTCACGAAAGTAGATCGCATGAGCATGTTGACCTCGCTCGAGGCGCGTGTGCCCATGCTCGATCACGTATTTCTCGAATGGGTGACTGGACTGGGTGCGGAATGGAAGACGCGCAACGGCACTCCAAAATACATCCTAAGAAAACTGGCGGAAAAACTGGGGGTTCCGAAGGAAGTGCTCTATCGCCGTAAACAAGGCTTTGCGTTGCCCCTGGTTCATTGGATGCGGCATGAATTGAAAGATCTCATCCTCAGCGTCCTGCTCGAGCCACGGACGCTTCAGCGCGGTTATTTTAATCCCGCTAGCGTGCGAAGACTCTTGGATGAACACTTTCAAGGCCGGAGAGACCACTCGCCCCGCATCTGGCGAGTGCTGATGTTCGAACTGTGGCATCGCAATTTTCTGGAATCTTTCAAATCCAGGGATTGGGCGCAGCAACCTCAGCCTGCCGGCTTGCTCGGGAGCGCCGGATGATCACCCCTCGCATCGTCGAGCCGGCGTTACCCGCTACTATTGCTGTGCAAGACCGGACTGACGACACTGCGGCCGCCCACCCTCCGGGCGTTTTCTTGATGATCCAGACGCTTGAAACGGGAGGCACCGAGCGCCAATTTTACGCATTGGCGCAGTCTCTCGATTCGGCCAGCTTTCGATTGAACCTAGGCTGCATTCGGCGACGAGGGACTTTTCTCGAAGGGCTCGCAGAGATTCCGCAATTTCGCCTCGGCGGCAGCCTGTATGGAATGCAATCGCTCCGAACACGATTTCAATTGGCGCGCCATCTTCGTGGGACTGAAATTGCCATCGCACACTCTTTCGATTTCTATTCCAACCTCACTTTAATTCCTGCCGCGCGCATGGCGGGAGTGTCGGTGGTGATCGGCAGCCAGCGTCAACTGGGGGACCTGCTCAGTTGGGCCCAGTCGCGCTCTCAGTTTGCGATGTTCCGCTGGTGCGACGCCGTGATCTGCAACTCTCAAGCCGCTGCCGATCGACTGATTAGCCGGGGGCTGCCTGAGCATCGTGTGGCGGTCATCGGCAACGGCCTGCCTGCGATAGCGTTCGCGAAAGCCGAACCCGCACTGCCCCGCCGATCGGGGCTCCTTCGTGTAGGGATGATCGCGCGCATGAATGCTCAGTACAAGAATCACCTGGAGTTTTTGAGAGTCGCGACTGCGATTCACAATCGCTTCCCAGACGTGGAGTTTGTGCTGGTAGGCGATGGCCCTTTGCGGCCAGAGCTTGAACATCGAGCCCAATCGTTAGGATTGGGTAAGCAAGCTGTTTTCCTCGGAGATCGCCGCGATATTCTCGCCATACTGGCATCGCTCGATATCTCTGTGCTGCCTTCCTCCTCTGAGAGCATGTCAAACGTGGTCATGGAATCCATGGCCGCAGGATTGCCAGTGGTCGCAACCAATGTCGGGGGAAATCCAGAGCTGATCAACAAACATACGGGAATCTTGGTTTCACCGCACGATCAGGACGGTCTCATGGGAGCGATCGAGCGCCTTCTCCGTGATGCCAACCAACGCGCCGCGCTCGGCCAGAACGCGCAACAATATGCCCGACAAAACTTCGCGCTGGAGCAAATGCAAAGGCGGCACGAAGAGCTTTACAGCGAACTGCTGGAAAGGAAACACTGGAAGCCAAAGCCGCTCCATCGTCGGGTTCGGCCTATTGCTGGCAAACCTCTGCAAGTGGCGATTATTGCCGCCTCATTGCGCTATGTTGGCGGGCAATCCGTACAAGCTGATTTGCTTCTCCGCAACTGGCAAGATGATCCCGAGGTCCAAGCACGATTTATTCCGATAGATCCACAATTTCCGCACGGGCTCCGCTGGATTGAGCGAGTCCCTCTGTTGCGTACAGTGGCGCGCTCTCCGTTGTACGCTTGGTCGCTGTGGCAGGGGCTGAAGGACGCCGACGTGGTCCATATTTTCTCTGCCTCGTACTGGTCATTCCTTGTGGCCCCCACACCGGCATGGCTGGCCGCGGTCTTGCGAAGGAAAAAGACACTCATCCACTACCACAGTGGCGAGGCGCGGGATCACCTCCGCAGATTTCGCAGTGCCCGTCCCATTCTGGCGAAGGCAGATATTCTGGTGGTACCCTCGGGGTATCTTGTCGACGTGTTCCGGGAGTTCGGACTGCAAGCGCAAGTGGCCCCAAATATTGTTGACTTATCTCAGTTTTCCTACAGGATTAGGCAGCCGCTTCGGCCTCACTTGGTCTGTACGCGAGGATTCCATCCTTATTATTGTATCGATGACGTGGTTCGGGCCTTCGCTGAGGTCCAGCGAACTTTTCCTGACGCCCGCCTAGACTTGGTGGGCAAGGGTCCGACGCAGGCACAGATCGAGAAACTCTTAGATAAATTGGGTGTTTCCGGCGTTCATTTTTGTGGCGTTGCGTCTCGGGAGGAGATCGGGCGCTTTTACGACCATGCCGATATCTTTATTAATGCGTCGAAGTTGGACAACATGCCTGTCTCCGTCCTTGAGGCTTTCGCGTCGGGCACACCCGTGGCGAGCACCATGCCCGAAGGAATGGACTATATAGTTGAGCACGAACGAACCGGTTTGCTTTCGAAGGTTGGAGATTCTCACGAACTCGCGCAAAATGTGATCCGGTTGCTGCGGGATCCTGAATTGGCTTCGCGACTGTCGGCTAATGCGTATGAAGAAACCCCGCGCTACCGCTGGGAAGTAGTGCGAAGGCAATGGCTAGACATCTATCACAGCTTGCGAGCAGAGAAAACGCAAGTCGGGAGAGAATTAATCAGCGCATGAGTAATCGGGGACATATTTGAACGTCATCGATACCAAAATGGATTGTGAGAAGCCTTTCGAGGTCAATAGGGCCTACGAGCGAAGAGCCAGTCCGGTCTTCGTGGTGGGCTGCCACCGCTCTGGAACGAACCTGCTCTACGACACGTTGCTCTCCGCAGGTGGGTTTGCGGTTTACCGCGGCTATCTGCCCGTCTATAAAACTCTGATCCCTCGATTTGGGAATCTCGGCAAACTTCATAACCGCAGAAACGCTGTGCAAGCTTGGCTTAAGAGTAAGGGTTTTCGGAGATCGGGACTCGACGCTGGCGCTCTTGCATCCAAGTTGCTCGCTGAATGTAGGACCGGCGGCGATTTCATGAGGATTGTGATGGATGAAATCACTCACATTCAGAACGCGCAGCGCTGGGCGCTCTATGATCCCGATAACGTTCTCCGGATTGACAAGATCAAGGCAGACATTCCGCAGGCGCTTTTCGTCCACATGATTCGAGACGGGCGGGACATCGCGCTGTCCCTGAATAAAATGGGTGGTTTCCAGCCTCTTCCGTGGGACCGGGGTTCGCAAAAGTTGCAGGCCACCGGAATGTATTGGGAGTGGATGGTTCGCCGAGGAAGGTTTCTTGGTCGGCAAATCCCAGCGGACTACATTGAGATCCATTACGAAGATTTAGTGGGCGAGCCTGAGCGAGTTCTAAAGTCACTCGGCCAATTCATTGAGCACGATCTGGACTATGCGCGGATTCGCCAAGTTAGCCTTGGAAGGCTCAGCGAGTCGAACTCTTCGTTCCGGGAAGAGAAGCAGCAAAGTAGCCCAGTGAATCGCTGGAAAGAGAAGTTATCCAAGGATGAAGTGAAAAGGTTAGAAACGCTGGTGGGAGCTTGTCTCGAGGACTGCGGGTATCCATTGACAATTCCGGAAGCGAGCCGGACCGCAGGGTTTCAAGAACGGTGGATGCGTTCCTTTTATCCGCGGTATTTGAATGCGAAGTTCTGGCTGAAGATGGAGACTCCGGCGGGAAGGATGGCTAGTCTGTCCGAACTTGAGATGGATAACTCTTTGCCGGAAGTCCAACCGGCAAAAGTGTAGGCGAATTTTCTGCTAGAAAAACCTTCGCAGCTGGGCCTTGATCGAATCTGGAACCCTTACTCCGGCTCGGTCCAGTGCTTTCTTGCCCTCCTTCAAAACCCGCCGCATACGATACGACTTACCGTGCTCATGAGCGAACTGAGCGAGCAATTCCTGTGAGAGAACTCCAGAAGAAGGAAGCTTCAGTTGGCCTTTGCGTCCTTGATAGTGCCCTTGCTGCAATGCGCTCAGAATTTCATCTGGTTGAGCCGATTTACCATCTAGTTCAATAAAGAGCCCGCGAAACTGTTTCTTCCAATGCAGATCTTGGCCGTAGAAGGCTTGCATGTTCGGTTGCCGCTGTACCAGCCTTCGCAACAAAGCGAACGTTGCCGGGCGTGGAGCATAACGGCCGTCGTATTTGGAGTTCCAAGTCTCAATGCCTTGGGGCAATGTCTCGAAGCTTTCAATCCAGGAGAAAACCTTGTTCTTAGGATGAGCAATTACGGAAATTGCGCCTTGTGCATCAATGTGGCGGATTATGGTCTGCGGATCATCGCTCCTGGCTAACACCGTGGCTCCATAGCCGAGGATGTGCATTTCCTTTTCACATCTGTACTCTAAACCAGCAATGAAGCGCAGTTTCTCGTCAGAAAGGGATTTGCATTCCGCGGAATATGCCTGGAGTTTTGGTTCGTCGAAGTATTCCGCATGGTCGGTCATACATACGAACGAACAGCCTTCGGCGAGAAAGATATTTCTCAGTTCGGCAAGCGTGAACTCGCCATCTGAATAAGTGCTATGAATATGGAGAGCGCCCTTGAGCATCATTGTGTCTACGCCGTTTTGCGCGATAACGCACGCCGGCCAAAGTCCAACCAGTCCCCCAACTCCGGGAGCGGATCCTTCCAAGTAAAAAGATCATGGACGGTCCCTGGAACCGGCGTGAGCACGGACGCTAAGGTGCGCAGGCGGCCCGGATATTTTCCCGGGAAGCCACGGGGAGCGCCGCGCCACACTTCGCTCAGGTGACGGAAGTCGCCCAGAACCCAGCGGCAGCGCACGCCGGCGCGGTAATCGAGGACGGCTTCGACGTCTCCATGTTCCGCCATGCTCGCAAGCAGAGCAGGGAAGTCCACTCCCGCGTAACAAGCAAGGGGCAACGAGTGCCAAAATCTCCCATTGACCTCTAGGAAAGTAGGCGGCCTGCCCTCTTGACAGCGGAACTCGACCATCGCTACTCCATGCCACTTCAATGCTTGGAGAATGGCAAGGGCGGCAGCGCGAATTTCCGGTTGGGGAGAAACACTTACCCTCACCGCGCTTCCCGAGCCGGTCGGATAGACATCGCGGATTCTACGGTGGGCAAACTCCGCTCGCAGCTCGCCGTGCCGCATCAGTGCGAAATATCCAGCGCCTTGGCCTTCGACATATTGCTGGACGAGCACGCCGGCAGCTCTCTGCCTCATATTCCCGTATACAGCGAGAAATTCGTGGGCGTTGCTGGCGTAACAAGGCCGCCCGGTTGCGCGTATTTTGTAGGTCGAGAGTTCTTCGGAGAAGCGCGGCTTGAGCACAACTGGGTACTTGATCCTGCGTGCAATTTCTTCCGCTTGTTCAGGGTTCGATACAAGAGCGGTACGGGGCACGGCAATCCCTAAAGAAGAGGCCAACTTTGTGGTTTCATCTTTGTCGAAGGCGCAAAGCAGATTCGTGTGGCACGGCAGCACCAGGCGCGCACCAGCCGAGAATATTTTGTCCCGATGAGCGCTTATCGGCAAGGTCGTCGCTTCGGTCATGGGCAGCACAAGAGTTCCAGGTTCCTCAGCGGCCAATTCTGCGATCCGGCCTACAAACGCCTCAGCGCGGTGTTGTGGGGCGGGATAACGAAAGGTTCCGCGGCATGAGTTGGACCACCCGGCCTTGCACCAGGAGGTGGAATCTCCTACCAGAACAGCGTGCCCAGCGTGAGCTAATGATCGCACTGATGCGACTGCTTGATTCTGGTTTCCGTCTAAGACCAGAACTCTCATGAAGGGACCGAGACTGCGTATGGTGTACTTTCCCGCTGCGAAGCATCGTTCTGCATCGCCCGCTGCAGAACTGCGACGAACTGCAAAACGATTCTCGACCAGTCGTGCTCAGAAGCCAATTGCACTGCAGCTTGCTCGTACTTCCGGCGCAATTCAGCATCGCGGAGGAGAAGAAGAACCGCATGAGTGAACGCAGGAGCGTCGTCCGCGAGCATGAGATCGCGTCCACTCTGGACTTCAAGCCCTTCCGCGCCGATCGAGGTGGCAACCACAGCTTTTCCCATGGCCATGGCTTCGAAGATCTTCAGTCGCGTACCTCCGCCGATTCGTAACGGAACCACGACCATGGAAGCATCCCGCAGATACTCTGCAACCGAAGGAACGGTGCCCGTAACCAGCACCGACTTGGAAGCCAGGCGCAGAACTTTGCCATGTGGATTACGGCCTACGATTTGGAAAATCGCGTTCGGAAATGTTTCCAAGACTCCCGGCCAGATCCGCTGACAAAAATACTCGACAGCGTCGATATTTGGCTCCCAATCCATCGAGCCACTAAAAACAATGCGTGGAGGATCAGTCGTTGACGGCGGAGCAACGGTGAACTTGTGGGTGTCTACCCCCGTAGGTACAACCGTGATTGTGCAAGACGGGTCCATTGCGAGCATCTGCTTACGATCATGTTCCGAGACCGCGATGATATGGTGAAAGTGTTTTAGCGCAATACGCTCGTAAGAACTCATCTTTACGGATTCAATTTTGAAGGCGAGACTTTTAACCGGATTGGATTCGCTCGACGCCATGCGTTGCCATAATGAACTCTCGACGTTGTGCTGAAAGAGCACGGTAGGCGTCATCAGTTTCCGGGGGAAATTCAGCGACGCGGAGAGGAAGTCGCATACGGCGACATCAAAACTCCTTGCCGACAGCCACCCGGCCACCGTTTTTGCAACCTCCCGGTGCGTGAACTTGCTTACTGCATAGGGCACGGATTTTACGATCCGCCGAAGGTAGTCCACGCCCTGCACGATTACGGTGGAATCCGGAGCGCTCGTATGGATGGATTTCGTTCCAGGCAATTCTTTTTGAATGGCCGCCTCATATTCCAAATCGCGGTGCCCGCCATAGTAGGTAAGCAAGGTGACTTCATGGTCTCGCGCGAGAAACCGCAACAGATTATAGGAGCGTATCTTCCCCCCAGTATCAACGGGCAGGAGCTTGCCGGCTTTGACCCACAAGATTTTCACCGCGGGCGCTCCGAGAGCGCAGGCCGAACCTCTGGTTGATGATCTTCGGCCAGCACCGTAGCATCAATCTCAGCGGCAGAGAGCTCAGGGCGCAATGCGCGGCTCAGTCGGCTGCGCTTGAACATGAGTTTCGCCTCGAAGTAAGTCCGATAGAACGATCGGGTCGCGCGCATTTCCAAATTCATGCCCGGATCAGACCTGGCGCCGGACGGAACATACCCCAGCTCGCGCAATGTTTCTCCCAGTATTCGTTCTAGTCTTAACAACTCCTGCGCCGAGAGACCAGTTTTCCAGCGTCCGATTGGGTTGAAGCCTTCTCCTGACTCCGTGCTTTTGAAGGAGCTGTTGGGCTTGCTTACCGAACCATAGGCAACTTGGCGAATTCGCTCGTAGTCCAGTTCATGATCGATAAATTGACCGACTCGATCCAGCGTCTCCTGAGGCGAGCTAATTAAATCCTCAAAATGGATTTCCATGTAGTCAGGTCCGAGCAATCTTCCGTAGTTGCGCCCGTGCTGGACAACCCACTCCCAGTACACGCCCGCGCCCAGCAGGGTTTGCCGCTCTTCCCACGGGAAGGGACGAACATATCTGACAGCCCCCAAAGACATAGCGACATCGCGGCCATCCCGAATGATGTGGATCACCAATGCATCCGGAATTTGTTTTTTGATCAGAGGCAAGTGCAGAATGGCTTCCGGCGAATTCTCAGCCCAACGTTGCATCCCCTGTTCACGTACAATTTCATCCATCACAATGGTGAGAAAGTCCCCAATTGTGCTGCATTCCTCCAGGAGTTTTCTTTCAATTTCTTGCGCGTCAAGTCCGGTTGCTCGAAAAAGTTTGCTGTTGACCCACGCACGGAGAACCTTTTCTCGCTTTTGCTTCGCGGCAAAATCGCCAAAACGCGGAGCCAGCAAGTTGAAGACGTTGGACTCTGCCAGATAAACGGCGAATCCTCCTGCAGAGAGCAGCATGTCGTAGAGCAAGGTGGTCCCGGAGCGTGGGCTACCCAGCACGAATACAGGCGCCAATCTCCTCTTATTTGTTCCTTCTCCTCCGCTCAAAGATTCACTCCGTAGTTCGAACCTGAGATAAACACGGTAAATCCTACACAACCGACGCTACGAGTTTCGTTTCGAGTGGATCCGTCGATGAAATCTCATGCGAGTCGCCCTCCAGGCAAACTCGTTGCCACAACTCCAAATTGAGCAATCTCCAGATGCGATCATAGTGGTCGCGATGGCACGCTCGGTGTTCTGCAAACAACTTCTTTATTGCGGCAGCCCTAAACAAACCTCGCGCCGTACTCCGCGGTTCAAGAAGCATGTTTTCGATGAGGTCCAAGCGCGGACCAGCAAGCCAACCGCTCCAGGGGGTGGGAAATCCAAGTTTTGGCCGATTGATGATCGAATGAGGCAGCAGATCTGCCATTGCCTTCTTGAGAATCTGCTTTCCCGAAGTTCTATGGAGTTGAACGCTCGCAGGAATCTTGGCGGCAAACTCCACCAACTCGTGATCTAAAAACGGCACCCGGCTCTCGATCGATGCCGCCATGCTCATGTTGTCCTGCTTCATTAGCAGTTCGACGAGATAAGTTTTGATGTCCGTGTAAAGTAACCGCTGCAGCATCTCACCTGACGATTGCTCCCAGTATTTGATCACGTCGCGATAGGCGTCATCTTGTCCGCGCTCTCTCGCGAAGTCTTCGGTAAATAATTCCGCCTGATCTTGTGGCCCAAAGGCAGAGAAGAAATTATCGAAATAGAGAGATCTCCACGATTCGCCATCAAGTGCAAGGAACGTGTGCGACAGCTTGCGTCTGACGGTGGCATCTAGCCAGGAAGAGCCCGCAATTCCTTGGCGCAATGCACGGCGAATCGCACTCGGGGTGAAGCTACGGTAAACGCGATCAAGCGAGACGTTCTTTAGAGTAAAAGCGTAGCGTGCATAGCCTGCCAGGGTCTCGTCGCTGCCCTCGCCTGTCAACACTACTTTCACGTGTTCCTGAGCCATCTGCGCCACGAAATAGAGCGATACGCTTGAGGGCCAGGCGATCGGTTCATCCTCATGCCAGATCAACTTGGGCAGCGTGTCAAAGAATTCCTGCCCGCTGAGCAAGACTTCATGATGAATCGAATTCAAGTGTTTTGCGACAGTACGCGCATACGGGAGTTCGCTATAGCTCTGCTCCCGGTAACCCACGGAAAAAGTTTCGACCGGGGCGCGGCGTAGCTTTGTCATCAGCGCCGCCACTGCACTGGAATCGAGTCCGCCACTGAGGAAAACGCCCACAGGGACGTCGCTCATCAGATGGCTGCTAACGGCCTGCTCCAGAAGATCGCGATAGGACTGCACATAATAGCTTGAGGGATGGGACGCGTTATCCGCGGTTAAGTTAAGATCCCAGTAACGCTCGATACGCAGATTGCCGCTTTCATCTAATTCCAACGTATGCCCTGGCATCAGTTTGCGAATGCCCTTGTAAAACGTCTTCTCTCCACTGAGGTAGCCGAAAGCAAGAAATTCAGAGAGGCCGACGCGATTGAATTCGGCGTGCGCTTCCGGGTGAGCGAGAATGACCTTGATCTCTGAACCAAAAAGAAAAGACTCCTCGCTGGCGCGATAGTAGAGTGGCTTGATGCCTAAGCGGTCGCGCGCAACAAAGAGTTGGCGCTTCTGCGCATCCCAGATGGCAAACGCAAACATACCGCGCAAATGCCGGACACAATCGCGTCCGTATTCTTCGTAAGCATGGATGATAGTCTCGGTGTCAGCTTGGGTTACATAACGATGACCGTGCGCCTTCAACCGCTCGCGCAGAGCGGCATGGTTATAAATTTCTCCGTTGAAGACAATCCAAATTGTGCGGTCTTCGTTGCTGATCGGCTGATGCCCGGTAGCCAGGTCAATAATGCTCAGACGGCGCATGCCGAGGCCGGCCCGACCTCCTACGTAAACGCCTTCGTCGTCGGGCCCACGATGAACCATGGCGGCGCACATCTGCCGCAGAACCGCGCCGTCAACTTCGGCGTCTTTCGCGAACTTCACCACTCCGGCGATTCCGCACATGGGTTATGAATTGCGTGAGACTGAAATCTAAAAGGACAAGAATAACTAACCGGACCACGCATTCGCGTTACAAGACCATGAATTTTGTGCCAGTTCATCCGAAGAAAATGTCTGGGGTGCCCCATCCCGGATACGCCATTCAAACCGTTCTATTGTCCGGCTATGAGCAAGGATAGGTTCGCCTCTCAAATGTGCAAATTGGCCCTGGCAAAGAATGAAATGAGTCAGCTGTCCGCCTTCCACGCAGCAATAGAGAAACCTGGCATCGCTGGTCCAGTCGCAACAGTTCCAAGTCTTTTGTTCAGAGTCGACAAAGATCATGGAATGTGATTTCCCAGACTCATCGTACCGATAAGCGCGCGCAGCACTATTTGGAGTACTCGCGTACTCGAACCTCCCAAATTTGTCGGAGGGTGATCCTGCCAGCAGCAGCGCTGCATGCTCGGCGGGAAGTTGAACCCTTGCACTGCAGCGGACGACTGGCGCTGAATCTTTCCTGCCATATACAGGCGAAACGTAGCCGGAACGAAGTTCGGTCACCCAGCGTGGATCTTCGACAGGTAATAAAGCCAGGCACATTAGGGGTTCCTCTCGTGTAGCTTCTGAATGGGTGGCAATGAAAACACTGTCGCGGTTGGTCACCGTCAGCTCTGGCGCAAAATGCCAGAATGTTTCCAGTTCGTGAGAGTCTCTGCCCTCTGCCCGGTCGCGCACCAACCAAAAGCCAGCGTGCAGATGAAGGACAAAACGCCGATGGCATACTGGATCCGACAAGCGGGTGAAACCGCTGTGACTGCCGACGAAGAAATTAAACATTTCCCCCTGAATCCAGGTCTCCGCGTGAACTTTGGGTAGTAAGTTCCAGGCGAAAGGGCCCGCCTGAACTGCTTGGTCTGCACCGTCAACTCGCAAGGTGTTGTGAGCGCTCGTGCCGCGAAAGAGGTCGCGGTCTTCAGATACATAGCTATAAGTGCCGGCGTCAACCAGCCATCTACAACCGTCCACTGAGACTTGAATCCCAAGCGCGTCAGCGTGTCCGTGTCCGCTGTTCCCGGTGCCCTGCGGACCCGCATCGATGATCAACCGCTCGGCAGAGCGCTCCGAGTTAGCCAGGACATAGATTCCCCCTGACTCGAACGCGACCGAGGTAAGCTTTTGGTCGTCATTGGCTTTTTGTGCGAGGCTCTGAATAGCCGGTTCGCCGAAAAGCCAAACCGCTTCTTCGGTCAGCACAGCAGATCGTCTCAGGTCGTCTCGCCCAAACAAAACCGCGCCCAGAGCCAAGGGATCTGTAAGATGCTCAGGCCGATTTCGCCGGGGATTAAAGACCCGACCTCCGTCGTCATCGCCAAATCCGTCGGGCGATCCAGCCTGCGACAACGCAGAAACTACGTCAAGCATCTTTTCCAAAACCTCGTCAAACCAGGCCGGAACGTTGAACTGATTGCGGGCCGCTAAAAGGCGGGCATGCAAAAGAAAATCCAGCGCATAGACGTGGTAGTAGAGGGATTGCTCAAAGTAGACGCCATCCGGGTGAACCTGACGCTGTGCTTCTGCAAGTAAAATGCGCCAGCCATGATCGCGCCAACGCTTCGCGGATTTAAGGAGCGGACAGAGCGTACCTACAAAAAACAAAGCCGCGGCTTCGCCCAGCAAGTGAGTATTGGGAGAGAAATATGTGGACAAATAACGTTCAATGTGTCTTGCATTGAGAGCTAGCGCATGCGATAGGTCGAGCTCGAAGCTCGGTGTGAACAGCTGGCAATCCGTCAGCAGATGACGGATCCAAAGCCAGGACAAGCTGCGAAATGCCACTTCGAGGCTACTACTCCAGTTGATCCCCATGGGATAGGGGTTCGCGATCTGCCATCCATGCCACTGGCGAATCAATTCTTTAACGTACCTGTCGCTTCCGGTAAGGCGCCAGACTTTTGCCAGCGTCACCAAATGCTGGTGCCGGTTCAATTCCCATATAACCTTATGATCGCCAACCTCCGAGAAATCAAGAAAACGGATCTTAAACCATGGTTTGAGCGGGGCCCGTTTTCCGTGAACGGCATCGAGATGCCAATCGATCTCTGGACCGTACTCAACATTTTCGTATCCCAAGAGGATAAAGCGATGCTCAAGAATTTCGTCCGCCTCAGCTATCAGGTCCTTCATTTCAGAACTGAGGAATCTTTGAAGTAAAGCGGTTCGCTTCACTAGCTCCGGTGGGGCAAAAAAAAACTCTCCCAGGGTTGCGTTCTCACTGCGGGTCAACCCGTTCGGACTGTGCTGAAGGCCAAATCGATATCTTGCCAGTTCGAGCCGTTTACTTGCCTCTTGTCCGACGCGCGTATGGAACTCATCCCAGCTCATGTGAGCAAGCTGCGACCATCGTTTGTGCAGTACAGGGGTCACGATTAAGTTTGCCGAGGCTCTTTAGAAGACACAAATATCGCTCGCCGACCATTGCGCACCTATGAGGCCCTGCCGCTGGCTTCGCGAGCATCGCAAGTATGCCATAGGAATGAACTAAACATCCGTGTACGGGGCATTTTTAACACGCTGTTAATAAGCGTGTGCTAGCTTTTTTGTTCCTGCGAGTTCGACTGCGGTGGTCGAAGCCTCAGGTTCGTGTTGCAATCCGTCTCTGTACCGCAGCAAAGTTGCCTGCCAAATCCTCGACCATGCCCAAAGGAGGCAGTGTGTCAAGACGCGCGTGCTGTGTTATCGCAATGTGGTCGATGGACGTTACTAAGATTGCATCGTGGGGAGCTACAGCGTGAGTTTGTCGATCAGCATCTTTGGATTGGGCTACGTCGGGTCGGTAACAGCAGCGTGCCTTGCTGACATGGGACATCGGGTTATGGGCGTGGATGTAAATCCCGCCAAAGTCGAGATGCTGGATTCCGGACGCAGCCCGATCATTGAAAAGGGAATGAGCGAGTTGGTTGCAGAGACCAACAAGGCCTGCCGCCTTCACGCCACCACCGATGCGAACGCTGCTGTGCTTGGTTCTGACGTTTCCTTTCTGTGCGTAGGTACGCCCAGTCTGCCCAGTGGCAAGCTGGATTTGAGCCATGTGGAGCACGTCGCCGGTGAAGTCGGCGCGGCTCTGAAGGCGAAGAAGTCACACCATCTCGTGGTGCTCCGCAGCACGGTATTGTCGGGCACGACAGAATCTGTCGTTATCCCCGCCCTCGAAAGCTCCAGTGGCCTGCGGGCTGGAGTTGATTTTACGGTCTGCTATAACCCGGAATTCATGCGAGAGGGGAGTGCAATCGCTGACTTTCGTCAGCCGCCGTACACCGTTCTCGGCGCTCAATCCTCCGCCGATGTTTCTCTTCTTCGCGAGTTGTACGTTAACGTGAAAGCCGATATCTTCGAAACGACGATTCCTTCCGCCGAACTGGTGAAATACGTTTCCAATGCCTTTCACGCTTTGAAAGTCGGCTTTGCCAACGAAATTGGCACGCTGTGCAAGCGAATGGGTGTGGACACACAAACAATTACGCGGATTTTTACCTCCGACACAAAACTGAACATCTCACCGGCCTATTTGACGCCTGGGTTCGCGTTTGGTGGATCGTGTTTGCCGAAAGATCTAAGGGCCATCACCTACCGCGCCAGGGGACTCGATCTCAGGTTGCCCTTGCTCGAATCCATCATGCCGAGTAATGCAGAGCACTTGAATCGCGCTGTGGATGCCGTCTTGCGTACGAACAAGAAGAAAATTGCCATGCTGGGCTTAAGCTTCAAAACCGGAACCGATGATTTGCGGGAGAGTCCGCAGGTCCAATTGATCAAACGGTTTTTGGGAGAGGGGTTTCAGGTACAGATTTGGGACGAGAATGTGTCCCTGGGACGGCTCGCCGGTTCCAATCGGCAATACATTGAAGATGTGATCCCACATATCGGTTCCTTGCTTTCCACCGACTTTCAAAAGGTAGTCCGAAGCGGCGAAGTGGTGATTATCGGCACTAGATTGGGAAACGGGAATCAGCTTTGCAGCGAGTTGCTTCCTCACCAGATTGTTATCGACTTGGTGAATCTGGAAAGTGTTCATCGACCTCGCGGTGTTGCATACGAAGGGATCTGTTGGTGATGGAAAAACTAACGACGCCTGACGGAATTGCCATACCTGTGTCGAAGGCTTCGGTTGAGTCCAGCTCTTCTGCAACCAATGTAGGGATTGCCGTCACACTGCTGGCCGTTGGAATTGTGATTCGCATCTTGTCGTTTGTGGTCTCTCGAAATACCGGGGGAGATGCGCTGACACGGGTCGCTCTCACCGCTAAATGGCTGCAACATCCAAGTCTGAAAGTAATTTTTGATGCTTATCCTCCGGGACATTTCTGGCTGATTGGAGGTTTAGCGTTTGTGGTGCGTGACATCAGTTTCGCAAGCCGCCTACTGAGTCTTCTTTTTGGGATCGGCTCGCTTTTCTTGGTCTGGAAACTGGCGGAAATGCTCTACGGTGAAACCGCAGGTGTTTTTTCTCTTGCCGTGATTTGTACGTACACCATGCACATTGCCTATAGCACCACTTCTTCATCCGAGGTCAGCTATCTATTCTTCTTGCTTGCGTCGCTGTTCTTGTTGTTTTCCTATCTTCGCAAGGAACCGAAAAGCCTGTGGTATTTGGTTTGTTCCGGCCTTGCCCTGTCGGTCTCCGAGTCCATTCGATTCGAGGCTTGGATCTTTTTCGTCGGCGCTGTCCTTCTACTTGCATTTCTGGCAGTCTTCACTCCAAGTCGTGAAGAAGGGCTGTGGAGTCGGTTTGGTCCTCCTTTTACTATGGGGATTGCTGGAGGAATCTGGCCCGCTTTCATGATGGCCTATTGCTACCGCACGTTCGGCGATCCGATGTTCCTGGTGAGCTGGACTCACGTCCGCATACAACACGTGTTTGCAGCACAGCCGAGTTCTTTGAGTTATCAGTTATCTCTAAGTCCGATTGTTTTACTTGTTAGTTTGTCTGTGTTCGCACTCGCAGCTGGGATTTATGGGTTGGTGAACTCATTTGGTTTGCCGTTGCCGCGAGCATTGGCAGGCTTGGCAATATTTTTCTTCGTTGTCCAGAACGTTGAGCTTTGCAGGGGTGCAACAATGGCCCTTGCCCGATACACACTGACGATGGGCACACTGCTGGCGATATTTTCGGGATACGGTTTCGATCTGCTCTGCCGAAAACTCGCTCTCGGACGCACCAGACTAGCGGTGATCGCAGTGGTGGCTTTATTAATTGTCAATTTGGTAGCTGTGCTGGCGATGAGCGAAGTGCCGAACCGATATGCAGATAAGTTTGCCTCGGTATCGCCACGCCTAAGGTACCCTTCGAGAGTCGCAGACGTAGGCCATTACCTCAGAACTCATCTGGGTCCCGAAGATGCTGTGGTAATCGATGACTATAACGAGGAATCAAACATACTGGCGGACGCAGGCGGCCTGCCAGTCATTGCCAGCTCGCGAGTGTATCTGCAGAGCATTAAGAACACTATTGATCCACTTCAATATATAGAAGCAAAACGTCCTCGTTTTCTGGTGTATTCGGACTTGGGGACATTGCGCTCATCCGTACTCTTGCCAAAGAATTGTGGCCAGGAAACCGCGGTGGGTACCGTGAAATTTCGCTGTGACTTTGCCAACGGCGTGTACCGAGTTTACGAATTGAGTTACGGGTTGTAAATGCTTGTGCGTAATTTGAACCCGGAAAGGAGACCCCGACTTACACGGGCGGCCCCTTTACTGTGAAACTTTCTGTCGTGATGCCGGTCTACAATGAGCGCAATACGTTGCGTGAGGTCGTGGAACGTGTCTCATCCGTTCCACTCGATATTGAATTGCTCTGCGTGGATGACGGTTCGACTGATGGCTCGGGAGACCTTCTAGCGGCGCTGCAAGAACAGCATCCGCAGATTCACGTCTTCTTGCAAGGCCGCAATTTGGGCAAGGGAGCGGCGCTGCGCCGTGGAATTCAGGAAGCCCGCGGCGACTTTGTCATCATCCAGGATGCTGACCTTGAATACGATCCCGCGGATTACAAGGCGCTTCTTGAACCGCTCATTCAAGGGAAGGCGGATGTCGTCTATGGTTCCCGTTTCATAGGAGCAGCACCACACCGCGTACTGTACTTCTGGCATTCGGTGGGAAACAGGTTTCTGACTCTCCTTTCCAATTGTTTTACCGACATTAATCTGAGCGACATGGAAACTTGTTACAAGGTTTTTCGTCGGGAGGTGATTCAGGCCATTCCCATTGAGGAGAACCGTTTTGGGTTCGAGCCGGAGATCACCGTGAAGGTGTCCAAGCGCCGCTTGAGAATTTACGAGGTGGGCATCAGTTATTGGGGACGAACCTACGAGGAAGGCAAGAAGATCGGTTGGAAGGACGGAATACGCGCAGTGTGGTGTCTGGTGAAGTACTCGTTCAAAGAAGGGTACGTGCTAAAAGACTCCGCTTCTACAGATACCCGGCGGTGTTCGGCCGGAGATACCGCATCCGATTTCCACCAAGAGGTGTAGAGATCACACGAACGTCGCTATCTTTCAGGTGTCAAGCTTAGGCGCAGTAAACAGCACTGCATGAAACGACTAGTGTTCCTGTCAGCCGTGATTGCTTTTTCGGTGGGCTGCGTGCATCGCCGGCAACCGGAGCCGCAGTTTGTGGCTCGCAAGTGTCCACGGGACTCGCTTCCATATCAGGCGGTCTACAATGGCGTGCTGATGAATCACGGCGAGCTGTGCATGGCCATTGATCCAGTGAGCAATCGCCCGATGGGCGTGTTCCCGGTACAAGCCTACAATCCGTACACCGAGACAGACTCGGACCAGGACGACGCTGAGAAGAAAGCAAGCAAGAGTCACTGGTGGAAATTCTGGGCTGGAAAAAGGATTGGGACTAAATGAGGCGACTGCTTACAGTACTCCTGCTGCTTGCGGCACTTGCTCAAGGCCAGTCGCTCAAGCACATCATCATCATCGTGAAGGAAAATCGCTCATTTGATCATTACTTCGGCCAGTTTCCCGGCGTGACGGGTGGCCCGGTAACCAGCTATGCGTGCTTCGGCACCCAAGGAGGGTGCTCGCACAGTCGTCTCGCGGTGATTCCGGGAAACCCTAGCTTGGGAGACGCGGACTGCGGCCACTACTACGGTAATGCCATTTCCGATTACAACGATGGGGCAATGAACAGGTTTAACCAGAATTGTGGCGGCAGCACTGATTGGGCTAAGCAGTACGGCCAGTTGTGCCAAGGCGGTAGTAATATCGGCAAGTACTGCAGGACAAACGGGGATTGTCCCGGCAGCTCTTGTGTGAATACGATTCCGATCTACTGGTCTTACGCGACGCAGTACGGTCTTGCTGACCATATGTTTGCCAGTGCAATGGGACCGTCGTACCCGAATCATTTGTACATCATTGCTGCCACCGCCAATGAGACTCAGGACAATCCGCAGATGACGCCAGGCCGCCCGCCGAACGGGGAGGGTGGCAATGGCTGGACATGTGACGCCTTCCATTATGGACACTGTGCGAGCGGTTCTAAGGCTGGCGCCCTGTGCAGTACTTCCAGCGATTGCAATGGGAGCGCGTGCAACATTGATTCGGGAACCGGAACATGCTCCGTCGGCGGCGCGTCGTGCGCCCTCGATACCGATTGCTCTTCTGGTTATTGCACCAACGGGGACGTCTACACTGCCGCCGGTGGGGCATTTTATGGCATCGACATCAAGGGCGGCACGGGGAAACAGATGTTTCCTGGGGTGTGCAGTAAGCACCGAACAGTTGGATGTAACTCGATCTGTTCCGGGCCAGGGCACGGTTGCAATGTGGTCAACGATTGTAACTATGGCTCTCCGACCTCCAACTGCAACATTGAGGATCCAATCTGCGTAGCTCTGAATCCGACCGATGTCTGCGACGCTTCCAGCCGCCAGTTTCTCAGTGCGGGTCGCGGCTCGGCTTGCCCCAACGTCACCACGATTGCGGATCGACTGGACGCGGCGCGCGTCACTTGGGGCATGTACTACGGGAGTGGAAATACAAACGGCTCACAGCAACTCTGGAACCCTGTTGGATACGTTCAGCACCTTCGCTACGGCAGCGACTGGACAAACAAAGTTCATCCCGACACCCAGTTTGTCAGTGATGCAGCAGCCAGCATTTCGCCCGCTACGGATATTCTTCCTTCGGTTGTCTGGATCAATGGTTCCGGCTCAGGATCTGAACACCCGAACAAGATGGTTGCGGACGGAGAGCTATGGACGGCCACTCAGGTAAGCGCGATCGCGAACAACCCCTACCTGTGGAGCAATTCGACCATCTTCATCACGTGGGATGATTTCGGCGGATTCGCTGACCACATCGCGCCACACCAGGACTCGATCAACTGGACAAATGGGATACGCGTCCCGTTGCTTTGCGTAGGACGGTTCTGCAAGAGCCAGATCACGACGACGATTTTCACTCCCGCCTCGCTGCTCAAGTGTATCGAGAATGTTTTTGGCGTGAGTGCGTTGATTAGCGGTGTAGATGGGGCGGCCAACGATGTTTGCCTATCTTCGGGAGGCATGATGAGCCTCGGCCACGACAATCCATTTCCGGGAGATAGCGTGGCCGGAGCCAGTCAGGTCGAAACCGGATCGCGGATTAACAACGAGAGTTCGTTGCCGTAAAACACTTCGTACCACTAATGTGCAGTCAATTGTTTTGATATGGATGAAGCGGAAACCCAAATCGAGCGGGCGGAAGGCACAGTCAACATCCGGAAGCAAGAAGACAACCAGCAATTGCTGGTTAGTCTTCTACCGCGCAACCCGGCTTTGTATATTCCGCGGAAAACTTGCAGCACTACGTTTTCGTTAGAGATGGTCAAGTTCCTTCTCCAACGGGGCGATTTTGCATGGCTGTGTGACAATCTGGCACGCCATGAAGATTCGGTGCCGGGTGTTCTGAAGCACCAACTATTCAGTTATTTCACTCCCGATGATTTGGTGGGGAAGCGGCTGTTGGACTTTGGTTGCGGCAGTGGCGCTTCCACTCTGGCTCTGGCAAAGATGCTTCCGCGGACCCAGATAGTAGGCGTGGAGTTGGGTGCAGACAGAATTGAAACCGCAAATCGTATCAAGTCCTTTCGGGGGGTCGACAATGTCGATTTTCTCTGTTCGCCGTCGGGCAATGAGCTTCCGCCGGACGTGGGGCAGTTCGATTTCGTCATGTTGAGCGCAGTTTACGAACATCTTTTGCCGCTAGAACGGAAAATTGTTTTGCCGCTGATCTGGTCGGTCATGAAGCCTGGAGCCGCCATCTTAATTAACCAGACTCCATATCGCTATTCGCCGTACGAGGCTCACAGCACCGGCCTTTGGTTTATCAATTATTTGCCGGATAAGCTGACCCACTTCGTGGTCCGGCATTTTGCGGGGCGCAATCCCAGAATTAATACATCGCCTGATTGGAACGTGCACTTGCGCGGAGGATTGCGGGGTGGGACGGAAAAGGAAATCATCCTTAATTTGACGGGTGGGTGCCCCGCAAATGCCCGCGTGCTTCAGCCCACGCAAAATGACGTGCGTGATCGCGCCGCTCTCTGGTTTTCAAGCACAAGCCAGCGCCATCGAGCGCTAAAAAAAATGATTGCAAGCGGGTTTCGCTTGTCTGACCGCCTTTGGGGGACGATTCCCAACCTGAACCTGGAAGTCGTAATACAAAAGCGCTGAACTCTACTTACTCGACACCCGAAACTGCCGCCTCAACAGCGTCAATATCAGCGCCGATATCCTTGCCGTCACTTGCCGCTTTCGCTCCGGGAGAAGTTTTCTTGCACCCGTTGCCTGCTTGGCGGCAAAGCCGGTAATCGCCACCACGTCCGTCATGAAAATCTTGGATCCCGGCGGCCGCTACGTCGTTCACCACAATATTGCCAGGAGGCCAGTTCCCCCTTCCGCCAATGATGAGATTAAGGGTGACAAGAGGGTTAGCAATGCAGTTACTGAGAGCCGCTGCTGGGTCGTCACCAAGGTGGACGCAGTTCGTCGGCCCACCTCCGGCGCCAACAATCTGGCGTTTCCCAGAGATGAGAAGGTTGTTCGTGACGGTGAGGTTTTTCAGTTTGTCCTTCAGGTTGAGGATCGATAGCAAAGGTCCGCTGGGAAACGCGGTTACATGATCGATCTTGACGCTGTTAATCGGTGGGTTGACTGACAGCAGAAATGTAAAGGCGCCGAAGCCTTTGTAAGCCGTCGCGTCAATATCGTCGAACACTACGTCATGGATGCTGTACCGTTCACCCCCGGCAGATGCAGCCATTAGCTTTCCAACCCCCGTCCCAATCGCTATTCCATTGCCTACGTGACTGACCTTGTTGTATCTGATCGTAACGTCGCTAACCTGACACTTCGGGCATTTCCCGCCTTGATTTGCGGGCGTCAAAACGATTGAGAAACCCATCTGCGAGAAACCGCCCCAACAATTCTCCAGCAGGTTGCCTTCGAGGAGAACGCGCTGAGCATTCTTCAACTCGAAATGGTTTTTCACGATGTAAGGATCTCCGGTGTAGCTGCCGACAAATCCAGGTTGGCCAGGCTTCCATAGCAAGGGCTTAAAAAAATGATTGCGGCGGATTTCAATATCTGCAGGCGTCGTGCTGCCAGGCGCGCCGCCAAACAGAATATTTTCACCGGACGCTTCCAGAAAATTGTCGAATATCTTGTAGGGTCCGCCCGGTTCATCGCCACCGCCTCCGTTGACTGCCTGCGCATCCGTGCACGAGCCTGCCCGAGCAATGCAGTGGAAGTCGCTGAAATAGGAATTGACGATCGCGGCATAAGTCACGCCGTTCAGATGCACGCCACCTTTGGTTTCATCCTGTGCGGTACCGTGAATCCACAGGCGGTCAAAGACAAGATGATGCGCCGTACTTCTCGGTTGATCGGGTGTAATCAGATCGCGCATGTGCAGTTGCGGCTTGGCGCGCGTGACCTCCAGCCCAATCATCCTGTAATGATTTGCTCCAGATAAGAAGAGGATTGGGCCCGACTCGCCAGGGCCGTCGAACTCAACTTTCGCCATTACATTCTTGGCCGAGCTACAGTGAAAATCAGGACGGCCCGGCAGAGAGGTGACGCCTGCATAGCAGGGAGTAATACGAGTGCCTTCTGAAGGCAGGTTGCTATCGGACGTGTTGGTGCGCACAATAATCCAACGAGCATCGTCACACGGCTTGTTGGGCAGGCGGAAGACGCCTCGAAATGTTGCGCCAGCCTGCAGAGCCAACGTGTCGCCGCACTTGGAGCCATCGATGGCTTTCTGCAGATCGTCGCCTGCGTGGACCTCACGGATTTCTCCGCGGGCTGGTGTATCTGCCAACGCGCTTGACACGTGAACCCTGGGAAGTTCCGCCGGTCCGTCGAAGCGACCTTCCAGCTTGGCAGAATCGTCGCCGACTGTTCGGCTCGCGCCAAGCAGCAAAGTCGCGGAAAACCAAAGCAGAGGCAGAACAGACGTCCATACTCGAATGCCCGGCCGCTCGATACGCACTGCTTGCCTCCCGTATCCGGATATTCTCAGAGGCTTTGATCCTTCGTGATCTTCAACCAATATTGGCTGTTAAATGGCTCATCAGGAAGTTGCTTCACGGATAGGCCTCGGGTTACGCACTCATGTTCTATCCATTTCCGGCTGTGATGGATTTGCCCAGGTTGATCCCGTTGGTGGCTCTTGCCAACCCAATCCCGACCGGCGTAATCGCGTTGCCAGCGTTTAAACCATAGCGCGGGCAAATAGGAGGTGAGAAAGAACGCCTTGGGATTCGCGTACTTAACAAAACCATCAAGCATCGCCTGTATTTGAGATTTGGAAGCATGGCTCCAAATAGAGCGAGCTAAAACCACATCGAACTTCACGCCAAAGACTGAAAAATCAAAGCGGTCGTTTCCATCGAAGTGAGGAAGCTTTTGCGTTCTGAGTTCCGGTGTAAGACAGAATTCGATCCCCGCGTACAGCATTTTTTCGAATGGCTCAATGCCAAAATAGCAACCCGGATCTAGCAGCCGAATTAACCAATAGCCGGCACGCAAGCAGCCGCAGCCAACATCGAGCACTTTGGAATTTGGGTACAAGCCTTCGCGTACTAGAGTAGAAAGCTGGAGTCGCCCGGCGGATTCGAAGTACTGCGGCGGACCACCAGTAAAAATACCCTCGCTGTGTAACTTATTGCCGATGTCTTGCAGCTTCATAGTGTTCGATATTCTCTTGCCGCAAATGAAAGATCAAAACCCTCTTATTGCTGGGCTTGTTATTTGAGCACTGCCGACCGGACACGATCATAAAGCGAATTTCCCAATAAGTGTTTGGCACCTTGTTGTATGCCACTTCTGAGACTCATCTGCCACAAACCGTGGCCTTGGCACAAAGACTCAAACTCGCGTAGCGGAGTTCCCCGCATCATCGCAACGCGGCCCAAGGCATACGGATTTGTAGAGCTGGAATTCCGGTGCAAGCGGCTGGTTGCGACCGAATGATATCCCGCGGCTTTCGCTACCTCCTCCACTCTGCGATCGAATCGTCCGCCGGGGCACGAGAAATGGTCTACAGGTTTGCACAACACGTGCTCCAGGTACACTTTGGATTCGGCTATTTCCCGCTGTAACCCGCCATCGTCCAAGTCTGACAAGTAGGCGTGGCTCATAGAATGGCAGCCGATTTCAAAACCCAGATCGCTTAACTTTAACAATTGTTTTCTAGTCAAATATCCGGAAGTCTCCAGAAACTCGTAAGTGATGTAGAAAGTCGCATTGAAATTCAGCGACCGTAAAATCGGAGCTGCTACCACCAGATCAGTTTCGCAACCATCATCGAATGTGATCGTCACAGCAGGGTACTCTGGGAAGACTAGAGACTGACTGACGCTTAACCCTTTCCAACCTGCCGTACCCAAGGATTGCATTTGGGCGCGAAAATCTGCCGCAGCGAGCACATATCGCATGTACCCTGCCTCCCGCCGGCAAAGGTTGCGCCCCGGCAACTCGAGTTCGTGATACATCAAAAAAACCATGCAGCATGCCTCAGATCGGTTTCAGATTGGCCATTGCCGTTCTTACTGACGCTTTCGAGGTGTTCCCATTCGCGCAGCGGTCTCGAACATCTTCGCTACTGTGTCCATGTCTTCGGGAGCTACTTTGATCGCCGGGATTTTAAGGTTCGTAACTCGCTCCAGTTGGATCAACGCCTCTACCAGGGCGAAAGAGTCGATGATTCCCGAAGATACCAATGGCGTATCGGCAGTAATCTGCGCGTCCGGTTTGCGGAGAAGTTTCTCCTTTACGTACCGAATCATTACCTCAACTTGTGTGCTGTCCATCGCCTTCCTTTGGGAGCGTCCTGTCTAGGTTGGTTATCCACAAGCGACCAGCATCGTTCAAGACTAAAGACTTTCGCGCTGAGGACACCAGAATCAGTTTCCCGTCCGATACCCGGTGTACGCGGTAATCGAAGGCAAGACTGAGGAGGTGCCCATGCGTTCTGATTCCGCCCAGGATCGTAATGTCGAGTTGGTCGGTGGCCTCGGCATTTCCGAAGTAGCCAAGACGCCTCCAGTAGGTTGAGCGTGCGTCTACGAGATCAGCCGGAGCCTTGAGGCCGTTTAACAGCGCACGCTCCGCGAAATCAAGGAAGCATACGAAATTTGCAAAATAAATCAGGCCAGCGCCGTTCGCATCGCGGTCGGCATCAAGCTGGTATCTCACTGCAAGCGATCCCAGTCTTCCATCGTTGGTGTCAGGTCCCTCGAAGGTTCCGGCTGCTCTTGCAGCACGGCACATATCGAGTGAATCCGGCTGAGATGGCAACTCAGGTATCTGTTCAAAGTTGCAGTTTTCTGGCTGGGCCATCTTTAACTGTTGCGGTCCGGCGAGTTGATAGATGAAAACGTTCGTGCAACGCAGCTGAAACGGGCCCTGGTTCACAAGCTTGTAGCTGCCATCGAGATACACTCTGCCGTAGTGGCTGAGATCGCGAGAGAAGCGCAGCCGCTCGTTCTCGGTGTAACAGCTCAAGGGGCGTTCAGGCGATAGCATCATTTCAACAAAGCAGAATGTCGCATACAGCCGATTGTCGAAATCATCGCGGATTTCACGAGTCGGGACACGGCCAACTCGCTCCAGCAGTTGCCAACGGTCGTGGCCGATTGATTTCAGGAATGCCGACTCGTTCAAGCCGTTCCGCCCGAGAAGGGGCATTCCCAGCTCAAGTTCAAAGTCTTCGGCGGTAAGAGTTACGAGCGTAGTCATATCCATGAGTAGCTAGATTGGAGGAGCTGCATTTCCTACCTTCGCCCGCAGTGAAAGTCCTCGTCCTCGCGACGTCTCGAATATCTTCTCCGCAACCAGACGATTGCCTTCAGCGGTCAGGTGGTTGGGGTCCACAAATACACTTTCGCGATGATCCAGGAACAGGTCCGCCAGATTCAGAAAATCAGGTGCATCGATCTGTCTAAACTCGTCGTAAGTGGCGCGCAGCAAGGGCTCGACACTGGTATGCGTCCGCTGCTCGCGGCTGCGAATTGTCTCCTCTTGAGCGCTGAAGGACTTGCGGTCGGACAGAAGCGCAGGTTGCCACACAAACAAGCAGTCGAAGTGATAGTGCTGCGACAAGGTTCGTGCCAACTCCTGATTCTTTAGATAATTGCCTAGAGTGGCGCGCGCTTGAGCTGCACGATCCGGGTTTGAGCTCTTGCCCGCAGGCACATCGAGTCTGAGGAACTTCGTCAGCTCCCCAGCCAAGCGGTAGGTGTAGGTTTTGCGTAAGTACGAAAAAGGCGTCTTCTCTTCCTTGCGCTGTTCTTCAAATACTCCCTTGATCGCGTTGTAGTCGGTATGGATATCGGGCAGATCCGATTCGAGCGGCAATTCCGAGTCGGAAACTCCATCGTAAAAAACAACGAGGTTTGGTTTGCGAGAAGCTTTCTTGAGAGCCAGCATCAGCTCGATGACCTCCTGAGTGCTCACCCGGCCCATTTCACCATAGTTCACAACACAAGCGTTTTGACCATCACTCTCGTACTCAGCACCGAGGAGAGAGGGAATCGTCTGCCAATCCGGCGTCGCATAACCCCACAAACCGGAGTTACCAAACATCCATATGAGGTACGAGTCGGAATCACAATACGAGTGGTAAGTTTTTCGCAAACCGCCATCATCCACAAAGACAGTCTGGCCTTTGAACGGCGCTCTCCGCCACAAGACGTACGCGTGATAGTTAAGGTTTTTGCCTGCTGTTTCTCGCTCTTGCCAGAAGGTGCGGCTCCAGGATTGGTCGCCAACAATCTTTTCTGCCGGTTCGACTCCCGCAGCTCGGGATCGGAGAAACAAATAAGCGGCGAACTCGCCGGTAACCAAGAAGATAAGACCGATACTGATTGCCACGCACAACCGCAGCGCCGCTGCTTGGACCGCAGTCGCATCGCGCTTTGCCACTTTGCGGGTCAGGATTTCGGTTTGCAATGGCAATTGTTTCCTCCTTAACCTGCGGTCCACTAAAAGAGCCGGTATAAAAGCGGGGAAGCAACCGCCTGTTGAGTCTGCATGAGCAGCCTTAGATACAACGCAATGATGAGAGTGAGGGGGGTGGCCCACACCCACCGCTCCCGGGATAGCACTTCCCAAAGTGATCTGAAAGATGAAGTGGTGTTCTCAGCTTCCGGCTCAGATATTCGGTCAAGCAAGATCGAGACGCCACCCACAGCAAAATAGCCCAGTGCAAAGAAGAAAACTAATAAGTACAGACTGCGGGGCAGAGAACTACTATGCAGGCTACCGATGGAAATCAAGCCCTTAAGCAAGGAAATGGCCTGATGTACGCTCTCGGCGCGAAACAGAACCCATCCCACGGAAACCGACGCGAAGGTCATAATCCAGGAAATAAAATCGAGAGCCAAGCCTGTCCAGGCAAATCCGAAACGGCGCTGGGCCTCCTGCCACAAGCGGTGCAATACCAAAAGCGTGCCCTGGAACGCACCCCAAAGAAGAAAGGTCCACTTTGCCCCGTGCCAAAGCCCGAATACCACCATCGAGATGAATAGCGAAAAATGACGCCACGAACTAGCACTATTGCTTGTGGCGAGCGGCACAAAAACGTAGTCGCGAATCCAGAACGAAAGCGACATATGCCAGCGGGTCCAAAAGCTGGAAATCGAAGTCGCAAGGTAGGGCCGGTTAAAGTTCTCTCGCAGCTCAATTCCGAACAGCCGGGCAATGCCAATCACAACATGCGAGTAACCCGCGAAATCGAAAAACAATAGGAACCCGTAGCCGATCGCCAAACACCACGCATCCGGGAAACTCCAACGCGAGGTGGATTGGTTGAACGCCGTGTTTAAGCCAGCGCCGGAACGCAAGCCGTTTCCCAAGAGGAATGCCGCGGACATCATTACCAGTCCCACCGAGATGCGCCTAACTCCGCTGGCGAAATCAAGCCAATTGAGAGTTACGCCGCGTCTGAATTGGGGTAGCAACTCGCCCATGCGGCAAATGGGTCCTGAAACCACGGTGGGGAAAAATGCCATGTACAAACAGAATTCCAGAAGCGACGGGTCTATCTCTTTCTCGCGACATAAATCGAAGAGATAACTCATTGCTTGAAACGTCCAAAAGGAAATCCCGAGCGGTAAAGCGAGATGGCCTAGCCGGTTCATCAAATAAGACGCCGCAGCGATCCGCGCCGCCGACGGCATGTACTTGAAGAAACCAAGCAAGAGCAGGTTGGCTCCTACCCCCAACCACAGCCTTGCCGCACTCGGCTTGCTGCGCAAGAAACCACCGAGCCAATAGTTAACCAGTGAGCTCACGACCAGGACGGGCAAAAACCACAGTCCCCAACTCGCATAGAAAACATAACTGGCTGCCAGAACCGCGGCTTGGCGAGCCCGGACGTGCTTAAGGCGGCTCGTGAGCAACCATAAGAAGAGAATGCAAACCGCTCCGATGAATGTTTTAGTAATCATTTTCCAAAATGCCGAGGAGGTACAGCTCAAACCGACCGGGCGCGATCCTGATGCAACGAAAACGTAAATGATACAAGGCGTCCGTGAATTTCCGGTTAAATTCCAGTCCCCAAAACTAATTATGCCGGCATATTCGAAGACTCAATCCGGTTTGCTGCTGAAAGATCACCGACTCGAAACGCGCGGTTTGTACGAAACATCCAGAGTAGGCCCGCCCCATAGACCGCTCCTGCTGCGAGCAGTTGCACGGCTAATTGACGATAGCCATGCGCGACGAACCAGTGCTGCAGCAGAAGAAGAACGATCACCATCGGAGCACACGCCACCAAAGGCAGCCTGTAAGCTTCGCGTAGGAATGTCGGAATCTCTATCCCAATCGTCCGGCAGACATGACGCGGCATGAAAAGGAGCATGGTGCAACTCAACGGTATAGCCGTGCCCAACGCGTCACCAATAATTCCATACGGGCGAACCAGCAACAGGCTGAGGATCAGATTCGCAACACCTTCAACCAAGGCAATAATGGCAAACATTTTGTGCTGGCTGGTTCCAAACAAGATGCGCCCAGACGCCGACTGCGCCAGCATGAGAGTGAATGGAATGATCAAAATGACGAGTACGGGATAACTCTGCCCGATGTATTTGCTTCCCACCCAGGCTTCAATAATCGATCTGCCCAAAATGATCAATATCGCGGCAATCGGAAGGATGATGAAGGCGCAGGCGCGATTTCCCGCGATCATGATTTTCCGCAGGCGATTCATGTCGCCCTTGGCGTGAGAATCGCTCGACATGGGAACAAAGATCTGCGCCAAACTGGAAACGACTTCAGATGCGTAGTCGACAATCCGGGCACCGATCGAAAAATATGTGATCGCGGAAGCGGTAAGCAGTCCACCGATAACAATCTCATCGGTTCGAAAGCGCAGCCGTCCCGCCACCAGCACGACAAAAGTGATCCAGCTGTAATTCGCCATTAGCCGGAAAGTGGCCCCATCCAGGTAATGAAAGCCGAAGCCGATGCGCAAGATCCGGAGCGCCACCACTCCGCGGACTACGGAACTGACCGAGGGCAACGCGACCGTGATCAGCGCCACAGTCAGAAGGCCATATCCCCGATTCATGACGACTATGATTAGAGCTGTTCGTAACAGAGAGGCAGCGGTGCTCGTCCAGTTCATGATGTAAAACCGCTGCAATCCCTCCAGCACTCCGCCGAAGACGCCTAAAGGAAATCCAAGCGCGACCGAAGTCCCTACCATAAGAAAGAGCCAACGGGCTGTGGAATGGAATTCCGCGGGGATGCGGAAGAGATGGTCCATGAACGTGCAGACCCCAAGCGTAACCAACATGCTCACGACGCCGATACATGCGTAGCTAAACAGGCTGGTGTTGATCAGCTTGGCGAGATTTTCTGTTTCTTTCGTTGCAGCAAACTTCGACACATAGCGAACGATCGATGTTCGAATACCCAGATCGAAGAGACCGTAATATCCGGTTACCGAGAAGATAAGAACCCAAATGCCGTAAGCCGAGTCGCCCAGCCGGTGAAGAATGAAGGGCGAGAGAAACAGTCCGGTCAGGACATTGATTCCCAGCGAGAACCAACTGGAACCCACGTTCTTCAGAATCTGGAGTTTTTCCAGCTTGCGCATAATAGGAACTGCTCGCTATGGCGATTCGTTTAAGTCCATCGCAGAAGAATGGGCGTTCTTTCTAACGTCATAAACGAAAATCTAAAGATAGTTTGCAAACCGCAGCCATTGCTCGACCAACGCGGTGCCTTGCGGGAAAAGGATGCGAGGCCGATAGCCCAGAATTCTTTTGGCCTTCTCGATACTGAAGAAAACTGTGCCAGTCTGAGTCGCTATCGTGACTTCATCCGGAACGAAGCGGCCGTTCTTGGACGGGGCGAAAGACTTGGGCAGAACTCCGACGCGCGAGCGAATACTCTGCTGCTTAGTCTCTGGCAGCGATTGCATGCGTCCCCAAAGTGCAGAAAGAGTTCGCTCGGTAACCGGGATTTGAAGCAGCAGTTGGCGCAACTCGCGGCTGCGCAAAATTCGGTTCGCGGCTTTCAAGGACCCGGCCACGACGCCTGGACGTTCTTTGTAATACGCCAGGGCGTCCTGTCCGGTGAGCTGGGGAAGCTCTTCTTTATGCCCCAGCATGTCCCTATGCGCTCGAATGAAATCTCCCCAGGTGACGGCTTCACCGTCGGTAATGAAAAACGTGTGCCCTATCGCCTCGTCGTTTTCGAGAGAAGCAAAGACAGCGTCGATCAGATTGTCGACGTAGGTCGTGTTGCAAGCGCCTGTGCCTCGGTCGATGAGGGCAACCCGATGCTCTCGCAAATCTTCGATTAGTCGAGTGGACCACGCTGAGTATGGGCCGTATACGATTGAAGGGCGCAGGATCACAACCGGAAGTCCGTGTTGCCCCGCTCGAAGAACGGCACGTTCGGCGCGCCCCTTGTTGTCGCAATAGCCATCGCCGGTTAGGCGCAGCGGGGCGTCTTCGGTTTCGCTTCCTGGCGGGGGCGTAAGACCGTATACAGCCGCTGTACTCATGTGAACAAAGCGTTTTACCTTGCCCTCGCGACACACGGAGAGCAGGTTCTCTGTGCCGCGAACAATTCCCCGCGCATTGCCCAACCCACAGTGGATTACGATTGTGGAATCCGCCAATGGCTGACGAAGAGAGTCCGTTTCCAGTAAATTTCCGGGACAAAGCTCAATTGGAAGACGTCCAATACGGGCGGCGCGATGCATGTTGTGAACCAGTGCGCGAACCCGTCGAGCGCCGGCTTGCACCAGGCGTTCGCATACGCGTCCGCCGATGAACCCCGTGGCTCCCGTCACAAAGATAATGCCGTCGAGCCAGCTCATGCCATGACCTTTGGAGGTTCCGTCGGGGTTCCGCAGGGAACTTCTGACCATGGCTCTGGGATGCGACCGGCGTTGGCGTAGGCATCTTCGATCAACTGTAGGACCGCGGCGGTCTGGGTGCCATTGACCTCTGGTTTCTCCGTTCCACGGATACTTTGAACAAAGTTGTCGAGTTGTTTGTAGAAACTATTCGTCTTTGCATCACTCAATCGCAGGGTCTGACAGACCTGCTCGCCAGCGATTTCGCGGCGCACAATGAGCGAGTCAAGATCGGCTACCTTTACTTCGGCTTCGGCCTCAGCTCCTTGAACCAGCAGGCGGTTCTTCAAGGGAAACGTGCGGCTTACTTGAAGCCGTCCTTCAACCACACCGTACTTTCCTGAATGTCGCAATTCCATGATCGCGTTGGCTTCGATTCCACTGCCCCAGTTATCGTCCTGGTAGCTAAATTCCGATACCGGACCAAACCAGTCGATCAGACTGTCCAGCAAGTGAACCCCGAAATCGATCATGGCGCCGCCGCCAGCTAGTGCTTTGGAGAAATAGAAACCGGAGGCACTTTTCCAGTCAAAGGCGCCGCCGTAATCACAGGTGTAGCTCTTCAATGGACCTAACATTCCTTCGTTCAGTACGAGCAGCATTAGTTTGTGGCTAGCTACAAAACGGCGGTTCATGCCGGCGGCGAGGACTAACCCCTGCTGTTCGGCTAATGCCGCGCAAGCTAGTGCATCCGACGCCTTGATGGCCAATGGCTTTTCGCAAAGCACATGCGCTCCGGCGCGCAAAACCTCGAGAGTAACTGGAGCATGAAGACTGTTGGGAAGCGCGTTAATCACAGCGTCAAGTTGGCCAAGAAGAGGGCGGAAGTCGTCAGAGATCTGACACTGAACTAAGTGACTTTTCGCTAGCGCACGGGTTCGGTCCGTAGCCGAATCTACCAGTGCAATCAACTCAACATCAGGATGAGCCAGTGCTGCTGGCAAATGTTCCATCTGGGTGATGGCGCCGCAACCCAGAATTCCCAGTCGGATCCGGTGCGGCGTCAAATTCGCTTCCTCGACAATGCCCGTTGGACGCTGGACGAAAACATTTGTAAGAGCTCGCCGCATTCAGGTTGTGCGGTCGCGAGTTCGTAGCCGAGCGCTGCTAACAATGGTCCCCAGGCTGACTCAATTTCCTGAATCGAGTCTGCGGGTAGCTTGGACTTCCAATGTCCAGACGCTGCGGCTCCGACGAAAGGAATATCGGAACGCTTATTCTTAGTGGAAACCCAATCTTTTCCCTGAACCTTCTCGAGCCCACGCATGCGTTGAACTGAGCTGCGTTCGACAGCGCCACGCACTCGCTCCGCGTCTATGCCAAAGAAGGCCGCGATCTTTGCGACTTCAAGTGCCGGATTCGCGAGCATGTCTTCGTATCGAAGCAGTAGAAAATCCTTGCGGCCACGCCGGGTGGAGAGCCAACTCCCGACGTTTTCTCCCCATGTCCCCCAACCCGCGGAACTCAGCCTCCCACAGACAAAATCGCTAACGTAGTCCTGGAGCGGGTACGCGTCGTCGATGTGCCGGTATTTTCGTTCGAAATCGTAGTAGGAGAGCGCCACATCGCGCGGATCCCGAACTACGTAAATCACTCTCCGGTACCGAGGATCAAAATGCTGATGACTCTTGATGACTCGTGGCCTGGAAACTCGCCGCAGATAGCGGCTAGATTGTGCTTCGCTATCAGGAACTAAACGTTCTATGTTGGCGAAGGTGGCGGGCTCCTCGGGATGAAGCAAGTTCGCCACCAGGAATCGCGTCCAAGTGTTGCCCGATCGAGGATAAGAAACGATGAAAGTATCGTCGGGATAAACGGCGAGCGTGCGGCCCGCGATGTCGGTTCCCAACAGATACCGGAGGATTCGCTTGGCGCCGTAAATCATCGCAGAACCCTGCTGAGAACGGCATCGCGGTCTTTCCCCGCTGTGTCCGCTCTATCAAAGCGAAGTGCATAATTCAAAGATTTCATCAACCCGGCCCATGCGCTTTCGATTTCCCGAACCGAGCTTTCAGAAAGTTCGCTCTTCCACCCGCCAGGCTTGGCCGCGCGGACAAACGGAACATCTTGCCGGGTTTCCTTTGTCGAAGACCACAAGAGAGCTTGTTTTTGTTCGAGCCTCTTCATCTCATGCGCTGAGCTTCGCGCCACCGCGTGAGCGAGTTGTTCCTTTGAAGCATCGAGGCCGAGAAAATCAGCCACCTTGGCTAACTCACGGATCGTGTCCTCGATCATGTCCTCGTAGCGCAGTAGCAGGAAACCGGGACGGCCGCTACGGGTGGCCACCCAACTAGCAACATTCTCTCCCCACGAGGCATATGGGCTTGTTTTCCCGGCCACGAATCGGCTGATGAACTGCTCGACTGATGCGCCATCCGCGAGCAATTTGCGCTTGCGATGAAAGTGATATTGCGAGAGTGCAACATCCCGAGGGTCGCGCACTACGTAGATGACCTTCGGGTAGCGAGGGTCGAAGTACTGGTGACTCTTGATATAGCGCGGCCGGGGCATCCGAGCCAGTTGTCTTTTAGACAGGCCTTCGGGGTCCGGGATGATCAGGTTGATGTTGGAGAAGTCGGCGGGCGACCGCGGGTGAATCAGGTTCCCAATCAGAAATCTAGTCCAAGTGTTGCCGGACTTGGGATAGGAAACGATGAACACATCATCCGGCAATACCACCAGATTCCGGCCGGGACGCTGAAGGCCGAAGGCGAGTTTGGTGCCAGCTATGATTCGTTTAAGCACCAAGTCTCCTATAAGACCGTCTTTCAGCAGGCGCCCCAGGATCAATGCGTGCGGCCATCACGGTGCTCTGCAGGTTTGGCGCAGACCCCATCCTGCGAATGCTGTGCACGATGGCTAACGACCGTTCATAGGCCGCGTGACACCAACGAAAGACACCAGGAAGTTTTCGTAACCCCAGCACTGTTGCTCGCATCTTCCAATTCCGTTTGGTCAGGCTGGCCAATTTAGCGGCGTGCAGAGCCTTCGAGTATTCCTTCTGGTGCAAATGTCGTTTCACCAAGTCGGTTTGACACTCAGCTTCATTCTTCAAAATTACAGAATCGATCAGAGTTCGTTGTGCGGAGGACACGGGCAAGCGCGTGGTGTTCTTGTAAACCTCGATGCGCGCGCACTTCATGGTGTAGCGGTTCCCAGACAAGCTTTCTGGAGCGAGTCGATGGAGCACTTGCACGCCCTCGTGGTAGCTGATTTTCGCTCCGTGAAACGACATGCGTAACCAGAGGTCAAAGTCTTCGCAACAACGGAACCGCTCGTCAAAAAGACCGGCATCGATAAGAGCTTGCCGCTTGGCCACGGTCGAAGATGTGCCGATGGTGCATCCTTCGGTCAAAATCTTTTCGAAGGTTACTGGCGGGTGCTGGGGCTCAAGCGCAAAAGCGTGCCCCACCCTCTTGCCATCGCGAACTAGCACATAGTCGGCATAAACTAAATCTAACGATGGATCCTGAAGCAGCATCGACATCTGCACAGACAGATGGTCGGGAAGCCATTTGTCATCACTGTCCAAAAACGCGATGTACTTACCAGTTGCTTGCCTGATTCCCAGGTTGCGGGCACCGCCCGGTCCAAGATTTTCTTGTCGAACATAACGAATCTGTTTCCGGTAGGGACTCAGCGCACGCTCCAGCAAGGCGGTATCGGGAGATCCGTCGTTCACCACGATGAGCTCGAAATCTCGATAGGTCTGCGCCAGAACTGAATCGATACACTCCGCGATCATGCCAGCCGTGTTGTAAGCCGGAATGATGACGCTGACAGTTGGAGTGTGCCTGGGTTGACCAGTTTCCATACCTTTTAGCCTGAAATCACAAGTTCCGAAAAAGCGAACCCCTAGACCGAAATCCCGCAATTGGTATCTCGATACTCTCCCAACTTCAGTGCCCGGTGACCGCAAATAACAAGACAATATCCCGGCAGAGTCACGAGTGTACCGCCCGCATGTTACAGCAGGGTTACAAACTAAAGCACGGTGATAAACTGCGAACTCCGCCCTGCCTGCGGCAAGAGAATCACGAGTGTTGTCGGCCAAATCGGATGAAATCAAAGTTAAAAAACTGGGTAAAGCGGGTTTCAGGGCGAGCCGGAGTGCTTCGTTGGGCGAGTCAGTTTTCGCCTCCTGGAGCTGCCATTCTGATGTATCACTCCGTTCAGGATGAACCCACGCGCTACGCCAACTCAATTGGGACAGGCATCATTCATCCTACGTCGATGTTCACGCGGCAGATGGAACTGGTCTCGACACGATTTAACCCAGTAACGATTGAGGAGATTCGGGTGTTTCTGAATGGAGGGAAACCGTTACCTCCGAGAGCTGTCGCCGTAACCTTTGACGATGGGTATGTGGATAATTCAGAGGTCGTAGCGCCCATCCTCCAGCGTTTCGGCGTTCGCGCAGCATTCTACTTGACGGCTGCTCTCATCGGCACGAAAAATCCGCCCTGGTTTTGCCGCCTACGCCACGCCTTCGCGACCGTTCGCAAGAAGCAATGGATTCTCTTAACGAACCGGCACCCCCAATGCTTGACGACTGCCCAAGACAAAAACACCGCGCTACTTACGGCCTTCGATCTTTGCGCATCCTTGGCCGGAGACGTTCTCGAACAGACTGTCCAAACCATCGAGCATGGTCTTGACATCGAGCCCTTGGTCACGGTAAGCGGACTCATGATGGACTGGAATCAAGCTAGGTCCTTACAGCGGGCAGGCCACATCGTTGGCTGTCATACTCTGACGCACCCGAATGTGGCGCATGTAGCTGAAGGTGTCGCTCGTAAAGAACTGACGATATCGAAACGCAAGTTGGAAGATGAACTGGGGGTTCCGGTGCTGCACTTCAGCTATCCTCATCCCGCCTTGAATCCCCAATGGACTCGTCGAACCGTGGCAATCAGCAAGGAAGCCGGCTATCAAACCGCAGTCACCACGACTCCTGGCGTGGTGCGCAAGGGCGATGATCCACATATCCTCACGCGCATCTGGACGCCCCGTTCCGAACATGAGTTCATGTGGAATCTGGAGTGTGCCTTCCTCCGCCGTCATGCACAATCGGCCGCTTAGAAACAGAGCGGGACTATTTGATCGCGCGAACACACACCAGTTGATTAGAAGCGAGCCAATTCAGCAGGGAATTCCTCGCAAAGCGGTCGCTGGTGCGACAGAGTGCCCCTTGATCAAAAAACCGCTCAAGGCTGTACCATCCCCAACTGTGACAGGCCCAATCTTCTGTCTCTAGTTGCATGGAACGCAGCAGATTCTGCCACCGGGGCCGATAGTATCGGCGATGGATAACCTGAGGCAGGCCATTGTGGGGAGAAGACTTTCCTAGCAGACGGTGTCGAATAAAACCCACAAGCGGTCGCGCGGCAACTCTCATTTTCAGGACCGCCATGTCCGCATGAAAAAAGGGGCAGACAATGTTGGGAGTCGTGATCACGGCCCGGCCGCCTGGCTTGAGCACGCGCCACATTTCCCGCAGTGCACGTTCGTCCTTCTCCAGGTACTCCATGACCCCAAGGCACATCACGGCATCGAAGGTGTTATCGGGAAACGGAATCCGCTCGATGTCGCCTACCCGGAACCGATCCGCGTCGTAATGCTCGCGGGCGTACTCCACCATTGCTTCTGCTAGGTCGACGCCCCACGCCGCGTACCCGCGCTGCATCAACTCTCCTGCCAGGTGACCAGTCCCGCAGCCAATATCCAAGACCTTCGAGCCTGGCGAAACTCTGGCTTCGAGCATCTCCAAAGCGAACCTTCGGCGCGAGACAAGATTCTGGGCATTTAGAGTCGCTGGCTTGGGATCTCTGTAAAAGCGTGCCCAATCGTCGACAGTTTTCGTGAACAACTCATCTACCTGTCCCTTAGAACTCATCTCTCCCCCAGTTAGATCCACCGCAAACGATGGCGCCCACCTTCGTCAACGAACTAGCTCATCCTCGACAGAAGTGTCGCTGCTCGCCTTTTTACACTCCTTCGTCAGCAGTGGTCAAACATTCGGAAGTTATAAGTTATGTCGGCCATCGAGTGCAATTCTCACTCCGACAGACTCTTACGCAGGAAATTCAATCTCGCAGTCAGTCAAAATATTAACCAAATATTTTTGTGGAAGCATAGCGCGTCTTTAGATCTTCACGGTATTATTTTGGCCCATGATTCGCGCTTGGCAAATCGTACTCACGGTTTTTCTCAGCTTTATGCTTGCCGGGTGCGGAGGTGGCAGCAGCAGCGCGATGAACCCGGGCACGTCAACGCCTTCTCCGTCAAACACTCCATTCTGGGCTCAGTGGGCAGCGAACTCCCAGCACTCGGGGGCGGTTGCGATAGCAGGGCAAAGTCTTAACAATCAACTCGCCGACATCGTTTACGACCCTTTCACGCAGCAGGAGCAGGCTGAAAATGCTCCGGTCATCGGTGCGCCTGGATTGCTGGCGCACTACCAGGTTCCTCTGGTGGACGGCAACGATGTCTACATGGTGACGGAAAGTGGTACCTACGTCTCGTGCAGTCCGGCTGGCGCCTGGGCTCAACCGCCGTTTCCTGCATGCGGACCGAACGCTTGGAGTTCGAAGATATGGGGCGAAATCCGGTACACCTGGGAAAACAATAAGCTCGTCAAGATTTGGTCTTATAACAGCGACTGGACGCCCGAACCAAGCGGCTTCGGCCTGTTTGGCTGGGAGCCTGTGTTTCATCCCGCGGAGGCGAATGGGGCCCTCTATGTTCCCGGAGCTGGCGGCACGATCTGGAAAGTGAGCAAGACGGATGGGTCGGTCACGTCGCATATTAACCCGTTCAGCACGACTTCCGTCGTCCCAAAAAACACATACGTATCGAGCCCGCTAGTGGCGGATGCGAAGGGAAATATCTATTACAACGTGGTTCAACTGGCTGATTCCTCACTCGGAGACCCGTGGGTTTCTAATGACGTCGTAGCAGCATGGCTGGTGAAAGTGACGTCGGCCGACGCCGCCAGCACTGTGACTTATGCGACGTTGCTGCCAAACGCGCCCCCGGCTTCGTCGCAGTGTCCCGGTACGTTTTCGCTCCTTGCCGACAATGGAGCATCGCTGCCTTGGCCTCCCAGTACGAACGCTGTCCCTCCAACGGTGCTCTGCGGCTCACAACGGCCGGGCATAAACCTTGCTCCCGCTGTAGGGCCAGACGGCACGATCTACACGGCAAGCCGTGCGCATTTCGACAACCAAGTGGGATATCTCGTCGCGGTGAACCCGGACCTCACGCTGAACTGGAGCGTGACACTCCAGAATATTCTGACTGATGGCTGTGGCGTTCTGGTTCCGATCGGCGCGACCAATAGCACTCCAAATGCATGCCGTCCGGGTACCAATCAAGGTGTAGACCCGACGACTAACGCCAACGGCTCGGCGTTAATCGTAGACCAAGCTTCGTCTTCGCCGACGGTGCTACCTGACGGTTCAATTCTGTTGCCCGCACTCACCGATTACAACGGCGGACGCGGGCACCTTCTCAAGTTCGATGCCACCGGCAGGTTCCTCGGCTCTTTTGACTTCGGATGGGATTCTACTCCGGCGATTTATGCGCACAACAATAGCTACTCCGTAGTCCTGAAGGACAATCACTATCCCGTTGCGCTGTACTGCCCCTTTTCGAAGAATCCACTCTGCCCCGCAGTGCAGCCCGCTTATTACATCACGCAGCTTAATCCGAGTCTGCAGATCGAATGGAGATTTCAGAACACCAACACCGAAAGCTGTACCCTGAACGCGAACGGCGTGCAAAGTTGTGTGTCGGACCATCCCAATGGTTTTGAATGGTGCGTTAACGCTCCAGCGATCGATGCCAACGGCACGGTGTATGCCAATAGCGAGGACGGCAATCTCTACACGATTCCCCAGGGAATCATCGGCACCTTCACCCAACCAATGCAATCAATCTTCTTGAACCTTGCAATTGGAGCGGCCTATACTCCACTCTCGATCGGTCCCGACGGAAAGATTTACACCGAGAACGACGGCCGCATGTTCGTGGTAGGGAATTAGTAGCCGCAGTCTCTTCCGTGCTAGTCCAAGCCCGTTTGCTTCCACGTAATCAAAAATTATCCGTCCAGTTTTTAGAAAATAATTGTTATTTGTCGTCATAAATTTACACAGGTTTCACGCTTTCGTCACTACACCATCACACGTGCAACTTAGAGTATCTGTTGACGCATCGGCGTTGATCCAATCGGTCTTTTACAACCTGTCGTTTGCGAACCAAGGGAGTGTTTCAGTTGAGTCTCCCCTTAACTGGAGCCGGGCAAGTGGTAAAGCACCGGTCGGAGTCTTCCCCCAAATGGGTACATTGTGGACGGACGTTCGGTTGTGGCCTACGGAACTGGACCAAAACCAAAATAGTTCTAAAGAGGGGTTCCAAGAGTCTCAGGCAACTTTGCAAACAGGCATTCCGCAAGCACGGCGAACTCGCCGTGAGTCTAAGGAAAAGGGATTTGCGCTCGGTGTAGCTACCATCATCACGATCTTCGTATCAGCAATTTACTTGATCTGCCATTATCTGTTCTAGGCGGTCGTGACGAAGGGAATATCGAGTGCACCGCTGGTTAAGCTGTGAAGTACTGTTCGCTGTCGGCTTTACGTCGAGTGCTCCGTGGCGGCTAAGCTGAGTCGTACCCAGCAGCGCCATACTGAGGCCATTAAGGAGACTTTTCTGTGACCCGGCGGCCGGGCCCATATCGCCGGCTTCCCGAGCCCTCGCCCTGTTGGTTGCTCATCCCACTTTTGCTCCGTGGATTCTGTCGAAAATCGATCTTATCGGCCCGTGAAGTTGTTGCGGGCGTCGGCGCTGCGCGCTTCGATAATTTCGCTTCGACCGGTTTTCCAGTCGTTGCCCTTGATGTCTGTTTTTCCAGTTGCTTGAGCTGGGAATCGAGATTGACCGCCTTGGTCTGGCTGCCCGCCGATAAACTATGCCCGCCTTTCGAGCTTCCCAGGCGTCGTGATCCACTCGAATGAACCGTGCGTCTGGCAGCACCGGCACCGCGCAAAGTCGGATCCTTGCTTGCCGCTGATATTTCTGCAGTTGAGAATGCCAACAGAGCCAGCGCGAAGACAATTCGGTAATGAATAAACGGGAACCGGAGCGCCGAGTCTTCCAACCGAGGATAGCCTGTTGTTGTTAGAGAAGGTCGAGAAGATTCAATCATTAGAGATATCTCGTTTCAGTCCGACTACCTCGAAACGTCTTGGGACCCGCAAATCGTCAATTTCATAGCTCACCCCCGCGACTATGTTCAATGCACACTGACGTTGGCAGTCCCGCTTATCCCCTTGAGCGCAGCTGTTATCGTAGCGGTACCGAGCCCGGTGCTCGTTGCCAGGCCAGAGTTGACTACCGCCACGACAGTCGGGCTCGACGAACTCCAGCTAGCGCCAAGCAAAATCTGAGTACTTCCATCGCTAAACTTGCCCGTCGCTGCAAACTGCTGCGAACTCCCCAAGGCGATGCTTGGGTTAGCCGGGGAAAGGGTGATGGAGGTAAGGGTGGCATTCGTCACTGTCACTTGAGTTGTGCTGGAGACTGATCCAAGCGTAGCCGTGATCGTGGATTGTCCGGGCGTGAGTCCCGCAACAACGCCGGTTTGACCGCCAACTGTGGCTACACTTGCCGAAGAAGACGACCATACTACAGAACCAGTGAGATCCTGCGTGCTGCCGTCGATAAAGGTCCCTGTGGCCGTCAATTGGGTCGATGTCTGGCCCGCGATTTGTACATTGGCGGGAGCAATGGCTACCGAAATTTGTTTTGGAGAAGCGACCTTGAGACTAGTACTTCCGCTGACCGTTCCATTGACCGATTTCAGTTTTGCTGCGATGGTGGACTGTCCCATCCCCTGACCGGTTGCTGTTCCGGTCGTTATAGTGGCAACATTCGGTAACTCGGACGACCACGACGATACATTGGAAATGTCCTGCACCGTGGTGTCGTTAAAGGTGCCGGTTGCAAAATAAGTTAGAGTGGCCCCCGGCGTTATGAATGTGTTCGCCGGCTTGAGCGCAATGGAGCTAAGCGTAGCCGAGCTCACGTTGAGCTGTGTTGAACCTTGGATAGATCCGAGTAAAGCCGAACTTGTGGCGTTTACTGTGGTTGCTCCCGCAGATAACCCCGTGACTATGCCTTTTGCGCTCTCTACAGCAGCAACCGAGGGATCGAGCACGCTCCACGCAAGCTGAGTCGTGAGGTCCTGAGTACTCGAATCACTGAACACTCCAATCGCGGTCAGGTGAAGCTTGGTGGTCGGAGCAATCGAAGCATTGACCGGAAACACTGCGATCGACTGTAGTAGCACGCCGCTGACGTTCAGAGACGTGGAAGCGTTCAGCATGGTGCCGATACAAGCAAACGTAATCGGGTCCGTGACGGTACAAGCGGTTGCCGTTATGGTCGCCATTCCTATCCCCGTGCCCTTGAAAACTCCACCCGGGGAGCCGGCGCTTGCGATGGTAGGGTCGGACGAGGACCACGTGGCCAGGCTGCTGATATCGCGCGTGCTGCCATCTGCGAACGTACCGATAGCGGCAAATTGCACCTGCGTGTGGTTGGCGACGGAAGCAGGTGATGGCAAAAGAGAGATTGAAACCAGGTTCGACAAATCTACGGTCAGCGTGGCGCTCCCGCTGCCACCTCCGCTTCCGCCCCCGCTAAAGTTGACCTGCACCGTATTGCCCGGTCCCACATTGTCTGCGATTGCGAGGCCGCTGTGGCTGGTGATGAAAAGCGGAGGCACACTCCACGAGGACACATTCGTAACGTCCTGTTGGGTCATGTCGCTAAACATCGCGGTCGCCGTGAATTGCTGTTGCTTGCCAAACCCGATCGTTGTCTTTGCCGGACTTACTACCAGGGAAGTAACATTCAGGCCACCCTTTATAGTTAATGTTCCGCTGTTGGAGACACTTCCCATGGTTGCAGTAATGAGCGCGGCGCCGGGAGCCACACCGAAGGCTAGGCCCTGCGTAGGCGAGGTGTTGCTGACAGTCGCCAGGTTGCCGAGCAGGCAGGACCATTGAACTGTCAAGCTCAGGTCCTTCGTGCTTCCATCCGAATAAACTCCAGTAGCGGTGAATGCTTGCGTGGTGCCCTGAGCAATCGACGCGCTGCTGGGATTGATTTGAATCGACTGCAGAACTGCTGGCCCTCCCGTACTAGAGCCGCCGGTCGAGCCCGAACTTGCACCGCCACCGCAATTGGCGAGGAACAGCAAGCCCGCGATCATCGGCATTAGAAGCAACTTTTGCATGCTATTACCTCAGGACATCAAAGGAGAAACCGGGATTATATCTCCGGCACTCATCTCCTTCGTGAATCTTCCGTTAAAAAATCAGCACGTGAGCGATTTTGGTAGCTAAGATCGGCTGTATTCATCTCCACTCTTTCGAACCTTCCGCCTAACTTATATTTATTCATCGAGTTTTAACCTGGCAGTAACAAGCGCGTCATAGACGAAGAGGTAACCTACTTACCCAAACTGGAAGAGAGCAGAAAGCATATTATTTTGCGCCCTGCTGTGTTTATCGCTCAATCATGCAATTCTTATTGACTTTTCGAAGATATAGAAGTCTCGCTACGATAGGGCTAGCATTTTTTCTCTTGGTATTGACGGCTTGCGGCAAAGGAGCTACGCCGCCACCCCCGGCTGCCAACGGGCTCACCGGCAACTGGCAAATGGTTCTATTGCAAGAAGAGCCACGCCCTCAGAATTCGCTTTCTGTCTCCGGCTTCCTGGTGGAATCGGACAATGCGTTAACCGGTAGCGTCGAAGTGCCTCCGGTTGCCGCACAACACCACTGCGGAGGCGTCGCTTCTTTGACCGGGACGATAACCGGCCAGAATGTAACTCTCTCCGTGAATGAGGGAGGAACAGCCGTTAACTTGACCGGAAGCATTTCTTCCGACAGCACGTCGATGTCCGGCAATTATCAGGCTCAGGGTGGGGGATGCTTTACCACGCCGACGACCGGGACATGGAATGCCTTCCTGATTCCGCCGTTGAACGGCAACTTCACCGGAACGATCTCGAATTCGACTTACATGACGTTGGTCACCGGTGCATCCCCAGCCGCTCCGATCGCTGTGTCCGGCACCATCTCCCAGAGCACGAATGCGGACGGGAGCAACGCGACCCTTACCGGATCGATAAGCGCGGTTGGATATCCGTGTTTCAGCACGGCATTGATCAGCGGGACAATCAGCGGGCAAAATGTGTATCTGAATATTTTTGATTACAACGGCGTACAGATTGGCAGTCTCGGTCAGTCGTCTGGTTCAGCCGGTGTTCCGGGATCTCCTGCAACTGTGGTTGTGAGCTCGAGCGGGTTGTCGTTGGTCGATACCAGCACTGTCGGCCTGTTTCTCGGCGCTAACACCGGTACCGGGACCGTGGGACCTTGCCCCCCGATCTTTGACCCAACTTTACTTGCCAACCGAACCTCTGACAGCGGATCCGTAGCATTTAACTTTCAATAGCATTTCCGCCCAATTAATGTAGAGCGGACACTCTTGTCGGCTGCCCTGAAGCTGACGATGAGTCCAATCAACATCAGCTCAATTGCCGCCGCCGCAGAGTTTCCTTCTCCCACCTCTTAGAAACTATACTTGATAGCCAATTGCATGGTCCGCGGGCGGTGCGCATCTACTGGGTGCAAGAAGGAACTACCGGTAAGGCAATCCGAGCCTCCTGGGAAGTACGCGCCGGCAGAATAGTTCGGGCCACCATAGCAACTGATGGTATTGCTGCCGGTGTTGCCTAAGTCCGGATTGTAGAGGCGGAACTGGGTGTGGTTAAAAATGTTGAACGCTTCCGCGCGGACCTCGATTTCGCTGCCTTCGCGGATGGGAAAGTGTTTTAGCACCGACATATCGAAATTCAAACGGCTTGGATTATTCAGGAAATTTCTACCAATGTCGCCGAAAGTTAACCCGCGCGGCGCAACAAAGTCATTGGGATTCAGCAGCAGCGGACCAAAGCTGCCGGCGTTCGACTTTAACGCGGCGGGAGCCGGGTTGAAGGCCAGATCGGGATAGGAGCCAGCCCCGACTCCATTAGCTACCCCCGCGTTGTCCAGTACTCCGACCCCGGAACTTCCAGCGTTATTGATCACACTGAACGGCGTCCCCGATTGGTAAGTCGTGATTCCCGACAACTGCCACCCACTGCCCAGCCATCGGAGAACCCTCGAAGGCTCGCCAGACCCTGGCAGATCCTGGTCATCCCCAGTGGGCGCACCGGCAGAACCTTCTGTCCATCTTTTGAAGGCATTGCTTAGATTCGGAAGAGTGAAGATGTAACTGATATTAAGAAGATGTCGCTGATCGAAATTGGAACTTGCCTTGTTCGAGCGTAGATCAAGAGAATTCACAAAAGTCGGGTCGGTGCGATCGGAGGAATCGTCGATCGAGTGGCTGAAGGAGTAAGCGACGCCGGCGGTAAGCGGTCCTTTAGTGCGGCGGATCGTGGCTTGAAAACCGTGATACGAAGAGTCGGCTCCATTCTGCAGGGAGTAAATCTCGCCCAAACCGGGGTATGGGCGGAACACGTTTGCCACGGCTACGGGTGCGTGCGCGAGTGAGTTGGATGATTGCCCTTGGCACGCCACCTGCATATTGATCGATGCGGGATTTTGAGCGCTGATCGCTACTCCGTTTTGCAAATTGAAAATCGGATTGCTGATCGTGCCCAAATTATCGCAATCCGCTACCGTCGCTCCCGGTACCCCCAGCAGAAATGGCTCATGCAGCGCGAACGGGTTCAATGCCGGAGAAATCGGTTGCAACTGGTTCAATTGGCGCTCGACAGTTAGATGTGTGCCTTTGCTGCCTACATAAGCGAAAGTTGCCACAAGATTCTTAGGAAGTTCCCGTTGAACGCTCAGACTCCACTGCTGTGAATACGAGTACTGGGTTTGCGTCGGAATCGACGTGACATTGATAGGAAAGGCGCCCGGATGGGCGTTGCCCGCTGGATTGCAATTCTGGTTGAAGTCACCAATGCAGGCAAAGCCTGCCGGGAAAGGTTGCGTGAGGTTGATGACGTTCGGCGCGCTTGCTTCCAAAGATCCGGTATTGGCCTCATCGCCCGTGCCGTGCTCAAAGAAAATACCGTAACCTGCGCGAACCGAGGTTTTGCCATTACCTTGGGGATCCCAGGCGAAACCAACTCGTGGCGCTGGGTTGAAAACGTGACTTTGAACGCACCCGGCTGGCACTCCATGCACGCCACACTGCACGATCCCGTTGGTAATCCGCGGATCCAGATTGCTTAGGGTTAACGGAATAGGCCGCGAACCCGGCAAGCCGAGCAATTGCCCGCTATTCGGATCTATCTTAACCTCGGCCGCCAGCGTCTGGCTGAAAGCCTTCGGATCCCAGTTGTAGGCCTGCAAATACTTCTCGTGATAGTTCCCGAATAAGCTAAAGCGCACACCCAGATTGAGCGTCAAACGCGGGCTTACTTTCCAATCATCCTGAACATACGGTTCCGCGATCTGGTAGCGGTTGTAGTATCGCAGTTGTGTGCTGTCCTGAGTGTAGCTTCTGATGGCATTTGCTCCGCCGTAAAACGCGGTGTTGCCGTCATTGTAAAGGAAATTAGCGAAAGCGTTCCCAGTACTAAGAGCGCCGCCATTCACATTGCTAACCGTTAACAAACCCTGAACGTCACCCGAGGCCGCTCCCAAAGCTCCGTTGTTTTCGTTTTTTTGCGCCAGCACATACTGCACTCCAAATTGGAAAGTATGTTTCCCCACCGCTTTGCTAACGTCATCGCGGAAGTTGTAAGTAGGGTTGGTGTGCTCCCACGGCAAATAGGAAGGATCAACTGTAAATCCCGCTCCTCCGTAAGCCTGGTTGTTGCCCGTAAGCACGAGTCCTGGCACTTTGCCCCCGAATCCATTGTTGAACACGTACCCCATGGGACATTGATCGACACCGGTCGAGGAAGGACAGGTAGCATTGGTTTTGCCAACCTGATTGGGATCACCCAATCCGGCCGGGCGTTGAAAACTAGCTCCGCCCGGGCCATTCACATCGGACAGAGTGATATGCGCGTTGGTGTAGCTGAAGACTGTTTCATTGAGCAGCGAAGGTGTAATCGTCTCCGTCAAGCGCGCGACCATGTCAATTCCCGGTCCCACAAAGTTATTCTGCACCGTGGGAAACGTGTTCTTCACCGTGCCCCAGTTCGGGGTGGGCGTCACGGTGTTCCAGGAATCGTGGATATATCGAAAGCTGCCGCGCACCCGTGGGGTGAAGTTATGGTCGATCCGGAAGAGTTCCTCCCGCCAGTGAGTGGGTTCAGAAATGACTGCGTCATAACACGGCATGAGAAGCTGTCCCGTCGTGTGATCGATCTGCCCAACCAGACTCGAGTTACAACCGGTGAACGAGTTGGGTAACGGAATGAGATTCGTATTCAGAATCGCCAGGGCATTGGGGTCGAGCCCGGCGTTTACGTTGGGACCGTTCGCCAGATTGTTGTAAATAATGCCGCTATTGGAGAATTTGGAAAATAGCAGGCGATATCCCGCGGTCGTGGTTCCGTTGGGAACACCCGGACAGTCCGGGAAAGACGCGATCGGAAAAATATAATTTCCCGCCGACCCCAGGTTGACCAACTTCTTAAGATCCACCGGGTCGTTCGGATTCGGACAAACATCGCTGAAGTTTCCAGTCCGCTCCGCCAACGTGGGTACGGCGTGATTGAAGTTCGGCTGTAACTCGCTGGGCGACTTCTCGTAACGAAACTCTTCAGAAAAAAAGATGAATGTCTTGTCCTTGTTGACGTTGTAGTGGTTTGGAATCCACAGCGGGCCGCCAATCGTTCCACCGAAGTCATTTCTGCGATACAGCGGCGCCTTCGTGGTCTGATCGAAATAATTCCGCGCATTCATAAACTCATTGCGAAAGAACTCGTAACCATTTCCGTGCCACTGGTTGCCGCCCGATTTCGTAGTCACTTGCACTGTGCCAGACGCCGTCCGTCCATATTGCGCGCCGTAGTTGGAGGTCAAAACTTTGACTTCCTGAATCGCATCCAGGCTTGGATAGACGACCAGAGTGCTTTCAGCTCCGCTTAGACCGGCATTCAAAACGTCGCTGCCGTCCACTTCGAACGAGTTATATTCCACACGGCCGCCGTTCACGCTGTACTTTACGCTGCCGTTGACGCCGACTTTCGCTTCATCCTGACCGGTCTGGTTACTCACGCCGGGAGTCAGAGTGATCAACTGGGTAAAGTTGCGGCCGTTCAGTTGTAGAGTGGATACTTCTTTTTGCGTAAGGGTTCCGGAGACCTCAGCGTTTTCTGTCTCGACCTGTGCCGCACCTCCTGCCTGTACGTTGACTTCCGTCTTTTCGCCTCCCGGCTCCAGAGATGCATCGAGAGGAACAGTGTCGCCGGCGGCCAGCGCCACTCCCGGAGCTTGGAAAGGTTTGAAATTCGTAGCGGAGACAGAAACGTCGTAAGTGCCGGGCGGTATTCCATTCACTACGTAAACGCCTTGGCCGTTGCTGGTCGTGGTCTGTTTGAATCCGGCAGAGTTCGTGATTGTTACCGTCGCACCGGCTAGAACGGCGCCGGTCTGGTCCGTCACGGTACCGCTAATGCTGGCGCTCTTTCCGTCGTGGATCACGGTGGCGGTAACCGCCCCTTGGTTCTGCAAAACAACAGCAGTAGCGCCGGGTGGCGCTGGAGGGATGACCGGAGTGACTTCCAGCACTGCAGCCAGAGTGGCGGCGCTTTCCGCATACGGATTTTGAGCAGAAGTGCCGGCTCCCGCAGTTTCGGATGAAGCGCTTTCCTTAGCCGCGGCTGGTGGTTCGCTTGTTGCTATACCACCTTCAGCAGGGAGATTCGCCGCACCAGTTTGCATCGCTGATGAAGTCGCGTTAGCTGCGGCTTCACCGGCGGGGGTTGGTGGCGCACTGGCTTCAGCCGATGTTGCCGGGCTTGCTTTCTCAGATTCGAGAGTGGCGTCTAGCGGAAGGCTGTCGCCAGCAGCTAATGCAATGCCAGATGCCTGGAAGGGTTTAAATCCTGGTGCGGATGCAGAAACGTCATACGATCCCGAAGGCAAGCCTTTCACTGCGTAGTTGCCTTCTGCGTCCGCTACGGCACTCTGATGGAAGCCGGATGCATTCGTGATCGAAACACTGGCCCCGGGTATCGCCGAGCCCACCATGTCGGTAACCATGCCACTGATCGAAGCGGGCTTCTCGCCTTTTTTGGCAGCTACTGTTGACGGCCCACCCTTTGCAACATTTCCGGCGACTGCCTGAATCGCGGAAGACCTCCCCGGCTCCATGACGACATCAAGGGGAACCACGTCTCCAGTCACAAGAGCGACATCCGCGACTTCAAAATCTTTGAAGCCATTAGCGATGACCGAGATTTTATATGTTCCCCCGGCCAACCCACCGACCCAGTATTTCCCCTGTTTGTCCGAAATCACCGTCTGCCTAAAGCCGGAAGCGTTCGTGATTAAAACCGTAGCCCCGGCGAGAGCCTTGCCGGAGCGATCCGTCACCGTACCGCTGACTGAAGCAACGTTGTCATCCGCCATCGATGCTGCCACCGCTGCATCCAATCCAGGAGTGCCATCCGCGGCCCGCAGCGCCGGAGCGGCTGCCATGCCAATGATCACGGTAAAGAGACAGAAAATACTCCTGGGAAATCTCACGATTTCTAGACCCCTCCGGGCAAGCCAATGTCTTCGCTTGTTGCAGATTGAAAGTGCGACGAGTTGAGCAGTCAAAGCTACAGCGCGATTGTGACAGAAGCATTAAGATCAGGTTAAATTCCAATGATCGGTTGCGCCTGGCTCCCAATCTTGTTGGCTCGGTAGTTGTGGCGAGTTGATTGAGAGGTCTGCGTAGTATTCCATTCTTTAAAACCAAAACTTCTCCTCAAAAGTTTGAGAAGAAAACCATCTCGCATTTGTGACCAAGGGCCAATTCGGTGTGCACGATGTCTCTCCACTTTTTGCGCGCGAAATTGCTGGAGAATTCTCGCAAATTTAACAATCGCGTCATGCCAGCGTAACGCGGTCCATAGATAGTTGCTTGCGACGAATGTTGCCCGCGCGGCATTGGTCAATCCAAGCAAATGTCAACGAAACCTTTGGTGGGCTCCATTGCCCGGCGCGCGAAATGCTTTGTGTGCGGCACCGGTGTGGCTCCCAGCACCGCCTTCACGCTTCACAACTTTTTCTTAGGAGACTAAGCAAATGACACGAATTAAATCCCTCTTCGCGGGCCTGGTAGTCACCGCGATCGCAGCCGTGGTTCCGGCCGCCAACGCGCAGGCAGTGCACGTTGCCGGCGTCGGTTCTTCGGCGCAATTCCTTGGCACCATGATCGGCATGAGCCAATTGGCCGCCAACAATCTGGTCAGCGGCAAATGCCAATACCACTGGACCCGTAAGAACGCCTTGCAAGCTCACGACAACCGCGACTCCCTAGGTCGTATTCTCGACGAGACAGGCAACGTCGGTGTGGTTTGGATTGCTGACTGCAGCGACGGCACTGGCGGCACCGGCGTCACGGACATTTGGCTGGATGGTCAGTACGATTCGACCTTGGGCGTTCGTCTGTTCTCCGCCCAACAGAAGGCTCCCACGGCTGGCGCTGGCGCGACGCTTTACTTCATTGCCGGACAGCTATCGGGCGATGACAACCTCGTTTCGCCTAACACGCTTTGGGCGGACAACAAAGCTGATGTCGGCAGCCTCCCGGCCGGCGTCTCCGGCGTATTTGGCACTGCGGCACCTGGCAACGTTCACGTGAACATGGGCCTGACCGATATTCGTCCAGAAGACGCTTTGGCCGCCACAACCCGTAGCAAGGCAGCACTCAACACGACCACCTGGTCCGGCTTGGGTTACGTAGGACCGACTGGGCAGATCGGCGCTCCCATCTTCACGGCGCAGTCGGGCAGCAGCTCGAACTTCACGCCGATCGGCTTCGCCCTGTCCGGCGCGAACGATCCGATCAATGCTGGCGTGCCGGTGCCAGCCTATACGACCATTCCAGTTGGCGCGGCTCCGATCGTTTTCGCGTACAACCACACTGGCAACACGAACCCTCTCGTGACCAACTTGGTTTCAGGTGTCAAGGGTGATGGTACAGGGAACACCGCTGGCAGCTACAAGCTGGCAAATCTGTTCGATGGCACCACCTCCTGCGATACTCACAGCGCCGCTTTCGGCGGCAACGGCGACGGGCTCGGAACGGCGGTCAACATCATGCTCCGCGAGCCGCTCTCCGGTACCATGAACACCACCGAATACTCGCTCTTCCGCACCACCGGCAACACCTCAGATTCCCAGGAAAAGGGCATCATCAACCCGACTCGTGCTCCCTACAACCCGCTTAACCTCAATTGCCCCAACGTGGGCAATCGGCAGCGCCGCATTGGTACCGGCCAAGTTCTCACAGCCATCAACGGCACCGCGAATACCATCGGCTACTTCTTCTTCAGCTTCGCAAACTCGGCCACAGTCAACGGATCGGCTGCCAATGCTGTCAACTACAACTACCTCACGATCGACGGCGTGGATCCGATCGGTCTTGCCACGACCAACCAGCAACTGCCGTTCTGCAGCGCCAGCCTCTGCCCCGCCAGCCAATGGAGCGGCAGCATCTCTTTCCCGAACCTCCGAAACGGTACGTACAAGGCGTGGTCCTTGTATCGCTGGACCGTCTATAACTCCAACACCGATCCCCTCGGACCGGCGGCGCTCGCCGAGAGTATGCAGGACAACATCGACAGCACCGTGGCGGACTTTGTTCCGTTCGTGACCACCAGCAACAGTGACGGCTTGGAAGTATACCGTTCGCACTTCACTCAATCCGGCAAAGCCGGCAACAACGGACCCGCCAGCCCGACGGAGACGTTGACCAACGGCAACAGCTTGGGTGGCGGAACTGAGCAAGGTGGCGACGAGGGTGGCGTGATTATTGGCTGGGACCACAGCACGGTCACGGTCGCAAACGGCACTACTGGCCACATCGGGCATAGCAAAGTTACCAAGACCGCAGGGCGCAATTTCGGCTTTTCCGATCAAGACTCCACCCATGCCGGAAATGCGGCCGCAGCGTTACTGGCAGGTCAGACCGTCAACATCAACGGAACCGACTATGTCGTTTCTTCCGCTTCGAACGAAGTACCAACCGTCGCCGCACTGTACCTGACGACCTTGGCACCGAAGGGCGCCGGGCAAGCGTTCAAAATTTACATCGCCCCGCATGTTCCGGGCTATCTCAACAAGAAGCAGTAGTCTTGCTTCAGATGTCTGGAACTGCATGCGGTTCGTAAGTCACGATGAGGCAGGCTGGCTTTTCTCAGCGGCCTGCCTCAGGTTTTTCCTTTTAGCGTAGAATCAGCGATCAATTTGAGGGATCAATGAACAAGGTTGTTCATGCGCGGCCCGATTTTCAAATCATTTTTTTTATTTTGGCGGCAACATTTATAAGCCCGTTGCTAGGGCATGCGCAGGAACCCAGCGAGCAAGCCCCGTCTGCGCAGTCCGATAGCAAGTCCTCACCTACGAATTTGTCCAGTGCTGACCTTACTCCGAAGGTGATGGAGGACTTCTCCACTCCGGCGCTGACATCCACCACCGCGCTGGGAAGTATTGAATCGCTGAAGCTAACCGATGATGTAGACGCACAGTTCACCCGCGAAGTCACGCGGGTGCAGTGGCGTCCCGCAGATCCGATCGATCTATACATCGTGAAACCTGCTGGCGTTAAGAATCCGCCCGTGATCCTTTATCTTTTCGATTACCCGACGGAGAACGATCATTATCTCAATCGTGAATTTTGCCGTCTTCTGACCCAACAGGGATTCGCGGCGGTTGGTTTTGTGCCTGCTTTGACCGGGCAACGGTACCATGACCGTCCGATGAAGGAATGGTTCGTGAGTGAGCTTCGCGAATCGCTGGCCACTTCCGCGCACGACGTGCAGATGGCTCTAAACTACCTGGCCACGCGCGAAGATGTAGATATGGATCGCGTGGGAATGTTTGGCGACGGCTCAGGCGCGAGTATCGCAATTCTGGCGGCCGCGGTGGAGCCGCGGATCAAGACTCTGGATCTGGTGGATCCCTGGGGCGATTGGCCTGACTGGATGGCGAACTCCACGCGAGTTCCGGAGAACGAGCGTCCCGCTTTCGTGAAGCCCGAGTGGCTGGTTGGCGTAGCGCCTCTCGACCCGGTGCAGTGGCTGCCGAAGCTTAAAACGCAGAAGGTCAGGATTCAATTCGTCAAAACAGTCGGGGTCACTCCGGTGGAAGCGCAGGAGAAAATTGAAGCGGCCGCCCCCGCCAACGCGCAGATTGTGCACTATGAAGATTCGGTTGCGTTCGCCAAATACAATTCAGGCGGCAAAGGCTTCGATTGGATCAAACAGCAGATGCAAGCTGCTCCGACGCAGCAGTATCGCGCGGCCGGCGATAGGAAGAACTCGCAACAGTAGAGTTTACGACACGACTATCACTGCGGAACTCAGGAGACTTGATGCGGACGTCGCGAAGAAATACTGCTAAATCGAGACGGGGACGGCTAAGACAAATTCTGATGATTGCGACTTTGTCTGCGGCAATTACTTTGCTGGAAGCTTGCGGAGGGGGAGGTGCAAGCCCCTACGTGACTCCGACGCTGCAAGCCGTTCAGATCAGTCCCTCGACGTCCTTGATCTTGCTTGCCGGAACCCGCCAGCTCACAGCAACTGGCATTTATAGTGACGGCAGCTCGCAAAATCTTACTACGCAGGTAACGTGGAGCAGTTCTTCCACCGGCGGCAGTACGAACTTTGTATCGGTTAATTCGAAGGGAGTTGCCACGGGCACGGCAATCGGCTCGAGTGTTGTGCTCGCGACCATGGGATCCGTGGTAGGCGTTCTCCAACTCACCGTTAATACCAATGGATTTGCGTCGGGCACGACCGCCATTCTAAACGTTCCATTCAAGACCACAGAAGTTGACGCCGCCTATCTGCCGGACTCAAAAAACTTGATCCAGGGAGCCTATGCGGTGCAGGAGGTGAATCTGGATGCTGACCAGTTCTCCAGTGTGATTCCCGTGCCGGTGGCGCTACTGGCGTCGATCCCGATGCCGGCTGGATTCGTGCCCAATGCAACCGCCGCCAGCCAAACCAGTGCGAAGGTGGCGGTAATCAGCTACAGCTCAGCAGACGTGCAGGTAATTGACGCCAGCAACGACCCAACCGACCTGACGAACAATTCCGTGATCGCCACCTTCACCGCGCCAATTTCCAAGAAGGCGACATTCAACGGGATTACCTGCATGATTTGTGCGGCTGTGGTCAATCCCTTGAATGACCTGCTGGTACTCAGCACGGCGCAAGGCTACTACACGATGGATTTTAATAGCGGCGCATTCACGGCCCTGCCTTTCACGCCCACCGCCTTTCCGGCGCAGAATTTCGCGATTAATCCAGTTGCGGCAGACCCATATATTCTGAGTCCAACTTATGGGCAGGACCCGAAATTTCCCAGCGAAGTGCAGGTCCTGGATCTCAACACCCACGCAGTTACCACAAACACCACGGTTGGCCTGCCCACTGCCGATGCGGCTGCCATCGATCCGCTCACCAATTACGCCGCGCTCGTTGATGCCAGCACAAATGATCAGGCTCTGGTCGATGCGACGGATATCCATAATCCCGTATTCAGCCTGGTGTCGAACGTCGGAGTCTGTCCGGGACAACCAATGCGTCTGGATATGGTTGCGCTCGGGGTCAGTAGCAGCGGGAGCGCCGCCGCTGCGCATACATTGTTTTCAAGCCAGACTTCAGGCGACTGCGTCGGTTTCCAGGTTTGGCCGAACTTGGTCTCACAACTCGACCCTTCGCAAATCCTTTATGCCTACGGTTCCATGCCCGCCACTCCCGACGGGAACCCGTTCGTGAATGGCAACGATCCGAATGCAATCGCGGCGTTTACCAGTGTGGTGGATAAGAAGAACTACGGTTTGTTGGTGGATGCAAAACAGAACTGGATCGCGAAGATCAACTTCGCAACGGTTTTCAGTCTTGCAAACATCGGTACGGGCAGTCCTACACTACCCGCTGGCCAGCAGCTAACTGCAGCCGACCTGAACGCCAACCCCACAGTGGGAAATACATCGATCGTGTTCTTGCCCAGCCCGAGCACCATGGTTACGCTCTCTGCGGCCACCGTCAACTTTGGAAATCCAAACGTCGGAACCTCAACACCTCCGGTTCCGATCACTTTGAGCAACATCAGCGCAGCCAGCAACATCGGCTCAGGGCTACTTAACATTTCTCAAATTGTGATCCAGGGTTCCAACGCCAGCGACTTTGCTTTGACGGACAACTGCATTTCTCCGCTGTCGCCTCAGAGCAATTGTGCCATCACCATCACTTTCACTCCCACGGCCAAAGGCCAGCGTTCTGCGACTCTCAGCATTACCGACGATGGCGGGGCTAGTCCGCAGACCGTTGTGCTATCTGGGACAGGGACGTAGACACAAGGCACTGTCGACAGTTAATTGAGTGCAGAACTTGCTGCCGTATGCCAAGTAGTCAAACAAGAAGGCCGGATTTCGTAGCGTCAGGAAAGGATAGCCCCGCAGACGCGTGCTACAAAGTCAGAGTCACGGTGCCGGATTCCCCATCGACGCAAGGCGGCGTACCGCCAGGGCCCTGGGGAATAATATGGTAAGTACCGGTCACTGAGGTTCCATCGAGCGAACTTGTCGCGTTGACTTGTCCGATTTCCACACCGCCCGAGTTCACCAGGTTCATCACCACGGCAGTTCCGCTAACCAGACCCACGATGTTCGCGCTGGTGAAACAATAGCCCGTGATACTCAGATTGCCAGTGAGGGGCGCATAGCTGATCCCCGTGTTTTGCCCTTGGGTGAGTTGACCCGTAACCGGCAAGACTCCGATACGATTCGAGGTGAAGTTGCCCTGGAGATTCCCGGTCAACGGCTTCACCAGATTTGCAGTCCAGGTACCGGTTTCCTGAGTATTAACTGATGAACCTTGGCACCCGGAAGCCAGTATGGTGTAGTCCCCGGTCATGGAAGCTTGGTCGGAGCCAAGAGCGCCGTTGAGATTGACGGTGAGTCCGGTAAGGCCGACGGTGAACGCAATATCCGTCCCCGTCACGGACCCGGTAACGCTGCCAACTCCAGAACATGGGATGTCTGCAACCATCACGCTGCCTGTCAACACATTGTTAGTCTGCAGGAGAAATCCGGATTGTGTCCTGGTCAACTTGGTTTTGTCTTTTCGCAAGCTCATCTGCCAGTTTCCTGAGATTGATCCGGACGACGAACTCGCGCTGCTACTGCCACCACCGCACGCGGTCATGAGCAATGGCAATGCCACCGTCAACAATAGCGCGATTCTGCGCTGCATAAACTTTAGCTTCTTCAAGTGAGCTCCAAGTCGATCCCGTATCCCATTTTTGTCCAGTCAGGGAAAACGAAAAGGAAGATTCATTGGGAAGGTTCTCGACTACACTTCGACGGGATTGCTGCCCGCGAACAGGTTACAAGGCTAGCGCCTCTAGCATTACGCGAAAGTTACCGGAAGATTAATGTTTGGTGAATTTCGCAGCGCCAGCCGGTAATTTCGAGGTTTTCGTCGCGCCGACAAACTAGACTGGACGGTCTTGGAGGGGCGTTATGGGTATAGCCCGGAAAAAATCGTGGCTAGAAAATGTGCTTGTGCTGGCGTTGGTTGCGGTTCTTGCCGGCGCGGCCGGAGGCTTGGCGGTTGGCTTCATAACCGGGCGGACTACGTCCGCTACCTCTACCGCGCATTAAGAACAGTCTGTCAAAGTAAAGCTCTCGAAGTGCGCGGGGATGCAAAACTCCTGCCACATCAGCAACTGTCACCGGATGCCTGAGATCTCGAATCAGGCCGCGGCTTCGCGCGCACTTTTGAACTCCGCGAGCAGTTGCGCCACGGTTACGATCCGGGCAAAACGGCGACGCAGCGCGTACTCGGTGCGCTCCCGAATGGCATGAACGTTCAGTTCCTCTCCAGGCTTGTCCCAGTTCGGAATAGGAAAGGTCATGGTTGCTTCGGTGAGGAAGTCCACGGCATAACCAAGATCGGCTGCAACTCGCGCTGTGGTTTCGCAGCACTGCTCCATCTGGATGCCCGTGATGGTTACACGCCGCACTCCGCGCTCCAGCAAATACGGCGCCAGCGGCGTGCTGGTAAAACAATTGCGCGTACTCTTGATGAGCACTGGCTCGCCCACACGCGGGTGGATGAAATCCATAAGCTTGAAGAGAGGGCTATCGGTTGCGAACCCTTCATCACTATCTGTGTGCAGAACATAGACGACTGGCAAGTGTGCGGTCCGATACGCATCGATCAGCGCAGCCACATTCTTCTCGAAATCGAGATTGTTACGCTGTTCCCAGCGCGGTGTGGCTTTGAATGAATCCTGCGCGTCAATGACCAGCAGGGCCGATTGACTGATCGGCACTTGAGTGGAATCCAACATAGTTTCTCCTTATGGCACCTTCGAGAAGCCGACACTTTCATAAACGCGGTCGCCGTGACTCGGCGGTTGCGAGATGACTAGAAAGCGAGCGGCTTCTCCGGATCGGTTACTGATTCGATGCCGCACCTGCGGGAGAATGTGCAGTCCTTCTCCCGCCTGCAATCGTACCTCATCATGCTCAACCTCCATTATCACTTCGCCGGACAGAACGAAGAAGAACTGTTGCGCCGCCCGGTGCGAGTGAAGTTTTTCGGAACTGCCTGGCGGCATGTGTTCCTCAATGACACTGAGGGCCGCGTCTTTGACGAGATGCCACCCGTCGCAATCCATGCCCCATGAATAGTGCTCCGCGTTCGCACGGCTGATCATTGTCTTGTTCATGGCGTCTTGTTCATAGCAATGCCGCTATCAGTGCCCCCCGCTGATTTCACTCCCCAGTCGCAAGACCTCGCGTACCAGGATGTCAAAATCCTCGCGTCGGGTGCGATGATTCACGTTGGCGACCCGAATCGCAAACCGTTCGCCGATGACGGTTGCGGATGGCGCCGCCACTCCCGATTCCTGCAGTCGTAAGAGTATCTCCTGGTTCACCTGCTTCATGGTCGCTTCATCTTCGAGGTTGCCGCGATAACGGAAACAAACGACATTGAGCGGTATGGGAGCCAGCAACTCAAGCCGCCGATCTCCGGCGATCAGCTCTCCAAGATATTGTGCCTGAGCCACGTTCTGTTCGACGAGTGCTTGGTAGGTCTGGAGGCCGTGCTCCTTGAGCGAGAACCAGACTTTTAAAGCACGAAAGCCGCGCGACAGCTCAAGACCATAATGGCTGAACCATTCCGGCCCTCCCGCCAAGCCTCGAGTTTGAGAGTTCAGGTATGCCGCCCCATATGCGAAAGTATCGCGATGATGCTGAGGAAAGCGCACCAGGGCGCATCCCACGTCATAGGGCATGTACATCCACTTGTGCAGGTCGAAGGCCAGGGAATCCGCGCGTTCCATTCCGCGCAGTAGCGGCCGCAACCTGGGTGAGATTGCTGGGATGGCCCCGAACGCGCCGTCCACGTGAAACCAGAGATTCTCTTCGCGGCAAAAATCTGCCAAGGCGGTGAGGTCATCGATCGCACCCGAGTTCACCGTACCTGCGTTTCCGACAACGCATATCGGACGTTTTCCGCTGGCGCGGTCAGCGGCGACAGCCTGCCGCAGATGGTCGACACGGATACGGAAATTGCCGTCGACTTCGATCTGGCGCAATCCATTGCTGCCCAAGCCAAGTAATTCTACGGCCTTTACCACGCTGCTGTGGGTCTCGGTAGAGCAATATACGGACAGTGGATTTTCTCTATTTGCCAGGCCCTCCGTCTTGACATTCCATCCAGGTTTTGTGTTGCGAGCAACCGCGAGGCCCACGAAATTTGCCATTGAGCCGCCGCCAACCAGTAGTCCGCTTGCCTCAGCCGGATAACCCAGCGCTTGCTTGAGCCAGGAGATAACCTGTCGCTCGACATAAACGGCCGCGTGGTCTCCGCCGTGTCCGCTGGAATTCATTGCGCCGCTCAGCAACTCGGCAAGCATTCCACCCGCACTACCGGTTCCGGAAACCCACGCCCAGAAACGCGGGTGAATGTTCCCTGTCGGATAGGGAAGAATGTTCCGGTGGAACTGCTCATAAGCCGAATTCGCGCCCTCTGGCTCCTGCGGAACCGGTTCGGCAAAAGCCTCCTTCACCTCGGGCGGGATCGCCTGCCAGACCGGTTGCTCGCCAATATTCTCCAGATAAGAAAACATATCGTCGACCATTCGATGTCCCAATTTTCGAAGGGTCTCCCAGTTTTTAGGATCGAGGCCTTGCTCCAACTTCAGGGTAGTGGTTGCACTCATCGTGTCCCTCCGAGTACCAACTTAGCTGAGAAGCTTCGGATGTGTACAGATTCAGATTAGTGATACTATGACCGGTACAGTTCTCAAATCAGCTTGCAGTTCGATCACGATGCCTATATTGGAAATTGACACGGCGGTCCCCCTTTACGTTCAGATTGCCTCGACCTTCACCCGGCAAGTTGCGAGTGGAACGCTTCGGCCAGGAGACCGTGTGCCGTCGCTGCGACGGCTGAGCCGGCAGCGCCGCGTCAGTATGTCCACGGCGCTGCAGGCATATCTGTGGCTGGAGAACCATGGGTACATTGAAGCGCGGCCGCAATCCGGATTCTACGTGCGCACACCGTTTTCCCGGCTAATCCCGGAGCCGCAGTTTGAAGCCAAACGTCTGGCGCCGACGGCTCTGGGGACGGAGGCGATCCTTTCCAACATCCTTGCTGCAGCTGAAGATCCCGCGAACATTCCATTTGGGGCCGGATCTGCCAGTCCGGAGCTTTTCCCCAATCGCCGGTTAGATCTAATTTTGCGCCGCATTATCCGTGAGCATCCGCTGCACAGCAGCCATTATGTTTTCCCGCCGGGAGCTGAGTCTCTGCGCCGTCAAATCGCGCGCCGGGCTGGAGAAATGGACTGCAATGTTTCGCCCGGAGAAATCATCATCACCTGCGGAGCTCTGGAAGCCATTCATTTTGCCCTCCGAGCGGTAGCCCGCCGCGGCACGGTTATTGCCGTAGAGAGTCCAACCTATTTCGGAATTCTGGGGAGCGCGGCATCGCTGGGCATGAGAGTGGTCGAAATTCCGACTCATCCACAACAGGGGATGGACCTGGGGGAACTGGATCGAGCCGTTCGCAAACACAACGTTAAGGCGTGCATCACCATGACGAATTGCCAAAATCCGTTGGGTTATGTGTTGCCTGACAGTTACAAAAAAGCGCTCGTGCAACTGGCGGAGAAGCACAATCTTATTCTTATTGAAGACGAGGTGTACGGCGATCTGGCATTGCAGGGACCGCGGCCTCGTGTTCTGAAATCCTTTGACCGCAAAGGAATGGTTTTGTTGTGTTCATCGATTTCGAAAACCGTTTCGCCGGGGCTCCGGATCGGTTGGGTAGCGGCGGGACCATTTCATGGCGAGATCGAGCGCCTGAAACTGCTTACTAGCGTCGCTACAGCCGCGTTGCCGCAGCTCATCGTCGCGGAGTTTCTGCAGTCGGGTGGCTACGATCGTCACCTCAAGCACTTGCGCGCGAAACTTACGGGACAAATGGAAGCAGTACGACAAGCGATCGCAAAATACTTTCCGGCAGGAACCCGCATCAGCCGACCCGCCGGTGGCTATATGCTTTGGATTCAATTGCCGCCCCAAATTAACGCTTTGAAACTCTATGAGGATGCTTTGGCCGAGCATATCAGCATCTTGCCAGGCACGATCTTTTCCGCAACCGGACGCTTTAAGAACTGTATTCGTATCAACTGCGGTCACACCTGGTCGGAGACCCATGATCGCGCCCTGCTGACTTTGGGCCGGCTGTGTGACCGATTTGTCTAGACCGATTCTGGCAGGGAAACCGACGCTATTATGATGTCAACTGCGGAAACGACTTCAGCTTGAGTTAGACTTACCGCGGGAACAATCTTTGTTCATCGTCCCCGCGGAGCCGACGAGGCATCAGGTGTGCCTTGCGGGATCATCACCGATGCCACCGCAGAACTCGCTACGGACAGGCCAACGCAAATTAACATCACGCTTCGGAATCCAAATACAAACGCTTCCGCTATCGATTGCCTAACAGCGGCTTCCGTAGTCGGATTGAGGCCCGCAGGAACCTGCAAGCCGGCGAGCTGTATTTCGTCCGACCGAATCACCTTCAACAAATCGGGTGGCAGCGAGAAGTGAACCAAACTGTGATTCAGGCGAGAGCCAAAGGCCTTGACCATTACAATTCCCAGGACCGCAATCGCCAGCACCCCGGCGACGCGTGCAACTGCATTGTTGATGCCAGAGGCTGTTCCGACTCGATCCTCGTCCACTGAATTCATGACGACGGTTGTGAGTGGAGCCACGGTAATCGCCATGCCAAAACCAAGCACAACCACCGCGGGAAAAAACGCCCTCCAGTAGCTGCCGCCAACCGAGGGTACGGCGAATAGAAGGAAACCTAACGCGGCCACGAGCGGTCCGATGATCAGCGGAAGTCTTGGCCCGTAACGTGTCACAAGCCCGCCCGACCAGCGGGAAAGAAAGAAGATCAAGAGGATCAGTGGCAGCACAGCGGCGCCAGCAGTGGTTGCGGAATATCCTTGAACTTGGATCAGATTCAACGGAAACAAGAAGAAGAAAATTCCAATGGCGGCGTAGAGGAAAAGGGTCAGCAGGTTGGCACCGCTAAAGCTGGAAGAGCCAAATAGCGCCAGCGGAAGCATCGGCGAAGTCGCGTTAGCCTCGACGAACAGGAACAGAATCAAACAAACGCAGCCCACAATCAAGCTGGCCAGCACCACAGGATTTTCCCAACCCAGGTTCACCGATTCGATGAACCCATAAACCAACCCGCCTAATCCCACTGTGACGATGAAGGCTCCAAGCAAATCGACATGGCCTGCGGCGGCGCTACGGCTCTCGGGAATATGCCAAAGCGAAATAGCGATCACCGCTGCCGCCAGCGGAAGATTGATGAAAAATACCCAGCGCCAGGAAGCGTGCACAACTAGCCAGCCGCCAAGAAGCGGCCCCACCGCTGTCGTGATCGCCGTGAACCCGGACCACGTGCCAATCGCCTGACCGCGATTTTTCTCATCGAAGGATGTACTGATAATCGCCAGGCTGCCGGGCACGAGCAGTGCCGCACCCACCCCTTGAATGCTCCTCGCAATGATCAGTTGATGTATGTTGGCGGCAACTCCGCAACCCAGCGAAGCAACGGAGAAAATCGCCACGCCCAAGAGGAACATCAATCGGCGGCCAAACAAATCCCCGAGCGAGCCGCCCACGAGAATCAATGCTCCCAGGAACAGGCCATAAGACTCGACCACCCACTGCACATCCACCACGGTCGCATGAAAGTTGGTTTGGAGCGCAGGCAGAGCGACATTGACGACCGTACTGTCAATGAAAGCCATGCTGGACCCGATAATAGTGGCCGCAAGAATCCATGTCCTCGCTTCTGCCGCACACGGAGTTACGAGGTCTGCCGACCGGATTACGGCTTCGTCGCAAGGGGGTCTCATGGGTGAGCGATGCAGCAGAGCATCTGATTCAAGCAAGATAGCAGATCGCGATGATCGGTTTCAGACGCTCATCGCGTGGCATGATGCGTTAGCTCATGAGGCCACTCAAGCAGGCGGTCATCGCTGTTGTACAATGCCTTCCTCGGAACTGTCTGCAGGATGCAAATAAATCAACTCCATGGCGTGCTGCGAAGCCAGGAAAGCGCGTGTCCTTAATAAAAGAAAATGGGCTCGGTAATTCAAGTTGCAAAGAGCATTCTTCTGGTGGTGAGCGCACTCTTTCCGATTGTGGATCCGATCGGAGGAAGTCCGGTCTTTTTGTCGCTTACGCGGGATTACACGACGGACACGCGGAAATTACTGGCCCGCCGCATCGCAATGGACAGCTTTATTCTGCTGGTCGCGTCCTTCGCCGTCGGATCGCACGTGCTCTCATTCTTTGGAATTTCACTTCCTGTAGTCCAGGTGGGTGGGGGATTGATCGTGATTTCAACGGGCTGGGCGATGCTGAATCAGAAAGACGGGAATGATCGAAGCGCCACCCGGCGCACGGTCAACTGCACTGACATTTTGAGCGATGCATTTTACCCGCTGACGTTGCCCTTAACGGTCGGTCCAGGCTCTATCTCGGTGGCGATTACGCTGGGCGCAAACGAACCGCGTCACCTGGGAGCAAACCTGTTGGCCCTGCTCGCGGCGGCGATCGGATCAGCGTTTGTCGCGGTAACCATCTATCTCTGTTACGCCTTCGCGGATCGACTGGCGGGCGCCATGGGCCCGACCGGGATGAACGTAATTCTAAGGCTGTCCTCGTTTCTGCTGGTTTGCATTGGCGTTCAGATTCTGTGGAACGGCGCGAGCCAGTTACTCAGTTCATTGCCGCGAGCTGCAGGTCTTGCGCTGCCGTTTTGAGAAAGTGGATGCTCAGCAGCGACTTGATTTTTCCTGAACTGCCGTGGGGAATCAGCGCCTTCGCTTATTTCAAGAGCGCTGACTGCGAGGACGATGTCGCTCGAGCGGTTGAACTTGGGCTCAACACCTCCGCCTCGATCAGCGATGCCGCCTGGTCCCATACCTGCGGATCATTCTCGATTTCGTGGTGAGGCTTGTTGAAGGTTCGAGCAAACCAGGGATAGTTGTTGCAATTAATCGAACGTCCCTCATACGTCATCCGAAAGTTTCCAATGATCTTTGTCCGTGCTGGATCCGCGGCGAGAATTTCTGAGCGCCCATGAAGGAAGCCTTTTGGCTGATAAAAATTTACCGCACTCGCTACATTCGTTGGAATAATGGAATCCCGCTGACCAGGTTTTGCAATGCTGTCTACCTGGATCGTGAGCAGCACCGGGATACCCTTCCGCCCCAACTCTCTGGCAAACGCGACTGTTTCCGAAGCGCCCCAACTGTGTCCGTAGATGATGATGCGCGCGTGCTCTTTCTCCTTGGCCGTAACGGCGCCGTCGTGATCAGTATCGAGAAAACTCAAGACCTGACGCAGAGCTTGTTGTCCATTGTGATTTGAAAACACTGCTGCGTGGATCGCAGAGGGATAACGATCGCGAAGGTACGCGGCAAACTGCACCTCAGGATGCCTCTGGTCATCGTGTTTAACAAAGCCTCCAACAAACCCGATAATGATCGTCTGCTGAATGGCGGAGTCCACGGTTGCAGGGCGCTCTCGCAGACAGGCTTGTCGCAAAGCGTCTTTCACGGAGGAATGCGTCGCTGTTGCTTGGCATATGCTTGCGGCTGAGATGCGAGTGCTTTCTGCCACGAGTGATGCAGTCTGCGCCTGCGTAGAGCTCAGCGGCAGAAGGTATAACGCGACCACAATAAATAACGACCTTATGCCGCTTGAATACTGAAGGTCTCTCATGCGAATTCGCCTCACCCGTTCCCACTCAGACGAAGCACCGACGTGCGCAAGATGCCTGCCGCATCCCCGGCTGAGGAGGCCGGGAACGGACGCGATATTATCACGCTAGCAGCGAAACAAACTTCGTATTCGGATAGATGACAACACCCGCAGATTTGGTTCGACCAGCTTACGCATTCTTTGGCACCTATCTCGTCAGCGCAAATCGGAAGTTCGTTCGGGATGGCTCCGGCATAAGAACAGGCCACACGACCCTCAGCCTTTCGGGGCTTGTGCAAGCTCGGCATAGGCCCGGAAGTCTTTACACTAATGTTTAGCGGGGCTGTACGACCATGGCTAGCGCCACGCTGCATCGTCCTTGCCGGAAAGGGCTCTGTCCAGATAGGTTGCGGCGCTGATCAACGCCAGATGTGTGAATGCTTGTGGGAAGTTGCCAAGATGTTGTCCGCTTGGACCAATTTCCTCCGAGTAGAGCCCAAGATGGTTGGCGTATCCGAGGAGTTTCTCAAACAACAATTGAGCTTTTTCCAACTCTCCACCGCGCGCCAGGCATTCTATGTACCAAAACGAGCATGGGGTGAAGCTGCCCTCTCCGCCGGGGATTCCGTCCACATGGGTGCGCTCCGCGTCATAGCGTCGGACAAGGGTATCTTCGACTAACCGGGCCTCAATCGCTTTCATTGTGGAGCGCCACATCGGATCGACCGGGCTGATGAACCTCATGAGCGGCATTAGCAGGGCGGACGCATCCAGGTCTTTCGTTCCTTTCGACTGCACAAACGATTGCAATTCCTCGTTCCAGAAGTTCGTAAAGATGTCCTTGCGAATCGCATCGCGGGTTCGCAGCCAATCGCCAAATGGTGCCGAAAGCGAGCGTTTCTGTGCCAGCCGCAGAGCCCGATCGAACGCCACCCAGCACATCAAACGCGAATGCAGGAATTCTCGCGCCCCGCCCCGAACCTCCCATATGCCTTCATCGGGCCGTTGCCAGTTCTTGCCCAGCCAATCCAATATCCGCTGTACTTCCTGCCAGCCAGCATGGGAAATCGCGTCACCGTACTTGTTTGCGAGATAGATGGAGTCCATCATTTCGCCATAAATATCCAGCTGCAACTGTTGATAGGCAGCGTTTCCGATGCGCACGGGCGACGAGCCTTTATATCCCCGTAGATGATCCAGCGTGAACTCATCAAGCTTCTGCCCGCCGTCAATCCCGTACATCACCTGCAACGGTCCGCGCTCGGCATCGTCACCAAGCCTACCCTTCAGCCAGTTGATGAATGCTTCAGCTTCATCGACAAAACCCAGCCGGATCAGCGCATAGAGCGTGAATGTCGCATCTCGCAACCAGGTATAGCGATAGTCCCAATTGCGCATACCGCCAATTTGTTCGGGTAGGGAAAATGTCGGAGCGGCAATCAGCGATCCGTGCTCCCGGCTGATCATAAGCTTCAACAGCAAGGCGGAACGGTTGACCATTTCGCGCCAGCGGCCCTTGTATTTTGATTTCGCGATCCATGCTTTCCAGAAACTTGCTGTCTCCTTGAAGCGCTGCTCTACAAATTCCATCTCGGGTTCCTGTCCTTGGGCGCGAACTCGGCCAAAGACAAACGTCGCTCTCTCACCAGCTCGGAGACTGAACTCGGAGGTTACATCCTCAGACTGTTGTCGAAGGGCAACAGTGGAGTACAACGCCATCGGCGGGCAAGCATCGCTCGCCGGTGAAAAAATTGCGCACCGGTCTTCGACATTCAGCGTGTGAACAGACATCGCATAATTAAATCGTGGCTGGCACCGCACCTTGAAGTTCACCTCGCCTCTGATGACGGCGATCGTGCGGATGATCTCGTTCGGTTGCTCGCCATCGATTCCGATAGGCATATAGTCCGTCAGTTCTGCGACACCTTCCTCCGCTAGAAATCGCGTGAGCAGAATATTCGTGTCTGGCAAATACAGCTGCCTTACATGTCTTTCCTGGAGTTGCGGCTGAATCTGAAAATAGCCACCTTTCTCATCATCGAGCAACGCTGCGAACACGGTCGGGGAATCGAAATTGGGATAGCAAAGGAAGTCGATTGAACCGTTCACTCCCGCCAGGGCAATCGAGCACATGTTGCCAATCACCCCGTAGTTTTCGATCGGTTCAAAGCTCATCGGTATGGGCCGGGTTCAACATGAATTCTAGCTGGTACTAGCGTGTCGCTCAAAGCGTGGAATATGGAGGTGTGCAAGGAGTCTGCTCGGCGCCCTGGAACTATTCTGTGGCGTTATCGCCCCTATCCCCAGACCGCTCAGGCCAGAGAGCGGATAGCAGAAGGCCGACGGCAATCCCTAACGACACTTCGAAGAACCGGTGAATCGCAATTAGCCAAGGGTGGCTGGGTCGGTTTACAAGCATTACAATCACCAGCGTAATGCTCGCATACCGGTAAGCACTTCTCTCAATCCGCAAAGCCGCGCAAAGGATTCCAATGACAAAAACGGCGACACCTAAAGCCCAGACATTTCCCGCGAAGTAAGAAGCGCCTACTGCCCCAACCACGGCCCCGATCGCCGTCCCCGCGAAACGCTGCATGGAAACCGGCAATGCGGCACCAAGCGTCGACTGCATGACAATCAGCGTCGAAATCGGAGCCCAGTAAGCTTCCGGCAAGCGGAATAAACGGGCGATTAAATAGGACACAACCGCCGCCACCGCGATTCTAGCCGCATGGACCAGAGACGCAGGGTTCTCTCTGGCAACGATCAATTTGCTGAAACGCTCTATGTTCATCAAGAGATTATTCTGCGATCGATCTGTGAGCTGGCTCGCTTGTGTAGGACTTTTTTAGACGGCTAAATCTCCTGCCGCCGCGCGGTCCGCGAAGACGACAGCGCGATCTTGGCGAATCCGTCCCGCCGGAATCGATGGGTCGCCCTTGCGCAGGCGCACCAGCATGTCAACTTTTTCGCTTCCCGTCACCAGCCACAGGATGCGACGGGCACGATTGATGACCGGATACGTCAATGTCATTCGCCGCCTCCCTTGGTAGATTCCAGTTACGGCCACATCGGTGTCGGTAATATTGAGCACTGGGTCTCCGGGGACCAGAGATGCTGTGTGTCCGTCCGGCCCCAGCCCCAGGTGAACCAGGTCGAGCGTCGGCGGCGTACCAGCGAGCTCGCGGAGAGTCAAGGCATACTGCTGGGCTGCCGACCCCAGATTTGGCGATTCAACAGGCATGGCATGGATGTGTTGCGGGCGCGCCGGTGAATGATTGAGCAGGGTCTCTTGAATGTGCGTGAGATTTCTATCCGGGTGCCCAGCCGGCGCCACCCGTTCGTCCACCTGCACTACATGCACGCGATCCCACGGGAGCGGTTCGTCGGCCAGCGCGCGTAACATGATCCAGGGAGTACGCCCGCCGCTGACGGCCATGACGAATTGACCGCGCGCGGCGGCGGCAGCATCGGCTTCCGCTGCAATCATTTTCGCGGCCGCTCGAGCGGTGGTTTGGTCATCAGAAAATACTTCAATATTTATCCCAATGTCTCCTTCTCCTAATCACGCCCGCGCTTTATCGATCATCTCCGTCCAGATCCCCTTGGACTTGAGAACAAGTTCAACAGCTTCGCGAACCGCACCGCGACCCGCGAGGGCTCTGGTCGTGTAGTGTGCGGCCTCTTTTACCTCAGGGACGGCATCGCCAACGGCGACGGCCAGGCCGACGCGGCGCATTAATGGAATGTCGGGAAGATCATCGCCGATAAACGCGACAGCAGAATCGGAGACACCCGCTTTTTTTAAGATCTCTTCATAGGCTGGCATTTTCACCGGCTGCTTCATATAGATAAATTCCATTTTCATTTCATGGGCACGACGGAGCAGAGCAGCACTTTCTCGTCCGGTAATGCAGCCCGTTCGCAGGCCGGCGGTGTGTGCGAGAGTCAGACCCTGGCCGTCGTGAGCGTCAAAGGTTTTGATTTCGAGAGCGCTGCCGTCGGGTTGCGAGAGCAGAGTAACGCTGCCATCCGTCATTGTGCCATCCACGTCCATGAGGAGCAGTTTGATTTGGCTGGCGCGTTTCTTCAGCGTGGAAGAGATTTTTGGAAATTGGGCCAACGAAGCCTCCAGGAAATTTGGTGACAGCTATGTTAAGGCCTAATCATCGCACACCAAAATACTCGCTCACTCCCCGTGCCCAATGCATCCTTTGATGAGCTTCTCGCGATAGCGAACAGCAATACCTTCGCCGCGAGAGTATCGAGACATCCTGCTGCAGAGGAGTCGACGACTGGCAACCTACGACCTGCCGTGGTTTGTCTTGCGAAGTTGAGAGTAGCGGAAACAACCGATCAGGTGGTCGTTCACCATGCCAACCGCTTGCATGAAGGCATAGCAAATCGTAGTGCCCACGAAAGAGAATCCGCGCCTCTTTAAGTCTTTGCTCATGGCGTCTGATTCTGGCGTGCGGGCTGGGACTTGGTTCATTGAGCGCCTGGAATTCACCATCGGCGAGCCGCCGGTCAATTGCCAGATGTAGGCGTCGAACGATCCGAACTCGTCCTGCACTTTGAGAAATGCTTTTGCGTTTTGGATGGTGGAGGCAATCTTCAGGCGATTGCGGATTACGCCGGCGTTGTTCATCAGGCTTTGGATCTTGCGGCGGTCGTAGCAGGCTACCTTTTTGGGATCGAAGTGGTCGAAGGCGGCCCGGTAGTTCCCGCGTTTTTTGAGGATGGTGTCCCAGCTCAGGCCGGCTTGGGCGCCTTCCAGGATTAGGAATTCGAAGAGCGTTGTGTCGTCGTGAACTGGGAGGCCCCATTCTTCATCGTGGTAGCGGATGGAGAGATCGTTGGTGGCCCAGGGGCAGCGGATTAAAGTGGCGGATGAATTCATCGTAATAGTCGAGCTGCGCTCGACTGGACGGCTCAGAGACCCGTCTCCACAGAGGATTCCCACACTAAGCGCAGACGGGCGAGTCGCCTGTCTTCACACAGGCTCACAGCAAACTACTTCAGCGATTTTGGGTCGGAAAGGTTCTTTGGGCTCTTCTTGTTTAGGAGCGCTACCAGTTCTTGTGCGCTGGACGGGTTGCTTACTTTGTGTTCGCGAATGATTTCTTTTGCGCTCAGCTTGCGGCCGTACAGCTTTTCGTTGGCGCTGCCGTCTGAACGGAGGGTGGAACCTTCGAGCGAGATTCCAGCGAACAATCCCTTGGTGCGGGAATAGGACAGAATCTCGGCGTTCATTACGACGTCGGTCGCGCCTTCCGCGGTGCGGCCTTTGGGTCCGGCCGCGGCCGATGCGTCACCGCCCAACTTTACTTTGCTGCTTAGCAGGGAACGAGCTCCTTTGGGATTCATTACCAGCAGCACGAAGTCAGTGGCTTCTCCGCCCAACTGGAAACCGATGTTCAGGCCTTCCAAGGCATACAGTGCGGGTGGACCCCAGAGCCCGGTGTAATGTTCGCCGCCGCGGCAGATCATGACCCCGCGGCCGTAGCTCGCTCCCACCCCGAAGGCGCCCTTCTTTACCGACGGCAAAACGATGATGCACTCGGCCTTGTTCAGCAGATCCTGAGGGATGTTGTCCGGGATGTCCAGAATCTCTTTGAGAACTTCGCCGGACTCCTTAACCCGCTCCTTTTCTTTTTCGTTGCTGGCAAGCGCGGGTAGAACGAGGGCATAGACGAGCAAAAGCGCTACTAGGGTTTTCATTGAGACTCCTGTTTTGGTGGTGTGGCCATTTTAGCTTGTGTCGAATCGCGGTGGCGAGAATAGATGGTGCTTTCGGTTAGCCTTTGCGCGCTTTTGTTCATGTCCCAACGAGTGCTCCTTTTGTAACTTGGCAGGTGCTCAAGTGTCTCCTAAAGTCCTATCAGTAAAGCGGCATCTGGCGGGTGCTTCGGCCCACGGCGTGCATCTAAATAAGGTGGATTAGCTTGGCGGGCGGAGGACAAACGCGGTAAGTCGGGACGGGATGTGGAATGAAGTACATAGCCAAGTATTTTTTGCTCGGAGTGCTGGTGGCTGCGGCCGGGTTGCCGCTGCCGGCGCAGGTGACATCTTTCGCTCCGGGCAGCGACGCAGCGGTTTCATTACCTCCCTCCAGCCCTGATTCCGGCCAGCCTGACGAGTCCGTTCTTACCATCAAGACGCGGGTGAACGAAGTTAATGTGCTGTTCATTGCCACCGACAAGCATGGCAAGTTTGTGCGCAACCTTAACGAGAAAGACTTCGCGATTCTTGATGATCACAAGCCGCCGCAATCGATTGTGAATTTCCGCCGCGAAACCGACCTGCCCATCGAACTTGGACTGTTGATCGATACTAGCGGCTCGGTGCGCGGGCGCTTTGACTTCGAGCAGGATGCCGCCGTCACTTTTCTGCAAAACACCATCCGCCCGAATTTTGACAAGGCCTTCGTAGTGGGCTTCAACGGACACAGTCAGATGATGCAGGATTTCACCGACAATGCTGCGTTGCTTTCGGCGGCCGTCCATCGCATGCACGACGGGGGTGGAACTGCACTTTACGACGCCATCTATCGAGCCTGCCACGAGAACCTGATTAAGGATCACGAAGACCATCCTTCGAGGCGCGCCATTGTTGTAGTGAGCGATGGCGAAGACAATCAGAGCGAATTCAGCGAGTCCCAGGCAATCGAAATGGCGCAACGCGCGGAAGTGATCGTTTATGCCATCTCGACCGATGACAGCGGCTTGGTTCTGCGGGGCGACAAGGTCCTGCAGCGCATGGCTGAGGCCACCGGCGGCCGAGCCTTCTTTCCATACAAGATGAAGGACATCAAGAACGCGTTCGCAGCCATTGAAGACGAACTGCGCAGCCAGTACATCATCTCTTATCACCCTGCTGATTTTGAGGCCGACGGACGCTATCGCCCGATTGAAATTACGGCTGTCAAGAAGGATCTTCAGGTACGCTCGCGGAGAGGCTACTACGCCCCGCGACAGTAAAATCCTTTACCTCCAAGCCTTCAGAATCCCTAGTCGAAATGCCTGACCAGCCAGCGACTCCTGGTTTTTTTTTACGCTTCGGAGGGCAGGCGACGGTGCTACAATTTGAGGTGGCTAAGGTGGTTTTGTAAAGATTTCTGCAAGACTGGCCGGTGCGGGCATTCCTATGTCAGGTGGATCATTGAAGCCTAAGGTTCTCTTCGTCCTGATTCTCGCAAGTTTGCTGCTGGTTAGCCCGTGTTACGGCCAGCGACGGCACTCCACCACCAGCCAGCCAACAGCACAAGAGCAGCCTGCGCTGGAACTTCCACCGCCAACGCTGGCTCAGCAGCCGGCATCTCCTCCCCAAGTTTCGTTCCAAGGCGGCCAATTGACCATTTCGGCCGAGAATTCGACCCTGGGCGATATCTTGAAAGCAGTTCGGGAGCAGACAGGTGCGACGATCGACCTTCCGGGTACGGCATCGGAGCGAGTGGTTGGACATTTTGGCCCAGCTCCGGCTCGCGATGTACTGACGGCGCTGCTGAACGGATCGCACTTCAATTACCTTCTGCTGGGCTCGTCGACTGACCCAATGGCGCTGGATCACGTGATTCTGATGGCCAAGTCGGGCCCTTCCGCCGAGAGCGCTCCCCAGCCTACTGAACAGGCAGCCACCTACAACCAGAATGTGTACGCTCGTCCGATGGCATCGATGGCCGCTCCAATGGCACCGGCACCGGGAGGAAATACTGTTGTCGTTGAAGGTCAGGACGCCGCCGATCAACCGGATGATTCCGCTGACTCTACCGATGATGCTACGGCTGCGGATGATCAGGCTGATCAGACCGACCAGACGGACCAGACAGACGACCAGACGGCAGCCGACGATCAGCAACAGCAACAAGATGGACAACAGAACGTCAAGACGCCCGAGCAACTCCTGCAGGAACTGCAACAGCGGCAGCAACAATTGCAGCAGCAGGGAATACAACCTGGAGTGCCCCCGGGGATGCGACAGTTCCCGAATCCTGGAGTCCCAGGCCAAGCAGGTGACGGAACCGGCCAGCAGCCCCCACACTAGCCGCGGTTAGGTATCGGAAAGTGCATCGGCCTTACCTGAAAGTGTAACCTCCCCTGTCTACGGTAAGTCGTTTCGGAATAAGAGCTTAATTTAACACTGTCAGTTGGCGTGCGGGCTAGTGCCCGCCAGCGTGGGCAGCGCGGGCTTGGCTGGGGGCCAGTACAGGCTTTTCTGAGGCACGTTGCTGGGACTGCTTAGCGAAGGCGTGAAGAATGCCAATAACGAACCCGTATGCAGATAGAATTCCAATTGCCAACACTGTAACCACTGTAAAACACAGAATGCAGACGCTCAATAAACTGCCCAAGGTTGCTTTCCTTTTACGGATTACCAGTTTCTGTTAATGTCGCCGCGCTCCCTGAATCTACCTGCATTGACGCTTGCCAGTGTTAGCAAATAAGATACGTGAGTAGAGCTGCGCACCTCCACTTTCCAACATCTCTGGGGACCCGTCCACATTACGGAAGGTCACTGAAGGGCAGTGCTTTCGCGATTTATGGCCATTACCAAGATTTCGGTACGGGGGGCACGCCAGCACAACCTCAAGAATATTGACGTCGAAATTCCCCGTAATAGCCTGACAGTAATCACCGGCCTGAGTGGATCGGGCAAGTCATCGCTAGCTTTTGACACCATCTATGCTGAGGGACAGCGGCGTTATGTCGAGACGCTCTCGGCCTACGCTCGCCAGTTTCTGGATCAGATGGAACGGCCTGATGTGGATGCCATCGATGGGCTGAGTCCAGCAATATCCATAGAGCAAAAGACCACCAGCCGGAGCCCTCGCTCCACAGTCGGAACGATCACCGAGATTTACGATTATCTTCGTCTTTTGTTCTCATCGATCGGAGTGCCACATTGTCCTAAATGCGGGCGAGCGATCAGCCGCCAGACCGCCGACCAGATCGTGCAGCGTGTGATGGCTCTCACCCCGGAAGATCGCGTCATGGTGCTGGCGCCCATTGTGCGGGGGCGCAAAGGTGAATTCAAGAAAGAGATGGAGAATCTAGTGCAGCACGGCTTCACGCGGGCGAGGGTGGATGGGGAGTTAGTAAATCTCGACGATGACCTGGCGCTGGACAAACGCAAGAACCATACGATTGAAGTGGTCATCGATCGCCTGCTGGTGAAACCGGGAATTGAACACCGGCTCGAGCTTTCCGTAGGACTGGCAATGAAGCTGGCGGGCGGCTTAGTGCAGGTCGCGGTGGTGGGGGGCGAGGAGCAGCTTTATTCCGAGCGGTTGGCTTGCCCGGATTGCGGCATCAGCGTACCGCAACTCGAGCCACGTTCGTTCTCCTTCAACAGTACGTACGGCGCCTGTCCCGAATGCCACGGGTTGGGCAGCCGTTATGATTTTGATCCTGCAAAGGTGATCGTTGACTGGTCGAAGCCGTTGCTCGATGGGGCCCTGGGACCCGGATCAGCCTCGCAAAACCTGATCCACATGCTCCAGATCGCAGCTACCGCGCATGGTCTGGACCTTAGCACTCCGTTCGAAAAGTTTCCCGAGAAGGTACAGAATCTGCTGTTGTTCGGGGAAACGGGCAGGGGAGGGAAGAGTGGTTTCCGCGGAATCCTCGCCTACCTCAAACAAGTGTTGGAGGAATCCACATCCGAGGGCTACCGCGATTTCCTGCTCGATTATATGTCGGCTACGGAATGCCCCGCGTGCCACGGTCAGCGCCTGCGTCCGGAAAGTCTCGCGGTCAAAGTGAACGGCCTGTCCATTGCGGACTTCACCCGGCTGCCGGTTTCTCGTTCGTTGGAGCTCGCGCGAAAAATCGAGCTTACAGGGCGCGAAGCCGCTATTGCCAGCCGCGTCATGCACGAGATTGTGGAACGGCTGCAGTTTCTGAACGCCGTAGGATTGGGCTATATCGCGCTCGACCGCTCTGCAGCAACGCTCTCGGGAGGTGAGGGACAACGCATTCGTCTGGCCACCCAGATTGGGTCAAAACTGAGGGGCGTGCTCTACGTGCTCGATGAGCCGTCGATCGGGTTGCACCACCGGGACAATGCGCGACTGCTGAAGGCGCTCGAAGAACTGCGCGATTTGGGCAATACGGTGCTGGTGGTTGAGCATGATGAAGAGACCATCCGGCGCGCGGACTATGTGATCGACCTTGGCCCTGGCGCAGGAAGGCACGGTGGCGAACTCGTTGCCCACGGCACGCCAGAACAAATCATGGAGGTGCCGGGATCGCTTACGGGAGCTTATATCTCGGGCAGAGTTCAGATCGAGATGTTGCCGCAACGCCGGTCGACGAACGGCGCGGGGATTGCCATCCTGGGTGCGCGTGAAAACAACCTGAAGAATATTGACGTCACCTTCCCGCTGGGCGTGATGACTGTGGTGACAGGAGTGTCAGGCTCCGGCAAATCGACGTTGGTGAACGACATTCTCTATCGCTCGCTGGCGAAGACACTGTACCGCTCGCGCGAGGAATCCGGCGAGCATAAGGCGATTACAGGCGCGGAGAACATCGACAAAGTGATTCGCATCGATCAATCCCCCATCGGACGCACTCCGCGCTCGAATCCCGCGACTTATACCGGTGTCTTTGCGCAGATTCGTGATCTTTACGCCATGCTGCCAGAGTCCCGGGAACGAGGCTACAAGCCGGGCCGCTTCTCATTCAACGTGACGGGCGGACGCTGCGAAGCCTGTCAGGGCGAAGGACAGCGTCGCATTGAAATGAGCTTCTTGCCCGATGTCTATGTGCTTTGTGAAATCTGCGGCGGCCGCCGCTACAATCACGAGACCTTGTCGGTGAAGTACAAGGGATACTCCATCGCGGACTTGCTGGAAATGCCGGCATCCGACGCTCTTCCCATTCTCGAAAATATTCCGCAGGTCCGGCAGAAACTGCAGACGCTAGTCGATGTGGGCTTAGGATACATTCACCTCGGCCAATCGGCGGTGACGCTGTCTGGCGGTGAAGCTCAGCGCATTAAACTCGCGCGTGAGTTGAGCAAACGGCAAACAGGAAAGACTTTATACCTACTGGATGAACCCACGACTGGCCTGCACTTCGACGACGTCAAGAAGTTGCTGGATGTGCTGCATCGCCTGACTGATCTGGGAAACATGGTGGTCATTATCGAGCATAATCTGGATGTAATCCGCAACGCCGACTGGATCATCGACCTCGGTCCCGAGGGTGGAGAAGAAGGTGGACGGATAGTCGCTCAAGGTACGCCGGAGCAGGTTGCGAGAAATAAGAAGTCCTACACGGGCCAGGCGCTGGCGGAGTATTTCAACGGAAACCGGCAACCGACAGTACTTTCGACGGCCTAGCTGCACCTGGGTGAAAGTATGCAGAGTTAGGCATTTTGCATGACACAGGATAGCCAAACCCGATGTGACGCGGTTTCCACCTGCACAGCAGTCTCCAAGCCGGCCCCTGCAGCAGTTTTCTTTTTCGTGTAAATTCAAAATGTCCCTTCGATAATTCTGAACATCGCGTGTCCTCACCTCCCAATCCGTACACCGATCCTGGCCTGCTTCCGGTCTCGAAACCGCCGGCGCCTGTGGTCGCTATCGCTTCCGAGAACCCCGAGTGGAGTGGGTGGGACGTGTTGCAGATTGTGTTTTTGACCGTTGTCGCGGTTGCCGTTTTCCTTCCAGTCGTCGCGCTAGCGGCGCAGCGGTTGCTCTATCCCAAGGTTTCGCTTCTCCAGGTCGTGACCTATCCTGTGGTGACGGTTCTGGGACAAGGCTTGGCCTATCTGTTGATCCTTGCCTTCATGGTTTCGATTGTGAGGCGCGCCCCCGGGCAGCATTTCTTGCATGCGATCCGGTGGAATTGGCCGCAGAATTGGTCCGCCTATTTGTTGTCGGGTGTCGCCGTGTCGTTTGCGTTGCAAGGCATCGCACGCATTCTTCCGATGCCGAAAGAACTGCCGATGGACCGTTTTTTCCGCACGCCAAGCGAAGCCTGGGCACTCTCGCTATTCAGCATAACCTTTGCGCCTTTGCTCGAAGAGCTGTTCTTTCGCGGCTTTCTCTATCCCGTGCTGGTTCGCCGGCTAGGCGTTGCCATGGCCGTGCTGACGACGGCCGCAGGCTTTAGCCTTATTCACGCTCCGCAACTGGGACGCGCCTGGGGTCCGGTGCTGGTCATCTTCATGGTGGGGCTGGCGTTGACTCTTACTCGCGCCATCACCAAGTCGGTCGCAGCCAGCTTGCTCATGCACGTGGCCTATAACGGCACGCTTTCGGTCTTGCTTTTCATCGGAACGGATGGCTTCCGGCACCTCGAGCGGCTGAATCAATGAGGCGGGCTTCAGTCATTAGGCTTCGGGCGTCAGGCGCTAGGTCTCGTCCATGCACGCTTGCTTGTCGGTTAGAGCCTAGCGGCGCGGGCGTTGAAGGCCGGAGCCGGAGCCTGATGCCTGAAGCCTGAAGCCGCATCGTGCTATCTTAGATTTTCCATGTCTTCTTCCCGTCAGGAGCTTTTGCGTTTATTGGCAACGAAGTCTTTTCGCTTGGGAGAGTTTAAGCTTTCCTCGGGCGGCACCAGCGATTACTACGTGGATTGCCGCACCACGACGTTAGACGCGCGGGGCTCGCAGCTTACCGGCCAAGTCTTTCTCGATGAAATTCGGCAGCGCGGATGGCGTCCGCAGGCCATCGGCGGATTGACCATGGGCGCGGATCCCGTGGTGGTAGCGGTGGCTGTCGTGAGCGGCGAAATTCATGGTTTTCTCATCCGCAAGGCTGAGAAACAACATGGTACGGGACAGCGGATCGAGGGCTTTCGGGAGAAGGGCGCGAGGGTCGTGATCGTCGACGACGTTTGCACTACCGGATCTTCCACGATTCAAGCAATCGAAACGGCACGTGAATTCGGATTTGAAATCGCTGGTGCGATGTGCCTGGTCGAGCGCGAAGAGGCAAAGGGGCGCCCGAATGTAGAGAAAGCCGCCGCCCCCGCTCCGTTTGTTTCGATATTCACATCAACCGATGTGCGCAAAGAACACTTGGAGCACATGGACGACACAGCTCCAATCTTCGCAGTCGCCGCCAACTGCGAACTGTGCGGAAGGCCCGCAGTAACAAACATGCCGCGAAACCGTTGCGAAGTACACAAAGCGTAAAAGGATCTCATTGAAAGACGCCAACGACCAACGACAAATGATTCAAACCCTGGAATGGACTGACAAAGGCGTACGCTTCATCGATCAAACGAAGCTGCCCACCGAAGAAACCTACGTTACCTGCAAGAACTACGAGCAGGTCGCCGACGCCATCCGCAACATGGTCGTGCGCGGCGCGCCGGCCATTGGAGTGGCCGCGGCCATGGGTATTGCCTTGGGAATGAAGAACTCGAAAGCTGAAACCGGAGGCGATCTGAAGCGGGAGTTCGACCAGATCTGCGATGTAATCGGCAAAACCCGCCCGACTGCGGTGAATCTCTTCTGGGCCATCCGTCGCATGCGCGACAAATTGGAATCGCTCCGAGTTCGCCCGCTGCCTCAGATTAAGCAAGCCCTGGTTGAGGAAGCGCAGCGCATGCACGCCGAAGATATCGCCGCCAACCAGGCTATGGGACGCTACGGCGCGACTCTCATGCCGGCGAGCGGAGGCGTACTTACTCACTGCAATGCCGGAGCACTCGCCACTTGCGGCTATGGAACGGCGCTGGGCGTAATTCGTGCAGCCGTCGAGCAGGGAAAAAAGATCAACGTGTACGCCGACGAGACCCGTCCATTCCTCCAAGGTTCGCGGCTGACCGCTTGGGAACTGATGAAAGACGGTATTCCCACAACTGTGATTTCGGACAACATGGCGGGCGCAATCATGAAGCAGGGCAAGATCGGAGCGATTGTGGTTGGCGCAGATCGCATCGCGGCCAATGGCGACGTCGCCAATAAAATCGGAACTTATACCGTTGCCGTATTGGCGAAGGAGAACGACATCCCCTTTTATGTAGCTGCGCCTCTCTCGACCATCGATTTCGAACTCTCGGACGGCAGCAAGATTCCCATCGAGCAACGCAATGAAAGGGAAGTCACGCACATCGCCGGCAAACAGATGACTCCAGACGGAGTGCAAGTCGAAAATCCTGCTTTCGACGTCACCCCTGCGAAATACGTAACCGCAATTGTCACCGAGCGGGGAATTGCTCGGGCGCCTTACGAGGCTTCACTTGGGAAGTTGGCTGGCGCTGAACGCGTGACGACGAACTCGGAGTGAAGCTTTCGAGGCGCTACATTTGATTCGTATCAGGGCATCGTTTTAGCCAGGCAAAGTCGGGATCGCGTTCCGGCGCTGCGAATCGCAGCATTCACCTTTCAGCGTGCCGGGATACCTGAATGTGGCAGGCTTACTTCTCTTCCGCCTTCTTTTCCGCAGCCTTCTTCTGCGCAACCGTCCAGGGAGGGACAACGCCATTCTCTCTCGCGTAGGCCACCGACTGCCCAAGGTGCTCGTGCGCATCAGCGACCAGAATGTAGACCACATCGCCGGCATTCGCCTGCGGGCCGAGCTTCGGCAACAGTTTCGCGAAATCGGCGTTGCTCATGCCGTTGATCGCCTTCTGGGTGAACTCCCATGATTGGTTCAGTTCCGCAACGATCTGGGCTCGATCGGTGGTGGATTTCTCAAACTTCTTTTCATCGAATCCGGCCGGAGGCGCAACTCCCATCAGGCCTAGAATTGCATAGCGCTCACCCGCGACGTGCAGAAAAACCTCGGCGAAAGAACGCGAATCCGCCGAAGGGCGCCAGGTGATTTTGTCAGCTGGGAGCGCATTGGCAAGGTCCACAAACTTCTTCTGCACGCCTTGCAAGTCCGCCAGAGACTGCGCCTTCATGTCATAGCTGGGAGCAGTGTGATCGGCTGCAGCCGCCGCATCCGAATTCTGCCCAGAAGCACTGATCGTGCCAGCAGTAAGACTGACCAAAAGAAACAATACTGCCAGAAACATTTTGTTCATCTTCGCTCCTCCTGAGGAAAGTCGCTGCTTCCCTTGGACGTGCACATGAAGAAAATGGTCCGCCACAGCGCACAACTTTTTACAAGGATGTCAAACATAGAAGGTTTCCGACAGGGTCGAGCAATCTTCTCTCCCTGAGAATCGCGAGAACCAGGAGCGACCTCGGGCTCCCAAATGCCCTCGAAATCCACGACATAGCCTTGGGCACGGCTCGGGCCCTAACTCCCGTTTTCTAGATTTCCATATAACCAATGTAAACTCAGAGATGTAGCACATGGCTCGCAAAAATTAATTGTTTGTTTTCCGGATTTTGTAGGGGTATCGGCCCCCAACCTGGTTAAGCTTGCATTCAGCTTGCTGTCGCTAACGTTAATGTTTCATCAGAAACCCAAACTCAAAGAACGAGGCACAAGTATGAGGCATTCGTGTTCGACCTGGCTGCGCCTGGTTTTGTTCATTTCTCTGCTGGCGACATTTTCAGCCGCGGCGGATTCTGGCTATCACATCACCAAGACGTATAAGTTGGGCGGCGAGGGCGGCTGGGATTATCTGACCCTCGACAGCTCCTCGCGGCGCCTCTACATCTCCCGCGCCACTCACGTCATGGTGATCGACGCCGGTTCAGGCAAGACTGTCGGCGATATCCCCGACACTCCTGGCGTTCACGGCATTGCGCTGGCTCCTGAACTTGGACGCGGATTTGTCAGCAATGGCCGCGAAGGCACACTCACGATCTTCGAAATCGATTCTCTGAAGCCGATCACCAAAGTGAAAGTCGGCGACAATCCTGACGCGATCCTCTACGACCCCGCCACCAAACGCGTTTTCACTTTCAACGGAAAAAGTCACGACTCGACCGTAATCGACGCTGCGAAGGGCACGGTGTTAGGCACAATCAAGCTGGAAGGCAAACCCGAATTTGCCGCCAGCGACGGCAAGGGGGAGATTTTCGTCAACATTGAAGACAAAAGCCAATTAGACGCGATCGATCCCAACAAAATGGAAGTGAAATCACGCTGGCCCCTGGCGCCTTGCGAGGAACCCAGTGGCCTCGCGATCGACCGCAAGAATCGCCGCCTGTTTGCCGGCTGCGACAATAAAATGATGGCTGTTATTGACGCCGACAGCGGCAAAGTGCTGGCCACACCCGCAATCGGAGAGGGCGTCGATGCCACTGCTTTTGACGAGGGCACCGGACTGGCCTTCGCCTCCTGCGGCGAAGGTGTGCTGACCGTAGTGCGCGAGGAGTCGCCCAGCAAGTTCAATGTCGTCGACAATGTGAAGACGCAGGAGGGCTCCCGCACTCTGGCCCTCGATGATAAGACCCACGAGGTTTTTGTGGTGACGGCAAAATTTGGCCCGCCCCCGGCGCCGACTCCGGAACAACCGCATCCTCGCCACTCGATTCTGCCCGATACTTTCGTTGTACTGGTTCTCGGCAAATAGAAAGCCAGAAGCGATAGATCAAATCGATCGAATCGATTAAATCGATAGTCGAAGCCAAGGTGCGCAGCGCCGCACTTACGGTAAACTATGCCAACCCCGGGTATGCCAGAAGCCCGGAGTTGAACGCCCATGAGCAGCAACACAGACAAGTTCCAGCGCGCGACAATTACCAAACGGGTAGATCTCGCTCCAGAGTTATGGATGATCCGCGTCCGGCCCGAGGGCGAGTTCAAGTTCGCTCCTGGACAATACGCAACTCTGGGTCTTGAAGCTCCCGACAAGCATCGGGAGCGGCCCTACTCTATCGTCTCATCGCCCCACGAGAGCGAACTGGAGTTCTTTTTCGAACTCGTTCCCCCTGGAGATCTCACTCCGCTACTCTACAGACTCCAACCTGGTGATGAAGTTCTCATGCGCAAGGTTCCCAAGGGACGGTTCATGCTCGATACCCAGAGCGGCCGCACCAATCATCTTTTAGTGTGTACCGTAACCGGCGTGGCTCCCTTCGTCAGTTATATCCGTACTCTCTACCGTGACTGGAAAGAAGGCAGGTTCGCGGGAGAGCACAAATTGTTTTTGCTGAATGGAGCCAGCCGCTCGTGGGAGTTCGGGTATCTGGAAGAGTTGCAGAAGTTCGCCCAGGAAGCTCCCTGGTTAGAGTACGTCCCCACCGTCAGCCGCCCATGGGAGGATGAGAAATGGACCGGCGAAACTGGTCGCGTGGATGACGTTCTGCGCAAATACACCGACCTGTGGCGTCTCGGCCCCAATGCGATCGCGTATTTGTGTGGCCATCCGTCAATGGTCGAAAACAGCAAAGGAATCCTCCAGCGCATCGGCTTCACCAAAGAAGGGTTGAAAGAAGAAATTTATTGGGTGCCATCCAAGGGTAAGCATGTCGGGTCAGCGTCCTAGGTGGTGGAGATCAATCCAAGTACCCACATTCGAACTTTGGCGTTCAAGCAGAAGCACGATGCCGTCGGAGTAAATGTGTTGGACGGCAGGCCAGTCGTCGCTTCGCATGGGCTGGAGTCAAAGTCCAACATGTGCAGATTTGATTTCGGCAAAGGCGGTAGCCTCGACCTTATTCCGTTTCCGCAGGCGCGAAAAACACCAGCACCGTTAGTTCCTCAGTGATCTCATAAAAACGATGCTCTTCTCTGGCCGGGACAAAAATGATGCTGCCCTCGCTCACCGCCCGGTCTTCGGTACCCACTCGCATGCGGGCTTGACCGCGAACCACGTAATACATTTCGTCTTCTTTGTGGGGTGATTGAGGATCGGTACCGCCAGAGGGCAAGACGTAGATTCCAGCACTCATGGCTGGAACACGGAGAAACTCGGCGTACCGCTTCCCGGATTGCTTGCGGTGCGTCTCTGCGTCGGCGATGTTAAAGAAGTTTGCCACTTGCGCGATGGCCCAACAACATACCGGTTCCACTTCTTTTTCACGGTAGAGACGTAGCTTGCTACGTCTCTGGCCCACGACGAACGTAGGATAGACTGTTGCTACTGTCAGAAGTTAGTTCGCGCGAGCACTTTTGTGATCAGAGTGGTCGAAATTTCCTCATTGTGAATCCCACGCATCATGTATCTCCACAAACTAAAGACTTTGTACGAGTGGCACACTTCTTGCACGCATTATTTTGAGAGATTGTCGTTTGTGTGAAAAATAGGCCGCGCGCACTTCATCTTGCAGGGAGGTCATTGTGAAAACAGCGCTTCGACAAATAAATTCGTCAGTGTGGGTTTTACTTTTAGTTTTCGCTCTATTCCCTTCGATTCACGCCGAAAACACCGTCATGGGTGAGGTTCAGTTCGAAGGTAAATCTCACGTCGAAAAGACCTCGGGCGTCTGGGTTGACGGGCAGTATGTAGGTTATCTGAAGGAACTCAAGGGATCGAAGAAGGTTATGCTTTTGCCGGGCGAACACGTAATTACTGTGCGTCAGGATGGCTATCAGGATTTCACGGAACGCGTCGTCATCCAACCCGGACAGAAGGAAGTCGTTCGGGTGGCCATGGCGAAGGCGCCTACCGGACCACTTCCCCGAGTTACCGCTGAAGTCAAAATAGCCGTCAATCCATCGCGCGCCGCAGTTTTCCTGGACGGACTTTTCGTAGGACACGTCGGAGAGTTTGAGGGCGCGGGTCGCGGAATGCTGGTAGCGCCCGGACAGCATCAGATTAGAATTGCGCTTCCGGGTTATCAAACTTTTGAGACGGCGATTAATCCAATCGCCGATCAGAAGGTTGAGATCAAAACAGACTTGGTCAAGAATGGCGCTCCTCTGAGCGATCCTCTGGTCAACACGCAAACTGGTGATGCCACACCGCCGCCTCCCCCTCCGGGAGCGACGAATACTTCGCACCGTTGAATGGCTTTTCACCACAGAGACATAGAGAAGGATCTCAATTTATTTGTGCTTTCTTGCCTTCTCTGTGCCTCTGTGGTGAATGACGGGTCTTCACCAGTCAGTATTGGCCGTAGTGTCCTTTTACAGAATCAATCAGCTTCTGTGAGTCGTAACCGACGCCGTCTTTGAAGACGATCTCCACTGTTTCAATGTCCGAGATATGGCTGCCAGGGTCGCCCTTGATTACCACGAGATCTGCGTTTTTTCCTGCAGCAACGGTGCCGATCTGATCCTGCTTGCCCAGATAGATGGCGCCGTTGAGGGTCGCGATTTTGATGGCTTCAAGGGGCGAAAACCCGGCCTCGACCAGCAGTTCGATCCCGCGCTGGTCGCCGAATCCAGGCACAACACCTCCATTGCCGGTGGGGTCGGGACCGGCTAGCAGCAATCCTCCAGCCTGGGCAAATGCGTGTTCCAATTCCATGTCGCGCTTGAACAACGTCGGCCAATCAGTTTTTGGCGGCTTCAGGCCCGCAGGCCGCTTGCGGTTGTAAAGATAGGCTTCGCGCGCTTCTGGCGTCATGGCGTCGAGAACCTGCTGTCTCAACGGAGGACGTCCTGGGAGCGAGCCACTCTCAAACACGGGCAGCGTCGAGGTAATGGCCACGTGATGCTTCACCAGCGTGTCGATCAAATCCTTCGCCTCCGGACTATTAGCGGGCATGTGTTCCAGCGTGTAGGCGCCAAAGCTTTCGCTGCAGAGATCAGGTTTCTTATCAGGATCCAGTTGCGTGTTCACGAAAAATCCGTGCTCGAGATCGTCAATGCCAAGCTCTGCCGCCTCCTTGTAAGTTACCGAGCACAGGTGACCCGTGATTTTGAGACCACGCTTGTGGGCCGCCTCAATTGCGGCCTTCAGTTCCGTGCGGGTAATGTTCATGTATGCCTTGAACGATGTCACACCGCGGTCCGCCCAATAGTCGACCATCTGTCGTGCCTCGTCGGGCCCCCTCAGTTGATGCATCTGGAGGAAGTAGCTGTTGGGGCCCTCCAGGTACGGCCCAGTCACGTCGATGTGCGGGCCGGGGAGTTTGCCCTCGTCGATCGCGCGCTTCAGGTTCAAGTCGGTGTAAGTCTCTACGCTCCCGGTGGTGCGCATGGTGGTCACGCCGCCGGCCAAGTACAGGCGGGGTGCGGAGAAGGTCATTTGCGGCACCAACACCGGCGTTTCGTAGTTCCACTGGCTGTCTTCGTTCGGCCGGGCGACGTAAAAAAGATGGTTGTGCATCCCGACGATTCCCGGAATCACCGTGTACCCGCGCAGGTCCAGGACCGTAGTCCCCTGGGTTAAGGGACTATTCGCGCCCGGCTGCACTGCTGTAATCTTGCCCAGTTCGATGATCACATTCTGATCTTCCACGGGCGGGCGCCCAGTACCATCGATGACACGCACGTGCTGCAGTACGACTTTTGGTGCGTTCACTCGCACATACTTCTCCACCGGCGGAGACAGCGAAGTGGCTGCTTGCGCGTTAGCCCACAAAGGAAGCGCCAGGAACGCGGACAAAATCAGCAAAGGATTAAAGCGCATTCGCATTCTCCAGAGTCGGGTAATTGTAGCCGATGAATAGTTAGCAGCGCAGGATGGACCGAGCCAAAACCATTTCTGCCTGAAAGTGCATAATGAGGGTGAGCCCAATTGCGGCTCGTATTTTTATACCCGGTGGAGTGCACGGACGAAGCGCGATTTCGACTTCGACCTCCGCCGAGAGCACCAAGGAGCAGGATTGTGACATTGCAGCAAGACGCGCTTTGGTATAAAGACGCGATCATTTACCAAGTCCACGTCCGGACTTTCCATGATAGCAATGGCGACGGCATCGGAGACTTCCGTGGACTCGCTCAAAAACTCGACTATCTGCAGGAACTGGGCATCACCGCGCTGTGGCTGATGCCGTTCTTTCCGTCACCCCTGCGCGATGACGGATATGACATCGCGGACTACAGATCGGTCCATCCCAATTACGGGACGCTCGACGACTTCAAGAGTTTCCTCGCCGCTGCCCACGAGCGCGGTATACGGGTGATCGTTGAGATGGTATTGAACCACACGTCGGACCAGCATCCCTGGTTTCAGGAATCCCGAAGTTCTCGTGATAACTCTCGCCGGGATTGGTACGTGTGGAGCGACACCGATACGAAATACAAGGGCGTGCGGATTATTTTCCTCGACACCGAAACATCAAACTGGGCGCGAGATCCGGTGTCGAAGTCATACTATTGGCATCGCTTTTTCAGCCACCAGCCCGACCTCAACTACGACAATCCGGTGGTTCGGGAAGAGATGTGGTCGATCATGCAGTTCTGGTTGGAGATGGGAGTGGACGGCTTTCGGCTCGACGCAGTTCCCTATCTTATCGAACGGGAAGGGACATCTTGCGAGAACTTGCCAGAGACCCACGCAATCCTAAAGGACTTTCGCAGCCGGGTCGACAAATATTTCCCCGGAAGGATGCTGCTTGCCGAAGCCAACCAATGGCCGGCTGATCTTCGTCCGTACTTCGGGGATGGCGATGAATTCCACATGGCCTTTCATTTTCCGGTCATGCCTCGAATGTTCATGAGCGTGCAACTCGAAGACCGCAAGCCGATCATGGATATTCTCCAGCAGACTCCGGCCATCCCGGACCTATGTCAGTGGTGTGTGTTCCTGCGCAATCACGACGAACTAACGCTGGAGATGGTAACCGACATAGAACGAGACTACATGTACGATACCTATGCTGGCGACAAGGCTATGCGGTTGAACCTTGGCATTCGACGGCGGCTTGCGCCTCTTCTGGACAATGACCGGCGGCGGGTTGAACTGATGACCGGAATGCTGATGTCCCTTCCGGGCACCCCGATCATCTATTACGGTGATGAGATTGGAATGGGGGATAACATTCACCTCGGCGACCGGAATGGAGTGCGCACGCCCATGCAATGGGATGGAGGTTGGAACGCCGGCTTTTCCACGGCCGATCCGGAAAACCTTTACTCACCATTAATCCTGAATCCAGTGTATGGGTATCCGGCGGTGAATGTTTACTCGCAGAAGCGATCCAGCCATTCGCTCCTGGCCTGGATGAAACGCATCATAAGTGCGCGCAAATCGACGCAGGTTTTTGGGCGAGGTTCGATCGAGTTCCTGCATCCCGCGAACCATCGTGTGCTCGCTTATGTGAGGCAACTCAAGAATGAAACGGTACTGGTGGTGAACAACCTTTCCAGTTCCGCGCAGGCCGTGGAGCTCGATCTGAAGCGCTACAAAGGCAATATCCTCGTGGAGATGTTTGGCAGAAACATTTTTCCGCGCATCGGGGACTTGCCATATCTGCTGACCATGGCACCTTACCAGTTCTTCTGGTTCCGATTGCGACGGATATGAAAAGATAAAGAGCTGAAGTAAAGGCTCAGCATAGGCAGGGGTTTCGACTGGACGAGAGCAGCGTTCTTACCGATGATTTTCTTCGCCAACTGATCAGTGTGGGCGAAGTGGACCTGCTGGTTGGTGTGCCTACGCACAACAATGCCAAGACGGTTGGAGAGACGGTACAAGGGATTCGCGCTGGACTGCTGAAGTATTTTCCTCGGGAGCGCGCCGTGATCCTCAATGTGGACGGAGGATCGAAGGACGGCACGCGCGACGTCGTTGCCGCTGCCTCGATCAATGATGTACAGCGTTCCTCCGATTTATATGCTCTCCGCACTCTGCCTTGCATCAGCACGGTCTATGGTGACACTCCCGCTACTGAAGTTGCTTTGCGAACAGTTTTTGCGGCGGCGGAATTATTGCGCGCCCGAGCGTGTGCAATCGTGTCGCCCGAATCGACCAACATCACAATGGACTGGATGGAGCGCCTTCTGCGCCCGGTTTATCGGGATAATTTCGATCTGGTCACGCCCGTGTACCGCAGACATAAGTTCGATGGATTGCTTTTGCGAAACTTCATCTACCCGATGACGCGGGCGCTATATGCCAAACGCCTCAGGGAGCCATATGCGGTGGAGTTCGCATTTTCCGGACGATTCTGCAGTCACCTCCAGGAAATGCAGGTGTGGGACCACGACGGGGGCGGCGTCGGCACCGAGATTCGCATGACCATAGCCGCCATCGCGGGAGGGTTCCGGCTTTACCAGACTTTCCTTGGAACGAAGCCTCATCTGGATCGAGGTACGGCGGACCTGGTGGCCGCCATGCGGCAGACGGTCGGTACTCTTTTCTGGTCGGCGGAGCCTAACTTTCCGTATTGGAGTGCGAACCGCGAGACCGAAGGCATCCCCACTTGCGGCGCAGAGTACGACTTAACCACAGAGCCGATTCGAGTGAACCGAAAACGGCTCTATCAGCTATTCGGCTCCGGCGTCGGCGAACTTGAGCCGGTTCTCAAATCGATTCTCTCGCCTCAAACGCTGGAAGAAGTTCAGGGCATCGCGAAGATGTCGGAAGAGGAGTTCAGGTATCCCCACGAGCTCTGGGTGAAAACGGCTTACGAGTTCGCGTCTTCGTACTACAAATCCGTCATCAATCGAGATCATATTATTCAGGCTTTAGCTCCGCTTTATCGCGGGAAAGTTTATACCTTTCTGCTGGAAAACCGTGATGCTTCAGGAGAGCAAGTAGAAGCAAATGTCGAAGAACTGTGCCTGACATTCGAGCGCCTGAAACCATACTTGCTTGATCTATGGAATGCAAGAGAGTGAGGTCACTATGTGGGAAATGATAGGCGGAGAACTGGACCATGCGGTGCATGAGCTAGCCCAACACTTCGCGCACCTTCTACCCCGTTTGCTGGCGATGCTGATCATTGCGCTTTTGGGTTGGGTGGTCGCGTACGCTCTGAAAGTCACCCTGCGCGGTATCTTAAGGATCGCGAAGTTCGACAGACTATCTGACAATGCAGGCACGACTCAAATACTGAACAAGCTGGCTCTGCCGTCGTCCAGCGAACTTTTGACCCGGGTTGTGTTCTGGGTGGTGTGGCTCGGCTTCATTCTGCTTGGGGTACAGGTCCTCGGCATCGTCGGCTTGCAAGAATACATTTCAAGATTCTTCCTCTACCTGCCAAGATTATTCGCGGCGCTGTTTATTGTCTTTTTCGGATTGGTTGCGGCAAGTTTCTTTTCCCGCGCTGCGCTACTGGCGGCGGTCAACGCAGACTCACCATCCCCGGGACTGTTAGCAACCTTGATTCGAACCATCATTGTGCTTTTCGCGGTGACTATGGCGTTCGAACAGCTTGGCCTGGCCGAGAGGACAATCCTGGTCGCATTCGCCATTGCCTTCGGTGCGCTGATGCTCGGCCTTGCTCTCGCCTTTGGCATTGGTGGCCGTGACCTGGCAAAACAATTTCTGGAGAGAAGATTCCTTAAAGAAAAAGAAGAACAGAAGCAAGACGAACTCTCGCCCCTGTAACGTTCCTGGATGGAAAGCTCGCTGGAAGATGGGTGGTCAACTGAGCAATCTTGCACAGAATTAGGGATCTTGATGTGTCATGGTGAGACAGTCGAAAGAGAAAGAGTGAAGACCTGCAATCCTGAAAAGCAGTTCCAGGAAATGTTTCTTCCTCGACCTCATACGACCACTTGGTACCGTCGATGCATCTTATGCGAGTTCGTAACTTGCTCAGCTCGATGTCTGACTCACTGAGGAATCATTTCTCGAACAAAACGCGTCGTGGGGATTTCGGATCACCGAGGATGTGCCCATTCTGCGGGCTTATCACCCCGCGGTCCAAACCACACTGTTTGGAGTGCGGGAAGTTGTTTCGGGGAATTCAGATGGGGCAGAAAGATGCCAGGCAGGTATGAGCAATTCGACAAATGAGCGGAGGAGACAAACATGCTTTGGACAATCTTCGTAATACTCTTGATTATGTGGCTTCTGGGCTTCAGCCTTCACGTGGCTGGCGGTCTGATCCACTTGCTGCTGGTAGTGGCATTGGTAGTTTTGGTCATCAATCTCTTGAGCGGCCGCCGGGTCGCGTAGAGCCGTTCTTGAAACTCAAGCGCGGGTGAGCGTTTCTTTTCCAGCATGCGTTCCTACTTATGCTGGAAAAGGACGCGCAGGCTACGGGTCGTAAACGCCTTCAGCGTTCGCAGAGCCGACCAACCGGAGTTCTCCGGCGGAGAAACCTTGGCTGCCGCCACTTCCCGGTCGATATGCGTTTTGAGGGACGGATGCCCGGTGCTAAGCGTGCACTTCTCTTTAGGCTTAGCTCCACACCTCGGGCAACGCACGGACAATATATGTCCCAACATCAGCTTCTGGGGTCTCACACCGATATTATTCAGCATTGCCAGTCGGAAAGATGGTCAATCTTGCTCGCAGGACTCTTAAAGTTCCCCAAAACGGGAATGAACTGAGAATCTTTCTGCCTGCTCGCGCAAAAGGTAGGATTTCCCCATTGCGACAGCGGGGTAGATCAATTCTTACGTGCGCAGACTTCAAAGTGCGCCACGACCACCCAGCTTGGTGGGCACCGACGTCCGCAAATGCAGCGAGGTAGCATGCTGATTGATCATCGCTGCCGCTTGCGTGCGGCGGTTGCCATTGGTGAGGTTGAAATCGAGAGTCGAGACGCTATGCTCGCAGAGGGTGCACTTGAACGTAGTGCCGCCGTTCATCGGCTTGGTTGTGTAATATCTCACATCTTCATTGTAGTCCTTCTACATCTCCGGGATTCGGGCATTAGGTGTGCGACCTTCGAGCAGGACAATCGGTTGACGACTCGGGTCAGTTTGTCGACTTTCCGCCACGCGCTCCGGCGATAGCCATGGCAATCCCGCCGGCAATCAGTGCCGCGCTGATAATTGGCGACACTCGTTCGCTGTGAGTGGTTTGGATGCCGAGGTTAACATCGCCAGCTTTAATGCCATGCGTTTCAGTGTGGGGAAGGGGCACGACCAGGGATGCGATTCCGAGCACGACCAGAAGCAAGCCGGCAAATAGGAGGGTTTTCATAGATGGATAGCCTGGAACATGGCAAACATCATGATATCGAACTACGCTGCCGACTTCCGCATGGCTTTCATGTAGCTGTCCATCGACTGCGTCAATTGTGCATCCACCTCGTCCGCGATGGTCATAACATCCAGCAACACCAGGCTGAAATCCAAAGAATTCAGATTGCTCTGCAAGGTTCCGAATATGGTCACCTGCAGTATTCGCGATTCATGCACCAGCATCGCCGGAGTGTAGCCTTGCTGATAGCGCAGCTTTCCATGGGCCACGGCGGCAGCGGAGAAGATAGCATCGCTATCTTTGTCGGTCGCGCTCGGCTTGCTCAGGCGGAGCGCCAGGTCTTCAACCAGCTTAGGCAAATGTCCAGTGCGCTCTTCATCGCTAAGCGAAATCAGGTTCAGTTCGCTGCTCTGCTTGGTCCGCGTTAACCAGCCTTCGACAATTGCGGAAGTGCACCGTCGCAGTATCGCGCCCACGCTCTCCTTGGTCCCGCGTTCGACCGGTTTGCGATTGACCACGCGTTCTCGGACAAGGTCGGTGAACCGTCCAATCTCGAATGGTTTCACGACGATTTCGTCTGCCTCAAGGAGAATCGCAGCCATGGCGCTTTGCACGTCAGGGTAGCCGCTAACCAGCATGGTCAGCGCATTCGGTTGGGAATGGCGCATGGCGGAGACCACCGTGAAACCATCGCCTGGGTTGGGCATGTGAAGGTCAGAGATGAGCACGTCAAAGCGCTCGTCAGCGATTCTTCGCAGAGCTTCCGTCACGTTTTCGGCGCCGACGACATCAAATCCCTTACGTTCCAACCCTTGCGTCATCATGCTGCGAACCGCAGCGTCATCGTCGACCAGTAAAACTCTATGCGCACACCTTGGTTCGGTAGGATCCATACAGCACCGCCTTCCTGACACGAACAATGCCAGTTTAACTCCTGATGTTTGTCAAAACTGTGCAATTTTGATCAGCCGTACCACTTTGGGAAACGTAATGTGCAAGCTGTTCGACGGACAGCCGTGGGTTGGTGTCATGCCGATGAATTTTCAGTTAACACCCTGAGGCTCGATGCTCGGTGGCGTGCTTCCCGGTTTGGGAAACGCTGCATAGTTAGAAGGTGTAGGTGGAAGGTTGCGCTTCACTGCCAACCTGGGAATGCCCAACGCGGGTGGAAACTCCACATGGACAATCTCATTCTTCACCGCATACAGCACCAGCTCGGCGATGGAATGCAGGCTGAGCTTGCGCAAGATATTGCTGCGATGCGTCTCCGCGGTTGCCAATGACAAGTTGAGGATGGTGGCAATTTCCTTGGATGCTTTGCCTTCGCACACGAGCTGCACCACCTCACGCTCGCGCGGCGACAACTTGGGAACGTGGGACGAGACTGAAACAACCCGATGCCGCTTGTAACCTTCCATAATCAGATCCGACACTCGCGCACTAAAGGTAGTCTTGCGTCGTTGTAGCGCTTCCACTGCTGTCATCAGATCCTCGGTTCCGTCGGACTTGAAGACCCATCCGCGTATCCC
>DATMQI010000229.1:0-15492 GCA_035567135.1 Terriglobales bacterium
TCTTCCCGCGTCCACACAACTTTCACCGGCCGCCCAACTTTGCGAGACAGAACCGCCGCTTCAGCGACGTAGTCCGGCTTTGACTTCCGTCCGAACCCGCCACCCAGCAGCGTGACGTGGCAGATCACGTCCTCTTTGCGAATCCCGAGCTCACTCGAGACGATCGCTTGCACAGCCTGCGGATTCTGAGTAGGCGCCCATGCATGAACTTTGCCGTCCTTGAATTCTGCCAGCGCTACCATCGGCTCCATCGAGGCGTGAGCAAGAAGCGGAACGTAGTAATCGGCTTCAAAGGTGTTGGTCGTTGAAGTGAATGCCGCGTTCACGTCTCCCTGGCTCCGAATGACCTTTGCAGGTCTTCGGGAGGTTTCCTGCAGGTCCTTTCTGTACTGATCCGAGTCGTAGGTTTCGTTGGGGCCATTGTCCCACTCGATCTTCAGCTTTTTGCGGCCCTGAAACGCGGCCCAAGTGCTGTCGGCTAACACCGCAACGCCACCTAAGGGTTGGAAAGCAGGAGGGGGCTTGAATGGGTCGATGACGATAGTCTGGGATACGCCGGCTACTTTCAAAGCGTCGGCATTGTCGAGCGTCTTAATCTTGCCCCCGAGCACTGGCGGGTGTTCGATCGATGCGAACAACATGCCATCGAGATGAGCGTCCATGCCGTAGACCGCCTTGCCTGTGACGAGATCGGCGAGGTCGTAGCTGATCATTCCTTTCCCGATGTAGCGCCAGGCACTCTTCGACTTGAGTTGAACTTCTTCCTTCTTCGGCACAGGAAGCTTTGAGGCCGCTGTCGCGAGTTCGCCGTACCCCAGGCGGCGGCCGGAAGAAGAATGAACCACCGCATGAAGGTCCGTCTGACACTCACTGGCAGATACTCCCCAATGCTGCGCAGCGGCCCGAATGAGCATGAGCCGGGCGGTAGCGCCGGACAGGCGCACAACATCAAAAAAGCTTCGGACGGAATGCGAACCGTCGGTGTTCTGATCGCCGTATCGAGGGTCACCGATCGCCTGATCGATTTTTACGCGCTTCCAGTCGGCATCCAATTCGTCGGCCACGACCAGGGGCAGGGTGGTTCGAATTACAGTTCCCATTTCCGAGCGATGCGCGACAATCCAGACAGTTCCGTCCGTCTCGACACCGACGAACACATTGGGATGCAGTGTGGCGTTATCCGCGTCAGTGCGTACATGATCGGACTCGTATCGGTGCAATATTTTAGGCGCGTAATATGCACCCACGACAAGCGCTCCCGCCGCACCCAGCCCCTTGAGGAACCCTCGTCGACTCACATTTTCAATCGCGCTCATGCCTTCTCCTCCGCGGCGGCTTTGATTGCCGCTCGGATCCTCTGATAGGTGCCACAACGGCAAATGTTCGCCGCCATACCTTCGTCAATATCTTCATCGGTGGGCTTGGGCTTGCTTTTTAACAAGGCGATCGCCTGCATGATCTGCCCCGATTGGCAGTAGCCACATTGCGGAACATTGAACCGCATCCACATCTTTTGGACGGGATGGAGCCCGTTGGCGCCGATATCCTCAATCGTGCGGATTTCGGCTCCCGCTAAGGAACTCATAGGAGTAATGCAAGCACGGATAGCGTCGTCACTCTTGTGTACGGTGCATGCTCCACAAAGCCCCACACCGCAGCCGAACTTCGTGCCGGTCAGGCCCAACGTGTCGCGAAGGTACCACAACAAAGGGGTATCGGGGTCGCCGTCGAAAGAGTGTGCTACACCGTTTATCTTGAACTGAATCGCATTTGCCATATCGTTGCCACCGATGAATTCCCGTCGGACCGATTGACCTCACTCATCATCGTTTCTGTGCCGCCGTCCGCGAGAGTGCTCGGAATCGCGCTGAATACCGGGGACACAAGATGATCCAGCGAGAACGCGCCGTGTCTTTACGACGATAGTGTGGTCATTGCGATCCCATCAGATCGTATTCACCGCTCTCGAGGGATTCTCCGACGTTTTAGTAATCGGCAGCACTTCGCATGCCATGTGAAGCTATGAAAGAGTCGCCTGGTGTGCTGCAACAGCGTGTGACGGTGGGACCACCGCTGCAGTGTGTGTCATGTGGTCGACAAACTTAGACTGCGGTGTCGAAATGTGGACTGAGCTGTTGCTCTGCATCCGCTGCGCTCGAGATTCCATTTACGATTTGCCACGCGCCTTCACTGAGGGTGGAAAGGCATGTGCAGGTAGCAGGAGGCAAGAGGCATCCGCACGTTCAACGGACGTGCATGACCTAGATACCAGACTGGTGGGTTCCTATCGAGCTTGTTCGCGAAGGTTCCGGGTCTGATCGGAAAAAATGAGGATTTTTTATGGACATCGGCCTACTTCTTCTGCGACTCACTACAGGATGACGGTGGCGGCGCATGGAGCACAAAAATTGTTTGGCTGGTTCGGTGGACCGGGCCTGGATGGCACTGCTCAGTTTTTTGCGGCCCTCGGGTTCGCGCCGTGGCGGCGACATGCTCTTATGGCGGCGTTCGTCGAGATCGGCGCTGGCCTTTTTCTCACGCTTGGATTGCTTACTCCCTTTCCGGCAGCAGCGATCATCAGCATGATGCTCGTCGGAGCCGTGAGCGTGCACATCAAGAATGGTTTTTTCGCCCAGAATGGCGGATACGAGTATGCCCTCCTAGTCGGTGTCGCCGCGTTGACGCTGGCGTTCACGGGCCCAGGCTCGCTGTCATTGGACGCTCTACTCGGCCATTACCTGAGCGGCGTATTCTGGGGCGTGGCTGCGCTGCTGATTGGCATCATTGGGGCCGCAGTCCCACTTATGCAGCGCCACCGGGCGTCCACACAGCAGATTGCAACCGCCAAGTAGTCGCCCACAGTGTGCTAGCGGCTCCTGCATCTCCCTTCTATCTCAACGGACACTGTGAGAAAAGAAAAAGCAATGGAGGAGCTCCCTTGAGGATGGAATTGGAAAGGCACGTGCTCCCCTTGAGGGTGAGGAGACCCGATGAAACCTCTTACAGCAGATCACGTGAAACTCGGATTTATTGGCCTGGGCAACATGGGAACGCGGATCGTAAAGCGCCTGCTTGATCACGGATACAAAGTTTCGGTCTACGACCTGGATCGCACGAAATCACAGGGCCTCGCCGCCCAGGGCGCCGTCGTCGCGAACAATATTATTGAGCTCGCACGTGGTGCCGATGTGCTGCTCTCCTGCTTGACGAACGATGAAGCGGTACGCAGCGTCTACACCGGACCGCTTGGGGTTTTTGCCGCGACACAATCCGGAACCGCTGTTCTGGAGATGAGCACGATCTCGCCAGAAACCTCGCGTGAAATGAACAGCTTTGCCGCTGCAGGGGGCATCAGAATGCTGGACGTCGCCATCTCGGGCAGTACTCCGGCGGCCGAAGAAGGCACTCTCACGCTCCTGGCAGGTGGCGATCAGGAATTGTTCCTCGCCGCTGAGCCACTGTTTCAGGCAGTCGCAAAACAATATTTTCTTTTGGGCGGTTCCGGCTCCGGAACGGCCATGAAGTTGGTTGTCAACACGCTGTTGGGTGTGGGCATGCAGGCGATTGCCGAGGCTGTAGTTCTAGGGGAAAAGAGTGGCCTCGATCGCGAGCGTCTGCTCGAAGTCTTATCGCACACGGCTTTGATCGCTCCTGCCCACTCGGGGAAGCTCGCAAGGATAGCGATCAATGACTACACTCCGCAGTTTCCATTGCGTCTGATGAACAAAGATTTCCAGTTGATTCTGAAGACGGCTGCTCATGAGCACATCTCTATGCCTGTGACAGACGCGGCGTTTCGCATTAATTCAGATGAGCTAGCGCATGCCGATGAGGAAGACTTCTCGGCTGTTGTGCGGCGGATGGAAGAAGGTGCGGGTATCGCGCCGATCAAGTCCGCTCCGGTGGCGGGATGACTGGAGAGCTAGAGGATTTGCCGGCGATCCCTGGAACAGATTCGGACGTGAGTGAGCGGGACCAGAGGTCGCCGGGCGTAAATGAAACACTTCTCAGCGAGGAGTCACGAGCCTTCGAATATTGTCGACTCTGTAAGACCTATTTCCCTTTAGCCAGAGTGCGAATGTATTTCACCAAGGCGTCGATTTGGTCCTTGCTCAGCCGAGTTCCGAAAGCAGGCATATTCCCTCGCCCTTGACCGACGACGTCAGCCAGCTGCGCGTCGGACTGCTGTTGAACTTGCGCCGAGTGGAAATCCGCGGCATGCAAGCTCTTTCCCACTACGCTTCCACGTCCGTCCGGTCCGTGGCAGGAGACACAGTTCGTTTTGTATGTACTTGCCGCGGAGTTATTCGCCGACTGTCCGACCACAAGTGATGCGGAACTTGCTAAGAAAATTGCAACTGTCAAAGTTTTCGCGAGAACGTCTTTAGACATAGAGTTTCACAGCTCCTTCCTGACCAACACCGAGATTGCACGTTGTGTTCCAGTCAACAAAGAGGAGAGCGAGCGAACACGGCTATTAGATTCCACTTACTTGCAGACCTCTGATCGTCAGGCCGCTTATATTTCTCCTCCAATCCAGTAAGGAGTCATCTCAGTCGGCGTCCGGATGCTGACCCGCTATCAGCCCGCTGACACTCGAGGTCTTGTATTTTGCCCGGTCACGCTTCTCACGTTCTCACCGCCCCTTCTCACGACCAGCAACGATTGGTGCGACCCGAAGGCGATAAGCCTAGTTCCAGTGAAAATCACCACGCGGGCCGTGTAACGGAAGTGGGCTTGGAGTTCGACTTCAATACGAACCGTTTGGATGTCCGGATGCATAGATACACTGAAATCCCGAAGTCCTGAAAGTCGATGAACAAATGGCAGCTGTAACACACGCTCTGCTGATAGCGTTTTCAATTGCAACGACGCAGAGGCCGGCCCATGCACAAGAGCCGATGGTGGCGCAAGAAAGGCCTTCGCCCACATCGATAACCCTCGACGAGGGATCCGGAACGAACCAGGCTGCGTCCATCCAGTACGAATCTATGGATCAGAAAGCAAACTCGCTTTGCAGTTTACGGGTCCCAGATAGCTCTGACCCATCGTCGCCGAGTAAAAAGGGAGCGCAGATTGCCGAGGCGGTACTCACCTACAGGCCTCTCTCCCCAAGGTGCAAATTCGATCTGTTTCTGAAGCAAACGTACTCGCCGTACACATTCGCCGCGGCAGGTTTTCAGGCGGTCTGGGCCGATGCCACCGGGAGATGGCCACACTATGGGGCAGGCGCCCAGGGCTTGGCCAAGCGATTTGGTGCTACTTTGGCGGATACCGAGTCGCGGAGGTTCAGTCAGACTTTTGCACTTTCGACTGTCCTGCATCAGGATCCTCGCTATTTTCCGTCAAATAAACGATCGTTCATTGCCCGAGGATGGTATGCACTAACGAGAGTAGCGGTCACGAAAAATGACAACGGTTACGGGACATTCAACAGCTCGGAGTTTCTGGGAGCGTTGTTCACGAGTTCGTTGCAAAATGCCTACTATCCAAGACCCGACCGAACTTTGGGTGATACGCTAAACCGCTTTGCTGGCGCCCTGAGTTCCGATGCGATTAGCGATCTGCTACGGGAATTTACACCCGATATGAAGCGCCTTTTTCGAAAGCACGCACCAAAGGAAATCCTGAAGATCGAAAAGCGACTTCCAATCCCTGCTGACGAGAAGCCGTAGTTGGAAGCATGGTCGCTGGGTTTTGCTGCGGACCAATATTTGGGCAGACTCAGTTTGGAAAATAAGTTGCTCACGATACGAGTGACACAACCCCAAGAGGTGAGCTTGGGTGAGCGGTTACGATCCTCTTCCGTATTGCGCTCTGCTTTCCCGAGCCACCTCTCCCTCCTCGTCCAGCCAAAGTGCGGCAATCGCGTTGTCGTTCTTGCCTGCGTCAAATCACTTCCTTACGAATGTTGCCCTCCAAGGACTGAGGCCCCGAAAGTCCCTCCCTCATGAGTCCGGAAGAAGATTTCGTCCAAGTCAAAGCCCGTCGAAATGCTGACACGCGTCGGCCTCAGGACTCCCACCGAGTGCTCGTTAGGCTGTTCTCATCGTACCCAATCGACTCATGCTGTTGAAAAGACTCGGATAAGTAATGTGGGATGCGATTGGAAAGCGGCGTGCCTCTTGTTCCAATAACCGGAGGGAAGACGCCATGCAAGCAGGGGCATGTGTCGGAAGTGATCAGGACCTCAACATAGCCGACAGAGAAGGCATGGCTCGGGAAATGGAAGAACTCGTTTCACGCCGTCGAGCATTTTTCTTCAGACGCGCTTATCAAGTCCTAGGCAATGCAGCCGACGCGGAGGACGCTGTTCAAGACGCACTCCTTTCCGCCTTCAAACATCTGGAGCAGTTCAGGAGGCAGTCACAGATGTCGACATGGCTCACTACGATTGTTACGAATTGTGCGCTGATGCAGTCGCGCAGACGTGTGCGCCAGATTCACTTGTCTCTGGACGAACCGATCGGCGAAGAGCGGAAAGATCTTATACCAGAACGGTTGGCTCACCACGGACTGAATCCCGAAGACGAGTGTCTACGTTCCGAACTCAGTGCGCGCCTGAGGCGTCTCGTGGGACAGCTCTCGCCTCGCTTGCGCAAAACCTTCCAGCTGCGGCATATGGATGGTCTGACAACAAGCGAAGCAGCACACATCCTGGGAGTTCCAACTGGAACCGTGAAGGCCCAGTTGTCAAGGGCACGCGGGAAGCTGAAGGGCTCGCTGCGACGGTCGCGTTCGACGTGCAGCGCTTTCGGCCGATGATCGGCAAGGCATTACAAAACATAGCAACGAAGTAACTGACACCTGGTAGAGATTCTATGTGGATCGTTCGACTCGCATTACGGCGGCCGTACACATTCGTAGTCATGGCCATCCTCATCCTGGCGATGGGGGTCCTCGAGATTTTCCGCACCCCAACCGACATTTTTCCCAATATCAACATTCCGGTGGTCAGCATTATCTGGAGTTTCAACGGTCTCGTTCCCAAGGACATGAACGACCGGATTATCAGCATCACCGAACGGGCACTTACCACCACCGTAGACAACATTCAGCACGTTGAATCTCAATCACTGAATGGAATTGCGGTAGTCAAAGTGTTTTTGCAGCCAACCGCAAGCGTGGAGCGTGGCATCGCGCAGATCACTGCGGTTTCTCAAACGCAATTGAGACAATTACCGCCTGGAACGACGCCGCCACTCATTCTGGCTTACAGCGCATCGAGTGTGCCAGTTCTGCAGTTGGCGCTCTCAGGACAGGGGCTCTCCGAGCAGCAACTCAACGATTACGGTCTCAATTTCATTCGCACCCGGCTGATTACCATTCCGGGAGCATCGGTCCCGTATCCCTATGGCGGCAAACAACGGCAGGTGCAAGTTGACCTGAATCCAAGCGCATTGCAGTCGAAAGGTCTTTCTGCCCTGGATGTGGTTAATGCCATCTCGCTGCAGAATCTGATCCTGCCGACTGGTACTTCGAAAATTGGCGGCAAAGAGTACAACGTCGATGTTCCCAACGCGGCGCCGCAGTCGATGGATGAGCTGAACCGCATCCCGATCAAGACCGTCGGGAACACAACGATCTACGTGAAAGATGTTGCCTGGGTACGCGATGGCTTCCCACCACAGACCAACATCGTCCGTGTGAATGGACAGCGGTCGGTACTGCTGACGATCCAGAAAGCAGGCGATGCCTCCACTTTGAACGTCATTTCCGGCATCAAGTCTCTGCTACCCCAGATTGCTACCATGGTGCCGCCTCAGCTGAAAATGCAACCCCTGGCTGACCAATCCATATTTGTGCTCGGAGCAATCAGCGGTGTGGTGAGGGAAGCTCTCATCGCGGCGTGTCTGACGGCTCTGATGATTCTGATTTTTCTGGGGAACTGGCGAAGTACGCTGATCATCGCGACTTCGATTCCTCTCGCCATCCTTACGTCGATCATTGTGCTGAGTATCACTGGCCAGACCATCAATATCATGACGCTCGGCGGATTGGCGTTGGCGGTGGGCATCCTTGTGGACGACGCCACCGTTGAGGTGGAAAACATCAACCGCAACCGCGAAGCGGAACCAGACAAAGATATGGATGAGGTCGTGCTCGAGAGTGCAATGCAAATTGCTACGCCTGCATTCGTGTCTACCCTCTCCATCTGTATCGTGTTTGCGCCGATGTTCTTGCTTTCGGGTGTGGCGCGCTATCTCTTCCTGCCGCTGGCGGAAGCCGTGGTATTTGCCATGCTGGCCTCGTATGTGCTTTCCCGAACCATCGTTCCAACCATGGCGAAGTATTTATTGCGCAACCAGAAAATTGGTCACGAAGCTGCCGGTGTGAGCCGGAATCCGTTTGTTCGACTACAGCGGCGTTTCGAGGCGGGATTCGAAAAATTCCGTGAGAGCTATCACCGATTGTTGGAGGCTTGTCTCCACCACCGGCGGGCTTTCCTGGCAGTTTTCTTCGCAGCCTGCCTCGGATCTTTAGCGCTACTCATCCCGTGGCTCGGCCAGGACTTCTTCCCCAATGTGGATGCCGGCAGCTTCAAACTTCACATGCGAGGTCCGACTGGCATGCGTATTGAAGACACGGCCTTCTTGTGCGATTTGGTCGAGAATTCGATTCGCCGCGAAATTCCGGCAGCGGAAGTGAAAAGCGTGATTGACAACATTGGACTTCCTTATAGCGGCATCAATCTTTCGTACAGCAATTCGGCTCCGATTGGCACATCCGATGCCGACATCCTTGTAACTCTGTCTGCCAACCACCATCCTACCGAGAACTACGTCAACCAACTTCGTTTGAAACTGGCGAAGGAGTTTCCGGGGGTGATGTTCGCGTTCCTTCCATCCGACATGGTCACGCAAATATTGAACTTTGGATTGCCGGCTCCAATCGACATTCAGGTGACAGGCTACGATCTGGAAGGAAATCGCGCATGGGCAAGTCAGTTGCTGCAGCAAGTCCGATATGTGCCGGGAACGGCGGACCTGCGGATTCAACAGCCTTTCGATCAACCGTATCTGCACCTGCGAGTCGAACGTACGAAGGCTCAACAGCTTGGCTTCACGGCGCATGACATCGCACAAAATCTCCTGGTGTCGCTTAGCGGCAGTTTTCAGACCTCACCCACCTTCTGGGTTGATCCGCAACGCGGAGTCAGCTACCAGATCGCGACCCAAACACCACAATATCGGACCAGCAGCTTACAGGACCTTGTCAATATCCCAGTTACGGGAACCAATCCATCGGCCGCGCCGTCGCTTATGGCAAGTTTGGTGTCTATAAAGCGCGATGCCGGCATGGCAGTTGAGTCTCATTACGACATTGCGCCGGTGATCGATATTTACGGCTCGGTTAGTGGGCGTGATTTGGGTGGAGTCTCGCGCGACATCAACAAACTCATCGCTGCCGCGCGAAATCGATTGCCGCGTGGTTCGCAGGTCGTGGTTCGCGGGCAAGTGCAGACGATGCGGTCCTCTTATGCGGGTCTTCTGAGCGGCTTGCTGGTTGCGATCCTATTGGATTACCTGCTTATCGTGGTGAACTTCCAATCCTGGCTTGATCCTTTCATCATGATTTCCGCATTACCGGCAGCACTTGCGGGAGTCGCGTGGTTTTTGTTTGTGACACATACAACCCTAAGCGTGCCAGCGCTCATGGGAACGATCATGTGCATGGGTGTCGCCACCGCAAACAGCATTCTGGTAGTGAGCTTCGCTACCGAGCAAATGGCGGAAGGCAAGGATCCCGTGGCAGCAGCCTTGCAGGCGGGCTTCACGCGCTTTCGTCCGGTGCTGATGACCGCCCTGGCCATGATGATCGGGATGGTTCCGATGGCTCTCGGAATGGGTGACGGCGGCGAGCAAAATGCTCCGCTCGGACGAGCCGTGATTGGAGGTCTGATTTTCGCAACAGTTTCCACCCTGTTCTTCGTGCCGACTTTCTTCAGCGTCCTGCATGGGTGGAGGCAGAAGCGCGGGATGAAGGAAAGAGTGACAACTGTCTAGGCGCGATGGTGAGTGATCATGAATGACATAGAAATCAAAGAGACGATTGACCGGCCTGAGATGGTCCCATTGAACCATGTGGAAGCAAGCGGGCGATCGACTAAGAACTGGGTTACAGCGCTGCTGATCGCGCTCATTGTCGCGGCGATCCTGATTTTCGGGATTCGATCGCGCGTGAAGGCCGAAAGCAATTTGCGCACAGTGACCGCGCAGATGGCTGTCCCGTCGGTTTCGGTGGTCAAGCCGAAGCAAACTGCGTCCGCCCAGGAAATCATCCTGCCGGGAAACGTTCAACCATTTATCTCATCACCGATTTACGCCCGGACGGATGGATATCTGAAGAAGTGGTACTTCGATATTGGGGCACACGTCAAGGCTGGACAATTGCTCGCCGTTATCCAAACTCCGGAAGTCGATCAACAGTTATCCCAGGCGCGCAGTAATCTCGCCACCGCCCAGGCGAATCTTGAGCTGGCGAAGATCACGAGAGATCGTTACCAGGGATTGTTGGGCAAACATGCAGTGGCGCAGCAGGACGTCGACAATGCAGTCGGGACCTACAACGCCAACAAGGCAATTGTCGACGCTGATATGGCCAACGTAGAGCACTATGCGGCGCTTGTGTCGTTTGAGAAGGTTTACGCTCCATTCGACGGCGTGATCACGGCCCGCAACACAGACATTGGCGACCTCATCAATTCTGGCAGCAGCACCGCGCCCCGGACCAATCTCTTTGATATCGCTCAGCCCGGCACCTTGCGCGTATATGTGAACGTGCCCGAGGAGTACTCGCGGGGCATCATACCTGGCCAGACCGCTTCCGACATCGTGCTAGCCGAATTTCCCGGCGAGAGATTTCAGGGAAAGTTAGTACGCACTGCCAGCGCCATCAATATGACAACGCGCACGCTGTTGGCGGAGATCGATGTCGATAATCCCAAGGGGACTCTGCTCACGGGATCTTATGCAGAGGTGCACCTGAAGGTTCCCGGTCAGGGCTCCACCTTTCTGATTCCGGTGAACACGCTTATTTTCCGATCGCAACACTTACAGGTCGGTGTTGTCAGAGATGGAAAGGTCGTGCTTGCGGAAGTCACTCCGGGACATGATTTCGGAGCTGAAATAGAGATCGTCGCCGGTCTGAAGGCGGATGATCAGGTAGTTCTGAATCCGCCCGATTCCCTCGTTACCGGACAGCAGGTTCAGATCGTGGACGCCACACTGCCTGGGGATACAAAATGATGCCTCCGCAAATGAGAATCCTCGACGCGGAGTCCTGGCGGCCAATCTCGACCGCGTTTCTCCTTCTCGCGACGGTTCTTCAGCTTGCCGGCTGTGCCGTGGGACCTAAATACAAAACTCCTGCGACCCCGGCCCCACCCGCATACCAGGAGATGGGAAACTGGAAGACTGCCCAACCCAATGACCACAACCTGGGCGGAAATTGGTGGGAACTGTTTCAGGATTCCCAGTTGAACTCTTTGGAGCAGCAGATCAACGTTTCCAACCAGAACCTGAAAGCGGCGACAGCTCAATATCAGCAAGCCCGGGCTGCCTTGCGCTACCAACGCGCCGATTACTATCCCACAATCACGGCGAATCCTTCGGCGACCCGCAGCCGGTATTCCAATAACCGTCCGCCGCAAACCTCAATATTCAATGGCATTACTTTTAATGACTTCACCTTGCCGCTTGATTTGTCCTACCAGACCAACGCGTGGGGACGCGTCAGTCGTAATGTGGAGTCTTACCGCGCGCAAGCGCAAGCCAGCGCCGCGGATCTGGCTGTAGTGAACTTGAGCCTGCATGCCAGCCTCGCTATCGATTACTTTTCAGCACGCACGTTGGATGCTGAAGAAAAATTGTTGAAAGACACGGTTGCGCAGTACGAACAAGCGCTGCAACTGAATTTGGACCGATACAACGGAGGCCTTGCTTCCGAAGTGGAAGTGGAGCAAGCCAGGACGATCCTCGAAACCACCAGAGCGCAGATGATTGATGTCGGAGTCGCCCGGGCCCAGTACGAGCACGCGGTTGCGATACTGATCGGCAGGCCTCCAGCCGGTTTCAGTCTTCCAGCATTGCCGCTCGCAACGCCCCCGCCACCGATCCCCGTTGGCGTACCTTCGGAGTTGCTGGAAAGGCGTCCGGATATTGCGGGGGCAGAACGGCGGGTGGCCTCCGCCAATGCCCAGGTCGGGCTGGCCAAAACAGCTTATTACCCTCTCGTCAATATTGTGGGTGAAGGCGGCTTCAACAGCGGCACGATCACGACATTGCTTCAAGGACCAAGCGCGATATGGTCGATTGGTCTTTCCGCCTCGATGACGATTTTCGATGTGGGCCGGCGACGTGCTCTGTCCGAGGAAGCAAAAGCAGGCTATGACTCTTCGGTCGCATACTACCGTGAAACCGTTCTGACCGCGTTCCAGCAGGTTGAGGACAATCTCGCTGCTTTGCGAATCCTCGAGCAAGAGGCGGGCACTCAAGCTACTGCTGTACAAGCGGCGCAACGCTCGCTTTCGCTATCCACTACTCGATACGAAGGTGGAGTCACCAGCTATCTGGAAGTGATTACCGCGCAAAACGCCGCTTTGTCGGATGAAGTCACCGCAGTGAATATCCTTGGACGACGAATGGCGAGCGCGGTGTTGTTGATTGAGGCTCTTGGTGGCGGGTGGGACCGCTCAACGCTGCCGGATCGACCCGAATGCTGCGGCAAATTGATGAGCAGCAATTCCAATCCATAACTGGGAACCGTGGACACCACAAATCCCAGCTCGCCTTCAACTCGTAGGTATCAGGTGGTCCACTACGATTGCGAATCGCAGAGATCGCCGAAAGCGGGCCCTCGCGCCCATGGGAAGCAATTAGGTTTACTGCAGGGAGTCCGGGTGCACCTGCACTGGCCGCATCCCATCCTGGCTTCTCTCCAGGCCAGGACGGAAAATCCCTAGCTTGTGCATTTTGTGTATGAGCGTGGTGCGTTTCAGACCCAGCTTTGTGGCCGCTCCCTTGGGCCCACCAATCACCCAACCCACCCGCTCAAGTGTTTGTAAGATGACGGCTCTCTCGGAATCCCTCAGAGTAGTTACGGGGCGAGGGACTATGACATCTTGTGTTTCATTCGATGGCAAAGGATTCGGCAAAACGCCATCGTTTGAAAGAATCACCGCTCGTTCGATCAGGTTTTGCAGTTCACGAATATTGCCGGGCCAATGGTACGAGCCGAGCGCGGACATGGTCGTCGTAGGAATGTGCTCGATTTGCTTACCCATCCGCCGCCCAAACATCTCTACGAAATGCGTCACAAGACTTGGAATGTCCTCGCGACGTGCGCGCAGCGGCGGCAGGAGAACAGGAAACACATTCAGACGATAATAAAGATCGCTACGGAATTCGCCCCGTTTCACCATCTCCGTCAGATCACGGTGGGTAGCGGCCACCAGCCGAACGTCCACTTTGTGGGTGCGGGCGCTACCCAGTCGCTCGAACTCCTGCTCCTGCAATACACGCAGAAGCTTGGGTTGCAATGACAACGGAATATCCCCAACCTCGTCAAGGAATAGGGTTCCCTTGTCGGCGAGCTCAAAACGGCCGGTCTTCTGCGCTATGGCTCCGGTGAAGGCGCCTTTCTCGTGACCAAAAAGCTCGCTCTCCAGAAGATCCAGTGGAATGGCCGCGCAATTCAGTCTTACAAACGGTTGTCCACACCTCGGGCTGAGATTGTGAAGCGCGTGCGCAATCAGTTCTTTGCCCGTGCCTGTTTCTCCCTGGATGAGAACCGTGGAACCTGTCGAAGCCACGCGTTCGACTTGCTCGAGAACCTGTTCCAGAGCAGGACTGCTACCGATGATTTGCTCAAATCTACGTTCTTTCCAATCCTGGTTGCCACATCCGAATCCGAATTGTTGCGAAGTTCCCACGAGGACCTCCTGGGCACGCATGAACGCTGGTTTATGGGTTCAACTCTCAAGAGCTGCTTGAACAATCTGCAGCAGCGCTTCATCGTCGAAAGGCTTTGACAGGAACTCCGATGCGCCTGCTCGCAAAGCCTGCATTCGCATTCGTGCGTCGCCGTGCGCTGTAATGAAGATGGTCGGAATTCTGCACCGCTCGGCGTTCAGCTGGGCCTGTAATTCCAGACCAGACATGCCTGGCATGCGGATGTCCGCGATCAGACATGCTGTCTCGTTTTGCGCACCGGACTTCAAAAATTCCTCTGCCGACGAGAATTCTTGCGCCGGCATTCCCGCAGACTTCAGCAGCCCCCTTAATGCACTACGCATTAAGTCGTCATCATCGACGATCGCCACTAGTTTCGTTTTTCCCTGTGTAACCATACTGAAAAGGTACCGCCCCCTAAACGAGGGCGCAATTATGCCTTAGTATGAGTAAGTTAATACCGCCCTGAGGGATTGCTTACGTGAAGCGATTTGGTCGGATGGCGCCGTTTTCGGCTACTTTTGGCCCGATGGAGTCTCGAGCTTGGCCGCCATTCTGACCAGTTCCGCCAGTGATTCAGCCTGCATTTTGCGCATCACGTGCCCGCGATGGATCTTCACCGTGATCTCGCTGGTTCCGAGCTCAGAAGCGATTTGCTTATTCAGCCTGCCTGAAACGACTAAGGCCATGACTTCGCGCTCGCGGGCGGTAAGAGATTCGTACCGGCTTCGCAGTTGGCGAACCGCACTCTCCTGTTGGCGTACCAGGCGGTCGCGTTCCAGGGCTTGGTGGATCGCATCCAGCAGGTCCTGGTCCCGAAATGGCTTGGTTAAGAACTCGACGGCGCCGGACTTCATGGCCTTCACTGTCATTGGAATGTCGCCATGCCCGGTAATGAAAATAATCGGAATCCGGACGCCCGCCTCTGCCAATTCGCGTTGAAAGTCCAGGCCGCTGACTCCGGGGAGTCTCACGTCCAGAACCAGGCAACTTGGGCCGTCCACCCGCTTGCTTCGCAAAAATTCTTGTGGTGTCCCGAAAGTCTCGGAACGAAGGCCCACTGATTTCAGCATGCCCTGAATGGCCGCACGCACTAAGTCATCATCGTCGACGACGAAAACCGTGGGCGCACTGGGCGGCGTCATGAATGCACTTCGGTCTTGAACGGGAGCGTAATGTAGAAGGTCGCTCCGCGTGAAGAGTTGTTAGCAGCCCAGAGACGGCCGCCGTGCGATTCGGCAATGGAGCGGCTGATGCGAAGTCCCATGCCCGTTCCATGAAGCTTGGTCGTAAAGAAAGCATTGAAGATTTGGTCCGCGTGCTGGGGCGGCAGCCCCACGCCCGTATCGGCCACAGACACCGTCAGTTCGTTATTCTCCGCGCGTTGCGACTTGATATCTAGCCGGCGCGCCCCGTTCACCTCCTTCATCGCATCGATGCCATTGATCATCAGGTTCATGAGTACCTGCTGCAATTGCACGCGATCTCCCATGATTTGAGGAATATCTTCGGCGAGCTCGGTTCGGACGGAAATGGAGTT
>DATMQI010000230.1:0-2189 GCA_035567135.1 Terriglobales bacterium
TGCCGTTCATGTTCGAGCCAGGAATCCACTAGAAACGTCTCCAGATAAGCATGCGGGGATTCCGTGTCAAAGTAGATGCCCCACCGTGTAGCTCCATCGCGGCGGCGAATTCGTTGATACTGATAAATGTCGTTCAGGAAAGCCGGCGCCTTCGCTGGATCGATGACATATTTGACTGTAACAAGAACTGGCCCAAGGTCGGCGGCATGCTCCTCGAACATGCTTGGTTTACCCCAATGATTCCATGTGCTGAGATCAACCGCCGCGCTCGGAAGCCGAAAGGTGAATTGCAAGAGCAAGGATGCGCCGATTCCGATCCCGGAAACGAAGAGGGCCATGCGGGCATTCGTGTGTTCTGCTGCGAGGCCCCAAATGGCGCTGCCAATTGCTACGCTGCCCTGGAATACAAAGAGATAGGCTGCCAGCACGCGTGCGCGAACCCAGTCGGGCGCCAGATTCTGAATTATCGTATTGAAAAGAGACATGACTACCGTCCAGGAACCCCCTCCGAGAAGCATCAGCGCACATAGAAGCGCGAGATTGTGCAGGGCCGCTGTGCTTAGGAGAATCGCAGCGAACATTGCCGTCGCAGTCGAAACTATAGTCTCTGTCGAACGTTTTGACCTGGCACGTTGCAGGACAACAGCCCCAAGCACCGCGCCGACTCCAAAGAAGCCCAGCAGAAAACCGTACCCGACTGCACTCTTGCTCAGTTCCTTTGCAACCGCCGGCAGAAGCGCCCAGAAGGAACTTGCGAAAAAGATAACAATTCCCGATCGCAGCAGTAGTGTCCGAATGCCAGGTGAGTAACGGACGTAGCGAATTCCCGCAACGCTGGCTCCTGCGAGTGTTTCCGCGGGCAATTTGCTTTTTCGAGTGGGGCGCTTCCAAGTGAAAATGACGAGGATCACTCCAAAAAACGAAAGCGCATTGAAGAGGAAAGTTGTCGCTACACCGACAGCCGCGATAGTCAGGCCTGCAAGCCCCGGGCCTACGGCACGAGCCAGGTTGAACTCGATTCCGTTAAGCGCGAGAGCAGCCGTGAGATCATCCCTTTTGACCAACTCCGGGAATATCGCGCGCCACGTCGGAGATTCTATGGCATCACCTAGCGAGAGAGCCAACGTGAGCAGGAGCAAGAGCCATGGCGTCATCGTTCCAGTGAAAGTGACAATGGTAAGAACGGTGGCGACAACTAGCATCCATATCTCTGTAGCCAGGATCAATTTGCGCCGGTCGAAAATGTCTCCGATCGAACCGGCGGGCAGTGCCAACAGGAAGAATGGCAGCGCTGAAGCGGTCTGGATCAACGCGATATAGAACGAGCTATTGGTCAACGTCGTCATCAGCCATGCCGCGCCCACGGTCTGCATGAACGCCCCGATGTCCGATACCAGATCTGCAATCAGAAGATTGCGGAAAATCCCGATGCGAAGTGGGTGCCACGGGCTTGCCGAAGGAGGTGGGTCGCGTTGGATGGACTCGGGCATCGCGGACTGAATCTACACCAATAGCGCACCAGGTTCATGGCGACGATTACCGCGAGCAAATCAAACTAACGGACGACGCTCGGACCATACTCAACCGCCCATGCTTTGGTCAGCAGATTGAGGGCCCTTGCCACTCTTACGCCGAAGGGCTTAGTGTATTTGCTGGCGGGCGCACCTGCAAAAGCCATGTAACAGCCGGCCTAGGCTCTCCCAGCAGGGAGCACTTCTGTCTGCATGTTGGAATTATAAATAAGGAGAGGAGAATAAGATGCAACTTCAAAGCGACTACTTCAATGCTTATCACAACCTAAAGCTGACACGAGATGACAAAGGTGTGCTGATTGCTGAATTCCACACCAACAGCGGGCCGTTCATCATGACCGCGCAATCTCACACCGAATTTGTCGAGGCCTTCTACCGGATTGCGCAAGATCGAGCGAACAAGATCGTAATCCTTACGGGCGCCGGTGGGGATTTCATTACCGACGTCGCTTGGTCATCTTTTGGCGAAGTCGCCGATCCCGGCGTGTGGAGCCAAGTTCACGACGAAGGCGTTCAGGTTTTGGAAAATATAGCCAACATACGCGTGCCGGTCATCGCGGCTATCGAGGGACGTGCCCATGTACATTCAGACTACGCGCTGCTTGCGAGTGTAATCGTGGCGGCGGAGGGTGCGACCTTCCAGGATGTGGCCCACTT
>DATMQI010000231.1:0-46125 GCA_035567135.1 Terriglobales bacterium
GGCGATCCGCATGCCGAACTGCTCGGCGACGGCGCGCTGAATCGCTTCGATGGTCACCTTGCGCACCTGCATGTCAATGTACTGCTTGAGGCATTGCTGGGCGGCGGACAAGGTGAGGTCGACGCGATTCAACTGGCACCACGCGACCAGCCGGTTGAAGGCGCCTTCGAGTTCGCGAACATTGGTGCGGATATTCGATGCGACGAAGAGAGCCACATCGGTCGGAAGCGTGACCTTTTCCTGCTCCGACTTTTTCTGCAGGATGGCCACCTTGGTTTCTAAATCCGGCGGCTGGATATCGGCGATCAGGCCCCACTCGAAACGGCTGCGCAATCGGTCCTCGATCTCGGCCAACTCCTTGGGCGAGCGGTCGCTGGCAATGACGATCTGCTTCATCGACTCGTGCAGCGCGTTGAAGGTGTGGAAGAACTCCTCCTGGGTGCGCTCTTTCTGCGCCAGGAACTGGATGTCGTCCACCAGCAGCACGTCAACGTTGCGGAACTTGTCGCGGAAGCTGGTCATCTTGTCGTAGCGCAGCGAGTTGATCATTTCATTGGTGAACTTCTCGCTGGATACGTAGCAGATGGCGGCTTGCGGTTGGCGCTTGCTGACCTCGTGGCCGATCGCCTGCATCAGGTGGGTCTTGCCCATGCCGACGCCGCCGTAGAGGAAGAGCGGGTTATAAGCCTTGGAAGGACGTTCCGCAACCGCTTGACAGGCCGCGTGCGCGAACTGATTTCCGCTGCCGATGACGAATGCGTCGAAGGTGTAGTGGGGGTTGAGTTGCGCCGCTCCGTCCCAGTCAAAACGCGACTGCGACGGGTGCGTGGCGGCAGCCGCGTGGGCGGAAAGGCCGCCGTCGTGGCGGAGAGTGGTGGCGGCGGGATCGTCCTCCGGCGTGACGAACTGCACATCCTGATACTCGAGCCCAAGATTGTCAATTGCTTCCTGGATCAGATCGAGATACTTGTCGTTCTCGCGCCGGGCCTCCGCGCTACGCACCCGCACGAAAAGAATTTTTCCGTTGGTGTGACTGTAGCTGGTGGGCTTCAGCCAGGTGTCGTAGGAATGGCGGTTGATCTTTTTTTCCAGCGCGTCAAGGATGCGCAACCACGGATTGGGAGCAAGAGTTGTACTTGAAACCGACATAAGGAGTTCTTTAGGTGCCGCTGCCGCCCCAGGGAGCGGTCCGAACCAAATGATTGCAGTAAGCAAGCGCTCATTTTCCAGCGCAACCAGCTCCGCAGGGCGGGGCGGCTTCGCCGGAACGAGAAAAAATTTCAATGAGCAGGAACGGTCCGCATACTAGCACAAAAAAAAATGTCCGGGTGGAAATCTTCGCCAAAGATTTCTTTCAGCCCACAATTCAAAACGCGAAAAAAAAAGTCTGTCAAGTAGCGACTTTGTAACTGCCGCGGGCATGGTGCAGCAAGATACGGTGCAGCAAGACCTCGCACAAAAATCAGAACGCGGGTTGCATGACTGGCGAACCGGCATTGCGGGCGGTCGCGTGCGGCTACCCGGTTTGCCCGTCTGCTCCGGCTCATTTATACTTCTCATTCGCCCTATAGCCATTATTGCACCTAATAACTGAATCAGGAGCAGCTAAGTTTCATGCCCAAGCGCACTTTCCAACCTAACCGACGTCACCGCTCGAAGACGCACGGATTTCGTACCCGGATGAAAACCAAGAGCGGCCAAGCGGTGATCTCGCGCCGGCGCGCCAAGGGACGCAAGCGGGTGTCGGTGAAGCCCGGCTTCCGTGAGTAGCGCATTTCCTTTTCCGGAATTGACGGCAATTCCGCAACCTGAGTTTGAATTGTGAATTGTGTGAGCGGTTTCGCTCCGAACGGTGTCAACTTGTCTGGCCCGGAGAGACGGGCTAGGTTCACAGGCAGCATGCGCCTGCTCCGGCACAGCGACTTCGAGCGGGTATACAAAAAAGGCCGCCGCCACTTTGCCGCTCACATGACCGTGTTTTACCTGCGGCGGGAGCGAGGCGAGGGGCTGCGCATCGGCTTCACCGTCGGGAAGGTGCTGGGCGGGGCGGTCGAGCGCAATCGGATGAAGCGCCGATTGCGCGAGTCGGTTCGTTTGCGTTGGCCGGAAGCTTGTCTTCCGGCGGATGTGGTTATCAATCCTAAAAAGTCCCTGCTCAAACTTGAATTTGTCGAATTGGAAAATGAGATCGCCGGAGCTTTTGCGGTAATCCAAAAGTCAGTGACGAAACAGACCAGGTAAGTTCAACTTGTCGTCATCCCGAGGAAAGCGAGGGATCTGGGTTCTTGGCGTGGTCGGGGAAAACCTGGATTGCTGCGTCGCTTTCACTTCTCGAATGACAGCGGACCGAAGAGGGATGGGAAACGAGTGACCGCGGAATCGAAAACTGATGACTGAGATTCCCAAAACCGCCGTGTTGCTTTCGCTCCGCGGATACAAGTGGGCTTTATCGCCGCTCTTCTTGCCGGCGTGCCGGTACTTGCCGTCTTGCTCCGAGTACGCTATGGAAGCGGTAGATCGCTACGGAGTAGCGCGGGGCAGCATGATGGCAATGTGGCGAGTGCTGCGATGCCATCCCTTGGTGAAGGGCGGACTCGATCCCGTGGTCAAAACAAAAACACCTTCAAGCGCGGCGGTTCATCGTCGTCGCGAAACCAAGCTTTGCAGTCATTGAGAAAGTAAATTTGGCAGAATTCCAAAATCCTCAGCAAGAACCAGGCATGGAGCGCCGGTTGCTCCTCGTCTTCGCGCTGACCTTTCTGGTCATCGTCTTATTCCAACCGATACTCAAGAAGTACCTTCCCCAGTCGTCGACAGCGCCTGCACGGCAAACTCAGAACCAGCCTCAATCAGCGCCGCCGACCGCCTCCGTCAACCAAGCCCAGGCGGCCCAACCAGCAACTCCGGTGCTCAATGCGAGCGCCACCAAGCAAGCGACTTCCGAATCGGAAACCGTAGTTGAGAACGATCTATACCGCATCACCTTTACTAACCGCGGCGCCCAGGTCAAGTCCTGGATTCTGAAGAAATTTACCGACGATAAGGAACAACCGCTCGATCTGCTCAACCATCTCGCTGCAGAAAAGTACGGTTACCCGCTTTCCCTGTGGACTTACGATGAGACTCAGCGCAACAAGCTGAATTCCGCGCTTTACATGACGGCATCCGGTGCGGCGGGGACTGTCACGCACCTTGGCTCGGTCAGGGTGCAGGCTCCAGCCACTATCACATTTGAATACGCTGACGGCGAAGTCGCGGTCCGGAAGAGTTTCACTTTCGACCACACCTACGTAGTGCACGTCGAAACCTCAGTCGTGTCCAAGGGGATTCAAGTCCCGGCGTACCCTGCCTGGCCCGCTGGCTTCGGAGATGAGTCTTCTCTCGCCTCTTACGCCGCCAGCCAGATTCAGTATCAGTACAATGGCACTACCGAACGACTGGCTATCAAGAAGATCAGCGGCGGCAGCACCCTCCGCATACCATTTAACTGGGCGGGAGTGACGGATCAGTATTTCGCTGCGGTTTTTCTTCCTGATGATTCGCAGAACTCCGCTTTGGTCACGCTGCGCAGCCCGCTCAATGTTCCCAAGAATCCGAAAAATCCGAACCCCCAGGATACAGCTCCCACGGAAGTGTTGGGAGCAGCTGTTGGCAACCCGACCGGAGCGACGAATGCGCGGATGTTTGTTGGACCGAAGGCGCTGAAGACGCTGGAATCCGTCCCCGTGCCCACCATCGTCGGCGCCGACCCGGACTTGCGCTCGCTTATCAACTTTGGTTTCTTTGGCGTGATTGCTCGCCCGCTTTTCCTTTGGCTGCGCTGGACCTACGACTTCATTCATAACTGGGGCTGGGCTATTTGCCTGCAGACTCTGATCATCAACCTGGCGCTGATGCCGCTGCGCATCTCCAGCATGAAATCGGCGCTGAAGATGCAGAAGATTCAGCCGCAGATGAACTCGATCAAGGAAAAATACAAGAAGTATGGGATGCGCGACCCCCGCCGGCAGGAAATGAACACGGAAATCGGCGAGCTAATGAAAAAAGAGGGCGTCAGCCCGGTCGGAGGCTGTCTGCCGCTGGTCATCCAAATGCCATTCCTCTTCGCCTACTACAGCATGCTTGGCTCGGCGCTTGACCTTCGCCACGCCCCCTGGTTGTGGATCCACGATCTGTCGTCGGCCGATCCCTGGCATATACTGCCCATCGGAATCTTCATTACTATGCTGTTCATGCAGCGCATGACGCCGCAAGCTGGAATGGATCCGTCGCAGCAGAAACTGATGAATGTAATGATGCCGGTGATGATGGGATTTCTCAGTTGGAATTTTGCCTCCGGCTTGTGCCTTTACTGGGCCGAAGGAAACTTCATCGCCATCGCGCAACAGTTGGTCATGAACCGCACCAGCCTGGGCCGCGAAATGCGCGAGATGGCGGCGAAGAGAGCCAGGAAGAAAGAGAAGTGAAGCTTGTAGCCGCCAGCTATCAGCTCTCAGCTGCGCGGTCGTGCTGAAAGCGAGAGCTGAAAGCTGAGAGTTAGCTCATGCCCATCCCTGACAAAATTGCAGCCGCGAAGAAAATCGACGCGCTTCTGCGCGTCATCGTCACCCATGGCGGTCTTCATCTCAAATACCGCATCACCGTGGATCCGCCACTTCCAGAAGAACGGGATTGGGAACGGCCAGAAATTCTGGTCGAGCTCTCTGGACCCGATTCCACTTTGGTTTTGGAGCGAGGCGGGGAACTCCTGCGCGCCATCGAAACGCTGGCTATCGAGATGCTCCGTCTACCCGGCAACGAGCATGAGAAGATCAGCTTCGACTGCATGAATCAGCGAGCGCTGCGGCTCGAGGAGCTTCGACTCGCCGCGAATGTGGCTGCGGAAAAAGTCCGCCGGACGAACATGCCTTACGAATTCGCGCCTATGTCTTCGCGCGAACGCCGCATCGTGCATCTCGCGCTGCGCGATCACGCCGACCTGCACACCGAGAGTCAGGGAGAAGGCGGCCGTCGTTGCCTGGTCGTCTACCCCAAGAATTACAAGCCCGCAAACAGACCGGCGCCGCGGAGTCTCCCGTAAGCCCTGCTTTTGTCGCTACAATCTTCCGGTGAACCTGGACGACACCATCGTTGCCATCGCCACTCCTCCCGGACGCGGCGGCATTGGCGTGCTCCGTCTCGCTGGCCCCGACGCAAAGACAATTGCACTACCAATGTTGCGGTTAAAACACGATCTTGATCCTGGACGCTCCGTATTCGGAGAGCTAATCGAACCCGACAAACGCGTGGGGACAGCGGCCCTCGGCTGTCCGGCCGAGCGCAGCTCGGCAGTTTCCAACCGCATCGACGAAGTTGTCGTCACTTACTTCGCCAAGCCTCACTCCTACACCACCGACGACATCGTAGAAATCTCAGCGCACGGATCGCCCGTGGTCCTGCATCACATCGTCGAACTCGCCCTGGCACGCGGCGCGCGCCTTGCCGAGCCCGGCGAATTCACCATGCGCGCTTTCCTCAACGGACGAATCGACCTCACTCAGGCCGAAGCGGTTCGTGATCTCATCGACTCAAGAACTCTCTATCAGGCCAAAATTGCAGCGCAGCAACTCGAAGGCGCCCTCTCGCACCGCCTGCAGCCGATTAAACAAAAACTTGTCGAGCTAATCGCAACCCTCGAAGCTGGAATCGACTTCGCCGAAGATGACATCTCGGTTCTTCCCGCAGCTCAAATTCTTCAGCGCATCGCCGCAGTGCGCAGACCGCTTGAAGAACTCGCCGCCTCGTTCTCTTACGGAAAGATTGTCCACGAAGGTCTGACGCTGGCCATTGTGGGACGGCCGAACGTCGGCAAATCGAGTCTATTTAATTGTTTGGTCGAACGCGAGCGCGCCATCGTAACCGCTACGCCCGGCACCACTCGTGACCTGGTCACCGAGACCGTCGCCATCGGGGGTATCCCAGTCAAACTCGTCGACACGGCCGGCATTCGCCGCGCCCTCGACGAAGCCGAGAACATCGGCATCCGGAAATCCATGGAAGCTCTCGCTGACGCGGACCTCGTCCTCGTCGTATTGGATTCGTCGCAAGCGCTCGCCGATGAAGATCAACAATTGCTGAGTCAGGCAGGGGCCCGAGCAGCGATTGTGGTTGAAAACAAGTGCGACCTAATAGCTCACGTGGGGACACCCACCCTCGGCTGTCCCGCCGGGCAAAGCTCCGCAGATGGCAACAATGTCCTGGCGCGCGTGCGAACTTCCGCAACTACCGGAGAAGGAATTCCCACTCTACGAAATGAGATTCTCCGGCATGTGGGTGGAGACGCAGGAGCTCAGGCCGAAACCGGATTCCTCACCAACCTCCGCCATCAAGAACGGGTCCGCGAATCAATCACAGCACTGGCCGCCGCAAAGATAGCAGTCGAGAACCAAGTGCCGCACGAAATGCTCCTGCTCGATCTCTACAATGCCCTGCGGCCGCTCGATGAAATCACAGGAGCCACGACTAGCGACGACATTCTCAACCTCATCTTCAGCACATTCTGCATTGGAAAGTAAATCGTCTCTTTTCAGGGTACTTGGTCGTGCCGCGACCGATGACTGTTATGGACCAACCGGCACTTCTCATTTCGCTTTTGTGCGAGATTCCGTTGACAACCACCTTTGCTTGAAGTAAAAAAACGTTCACTCGACCATAAACTCACAGGATTTATGCCCCAACCGATCACTGTTGAGGTTCGGCGAGTCGAACGTGTCCGCCGTCGGGTGCTGTCGCTGATTTCAATCAAAGTTGAGAAGACCCAACCAAAAGGGGTGACCGGTGAGCAAAAAGGAATTCGAGGGCTGGCAGTCCCATTTATCCCGCAGGCGCTTTTTGCAGACCATTGGCATGGCGGGAATGGCCGGTTTGGCTGCGCCTCTGCTAACCGGTTCCGCAGAGCAGGCCAAGGCCGAGGAGACCGCGCAAGACTCGACTTCCAGCATTCGACATATTATCGTCTCGTGTCAGGAGAACCATTCTCTCGACCATTATTACGGTTTCTATTCGGGTATCAAAAACTATGGCGTACCGCCCGGATGGAAAGACCACATCAAGCCTTACCATTTCAAGACGCTCGGCCCTCCGGACCCGTTGCACAGCTGGGCTGCCACCCATACTGCGTGGGATCACGGCAAAATGGATGGCTTTTATAAGGCTGATGGAAAGAATCCTCTGGGCTATTACCTGCAGCATGATCTGCCCGGATACTATTCGCTCTTGCCCCAATTCACTTTGTGTGTCAATTACTTCTGCGGAGTTCTTAGTTGCACCTCTCCGAATCGCTTGGTCCTCTACGCTGGTACTTGCGGCGGCTGCACCACGAACAACATAGGAAAGGGGCGGCTGAACTATCCCTGCATTGCCGATCTGATGCAGCAGAATGGAATCTCCTTCAAGAACTACAATTGCCACTGCCCGAACGACTACACCAAGATAGCGCTATTCCAGAAGTGGAACGGCAATCGTGAGCTGAACCAAACTCAGGCGCAGTTCTTCAGTGATTGCAAGAATGGCACGCTGCCGGACGTTTCCTTCATATCAACGGCCTCCCCCTACGACGAGCATCCACATTCAAATATCCAGACGGGCATGAATCTGCAGATGCAGCTAATCGACGCAGTGATGAATTCACCACTGTGGAGCAACACCGTCTTCCTGCTGACCTATGACGAAGGCGGCGGCTTTTTCGATCACGTCGCGCCACCAGTCATAGACGCCTATGGTCCCGGGATCCGCGTGCCGATGCTGGTGATCTCGCCTCTAGCCAAGCGAGGACATCTGGATCCTACGATTTACGATCACGGTTCGGTGTTGAAGCTGATTGAGAGAGTATTCAACCTTCCCACCCTGGCCTCGATCAACCACCGGTTCGACCACCACACGCCTGGCAACCCGCCCGGAGGGAACGATGCCGCCCATGGTAGGAAATATGGGCCACCAGCACCGCCGCGCGACGGCAGCAAGGTGACCGGAGACTTGAGCAACGCCTTCATTTAGCGCCAATGCCATTCAGCCTGAGCTTTGACTCATCGGCACCAGCGCGTTCACAACGTTCTGGATTGGTAAATAGCGGCGATGTCTCGAATAGGTACACTTGCCAAAGACCGGAGAATTGAATCACTGGCGCAGATCGGCCTTCCAGCCGAGGGCGTTAAGACCTTAACAACTAAATTAGAATGAGAGCGCTTCCAAAGATTCTTGCGACGCTTCTCTTTTTGAGCACTATTGGTCACGCTCAGATGGCGCCGTACGCGGGTGCTGGACTCGGCGTCAACGGCCTGGGTTTTCAGTCGCCCTATTACAACGGCGATGTTGGCGTCGATTGGGGCGAGTTTCGACCCACATTCTTGGAAGCGGAAGCTGGCGCCGATACGGCAAACCCGAACGGTCTCAACAATGGCACCACCGTTCGCGCCCACGGAGTAGTACTGGTGAGGGCAACGCCTCATTGGCGTTTCGGAGGCGGGGTTCATTTCAGCGATTTGTTCACATCCAAGTACGACAAGCGGTCCGTTTGGCCTAGTCTCGGAGCCATGTTTGAGAAGGACTGGTTTCGCTTGAATACGCAGCTCCTTATACCCGCCAGTTCCGACAATCTGATTGGACCTTTGTTCGACGTCCGAATGCATTTGAGAAAGAAATTCTATTTCCGCGAACGGGTTGGAGTTTATTGGTACGTCGGCTCGAACGATCCGAACCCTTCTCGTCACGCGAGTGCAGCCGTGGACTTCGGCGTCTTATACGTGTTTCGCGGATGTGGCAAGAACTGTGAGTAGCAACTGCAAACACTTAGCCCAGACGCCCTCGTCCGTGGGGGCCGGGCGAAGCTCGGCAGGATTTGGATCAGGGCGCAGGACGGCCGTCTTGACCACGTGAAAAGATGCGGCTTCGGTAGGGACGGGGCTTAATCTTTAGTTGGACAATGACTTCTCAATGGCGCTGCGCAGCTCTTCATACTGCATGAGCCCCGGATGGTACAACGCTACGCGGCTTTTGCGGTCGACCAGGACCAAGGTCGGCGTGGTACTGGCCCCGTAGTTGGTGAAGTTGGCTTTGCTGATCGGAACCGGAACGCTCTGTAGCCCCGGATAGTAATGCGCCCAGACTTGTCCGATGTAGGCGATCTCATCTTTGGGCTTTGCATCCTCTCCCTTAGCGGCGTACCCATAGAGCTGCGTGGGAGCAACAATCGTCAGGCCCTTCGGCGCGAACTCAGCACTGAGCCGGGAAATAATCGGCCCCTCGTATTTGCAGTCCCCGCACCAGTGAGCCCAGAAAAATAGAAGCACGGGAGAGCCTTTTAGCTGACTCAATGGAACCGGGCGTGTGCCGAGATACTCCGAAGTGGTGAGCGCAGGCGCGGGTTGGCTGGTAAGGCTGAGCAAGTTCAGATTCTTGTGTAAGCGCGGACTGATCGAAGTATTTCCATAGGAGACCAGAGCGTGCCGCAGCAAGGCGGAAGCTTGGGCATTTAAGCCGTGAGCAGCCAGCACCTGCGCCTGAACTTCGAGAGCAGCGCCCAAAGCGATCGGCAGATGCGGCTCGGCGTCGAAGGATCGTTTTCTTAGTAACTCCCGGGCAAGCGTCTCGGTCTGTTTGGCCGCGGCGTCAGCCTGATCGAGTTGATTCGCATCCAAAGCTTCCCGTGCCGTCCAGGAGAGAGCTTCGAGATATTCCGGATCGACGCCGTGTTGAGCCCGATAGGTTTTGAGTTGAGAATCAGCGGCAGCGAAATTCCTCTGCGCCAGCGCAGTGCGAACGTCGTTGACAATGTCAGCGAAAGCGAGGGATGAGAGCAGAAGCAGAATTGCAAAACGGCGAAGACGCATCCCTCCATGATGCAGCGAACTCAGGAAAGTTTCTAGCGTCGAAAACGCGCATTCGAAGAGTCTTGCACAACCCATTGATAATCAATAATTTATACCACGCCGACTGAAATAGTTCCCCAATCTTACGAATATCTGAGGTACAATCCTGCTGCGTTTGACTTTGCAGTTTTCAGCAACTCCCGCGACAAAAGCGTGACCTGCCTGAAGAAGTTCTGCGATGGACTCAGCGCATATCTAACAAAAAGGAATCGAGCAACACCATGGAAACAGGAACAGTAAAGTGGTTTAACGACGCCAAGGGCTATGGTTTTATCAGCCGCCAGAGTGGCGAGGACGTGTTTGTACACTTCTCCGCAATTCAAGCGGGCGGATTCCGCAGTCTGCAGGAGGGCCAACAAGTTCAGTTCGACGTGGTCAAGGGCCCCAAGGGGTGGCAAGCCGAAAATGTAAAGCCGGTATAAACCACTTACAAATCTTGAAGACGGGCGGCCCACCCAGGCCGCCCTTAGTTTTTGTTGAGACTTTCTTCCAACTTCCTGACGATATCGGATTTGTTAGGGCATTAAATAGCTCCGAGTCGCAATTTGCTCCGGTCGGCTAAGGTTGTGAATCACGAATGAGCACTACGTCAGAATCCGTGTGTCCCCGAATCACCCCAAACCTGCCGCCGTCGAACGACCAGTGAAAATCAATAATATGTTCTGACTTGAAGTCCGTGATTTGTTTTCCCGGAGAGCCATCGAGCGGTTGCCACCAGAGGTCGTCCACCCCCGCATGACCGAATGGGTAAATGACAGCCTTGGCGTCGCGCGAGAAACGGATAGGGCCGTTGCGCGGACGTTCGAAAGCCATCGTCTTCAGGACTTGACTGGAATCCAGCGAGAGCAGCGCGAGCCTCTCAGTGTGGTCGTCAAGATGCGCAAAAGAAGCATTAGCGATAGTCTTCGAGTCGGGAGAGATATCGAAAGCCGCTGTCAGGTCTTCCGAGATTGCTTCGGATTTCCCGCCGTCGATCGGCACTTTCATCATCCGCCCGCCATGAACCACGTCTTGATAGAGCACCCAGCGCCCATCCGGCGTGCACACGGGATTTTGGTCCACCATGCCTTCGGAAAGCCGCTTCAGGTTCCCTCCGGATGCGTCTGTACGCCAGATGTTCATCGCCTTGTTTCCCTTGCTGAACACCCCACTGAATACCACGTAGCGTCCATCGGCGCAGGCAGAAGCACCGTTGGTCTGAGCCCCGGTCTGCACAAACAGCATGGTCTTGCTGCCTGAATCAGGATTGAGCAAAGCCAGACCTGAATCTCTGTCTGACGCCATAACCAACTGACCATCTCGCGTCCAACTGAAACTGGAGATGGGCGCACCTGAAGTGACCTGTCGGGCTTGCCCCAGGTTCAAAGATCCCGCCGGCATCGTAAAAAGTCCATAGCGCGGCTGGCTCAAAACGCTGACCAGCGTGCGCCCGTCGGCGGCCACGCTAGGTTCCGAGTAACTATTAGTGTCTCGGGTTACGTTGTGAAATTTTCCGTCCGGATAAGAAACGAAAACAATTTGCCGGTGGCCCAGGCTGGACTGGGCAAGCAGACCACTCGCATCCGGCATCCAGATGGGACGCTGTACGATGTCAGACGCCGAAGTGAAGAACAATCGCTGCTTACCGCTGGCAATATCGAGCGCCGTCAGCCCGCTGAATGCATCCCCTGGTTGAAGCACCATACAGACGATCATCTTGCCGTCGGGAGACCATGCGGGATCCTGCAATCCGCCGCTGACAGGACGGTTGTCCAGCACCTTCTCTTCGCCACCGTCTACCGGAAGAACCAGAAGCCGCTCTTTCCCAGGCTCTGGATTGTTGAAACGAAAGTAGGCGATCTGCCGTCCATCCGGCGAGAAAGTAATGTTGGAATCAATATCAGTGACCAGCTTCTGCGGCGTGCCCCCAAGCACTGGAGCGCGATAGAGGTACTTCAACTCTTCGCTACCCGGCTCGCTGCGCGCGAAATAGAGATAGTTGCCGTCGGGAGAAAAGCGCAAGTGCGCGTACTCTACCTCCGCCGGCGGGATCACCTGGGTATCGCTGTTGGTCGGAAGGTTGCGCAGCCACAGGCTTTCCTTCCCAGCATCCCGCACAACATTCAGAATGTATTTGCCGTCGGGAGAAATCGCCACCAGCGCGGCCTTCCCGGTTTCCGTAACTTTTGTGATGGAGATATTCTCGAAAGGACTCGGACGACTGCGATTGAAAAGCGCATAAATGCCATAACCCGCAGCGGCGATCAGCGCGACGGCAACCAGCGTAATAAAGCCGGCTCCCAACTTGTGCTCTCGGGCAGCCGCAACCACGGCCGAGCCGCTCGAAGAACGCACCGAAGACGCAACTGTCGGAACCGCGACTGACGACGCAGAAATAGGCTGCGAAATCTTGCGTCCCGATTCCGTGTCGCGCTTAAGCCTTCTAAGATCCCCGCGCAAATCGGCTGCAGATTGGTAACGCAGGTCGCGGTCCTTCTCCAGCAGTTTGTCGATCAACTCCTGCAACCGAGGTGTCACTTGGGGATTGAGCTGCACTGCAGGAATGGGATCGCGTTCTAAAATAGCGTTGAAAATGACAGCCGAGGTGTTGCCGGGAAAAGGCAGATGTCCCGTAGCCATCTGATAAATCACGGTACCTAAAGAAAAAAGGTCGGTGCGTGCGTCAAGTGGTTCACCGCGAGCCTGCTCCGGCGACATGAAAGCAACGGTTCCAACCGTGCTGCCGGGGCTGGTAAGGCTGGCCGTGCGCAGACCGTCCCGCGTGACGTCAACGGCTTCAATACCCTTTCCGGCCGCACCAGTGAGCTTGGCGAGGCCGAAGTCCAGCACCTTCACTTGACCCCGAGGAGTGAGAAAGATATTGGCTGGCTTGATGTCGCGATGCACAATCCCCTTACTGTGCGCGGCGTCGAGCGCATCCGCCAGTTGAATGCTCACATCCAGCAGGCGGTCGACGGGCAAGGGTCCGCTGTGCAATTTGGTGTCGAGACCCTGACCCTCGATCAGTTCCATCGAAATAAAAGACTGGTCGCCGTCATTTTCTACCGCGTAAATGGTGCAGATGTTGGGATGATTCAGTGCTGACGCGGCGCGAGCCTCCAACAGGAAGCGGTCCAAAGCAGAAGCGTCGCGAGCGAGTTCAGGGGGAAGGAACTTCAGGGCTACACGCCGGCCGAGAGTAAGATCCTGGGCTTCGTAAACCACACCCATCCCCCCGCTGCCTAAGCGGCCAGTGACGCGGTAATGCGAGATGGTTTGCCCGATCATGGTTCGACAATAAGAAAAAATCTACAGAAGCGCCATCTTAGGTTGCAAGCGCCAGTCAGTCAAACACAAGAAAGGAATCACCAACAAACACGTAGCCCTCGACGCCCCGTCCGGACGCCCCGAGCGAATCTCGTCCTCAAATCCGCGCCAGGGCTGGACTAGGCGACGTTCTCAACCTCGGTCATGGTGCTGAAGAAGCGGAAGAATTGCTCCACGCGAGTGACCTGAAGGGCATGGTGTATCCGATCGCTAACGCCAACCAGATAGAGGCTGTACCCATCTTTCTGGTGCGTAACGTAGGCGCCCACCAGCGCGCCGATGCCGGCGGAATCCACGTAGGGGACGCTCGTAAAGTCGATGACGAGAGTGCGCGAATTATTCGCGCGTACTTTGGCTTGAAAGTCGAATAACGTCGACATGACGAGCGGCCCACTAAGACGCAGGATGCGTTGTCCATCCTTGGGGCCAGGGATATCTTCGATGACAAGAGACGGTTGGAGCATGGCGAGATATTAGTGCCCGAGTCGGCACACGATTGTTAAACGACTGTTAATTCTACGGCGACCCGAGAAGTGGCGCTTGGTCCCAACCTGCTACATAATGCTAAAAGCACAAATCGACGAGGAGCGAGTACATGGCATTGAAAGTTGGCGATCTGGCACCGGATTTTGAACTGCCAGCAGTCGAAGGTGAGCATCGGGTAAAGATCAAGCTCAGCGATTTTCGCGGGAAGAAACATGTCGTAGTGGCATTTCATCCGCTGAACTGGACCCCGACTTGAGGGGAACAACTGCCGGCGTTCGACTCGGATCGCGAGAAGTTCGCCGCGCTCAATGCCCAGGTCCTGGACATAAGCACAGATTCGATTTATAGCCATCTCGCATGGCAGAAGCATGAGATCGGGACGATGCATTTCCCGATGTGTTCGGATTTCTATCCCCATGCCGCAGCGACGCAAGCATTCGGCATCATGCGGGAAGGGCCGCCACTCCCCGGCATCAGCGAGAGGGCAGTATTCATAGTGGACAAAAACGGCAAGATCGTATTCGCCAAGGTATACCCGCTAGACCGCACCCCAGACAACGAGGAGTTGCTGGCGAAGTTAAAGACTTTGCCATAAAACCGCTGTAGAGACGTTGCTATGCAACGTCTCTCACTTCGTGGGTTTCGCCGGAGGCTCCTTTTGTGCGGGCGCGATATTCTCTAGATAGGCCCCATCGTTTCCCATTACGATCTCCGCTTTGATCTGGTCCCCAGGCGATAACTTCTCCAGTACGCCAGCATCCTTCACCTGGTAAGGCATCGTCATCGCAGCCATAAAGCCCGGAATTTCGTCGCCATCAACATTGATCGAGCGGGTTGATTTGTCGATGGACACGACCCTCCCAGTCAAGTTGTACCGCTTCGCAGTTGTGTCTTTCGCCTGAGTCGTCACTTGATTTTCATCTTTGCCAGCCGACGGCTTAGCGCTATGGGATGGCCCGCAAGCAGCAAAAACGCTCAAGCCAACTGAAATAACAATAGTAAAGAATTGCCTGTTGAATGGATGGCCCATTGTTTTTTCTCCTTAGATATCAATAATGAAAGCGATAGCGAAACTCGGCGTAAATCTCCCGCGGATTGTTCCAGTGAAACCCGCCGAAAGTCACGCTGTTATCAAGTTCCACGCGGCGGTTCGCGACATTCAAGGCGTTCAGCGAAACCGAATACCGCTCCCCGAAATCTTTGCCCAGCGAGAGATCAAAGGTTGTGTGTTGGGGCAGATAATTGCCCGGATATGGCTGGCCCGGAAATGCGTTGGTGAAACCGGAACCATAATAGACGTTGGTCGAGGCATAGCTGCGCCAGGGAAGACTGACATCCCCTCCCACGTTCAAAGTGTTGCGCTGGTCATGGTCAAGCGGAGATAAGCCCGCAGGCAATGAGAAATTAGTTAAGCCACCAGTGATGGCCCCACCGGCCTCCGCGATTTGATTGGAATATGCCAAGTGAATCTGACCCCGATGCGCAATCCGCGGCGAACGCAGCGTAAGTTCCCACCCGCGAATCACAGCTTGGCCAATAGTGATCGGGAAAAACAGATTAGATTCCCCGATATTATTGTGGTCGAAAAAATTCACGACGTTGGTCCGGAAATTGTCGGCGTCGAGAGTCCACCCACGATAAGGAATGGTGACGCCAAATTGATGCTCTTCATCGCGCTCCCCATGTAGAGGGATGAACCCAAGGTTGCTGGCTTGAGCGAAATTAATCAGCGGACCCGAAGCCGTAATCAGAGGTGGCGCCTGGTAATAGTGTCCATAAAAGGCGCGGCAGACCCAATGCAGGCGCGGGATCACGACAGACGCTCCAAAACGCGGGCTGATTGCAGTTTCTGTGACGCCTCCCGAAAAATGCGTCGGCCGCATTCCGGCAGTCAGTGTCAGCCAGGAAAATGGTTTGAATTTGTCATCGATAAAGAAAGCTTCCAGATTGCCGGACGGATGTTGAACATCCGTAAAAGGCTCCCCACTGCCGTCGTTGAAGACCGCACCAAAAACCTCGTTGTCCTGCTGGTAAAAGCTGTACAACCCTGCTTGCAGATTGTTCTTCGCCACATTCGCCGCGAAACTCACCTGTCCCCCGCCGTAGGTTGAGCTGCGGTTCTGGGTCGTGGCCACAGGAAAATCTTGCGGCGAGCTTGCATAATCGGCACGGTTGTAATGAAAAAAAGGCGAGACCGTCAGCAGGACTCGCGAATTGAAAGTGTGAACCCAGGAGAAATTCACGATAGCATCGGATTCACGATCAGCATCGCGAAGGCCAATGCTGGGATACTGCGCCACAAATCCGTTGGCAGCGATGGGAGCATTCTCAATATCATTCGGATTGGGATCGTACGGAATTTGATAGTAGTCCTTGCGCAAAGAAGTCACGAGGCGCAGTTGGTTCGAGGGATCGACATTGAAGATCAGCGATCCGAATCCTCCATAACCATTTTCGGCATCGTGAACTACCTGCGGCACGGGCGTCTGAATCCCGAGATTGCTGCGATTCGCATTCACGCTGGCGTAGTAGGCGAAGCGCTCGGTGTGGCTGCCAAAATTGAACTGATCGTTCGTCTGATAGAAGTTGCCCGCGCTGAGAATCAGCTCGGCTTCATTATTCCGTTCGAATCCGGTGCGAGGAGCAATATTAAATACTCCATAAGTCCGATCCCCGAATGCCGCACTGTAGCTGCCCCGCTGCACTTCCATGTAGTCGATATCCTTGGGATCAAACTGCGCGCCCAGGTTAGAAGCGATATTGGTGTTGGGGACGGGAACGCCATCGATCAGCCAGCTAGTCTGGTGGCCTCCGCGAATATGCAGCTGATCATGGGTGAAATAAGCGCCCGGAACGTAATCCGTAATCATGGCGAGGCTATTGGTGCGATCGGCGCCAGGAGTGCGCTGGATGTTTTCACGGCTTACGGTGGTCGTGGGCGTAACCGAGTCGGTCGGCGCCACTGCAGGCTGAGCGGAGACGTTGACTGTCTCATTGGAAACCGCGACCCGCAACTGCATATGGACGACGGGCTCGGTGCCGGACTCAACCGTCACCGCCTGCGCAGCCTGCACAAAGCCAGGATTAGCCACCGTGATCGAATAGTCGCCAAGCGGCACGCCGTTGAACTCGAAGTTGCCATTAGCATCGGTATTGGCGCTCTTCGACCACTCGGACGATTTCGCCTTCAGCATCACCATCGCACCCTGAATCGGACGGTGCTGCGGATCATGAATAATACCCCGCACCGAACCGAAGATCGTGGCACTGACGGTGACAGCGAGCAGAACCAAGCCACCGGCATAGAAAATACGTGTAGAGCGCATAAGTTCTCCAAGCACCTGTTAAAGCGCGACCAATTCCCAAAGCATCAGCGGAGCGAAAAGCTCTCCGAAAAACATTGCGTTCGGAAGAACACGAGTTGAGTCGTCCTGCTGAGTGCTGAAAATCAGGAGCCGTGAGTTTCCTCCAGTCGCAAAACGCTGAAAAGGGACGAGTTTGCTCGTGACCGCTAAGCTTTTAAGAAAGCGCTTTAGCCCCTGAGGACGAAATACTGCCGAGTTTTCAGCAGCTAGGAGATGGAGAACTGCGGGGGGGCGCGACCGGAGTGGGCATCGTTGACGTCGATAGAAAGAGGAGTCGATCGTCGGCCAGATTGCAGAATTGCGGACGCGGGCCTAACTCGACCGCTTGCTGACGAACTTAAATGTGCGGACTGAGAAACGGTCGAGGTTCGGCAACAGTCATGTTGACAACATCCAGGAGGCGCCTGGAACTGAGCATCGTGGGAAGAACGGCCATGCATCGGCTTCCGCACACAACACGCGTGCGGCGGCGCAGCCGAGATCGCCAAAGCCACGGGGGCGAACACGCCCACCAGCAGAAGAACCAGCAACGATCTGGCAGTAGCACGATGCATGAGCTTCAAATCCTGCTTCGACGGTTCGACAAAAAACCGGCTTCAGTCCGGGAAAACAGTTTACAACCCTACACGAAAACAGCGGTCACGAAATTGTCAAAATTTCTGGTGAGTCCTATCGCCTCGGAGCCGAGATGATGCAAGACATTCCCGCTACTTGATCAACACCCAGCGGCCGCCGTCGGTGAAGGTATAACCAGATTCATCACGACAAATATCAAATCAGTGCCAGCCGTAAGTTTCTCTCCCCAGAAACCGGTATGCCAAACGAAAATTTTCTTCTCGATGGCGCCCAGCCCAACCAGGATCAGTCCGCGCGCAGCCGGCTGTGTGGGCACACCGAAAGCCACCCCCAACCCTCCCACCAATTCCACAACTCCGAGAAAGAGAGTAACGCCCTATCAGCCTGAGCGTAAGCAATCCGAAGTCGGTGAATCGAGCGAACTGAGGAAACTTTTCATCTTCCTTGATGGTTGAAGGATGAGGAAGGTTGCAGAAACCAGCCGACGAAGCTCACGCCTTGCCATGAAGCTTGGACCACCACCACCGCACGCCGACAAAAAGGAAACGCCAGTCGTGAAAGAACTCAGGCTCTTTGCCCTCAAACGCGTGTCCGATAAATTGAAGCGTCCATCCCACAACAAAAAGCCCAAGCGCATAAAGCCACAACCTGTGAATGAAAAAGCTTGCGAGGAACAGGACGAGTGAAATCAGAATTAACGGTATCCCCAGGGTGTGGCACACCCGGTTCACGGGATGCTGATGGCTGCCCGCATATTGCGCGATCCACTGCTCGTTGGTGCGTCCGCCCAGCATGGCGATTCGATGATACACGGTCACGCCAGAAAACCGGTACACCTGATGTCAGGTTGAGAGGCCCGGCGCAGGCGTGTTAGCATCCTAGGTTTTGGGCAGGCTGCTTGACGTTGGCCTATAGACTATCCTCTAATTTTCTTTATGGGCCCGCCGTAGTCAAAGATTCGCAGACCAAGAGACTAACGGGCTCGACCGGACAGCCGCCTGCGGGCCGTCCCACGCAATTATTTGAAGGAGTAATTCCGTGAAAGTTTACGAAGGCGCAAACATCCGCAACGTAGCCGTTGTGGGCCACGGCCATGCGGGAAAGACCTCTCTGGTATCGGCCATGCTTTACACTTCCGGCGCAACCCCGCGCCTGGGCCGCGTCGACGACGGTTCCGCCACCACCGACTGGGACGACGAAGAAATCGCCCGCAAGATGTCGATCTCCGCTGGTCTCGCGTACGTCGAGTGGGGCAAAACCAAAATCAACATCGTCGACACCCCCGGCTTCAACATGTTCGTCCACGAAGCCAAAATGGTGCTGCCGGTAGTCGACGCCGCAGTCGTCGTCGTGGACGGCGTGGCCGGAGTCGAAGTCGTAACCCAGCGGGTCTGGAACTACTGCGAAGAATTCAAAACCCCGAGGCTCATCGTAGCCAGCCGCATGGATCGCGAGCGCGCCGACGCTGAACGCGTTCTCGAATCCCTGACCAACGCATTCGGCCGCGCGGTCATTCCTCTAGAGCTACCCATCGGCAAAGAAAAGAATTTCAATGGCGTAGTCGACCTGGTTCAAATGAAAGCCTACACCTATGAACTAGGCGGAAACGGCAAGGGCAAGGAAACCGAAATTCCCGCCGACCTGAAAGCCCAGGCTCAGGAAGCCCACGAAAAGCTGGTCGAACTGATCGCCGAAGGCGACGACAAGCTGATGGAGGAATTCTTCGAAAAAGGAACCATCCCGGTCGAAGACCTGATTCCCGCGTTGCACAACGCCATTCGCGAAGACAAAATCTTTCCAGTGATCTTCGGCTCCGGCTTGGGCAACGTCGGCGCCGACCGGGTGATGGACTTCATCGTCGACTACACGCCTGCACCCTCCGAGCATGAATGGGTCCAGGGAGAAGCCGCATCCTCAGGAAATGGCGAACCACCCAAGCGTCACGAGACCGACGCAGAGCCAGTCTCGCTCTACATCTTCAAAACAATTTCAGACGCCTTCGCCGGCCGAATCTCTTACTTCAAAGTATTTTCGGGCGTTTTAAAGAACGATGCCACGGTGCAGAACTTCTCCCGTGGTTCGGCCGAAAAGCTCGCGCATATTTCCATTATGCAAGGCAAAACCGCGGTGCCGGTAACCGAGTTACACGCCGGAGACATCGGAACCGTATCCAAACTGAAAGACACGTTAACTGGAGACACGTTAGGTGACAAGAGCGCACCGATTCAATATCCAAAAGTGCATCTACCCGAGCCGGCCATAACTTTCGCCATCGAACCCAAGAGCCGCGCCGACGAAGACAAGCTGGGCCCTGGCATCCACAAGCTCATGGAAGAAGATGCCATGCTGCGCTTCTTCCGCGACCCCCAGACCAAAGAATTCCTCATCGCCGGAACCGGACAGCAACACATCGAAGTCGTAGTCTCGAAGATGAAGAAGCGTTACCACACAGAAGTAATCCTGAAAGCGCCAAAGGTCCCCTACCGCGAAACCATCCGTGGCAAAGCCGACGTGCAAGGCCGCCACAAAAAGCAAACCGGCGGACACGGCCAGTACGGCGATTGCAAAATCAAAATGGAGCCGCTACCCCGAGGCGGCGAGTTCGAGTTTGTCAACGACATCTTCGGCGGCGCAATCCCCAAGAACTACATTCCTGCCATCGAAAAAGGAATTAAAGACGCAGCATCGCGCGGCTATCTGGCCGGATTTCCCGTGGTCGACTTCCGCGTGATCCTCTACGATGGCTCGTATCACGATGTAGATTCCAACGACATGTCCTTCCAAATGGCGGGCCGCATCGCCTTCAAAAAAGCCATGGAGCAGGCCAAGCCCACGCTGCTGGAGCCGGTAATGTCCGCCGAGATTACAGTCCCAGACGAGTTCGCCGGCAGCATCATGGGCGACCTCAACAGCCGCCGCGGTCGCATCCAGGGCATGGACAACAAAGGCGGCAACACGGTGGTCAAGGCCGAAGTCCCCATGTCCGAAATGCTGACCTACGGCGTCGATCTAACCTCGATGACTCAGGGCCGAGGCAGCTTCAACATGGAAATGCACCACTACGACGCCGTCCCGGGCTTACTGCAGGAAAAGATTATCGAGAAAGCGAAAGCGGCGCGCGGTGATGTAAAAGAAGAAGAAGAGTAGCCCAGCTATTCGATAACGCTCGCGGAGTTAAACGTGAAACGAATCCCGATTCTTATCTGCTTATTTTTCACCATGTCGGCGATTGGATATTCAGCGACTGAGACGCAAACCTTTCCGAGCTCAGCCGGCCCGGTCAAGATCACTCCACTCACTCACGCCAGCACTCTGATTGAGGCCGGAGGAAAGACCATTTACCTCGATCCGGCTAAGCCCGTGAAGTTCTCCAGTCTTCCGAAAGCGGACCTGATCCTGATCACTGACATTCACGGTGACCACATGGATCCCGATTCGGTCAAGGAAATCGTGAAGCCGGGCACTGACATTCTGGCGCCGCCTACCGTGGTCCAAACCGTAATCACCGCTAAACCCATTGCCAATGGGGAAACGAAAACCTGGCAGGCCTGGACCATCGAGGCCATCCCGGCATACAACCTGAAGCGCGGCCCGGAGCCGGGAAAGCTCTATCACGACAAGGGACGCGGCAATGGCTACGTGCTCACCTACGGCGGAAAGCGTTTCTACTTCTCAGGTGACACCGAAGGTGTCCCCGAGATGCGCGCCCTCAAGAACATCGACGTGGCGTTCGTGTGCATGAACCTGCCTTACACCATGCCACCGGACGAAGCCGCCGATGCGGTCAAAGCCTTCCATCCCAAGATCGTCATCCCGTATCACTACCGCGGATCGGATCTCACGGTATTTCAAAAAGCTTTGGAAGGCACTGGCATCGAGGTAAGGGTGTTGAACTGGTATCCCGAGCAATAGACGGCGGCGGCTAAAGCGCGTAGCGTCGCGTTGCGACCATGCTCAGCATGGTTTTCATGCGCCCCTGGCATAACTCGATGAAGACCCTCGCCTCCGTGTTACTCCTTCCCGGACTTTTCAACTCCGGCCCCGAGCACTGGCAGAGCCTTTGGCAACGCAAGCATCCCGAATACCATCGGGTTGAACAAACAGACTGGGAGACGCCTCACTGTACAGACTGGGTCCAAACGCTCCACGCCTCCATCTGCAGCATCGGAAACGGCCCGGTTGTACTCGCCGGCCACAGCTTAGCCTGCGCCACCATCGCTCATTACGCGGCGAAACATGCTGACTGCCAAGGCCGAGTGGCCGCCGCCTTCCTGGTAGCTCCCAGCGATGTGGAAGCGCCAACCTACCCTCCCGGATCAAGCGGATTCAATCCCATACCGCTCCAGAAGTTGCCGTTTCGTTCTGTGGTCGTGGCCAGCGCCGACGATCCATACTTAACTCCGGAGCGGGCCGAGTTTTTTGCACGCTGTTGGGGAAGCCGCCTCATCAAGATTGCCAGAGCCGGACACATCAATGCTACCTCTGGTTACGGCCAGTGGCCAGAAGGCGAAGCCTTGATCGAGCAACTTCGCGAGATTCGCACCTAAAGGCGAAGATAACGATCTGGTGCTCGACAAGCGAGAACTGGTACCATCTGCGCAGTGGCCACCCTGAAGAACGCCCCCAAGATTCCGCAAGACCGCGAGCGCATAGTCTCAGCCGCCCCGGTCGAGGACGACTCTTCGTTTGAACTAAAGCTCCGCCCGCAGCGTCTAGCCGAGTTCATCGGACAATCCAAAGTCAAAGAAAATCTAGCCGTTGCCATCGAAGCCACCCGTTCGCGCGGCGAAGCTCTCGACCACGTTCTGCTCTACGGTCCACCAGGCCTGGGCAAAACAACGCTAGCGACCATCATCGCCAACGAACTCGCCGTACCTTTTCAGCAAACCTCAGGCCCCACGCTTCAAATCAAAGGAGACCTGACGGCAATCCTGACCAATGTCCGGAACAAGCAAGTACTATTCATCGACGAAGTCCACCGCCTCCAACCCACGCTAGAAGAACTCCTTTACTCCGCGCTAGAAGATTACAAGCTCGACATCATCATCGGCCAAGGCCCCGCCGCCCGCACTCACACCATGGACGTGCAACCGTTCACTTTCATCGGCGCCACCACCCGAGCTGGCCTGCTCTCGTCTCCGCTGCGATCGCGATTCGGCATCGTGCTGCGCCTCGAGTTTTACAGTCACGAAGATCTCCGCATCATCGTCGAACGCTCGGCCGAAATCCTAGGCGTAGAAATTGACAAGCCCGGAGCCCTGGAAATCGCCAGCCGTTCCCGCGGCACACCCAGAATTGCCAATCGCCTGCTCCGCCGCGTCCGCGACTACGCCCAGGTAAGAAGTGCCGGGAAGATCGACTTACCCACAGCCCAAGCCGCCTTGCAGATGCTCGAAGTAGATCGCTACGGCTTCGACGAAGTCGACCGCAAACTACTTCTAATTATTATCGAGAAATATCAAGGAGGCCCGGTCGGCCTGAACACGCTGGCAGCCGCTCTAGCAGAAGAACCCGACGCCATCGAAGAAATCTACGAACCATTCCTCATCCAGATAGGTTTCCTGAACCGCACTCCCCGAGGCAGAGTCGCCACCCAACTAGCCTACGACCATTTCAAAATCACCCCAAACCGCAAACAAAGCTCCCTCTTCTAGATGTAGGCGCGAGCGTCCACGCCCGTGCGGCCGCCAATTAGAACCAACACTTTGTTTTTGCTGGTATCCCGAGCGAAGCGAGGAATCTGCATCTCCCTCGCTGTGAGCAAGTCTCGCTGACGAGCCGCGAAGCGGCGAAAGAGTGCAGCCCACGGCGAAAGAGCGGTGGGGAAAAAGCATGAAACGAACCAGCCCCAGCGGGGCGAAAGATTTGGAACTCAACCGCAATCCGCATAGAGCTACAATGTCACAGCATGATTGCCCATCTCCGCGGACGACTTCTCGCCAAGCACCCCAATCAAGCCATACTCGAAACCGGCGGCGTCGGCTACGACGTCACCATCACGATCCCAACATTTTCGGACTTACCCAGCCCAGGCAGCGAAGTCGCCCTGCACATCCACACCCACGTCCGCGAAGATCAAATCGCCCTCTACGGATTCCTAAAACCAGCGGAGAAAAAACTGTTCGAAAAACTGATCACGGTAAGCGGCATAGGACCAAAGCTAGCGATCACGATCCTAAGCGGCATGCCTGCCGACGAAATGGTAGGAGCAATCCGCGCCAACGACATCGCCCGCCTCACCCGCATTCCCGGCATCGGCAAAAAAACCGCCGAGCGCATGGTCCTCGAACTCCGCGACAAACTCCCGCCAACCCAAATAGGAGAAACCCCAGCCACCCCAGTCATGTCAGTAATCGAAGAAGACGTTCTCTCCGCATTAGTAAATCTGGGTTACCAGCGCCCAGCCGCCGAAAGAGCCCTGGCCACAGCAGCAAAGAATGAAAAAGAACCAACCTTCGAGGCCCTATTCAGAAACACCCTGGCCGCCCTAGCCAAGTAGAACGGGATCAAACAGGTTTTGAGTGCGATGGTCGCGATTACACTTATTAACACTGCCCAGGCGTACAAAAGAGACGCACATGTGCGATCGCCTGCAAAAATATACGCGAAGGCTGTTGATGGATCATCCGAACCGGAAAAGACCTACACCACCGCTAAGAGCGCCACGTCCGACTCAGAGTTGCCCTGCGATCCCAGCGGCGAGGTCGGTTTTCTGTTTGGGTGTTCCCTCACCATCCAGAAAATAACGGACTTTGCCTTTGCGGACGTGCAGTCCATGATCCTTGTCTAGATAAGCTTCGTCTCCTACGCCGCTCACCGTAGTTGATCCCTCTCCAAGGTAACTCTTCAGCTTCGCGAAGAGGTCAGCCGATTCCGATGGCGACGGATCCACGTACACACGGAACAATAGGAGGCGTGACCCAGATCCATACTTACAATCGGTTCCTTCATTGGTATTTCGGAATGGCCGTGGAGCAACACTTTTTTTCGGAGAATCGTAAGCGTATCTCAGTGTCTTGCTTACCATCGCAGAGGGCAAGAGCGAGCACAAGTCGGACGGGGGTTCGGCTCCCCTTGCCAGTTCGCTGGAGCAGCCGACAAGCAACAGGGCGATCCCCCACGAGAGTTGTTTTAGGTACGCCATAAGGGCTCCTTTTCGTACTCTGGCGCCGAATTATACCGAAGTGCTCGGTCACTGGTCATCAACATTTCAGCATCCCTCCGGTGATGAATCCACGCAAAAATGGCCAACGCCTGGCATCGAGTGAACGCGCGAAACGTTTTTAGTCGTTAGTAGTTGACGTAAAGTCGCCTGTCTTTTCGGGGCGAAGAGACAGCGCAAACTTGCGCTATGGCCTGGTTACATCACTCGACAATGTTTTGGCGACAGTTTTGAAGCATAGAATTCTAACGACAAATCAGGCGCTCCCCGTCAAGAGGAGAAATTATGTGGCGTCATAGGCAGTTGGAGGTGCTTTGCACAATTCTCGTTCTGCTGATGACCTCGGCAGCATGGGCCAAAAATAAATACCAGACGCTCTACAAGTTCACGGGCGCCACAGACGGAGGCCAACCTTTTGGGGGTCTGATCTTCGATCAAGTCGGAAATATGTATGGGACGACAGTCTCGGGCGGCGTTTATAACAATGGCACAGTCTTTCAGCTGACGCCGAACTCAAGTGGAACCTGGACCGAGCACGTCCTATACAACTTCTGCTCTCTTACGAACTGCGCCGACGGAAGTGACCCTTACGATAGCCTCATCCTTGACGCGAAAGGAAATATGTACGGCACCACCGATTACGGCGGCGCTTACGGTGGCGGCGAGGTCTTTCAGTTGACGCCAAACGGAAGTGGAGATTGGACTGAGAGTGTTTTATACAGCTTCAGCGGTGCGGACGGAAGTTATCCCATAGGTGGCGTGATTTTTGACGCGAAAGGGAACCTCTACGGCACCACCGACGGCGGTGGCGACAAAGGCGCAGGCGTGGTTTTCAAGTTGGCAAAGAATTCAGCCGGAGATTGGACTGAGAGCTTACTTTACAGCTTCTGTTCCGTCGACAACTGCCGCGACGGAGGGTACAGCTCCGCTACCCTCGCCTTTGATCAAAGTGGGAATCTCTACGGGACCACGGAAGAAGGCGGCGACCCCAATTGCGGCAATGCCGGTTGCGGCGTGGTGTTCCAGTTGACGCCGGAACGAAATAGAAGCTGGGTGGAGAGGGTACTTCACACCTTCACGGGCTATCCTGACGGAGCTTACCCCTATGCGAGCGTGACGTTAGATAAGAACGGCGACCTCTTAGGCACGACGGCCAGCGGCGGGACCGCGAGTGGCACAGTCTTCAAACTTACTCGCAAATCGAAGGGCAGCTGGCGGGAGACGCTACTGATCACCTTTAACGAGAAGGGCGGAGAGAATCCCGATGCTGGCATTACTCTGGACACAAAGGGGAACCTTTATGGTGCGACGCTCGGAGGCGGAGATTTCAATTGCGCCATAAACGGTTGCGGAGTCGCGTTCAAGCTGGTTCCAAACTCGAAAGGTGGATGGAACGAAAGAGTGCTTCACGAATTTTCCGATCATCCCGGAATTTTTCCAGTTGGTGGTCTGACCCTTGATACTGCGGGGAATCTTTATGGGACGACGGCGGGTGACAATGTGAAGTCCCACGGCTCGGTGTATAAGCTGACGCCATAGTTCTGGGCAGCTCACAGTTCAACAACTGTCGAAACATCTCCATTGCACTCATTGACCATTTGTCAAAACGTGCTATCGCCTGTTTTCGTCACTTACCTTCCCTCGGCGACGTTTGGGGCATAGAATGTGGCTGTTGAAAAACCCCCTCTTTTGAAAAAACCGTCCTAACCGAGTGATAGAAAATGTCCACCAAAATCGAGAACGTGGTTTATAGGGCATCCTAGCGCGATGAAATGTCTGGGGATTTCTCGCGAGTGAGTTTTTCAACAGCCACAGAATGTTGACGCTCAATGAAGCATTCCTGAGCGTCTTTTCGGGTCCATGTCTCCCAGGAGAAGAAAGTTATGTCACACGCTAAGAGTTCGCGGGCCGTGGGTCCGGCTCTGCTCGTCGCTTTGATATTAATTCTGGTGGTCGTGCCGGGCGCTTGGGCGGCCAGCAAGTACAAGACGCTAACGAAGTTCACGCACACCAAAGATGGAAAGAGCCCTTTGGCCAGCCTGATCTTCGACCGGGCTGGGAATCTGTACGGCACGACGTTCGTAGGTGGTTGGCCTGCGAAGAATGACGGCACTGTCTTCAAACTAACGCCGAATCAGGACGGAAGCTGGACGGAGAGCGTGCTGTATCGCTTCTGCTCTCGCCGGGATTGCCGCGACGGAGCAAGGCCATATGCTGGCCTGGTTTTCGACCAAGCTGGAAACCTCTACGGAACCACGGCGGACGGCGGCGGCATTGATGACCATGGCGTCGTCTTCAAGCTAACCCCGAATCCGGATGGAAGCTGGACCGAGAGCGTTCTGCATCGTTTTTGCTCACTCAGGAACTGCGCCGACGGATACACACCCTATGGCGGCCTGATCTTCGACCAAACAGGAAATCTCTATGGCACGACGGGCGGCGGCGGCGCCCATAACAACGGTACAGTCTTCAAGCTGGCCGAAAACCAGGATGGAAGTTGGAGCCAGAGCGTTCTGTATAGCTTCTGCTCCCTCACGAACTGCGCCGACGGCGGGGGTCCTGAAGCCACCCTGGTCTTCGATCAGGTCGGGAATTTGTACGGCACGACGAATGGCGGTGGTCGTAAAAACGGTGGCACCGTGTTCAAGCTAACTCCGAATCAGGATGGAAGCTGGACAGAGAAGGTGCTGCATGACTTCTGCACCTTCCCTTGCCACGACGACGGCCAGGGCCCACATGCCGCAGTAATTCTCGATGGAGCGGGTAACCTCTACGGCACTACCTTCGAAGGCGGAGCTCATGAAGCAGGAGTCGTCTTCCAGTTGACACCAAACGCAGATGGGAGCTGGACCGAGCGCGTGTTGCATAACTTTTGTTCCCGTTCGAACTGCAGCGACGGAGGCAATAGCGAAGCCGGTTTGATCTTCGACGCATCGGGGAATTTGTACGGTACTACGTTGTACGGAGGCGAGTACTATTTCAGCCTTGGCGTCGTGTTCAAGCTAGCACCGAACGCGAAGGGCGGATGGACGGAGACAGTGCTGCACACTTTCCTAGGCAATCCGGGAAGCTATCCATATGGCGGCCTGATCTTCGATGGGGTGGGAAATCTCTACGGAACGACCTTTAACACCGTGTTTAGAATCACGCCGTAGCTGGCTCCTCCGGCGACTGCCCACCAGCCGCCCGAGGGGCCGTCTGTTGAAATATCGCCATTGCACTTATTGACCCAGATAGGCCGACTCTCAATGAACGCTGCGCCCACCCGCCCTCATCGCTTGCGGAACACCTCAAAAATCAAATTAAACAACTGCACCAGGGTGATCCCGATGGTCACATAAACCGCAATCTCCAACCGCCGCCCAGCCTCTTTAGTCCCCGCCAGCATATCGATGACTTCCTTGGTGCTCTCATGCAGAGTCTCAGCCAACTGCTCGAAGTGCTGCGTCGAGCCTCGCAGTTTTTCCAGCACATGCGAAGTCGCCGAGAGCGCCGCCGCGATCTGCTCCCCATTGCGAATATCCAACTCGATCTTGCAAGCCGACCACCACGGACTCCCCGGCGGATTGTCATACATCCGCTGCCGGATCTCCTCATACGATCGGCTGCGCAGCAACTGCACCAGCGCATGAACCTTATCCGCCCCAGCCGCGGGCGTTTCCTCAATACTGACCGCCATAATTCGCGAGTGTAGCAGCCATTCCCCGCTGAGCTGAGATACCCGAAGGACATCTCCATCTGTGCCGGTCGGACAAAATGCGCCAAGTTACCCCAAGCCAAGACTGTCATCCCTAGGCAGCGGAGTCGTCGGCCAAAGGCCGAGGACTCCCAACGAAGAGCCTGCCTCAAGCCTGCCGAAGGGATCTCTGCAAAGACGCGCGCGCTATTCAAAAAAGGGCTAACTCAATCCACGATCATCCCCGGCGACGATCAACCTTGTTTCTCAGCGTTCTCTGCAAGCCTCCGCGCACTCTGCGATTTAAGATTTCCTCCCCACCATCTACAATCTCAATTCGAATGGACGTCACTCGCATCGCCGAACTCCTGCAACCGTTCCTGGCAGCTCCGAGTGCCGATTCAATCAAAGCTGACCATGCCGAGGAATCCGCCGTTCTTTCCCCAGACCAATTAAATTGTATATCGATATACATCGATCTACTGCTCCGCTGGAACGCCCGCATCAATCTCACAGCGATCCGTCAACCCGAAGACATCGTAACCCGCCACTTCGGCGAATCCCTCTTCGCCGCCCGCCACCTCTTCCCCGCAAAGACAAAGTGGAGACAGCCAGAATCTGCCCCGAGCGAAATCGAAGGGGCTGTCCAATCCGGGCGAAGCTGGGTTCCGAGCCTCATCGACGTCGGCTCAGGCGCAGGCTTCCCCGGCCTTCCCATTAAAATCTGGAATCCCAACATCAACCTGACACTGATCGAGTCCAACCAAAAGAAGGCAACATTCCTCCGCGAAGTCATCCGTAATCTTACATTGACGGACATCAATGTATTTTCGGCACGCGCCGAAGACTTTCCCAATCCACCCAGCGAAGTAGTAACCCTCCGCGCAGTCGAGCGCTTCGACACCACCCTCCCAATCGCGGCCACCCTGGTTGCACCCGGCGGCCGCCTCGCACTCCTGATCAGCGAAGCCCAACTCGCGCGCACCAAAGACCTAACCCCAGGATTCGCCTGGACCTCACCACTCCGAATCCCTTTGTCCTCAAGCCGTATCCTCACCATCGGCGTCCGCGAATCATGACCCCAACGCGTGCCACTGTGCGAGGGGTGTGGCCTGTCATCCTGCTTGCCTTATCGTGAAAGTGTTCCACGTGGAACACTTCATCCTATGCTTCAGAATGTTCCACGTGGAACACCTCATCGGGATTGCTGAGGGACAACCCCAAGTCCCCAAATGTTCCACGTGGAACACTCGTGTGGAAAGATTGGTCCTATCTGTCTGTAACTGGCTAACGCTGTAGCAAAATGGGTTCGCGGCTTCTCTGCACTGAAATCTGTCATTGCAAATGCACAACGGTTCGGCCTATTCTGCAAGCGTCTCTCCGATTCTCTAAAAACTAAATGGGACGCGTTATCGCGGTTGCCAATCAGAAGGGCGGCGTGGGTAAGACTACGACTGCCATCAATCTGGCCTCGTCCATCGCAGCGGCGGAGTTGGATACGCTGCTCGTCGATTGCGATCCGCAATCGAACGCTACGAGTGGACTTGGCCTCGTCAAAAATCCTGACCGAATCAGCACCTATCATTTACTCATGGGCGAAGCGACTGCGCATGAGGCCGTGCACAAGACTGAGCTCGAACGCTTGTGGATCATCCCGGCGCATAAGAACATGATTGGGGCGAACCTCGAACTGATCGATGGAGAGCGCCGGGAGTTTAGGTTGCGGGACGCGCTTGCGCCTTTGCGGGAACGCTTCCGCTACATCGTTCTGGATTGCCCTCCCGCGCTTGATCTACTTACGCTGAATGCGCTGGTGGCTGCGGATTCGATTTTGATTCCGATGCAGGCTGAGTATTTTGCTCTTGAGGGTGTGTCTGAACTGCTCGACACCATTGAGCGCATTCGGGCGTCGTTGAATCCTGAACTCTCGATTGAGGGCGTGGTGCTGACCATGTTTGATGATCGCACCAACCTGGCTCAGCAAGTGACTGCAGAGCTGAATCGATACTTTGGGGACAAGCTTTGCCAGGCGACGATCCCTCGGAACGTGCGGCTGGCGGAGGCTCCGAGTCATGGCAAGCCGGCGCTGCTCTATGATGGCCGCTCGCGTGGGGCGGAGAGTTACATTCAGCTGGCTAAGGAGATCATCGCTCACAGCATGCCAGTGCAGGAGATGCCTACGCCTGCCGAGCCTCCGGTTGCGGGGGAGGAGAAGCAGGCGGTGAATGCTCCCCGGTGGAAGCGCTGGATCAAGGAGCGGAACAAATTGACGACTATCAATATATTAGATCGATGATTATCGATGTATTATAGCGTTGCTCAGGGTCGGCTGGAATCAGGTACATGGTGAGAATGCCTTGCGGCGGTGACGTGGTGCCTGACGGTGTCGGGGTCCTTCGACTTCGTAGGATCGTTCTTTGAACGATCGCACTACACTCAGGATGACACAGAATAGGGGATGACAACGAATGACTACTACGGTGGCTGGTACGGAGAAAGTGGTGGAGAAGCGGCGGGCTTTGGGGCGGGGGTTGGATTCGTTGTTGCCTTCGGGGCCGCGGGTGGTGGAACCGGGTGGGCCACCCTTATCGCGTTCTGTGGTTTTGCCTGAAGTTCAGGCGCAGGCGGCTCGGGGCGAGGCCGTGGTCGAAATTCCGCTGGAGCTGATTGATGAGAATCCTTATCAGACGCGGTATTTCACCAAGGAAGAACAGGCGTCGGATGATTTTGTCGCTACTACGCTGCACGAATTAGCGGACTCGATTCGGGCGAATGGCGTGATCCAGCCGATTTCGGTTCGGGCTGGGGCGGCGGGGCGCTACGTTCTGATTCTGGGGGAACGGCGCTGCCGGGCTTCGAAGATCGCGGGCCGGGAGACGATTCCGGCGATTGTGCGCAAGGTCTCCGACCAGCAGGCAGCGGAGATGACCGTGGTCGAGAACCTGCAGCGGCAGGATCTGAATTGCATGGAGCAGGCGATTGCGTTTTCGAAGCTGAGCCAGGATTTCAAGCTGACGCAGGAACAGATTGGGCAAAGGGTGGGGATTTCGCGGGAGTCGGTTTCGAACTACATGCGGCTTTTGCGTCTGCCGCCGTCGGTGACGCAGTATCTGCAGGAGGGGCGGTTGGGATTCAGCGAGGCTCGAGTGCTGCTGACGCTGCTTGATCCGAACATGATTCCGAAGATTGCGGATGAGGCGGTGCGCAAGCATTTGTCGGTGGAGCAGCTCGAGGACCTGGTGTTCAATACCAACGTTCCTTTGCAGAAGGAGAAGCAGCCGGGGGCGGCGCGTTGGGTGGATCCGAATGTGCGGCACGTGCAGGGGGAGTTGGAAAGGACACTCGGAGTGCGGGTGCGGATTCGCGATCGCAAGGGTAAGGGGAAGATTGAGATTGAGTATGCGACGTTGGAGGATTTTGATCGGGTGGTGGGCATGTTGAAGGGGAAGGGCTAGTCTTGCTCGTCGCGGCTTGCTCAGGAGCTGCCGTCTCGTGCTAACCTGCCGAGCTTTGCTCGGCCGCCCGGACGAGCGCGTCCGGACCTACGTGCTGATCTTGCTCAGGAAACCTCTTTCGCCCCGCTTGGGCTTGTCTCGTTCCCACTTTACCCATGGCTTACGCCATGGGCTGCATTCTTACGCCGCTTCGCGCCTGCAGACTCATAGTTTTGTTCCATTGCGTTGGTGGAAATTCTAGTTCTCACGCACACATTGAAAGCGCTGCGCCACCCAAAATCAAATGCAACATCGAGTTTTTTCGCAACCTCGTTGCGCCGCTTCGCGGCTGCGGTGTGATCGCAGAGCTCGGATTGGCACGAATCTGAGTAGTAACTCCGTGGGACAGCGATGGCGATTTTGTCCCTGCGCGGCGGCTTGGTACCGCGCTGGATCCGCGAAGTGGGAGATCTTCACTATGAACGTGCGGACCAGTTCATGCGCGGAACTCAGATTAGGGAGAATCTGAGTTGCAAACTGTGGGCTGGAGCGGCCAGATTACGACTTGACTTGCTTCACGTCGATCGTACTAATGGCCGGAATCATTGAGTGAAGTGGCAAATGTTCGTGACGGCCGAGCCTAAACGTGCAGTTGCCTACATAGGTGCGTGGCCCACGCCCCTATTCTAGGTTTCTGCTCTCGGCGAATCAGATTTGCCCCATGCCGCCGTCGACGTTGATTTCCACGCCGGTGATGTAGGATGCGTCTTGCGAAGCCAGGAACGCAACCGCGGCAGCCACTTCCTCGGGTTGTCCAAAGCGCTTCAACGGAACTTTCGAAACAATGTCCTTCGCGAATTCATCGACCGCTTCCTGTGGCAGCCCGGTCCTGCCAAAGATCGGCGTAACAATCGGCCCCGGCGCCACGGTGTTGACGCGGATGTTGCGACCCGCCAGTTCCGCGGCGACGGTTCGCGCCAAAGAACGTAGCGCCGCTTTGGTTGCCGAGTACGCGCTGGTACCGGCGGTACCTTTGCTGTCAGCCACGCTGGTATTCAGGATGATCGAGGCACCGTCGTTCAGTAACGGCAGCGCTTTCTGGATGGTGAAGTACGCGCCCTTGATGTTGATGTCAAACTGCTCGTCATACGCGCTTTCGGAGGTCTCGGCAAATGGCGCGAAGTTCACGATTCCCGCGTTCACAAACAACACATCAATTTTGCCTAGCTTCCGCGAAACCTCGGCGAACAGTTTGTCTACGTCCGTGAGTTTGGCCACGTCGGCCTGCACGGCAACCACGCCATTGCCGATGGTTTTTACGGCTTCGTCCAGGGTCTTACGGCTTCGTCCGGAGATGACTACTCTGGCGCCTTCTTCCTGAAAGCGCTTGGCTGTTGCCAGTCCAATGCCGCTGTTGCCTCCGGTCACTACGGCTACCTTTCCCTCTAGTCGCTTCATGTGAGTCTCCTTCGGTGCTGTTAGACATTTAGATGACTGTCGAAGTGATTGGTTGCAGTTTGTTCAGCCGCTGTTAGAGGCCGGACTTGTGGCACCCTGCGGGGCCTGATTCCTTCGTTGAGCTGTTAATGCAGCGCTGAAATGCTGCTCCACCCAAAAGCGCTGTATTGGGGTGCTTTCTGGCGGTGGGGGTGAGAGTTGCGGCACCCTGCGGGGCTTGATTCCTTTATTGAGCTGTTAGTGCAGCGCTGAAGCGCTGCTCCACCCCAACGCAGGATTGCGGGGCTTTCTGGTGGTGGGGGTAGAAGGTGCGGCACCCTGCGGGGCCTGATTCCTTTGTTGGGCTGTTAATGCAGCGCTGAAGCGCTGCTCCACCCCAAACGCAGGATTGCGGGGCTTTCTGGCGGTGGGGGCGATTTGTGGTTACACTTCGGGTAGGGCTATGGATCGTTCTGCGGTTGAGAAAATATCGAAGGCGTTGGCGGACCAGACTCGTCTGCGGATCTTTGAGGCGATTGCGGCGAGCCATCACATGAACTGCGGGGAGATCGTTTCCATGCGCGGGGTGACTCCGGCTACCGTGTCCCACCATCTCAAGATTCTTAGCGAAGCTGGGTTGATTGTTTGCCGGCGCGAGGGGCAGTTTGTTTATAGCGAATCGGTTCCTGAAACCGTTGCGGAGTATACGCGGGCGCTGGCGAAAATCGCCGGTGGGAAAAAGCGGCGCGGCGCCGGTGAGTGACGCAATGTTTGTGACCGCGGAGCAGAAGGTGTTGCAATCGGTGGCCGCGCAGTTGATGAATGGCGAGGCGGTCGTGCTGGAAGATCAGAAGCTGCGGGTGAAGCGGGTGGGGAGTGGGCGGTTGCGGATGGTGGAGTTCCAATTGAATGGGCGGGTGTTTGATGCGATTGAGCAGAACCCGACGAAGCCGAGCCGCTGGGGGAAGTTGGCGCGGGAGAAGCATCAGGTGGTGCAGTTTCGTGATTTGGCGACGCGCAAGTATGTGGCGGTGTCGGTGGACGGGGAAATTATGGAGTATGGGCGCTGAGGGTCAAAGGCTTTAACCACAGTCAAAGGCTTTAACCACCGTCAAAGGCTTTAACCACAGAGGACACAAAGGAAGCTGGAATCGGTGAGCTTCGGGTCCATTCTCCAGAGGTGATTTCGCAGTTTTGCTTGTAGGGGACGGGCGCGGACGCCCGTCCTCTACACATGGCTTAGCGGTTAGTGGTCATGGCCTTCTTCGTGGTGGTCGTCGCCGTGGCCGTGATTTTGGCCGTGGCCGTTGTCGTGGTCCTCGTGGTCCCAGTGGCCTTCGTGCATTTGCCAGCCTTGCTGGTAATGATCATAGTGCGCATGATTCCAGTAGGCGCCTTCGTACGGCGGACGGTCCCAGTGTCCCCCGACCCAATGGTAGTGGCGGCCATTGGGGGCCCAATATCCTTCGACCCAGGCGTAGCCCGGGCCCGGCATCGGTCCACGGGTTTCGTAGCGAAGTGGTGGCGGTGCGGATCCGATGTACACGGAAACTTGGGCTGAGCTGCTGCCGACCATCGCGGTTGCCAGAAGCGCGGCGTAGAGAAAATTCAGTTTCAATTGTGTCTCCCTTCTAGAAGTTCGAGGTTTCAATGATGAAGATAGGTCGGACACCTTTAAAGATGGCGAAAGAGCCAGCCCCTTCGGGTGCGACTTTTTTTCTTTGAGCATGGATCGTACATCTGGTTGGGAAGGCTTGGCTGCTCACAATTGCTCAGGTTTGAGAATGTTGTTGGGGAAAGTGTGTTGGCATTGCGGGAGGTCAAAGGCTTTTGACCACAGAGGACACTAAGGTACACAAAGGAGGGGCATCCTCAGGGGTACGACTCAAGAACATTAACCTGTGGGACGAGCGAGCCTTTTTTCGGCCTCGGGAACCAACATATACGGAAGAACCCTGGTTGAGTGGGAGGCCGAATCGGTTTCGGTCTGTCTTGGGTAGTTCCGGCTAGGGACAATGGGCTCTATTGACAGAGGCTTCGATTCAAATATAGTTTCGTACGCCGAAGCGTGATCCGTTATTTCGGAGATCATGCGAAGGTGGGTGGCAAAACGATTTCTTTCTCTAAGGAGCGGGCAATGAAAAACTGCGCAAGGTTTCTATTCGTAGGGACGCTGGTTCTAACCTTTGTTTTCGTCGCAATTGCGGACGCGCCGAAGCTTGCGTTCAAGTTCACGACCATCGAGGTGAAGGGAGCGCAGGACACGCGCGTGTTTGGGACGAATAATGGCGGCGTCATGGTTGGTGCGTACGTCGATAGCGGCGGTGTAGATCACGGTTTCATGCTTAAGAGTGGGAAGGTGAAGACGCTCGACGATCCCAATGGCACGAACACCAACTGCGAGGGCGTCAATACGGCAGGCGACGTTGTGGGGTTTTACTTGAAGTCGACCGGATCCGAACAGGGGTTTTTGTATCACAAGGGAACGTTCACGGACGTCGGCCCGTCTGGGGCGACGACCTCGGAAGCTTACGGAATTAATGACCACGGAAATATCAGTGGCTACTTCGTCGATACCAGCGGTTTCAGTCATGGCTTCGTTTGGAATGGTAAGAAATACAAACAACTGGACGTGCCCAAGGCAACGTCAACCCTGGCTTGGGGAATTAATAGTAAAGGCCTAGTGTCGGTGCAATGGATCGATTCCAGCGGCAATACTAATGGCGCCATTTACAACGGGAAGAAATACACAACCATCAATGTGCCGGGAGCGGTGAGCAGCTATCCGCATGGCATCGACTCGGCGGGCGATGTGGTTTATTCCTGGACGGATTCGACCGGTCTGTTTCATGGAGCGCTGCGTACCGCAGGAAAGGTCTACAAGTTCGACGACCCCAAGGGGACCAACGGGACTTATGGGGATGGCATCAATGATCACAAGTTGGTGGTGGGCGTGTATCACACCAATGGTGGCGCAACGGCGGAAGGCTTCAAAGCGACTTACTGATTCTGCGTGTCGTGGTTTGCGGGTTACATACTTGGCGAGGAGACTTCATGCGAGCTGACCGCTTTAATCTGGGGACCGTTGTATTGCTGGTTCTGCTATCCGTGGCTGCGGCTGCGGAGACTCCGAAGCTTAGCTTCAAGTTCAAAACCATTAAAGTTCAAGGGGCGCAAAGCACGGCCATCTTTGGCGTCAACAATGCGGGAGCGATGGTGGGATCGTACGTCGACAGTGGCGGGGTGCGGCATGGGTTCAGGCTGGCTGGCGGAAAGGTGAGGACGATCGACGATCCGAGCGGAACAGATACTTATTGTTTCGCGATCAACAAGGCGGGGGCGATCGTGGGTTATTACACGACTTCGAGCCACACAGCGCAGGCCTTTCTTTACGTGAAGGGAAAGTTTAGCGACATCGCTCCGGCGGGTTCGACCGGGTCGCAGGCGCTCGGGATCAACGACCATGGCGATGTTAACGGCAATTTCGGGGATTCGAAAGGTTCGCACGGGTTTCTGTTGAAGGGCGGAAACTATACCACGCTGGACGTGCCGGGGGCGCAGGCTACGCTTGGCGGAGGCATCAACAATGCCGGATTGATGACCGAGGTGTGGCTGGATTCTGGCTTTAGTTCGGAATCGTCGCTTTACAACGGCAAGACCTACAAGACGATTAATGTGCCACGCGAGCCCAACTCGGACGCTGCTGCGATCAGCACTCTGGGGGACATTGTATATTCCTGGGAGGGATCGGGCGACACTTATGGCGGGGCGCTGCGGCATGGCGGCAAGTATTACAAGTTTCATGTGCCGAAAGGTGACAGGACTTTTGGGTACGGGATAAATGACCATCACGTTATCGTCGGCGCGTACACGGATTCAAATGGGATTTTGAGCGGGTTCTCGGCGACGTATTGAGTGAGTAGTGAAACTGGTGCCGTCCGCTGAAGGTGAGAGCCTCGTGGTCTTAGGGTTTCGTACTCCTAGGTGTGGGCGTGCGGGCTTTGTGCGGGATTCTTTTTTGGCGGAGCCGGGGATTTGATTACTTTGACTTCGAAGTCTACGGGCAATTGTTTCGGGGGGAAGCAGGCCGCTTTGTCGCAGGCCTGATATCTCAGGCGGCCGCGAATCTCGTACTTGCCGGGTAGCACGGTGGCCAGCGGGCGCACCTGGACCAAGAGGTTGAATTCTCCGCTATAGACGCTGAGCTTTTCGTCGGGCGCGAAGGCGAAGCTCATCTCCTCACCCGCAGGGTAGGTGATTTTTCCGACTACGATATCAGTAGGCACGTCAAGTTTGAGTGTGGTGGGAATCAGGTATTCCGCGGCGGGCTTGTTGGAGTTGATATGGAAGCCGGATCCGACGCGGAATTGCAGCGCCACGTTGGTAGCTTTGCCGCGGACCACGGTGGTGACGGGAGCTGGCGACAGAGTCACCGATGGGGCTTTCCTTGTTGGCAGATCTTGTGCTGGGAGCGCTGCGGATAGCAAAAAAAGAACGGCGGCCTTGAGGATGCGGTTCGTGTTGGAGTTGGAGTCGGTCACTATTTCGCTTTCCCAGCGCAGATCAGAAACCCACGATCCCAAAACAAATTCAAAGGCCGCGGAGAAGAGTGTCCGCGTTACTTGTTGGCTACGGCCGACGGGCCGACGATTTTCTTGATGTCGTCCTCGATCTCCCGGCGGCCTTTCAAACCGAATGCCTTGTCGACAACTTTTCCGTTGCGATCAATATAAAACGTTTCCGGCAGAAACTGTACGCCTCCGTAGGCATCCCCGACAGATTCCTTGCCAATGAGGATGGGGTAATTCACCTTCATGCTGCTGGCAAAGTCGGCGATGTCCTTAGTGCTGGCGTCGTCCATGGCGACGCCGAGGAATTGCACGCCTGCGGGACCGTACTGTTTCTGAAAATCAACGAACCAGGGCATCTCGATTTTGCAGGGGCCACACCAGGTTGCCCAGAAGTTCAGGACTACGGGTTTGCCGCGGAAGTCAGAGAGGCGGACGGGTTTGCCATCGATGGAGTCGAGCGTGAAGTCGGGGGCGGCGGCATTTTGGGTCAGGGCGGAACTCGAGGCTTGCGAGCGGTGGGCTAGTTTAAGGCCGAACACTAACATCAGCGCAACCACGACGGCGACCGCGATGATGACAAACGGATCACGTTTCACGACAAACTCCGATCAGAGCGCAAATCGATTCAAAAACGATAAATAATTCGAAATAATAGTGAAGCGCCCTATGACTAAGAGTACGCCCAATGCGATGAGCAATGCGCCGCTGGTTACTTCGATGGCATGCATGTGAGCGCGGAAGCGGCTGTAGAACTTGAGAAAGCGCTCGAGTAAAAGTGCAGTCAGCAAGAATGGTACGGCCAGTCCCATTGAGTAGATCGCCAGCAGCAGGATTCCTTTTGTGATCGAATCTTGAGCGGCGGCGAACGTTAGTATGACCGTCAGCACCGGCCCTACGCACGGCGTCCATCCGAAAGCGAAGGCGAAGCCGATTACAAACGCGCCCCATGCGGTGCTGTTGCCTTTTACGTTGTGCAGGCGGGCGTCGGTGTAGAGAGCTTTGATTTTGAATACTCCGGTCAGGTGCAGGCCGAACAGAATAATGACTACGCCTGCGATCTGCGCGAGGATCGACCGGTAACGCGACAGCATCTGGCTGACTTCGGTCGCGACCGCTCCCAGAGTGACGAAGACCACGCTGAACCCCAGAATGAATGCGATGGAATTCAGCATGACTTTACGTAGCAGTTGGGATTCGTGCGTCTTGAGTTGTTCTACTCCCACTCCGGAGATCAGTGACACGTATCCGGGGACCAGCGGCAGCACGCACGGCGAAAGGAATGACACCAGGCCGGCGAGAAAAGCTGCAATGGGAAGAGGAAGAGTATTCATTACGAAGTCATTCTACCTGCCGGAAGGGTTAATGCTCGCGAATAAGTAAGGTCACATAGATTCATCGGTAGTTATTGGACTCTGGCGAGCCCAAAAAAGTTGCGGAACGATGTAAACGATATGTCATTTCTTCCGTTTGCGATAGCCCTGCGCCGAACACCTACTTCGACTCTTCTTCTTTTCTGCGCCAGAAGTGCAGACCGCAAGCTCCGAGGGCGAGCAATCCGAGGGAGGCGAATGACGAATTCCTCGAGATTGGTCTTGCGGCAGAGGCAATGGGACTGTTCTGATGGGTCTCCACGCTGGGGATTTTGGGCTCGCTCGAAATCGGAAAAGCGCTGAGTGTGACTGCCGATGAACATTGGCCGGCGCGGATGGCGGTGTTGGGCGAGGTTTCATAGCCATAGCCGCGGATATGGATAATGGCCGTGGTTCCGTCAAACCCTTGACCGAATGTCACCCTCATCCGAACCCAACCGTAGTGAGCTTTTCCTGATATCGAGAACCGGAGTCCGAAGTAGTTGATTTGTCCAAACTGGAAGTTACCCTGATGGTGTTTCCTGGTGCCGCCGTTGAGTGGCCCAAAGGAAAACAGCATGCCGTAGGACTGCCCTTTTCCGAAGTTGCCTCCGGGGCCGATGCTCGCGCCGAAGGCTAGTGCCGCGGGAAAGCCGTTCGCTCCCAGTAACTCCGCTGCCCTGGCAGAATTAGGGGTCAGGAAGCCACGGTTCCAGAAATTAGAAGTGAGGGACGAGATGTTGTTGAACGTGTGCGCGATGTTGAACGGCGCAAACCGCTGGTTGGCCGGGTTGAAAGAATAAGTGTCGGTGCCTGGGAGCGTGACAGCGAGATTCTTACAAACGGGTACAGCACCCGCCGGGACAGAGCATGCAAGCAGCGTGACTCCCGCAGCTGACGCTGCCAATGCATAGCTGTTCAGATGGCGGTGGAGTGGCCGGGAAAGCTCGGAGGGTTTCACGGCTCTCACTGAAGATTGCTTTCTTTTTCCCTCGGACATGACGTTTCTCCCTGCCTGATTTGTCGTTCTAGCCAGTGTTCCGCCGAGACTCAGTCTTCGATTCTCCACTAAGGGAGTTCGAAAAGGTATGCGGCACCTTGCCACGGCGATAAATAAGACAGAGCGGGCGCCCCGGTGATGATTATGTTTCCTTTGAGGGCAAGAGAAGATCCCAGCCAGGCTCTGTATCGGGCATCCGAACCATTCAACTTGGTCTTGCTGGAGGCCGTTCTCCAGCCGCCCGAAGGTTCAGTGAAAAGATAGAGCGCTCCTTCCTGCCAGAATGCTCGTGTACCCTGTTTCAGGTTGGGTCCGCGCGAATATTCAGCTGCCCCAGCCGCGACGACATTACCACTGGTTGCCACAGAGGAGCCCAGCAGGTCACCGGGTTCGCCGTCCTCTTCAGTCAGCTTGGCGGTTTGGGTCATGTTCTTCCAACCGCCCGAAGGCTCGACAAAAACGTAGGCGGCGCCCTGCATCGGATTCGAGCCAACTGTGGCGTCGAGTGCCCCAGCTACCACTGTATCGCGCGCGATTGAGACGGAGTACCCCAGCGCATCGTACATCGCCCCGTCTGAGGCGACTAACTTTGCAGTCTGAGTCGAGTCTTTCCAACCGCCTGAGGGCTCGACGAAAACGTAGGCGGCACCCTCTTTTTGATTCGAACGACCGAGGGCGTACGGCGCTCCCGTTATCGCCGTGTTGCCGTCGATAGAGACGGAAAAACCCAATTCATCGAACGTTCTTCCGTCTGACGCGATCAGCTTGGCCGTCTGAGTGGCGTTCTTCCAGCCGCCGGTCGGCCTGACGAATATGTAGCCGGCTCCCGGTGTGCTCGAAGAAACGGATCCCGGTGCGCCGGCCACAATCGTGTTACCGCTTATCGACACGGACGTTCCCAGACCGTCCCATTTCATGCCGTCGGAAGCAATAAGCTTAGCGGTCTCTGTCAACTGTCCCTTCCAGCCGCCGGCCGGCTTGACGAAAACGTAAGCCGCTCCGGGCCCTCCAGGGTTGAACTGATCCTGTGCCGAGCCAACGACAATTACGTCACCCTGCGCCGCCACGGCGATTCCAAAATAATCTCCAGAATTGCCATCAGAGGGGACAAGTACCGCAGTCTGCGTGAGGTTCGTCCAGCCTTTTGTAGGTTTGACGAAAACCAAAGCTTCGCCAGCGCCTGTGCCGGTGTAGACGTACGGATAACCAACCACCGCCGTGTCACCATCGATGGCGACAGAGGTTCCAACCAACTCTCCGCCTTGATCCGATGAGGCAGTTAGCTTTGCCACTTGCATCCAGGAATCTGCGGGCCGCGCGGGCTGTTGGGGGTAGGCGTTTGTCGCGAAGAAGAAAACTAGGAGCGCTGCCGAAATGCTGCGCGTGTGCCGTTTCTGCATGGCGACCTCCTAAGGAATTCAAGCGGGGGCTCCGGCTCGGCTGCGTCGGAATTGTGCGCTGGAGCTTGACGTGTGTCAAGCAAGAATCTTGTCATTCCGAGCCGCACGGGCGAGGACGTCCGCGCATTGCACTATGTTCACTGGCTGGTTTTCTTTCCCTTGGTTTTGCTGTTGCGATCTTGCGGCGTCGGGCTTTGCGGTGGTTGCGATTCCGGCGTCACGGAGGAGGGCGCTTCGGCCAGAGCCTTGCGGATCAAACCTAGGGGGACGGTCGCAGTTAGACTGGCGCGCGCCTTTTCCGGTTGAATTTTCAGGCTATCGAAAAACGCTTTCATGTCGGGATCAGGCCCGGGGGTAGAGACGGTGCTTTCCGCTGCGCGAAACAGATTGAGGTAGGTGTCGATCCGGGCGGTCAGTTGGCTGGCGTCGTCTTCGCTGGCGGTGAATGCCTGCGCCTTGAAATGAACCGCTCCGAGATACCGCAACGAGGCGACGATGGTCGCCGGCTTAGGAAAAAGCAGTGACCACCCGATCGGCCCCGAGGTAGAGACGCCTGCGGACGGTTGAATTTTGAAGACGGCCCAGGCGAGACTGGCGAAAGGGACCTCCTTATAATATTGGCGCAGAAGCGCCGGTCCGCCGAAGGGCGATGCGAGTTTGCGGGAACGGTCGATGATTCCGCGGATGACGAGGGGGTCGTCGAGATTCGAGGCCGCGACCGTGTCCACACCCAGGATTGCGACTCGGACCGTGCGTCCTTCAAGTGGGATGTTGTAGACGTCGGCGGGCTGATAATTTTCTACCGAACTGGAGATCTTGTGCAGATACGTTCGCAGCCGTTCGCCGTTGAATTTGCCCACAAAGACTTCGGAGAAACGGGGTTGGGCCGCTGTGTCCGGCTTGGCGCCAGGTGAGCTTGCGGGATCGTGAATGGCGAGCGCAGCTTCGTCCAGGTCGCGCTCGAACTGGAAGCCGGTGGCCTGGATGAATTGCTCATACTCCGGATCGTGGGGGACGGCTGGCAGTTCGCCGGTGAGATTGGCGCGCCGCATCCATCCCACATTGGCGTATATAAAACCATCAGCGGCTGGAAGCAACCGCGCGGCTTCGGGCGGGGCATGTTTTCGCAACACGACGGCCAGCGCAACCGCCGCTGCGACCAGCAGGACGGCAAGGATGATAGGGAGGCGTCGTCGTATTCGCATGGAAGCGCGGCTGCTCCGGCGAGATTGCTCGTGAGGCCGGAGCGTCGAGGATTCGGTCATGATAGCATTCGCGGGCTCGTAGCATGGCATCGCTCTAAGTCAGCCGGCAAATCTACGTAATGTTGTGGCCTTCACGACCGGGCGCAGATTCGAGATAATGCTGGTGGCGGGACCGAACAGTTCGAAAGAAAACCTGTAACTCGCAACAAGGGTTTGAAGGGTTGCAGCCTCCAACGGCGCCGACAATTAGCTAAGGACTACGGCACGGCTGGAGCCGTGCCCTCCCGAGAACCCGGATGCCCCATTTTTCGGCAGCTCAAACCAGCATGAAAGGAGGACTCTGACGTGTCGGATACCAAAGCGACCAGTGCGGGGAAGATCCGAGTCGAATGCATTACTCCCATCCTGAGGGTCAACAATCTGGCGGCCAGCATTCGCTTCTACGTGGACGTGCTCGGCTTCAAAGTGAATTGGGGCGGCGAGGAAGAGTCGACGTTTGCGTCCGTTTGCCGCGATGGCAGGTCGATCATGTTGAGTCAGGGTGAGCAAGGGCATCCGGGGACATGGATGTGGATTGGGGTCGAGGACATCGAACCCCTCTTCGCGGAGTACAGCGCCAAGGGCGCGAAGATATTAGAGAAGCCAACCAACTATCCTTGGGCCTACGAGATGAAAATCGAAGACCCCGACGGACACGTCCTGCGCTTTGGATCGGAACCGCAGAACGATTAGTGGTTTCGGAAAGCGCAGGTCAAGGCTTTAATCACCGAGGAGACGAAGTTACACAAAGGGAATTCACTCCAACGAAAGTTTTCGGCGGGGTTGCGGGAATTCTGGTTGTCGGCAGAGCAACCCGCAGGCGATTTCTGGCGAATAATTGCTATATCACGTGTTGTGGTTGCGCCCAAATTACCGTTATGGTACCTTTTAGAATTGTCCCGGACATCTGGAAGGGATTAGAGGGATATATGCGCCCGCGAGGGCTCGTTGTCTCCGACTGCTGGCGTAGCTCAGTTGGTAGAGCATCTGATTTGTAATCAGAGGGTCGGGGGTTCAAATCCCTTCGCCAGCTCCAGCATCTGATGGATCAGGATTGACCCGGCATTCGCATCTAATAAGGATCGGTTCCGGAACACAGGACATTTTGCGCGGCGCGGCGGCGTAACAAATTTTTCCCAACAGCACTCCATAAGGAATTGTTCCAAGTGTGGTGTTTGCGTGCGAGAGGGTTTCGTGCGCACTCTGTTCTTCTATTGGGTCATTGCCCGCTATAGCATCATCCTCCGCGCAAAGGCCGTTGGCTGGTTTTGGATTTGCGGTTTGCGGCCGGGAAGGCCCGAAAGTTTGCACAGGTGGGTGAGTGGTTAAAGCCAACAGACTGTAAATCTGTCCCTCCTTGCGAGGTACGAAGGTTCGAATCCTTCCCTGTGCACCAGGTTGAGGCGGTTTGCGGGCGTGAGCGTAGCGGGAGCCGCAGCCGAAATCCCGAGCGTTGTTTGCGAGGGATCTCAGTGGTTCGTGAGCGACGGGAGCCTCACAGCTGAAGTCCCGAGTGGCGCGAGGGATCTGTTGAAGCGTTTAATCATTGCGCTGGCCGCGTTCGTGGTTTTGGGAATTTTGTCCTGGAACACGATCAGCGACCAGCGAATTCGCTTGGCGACGCTGGCGATTTTAGCGATGTTCGCGCTGAAGACGTGGGTGCGGAGGAAAGATGTGCTGCACCTGGATAAAGACTAGCTGTAGAGACGTAGCTTGCTAGTCTGGGCTTTTAGGAAGCGGTTCGCCGATGTAGCTCAGTTGGTAGAGCACTCCCTTGGTAAGGGAGAGGTCATCAGTTCAATCCTGATCATCGGCTCCAGGTTGAGGCGTTTTGCGGGCGTGAGCGAAGCGGGAGCCCGCAGCCGAAATCCCGAGCGTTGTTTGCGAGGGATCTCATAGTTTGAGGCTGAGCGGGAGTAACTCAGTGGTAGAGTCACAGCCTTCCAAGCTGTTGGTCGCGGGTTCGATTCCCGTCTCCCGCTCCAGAGTTTGGTATCTAGGGTAGTAGAGAGAACACGGAGAGAGCTAGGCAATGGCGAAAGAGAAATTTGATCGGAACAAGCCGCACTGCAATGTGGGGACGATTGGTCACATCGACCATGGCAAGACCACGCTGACGGCGGCCATCACCAAGGTTTTGCAGAAGCACAACCCGAAGATCGTCTTCCGGTCGTTCGACAGCATCGATAACGCGCCGGAAGAAAAGGCGCGCGGGATCACGATTGCCACGGCGCACGTCGAGTACGAGACGGCGAACCGGCACTACGCGCACGTCGATTGCCCGGGCCACGCCGATTACATCAAGAACATGATTACGGGCGCGGCGCAGATGGATGGCGCGATCCTGGTGGTCGCGGCGACCGATGGTCCGATGCCGCAGACGCGCGAGCACGTGCTCTTGGCGCGGCAAGTCGGCGTGCCTTACATCGTGGTCGCGTTGAACAAGTGTGACGCGGTCGACGATCCCGAGTTGCTGGATCTGGTCGAACTCGAAGTGCGCGAGTTGCTGAAGAGCTACAAGTTTCCGGGCGACGATGTGCCAGTGATTCGCCTTTCGGCCCTGGGTGCACTGAATGGCGAAGAGAAGTGGGAGAAGCAAATTGACGCGCTGATGGAGGCGGTCGACAAGAGCGTTCCGCAACCGGCACGCGAGCTGGATAAACCGTTCCTGATGCCGATTGAAGATATTTTCTCAATCTCAGGTCGAGGCACGGTGGTGACGGGAAGAATCGAGCGCGGCAAGGTGAAGGTGGGCGAGGAAGTCGAGATTGTAGGCTTCCGCGACACGCGCAAGACGGTGGTAACCGGCGTAGAAATGTTCAAGAAGCAATTGGACGAAGGCCTGGCGGGAGACAACGCGGGGCTGCTGTTGCGCGGCATTGGCAAGGACGATGTCGAGCGCGGCATGGTATTGGCGAAGGGTGGATCGATTACGCCGCACACCAAATTCAAAGCGGAAGTTTACATTCTGACGAAAGAAGAAGGCGGACGGCACACGCCATTCTTTAAAGGATACCGTCCGCAGTTTTATCTCAGAACGACAGACGTGACCGGCGTAGCGGAACTTCCGGCGGCGACCGAGATGGTGATGCCGGGAGACAACGTCAGTCTGGTGATCGAGCTGATTACGCCGGTGGCGATGGAGAAAGGCTTGCGCTTCGCGATTCGCGAAGGCGGGCATACAGTAGGCGCCGGAACGATCAGCGAAATTGTG
>DATMQI010000232.1:0-302835 GCA_035567135.1 Terriglobales bacterium
GATGCTTACATCGCCTACATCGCGCACCCGGATGGGCACGCCCTTGTTGGCGCCCACGATGACGTTGCCAATGTCATCTGTGTTCCGAATCAGTCCTATCCCGCGAACGTAGTAAAACTGTCCGCCCTGTGAATAGAACCCTCCGCCAGCGTTCGAGTTATTGGCAGTCAGTGCGGTCACGACCTGCGGAATCGTCAGGTGATATCCGTAGATGCGCGCCGGATCAAGCAGCACCTGATACTGCATCACGGTTCCGCCGAATCCTGAGTCGTCAGCTACGCCATGAACCGACCGATACGCTCGTTCGATCACCCAGTCTTCAATCGTTTTGAGTTCTTGAGGGCTGCGGTCGGGGCTCTCCAGCACATAGCGATACACCAGGCCGCTGGGACTGAACAAGGGAGCGACGCTTGGGGTTACGCCCGTTGGCAGCGTAGCTTGAGCGAGACGCTCAAAGACAACTTGCCGCGCAAAGTAATCGCCAGTGTTGTCCTCGAAGGTGAGGATGATATCGGACAGCCCATAGAGGGAGGTAGAACGCATCACCACCATGTGCGGGACGCCGTTCATCTGGAGTTCAAGGGGAAGCGTGACCAAGCGCTCGACTTCTTCGGCGGCATGGTCTGGCCACTGGGTAATGATTTCGACTTGGGGAGGCGAGAGGTCGGGATAGGCGTCCACGGGCATCCGCTGAAATGAAAGGATCCCTCCAACCGTGATGAACGCGGTCAGCATCAACACGAGGAACCTTTGCCGCAGCGCCGCTTGAACTATTCGGTGGATCATTCAGTTGAGGTGGACACTATCCTTGCCAGACTTCTAGAAACATTGTTCAAAGCGTGCACCGACTCGCTTAGCGCTGCAGCGAGTTCGCAAACTGCAGGAACAAGCTGCCATTTCCGATGACCTGGTCGCCCGTTTTCAGCCCGCTGGTAATCTCCGTCTGTCCATTCAAGCTTTCGCCGAGAGTTACTGAGCGTCTGCCAAACTGGTTCGAAGACGCCTCCACATATACGAAAGGCTGATTTTCACTATCCCGCAGGACTGCAGCATCCGGGAGCGCAATGGCATTTTGAATCTTGCCGGCGTTTACGGTCGCAACCACGTACATGTCCTTCTTCAGTTTTTCGCCGGGATTGTTGGTCTCGATGCGCGCCTGCAGGGTACGCGTGCTTGGATCGAGCGAAGCTGCCACGTACGCAATGCGCCCATGAAACACTTCAGGGTAAGTATCCGTCTGAATTGTGACCTGATCGCCCACACGCACGTAGGGCAAGTCTTTTTGATAGATATTAACCAGCACCCAGACTGTGCTGACATCGGAAATCATGAAACATTGCGTGGTCCCGGGTTGAATGAGTTGTCCCGCAGCAATATCCTGTTCAACGACCAAGCCGCCAATCGGCGCTTTTACCGGAACCTCGAAAGAAGGTGGGGCTTTCACGAGTGCGTCAGGATCAACGATTCCCATGACTTTCAGTGCAGCTTGCGCCGCCACCAGATCGCCGCCCGCCTGCACTTCTGCCGATTGCGCCTGCTCTAAATTCTGTTCGGCAATCGCGTGGTGTTGATACAAGTCTTGAGCTCGTGCGTCTGCCTTTTGCGCCAGAGCGTAGGCCTCCTTAGCCTTTAAATAGTTGGTGCGGAGCTGAGAGTAATCCGGGCTGGCCACGTACAACATAGGCTCGCCCCGATTCACTTTCTGCCCCGGAACGACCACCACCCTGCTGACTGGTCCACTCACTTGGGTGATCACCGGTGTCGTGCGAAAGCCGTTGTAAGCCACGGCTCCGGTCAGCCGGAGAGACCGAGTCAACTTCGTGGGCTGAACGGTCAGGACCTGCACATGCGACATCTGATCCTGCGGAACGGTAAATAGCTCGGGATTGTTTGAGTTTCTCTTACTGTTCGAGTCAGCTGCGGCATTCGATCCCGAGCCCTCGCAGCCGGCGAGCACAAGGGTGATCGACGATACGGCGGCGAATGCAGCCAAGCTTCGCCAAAGCTGCGGGCGCACGGCCGTTGTACGGACCCTCATGGCAGGTTCCTCGTTCCCACCGCTTGCTTCAACTGCTCCAATGCGGTCATATAAGAGGCCAGCGCCTGGCGATAAGCCAGCTGAACCGATCGGTAGCTGCGCTCGGCGTCGAGAAAATCCAGCAAGCTGGCGGCGCCACGTTTATAGGCATATTCGCTTATATCGCGCGAATCCTGCGCCTGCTTGAGATATCCGGACGTATAAAGTTGCACCACTTCGTCGTTACTCCTGACCGCCTCGTAGGCATTGGAAACATCGGAGAGAACTGTATCGCTCGCTGCTTGCTGCTGCTCCTGCGCCTGTGTGAGTGCATAACCGGTGCGTGCGATCTCTCCTTGGTTGCGGTTAAAAATCGGCAACTCAAAATTCACAAAGATGGAAGCAGTATTCTCACCGGAAACATGGGTAAAGTCGTAGGTGCCGTTTACGTCCACCTTGGCATTCGCTTTGGCTAGGAGGATTTGACTCTGTGCGGCGGTTATCCCCAATTCCGCGGCACGGAAGTCGGGACGTTCGCGCATCGCCTTTGTCTGCAAATCTTCCAAGTTCGCCTTGAGTGGCTGGTATGCTAGATCACCAATTACGTCAAAATCGGCCGGCACCGCGTTGTACCCCAAGAACTCACGCAGGCCCACCAGTGCCTGCGCTTTGGCCAGGCGGGCAGAGGACACGTCGGTCTGAAACTGGAGAAGCTGCAACTTGATCTTAAGATAATCGCCTTCACCGATGTATCCTGCTTTGAGTTGTATCTCGCTAATGTCGACCGTTTGCTGGAACCCCTTTAGATCCTGAAGCGCGAACTGAAGAGTGGATTCTGCGAGTAAAACGCTGACGAACTGCTGCCCCACGTTGAACGCGAGGGTTCGCTCGGCGTCGCTGATTTGGGCGCGAGTGACGGCTGTCTGATCACGGGCAGCCTGCAGCCGCCGCTGCCGTTTGTGGCCACGTTCGAACAAATACCCGATGCCAATATCGAACTGCTGAGTTTCGTTCAGATTTTCGCCAGAAAAATCTTGAGGACTGAAAAATGGTACAAACTGGCTGTCCGCCCCAAGAGTCGGATTGGGGCGAAGGTTCGCGGTAATCTCCTGGGCCTGATTCTGCAGAATCAGAGTACGCGTGGCTTTGATCGAATGGTTGTGCGCTAGCGCCAGATCAATCGCCTGGTCAAGAGTGATCAGCGTAGCATTCTGCGCACTGGCTGCCCGCATTAGGAGCAGGAAAAACAAACCAGCCAGGGCGAACATCCGAGAGTACGTAGGGCGCATAAGGATTGAGATCAAAGCGCGCTGCCTGTAGCGCAACAGATCTCGAACGGAGGCTCGAACCTAACGAGCACTTCGCCAAGCTTCATCCTGTAACATCCTCCAGTATCTAAGACTGCGACTCGGGGTTTAATGGATGTATTGTAATTCACGCCATTCACGATTAAGAGTGACCGCCGTGCCGTCGGCGAATCAGGCCATCGCGGCGATACCGTTCGGCGGATTGCGTCTCGACCCGGACACGGATCTCGGCATGATCGTGGGTGGAGTGCCAGCATGGGGTCCGGCCTAAGTCGATCTGGCGAGCACCGGGGGACAGATTAGCCTAATCGCATTAGGAGAGCCGCACAGATCCTTCGGTGGCCAGGAGTTGATCGGGGAGTTGTTCCCGATTGCTCGGCAGTTATTGCGGCACCCAGTTTCTTGGAGAATAAATCATCTTCTGGCTTCAGCGCTTCGCTCGCGGTCCAAAACGGGCTTCCAGGAAACCGGACCTCGCGTCCCCGAAATCGACTTCTGGGCCGCGTCGTCGGGGAGTCTGCTAGCCCATTCCTCCCAGTACGATGTAACGGAGTGCTGATTCAGCAGGTTGATAAAGTTTGCGCTGAGGGCCTTACCCCCTTTGCGACAGGGTGGGGCTTTTGGGTGTTGGAATTCTCACCTCCCACGTTTCCGCAAGCAAAAACAAAAAAGCCATCCGTTTGCAGAACGGATGGCTAGGTTTGACGAGTTTCGCTTCAGCCTAGAATGTTAAGCGTAAGCCGAATTCGATTTGCCGTTGCGAGCCGAGCGAATACACGCCCGTGCCGTTGCCGACACGGAACGATTCTTGATCTGACCGCGTGGTTCCGTTAATCGAGCCCGTTCCGGGGCCGTTCAAGACGCCGAACATGGTAGTCGGCGGCAGGTTGAAGTTTGCGAAGTTGAATAGGTTGAAAAAGCCCACGCTCGGCTCGATGGTGTATCTCTCAAGGAACGTGTGCCGCCACGCCAGTTTCAAGTCCGTCGCCCGCAACCAACCAAAATCAACCTGGCTGCCGGGAGAATTGTTGGTGCACCCGGCTTGCGAGGTGGGTGGTGGTGGGCAAATGACCGGAGATACGCCACCTAAGGCTTGCAACTGCGCAAGGCTCATGACGCCGTTGGCGATCAAGACCTTACCCGCAGGTGTAGCCTGATTTGCCTGGGTAGAGTTGTAGTTGTTGATCAGGTTAGTGAGACCGGCGGCGTTGATGCCGCGATCAAACGAGCCGAACGTTGTCCCCGGGAGTGGATCCTGGATGGTTCCGTCCCCGGTAAAGTCCGTCCGGAAGATTTCGCCGGCCGAGCCTGTGTTGGCAGCATCAATCGAACTCGCCAATGGGCTGTAGAAGTGGGAGATCAGCCCAATGCGGAATCCTGCTGGTACATCTACATACCCACCAAAAGAGAGCTGGTGGGTACGATCCAGCAGTGATGGTCCGAAGTATCGACCAGGGTTGTTGTTGTCGGGGGCGATCACGAGAAAGTCCAGATCGTTGTCTGTCGGTGTTCCGGTAGCTTGTGTGCCACCAGTGTTGGAGAACCGCGACAGGCTGTAGGACACCTGGAAGTTCGCCGCTTTGATTCCGCGCATCGGGTTGTTCAAGTTTTGCTTCAATGACATCTGCAAAGCGTTATAAACCGAGCGTCCTATGGGTTTGAGGAAGTACATCTGCGCCTGGCTTTGATTCGTTCCTCCAAAAGCGCACGGACGCCCGATTCCATTGACGGAAGTGCAACCTGCGCCGATGTCGACCGCGCTGCCGAGACCGTTCTTGGCGAAATCGGCCATGGTCGCCGCTCCTGCCGGAGTGGTGGCCGTGGCTGGATGGAGTCCGGGACAGCCTCCTGCGGCAGCAGCAGCATCAATACTACCGGCACCGCAGGCCGCCAGGGTGGCTGCAACAGCAGCATTTGCACCCGCCAGGTTAAAGACGTTGGCGTCGCCTACACGGTTGACGTCAATACCGGATAATGCGCGCGTTTCCACGTTGCGCAAGTAGTCGGCGCTGAATACCATGCCATGGCGGATTTCATGCTGAACGCCGAAGTTCAGCTGCAACGAGCGCGGTGTCTTGTAATTAGGGTCCAACAGGTTGACCGCGCCGTTCGTGCCTATGCCGCCATTCATGAGGTTGCCGATGTAACTGGGGTTGGGAGCCTGCAGATTAAACGGATTCCCAGTCTTCACCTGGTTCCAGAACGACAGGATCGCCGGAATCTCGTCACCGATGCGATTGGTATTGCTGCAGAAGTCAGTTGAGCCTTGCTGGCCCGGCGCTATCGTTCCCCCGACTATCGGGACGCCCTGCGCAACGCCGTTGATACATGCTAAGGTCGCCTGGTTGAAGGCCCCGGTTTGCAAGCGCAACGGCCGGTCAAACAGAACGTTGTTGAAAATTGCGTTTTCGAAATAAAGGCCGGCGCCGCCGCGAATCACGGTCTTGCCGTTCTTCATCGGGTCCCATGCAAAGCCTAACTGGGGCGCGAAGTTGAGGTTGGCCTGCTTAACCGGGTTTCCATAGCCGGGGAAGGCGGCATTGATTTGTGGAATGGCGGGTAGATCGCTGTCGGTACGGCCACTATCGCGGTCATAGCGCACGCCGACGGTGAGGGTGAAGTTGGGCTTAATCTTCCAGCTGTCGCCCAAGTAGAGACCGATCCGGTTATCCGGTCCCAGTCCGCCTGCCGGGAAGCCTAAAGCCGGTTGAAGCGTGTTGAAGCCCTGCCCGTTGCCGACGGTAAGCCGGTTGACAGGGTAGTTCAAAGGATTGGCGGAGCCGCCCGGGAAAGGTCCAGCAGCGGCGAAATCCGAGCACAATTCGGTTCCGGAGGGGCCGCAGTTCGTCGAACCCACATTGAAGCGAACCCGCGGCGCGGTGCCGAAGAAATCGGCAAAGCCGCCGCCCTGAATGTGGTTGAGCGAGACCCCGTAACGAATGGTGTGGGAGTGCAGCACTTTGCTTCCATCGTATTTAATTTCATTGTTCTGCTGGGGGGTGCTCTGCGGAGCCAACAAGTTTGGTCCAAACAAGGACTGGGTCGTGTCGCCAATCTCCAACCCAGTGCTACTAAATGGAAGAGCAGCGTTGCCTGAAGTTACATCCGCGATCTGGTTCTGGAACTTCAGATACGAGTAACGAATGCTGTGAGAGAAGCTGCCCGTGGTGAAGTCCACGCCTGCAACATGTGTCCGGGTGTAGTCCTTGTTGTCGTACACCTGGAAACCGAATCCGAAAGTGGCAAACAATGAGTTCTCGAAATAAGAGTAACGGTAGAACGCCTTTGCGCCGTTGCCGAAGTTGTAATCGACTTTGCCCAAGAGGTTGCTTTCGCGGAAAGGCTGGCTGAAGCCGCCGCTCAAACTTGCGAACGGAGAGCCGGCGAGCGAAACGGCCGCAAACGAATCCTGCTTGGTGCGCTCGCCGTCGGCGAAGAAGAACAACTTGTTCTTGATGATGGCCCCACCGACGCTGCCGCCGAACTGCTCGCGTTGAAAAGCATAATCGTGGCCGCCGGGTGCGCTGGCTGCGAAGCTGTGGTCACGGATGAAACCGAACGCTTCGCCGTGAAGTGTGTTCGTGCCGGACTTAGTGGTCACGTTGACCGCCCCGGAGGAAGTCAAGTCGTTCGAGAGATCGAGCGAAGACTGACCTAACTGGAATTCGTCGATGGCGCTGGCCGGGATATTGGAGGTGGTGGTACCTACGGTCTCGTCGCTGATGTCAACGCCGTCCACGTTGATGCGTGCGGTACGGCCGAAACGGCCGCCGAATGAGATTGAAGAGTAACCGGCCTTGGTCGGATCGAAGTTCTGGCCATCCTGAATTTGCACGCCGGGTTCAAGCTGCGCCAGATCCAGGAAGTTGCGGCCGTTCACCGGCAGGTTCGCAATCTGCTCTGAATTCAGGACGCCTTGCACCTCGGCCTGCTCGGTGTTGACTGCGACCGTGCTGGCCTGCACTTCAATGACCTGGCTCTCCTGGCCAACTTGTAGCTTGATATTGGCAGAGGCAGTGTTGCCCACTTCCACCGTGATTGTTTCATTGACGCTGCTGAAGCCCTTGGCCGAAACTTGCACTTTGTAAGTGCCAGGGTCGAGAGGACCGGAGGCGAATGCTCCCCCAGCGTTTGCGGCCAGATTGAGAGCCTGACCTGTTCCGATGTTGCTGATGACTACTTTGGCGCCACTCACAACCGCGCCGGTGGGATCGGTTACCGTTCCGGTAATGCTGCCTGTGCCCACTGTTGACTGGGCCCATCCGGATACGGCGAAAGCCAGCATGAGCAACGCCAGCGCAATCATAAAGAACGATCCATGCGTCTCGCCTCTGTTCTCCGCTGGTCTTGCGTCCTTCGTATAACTCATTTTGTTTCTCCTTGAAGTCCTCTGAATCAGTCCTCTAAGAATTGAGGACTGTCCGTGCACACGATGTCGAAATAGCATTCGGATGACCAAGGGCTTCATTGGTATGAGACCGACCAACGGACATGGTGAAATCGGGAATGAACGTACAACTACAAGTCAACGGACAAACGTGATTCGGGAACTGGTGCAAACCACTGGAGTGGCTGAGTTGACGGTGGAATCTACCAAAACAGAAAGTTCCGCGATAAATCTCTACCAAAAACCGGAGCGCGATTGAGCGCATAAATACATTTCGCTTGACGCTGCGATGGTTACCATACATACTGGTTGGTATCTTGATTGCACGCAAGAATTCGAGACGTAGGGCGGCCGGTCTGCGCGACCCTCAGCGCACGCGGGGGCTCTTGCTGCAGGCGGCATTCCGAGAGGTCTACAGATCGGGTTTCCAAAGTGCCGGCCTAGACACAATTCTGGCCTCAACTGGGGTTACCAAGGGAGCGCTGTACTACCACTTCGTCAGCAAAGAAGCATTGGGATACGCCGTCGTCGAAGAGATCATCGGCCCCGACCTCCGTGCCAAGTGGTTGCGGCCATTGCAGAGGGGCAATGACCCTATCAACACTTTGATCGGCATTGTTCAAGGTGAATCAGTTCGGCCCGAGGACGTGCGGGGTGGCTGTCCCCTGAACAATCTGGCTCAGGAAATGTCTCCCCTTGACGAAGGTTTCCGCAAGCGGTTGGCGATGGTGTTCCATGCCTGGCAGGAGGGTATCGCCGCCGCTTTGCGAAAAGGACAGACCTACGGAAGGGTTCGTAGCGATCTGGAACCCGCTGCGGCTGCTGGCTTTCTGATCGCGACGCTTGAAGGGTACGTCTCACTGGCAAAGAATGCTCAGGATGCGAAAGTGATGAAGGCGGGGATCAGAAACATCGTGGGCTGGCTCCGGTCCCTGCGCCCGCCGGGCAACCACAAGCGGGGCTAACCGCATAGGTTGTACGGTGGGGCGGCGTACTGTTATGAATACCAACTGGTACGTATGTCATGGCGAATTAGCACATGGAATGAGTTCTACGACCGATGAAGGACGGCAGTTGATGTTAAGGTACAGGGGAACGCTATCGCAGCCTCAAACAGTATGCTGGCCGGCTCTATCGCAAAGGAAATCGATGACCCTGCAACGTCGGACAATGGGTGCTGTTGCCACGGTGTTAGTTGTGCTCGTCACAATTCAGCCCAGTCACGGCCAGGCTAGACCCGAAAATCCTGTAACCATCAAGCCCTTCAAGGTTCACATTCCGAATAGCGTGCTCGCCGATCTACGGCGCCGCCTGGCGAAGACCAAGTGGCCCGATCAACTGCCCGGCACAACCTGGGAATACGGCGCTGACATCAGCAAGGTCCGCGAACTCGCAAACTATTGGCAAAAAGACTATGACTGGCGCGCACAAGAGGCCAAAATCAACCGATTCGATCAGTTCACCACCGAGATCGACGGACAGACGATCTACTTCATCCACGAACGATCTTCGCGAACGGATGCAATCCCCCTGATGTTGATTCACGGATGGCCGGGCTCCATCTTGGAATTCTTTGCTCTAATCGAGCCACTCACACATCCGAAGGACAGCAGCACCCCTGCTTTTGACGTCATTGTACCTTCGCTTCCTGGTTTTGGATTTTCTGGGCCAACGACAAGTCGTGGCTGGGATCCAGTTCGGATGGCCAAAGCCTTCATCGTTCTGATGGATCGTCTGGGCTACTCGAGATACGGGGTTCAGGGCGGTGATTGGGGTTCGGAGGTTGCGCAACAGATGGCGCGCCAGGCCCCTACCCAGGTTATCGGACTCCACTTGAACCTTATTGCTGTTCCGCCTCCCAGCCCGGACGCAATGAAAGAGTTGACCGCCGAGGAGCATCGGCGCTATACGGCGTGGTGGGACGAGAAGCGAAGTACGTTCTTTAACCTTCAGTCAAGCGAGCCGCAGACGGTTGCCTATGCCCTGACCGATTCACCGGTTGGGTGGCTGGCTTGGTTGGCAGTGAAATTCCAGGACCTCACCGACAATGATGGAGATTTCCTGCACACGGTGGATCGTGACACGTTCCTCAGCGATGTGACACTTTATTGGGTCACCGGGACGGTGGGTTCCTCCATGCGCATCTACCGCGAGCACCGGCTCTCCGACCGCGACGAAGCTCCGCCCAAAGTGAAGACTCCTGTGGCCTATGCGGTATTCCCGAAGGAAGTCGTCGCTGCGCCTGAACGCTGGATCGATGGAACCTACAACGTCGTGCAAAGGACGGAAATGCTCAGAGGCGGTCACTTCGCTGCACTCGAGCAGCCGGATCTGATGGTGCAGGACATTCGGATTTTTTTTGCCAAGATCAATTGAGGGCAAGACTTACTCAAAACTCGGGAGAAAATCGATGAACCGATCAATGTGCACGGGAGAAAATCTGACGACCCGAAAGAGATTCAAGACGATCACGTTGGGAAGCTTCGCGCTGATTGTCGTGCTGATCGCGCCGTGGACGATGCAAGCTCAGGGCGCGCAAGCGGAGGATGCCAAGACGCCTTATCCGAATATGGCTCCGATCGAGCACTACGTCATGGCGGATCGCAATGCGGAGATAGCCTTGGCGCGAACCGCCGCCCCGAAGTCCATATCCAGCGATGCTACGATCCTAGTTCTTGGCCGGCATGGCTACGAGACCGCAGTCGAAGGCAAGAATGGTTTCGTGTGCATCGTGGAACGAGCGTGGATGTCGCCGTTCGACCACCCGGAGTTTTGGAATCCTAAAAATCGGAGCCCTATCTGCTACAACCCGCCCGCCGCGCGGTCCGTCCTGCCGTACACTTTTAAGAGGACGGAATTGGTATTAGCGGGATTGACCAACCCGCAGATGCTCGACCACATCAAGGCTGCGGTTGCCAAGCAGGAACTACCGCCGCCGGAACCTGGCTCGATGTCCTTCATGTTGTCGAAGGAACAGTACCTTGCCGATTCCGTTGGACATTGGTTTCCCCATTTGATGTTTCACATTCCTAAGACAGACGGCGCGAGCTGGGGAGCAAACCTTCCCGGCTCGCCGGTCGTGCTGGATCCCCGCGAGGTTCCGGAGCCAGAGACCGTCTTCTATGTACCAGTTGGAACGTGGTCGGATGGAACGTCTGCACCCGTAATGTAGGCCCCCAAGATGAACACAGTGAAGATTGGTTCAGCCGGACGTGCAACCTCGATTCCAGAGGATGCTAGCCCCTCTCTAGTTGACCGAACGGTTCCGCGTTCGTGTGCACCCTTAGTGACAGCACGCGACGCGGGAGAACAGACGGTGAGATTAATGGAGATTTTCGCACGGTTGCAAACGCTTGCGAAGCCAAAGTCTCTCCGGGCGGCCATCAAAGTCAGGGGAAAAATTCTCTTTATCGATCTGGGTGACGTGGTCTCCGTTCAGGCTAAGGGTAAATGCGTGTGGCTCCTGCGGAACCAGAGTTCCTATCTACTACGTGAATCTATCACGGTGGTGGCAGAAAGGCTCGAAACCCATGGATTCATCCGCATCCACCGATCTGTGCTCGTGAACACCTCATTTGTTCAAGAAATCAGGCCGCTTTCGACAGGAGAATACTGTCTTCGAGTCGATGGCGGAAAGGAATACACGGTCACCCGCACTTACAAGAAAAATCTCAAATCCCTTGCGGAATTCTGGATCGGCACGGGTGCGTTGTTCCCTGGTTAAACCTGGATTGGTAGGCGCGGCAGGAATCGAACCTGCAACCCTCGGATTAGAAATCCGATGCTCTATCCGTTTGAGCTACGCGCCCGAGCGATTTACGTGGTCAATGAAATCTGCTGGTCAGCAGTATCTTGATTGCTGCTGGCAGCGCCCTGGCCGTGGCCACTTTCACGCGCTTCTCTTTTCGCGTACCGCGGCGGCGGCCTGCGCCCATTCGGCGCGTAGCTTCGTATCATCAAGTACGCGGTTCGTTTTAGTTTCCACGTCTGAAGTATATCAACAAGCTCGGCAGGCAACGGCACAGTTCGCTTCATTCGCCTGCGGCTTTGGCGGGATGGGTCAATAGTTGGCTTTATGCGAACGAGATGGCAGCCGGATTCATGGTCCGGCTGCCACGACTGTCGCTCTGGTGCTTAGCACCGCGGGCGACTACCAGATCGGCGTTCCGTCTTTGTCGCGGAAGACGAAGGTTTCACTGCCGCGGGTGACTTCGCGGGCGAAGATCGTTTCCACACCTTCAAACTGCACCTTGGTGCCGACCACCGTGACCTCGTCCCCTTTGTTGAAGACAAGATCGTAGGTCTTTACGAACTTCGTGGTTGCAAGGTGAACCTCGATGGTTTTGTTGCCGGCCAACTTCAAGATCAGATGCGACCCCATGCCACCGCTCACCGGGCACTGTCGATTTCTTACCTCTTCCACCGTCCCCTTGAACGTGGTCTCGACCGCCCGATCATACTTTGGAACTGCGGCGTTTGGTTGGGACGTCTGCCCCAAAGCCGTCGGTGTTACCGTCAGTACCAACGCAATAACTGCAAGAGTCAGAATGATGATGCGCGAGGTCTTCATGAGCTACCTCCTGCTAAACATCCAGCTTCCGATTTAAGTGTGGCCCTTTTCCGTCCATGGCGCTGTGATGACGATCACCGGGCGCTGTGAGCCTCACCAGTCGCGAGCTGCGCACTTTCCGGATTTTGAGAGGAATGTCTTGAAGGGACCCGCTAGGTGTATGATTTCCGCCTGCCTGGAGTTCCTAACAAAGGACCCTGGCTTTTGAAAGGTAACCATGAAGGGCGACACTAACGTCATTGCACTACTCAATCAGGTGTTGAAAGCGGAACTGACGGCCATCAATCAATACTTCCTGCACGCTGAGATGTGTGAGAACTGGGGCTACGAGCGGATGGCCAAGCACACCCGCGCCGAGTCCATCGAGGAGATGACGCATGCGGAGAAACTGATGGAGCGCATTCTCCTGCTCGACGGCACTCCCAACATGAGCGATTACTTCAAGATCAACATCGGCCAGACTGTTGGTGCTCAACTGAAAAACGATCTCCAACTGGAGTACGACGCCGTCAAGCGCCTGAACGACGGAATCCAAACCTGTGTGAAGGCCGGTGACAACGGATCGCGCGAACTGCTGGAAAAGATCCTGAAAGATGAAGAACACCACATCGACTGGCTGGAAGGACAACTCCACGCCATCAGCGAGATGGGCATGGAAAACTACCTGGCACAACAACTGCACGATAAGGAGAAAGACTAGCGACAACCCGTGACTAATCCGAGGCTCTGGCTCCGGGGTGGCTCGTATTTTGGAGGCGTCATTCCGAAGCCCCGCGCTTTCACCAGCGGGGCGAGGAATCCCGCGTGAACTATTTCACACCCTGATCCACCACCTGGCTAAGAAACCGCTTGCTAGCCGCAATAATTGATGCTAAAGTAAAATCGCGGACTAAAACTTAAAGCGAAAACGCGGCCCCACAAGGGCCGCGTTTCTTTTAGCGCCCATTTTCAGGGGCTTCTCGACAGAGATGGCCCACGACAGGAGTTTTTCAAGGGACCTATTCATGACAAAACCGAGAGTAAAGATCAAGCACTGCAAGCGGCGCGGGGAATGGGCCGAGATGCGCTTCATGGCCATGGCAGCAGAAAACGGACTGGAAGTCACCAAGCCGTTTGGCGACACCGCACACTACGACTTCGCGGTGGAACACCAAGGAAAGTTTGCCCGGGTGCAGGTGAAGTCCACGGTGGCTAAATGCGGGCGAGGCTATGGGTGTACCGTACGGGGGAGCCGGGGTCCATACGGGCGCAACGCGTTCGATTACGTGGCGGTGTATTTGATCCTGGAAGACGTGTGGTACATCATTCCAGCCAAGAATATCCGGGGACAATGGGCCGTCTGGCTGTGTCCGAACCTGAGCAATGCGAAGTACGAACCATACCGCGAAGCCTGGCACCTCTTGCGGGGAGAGTCGCCGAGAAGTGGCAGGATTCGGTCCATCCAGGCCTGCGCCGAGGAGTCGACCATCTTTTCGTTCTCCCTCCCCGGATCTCACTGGGAGATGCCTCATATCGAGTTAGCGGGTGTGTAGCGAAGCTCTGACTGAGTTCGCTCTGGCCCGGTTGTAAAAAAAGCACTCCCTCACGGCATGCAGAAAAGCCTTGAAAATCAGCGGCCAGAGCCTTGAAGGGGCGCGGCTTCAGCCGCGCCGTATATCGTGTCTTAATGACTGACGGCACGGCTGGGAAGCCGTGCCCTTTCAAAACTCCAACGCCGGGAGTTTTCCCGCAGTGGGTTTTGGCAAGGGCTTCAGTCGTGCCGACAAGCGAGTTCAAAATATGTCCGGCTTCAGCCGCTGCGGTTCACTTATTGCGAACTAACCGACAAGGACACGGATTCCACACGTCACCAACGGAGGCCGGGAAAGCGCAAATCCACTTCTAGTCCTTGTCGGAAGATTTTGGTTTCCCAAGTTGCAGTGCTGCCGCTGCTAGCCGGTAAAAGTTATTTAGTGCCGTCGGGCCTTCGATATATTCTGTTTCTTTCATGGGATCAAGTTTCTTCCTAGCAAGTAGCTCGTAATGCGGAGTGCGTCTTTATGCAGAGTGAGGCAGCTAGCTGAGGACGAACTCTTTTGGGCCCAACATGATCGGCTAATCACAAGAGAGTGACGGCTTCGCATAATCTGCAATAGTCTGAACTTGATTGACCAATTGGATACTCTCAACTTGCGCGACGACCAGCTCGCGAAAATTCACTCCGCTCAGAACTGACACCTGTCTGCTGTTTGCATGCTGGGAGATTTCAGAACTTGTATTGCGAGGGAACAAGATCGGACTGTATGATCTAGCGACGTTATCCACGCTCGTTTCCCTTGGCTCAATCAGCAGCTGTGATCGGTGCGTGCTTCACACCGAGGAGATCCAATGCGACCGATGCTGTGCTGTCTCTTACTTGCGCTTGTGGCGTTTACTTCGACAATCGCGGCGCAGAACTCGCCCAGTGTCACGACGCGACCCCCCACTGCGACCGTCTACCTCACTCACGTGACCCTGATCGACACGGTTGCGGGGAGAGAGTTGCCCGATCGAACCGTGGTTATTTCCGGCGACCGCATTTCGGAGGTGAAGGCGGCAAAGGGCACAAAGCTACCTTCCGACGTGCAGATCATCGAGGGCAAGGGCAAATATCTCATCCCGGGCCTGTGGGACATGCATGTTCATGCGCTGTTCCCGGAGCGCGTTGGCAGCATGTTTCCGATGTTTGTGGCCAACGGCGTCGTGGGCATTCGGGACATGGGCACGTCCATGCCTTTGGCGGACATCGAGCGTTTGCGTCAAGAGATTGCAAGCGGTTCGCGGCTTGGCCCACGCTTCGTTGCTGCCGGACCCCTTCTGGACGGACGCCCGAAACCTTTGCGGCCGAATTTTCTTGCCATCACCACGCCGGAACAGGGCCGGGCCACGGTAGATTCGCTAAAGAGTGATGGCGCTGATTTCATTAAGGTTTACTCCTGGCTCTCGCGAGATACGTTTCTTTCCATAGCCGGCGAAGCCAACAAATTGAAGATCCCCTTTGCGGGTCATGTGCCATTTTCCGTGCCTGCGCTCGAAGCTTCTGATGCTGGCATGAAGAGCATGGAGCACCTGCACGGCGTGGTTCTGTCATGCTCCGCGCGGGAGGACGAACTGCGGTCTGAGATGCTGAAAGGCGGCGCTAATCTGCCCGGTGATGATCGACTACGGCTGGAGATGCACGAGGCTGCCGCTTCTTACGATGATCGCAAGGCGGCCCCAATATTCGCGCACCTCGCCAAGAACAAGACCTGGCAGGTTCCCACTTTAGTTGTGCGGGTACCGTACGTTCAGTCGTTTGATACGCGCGTAACCACGGATCCCAGGCTGAAGTATATTCCCCCATCTGCTCAACAACGTTGGACTGAAGAAGCTAAGTCCTCGACCGACGGTGCGACCTCAGCCAGAACCTTCGAAAAGCAATCTCAGATTGTTGGTGCCATGCAGCGGGCTGGCGTCCCGATCATGGCGGGGACAGACGCGGCCTGGTATCAACCCTACACTTACGCTGGATTCTCGTTGCACGACGAACTCGGTTTGTTGGTTCGTGCCGGGCTGACGCCAGCACAAGCACTGCAGAGCGCAACAATCGATCCCGCGCGATTCATAGGGAGGGATCAGGACCTCGGAAGCATTGAAAGAGGGAAGTTCGCCGACATGGTCTTGCTGGACGCGGACCCTCTTTCCGACATCTCAAACACGCAAAAAATAAACACAGTAATCGTCAACGGCCGCGAACTGGACCGCAAGGCACTCGATTCCTTGCTGGCGGACGCCGAGAACGCAGTCAAAAACCGCTGATTTACTGCCACAAAGCCCAACGAGCGGTCGACGAGCAAACCGGAAATTGAGGTTCAGGCGAGTCCGAAAGTTCCGCTTCGTCCTCACAGCAGCGCGTGTAAGGTCAAGTCTCCTCCGTCGCACACTGCAATAGCGAAGATTATTCTGGCGAGTACTGCACCTGAAGTTCAGCCTCAGCCGGGTTCGCGGTGGCGGTCAACGCAGTGATTCCGTACTCTACTCCTTTTTCGAAGGCCTTCAGGTTCAGCTCTTGGAAGCTAGCCGGGACGGAATCCGCGACTGCTTTGCCTACGGCATCGGCGTCGAGCAGATTTGTGACTGCGGTGAAAAATCCTACCATCACCGAATTCAGCACCATGCGCTTACCGAGCACCTCGGCGATGCGGGTGGCGGGGATACTGAAGACCTGAAACTTCTTACTATCCGGGTCAGACACTCGCACCAGATCCTGCTCGACGATCAGGATGCCACCATCTTTCAGTTCGGGGATGAAGCGAGTGTACGCCTCTTGCGACATGACGACGAGGATGTCCGGACGGGTGACGTACGGATACAAGACCGGTGAGTCGGAAAGAACAAGTTGGGCGCTGCAGGCTCCCCCTCGCGCTTCCGGGCCGAAGTTCTGAGTCATGGTGGCAAATGCGCCTTGAAAAATCGAGGCGGCTTTGCCTAGAACGATGGCCGAAAGAATCACTCCCTGGCCGCCGAAGCCTGCGATACGAATTTCAGTTAGCTGCATACCATCTCCGCTTGTTCCACGAAGCGCTCGCCCAGCGATTGGGCGTATTGCGATCGCATCAAGGTTTGGTAATCGGGGCGGTCGCGGTCGACGAATTTGCCCACGACGATTTCTCCGGTCATGGTCAAGCCGACTTCGCTGGTCGGCGCTCCATGCCGAACTTTGCTTTTTTCTTTGTAGTACTTCATGGTGTCGAGGCCATCGCCCAGCTTGTTGCGGCGCTGGTAAAGGGTGGGGCATGGCGAGATTACTTCGATAAACGAGAAGCCTTTTTTCTTGAAGGCTTCACTGATGGAGCGCGCCAGTTGCCGGACGTGGAACGTAGTCCACCGTGCGACATAAACCGCGCCAGCGGCTTCGACCAGGTGCGGCAAATTGAATGACGGCTCGAAGACGCCGTAGGGATTCGTCGAAGTAATCGAGTCATCCGGAGTGGTGGGCGCGGTCTGTCCGCCAGTCATCGCATAAATCAGATTGTTCACGCAGATAACTTTCAGATCGATGTTGCGGCGTGCAGCGTGAATCAGGTGGTTGCCGCCGATGGCCGAAAGATCGCCATCGCCAGAATAGACGACGACGTTCAGCTTTGGGTTTGCCAGCTTCAACCCGGTGGCAAAAGGAATGGCGCGGCCGTGTGTGGTGTGGAAAGAATCCAGTTGGACGTAGCCAGCGACGCGGCCCGTGCACCCGATGCCAGAGACCAGGGCCAGTGATTGCAAATCGATTTTCGACTCGATCAATGCCCGAGCAAAAGAGTTGACTGTGGTGCCGATGCCGCATCCCGGGCACCAGATGTGAGGGATGCGATCGCTGCGCAAGAACGGCTCGACCGGATTGCCGACGTCGTTAGTCAAAATGTCTGGTATCAAACTGTCACTCATCGGCTGGCCTCCACGATTACTTTGAGAATGTCGTCGGGGTTGTGAACCCCGCCGCCGGCGTGTGACACGGGAAATGTTTTTGCTTTGCCTGCGGCTGCACGCTCCACCTCTCGCACCATCTGGCCGAGATTGAGTTCGGGGACAACGAACGCTTTCACAGTGCCTGCCAGTTCGCGGATCTTGTTTTCAGGGAATGGCCACGCGGTGATCAGTCGCAACTTGCCAACGCACAGACTCTGTTCACGAGCCGCCTCGATCGCTCGTTGCGCCACTCGGGAAGTGATTCCGTAAGAAACAACGACAACATCGGCGCCTTCAAGTTGCTCTTCTTCGAACAGCGCAATGCGATCGGCGGCATCGCGAATCTTGCTTTGCAGGCGGCGAACCAGTTTTTCTTGCACTGGCGGAGTCATATTGGGATAGCCGCGTTCGTCGTGGGTCAACCCGGTGACGTGAAACTTGTAACCTTCCCCGGCATGCGCCATTTCCGGGACCTGATCACCATTCGTTTCGTAGGGAAGGTAGTCGTCAACTGACTTGCGGGTATGACGGCGCGGTACTACGTCGATCTGGTCCGCAGGAGGAATTACGACCTTCTCGGTCATGTGGCCCACAACTTCGTCCATCATGAACATCACGGGCACGCGAAATTCTTCCGCCAGGTTGAAAGCTTTAATCGTCAGGTCAAAACATTCCTGCGGAGAATTGGGACAGAGCGCAATGATTTCATAGTCGCCATGCGAGCCCCACTTCGCTTGCATCATGTCACTTTGGGCCGGGAGGGTGGGCAGACCGGTCGACGGGCCTCCGCGCTGCACATCCACGAACACGCATGGCGTTTCGGTCATGGCGGCGTAGCCGATGTGTTCCATCATCAGAGAGAAGCCGGGGCCGGAGGTCACCGTGAAAGCTTTGGCTCCGCCCCAGACCGCGCCTTGCAGGGTGATCGAGGCCGCGAGTTCGTCTTCCATCTGGATAAACGTTCCGCCTACAGTAGGCACACGCGAGGCAAAGCGCTCCACGATTTCTGTCGAAGGAGTAATGGGATATCCCGCCGAGAAGCGGGCGCCGGCGGCCAGCGCGCCTTCGCAGCAGGCGTGATCACCATCGATGAAGTGAGTGCCAGTGAGCACTCCGCGAGGATCAGCCTTCATTTGTCACCTCCCCCGGTGGGGGTTACTTTCGTCGCGTAAATGGCGAAGTCAGGACAGAACATTCCGCAAAGATCACAGCCGCTGCACTTTTCTGGATGCACGACATGCGGTGGATGGTAGCCCTTGGAATTAAAAGCGGAAGAGAGCGCAAGCACATGGGATGGACAAAACTCCACGCAGAAGCCGCAGGCTTTGCAGCGCTCAACGACAACCGAAACACGTCCTTTTGCCACAGGATCTCCCCGCCGGGGGTAGAACGCTCCCCGAACTCTTGGGTAATTATGGGTTGCGGCGGCGCGGTCGGATGTGACAGAAGTCACCGATATAAGTGAGGACGCGCACACTCCCATGAAATTGGCAGGGGGGGTGTTACCTCATGGTGACGATGGGCACAACCAGTTGTGTTTTTGATCACAGCATTCGAAAAAGCCGCGGACTAAGAATAGGAAGTGGTCTACGAGATTCGCGCCCGTTTAAGAGGAGACTGCCATGTTTGAAGCCGAAGTCGAAATGGAACGACGCTCATCATTTCTACCGATGTTGCTCCTGGTGTGTCTGGTAGCGGCAATTGCGGGTATGGTCACCTACGTTGTATTCCAAGTCAGGGCGAAAACGCCGCTCAGCGCGCAGGAAGCGAACGGGATCGTGGCAGCCGCGCTTCAGGGGCCGGGTCCAGCAATTATTCATTTTCGTAGTGGTCTGGTCGTATCCAGTGTCGCTGAAAAGCCGGGAGACCCTAATTATCGACTTTTGGAAAAGGCGGGAATTGTGAAATTGGCGAAGGCGCCCCACGGGGCCGAATTGATCTCGGTCACACCCGGAGGAGAGCGCCTGGTGACGGCGATCCCTGGTTTCAAAAAATGGAAAGAAGCGGACGGCACCTTCACATACCAAGTTCCCCTGGCTCAGCGGCAATTGGTGAATGTTACCGCGGTCAACATGATCGGGGTGAACAACGCGACCGTCGAGTACACATGGAAATGGGTGCCTAATCAGATGGGGGACCTGTTTGACGCGGGCGGTCCGCAGGTGAAGGGCTTCAATCTTTGGGATCGTCAAACCCTCATCAATAAATACGAGGCCGATTTCTATCATGGGAATCCGACAAAATCGACGCTCGCGCTGGCGCGGACCGACCGGGGCTGGAACATCTCTACGCAATAGTTGGTAGCGAATGCGAAGTAGCATTGCAGTCGCTGTTTGATTTATAAGTGTGCTTGGACTTGAGGGAAGAAAGTCCTGGCGCAAAGGAGAAAGTGTCATGAAAATGGTTTTAATGTTTACTGCTTTACTGTTTTTCACCTGCACGCTTGCCGCGCAGGACCAAACCAAAGACCAAACAACAAAGACCATCCAGCACACCACCGTTAAGTCGACGTCGCCCGCATCGGGCGAGGAAATGTTCAAGACTTACTGTGCGGTTTGCCATGGGACGGACGGCAAGGGCGGAGGCCCGGCGGCCAGCGCGCTGAAGGTTCCTCCCGCTGATCTGACCCAGCTGAGCAAGAAAAATGGTGGGAAATTTCCCGCTCTGAAAGTGATGTCCGCCATCCGCGGAGAAGGCGATCTTCCGGCGCACGGATCCAAAGAAATGCCGGTGTGGGGATCGTTGTTCTGGAATATGAGCCACGGGCACGAAGCCGAAGTGCAGCAACGCGAGGCGAACCTAACTAAGTACATCGAATCGTTGCAAGAGAAATAGGCAAAGGTCAGTTCAAAGCAGCTCGGGGCACAAGCGCTGGCTTGTGCCCCTTTATTCATTTGGCGCAGAGTTGACCCCCCGGGCCTGGCGGAGTCTTCGCGTCAGCGTTTACTTTTTGGGTTTGTATCCGAGCCGCAGGCCTAGTTATGGTCCTGCAGCGCGCTCTTCACGTCGCCTTTGACGCGGCGTGCAATGCCCCGGTTGAGGTAGGCGTTGGCGTAGTCGGGCTGGAGCAAGATGGCCTCGGTGTAATCCTCCAATTCGCCATCCATGTCGGCGCGGCGAACACGTTAAGGAAATGCGCGGATGCCACTGATGCTTGCATGGTGACGAGTTGTCATCGCGAGCAAAGCGGAGGGATCTGGGCGTTTGCGTCCACCAGAAATTCCAGCGGTGCCAGCAAGAACCTAGATCCCTCGCTTCGCTCGCGATGACAGCTGTTCTTGGGGCGACAACGGTTCTCGGGTGACAACTATTTTGTGTCGACGCCGTATTTGAAAAAGATCTAGTCCGCCTGCGCTACCGCCTTTGTGATTTCCGGAGTCGCCGTGAGTGGTTCAGTGTTTCTCGCATCGACCACCGCGATGGCGACGACGTTCACGATCTCTTCTACTTCTGCGCCGCGGGCCAGCAAATGCACCGGTCGAGCCATACCCATGAGGATGGGGCCAAGGATCTCGGCGCCGCCCACTGTGGTTAGCAGCTTGTAGGCAATGTTGGCGGAGGCGAGGTCGGGGAACACCAGCACGTTGGCGCCGCCCTTCAGCGAACTGAAAGGATAGGTCTGCTCCAGTTTTTCGGGAGATACGGCAACGTCGGCCATGATCTCTCCGTCCACGATCAGAGTTGGGTCAGCTTTGTGCAGCAACTCCACCGCCTTGCGGACTTTGTCGCAGAACGGGTGCCTAGTGCTGCCAAAGTTGGAGAAGGAAAGCATGGCAACTCGCGGCACCAGGTCAAAGCGCCGAGCCTCTTGCGCAGCACACAAAGCGATTTCCACCAGATCTTCCGCGCTGGGATCGATATTGACGCTGGTATCGGCCAAAAATAACAGCTCTCCATTGCGGGTGATCAAGGGATAACATCCCGCGACCTTGTGCAGGCCTTCGCGCATGCGAATGATTTGCAGTGCGGGGCGAATGGTGTCGGGAAAGTGCTGGCTCACGCCGGACACCAAAGCATCCGCATCTCCCATGTGAACCATCATCGAGGCGAAAATGTTGCGTTCGTCGATCAGCGTGCGCGCCTCGGTGAGCGTGACGCCTCGACGCTGGCGTAAGCGGAATAGTTCCCGGATGTAGCCCTCGCGGAGCGGCGATGCGGCCGGATCCACGATTTGCGCGTCTTTCAGATCCAATCCGAGTTCTGCCGTTTTGGCGTGAATGGTTGCAGCGTTGCCCAGGAGAATGGGCGTGGCTATTTTCTCTTCCAATATCGAGTGGCAGGCGCGCAGGATTTTCTCGTTGTCTCCTTCGGGGAAGACGACGTGCTTAGGTTTGGCCTGAGCTTTGAGAATCATCATGCGCGAGATCTCGTGCGCTTTGCCCAGACAGCGCTCGAGTTGTTCGCGGTATTCCTCAATATTGACGGGTTCCTGGGCTACTCCCGTTTCCATCGCGGCCTGGGCTACAGCGGAAGACTCCCACACGAGAACGCGCGGGTCAAACGGCTTCGGGATCAGATAGTCGGGACCAAACTCCAGCCGCGCAACACCATAAGCACGGCATACTGAGTCCGGCACATCTTCCTTGGCCAAGTTTGCCAGAGCGCGAGTCGCGGCGAGCTTCATCTCTTCATTAATTTCCGTGGCATGCACGTCCAGGGCGCCTCGGAAGATGAAGGGGAACCCAAGCACGTTGTTCACCATGTTGGGATAGTCGGAACGCCCGGTACACATGATTATATCGGCGCGGCAAGCTTTAGCGTCTTCGTAAGTAATTTCGGGATCGGGATTCGCCATGGCGATGACAATCGGACGGGGCGCCATCGAGCGAACCATATCCTGCGAGACTACGCCACCGACGGAGAGTCCGAGGAACATGTCGGTGTCGACCATCGCCTCGGCCAGCGTACGCAGCTTGGTGTTCTGCGCGAAGCGCTCCTTGTATGGATTCATGCCTGTGGTGCGGCCCTTGTAAACCACTCCCTTGGTATCGCACAAAGTGATGTTCTCGCGCTTCATGCCCAGCCGAACATAGTGCTCGGCAGTGGCTACGGCCGAGGCGCCCGCGCCGTTGATGACGAGGCGGATTTTCGCAATGTCTTTCCCCGCCACTTCAAGAGCGTTCAATAATGCAGCTCCCGAAATGATAGCGGTGCCATGCTGGTCGTCATGGAAAACCGGGATCTTCATTGTCTTCTTCAACGTCTCTTCGATATAGAAACACTCCGGGGCCTTGATGTCTTCGAGGTTGATGCCGCCGAAGGTGGGCTCGAGAAGTTGGCAGACTTTGATGACTTCATCGGGATCGTGTGAGTTGACTTCAATGTCGAAGACATTCACGCCGGCAAAGCGTTTGAATAAGACGGCCTTGCCTTCCATGACCGGTTTCGCCGCGAGAGCGCCGATGTCTCCCAACCCTAGGACTGCGGTGCCATTGGTCACGACGGCGACCAGGTTGCCGCGGCCCGTGTACTTGAAGGCATCGTGCGGGTTGCTATGGATTTCCATGCACGGTATCGCCACTCCGGGGGTATAGGCGAGGCTTAAATCGTGTTGGGTGCGGCAAGGCTTGGTGGGAGTGACTTCAATCTTTCCCGGGCGTGTGCCGAAGTGGTAGTCGAGCGCTTGTTGCTTAGTAACCGGCATGTATGCTCCTCATTGAATTTATGATGACCTGGTTCGCGACCATTTTCTGATTTCGGTTGTCGCGAAAAGTGTGTTCTAGTCTCCGCTCAGAATTCTCCAGGCTTCGCGACCGGTGACCATTACGTGCTGCACACTCTTCACCGCCTTCATGTACTGCGCCCGCTCGAAGGCTGAGGGGTTCGGGCACCGGATCTGGCTCATGCTGCCCTTCATCTGCTGAACTGAATCATATTCGTGCTTCTCCATCCACAATCGCAAGCCATCTTCGATGTACCGGAGATGACTGATGCCGTTCCGCAGGAGCGTGGAGCAAAGCATGGTGACGTCGGCGCCGACCATCAGCAGTTTGACGACGTCCTCTGCGCCGTGCACGCCGCTGGTGGCTGCCAGGTTAGCCCGAATGCGACCATACAAAATACCGATCCAGGTGAGCGGCAGGCGCAGCGCTTGCGGAGTACTTAGCAGAACGTTCGGCTGAATCTCCAACTCATCGAGGTTAATGTCCGGTTGATAGAAGCGGTTGAACAGCACCAGCCCGTTGGCGCCAGCTTCGTCGAGCCGCTTCGCCATATTAGCCATATTGCTGAAGAAAGGGCTGAGCTTGACTGCGACGGGAATGGATACCACCGACTTCACGGCCTCAAGAATATTGAGATATTGTTGCTCGACCGCGATGGAGGTGAGCTCGGGATCGGTGGGGATCGAGTAGATGTTGCATTCCAGCGCGTCCGCTCCGGCCTGCTCCATCAGCTTCGCGTACTTTATCCAACCCCCGACAGTCGTGCCGTTGAGGCTGGCGATGACCGGCACTGCTACTGCTTCCTTGGCACGACGGATGTGATTCAGATAGCCGTCGGGACCCAAGCGGAATTCAGTTGGCTGCGGGAAAAACGATGCCGCCTCGGCGAAGCTGTCTGTGCCTTCCGCGAGGTGGTGTTCCAGTTCGAAGCTCTCCTGCCGCAATTGCTCCTCGAACAGCGAATACAAAACCACGGCGGATGCGCCCGCATCTTCGAGATGGCGGATGCCGTCGAGCTCTTGCGAGAGCGGTGACGCGGAAGCTACCAAGGGCGTGCGAAGCCGCAAACCCAAGTAAGTTGTGCTGAGGTCGACCATGATTTCTCCTTGTGCGGGAGACGTTGCAAGCAACGTCTCTACCACCGGTTTACGTTTTCTGTAGAGACGCAGCTTGCTGCGTCTCGGTCTGCTGCGGCGTCTTGGCAGGTTCTTTGCCGTTTTTCCGCTGGGCCAGATATTCATAAAGGTGAAAGCGAGTCTCAGCGTCGTGCTGCGCCTCATGCCAAAGGTGCTTAGCCTCGTCCGGATTGCTCTTGGTGAGCATCTTGAAACGCGTTTCCATCGTGAGGTAATCCGAGACCTTGCGCGTAGGCGTTCGTGAATCCAGGGTCAGCGGATTTTCGCCCTGGGCGGTTCGTTCGGGGTTGTAGCGATACAGGAGCCACTGCCCCGAATCGACTGCCGCTTTTTGATTCGACATCGCCGTGGTCATGTTGATGCCGTGAGCGATGCAATGCGAATAGGCAATGATGAGGCTCGGTCCGTTGTAAGCTTCAGCTTCGAGGAATGCCTTCAGCGTGTGCTCATCCTTTGCGCCCATGGCTACGCTGGCGACGTAAACGTTGCCGTAGCTCATGGCAATGAGTCCCAGATCTTTCTTGGAGCCGGGTTTGCCGCCAGCGGCAAATTTCGCGACTGCCGCACGGGGTGTGGATTTGGACGCCTGGCCTCCGGTGTTGGAATACACCTCGGTGTCGAGGACGAGCACGTTGACGTCGCGCCCGCTGGCCAGTACGTGATCGAGGCCGCCGTAGCCGATGTCATAGGCCCAACCGTCTCCGCCGACGATCCAGATACTTTTCTTCACCAGCAGGTCGGCGACGGCAAGCAGTTGTTTGGCGTCGAGCGAATTCGCGCCGTGCAGTTTTTCTTTCAGCAGGTCCACGCGCTGGCGTTGCTCGTAGATATCGGCTTCATCTTTCTGCGGAGCGGTGAGAATCGCGGTCGCGAGTTCCTCCCCGATCGTTCCTGCCATGCGTTTAACTAACTCTTGCGCGAACTCGGTCTGCTTATCGATTGAGAGCCGGAAGCCCAGACCGAACTCGGCGTTGTCTTCGAAAAGAGAGTTCGACCAGGCGGGTCCGCGGCCGGCTGCGTTTTTCGTCCAAGGCGTGGTGGGCAGGTTGCCGCCGTAGATCGATGAGCATCCAGTCGCGTTGGCGATGATTGCTCGATCACCAAACAATTGCGACATCAGTTTGAGATAGGGAGTTTCTCCGCAGCCCGCGCAGGCTCCGGAGAACTCGAAGAGCGGTTCCTGCACTTGCTGTTGGCGGATGTTGGTGACTTTAATGTTGCGGCGGTCAAGCTCTGGAATCTTGAGGAAGAAGTCCCAGTTCTCGCGCTCGGGCACGCGCAGCGGAGGCTGCGGCACCATGTTGATCGCTTTAAGGCGGGTTTCGGCCTTGTTCTTAACCGGACAAACTTCGACGCAAATGCCGCAACCGGTGCAGTCTTCCGGCGCTACCTGAATCGTGTACTTGAGGCCTTGCCATTCTTTATCGCGGGTCTCCGTGGATTTGAAAGTTGCCGGCGCGCCTTGCAGTTCTTTGGAGTCGTAAGCCTTGATGCGGATGACGGAATGCGGACAAACCATGGCGCACTTTCCGCACTGGATGCAAATCTTCGAATCCCACGTGGGGATCTCGAGCGCCAGGTTGCGCTTCTCCCATTTCGCAGTTCCCGTGGGGAAAGTGCCGTCGACTGGGAATGCGCTGACCGGCAGTTCATCGCCGCGTCCTGCGTAGATCACGCCCAGCACGTCACGTTCGAACTGCGGCGCTGACGGAGAAAATGGTGGTGGCATCTCAATCGTGCTGCTCAGTCCGGCAGGGACTTTCACTTCGAACAAATGCGCCAGAGTTTCTTCCACGGCCTTCATGTTCTTCTGCACGATCTCTTCGCCTTTGCGGCCGTAGGTATCGCGAATCGATTTGCGAATCGCTTCAATCGCTTGATCTCCGGGCAGAACCGCGGAGATGGCGAAGAAGCACACTTGCAAAATCGTGTTCATGCGACTGCCCATGCCGGTGTCGCGCGCCACTTGATAGGCGTCGATCACATAAAACTTCGCCCGCTTCGAAATCAGCTGCTCTTGAACGGGGCGCGAGAGACGGTCCCAAACTTCGTCCTTATTAAAGGGGCTGTTGAGCAGGAAAGTGCCGCCGGGAACCAGGGCGCTCAGCATGTCGTAGCGCTCAAGGAATATCCACTGGTGACAAGCGACGAAGTTGGCCTTCGAAACCAGGTAACTGGAACGAATCGGCTGCGGTCCGAAGCGGAGGTGCGAAATCGTTGCCGCACCCGACTTTTTCGAATCGTAGACGAAGTAGCCTTGAGCGTAATTATCCGTGTTTTCGCCGATGATCTTAATCGAATTCTTATTGGCGCCCACCGTGCCGTCCGCGCCTAAACCGTAGAACATTGCGCGAACCACATTCTCCGGCTCGGTGGAAAACTCGGCGTTGTAGGACAAACTGGTGTGGCCGATGTCGTCCTGAATGCCGATGGTGAAGTGATCTTTTATTTTGCCGGCGGGTTGATCCGCTTTCAGGTTGTCATAGACCGCCTTGACCATTGCGGGTGTGAATTCTTTGGACGAGAGCCCGTAGCGTCCACCCACAACCGCCGGTGCAGTTTTCCGAGGGCTGTATCCAGCTTTCACTCCTTCATGCAGCGCGTTCACGACATCGAGATAAAGAGGTTCACCGATCGCTCCCGATTCCTTACTGCGATCAAGAATCGCGATTTTACGCACGCTGGCAGGCAAGGCTTCAAGGAACGCCTGCACCGGAAACGGACGATACAAATGCACTTTCAGCAGTCCAAGCTTTTCGCCTCGGGCGTTCAGATGATCGACGGCTTCGTGAGCGACCTCGGCACCCGAGCCCATCATTACAATCACGCGCTCGGCATCTGGCGCGCCCACATAATCAACCAGGTGATAGGAGCGGCCCACGACCGCAGCGAACTTATTCATCACGGACTGGACGATTCCCGGACAAGCTTCGTAGTACGAGTTTGCCCGTTCGCGCATCTGAAAAAAGACATCGGGATTCTGGGCTGTGCCCCGCAAAACAGGATGATCGGGAGAAAGTGCGCGCTGGCGATGCTCGAAGATGCGATCCATATTAATGAGCGCCCGCATGTCGTCTTCGGCGAGCATTTCGATCTTGTTCACTTCATGCGAAGTGCGGAAGCCGTCGAAGAAATGCATGAAAGGAATGCGCGATTCGAGAGCCGCAGCGTGCGCGATGAGTGCCATGTCCATGGCTTCTTGCACGGAGTTGGAGCACAGCATGGCGAAGCCTGTAGCGCGGCAGGACATGACATCGGAATGGTCGCCGAAAATCGAGAGCGCGTGGGTAGCCAACGTGCGCGCGGTAACATGGAACGCCGTCGGGGTAAGCTCTCCCGCAATCTTATTCATGTTCGGGATCATGAGCAGCAGGCCCTGCGAGGCAGTAAACGTCGTGGCCAGCGAACCCGTCTGGAGGGCGCCGTGCACAGCTCCGGCGGCGCCGCCTTCGCTCTGCATCTCCATCACGTGCGGCACCGTTCCCCAGATATTCTGTATGCTCTGGGAAGCCCACTCATCCGCCCACTCGCCCATGTTCGAAGACGGAGTGATCGGATAAATGGCAATCACCTCATTCACCCGATAGGCAACGTAGGCGACCGCCTCGTTTGCATCCATGGTTTTGAACTTGCGCTTCATGATTACCCCGCCTACCTGAAATAAGATTTCGTGGTTCCCACTTGACCTGCATAAGCATGGACGATTGCCGGCCAGGAACGCAGCAAGGCGCGTCACAGGCGCATGTGACGCACGTCACAATGAGAGTTGTGAGTTAGATCACAACGGCGTGTGCCTTGCAGCACAGCCAAGGGTTTCATCTCGACGGACACTGACTTCAGACAAGACCGGCTCAGCTAGCTGGTGTCATACGTTTGCGACAGGAGGCTAGTTCATGCTCTCACCATATGGAATGGAGATTGTCGAAAGTTGTCTTACGTGCAAGCTGCGCGCCGACCGTATTTTCTGTGATCTCCCGGCTACCGCGCTGCAGACCTTTGAAGGCATCAAGTATGCAACGGCCTATCCTCGGGGAGCTGTGCTGTTTGTTGAAGGGCAGATGCCCCGTGGCATCTTTGTTCTCTGCAAGGGCAGCGTGAAGCTTTCCATTAACTCGCCCAACGGCAGAACCATGATTGTCAAACTGGCGGAGCCAGGGGAGGTTCTGGGGTTGAGCGCCACCATCTCCGGCAAACCGTACGAAGTGACGGCGGAGACAATCGATCCCTGCCAGGTCAACTTCGTCAAGCGCGATGATTTTCTTCGCTTTCTGAAAGATGATGTCGAGGCCTGCTTCAAAGTGGCCGAACAGCTGAGCGAGAAGTATCACAATGCCTGCAGTGAAGTGCGGTCGCTGGGATTGTCACACTCCGCCGCCGAAAAATTGGCGAACTTGCTTCTGGAATGGAGTTCGAAAAACGGCGAATCGTCCAAAGCGGAACCCCGGCTGAAGCTGAGGCTTACTCACGAGGAAATCGCTCAGATGATCGGAACCTCGCGAGAGACGGTTACCCGGCTGTTTGCTGACATGAAGAAGCATCAGATCGTGCAATCGAAGGGTTCGACACTGGTAATTCGCAATACTGCGGCGCTACGCGAGATCGCAAACCACAATTAGCTGTATTTTCCGCGAACTCGCGTAGTCCCCGGCCGCCCTCGTCCGAGAGGCCGAACAAAGCTCGGCCGTTGGGACTGCGCTGACAAACTCTGCCACGAAGTTATCTTCCCATTAGGCTCCCGGACGAGGCGTCCGGGGCTAGGTGTGCGTAGCCAGGGATCAACAAGAACTCTCGTGACGTCCATCACAATTTCCGGTGATGAGTGTCACCGCGAGGCGTTTCGTGCTCATCTATCGTTGCGCCTAGGGTGAGCGACAATCCAGGTTCTTAGCTAGAGAGGAAGGCTGCATATGACTCCGTCGAATGGCAATGGGCAGCAGGCAAATCAGACAACCCAAAACAAGCCACGATTGATTTTCTGGGAGCTGACCAAAGGGTGTAATCTCCGCTGCATCCATTGCCGGGCCAGCGCTACCGAGCTAAGTTCGCCAGACGACCTCTCTACCCAAGCTGCACGCGATATTATCGATCAGATTGCCGAAGTTTCCACTCCCATCCTGGTGCTGAGCGGCGGTGAGCCACTTTTCCGGTCGGATATTTTTCAGTTGGCACGCTATGGCACGGACAAGGGTCTGCGCGTGGCGCTGGCCACCAATGGAACTCTGGTCACCAAATACGTCGCGCAAATGATCGTTGATAGCGGCGTGCGCCGCGTGGCCATCAGTCTCGATGGCGCTGATGCGCTCACTCACGATACTTTCCGCGGCATTCCCGGCGCGTTCGACGCCGCCATCGCTGGGTTCCGTAATCTAAAGAGCCTGGGCATGTCGGTGCAGATCAATACGACTATTGCCCGCCACAATGCCCATCAGCTTCCGCAAGTGCTCGAACTGGCGAAGTCGCTGGGAGCGGATGCCCTGCACACGTTTCTGTTGGTCCCGGTAGGCTGCGGCGTCGACATCGCCGCCGAGCAGATGGTTCCGCCAGAAGAGTACGAGAAGATGCTGAACTGGTTCTACGATCGCTCGCTCGAAGGTGGCATCGAAATGAAGGCAACTTGTGCGCCGCACTACTTCCGCGTTGTTCGTCAACGCCGCGTTGCAGAGCACCGTTCCGAAGCAGCGGCTGCTCAGGTTGCTAAGCCCGTGGCCGAAGTTGCTCAAGGTTCGCCGCATATCGGACCCACCGAGATGGCGATGCCCGGCTCAACAGGCATCGAACTGAAACCTCATGGGATCGGACACGCCGTGGGACACCCAGGAACTCATCCTTCCGACATGAATGCCATGACTAAGGGGTGTCTGGCCGGAACCGCCGTATGTTTCATCTCGCATCAAGGCGAGGTCTTTCCCTGTGGATATCTGCCAGCCTTAGCTGGCGATCTGAAAAAGCAGTCGTTCGCCGACATCTGGGCAAACTCGGTGGTGTTCAATCAACTGCGCGATGTCAACAATCTGAAAGGGAAGTGCGGCTGCTGTGAGTTTCGTAACATCTGCATGGGATGCCGCGCGCGTGCCTACGCCGCCACCGGCAACTATCTCGACGAGGAACCGTTCTGCGTCTACCAGCCACGTGCTGCAAGCTTAAAACTCACCACAGAGACACAGGGCCACTGAGAAAGTCGTTAGAAGCTCCTGACTCAAAACTGGTGGATGAGTTCCTGTGCATCGGTCTTCTCCGTGACTCGGTGTCTCTGTGTGGTGAAACGCCTCAGGGGCTAAAAGACCCGGTCCAGCGTCATATCCCGCAATTCAGCCTGGCAAGGTCTACGTCTTTTCCGATCGAAATTATCCTAACTTGATGAAAACACACATCGATTACTGCCAGTGCGCGGCGCCATTTTTTGGCACCGAGCATGCTTTTCCTAAAAAGTGGTCTGCAGGAGATGAAGTTTTGGAACCCACTCTCATGGTCGTCGGCCTGAACTACCGCACAGCCCCCGTGGCAGTGCGAGAGCGTTTCTGGATCGCCGAAAACCGGCGTTATGAAGCGCTGGTGCAACTGTCGAGGGCAGAGGGCATTGAAGAACTTATCGTGATGGCGACCTGTAATCGCACCGAGTTTTGGCTGTGGGCCAACGACGTGACCCTGGCGGCCAACTCGGTGATGCGGTTGCTTGGCGCCGAATATGGACTCAAGCTATGCGAGTGGAAGCACTTTTACCGCTTGCTGGATGAAGCTGCCCTCCAGCATATCTTCCGGGTCGCGTCCAGCCTCGACTCCATGGTGGTAGGCGAGCCCCAGGTCGTGTCCCAGGTGAAAGAGGCTTGGAAGCTGGCGCAAAAGGTAGGGGCAACGGGCCGCTTTCTCGATGCCGTGCTACAAAAGGCGCTTACCGTCTCGAAGCGCGTGCGCAGTGAGACCGCAATTGGCAACGCGGCGGTATCGATTCCTTACGCCGCGGTCGAACTTGCGCGCCAAATTTTCGGCACACTCGAAAAGAAGAAAGTACTGCTGTTAGGCGCCGGTAAGATGAGCGAACTCTCGGCCCGTGGATTGCTGAACCATGGCGCCAGTTCGGTCCGCGTGATCAACCGCACCCTCGAGCACGCAGCTGAGTTGGCCACGAAGCTGGGTGGAGTCGCGACCCCGTTCGAGGAGCGCTGGGAGCACATGGGGGAGGCCGACATTATTATTAGCTCGACTTCCTGCCCCCACACCATCCTCAGCCGCGATGAAGCGGCGATCATGGTTCGCGGACGAGAGGACCAGCCTTTGGTGATCGTGGATATCGCGATGCCCCGTGATATCGACTCGGCAGTGCGCGATGTTGAAGGCATTTTCCTCTATGACCTCGACGGCCTGGAAAACGTGGTTGACCACAATGCGGGCGAGCGTGAAGCTGCCGCCGCCGAAGCACAGAAGATTGTGCAATCCGAGGCGCAAGGCTTCCGCCGCAAGCTGATGGCGGAGCGGGTGGTGCCCACCATCGTGGCACTGCGCCTGCGGTTGGACGAGATTTGCCGGCAAGAACTGGATTCCTTTCGACAAGAGAACGGGCCTTTCTCCCAGGACCAGGATGAAACGTTGAACGCAATGATGTCCCGAATGACGCAAAGAATCGCCGGGTCCCTGGCTCGTGAACTCAAGGAACTTCCAGAAAAAGTGGAGCAGGAACAGATGACCACCGCTTTACAGCGGCTGTTCCACCTGCAACCGCCCGAAACGGCGCTTGCCGGCACCAGACACTGAAAGGACAGTTAGACCGATGGTAAAGAAAGAAGAGATCGCCTCCACTGTCCAGCCCGCTGATCGCGGAAGCTGGACCAGTACCCAGTCCTACATCCTCGCGGTCTTCTGTTTGATACTCGGTGTTGCTCTTGGCTACCTGTTTCGCGGATCCGCTTCGCCGTCTCCGGAAACGGCTGCAGCATCCGCTCCCACCGACGGAAGCGCTGCTCAAGGGACGCAACCGCAGTTGACTCCGGAACAGCAGAAGGCAATGATCGACCAGGCTGTCGCGCCTTTGCTTGCCACTCTCAAGACTAACCCCGAAGACGTCGACACGATTGTTAAAGTGGCGAATCTGTACTACGACGGGCGGCAATATCCGGAGGCAGTCAAGTATTACCAACTCGCTGCCAAGAGCCAGCCCAAGAACGCGGACTTGCTCACCGATCTGGGCACTTCGCTTTGGTATACCGGAGACGCTGACGGAGCCATCGCCGAATTTCAGAAGGCGCTGAAGTATCAACCCGATCATCCTGGAACGCTGTTCAACCTGGGCATCGTCCGCTGGCAAGGCAAGAGCGATCCCAAAGGCGCGGTGCAGGCCTGGGAGGAATTGCTACAAAAGAATCCGAACTACCCGCAGAAACAGCAACTCCAGGAATACATCAGCAAGGCCAAGCAACACGCCAAGGGTTAGCAGGGAAGCAGTTGCAAACTCCGGTGCCGCAGGGCTCCACGGCGATGAGAGAACTGGCTTCCTGTTCCTGCGCCGTTGCCTAGATCAACGGAGCTAATACGAGCACGAATCAATCAAATCGCGATTTTCCACGGATTACACGAATCCTTGTGGCCACAGACTTTTCGGATCAGGCTAGCAAAGCCTTTAACTGGGCCCAGTCTCTTGTCGCCGCATTCGGAGCGAAGTTGGTTGCATTGCATGTCATCGACATCTTCAGCTTGGCAGAGACAAGTTGCGTCACAACCGGCCTTGATCCCCTTCCTCTGCTTCGAGAGCACGCTCAGCGGTGTATGGACGGGCTCAAACAGTTGATGCCCGATGCGGAGACGCTGGTTCGCGAAGGTTCGCCACGTCCGGCCATCGTCGATGCCGCGCTCGAACTGAACTGCCAAATGATCATCATGGGCACCCACGGCCGCTCAGCGTTGGCGCATTTGCTGCTGGGCAGCGTCGCAGAGTATGTCGTCAGAAACAGCAAAGTACCCGTGCTTACCGTTCGCACGCATTGATATTGCAGACAGCAGTGAATCACCCTTCGTACCCACATCACCCGATCGCGCATTCTATTCATGAGCGAGGCGCGATCAGTCGGGCAACCTCGCGCATAACACCAACCTCAACCACAGCTCCAATTTTCAGGGATTGTACTGCGACTGTCACGGCATCACATAAGCTTGTGCGCTTGGTCACAGCGCGCGCTTAAATTGCCGCTCATAGTATCGGCATCTGTGGAGCGGGGTCTGAGTTTCGCGGGGCGAACAATCGAGGACTCCAGGAAAAAAAGTAAAGCAGTGCGCCCGCCACCAACCAAGGCGGACGCTTGGTAGTTTAATCCAAATTTGATTCGAGTCCGGTGGACCGCAAGCGGTCGAACAAAACCGTGGACTCCCAGGAGAAATTCTATGGCAAAAACAATGAAAGCGGCGTTCGTCGATAAATTCGGCGAACCGTTGAAGATTAAGGAAGTTCCAGTTCCAGATCCAGGGCCGGGCGAGGCGCTGGTTCACGTGGTCGCGAGTGGCGTCTGCCACACTGATCTGCACGCGGCCGAAGGCGATTGGCCGGTCAAACCCACTCTGCCCTTTACACCTGGGCACGAAGGTGCGGGATTTGTGGCCAAGCTGGGCTCGGGCGTAACTCATTTGAAAGAAGGCGATCGAGTGGGCATTGCCTGGTTGCACAGCGCTTGCGGACACTGTGAATTCTGCCTCACTGGGTGGGAAACGCTTTGTCCGGAGCAACAGATGTCAGGTTATACGGTAAACGGCAGCTTCGCTGAATATGCATTGGGTCAGGCCGATTACCTGGGTCGGATTCCGGACCAACTATCTTTTATCGATGCCGCGCCGATTCTCTGCGCCGGCGTCACCACCTACAAAGGTTTGAAACAAACCCAAACTCGCCCCGGTGAGTGGGTAGTGATTTCGGGCGTGGGCGGACTGGGCCACGTCGCGGTCCAGTATGCGAAGGCCATGGGGCTGCACGTCGCCGCCATTGATATCGGACCCGAGAAGCTGGCTTTAGCTCGTAAGCTGGGTGCCGAAATGACGGTGGACGCGAAGGAAGAAGATGTGGTCCAGACGATCCAGAAGAAAATCGGAGGCGCTCACGGCGTATTGGTCACTGCCGTGTCCCTGCCCGCATTCAAACAGGCGCTCGGGACGCTCCGCCGTGGCGGGACCTGCGTTCTAAACGGCCTGCCTCCCGGCGAATTCCCGGTTTCCATTTTCGATCTGGTGCTGAATGGCCAGACCGTGCGCGGCTCGATTGTTGGCACACGCAAGGATCTCGAGGAGGCGTTGCAGTTTGCCGCCGAAGGCAAGGTTAAGGCCACCATCGAGGAGCAACCGCTCGGATCCATCAACGATATTTTCGACCGGCTAAAGAAGGGGAAGGTCAACGGCCGAATCGTTCTCGATATTGCTGCGGAGTCCGGTACCAAGAAATCAACCGGCGCCAAGCCATATAAGAGTGACGCAGTCGCCTGAGTTACAGCCCGAAGGTGTTGGGACTCTTCTAAACGACCTCGAGCAGGATGTTGCAGGGCGAGTGCACGGCGCTCGCCCTGTATTTTTTGGAGGGGTCGCCCAAAAGACCAAAGTCAAAGACGGCGGACAAGAGTGTCCGCCCCACATTCACTGATCTTCAGCCATGGTGGCTTGGGAGGCTTCTTCGTCGCCGCGGATTAGGCCGAACTTTTTTAGTTTGTAGCGAAGGGCGTCGCGGCTGATGTCCAGGAGTTTGGCGGCGTGGGTTTGGTTGCCGTTGGCTTGGCGCATGGCTAGCTCGACCATGGCGTGTTCCACCTCTTCGAGCGAAGTGCCGCCTTCTGGGATGTAGAGGCGCGGGAGGGTACGGCCGTTGGGCAGAGTCTGCCCGCCATCGGCCGGCGAGGTTCGTTCGAAGACGGTGCGGCCTCCCGATTCGCCTACGGAGAACGGCAAGTAGACCGGGCGCAGAAAGGGTTCGTCTTCTAGAATCATGCCACGCTCGATGGTGTTTTTCAATTCGCGAACATTGCCTGGCCAGTTGTGACTGAAAATCAGACGGCGGGTTTCATCAGTAACACCGCGAATCGATTTTTTGAATCGGCGGTTGTAGCGGTCGATGAAGAAGTCGACCAAGGGCATGATGTCCTCTTTGCGGTCACGCAGCGGCGGGATGAAGATTGCGATAATTGCCAGGCGGTAATAGAGGTCCTGACGAAACTGTCCGTCGCGCACCGCCTTTTCCAGATCGCGGTTGGATGCAGCGATGACGCGGACATCCACCTGCATATCGCGAATGCCACCGACGCGGCGGACTACCTGGTCTTCGAGCACGCGCAGTAGCTTGGCTTGCAGCAAAGGAGAGAGCTCGCCTATTTCATCGAGAAAGAGCGTGCCGCCGTCGGCGGCCTCGAAGAGGCCTTTCTTCATTTGCTTGGCATCGGTAAATGCGCCTTTTTCGTGGCCGAAGAGTTCGGCTTCCATCAGCGTCTCGGGGATGGCGGAGCAGTTGATGGCTACGAAGGGCTTTTGCTGGCGCGAGCTTTCGTAGTGGATGGCTTTGGCGATCAGGTCTTTGCCGGTGCCACTCTCTCCTTGAATCAGGATAGTGGTGGCTTCGCTAGAGGCGACCTTGCGGACGAAATTCATCAGCTCGGTCATCTTGGGGGAGACGCTGACTACGCTGTCGTAACCGGCTCCGCGGCGAATTTCGCTTCGCAGGGTCTGAACTTCGGTGCGGAGGCTGGTGGCTTCGAGCGCGTTCTTGATGGTGATGTGAAGCTCGTCAAAATCTACGGGCTTACCTACGAAGTCGTAGGCGCCGAGTTTGAGGGCGGCTTTGACATCGTCAAGCTGGGGATCGGCGGTGATCATGATTACGGCGCGGGCGTCGCCGCTTTTCTTTAGTTGATCGAGGACTTCGATACCGGTTAGGTCGGGCATGCGTACGTCGAGCAGGACCAGGTCGGGGGTTTCGTGCTGGGCGAGTTTGAGCGCGGGTTCGCCGGCATCGGCTTCGATTACGTGGTAGCCCCACTCCTCGCACTTCTGCCGCAACGACCAGCGCACCAGGCGCTCGTCGTCCACAATCATAATTTTCTCAGCAGGCATTGGTGTTTAATTTACTACGAAATGGAGGTGTAGCGCTTTCGGGGTTAGCCGCAGTAACGCCGGATAGGCGACGGTAAGTCTCGCCCTACTCCTGCGAAGGGCGAAGGCCTATTGCTTCGTTGGTTTGCGGCGAGGCTTCTGCTTTGCGGAAACTGATCGGATAATAAGTTTTCTTTTGCCCCTGAGCTGAAGCGGCGCCTTGGACTTAGCCACAGCAGCCGCGATCAGCGCCTCCACTTCGGGGCGGGCGAGAACCTCCGCCGATTCCATACGAAGGAACCGAGTTTGTTTACCTGAGCCTAGCAGCATCTTGTGTGGATCAGGCAGGCTAGCCCCGCGGATGAAGCACAGTCCTACTCCACTGGCTGCGGCAGCGATCGAAAGAATGCAATCCGATGGGCGTTCGGTTGGACCATAACCGATCACGAAGAAGTTATAGTTGTCGTATGCCATCTCGTGCGCGGTCGGCAGCCGCTTCCGTAATGCCTTGCGCACCGCTCGAATCAAGGCTTGGTTCTTGGGCTCGAATTTATCGATGAAGCTTTTGAGTTGCTTTTCGGCGTCAGCCGGGGCTGTCGGAGGGATCTTCTTGACTGCCTTCATAGATCGTTCTCTCCGGGTAAATTTCACGGCTACCAGAATCAAATAATCTCATGAAGCGTAGCACGGCTCACAAGCAGGTCTGTACAGGATTTTATCCTCAATGGAGGCGCTGATCGAAACGAATGTTAGGCCGGGACGTGCGCGACCGGCACTTGAAAAGGCAGCAATACTTCGAACTTGCTCCCCTTCCCCACCACGCTGCTGACTTCAATGCGGCCATGATGGTCTTCCACGATACGGTGGGCGAGCGAGAGGCCGAGGCCGGTGCCATCGCCTTTGGTAGTGTAGAAAGGCCGGAAAATGTTTGGGAGGTTCTGGGGAGAGATGCCGCGTCCGGTGTCGCTGACCGCGACGCTGGCGTAACTATCTCGCGTGCCGATTTCGACGCGCACTGTGCCTGCGCCCTCCACGGCCTGCACCGCGTTCAGAAGAAGATTCAGAAGTACCTGATGAATCTGATCGCTGTCGTGCTCGACCTCAGGCAGGTCGGGCGCTTTCTCCAGTTCGATCTTGATTGGTCTTGAGAGTACCTGCTGACGAGCCAGCATCACGGCGTGTTCGACGGTGGTGTTCAGATTGCTCCGGCGAATATCCGGGCGGCGAGGCCGTGCGGTTTCCAGCAGATCGGTCAGGGTCCGACTGATGCGCGTGATTTCCAGGCGAACATCTTTCACGACGGCGCGCGCCGGACTCGTTGCGGGCAGATCGCGGCCGACGATTTCGATGACGCCCGCGATTCCGGCGAGCGGATTGCGAATCTCATGGGCAAGGCCTGTAGCCAGCTCCCCGAGCGTTGCCAGGTGTTCGGCGCGGGACATCTGGGTGCGATGCAGGCGTTCTATCTCCTGCCGGCTCTCCCGCAATTGTTGCATCATGTGATTGAAGTTGCGGCCGAGATCTCCGATTTCATCGTTGCGCCCGGAGAAGCTCACTGAGACGTTGAGGTTGCCTTCACTCACCTGCGCGATTTTCTCCTGCAATTCGACCATGGGCCGTTGAATCACGTAAGCCAGCACTGCGATCAGGACAGCGCAGATCACGACCGCTCCGGCCCCGGCCACGATCAGCACAGCATGGCGCTCCGGGTCACGTAACGATACGGTCGCCAGAATGAAGAGCAGCAGCCCCGCCAACAGGACGAGCCCTACCGGCAGGATTGCTTTCAGTTGCCAATTGACCCGTACAGAACTCAATCCGAAATCCTCCACCTGCGAGCGGCCTGCGGACAATGTGGGCTTGTGGCCACTCAGTGGAACTGGAGGAGGGCGGACCGCCGCAGTCGCCTCGGATGTCATTTCCAGTGGCTCAGTTGCACTCGGCACGGAATAGGTGCGGCTAAGCATAAGCATGTAGTCCTGGCAGCAAGTAAGTCACACCGAAGAAAGTGAACATCACAACAGCGAATCCCAGGATGGCGAAGTAGGCGGCGCGGCGTCCACGCCATCCGCGGGTTACGCGCATGTGTAAATAGCCGGCGTATACCAGCCAGGTAATCGCGGCCCAGGTTTCTTTTGGATCCCAGCTCCAATACGAGCCCCAGGTGCGATTGGCCCAGTAGGCGCCGGCGGCGATCATCAGGGTGAGTAACGGAAAAGCAATAGCGATGGTCTTGTAAGTGATGCGGTCGAGTTCCTCGGCGCTGGGCAACATGCGCTCGAGATCTTCGCGCCGCCACAATAGCAATAGGTAAAGCAGTGAAACGAAGATGCCGCCGACCAAGCCTGAGAGAATGAATGGGCTGGCGGCCAAGCTGGTTGAGAAAAGGCCGTCAGCATCGAGTGAACCGTAACGGCCATCCCGCGCTCGCAGGAGAAAAAATACGAGCGCCAACACTTGCAGCAGGATGCTGACAAAAACCGCACGGTTCGCGATGTCGATGAGGTTTTCTTGACCAGTCTTTCGCCAGACGAGATACAGAGCGAGGGGAGCAGCGACGGCCGCCAGTACCATCAGCATCAGCCAGCCGAGATCGGGAATCACAACAAACAGGCGCACGCTCTTGGCCAGAAACACTTCCGACTTTCTTTCGGGATCCCAGGCCACTACGCTGAGACCGCCCCATTTCTCGAAGCGAGTCAGCACGCCAAGATAAGTGCCGATGCCGAACATGCTGGTCGCGGCGAGGAAGGTTTCTGTCTTCATCTTGTCCTGGATGAGGAACATCATCGCCAGCGCGAAGCTGAGCGCGCAGGCTGCGTACGCCAGCATGGCCAGCGTCACGTGGACGTGCAGCCAGGTCGATTGCAGCGCGGGTACAAGCGGATGTACTTCAGTGCGCAGCAACTGCATCAGCACCACGCCTACGATCGCGACAGGCATGGTCACGGTGCCGATGACTTTCACTTTGAATTTTTTCTCCGCGATCAAGGTCAATACGGCGAGCGTCCATACGAAGCTGAGCAGCATTTCGTAGATGCTCGCGAATGGCGGATGTCCGGCTTCATACCAGCGATGCGCGACGGCGCCGGTGTTGGCGATCAGGCCTGCCCAGGTCGCGAGTGATGCGAAACGGACATAAGAAGGAATCCCGGTCACGCCGAAGCCAAGGTAAAGTGTGCCCGCGCCCGAATAGAAAATGAGCGCTGCGTAGAGCAGGTTGGAGTCGTTGAGCAGATTCCCGCTCTTGACCACGTTAAGGAATGCCATGAACAGCAGAAAGGTGACTCCCAATCCCACCATGACGACCAGTGTTGTACCTGTCGCCGCTGGTTGCTGCTCGGCTCTTGCGACTCGTGCCATAGACGCATCCTCCATTGCCGGATTTATCTTCCGGTGAGTGAAGCAACAGGCGTCTCAGCGCCTGTCTTCGATGAAACTTTGAGCTCCGCTTCGATCTTCTCAACCAACTCGTGGAAACGTTGCTCAAACGCATCCTTGTTCTTGTTGGCGGTTCCACCAATCCACAGCATCAATTGTCCCCGGGCGTTGCGCACCGGAGCGGCCCACACTCGTATGTGGACGAAGTAGAAAACCACTGTCAATCCAAGGCCCATGACGAGTACGCCTGCCCACACGGACCACTGTCCGGGCTCGTGTGAAACCTCCAGGCCGGTGAAGTAGGCCATCTGGAGGTCCTTGCCCTCGAAGCTGTATGATGAGGACGCGTTCTGCTCGAAACCGGGGATGGCGGGCAGCCAGAAATTTATGGTTTGACCTGATTTCCTGGACTCGACCACCAAGTGGGCGGCGGGATTTTCCAGTTCACTGGAGCGGGTGTAAATCTGACCATCGCGCACCACATAATCGGGAATGAATTCGGCGAGGCGGACGGTGGTATCAGGATCCAGCGGTACCGTCTCGCCTAAAGCAACGGTAATATCTTTGGCAGCTCCACCATCGCGTGGGCTGGCAGTAAGCACAAGTTTGTCGATCTTTCCGGTATTGCCGTAGCTCGCTTGATAAAAACGTATGCCGCGGTAAACCAATGGATCGTTAACGACGATCTGCTTGCGCACGATTGCCTGGCCATTGTCCAGAACGACCAAGTCGGACCACCATCGCTTGGGAGTGCCATCGCTGTAGTTCTCTTGACCAGCGCCGTCGCAGCGGACTGCAAAGCCAAGATCGATTTTGCGGCCATTCTGCGTTTGTACCTGACTGGACTGTTGCCCGCGATTCAAAGTGACGAAGGCCCGCCATCCGTACAACGCGTCGACGATGCCTCCGAGAAAAATGAGCAGCAAACTTGCATGCACGATATAAACTGCCAATTCGGAAAAGCGGTTGCGCTCTCCGAATAGAGAAAAGCTGTTCTCGCGGACTATGTGCTCCGGCCTGAAGCCTGCCTTTTGAAATACGCGCTCTGCGACGCTCAGTGCCGCTTCTTCATCCTTGATCGGAATTAATGCGTGATTGGGGAGAGCGTTGCGAAAAGTCTCGTCAGTACTCTTATAAGGACGCGAGAAAAATCTCCATGCGTTAGGGAAGCGCTGGACCGAAGCAGCGATGATGCTGACGCTCACTAGGCTGAGGAGCAACACGAACCACCACGCATGAAAAACGTCGGTTAGTCCCGCGCCGTCGAGCATGCGTAGCACTTGAGGCGAATAGGCGCGTTGCATTTCGTCAGCTTCAGTGGCGGGCCGCTGCAGAATTATCGTCCCTGCCGCCGAAATGATGACTACGAGAATGAGCAGAACGACGCCGGTCTTGATCGCGCCGAGGGTTTGCCAAATTTTCCGCACTGTTTTCCCAACTGCTGAGTGGACGGTTGCGGCCATGTGTTTCCCCTTCCCCGTTCTCGAGAAAGCACGTTTCGCACCATTGCCGGAAATTGAGCGAAGTTGCTGAAATTCCTGTAATAAGCCACTCGGGATCGAAGCCTGCAAGCGCGCGGCTTGAGCCATATCACACAGCGGATTGGACTTCTGCTGGAATTTGCGCAGGATGGCGGTTCCGGCGAGGAGGACTTCAGCGCTTTTATTCCCGCCGAAAAATGGCGACCAGGCTCTTTGCGATTCGCATGCGAATGTTTCCATGTGACAGAAATCACACGGGGATGGGCCGAAAGTCACAGCAGGGGAAAATGCCAAAAACATCTTCGCCGACAGTCTCTTCGCGCGCGAACTCTCACCAGAACCAACGCTTGGTTACTTGCGTCATTTTGACCATTCCAGTGTGGGAGAAGCCCCATTGTGATGAAGCTTGCAACAATTTCGATTTCCTATAGAGTGAAGTTCAATTCACAACTGATTTTGTTGCAATCTTTTATAACCGCTACGGAGAAAGCTCGCGGACGAAGCACTAAGGCGAGAGGCGTGCACAGCAACTTCAGGAGGCGGCGGTGGGAGTGACCCTGAATTCCAAATCTAACCCAACGGCAAATTACAAGTTAAAGGCGCTGGGATGCATCATCGCGATACTAATGCTTGCGGGCCGCGTCTCCGCGGCGAAACATCCAGTCCCGCTTGACCCAAAGGCAGACACGTCCACCTGCCTTGCCTGCCATGAGGACAAAACCAAAGGCAAGTCGGTCCATTCCGCGATCGCCATGGGCTGCACGAGTTGCCATGAAATCCGCACTAATAAAGACGTCACTCGGGTAAAGCTGATCACGACTACTTCGCAGGCACTCTGTCTTACCTGCCACGCCGACAAGAACGCGGCCGAGATCAAGGGGACGGTTCATCCTCCGGCGGTCCGGGATTGCGTGAAGTGTCACGATCCGCACTCATCGGATAATAAGTTTCAGTTGTTGAAGGCCGAATCAGGGGACGAGAAAGAGAATCTCTGCCTGAGCTGTCACAAGACTGGCCTGAACGTACCGGAGAAAGGCAGCCGCCATGCTGCCCTCGACATGGGCTGCGAAACTTGCCACGTCACCCACAAAACCGGAGAAATCGGCAAGATTGAGTTCGACTTCCATCTCACCAAGGCGCCGCCTGAACTTTGTATCGGTTGCCACGACGTAAAGGGCGCGGACCTGCAGAAGGCACATCAGAACCAGCCGTTTGAAAAAGCGAATTGTGTGAGCTGTCATGATCCGCACCAGTCAGCCGCTCCCAAGCTGATGGCAAAATTCACCCATCCTCCATTCGCCGACAAGCAGTGCGATGTCTGCCACGCGCCGGCGAAGGATGGAAAAGTCGTACTCACGCAGGCCGACGCCAAGGCTCTGTGCGTGACTTGCCACGACGATAAGGCCAAGCTAATCGAGACTGCCAAGGTGCAGCATCCGGGGGCGGCGGGCGATTGCACCGACTGCCATAGCCCCCACGCCAGCAGGCAGCCGGGGCTGCCCAAAACTAACGCTGTCGAGATCTGCTTGGGCTGCCACAGCGACATCGCGGACCAAGCCAAGAAGCCGTATCACCATCAGCCGGCTTTCGGGCAGGGTTGTGCCACCTGTCACCAGCCGCACGGCGGAGACAACGACCATTTGCTTCGCACTGCGACCACGAACGCGCTCTGCCTGGAATGCCATGGGCCAGATCGGTCACCGAAAAAGCTGGAAGCCGAGCACGTGGTCACGATCTTCAATGGAAGCGTGAAGCTTCCCGAAGACTATTTCGCCACGAAAAAAGTTGTGGTGTTGCCGTTGAAGTATGGCATGGGGCACCCTGTGGATGGGCACCCGGTTTCTGACCTCATGGATCCGGCGAATCCGGGCAAAGTGAAGACTCCGATCAATTGTCTGACCTGCCATCAGCCACATGCGTCGGCTCAGCCCGACCTGCTGGCAAAGGACCAGGCCAACAACATGGCATTCTGCCAAACATGCCACAAGGACTTGAACAAGCGATAGCTCGCAGCGGAGAGTGACACCATGATTACAATTCGACCAAATCTGACTCGCAGTGGCCAAAGGTTTCTGGCGTTGCTGGTTCTCTTAAGCTTAGGGCTGGGATCGCCAGTCTCGATGTTGGGAAAGAAGAAGAAGGACGCCGAACCGCCCAAGACGCATCCCCCGGTCGACTATTCCAATATCGTCTGGCCCAATCCGCCGGCCATCGCCCGCATTCGGTACCAGACGTGGTATGCCGCCGAGAAAATCTCGCAGGTCGAGGCGGGAACTACCACTAAGAAGGCGAAATGGATGGACCGGTTGGCCGGCACTCAGCCCGCCGTTGACAATACAAAATTTCTCTGGCAACTCGGAGAGCCCTACGGCTTAGCGGTGGATTCCAAAGGCAATCTCTATGTGGCCGACCAGAAGGTGGGCGCCATCTTCATCTTCAACACCGAAACTCGGGATCTGGAACTCATCAAGAACAAAACTCACGGCCACTTCGTTCGTATCATTGGTTTAGCCATGGACGACAATGACCGTTTGTTTGTCTCCGACCCCGCGCTGAGTCACGTGCTGGTATTCAACGCCCAGCACAAGACAGAAGACGTGATCACGGATGGTCTCGTCGAACCCGGTGGGCTGGCGATCGATACCGAGAATCGGTTGCTTTATGTCGCCGATGTCAATCAGGACCAGGTCCTCGTTTACGATGCCGACAGTCTAAAGCTGAAGCGCAGGATCGGCACCGGCGGACAGAAACACGCGCTTACCACCCCCGGTGACTTCGCTCGTCCGGCGGGGATGGCGGTTGACCACGACGGCAATCTTTATGTCGCAGACAGTCTAAACAATCGTATCGAGATCTTCGACGGCGATGGCAAATTCGTCAGCACTTTCGGCAAAGCCGGCGATGGACCGGGATACTTCGCACGCCCCAAGGGTATTGCCATCGACAGCGATGACCACATCTGGGTGGTCGACGGAATGCAGGACCGCGTACAGGTGTTCAATAAAGATGCGCAGTTGCTAATCAGTTTCGGTGGCCACGGACTTCTGCCCGGAATGTTTCAAGGCATTGTCGGAATCACCATTGACAAGCAGAACCGCGTGTTCACCTCGGAAATTTTCCCCGGGCGGGTGCAACAATTCCGTTACGTGACCGACGTTGAGGCTGAGCAGATGCGCAAGGAGAAAGAGGCGTCGCGCGAGAAAAAGGCTAGCGCATCCGTTCCTGTAGTGGCTCCCGCGGTCCAGGCGACGGCTCCGCAGGTCAAATAGAAGAGTCGTCGTTCTCTGCAGCGCAGCGGCAAAACTATCCTAATTTCCAACACAATCTCTTCTGTTGCGTTTCTCAACAATTCTTAAGGGTGGGGATATTGACCTCGGCTCCACTGCGGAATTTCACCAATACATTACGAGAGTTTGGTTCTTTTCCCCCAGTTGGGGTTCTCCCAGAATGGGAGCACTACATTACCGAAGTTCGCTAACATGTTATAAATAATTGACTTAGCGGCGACTTACTTGCGCCTAGATTGCGTTCACTTTTCGGTGTGGCAGTTGCATTAACACTGGCAGGGGGCGGCTGTGATAAGTGGCAGCCCAGGGCCTAAGCCTCCGAGAGTTGTAAAGAGATGCAACTAAAACAGGAGGTTTTATTCATATGAAAAAAGTAATGTTACTAGTTGTTTTCGTCCTTGCCGTCACGGGACTGATGATGGCCCAGAACTGGTCGTCACCGGTTGACGTACTCGGCGCGCATAACAATCAAGGCCGCGGCTGCGCTGGCTGCCATGCTCCTCATAGCGGCTCGTTCGGTTCCGGTCACGGCGGCGCAGCCGACGCCGGCAGCTATGCATTGTGGGGCCAGGATGCCAGCCCACTGTATAACCAGACCATCGCATTCGGCGACGGCGGAAGTTACGTCGAAAAACTGCCCGGCAGCATCACCAGCGGCAGCACCGAAGTCGGCGGCATTCTGCTCTGTCTGAGTTGCCACGACGGCAACCTGACTGCTTCGAACATGATGACCGGCGCGTCATACGAACAAGCGATCGGATTGTTGACCAATACCACATATGGCAGCCAGAATATTCCAACCCTGCTTGGCAATGATGGCACCACGGCCGGCAATTACACTAACGATCACCCGGTGGGCGTCAATGCCAACATCAGCACCAGGATGCCCGGCCTTGTCTATGCCAACGGCATATTCACCGTGACCCCTGGAAGCCAATATGCCCAGTTCGTGGGCAACTACGGCTGGCCGGCGCTAGGGCCGGGAGCTTGGGGCGTCAACTACGGCGTCAACGCCGCAGGCGCGCCCTATGTGGCTTGCACCACCTGCCACAACCAGCACGTGATGACGGTTTACACCGACAGCGCGAAGAATCAAATCCAGAATGACGGTGGCGGCAAGTCCTATGCCACGTACTTCTTCGTGCGAGGTCCCTACAACCCGAACCTTCAGACCTATGCCAAGACAAGTGCGCCTTCGACGACTCAGTTCTGCCGTCAGTGCCACTTTGGCGAGGCGAACGAAGCTAACAACACCAATAACATTACGACGCAGTTCCAGTAGAGATAGCTTGAACCGAGGGGAGAGAATCAATCTCTCCCCTTTTTTTCTGAGATAGTGGGTGAGGAATTATGAGAAACAAACTTTCAATCTGCATCTTGCTAATGACGACTGTCGCCACTGTGGCCCAAGTCGCCTCCCACGCAACCACCCCCGTGTTGGCGCCGGCAACCGCTTCGACGGCATCGCCGCTGCAAGTCAGTGACAAGCCGGTGGCGCGGGTGAACGGAGCGGTGCTGACGGATCGCGACTTAGTGCGTGAGATGTTTGCCATCTTTCCGTACGCCAAGCAGCACAACGGATTTCCTAAAACGCAGGAAGCAGCCATCCGCCAGGGTGCGTTGGAGATGATCATCTTCGAGGAACTGGTGTATCAGGAAGCTGGGCGGCGAAAGATCACGATTTCCGCGGCGCGCTTGAACGAGGCCGAGGCCGATTTTCGCAAGCAGTTTAATTCTCCCGACCAGTACCAGCAATACCTGCAGACCGAGATGCATGGCTCGCGGCAGGTTCTGCGCAAGCAGATCCAACGTTCGCTGATGATCGAAGAAGTATTGAAGACCGAAGTAGACAGCAAATCCGCGGTGTCGCTGGCCGAAGTGAAAGCGTATTACGACAAGAACCCGGCGCGCTTCCAGCAAGCGGAGTCGTTTAACTTCCAAAGCATTTCCATCCTACCGCCGCGAGATGCCAAAGCCGGCGTGGACGTCGCGAAGGAAAACCGTAAGCGCGCGGAAGACGCTCTGCGCCAGGCCCAGGCGACGAAGAGTTACCAGGAATTCGGTCTGCTGGCGGAGAAAATCTCCGATGACGACTTCCGGGTCAACATGGGCGACCACAAGGCCGTGGGCCGCGATAAATTGCCGCCGCAAATCGTGACAGCGGCGCTGGCCATGCAGGCCGGACAGGTGAGCGGGCTCATCCAGATTGAAAACGCATTCACAATTTTCCGGCTGAATGCGCACAATCCGCCGAGGAAGCAAAGTTTCGCTGAAGTCAAGACCGAGCTGCGAACGGAAGTGCAGAAGAGCAAGTACGAGCGCCTGCGCTCGAATTTAGCGAAGAGCCTGCGCGTGAAAGCGAAGATCGAAATCGTTTAAGTCAAGTCCCATCTATACCACGTAGGCCCGGACGTCTCGTCCGGGCCCGCCGTGACTTAGCTCTCCCCTACCTGCGGAGTTGCAGCCGGACGCGTGGGGATGCCTGCCGTCTGTGCAACCCTTGAATTTCTGGCGAGTGCGAACTGTTCGTTCGCTGTTCGGACGAGGGCGTCCCGGCCTACGTGAATTGTGGTTGGTCTGCATGGTTGCGGAATTCAGCACGTTGGGCGTGGGATATCGCGCAGCCCTTTCCCGATGCCCTGTTTGGGAACCGATACCTACTTAAGTAACCCCTTCATTATCAACTCTTAATGATTTCTGCTGACTGGACCAGAGTGGCAACGGTTGTGCCTTCCGTAAGGTATCGCTGGCCGAAGCAACGAGGGGTTTCTGAGCGTGGAAAACGCTGGCACAATGACGAGATTTGCAGCAGGTATCGCTGGGCTTCTGCTAGCGATAACGCCGCTGGTTTCGGCCCAGATGCAGGTTGGAGACAATCTTCAGATGAAGGGGAGCGGCTTGCTCACTGCGGGGTACCAGGGAGTTTACGGAGACTCCACCCAGATCGAATCGAGTCACGGGCTGAACTTCGGAATCGACGGCACCGTGTCTGGCTCTTACTACAATCCCAGCTTCCTTTCCTTCAGCGTGAGCCCTTACTACAATCGGTCGCAGGCCAACTCCGCCTTCCAGTCGCTGACCGGCGCCAGCGGGGTCACGGCGACAGCAGATCTGTTTACGGGCAGCCATTTCCCGGGCACCGTCAGCTACCGGGATGACTACAACAGCACAGGGACCTTCGGACTCGCGGGTGAGCCCAATTTCACCACGCACGGCCACGGTGATGGTTTTGGCATTGGATGGAGCGCCCTCCTTCCAGGCCTGCCCACTCTGTCGGTCGGCTACTCGCAGGGCAGCGGATCGGGTACGGTCTTCGGTACCAGTCAGGAGACCGGGTCCGATACGAAGTTGTTCAACCTGCGGTCCACATACGCGATCGAGGGTTTTCACCTGAACGGTTTCTACGATCACAACAGCCTCCACGCCACCTATCCCGAATTCCTGGCTGGCGAACAGGAGACAGTATCGAATACCATCGGCCACGATTTCGGTTTTGGCGCGAACCGCAACCTGCCGATCAACGGCTCTTTTTACGCCAATTACAGCCGCTCGGAGGCATCGACCGATTTCCTGGGGCAGAACGACACCACGTCCAACTACACCACCAGCACCGAGACTTCCGGCGTCACCTTCCATCCGACGCGAAAGCTGAGCCTGTTTGCGAACGAAAGCTATACTGACAATCTATCGGGGTATCTGAACCAAAATCTTATCAACAGCGGAACTCTGCAGACGCCGTTCAATCTCGGAACCGGATCGAACTCTCTCACGCTGGGCGGAGGCGCCGGCTATCAGATCAGCAATTTTATGGGAGCGCAAGCTCAGGCCACTTATTACGATCAACACTATTTTGGCCAGAGCTTCACCGGAACCTATATCACGGGCACATTAAACTACAACCGCAGGATCCTCGACATGTTTACCTTTTCCGCGGGTGTGATCGAGGAGTCGAACGGGCAGGGCAGCAATTCGGTGGGCTTCATCGGCAATGCGAACTACTTTCACCGGATCAAGGGTTGGGAGACTTCGGGCACGTTTAGTTATGCTCAGAATGTGCAGTCGCTCCTGGTCACCTACACAACCTCTTATTACAACTACAGTGGCCGACTGCATCGCCGTCTCGGGCATGGCTGGTCATGGCTAGCGAGCTTCAGCGGAAGCCACAGCGGCTTAACCCAGCAAGCAGGCAGCAACAGTGACAGCAAGAGTTATTCGACTTCGATCAGTTCGCGACGATTCACCTTGACCGGGAATTACACGCGGGCCAGCGGAAACTCGCTTCTCACCAACGCCGGGCTGGTGCCCATTGCGCCGACCCCGGGAGTGCCGGAGAGCAACCTCATCCTCTTCAGCGGCGACAGTTATGGTGGCGGCCTTTCCGCGACGCCGCTGCGCAAGCTTACGCTTTCGGCAACCTTCAGCCGCTCTCTCAGCAATACGCTCAGCAACTCGACGAATTCGCACAATAATGAAGAGATATTCAACGCTCAACTGCAGTACCATCTCAGGAGGATTGGCCTGCTCGCCGGGTATACCAGATTCAGCCAGGGCATCAGTGCGACCGGCCTGCCGCCGGGAACCTCGAATTCGTATTTCGCTGGAGTATCCAGATGGTTCAATTTCTTCTGAGCGGACCGTGCACCAGGCTATTGCGAACATGCTTGATCGTCGCTGCTTTCCTGGCGCTGTTGAGCGTGTCCGCTGGGGCTGGCAAACAGCGCAAGGCAACGCCGCTGCAGCCCGCTCCGCCAGAGTTGTTGCTCGACGGCGGCCGGAAACTTACGTTCGAGCGCAGCTTCAGTCTGGAGCGCGAAGTGAAGCCGAGTCGCAGCTTCTGGACTCGCGTAGTCGATGTAATTGCGGGCGAACCGGACTTCCACTTCTTGGTCAATCCCTACAGCATCACAACCGATTCGCGCGGACGCGTCATCGTAACCGACACCGGAGCCGACGGGATTCACGTCTTCGACTTCACCGAAAAGAAATACAAGTTTCTTTCCCGCAAGGACAACGGCAAAGATCCGATGCTCTCGCCGCAATGTGTTGCGGTGGATGCGGAGGACAACATTTATGTGACCGACTCGCAGGCCGGCAAGATCTTCGTCTTTGACGCCAAGTTGAAATTCCGACGCGTGATCGGCAGCCTGAAAGGCGGGGAAGGATACTTCAAACGTCCCACCGGAATCGCGGTCGATTCTACGGCGCAGCGCATTTTTGTCAGCGATACCTTACGCAACAAGATTTTTGTAATGGATATGCAGGGCAGCGTGCTCGCGATGATCGGAAAGGCTGGTACTGGCGAAGGCGAATTCAACTTCCCGACCGAGTTGCGGCTGAACGGTCCGGAATTGTTCGTGGTCGATGCCATGAACTTTCGCGTTCAAGTGCTCGACCGGTCCGGCAGCTTCCACTACGCCATCGGGAAGATCGGAGACAGCGCAGGATCGATTTTCCGTCCTAAGGGGATCAGCTTTGATTCGGAAGGACACCTTTACGTCGTCGATGGCCTGTGGGGTATGGTGCAGGCGTTTGATCGCGAAGGCCGGCTCTTGTACTACTTTGGGCAGCGTGGAAGCGGACTCGGAGAGTTTCAGTTGCCGACCGGGCTGCAAATTGACAACCAAGATCGTGTCTATGTGGTCGATTCCTTCAACCACCGCATCGAGGTGTTTCATTACTATGCCGCGGCGAAAACCTCTGAAGGGGCCAAGCCATGAGGTGGATCTTAGCCTCCGCTTGTGTACTCCTCCTGGCTCAAAGCATGGCAACCGCGCAGGTGCCCGCAGATGTGCTGGGTATGCACAATCTATCACTGCCCAGCGGAGCCTCGGTCTATTCGCAGGGAAGCCTGGGGTGCACCTTCTGTCATGCTCCGCATAGTGGTCTTGGGGGGATCTCTCCCTTGTGGAACCAGACGTATTCGAAAGCGACCTACACTCCTTACACCAGCACAACCTACGTTGAACAAGGCAACACTCAGCCGACTCTGGGATTGACCAGCAGTCTATGTCTTAGCTGCCACGACGGCACCGTAGCCGTCGGACAGTCGGCAGCGTATGGCCCGCTGCCCGTGACTGGGTCGATGAACGGCATTGATTCTTTCGGGACGAACCTTACTGGGGCCCACCCTTTCAGTCTGGTCCTGCCGATGAAGGACGCATCGAACCTGGTGGCCTCGTTAGTTTCGCAGGGGAAGACTGGGGATCCGACCGGGGCTGTGAAACTGATCAAAGGAAACATCGAATGCACGAGTTGTCACGACCCGCACGTGCAGAGTACGGATAAGGTGGCTCAGGATTTCCTGGTGCGCGACAGTTCCAACGGACAGATGTGCCTCGCCTGCCACGATCCCAACCGGGTGATCCAAGGGCAGCCGAATCCGCTCGCCGGCTGGACCAACAGCATTCATCAAATTGCAACCAATCAGCCCGCGGCCAATGCCCATGTCGGCTCCTACAGCACAGTTGGCATCAATGCTTGTACGTCGTGCCACATGGAACACGATTCAACGTCGCCCGCACGGCTGCTTCGTCCGGCGAACCCGTCAGCGCCCGGCATGGATACGGTGACTCAGGATTGCGTAACCTGTCACAGCGGCGGAACCCTGCTGTCGCCTGCGGCTCCGAATGTGATGGCTGAGATTGCAAAGATAAGCCATCCACTGCCTGCAGGAAATAATTTTCACGACGCCGCTGAAATACCCGTGCTCAACAACAATCGCCACGCCACTTGCGTCGACTGTCATAGTGCGCACGGCGCCAACCAGGTGGTCACGTTTGGCACGCCTCCTGCGATTCGTCCCTCGCAAGCCAATGTAACCGGGATCAGCGCCAGCGACGGAGTGACCGTCATTCTTCCAGCTATCAACCAGTATGAGAATTGCCTGCGATGCCATGGCACGAGCGTAGGTAAACAGAGATTGCTGCTCTACGGCTACGCGCCTACGAGATTGGTTTCAGCGCCCGATCCCCTGAACGTAATTCCCGAGTTTAGCGCGAGTGCAACCTCGAGCCACCCAGTGACCCACGACAGTCTAAGTCCGCTGTCGCAGCCCAGTTTGCTCACGAACATGTTGAATCAGAATGGCGCGCCAGGACGCCTGATGGGAGTCCGAATTTTGTGCAGCGATTGCCACAACAGCGACGACAATCGCGAGTTTGGTGGAATTGGACCGAATGGCCCGCACGGCTCGGTCTACTCGCACATCCTCGAGCACAATTATCAGTTCAGCCAGGCCGCGGCCCCAGGAGGCCAGGTCACGAACCTGTTCCCCAATCCCGACCTCAGTCTCAACGGACCTTACGGCATGTGCGCCAAGTGCCATAATCTGACCAATGTTGTGAGTAACACGAGCTTCACCCATCACGGCAACCACGTATCGCAGGATGGATTCTCCTGTTCGACGTGCCATACCGCGCACGGCATGGGCTCGGTGGCTCCTGGGGTCTCGGGCGAGCGCCTGGTGAATTTCGACATCAACGTGGTGGGACAAAATAACGGCGCTCCGATTTCTTATAACCGCGGTAGCAACACCTGCACTTTGACCTGCCACCAGGTTGCCCATAATGCCAACGGATCCATCACGAGCGCACAGAGCATGGGGCATCACAAGGGAAAGTGATACGCGGGACGCCGGGGCAAAACGCGCCCCGCTGGGGGGAAAGACCCGATTCGGAGCGCCTTTACAACTGAGAATATTTCGCAGTCCCGCATAAATCGCTCAAATCAGAGGCAATCGGCGAGGCTGCCCAAGTCTTGGTTTTGGCAGTTCCAATGCACTCTGACCGAAGGGGCATTGTAAGTTTGCCTAGATATCTGGGAACGCTCAAATAGGAGTTCAGAGAATGGCCGATGACCCGAACCGGCGCGACGATTCCAAGCTGACTTGGCAGCCCAGAGCGTTGGTGGTGATGTGCGCCGTGTGCTTGGCAATGGGATTCCTGGCGGGCTACTTACTGCGGGGCTCGGCTTCCGCTCCAGCGCAAGAGCTTTCGGCCGTAGCGCAAACAACGAATGTCCGTTCGCCTCATGCAATGGAAGCCGAAAGCCAAGTACAAACGGCTCAGCAGAAGCCGAAAGAAATGCCCACCTTGGACGAGCTGCAGCACATGGCGGACAAGAAGGCCGCGCCCCTGTTGGCGAAATTGAAGTCCGACCCGAAGAACCCACAGTTGTGGAACCAGGTCGGCCTGACTTACAAGAGCGCTCACCAATTCAAAGAAGCCGCCGGCTACTTCGAAAAATCCTTGCAATACGATCCAAAGAACCTTGGAGTGCGAGCTGACTATGCGTCCTGCATGTACTACACCGGGGACGTCGATGGAGCACTCGCGCAACTCAACCAGTCGCTGGCTTACGATCCCAAACACGCGGGCACGCTGATGAATATCGGCATCATCAAGTGGCGAGGCAAGAATGATGTCGAGGGCGCGGTAGCGGCATGGGAAAAATTGTTGCAATACCATCCGGATTTCCCGCAGAAAGATCTGGTCGAGCGCATGCTCACGCAGGCGAAACAAAGCGCGAAGACTGCGGGCGAGGGACAAAAGGGGTAAACCCCTGTCGATGTCCGCAAGACCGATTGCTGTGGAATCGATAAATGCTGGTTATATATTTCGGCATTCCTCGGCGCAGCTTGTGTGCTTTGTTTACGCACGAGGACGGCCAGGGCTGGAAACCAACGGGTCTGACGACAAGGTTAGGCCCAAGGAATCAGATCCGATCCAGCCCTGATCGTAGTCTGGGAACGTAACAACTCGAGGTTATGGCAGAACAGATCACAGCGCTTGCTTCCAGACAAACAGAGCGTGCAGCTTCCGGCTGGCAGGTTTGGGCTCTGCGGATTACGATCGGGCTCTTTGCGCCACTACTTCTAATCGGGCTAGTAGAAGTGTCTTTACGAGTTTTCGCGGTCGGATTTCCCACCGATCTCACCGTTCCCTGTACTGTTCAAGGTCGGCCTGCCGCTTGTTACAACTTGTTCTTTACCGCTCCGTTTTTCCCGCCCGGCATGATCAAGGAGCCACAAATGTACGCGATTCCCGCCGAAAAATCGCCGGGAACATTTCGCATTTTTGTGCTCGGGGAATCGGCTGCGATGGGCGACCCCGCGCCCGCCTTCGGATTCAGTCGATATTTGGAGGTGATGTTAGGTGAGCGCTACCCTTCAATGAAATTCGAAATTGTGAATACCGGCAGCGTCGCCATCAATTCGCACGTTGTGTTGCCGATCGCCAAGGGGCTGACGAAGTACAGCCCGGACATATTTATTATCTATTCAGGAAACAATGAAGTCGTCGGACCGTACGGTCCGGGCACCGCACTCACGTCAGCCGGGATGAGCCTCCCCGCAATTCGCGGCAGCATTTTCTATCACTCGAGCCGCATCGGACAGCTGCTAACCAAAGTGGGCACGGCAAGAAGGGAATGGGGCGGAATGGCGATGTTTCTCGACAAGCAGGTTCGAGCCAGTTCGCCGCTCATGAAGTATGCATATACAAACTTCGAGCAAAATCTGCGTGACACGATCGCTATAGCACGGGAATCCGGCGCCAGAGTTATTGTCTCGACTGTAGCCGCAAATTTGCAGGACTGCGCTCCATTCGGCTCCTTGCACCGGGAGAATCTGGGACCGGATGCTTTGCGTTCCTGGTCAACACTGGTTCAACAGGGAGCCGAATTGGAAAATGCCGGCTCGTATGCTGAGGCGTTGAAATCGTATCTCGCCGCAACCCGCATTGATGGTGAGTACGCAGAACTCGAATTTCGGATCGCCCGTTCCCTGGAAGCTCTCGGAAATTACAAGGCAGCGAGCGAACACTTTCTTCGTGCCCGTGAACTCGACACGCTTCGCTTTCGCGCCGATAGCAAAATCAATGACATCAATCGCTCCGTCACACATGCATCCCCGGGCGCTGAATTGGTTGACGCCGATGCGATCTTCGCCAAAGAAAGTCCAAATGGAGTCATCGGAAGCGAACTTGTATACGAGCACGTACACTTGACGCCGCATGGTAGCTACCTTTTGGCTCGCGCCATGTTTCTTCAGATCGCAAACCAGATGCCTTCCACTGCGGGGCATTCACTTCAGCCTGAAGATGTCCCCTCCCAGCCGGAATGCGAGCGGCTATTGGCATTTACAAAGTTTGATCACTCCCGCGTAACGACGGAGATGTTGCGACGGCTGCAAGAGCCCCCTTTCACCAATCAACTGAACCATTCCGATCAGATTTTACGGTTGATGATGAAGGCAGATGACTCCGACGAGAACCCGAATGACACGGCCGCGCAGTATCAATGGGCGCTGGCTCGAAAACCCGGCGATCGCACCTTACACTTCAATTACGGCGTATTTCTGAATCAATACAACCCCGCTGCGGCAGCCGAGCAGTTCAACCTTGCCCGTCCGTGTGACGGCTTTCCCCTGGTCACGCCTGACGGTTCGGTCCACTAAATTCGGTAAATCCCAGTCGTGGTACGCTGAGAATTAGACCGTTTTACGTCAGGGAGGACCTGCATGCTGTTCGACTTCGCGACCATCTCCGCTAAGGATCGCTACAAGCTTTTGGTGTCGACGGTCGTTCCGCGCCCGATTGCCTGGATTGTGAGCCAGGATTTGAGGGGCGAGTTAAATGCCGCGCCATTCTCGTTCTTCAACGCTCTCGCGGGCGATCCTCCGGTTGTGGGTATCGGCATCGGCAGCCACGACCACGTTCGACCCAAGGACACGCGACGCAATATTCGCGAGACAAAGCAGTTCGTAGTCAACCTCGTTTCCGAAGAAACCGCCGAAGCCATGAACATCACTGCTATTGAGTTCGAGCACGGTGTCAATGAACTCAGTCAAGCTGGCCTTACCGTGGTGCCGTCCTCATACCTGAAACCCCCGCGCATTGCCGAAAGCCCAGTATCGATGGAATGCGAACTGCTGCAAATCGTCGAACTGGGCCCGGAGAGTGGCCTTGTCCTGGGGCGCGTACTGGCGATGCACGTGCGCGAAGATTTCGTCATCGACCCGGCCAAGCATCACGTAGACACGCCCAAGCTGAGGTTGATAGGCCGCATGCATGGCTCTGGATGGTACGTCCGCACGTCCGATCTCTTTTCGATCGATCGTATTTCCCGCGAAGCCTGGAAGCAACGCAAGCCGACGGTGCTTTTGCCGTAACGCTGAGTTTTCAGCGCGATCGCACTTCCGGTTCGTGATCGTCTGAAGCCCTCATCTTTTCTTCGATATGTCGCTGCAAGCGGTCCCATTCGGAACGGACCATCATTTCCTTGATGGCGAACTTGGTTTCGTGTTTGGCATCATCCACCCGAACCGCAAGCTCATTTTTGCGGAAACGGAAGTCGATGGTTTGAGCCAACGGGATGAGCGAGTTGGACAATTTTCCCACGATGACAAACACGACGCTATCCGATACCAGCGTGTATTCAGGGCAGGACTCCGGTCCTATTGAGTTCGAAGGACCGCCAAACGCCACCATGAAGCCGTGGCCGGCCGGAATGCATTCGCCCATGTGCATCCGCACGACCGAACCGTGTTGATAGATTCCAATTTGCGCTGCCAGCAAACCCGGCAAACTGCAAAACAAGAAAATCAGCGAAAATGTGCGTTTCATGGAATGTCCTCCTAATGCGCGATGTCTGAGCGGTAGTAGTAACCGCGGCGGCAGCGAAATTGCCAGTTGAGATTGTGGGTGGGGAGAATACGAATCGAGTGGAAATCTGAGCCGGACTCCGGCAATCCGTACGTCACTACGCGGGCTGAATGCAAATCATCAATGACATCGGTGAAAATCCTGGCCGCGCCCTCGCGGATGCGGACGTAGCGGCCGCCGGATTCGTCGGCAATCTCTTGCAGCATTGCGGCTCCGTTTGACGGTTGTCCGGGATTGCCAACGTCGATGGTATAAACCTGCGCTTCGCTGGTCAGCGTTTTCTCTATCGCCCGCTTGAATGAGGCCTTGCTGATGGTGTCGTCACCATCTGAAAAGAGAGCAATCACTGGCCAGACATCAGGCTGCCTGCGCTTGCTGAGGAGGCTGGCTGCGGTATCAAGAGCGTCAAATAGCGGCGTCGATCCTCCGGTGGGCAAGGAAGCAACCCGAGCGGCAGTAAATGAGTTACGGCAATCTCCAGCGCAAACAGGGTGAGCTTCTGTCCCACTGAATGACAGAACCGATACATTGTCCTCTGGGCCCCACGGCCACTGCGAAACCAGGTGTAAGACTTCTGTGATCTCTTGCTTGAAATGCGGCAGAACTGAGTCGCTGGAATCAAACAGCACAATGACGTCGAGTTTGATTGCGGCAGGACGGGTGAAGCTGCGGAAGTCCCGGATCACTCTCTCATCGTCGACTACTGCAAAATCAGTTTTCTGGAGGTCCTGAACAGCATGATGGTGTTCGTCTGTAGCAAAGAACACGAGGCGCACTTCGGAAACGTCGCTGTGGTAGGTCAGAGCTGAGGCTTTCTCAGAACGGCTGGCTGCTGATTGGCCGAAAAGGAGGGTGCGGCTGCATATGGCTGTGAATAGGAACACGGGCAAGAACAAACGCCTGACCTGATTGCCCATGAGCACGGTTCCCCTGACCTTGGACGTAGAAAGGTAGAATAAGGTTGTCATCGGCATAAGCCAATAACAACGTGAGAATTGGTCATTCACGGGAGTTACCGAAGTTTGAAGCAGTAAACAACCCTGTCGCCACGGTCAACTCCAGCTGACATCAAATCTGGAAAAGCATTCTGCCCCAATCGACAGGTGCCGTCAACACCGAATGTTTCTATCTAAATGTTCATGATCGTACTCGCGTAAAACCTCGACTGGCGTATGTTCAGTGAGAATGATTAGCGATTGTCCTCATGATGCTGCAGGCCTGACGGCAGTTCAACCGATTCTTTCAGAAACGGCGGTACATGAACTGAGCCGCACCAGCGCCCTGAGTGTGCGTCACGATCGAGACCACAAGTAACGTCAATCCATACAGAGGCGGGAGCCAATACCAGCGATTGCGGGCGATAGCGGCAACCATGGTTGAGCGCGCGTGCGCAACTTCAGACTCCGCCGAGTAGCGATCAAGCATGTCGATGACCAACAGCGCCGCGGCATATCCGGACGCCAAAGCGAACACCAACAGGTACAGACTCCCGCTGAGAAAACGCGACAGATAGCTAGCAGGAGAAATTGCAGCCGATAACATCTGACCCGCCTGCGGCATTGAATTGGCGCGAAAAAGTACCCATCCCAGATTAATAAACATGATCGTGGCAAGCCAGGAGAGCGGCGTCCACAGGACGCTTGGCGGATCCCAGCCTAGCCTCCTTTGTAATTGCTGGAACTGACGATGCAAGACGAGAAGTGCTCCGTGATAGCAGCCCCATAACAAAAACAAGGCAGTGGCCTTATGCCACAACCCGAACAGGACCATCGAAAGCACTAGCACGAGATTGCGCCACCACATTCCACGGCGCAACATTGCCAGGGGTAGGAATACGTAATCGCGAATCCAGAACGATAAAGACATATGCCATCGTGTCCAAAAAATCGAGGGGGTCGTGGACTGAAAGGGACGAGCAAAATTCTCCGGCAAGGTGAAACCCAGCGCTTTCGCCGCGCCGATAGCAATGTGCGAGTAACCGGCGAAGTCAAAGAAAAGCTGCAACCCGTATGCGAACGCCAGACACCATACATCCGGGCCGCTCCAGCGCGTGACGTGATCGAATCCACTGTTGATTCCATCGCCTGAGAGAATACCTTGTCCCAGCAGTCGGGCCAACTGCATCATTAGGACGCCCGTTGCAATGCGGGCACAGCCGCGTCCAATATCGTTCCACCGGGTTAGCTTCTCGGAGCGAAATTGCGGAAGCATCTCTGGCATCCGACAAATTGGCCCGGATATCGCAACCGGGAAGAAGACCATGTACAACGCAAACTCAAAGAATGATGGGTCGAGTTCCTCGCCTCGGTAAAGATCAAACAGGTAACTCATGGCCTGGAACGTCCAGAACGAGACGCCCAGCGGCAGAGCGAGATGAGCAAACCGCTGCAGCGATGGAAAAGGAAGATTTGCTGCCACCTCCGGGAGATACTTGAAACTGCCCAGAAGCGCAAGGTTGAGTAGAATGCCGATTGTCAGAGCCAGGCGAGTGGGCCTTCGGCGAAGCCATTCCCCAAGCAAGAAATTCATTACCGTGGAAAAGAGAAGTACGCCCGCGAACCAGACGCCCCAACTGAGATAAAGCACGTAGCTTCCGATCAGCAGAATGGGCTGTCGCACTCTTCGCGAGCCGACGTTCGCGAAGACCGCAACGTTAAGCAAGAAAAAAAGAGAATATAGGATGCTTCGGAACAATGTTCCTCGCTGCGGTTATCGTATCTGAAAGCCTTCACTCTCACCGGATACAATGACCGCAGCGTGAACCAAGTTCGCAATCTTATTGAAGCACTCGATGCGGCACCGGCGGATCGTCCGTTTGTTACAGCCTGGATCGACGAAGACGAACGTGAGACCGTAACCTTCGCCGAGTTTCGCCACCGCGCACGACAGCAAGCCAAAGCCCTTCGCGACGAGGGCGTGAGCCCCGGCGATCGAGTGATCGTCATCATGCCGCAAGGCATTCCCGCGATGAGTACCTTTGTCGGAGCGATGATGTTGGGTGCGGTGCCCGCCTTCCTTGCTTACCCTAATTTCAAGATTGAGCCTTCCAAATACCTGTCGGGACTGGCTGGAGTAACCGCAAACCTGAGCGCCAGAGTCGTGGTGATCGACGAAGAATTTCCTGAGGAAATGCTCAGCTACGTGTCTCTAACCGACCAAACTAGGCTGCTTCGGGCCAGCGATAGTCGGATGCCAATCGTAGAGACCGAACTTCCTAAGCTAGAGCATTCGTCCGAAAGCCTGGCATTCATTCAGCATTCGGCGGGCACAACGGGACTGCAGAAGGGCGTAGCCCTCACCCACGCCGCCGTGTTGCGGCAACTCGAACATCTAGCGGAAACGCTGGAAATAAGTTCGGAGACGGACCGCGTTTACAATTGGCTGCCTCTCTACCACGACATGGGATTGATCGCCTGCTTTATGCTGCCCATGGTTTGCCACCTGCCCGTCGTAATTCAGTCGCCGTTGGATTGGGTGATGCGTCCTGAGACCATGCTGCAGATTATCAGCGAATACAAATGCACGCTGGCGTGGATGCCGAACTTTGCCTTTCAATTCGTTCCTCGCCGCACACCACGGAACCGGTGGGCGCAGTACGATCTTTCGTCCGTCCGCGCCTTGATTAATTGCTCCGAGCCGGTCCGCGCCAGCAGTATGCACCAGTTCCAACGTGCCTTTGCCTCCATCGGATTGAAGAGCAACGCCATGCAATCCTCTTACGCTATGGCGGAGAACGTTTTCGCGGTGACCCAGTCGGACATCAGCCGGCCTTCAGGCCCGGCCAGTGTTTGGGCGGATGGGCAACAATTTCGCGCAAAACGCCTGATCGTTCCAGTCGCGGAAGGTGCTGCTGGATCCGTTTCTTTTAAATCATCCGGCCGGTTGTTACCTAACAATGCGGTGCGTATTGCCTCCGATTCGGGCGAGTGGCTCGACCACGGGCATGTCGGCGAAATTCTTATCAAGAGCGACAGCCTGTTTGAGGGATACTTCAACCGTCCCGACCTCACGGCCAACGCGATCATCGACGGCTGGTACCACACCGGCGATCTCGGATTCTATCTCGAAGGCGAACTGTTTGTGGTCGGCAGAAAGAAAGATTTGCTCATTGTTGGAGGCGAAAACCTCTACCCGCAAGACATTGAAGAGATTGCCGCAAGCCACCCCGCCATTCACGATGGCCGCGTCGTGGCGATTGGCCTGTACAATCCCGATTTGGGGACAGACGACATCCTGGTAGTTGCGGAGGTAGAGCGGGAAGCGCTTATCGAAGGTTCTGCAGCGATCGAACAGGACCTACGCAATCTTGTCGTAGCCGGAACTGGCGTCGCGGTCCGAGCCATTTTCCTGAAGCCGCCAAAATGGATTGTGAAGAGCACCGCCGGGAAAGCAGCGCGTTCGGCCACACGTGAAAAGTTATTGCACGAGCATCCCGAACTCAGCATCGAGCCCGAGGAAAGCCAATCTACATGACCCCTGAAGCGCAGCAAATGATTGAACACATCGTTCGGTTGATTAGAAAACCGAATGTGAAAGTCGACGAAACCACGCCGCTGGTTTCGTCGGGATTGATTGATTCAATGGCCCTGGTGGATTTGTTGCAAAAGCTCGAAGATCTCACTCACATGCGCATCCCGCCAGGCAAGGTGCAACCGAAAGATCTGGATACGGTAGCCATGATGTTCGCGACCGCGCAACGCGTGGGCAAGCCTCGGAAGTAGCCGGACAAAAAACGTAACCCCGGAGTTATCACCCCGGGGTCTCGGATCATCACTCGTCAGGCGGTCAACGCTTCGACGAAGTGCTCGCAAAGTGTAGTCTCGAGATTGTAATAGTTCACCACGACCGGCGTGGTCAGGAACGGTTTCAGGATGTCAAATACCTTGGGATACCACTCTCTCTCATAGCGCTCGGCATCTTGCTTGGTCGTCCAGAGGCTGACGGCAAATACCTTGTTCTCTCTCATCTTTTCCGCGAAAAAGGGCAGAATCTCCAGAAAGCCATTCTGCTTCTTGAGGATGGGCAGAACGTGTTTATCTAGAGCCTTCACGAACTCTTCTTTCTTTTCCAGTTTCACTTCGAAATCAAGGATACGGGCAAACATGGTAGTGCTCCTTTTTTTTTACGAGATTAACCGCAGGTGCCAGGCGGGGGCCCTCGGTCCAAAGAGGCTTCAGTGTGTTCCGAATGCCGGGAGCTCGAGCCGAAAGAAACTTACCACGATCAGTTCCCATAATGCGGTGATGGATGACTGCCATCGCAGTGCCCTACGGCACACAGGAGTGACCATCGCGCGGGGACGAGACCCCACAGCTATGGTACGAGCCCAAAACTTGCGGTCAGGAGTATAGCGAAAACCAGGACATGGGCCAGTTCTGTCCATCCAAGGCGGCGGACCACGATTGTCTGAGGCTTTTTCGCGAACCACAAGAAACCACGAAACAAAACCGGAGCGAATGCCATCAACGTCAACTCTGGCAACCAGCTAAAACGATACGCAATTGCCAAAAGTCCGCCCATGAGCGTCTGTCCTGCCAGGAAACTCCAGCCCGCCCTCAACTTCTCGCTTACTCCTGCGGCTCGCGCTCCACGAATTCTGAGCCACACAAAGTGGATTTGATCAGCGGCGAACAGCCAGTTGAGCAACCAGAGGGCCCATGCCTTTCCATCCAGCCGTCCAATGACCACCGCGTAGGCGGCGGGCGCCGTCGAGGTCAGCACCAGGGCGCCCATCACTTCTGCCGCCATCCGCGTTGCTCGTCCCATGCTTTTCAAAAACATCTGTGCCGCAAACGCAGGGCCAGCGATGGTTGCAAGCCAAATCAGCTCCCGATTGTTTCCGTGCCAGAAAAGCGCGCTCAGAGTGGCTGCGGATATCGCAACCAGCGGTAAAGCGACGCCCCGCACTAATTGACGTTCCTCCCGAGTCTGGACGCGGACCGCGCTGGTCCCAAGCCAACTCTCGACCGGAGTCCGCAGCCAAAACACTGCCAGCGTTGCCGTCGTCAACAGCAGTACCGGAGCAGCGCGCCCTCCGGCCAGTAAGCCCACTGCCGCACCAGTGGCCAGCGGGACCAGTAACATCCCCCACGCCCCATGCTCACGGGGTACGACCAGCGCATGGCGGCGTTCTTTCTGCGGGGCGGCGAGCACAGTTGCGGTTTCAGCCGCATCACAGCCAAGTCTTTGCGCGGAGGGTATTTCTATCTCGTTGAAAACCATTTGCAACAGCTTCGCAAAGACACTTTGCCGGTGCCGTGAGCAAAGTCACCTCCGCTTGTGATTAAAATCACGCAAGCCTCGGAAGTATTTCATTCCACAAATGCTCGTTCACGCTCCCGCCTTTACAGCCAAGCAGGTTCCGACGTAAATTTAAGGACCGATAGTTTGAAAAGCGGAGTAGCATGTCGCGATCTTTTTCTGATCAACCCGTTCCCACACTCTCAGCCAATACCATGGTGGAAGCCTTCCTTTCCAGTGACCTCATGGAGACTCTTCCGGATGCCATTGTTGCCGTCGACCGCGATGGAATCATGGTTCAAGTCAATTCGCAAACCCAAGATCTGTTTGGCTATGACCGTGACGAATTGATCGGCCAGAAGATCGAAATGCTTGTGCCCGACCGTTATCGCAACCAGCACCACCATCATCGCGAGAATTTCGTGCAAACACCGAAGACGCGACGAATGGGTGCGGACTTGGATCTCTATGGAAAACGGCGCAACGGCTCGGAATTCCCCGTAGAAATTAGTCTCAGTCCTGTCTCCACGGTGAATGGAACGTTCGTACTGAGTGCGATCCGCGATATCAGCGATCGCAAAAGAATTGCTGAGGAGCTGCGAAGAGCCAATGAAGAACTGCACCGCAAAACGGCCGAGCAACTTGGGGAATCCCGTTCCATGCTGGCGTCGATTATTGATTCCTCGGAAGACGCGATCCTGAGCAAAGACTTGCGGGGCACCATTACCAGTTGGAACAAGGGAGCGCAGCGCATCTATGGATACAAACCAGAGGAGGTCGTCGGCAAACACATCTCCCTCCTCACCCCCAGTGATCGTCCTGACGAAATCCCGGAGATTCTCAGGAAGATTACGAAAGGCGAAAGCATCGAGCACTATGAATCGGTACGCGTAACTAAGGACGGACGCCACCTGAACGTTTCCATTTCCGTCTCTCCTTTGCGCGGCGCGGCCGGCGAAATCATAGGCGCGTCAGCAATCGCACGCGATATTACAGCCCAGAAACGGGCCGAAGGCCAGCTTCGTCAAGCTCAAAAAATGGAAGCCATTGGCCGGCTTGCTGGAGGAGTCGCACACGACTTTAACAATGTCCTGGCCATCATCAACGCCTGCACAGAGTTCCTTCGCGACCGCATCCCTACCACAGCCGACTCGTCGCTTTATGTCGACAATATCAAGAAGGCGACTGAACGCGGAGCGATGTTGACCAAACAACTGATGGCCTTCAGCCGAACTTCAGCCATCCAACCCCGCGTTCTCGATCTGAACGAGCGGTTGAAAGATATCAGCAAGCTCCTGCGGCCGCTCATGGGAGATGATGTCGAGATTCTCGTGGTACCCAAGTCGTCCTCGGCGGTAATCGAGGTGGACCCTGGCCAACTCGACCAGATCGTGATCAACCTTGCGGTGAACGCGCGCGACGCTATGCCGCGTGGCGGCAAGTTCATTCTCGAAACTGGCGCAGTGAGATTTGATGAGGCGTTCGCCGACGAGCATCAATCCATGCCAGCGGGTAAATATGTTCAGCTAGCTGTTAGTGATACCGGCATCGGCATGGACGAAGCTACGATATCGCACATCTTCGAACCCTTCTTCACCACGAAGGAGGTCGGCAAAGGAACTGGTTTGGGCCTGGCCACCGTTTATGGGATCGTCAAGCAGAGTGCAGGGCATATCCTGGTCTACAGTGAACCGGGACACGGGACGACATTCAAGATCTATCTCCCTAGCGCGGATCACAAAGTCGGTATCGGATCCAAGCCAGAACCGGAGACCGTCAGTCCAAAACGGCAAGGCATTACGATCCTGCTCGTGGAGGATGATGAAATCATGCGGAGCTTAACCAAACAACTTCTCCAGGAACACGGCTACCGCGTGGTCGAGGCGAATGACGGCAAATCAGCCCTCGAATTGGTGCAGTCTCATACCGGGCCAATTGACCTGTTGTTGACCGACGTGGTGATGCGGCGTGTGAGCGGTCCTGAGTTGGTTGAGCGACTGAACGTCTCTCACCCCAGCTTGAAAGTCGTATTCATGTCAGGCTACACCGGTGAACTGATTGCGCAACGAGAGGTGTTGAAGCGGGGCATTACTCTGCTCGAAAAACCTTTCACCCGGACCGAGTTGCTCAACACGATCCACGCCACGCTGGGTTGAAAGCTCGGTCATGAACACCAAGGCCCGGACGCTTTGTCTGAGCTGCGTAATGACCTTGACACGATTCGTGGCTAGGCATAGCCTTCAGATCCATCTGAACAGCACCCACCCCAGGGTCACCCATCACCGTAACCAGTACCTATAACCAATCAATCGGTGATGGGGATCACACAGCGCTGTGTGAAAGCACGCACTTCCGGGAACGAGGCCTGTGATCGACGGGTGCAGTCGCATCTAGTGGAATCAAAGTAAACCATTTACCTTGTTGCAGTTACAAGGTCTATGGGGAGGTTCGGTCCCGATCGAGAAGAGTGGCGAGCCAGTTGCCAAAGTAGCAGTGAGCGGAGGCACCACATGGCCACACACAGCGTAAACCCAACTCAGAAACTGGCATCAGCCGACAAAACCTTTTGCGATCTACCTGCAGTCGTAGCCAATGCCCTGGAGCAAGAGGCACTCACTACTACCTACCCTACAGGAGCGGTGTTATTCGCCGAAGGCCAGGCTCCGCGCGGAGTCTTCGTCGTCCGTCGAGGCCGGGTGAAGCTTTCCATTTGTGGCAGCGACGGCAGGACGTTGATTCTGCGAATTGTCGATGCCGGCTCCCCATTGGGAGTAGCCGCTGTAGTTTCCGGGCGACAGTATGAAGCCACCGCTGAGACCCAGGAGCCGTCTGAGATCAGCTTTCTACGGCAAAGCGATCTGCTGCGCCTGATGCGCCAGCACGGCGAAATCGCCCTCTGGGTAACCCAGCACATCAGCCAGGATTACGCCGGCACTTGCCGCGAAATCCGCGACCTCATTCTTTCTGATTCCGCCAGCGAAAAGCTAGCTCGGCTGATGGTGGGATGGCTTGACCAGAACGCGACCTCCTTACATCCCACGCAGGTGAAACTGGCCCTCACTCACGAAGAGATCGGACAAATGATTGGCACTTCGCGCGAAACCGTCAGCCGCCTTTTCGCGGGTTTCAAAAAGCAGCATCTCATCCAACAGACCGGCTGCACTCTGGTGATCCCCAACCGCCTTGCGTTGGAATCCCTTATCACTGCGTAACGATGAATTTAGGCGCGGGCGCCATTGCCCGCGCTTGTGCAAAGGATGGTCGTCCTCGCGAGCCAGTCCTGAGCGAAATCACTTGTACGCAATCGCCTTCAGCCAGCACCTGAACCTAAACTCTAATGTGGAATTGCGGCGTCGCCATTCACAGGCAACAGTCGACGAACTAAAAGTTACGAGAACTGCTCTGTCTTGTCACGCAGTCGGTCCGTCGCCAGCTTTGGCGGCAGCCGCCTTTTTGTCTAGCTCATCGGCGGAATCAGCGGGAGGCTTGACGAGATGGGCTCGTTCCAAAGCCCGCAGATACTCCGGACGGGAATGGCGGTAATGATCAGCCGGGACTTTACCATTGAGCCAAGCCGTATCCATCGGGTAGACCAGCGGATCGAAGATCACCATGTAGAAGTGCCAGAGCAAAATCGAGAAGGTCGCAAGCAGCGCCTCATAATAATGAATGGCGGTCGCAGCATCCGAAACCCACTTGGGAAAATAGCGCAGCGTGAAATTGTTAAACCACAATAAAAAGCCGGAGACCGTCATCACCACCGTGCCCCACATGAACGCCCAGTACTCTACCTTCTCCGCGTAGTTAAATTTGGCAAACCGGGGTTCGATTTTGGTAATTCCCAGATTGTGGGCGAACACCTGAACCAGATCGGTCGCGTCTTTGAACTGCGGTAACATCGCTTTCAGGAACAAGCGGTCGCGCCTATTTAGCGCGAGATGAATCACGTGGTAGATCGTCGAAGCGATCAGCACAATCGCGGCGGTGCGATGCACCAACCCGCGAAACGCAAAGTGACCCTCCCAAAGCAACAACGGACGCGCCCACCACGTCTCCGGATACTTCAGCGCAAACCCTGTGAACACCAGTATCGGGAAGCTAAGGACCACGCCCGCGTGAGCAATCCGGAAGTTGCGATTCATCCGCGACACTTGCCCACCAGTTTCATGTCGTGGCTGCCGCCGAATGAGCTTCGCCAGAAAGTCCAACAGATTGTGGGCGACCATGAAGCCGAGGGTCAGCGGGATCAGCAGCCAGTAAGTCCAACGGATCCACTTTACGACCGGATGAGCGGGCCCGGACGCAGTCTGCACGTGCACCGGTCCGATGACAAAATGATCACCCGCACCAGCGTGACAATTCCCGCATGTCTTTGAGAGGTTCGCTGCATTCACCGTTGACCGTGCGTCGGCCGACCGGAAGATATTGTGTACGCCATGGCAGGAAGCACAATTGGCAACACTCTGCGAACCGCCTCGCATGGCAAGACCGTGGTAGCTGTCAGCGTAGGAAGGAACACGATCGGCGGGCAGGTTGTAACGCAACGCCAAGCGTTCATCGCTGTGGCATCGTCCGCAAGTGGCCATCGAGACGCGCCCGGCGTTCACCAGCGATCCCTGCTCTTTTGGCCCCAGGATCAGGTGCTCCCCGTGGCAATCGCTGCACACCGGGGCACCGGATACGCCGGCCTTCATGGCTTGCCCGTGTACGCTTTCAACGTAGGTCTTGGCGATGTCGGCGTGGCACTGTCCACAGGTTGCGGGAATATTCCAGTGGTTGACTTTGGAACGGGCATCCTGCGAGGGAAGGATGCCGTGGCTCCCGTGACAATCCGAGCAGCTTGCGGCAGCGCCATCTCCATCCACCACCGCTCGTCCGTGCACGCTTTGTCGATAGAGTTCGACGGGATGCGCGAATGGAATCTTGTGACGTGAGAGAAACTCCCGGTTGCTATGGCAACCAGCACAAGTGTCCGGAAGATTTTTCTTAGCTACCGGCGATGTCGCCTCGCTTGAGGACTGAATCTCATGCACAGACCCGTGGCAAGACAAGCAGTTCGGAGCGTCTGGATCGCCTGCCGCTGACGCTTGTCCGTGTATGCTTTTGCGGAACTCCTTCACTTCATCGGCGTGGCACTGGGCGCATTTTGCTGGGGCGGTCTGGATCGCCGCAGCCACCTCGTGCGGATCGCCGTGGCAGGATTGGCAAGCTCCATCACCGAGGGCGGCATGGATGCTGCCGGTCACGTGTGAAGCCTCACCGGAATGGCAAGTCGAGCATTGAACCTTAGCCACTTTATCAGGGTGTGGAAAATCCTTGATTGTTGTATGGCAGTCGTTGCAGCCCAAAGTGCCATGGACGCTGGCCGCATGTTTGGCGGGATCAATGGAAATGCTTTTGCCGCTGGTCGACGTCATTCCTGCCTGGCCGTGGCAGGCGAGGCAACTTTCATCTTGCTTTAGCGGATGCGGCGTCTTCGGTTGTGCTCGAACTGTGGCGGGTATCAGGGCGCCGAGTGAAAGCAGACAAACAAGCAAAACCACATAGACTGAGCTCGGGCGTCTCATGGTTCCCGCCGCGCGTTTCGTCCTTTTCAGCAAGCTCGATCTCCACCACTACTTCATTCCTAAGTCAGTTAGGACCTTAGGATTTTCTTCACCCGCCGCTAGAACTTGATGGCACGAAGAACAGTCGTTGGTGATGGTTTGCCCATCAGCACTCGTATGACTTCCGTCATGGCAGCGGAAACAGCCTGGCGAATCGTTGTGCCCCAGGTTATTGGGGTGCGCGCCCCAGGTCACACGCATGTCCGGAAAAATGTTGCGCAGGTAGATCGCTGCCACCTCGTCGCCCGCCTGTTGCACCAGTGTGCGCCGCGTCTGATAGATCGCCGCGTAATTCGTCCGATAAAAATTGTTGATTTCGTCCCTGATGTTCTGTTTTGCAATCTCTCGGCTGGGATAATTCACTTTCAGAACCTCAACCGCCTTTTTCCTGATGTAGGGAAGTTCGGGGCTGATACGGCCAACCGACATTTGCTTGTCCACAGCGTTTTCGGGCAAGTCGAAGGCGTGCGTAGGACGGTTGTGGCAATCCACGCAATCCATTACACGATGCTCCCCCTTGTCCAATTGTTGTTGGGTTGCTTTTGCGTCGCTGGAAATGAATTCGGTGGTCTTTCCTGTATCGTCGGTGTAATAGACGGCCGGAATCGTCTGCCGCTCAGGGTCGGTCGAAATGTAGCGGATGCGCGCGTTATCGGCGAGATGGTGCCCGTGAATGCCGACCGAGCCCTGCGCGCCGTGGCCGCCCACTTTCAGCAGTAACACGTCTGTCTGTGGCGTGTTCTTTTCGTCTTCCTTGTAGCTGGTGTTCACCAGGAACTTGTCGCCGGTAAAGCGCTGCGGCCAGTGACACTGCTCACAGGTTTCACGCGCCGGGCGGAGATATTTTACTGGGGAAGGAATGGGGCGCGAATAAGTGTGGAAGGTGACGGCAACGACCTGCCGTAGGCCGGAAAGCTTCGATCGCACAAACCATCCCGCTCCGGGTCCGATGTGGCACTCGACACAAGCCACCCGCGCGTGCGGGGAATTTTGATAGGCCGTGTACTCCGGAACCATCGGCCGATGGCAAGTCGTCCCGCAGAAACTAGTCGAATCCATGTACTCCACACCGCGGTACGATGCCGTCCCAACGATGAGCAGATTGAGCACCGTCGCCAATGCCACCCACTCGAGGGTACGCCGTACTACGGGCAGGCCCAGGTCGATGGCGGGATAAGTTCCCGGCAGTGTCCCAGCCTCGCGCAGACTTCGTCGCCTTAGCCAGATGCCCAGTGGAATCAGCAACAGGCCGAGTACAAAAATGCCGGGCAGGATCAGAAATACGAGAAGACCTATATAAGGATGTGGTGGTCCCGGCAAAAAAACGTCATAAAACCAGAAGGCGATGGTTACAAGCGCCGTGCTGGTCGTCACCACAGCGCCCGTCAATGTGATCGGGTTTTGCCCTAGAAAATAGATTGGCTGTGACCAGTCTCGGATGCGTTCTCGCAAATTCATTTGAGGCGGCCGCTCTCCTTTCTTGATGCTCGGTTGCATAGGCACACTCCACACGTTGCCGGAAATCACTCCCAGCGGTGGACCCTGACATTGATGGCAAAAACCGGATAAGATTACTTCTTCAGAGTACGGATGTACGCCACCAGTCCCTTGATTTCATCCGGCGTTAGAGACGCATATTTGGGCATCTTGTTTTTACCGTTCTTGATGGTGTCCGCGAGGTCTGTGTCCGACATTTTCTGTACGTCGGCACTTGTGAAATCATGGGCGCCCATTTTTTTCCCCATGGGCGAACCGGTTCCGTCCGCACCATGGCAACCGGCACATTTTGATTTGTACAGCGCCGCTCCATCTTGCGCGCGTACGGATAGGGGAATAGTGAGAACAGCAGCTAATACTGTTGCGAAAGTAAGCACTTGGACGTCAAATCTCTTCATCTTCAAGCCTCCATTCAAGTTTTCGCTGCCCAGCCTTGAAATTAATACATCCCTACGTAGCAATATTGAACTCTCCGAGGACTGTCGTTCTGTGACCTCGGTCACACATGGTGGTTAATTGTAGCCTTTCGCAACATCATCGTGACCAGGAATGCTACGACTATGGGGTCGACGAGGGGTATTTTGCGTTCGAGCCTGTGGATAACGCTCGGTGATGCTCCTCACTTCCAACTGTGATGTCGGTCACGGCGCTACTTGGGAGCATGGGCCAAACTATATGGTGAGGGTGAGTCTATGCCAACGGATAATCGCAACCTGCTGGAAGTGCTGAAGTTTGAACTGGAGTTTCTTGAGCAAGGCGGTTACGGGCGATTACCGCGCGAAGCCTGGCGGCCACGGTTTGTTTTCGAGGATTCCCCCACATGTATGAACTTCAACTCGAAGGACCGCGAGCCGTGCGAAGAATGCCTGCTAATGAAATTCGTCCCGGAGGACGCTCGCGCGGAACAAACTCCGTGCATTCATATCCCGTTGTCGCCTACTGGAGAGACCATCGCGTCTTTGTACCGCACCGGAACTCAGCAGGAGCTTGAAGAGGCGCTCGGCGCCTGGCTGCGGGCGACGATCAGCCGGCTCGAAGGGGAAAAAGAAAAGAAAGCCGCACCGGCCAACCAGTCCCACTGACGGGTTTCCATTGCTCCGTTGAGACAGATCGTACCAAGTTGACCACTTCATTGGTGCCGAACAAGAACAAACCCAGCAAACAAGTATTATTTCTCTGCGTAGACCGTTCCGGCAGCATGATAAGGAGGATCGGATATCAGGTGGATGTAAGCAATCAACGCCTCGATGTCTGTCTTGCTGAGTGTGTAGCCATACGGTGGCATCAATGCTGACTTGTTAAGCGCCGGTCCGCCGTGGCTGATGATGGCAGTCAGTTCGGCATCGCTCACTTTGTTGAGCGTGGCGCCTTCAGTGAACGGGTGGGGCTTGACTTCGAGATTGTCGTAATTTGATACACGTTCTGCGGATGATTCTGAGTTGTGGCAGCGCGCACAATATTTGTCGTCGAGCTGATATCCCACCTGCTGCTGATATCCAAGCGCAATTTCTTCAATCTTCAGCTCGACTGATTTCTGAGCTTTGTTCAGTGTGTAAGCGGAAAGTTGATATCGGCCAGCCATCCCGCCCAGCGCGACATTGGTGGTGGCCTGCCCACTGGAGTCGGTTAAGCCGCTTGCAGGATCAAAGCTCACTCCAGTTGGTCCACGAAATTCAACCAGGGCCCCGGCAACGGCGGTCCCTTGTTCGTCGTTGACTTGTACGACCAGAGGTTGCGCCAAAACCATGCCCGTTGGCCCGACCTGTTTACCCCCACTCGACTCCACCAACGCGGCGCCAAAGGCAGTGGGTTTTAGAGCAGAGACCGGTCCCGGCCTGCGACTACACCCTGCGATGACAATCAGGGAGACGACGAAGATCGTCCGCAAATATCTTTTCATTTCTTCGCCTCCAGTTTGCTGGAGCTTTTGAGCGTCATCAGGAACGCGGTGAGCGCGCGGGCATCTTCGTCACTCATATTGCGATTCGGTTCGATGGTGCCGGGCCGCATGGTTTGCGGATCTTTGAGCCAGTGGTAAATCCACGCAGCATTCAGGCGCGAGCCCACCTGTGCGAGCGTCGGTCCGATGTAGCCCTTATCGACTTTCGTGTCGATGATGTGGCAAGACTGGCATGCATATTTGGAATAGAAAAGCTGTTTCCCCTGCTCTACCTGGGCAGGCGGATAGCCGCTGGCTGGCATCGAGTCGCGATCGAATGCCGGAGTCTGATAAACGGTCATGATGTAGTCGGTGAGTTCCGTGATTTCGCTATCCGAAAGATTGAACCGCGGCATGCGGCGGATCAGCGCCGGGCGCAATGTGCCGGGATTCTTCAAGAATGCCTGCAGCCACGGCCGCTGTACCGAACTGCCTTCCCAGGTCAGGTCTGGAGCCATATCGCTGCCGCGACCGTTGATGGCGTGGCAACTGAAGCAGGCCAGATCCGCCATGAGCTGTCCGGCCTTGCCGGCGGGCTGGTAATTCGAAGGCGATTGTGTTGGCACGGTCAATGCGAGCGGCAGATCATGTGCCCGATCGGTGAACGAAAGCAACGCGGTGGTGAGAGCATCGATCTGCGCTGGTGCGAAAGTGTACTGCGGCATCTTCAGTGCCGATCCAAACGAGCGCGGCTGCCGGATCTTGGCTGAGATGTAATCCGGAAGAGTGTGCTGCATCCCCGGCAGGAAGATAACCTGGGTGAGCGGTTTGCTCCCGATGCGCGTCAATTCCGGTGCGAAGTTATCTGGCTTTTTTATGCCGCTGACCTGGTGGCACGAGGCGCAGCCGTTCTCGGTCACCAGAATTTTGCCGTGCGCAATCTGCTCCGGTGTGGTGGCGTCGAGATGCACATTGGCCAGCAGATCGGAATCAGTCTTGTTTCCGAGGAAGCCAGTCAGCAGGGAAACTTGCTGATCGGTGAAACGGTAATGCGGCATGGCGGTTCCCGGATCGTAGACGCGGGGATTGCGCAACCATGCCTGCAACCATTCGGGCTTCACCTTATTGCCGATCCGGGTTAGTTCGGGGCCGACATTTCCGCCAACCACATTTCCAGCAGCGTTCTGCACCGCATGGCAAGAGGCGCAGAACGACTCTCCGTACAAGCTGGCCCCAGCCGCCGGATCGGGCGCCTTCTGATCCTTACTTACCGGCGCCGTGTCCCCAGCAATCGGCGTGCTGTTCGCGATCAGGAACGCGGAAATATCGCGCGCATCCGCATCGCTCAATTTGAAATTCGGCATCGTGGCAGTGACGGCGTAAGCCTGAGGATCCTTCAACCAAGCGTAGATCCATTCCCGCGTGGTCTTATCGGCGATGTGCTCAAGGGATGGCGGATCATCCGTCGGCTTGATCGCGGTGCCATCGGAGAGTTTTATGGTGTGACAATGCACACAGCCATATCGACTCAGCAGATTGCGTCCTAAGTTCAGTTGCGGTGTGCCGGTTAAAGCAGCGCGATGGCATTGGCCGCATGACGATTGGACATAGCGTGCCGGCAAAATCGGCTGCTCCCAGGCCAGCGTGCTGCTGTGAGCTTCTTCGACAGTGGTGGCCGCGCCTTGCCCGCGGTGACACATAGCGCAACCGAACTGGTCCGAGGTGTGCGGAATTGCGGGATGCGGGCGGAATGGTTGCGTGCCGACATCGGCAAGACTGGCTTCTTTCAACCCCACGTGACATGTAGTGCAGCGATCGACAACTCCTAATTGTGGAAGCCAGATTTGCTGAATCCCGTCGTGAAAGTGGCGCTGCAAGGTGACCGCGTCGCCCCGCGTCCGAACCAGCGCCAGATACTGTTTCTGATAGTGGCGCCATTCACTGAAATGATTCTTCGCCGGTGCGATGGCCAGCGAAACTAGCAACAGCAGGCTGACCACACCAAATGCGCGAACCGGATGGCCGAACAACGTCTGCCACAAGGACGCCATGTTTTTGGAGGATGATTGCAATTAGCTTCTCCAGGGCAACACCCAGGACCAGCCTGGGCCGCGAAAGAAAGTGCCAACCGCCGTGAGCACGGCCAGTTCGAACAGAAACCAGGTCATGATCCAGAAGGAAAGTGGCTTGGCCGCCAGATAACGCTGGAAAGTCGAAGTCGACCGTGGCGAACTTTGCGCCGCCAACGCCATGAATGCGGCGACGATCAGGGTCGGCACCAGTGCCACGTACACATCGAAAAACAATAAGAACAGCGAAAGCCCAGCCGCCACCAGATAGAAAATAAGGATGCGACGCTTGCGATCCTTCAGGAAAACGCCTTCGGCCTCGACGTTGATGTTGAAATACGGAATCACAACCAACGCGATCACGACCAGAGTTGGAACCAGGACACCTGCCACGACTGGAGGAAAGTAGTGCAGCATTTCCTGCAATCCGAGAAAGTACCAGGGCGCCTTCGCGGGGTTGGGCGTGTGTGAAGGATCGGCAATTCCCTCGAGGGGCGCGTTGAATAAAAGCGCAACTCCCACCAACGCGATGGTAAGCACCTCGATGGCGACGATGGCGCGGAACAAGACTTCCGGATAAGTCTGAATCTGATCTTCGTCGCTAACCTTGACTTGCGCCGAGGTTCGTCGAGTGACAAAGACCACCCGCGTCGGCGACTTGCGAGCATTCGAGTCCATGCCGGCAACGAAATCTTTCGGATCGGTCATCGTCTATTGAGCTCCCTTCACGGCCGGAAGCGATTGGGCCGCGACCGTTTTAGGCTCACTTTGGTGCGCATACAACCCGCCATCTTTGCGAATACGCCAGAAATGGATTGCGACAAAAAGCATTGCAACCAGGGGAAGAATCATGCAGTGCAGTACATAAAAACGCAGGAGAGCATTGGCGTTCACCATATTCCCCCCAAGCATCAGGAAGTGAACCTTGTTTCCCATCACCGGCACGGCGGAAGCGATATTGGAGCCAACCGTGATTGCCCAAAAAGCCAACTGATCCCATGGCAGCAAGTAGCCCGTGTAACTGAGCAGCAGCGTGATCAGTAGCAGGATGACTCCAATGACCCAATTGAACTCGCGTGGCGGACGGTAGGCGCCACGGTAAAACACCTTGAACATATGCGCGAATACCAGGAACACCATGGCGTGCGCCGACCAGCGGTGCAGGTTGCGCAGAAATAATCCGGAGGACACTACGAACTGCAGATCCTTGGTATCGGCGTAGGCTTGCGGCACCGAGGGATGGTAATAAAACATCAGGGGAATGCCGGTGGCTACTAAAATCAGAAACGTCCCGAAAGTCAGCGTGCCCAGATACCAGGTCGTGCTGAAGCTGAGCATGCGGGTCCGCACCTTGGTCGAGAAAAGGTGCAGAAACACGTTCTGCTGCACAGCGAGGGCTCGGCGCAGAGTGCTGGATCCGGTCCCCCCGCGGAAAACCGAACGCCAAACCCGCGTACCGCGCAACTCCTCGAAATAATTCGTCATAGTTTTCGGCAAGCTCACACCCTCACAAACTGCATGGGACGAATGTTCATGGAGCGGTCCACCATTAGATCACCCTCGTCGCTGACCCAGGTCTGCAGCCAGGGCAGCGGCTTGGGGGCAGGACCTTCAATCTTGACTCCGTCCCGCTTGAACTTGCTGCCATGACAAGGACAAGCGATGATCCCCAACTCCGGTTTCCATGCGGTCATGCAGCCGAGGTGAGTACAGATGGCGCTCAGCGCAAAAAAACCTTCCTGAGCACGGATGAGATAAATTCCCGAGTTCACATCCAGCGTCACCGAATCCACTGCATAATTCTCCGGCTTGCCTGCGTTGACGATGGGAGAAGGCTCGAACAATACATTGGGTGAGAGAAACTGGTACGCAAACGCCGCCGTGCCGGCAGCGGCGATACTCAGCGATCCGAGTCCCAGCTTCACGAAAAATGCGCGGCGATCGAACTCTTTGCTGGGTTCTCCTGGAGCGATATGCTTTTCCTCTGGCATTGGTTATCTCGGGCCTCCAACGACGACTGCTGCTTTGGGTCTGAGCGGTCCGTCGATGGCTTCGATCGAAATCAATCCGGTCGGCTCAGCGGAAACCAGGTTGTAGGATTCCATGGTGATCGTCCCGACCGGGCAGCGCATAGCGCAAAGCCCGCACCGGATACAACGAGTCTCGTCTTTCAGCATGGCTGAGCCAGTCACGATGCCAAGTTGATCGGCCGCAACTTCATTGAGTTCCACACCAAATAATTCCTGATGTTCGCGAATCTGCTGCACCGCTTCGGGTTCGAACTGGATGCGATCGAGCGACACAAGCTGCAGGCAGTTTTCCGGACACACGTCCACGCACCCGCCGCAGAGAATGCACATGCTCCCATCTTCCGGGCTTCCCTCAAAAACGGTATTTACCCAGCAGTGTAGGCAACGCTGAGCTTCCTCCATCGCGGAAGGGGCGTCGTAGCCTACCTCGACTTCGGTCACGCCGGTGCGACGCTCCAGCGGCAGCATGGGTATGGGCGGCCGGGTCAAATCCAACAACTCCAGCGGCATGCTGTGGCGCTTGAAGATTTCGACTTCGACAATGGGCTCGGGATGTTTGCGTCCCCGCAAAAATTCATCAATGCCCACCGCGGCGCGCTTGCCGTCGGCGACGCTATCGATGATCAACCGCGGGCCGAAGACGCAATCGCCACCGCCAAAGATTCCGTTCGCCGAAGTCATCAAAGTTTGCGGATTTACCGCAATCAGCCCGCGCGGAGACAGTTCCACGCCGTCTTCGGGCTTGAGAAAGTCCAGCCTCGGTGCTTGGCCGACCGCCATAATAATGGTGTCGCACTCCAGTTGTGTTTCACTGCCCTCGTAGAACGCCGGATTGAAGCGCCTGTTCTGATCGAAGACCCATTTCGTCTTCAGCGTCTCAAGCGCCACAACTTTTCCATCTTTCCCGATCATGCGCTTGGGACCGAGACCGGGGTGCATAACGATGCCTTCCGTCTCGGCCTCTTCAATCTCTTCTAGCGCCGCCGGCATTTCTTCACGTTTTTCCAGGCAGACGAGATGTACCTCCTGCGCGCCCAAACGTAGTGCAGACAGCGACACATCAACCATCTCTTTCGTGGCTACTGCGCTGACGTTGTCCTCCGAGGGTTCGAGATCTTCTACTCCGGCGACATGCTGCCGGACGACTTCCCGAGCCGCGGACCGCGCCACGTCCATGGCCACGTTGCCGCCACCGATCACAATGACCTTTTTGCCGATGGTGAACTTGTATCCGAGATTCACGTTGAGCAGAAAATCGATGCCCTTATAGACTCCGTCCAGGTCAACGCCTGGAATCGTGAGATCGCGGCTGCGGTGCGCACCCACGGCAATCAACACCGCATCAAAGCCCTGTTTGCGCAGATCGGAAATCAGAAAGTCGCGTCCCGCCGCCTGATTGAGCTTGAGAGTGATGTCGCCGGTAGCGAGAATCTCTCGCACCTGCGCTTCCACCACGTCACGCGGTAAACGGTATTCGGGAATGCCAAGGTAAAGCATTCCGCCAGCCACGGGAGCAGCCTCAAAAATCGTGACTGAGTAACCCATCAGAGCCAAGTCGTGCGCCGCTGATAATCCGACTGGCCCGCCGCCGACCACGGCGACTTTGAAGGGTAGGTTGTTCTGACCTCGTCCCGCATTGATGTCGACAGGGTGCTTGGACTCGGGGCCGTGGCGCTCCGTGAGAAAACGTTTCAGAGCTCGAATGGCAATGGGGCGATCGATATCCCCACGACGGCACGCAGTTTCACAAGGATGAGCGCAAACCCGACCGCAAATGCTCGCAAGCGGATTGGGTTCGCGGGCAAATTTATAAGCTTCCTCAAAGCGTCCTTCCGCAATGAGCGCAACATAACGCCCTGCGTTGGTGTGGGCGGGGCAAGCCATCATGCAGGGAAAGTTGGTATTCAACCAATCCCGGTCGACTTTCTTGTCTTTGTACCGTTTCAGCAAGATGGCATTTCCCTATGCATTGCTTGGATGGAAAGCATTCTACTCGAAGAAAGAAGGGAGCGGACGTGAATGCCCGCTCCTTATTGTTCTCTTACTTGCTGACGGTGAAGTCGGCTTTGGTTTCGCCCGCCACAGTCACTGGCTTGGACTGGTTCTTGGCGCCTTCATGCCATACGACTATGGTGTAGCTGCCGTCCGGAACGTCTTTGATCTTGTAGTTGCCGCTGTCGTCCGTTTGGGCAAAATAGGGAGTCGGGCTGACAACCAGATAGCCCGCCATTTCCGGGTGTACATTGCAGAGCAGCGGCACGGCGCCGGCCTTATCGAAGGTAAAGGGCCGCTTTTCACCCTTCGGCCACGTCCCGAGGTTGTGCCCTGCTTTCTTGTCGCCGCCAATGGAAGTCCAGAAGACGTTGTGTTGCACATTGTCGCTATTCAGGAACTCAACGGTTGTGCCCTGTTGTACGACCACGATGTGGGGTGCAAACACCAGCCCTTTTTGGTCGATAACCGGGTGCTCTTTCGGAGCGGGAAATGTTTTGCCCGCAATGACGTCGACGTAAACCACCGACTGTCCCTTCATTCCCGTAACCTTGCCGTCGATATCGCCAGCCCGCGCTGCGACGCACACTCCGGCCATCAGTACTGCCAAAATGAATCCCTTGCACCTCATTGCGTTTTTCTCCTTTTGATTTGTAAGTAATTGCTCGCTGCATGTCAGAAAACGAATTTCACATCTAGATAGATTGTGTTGTTACCACTCGCGCTGCGGCCCGAACCATCGTAGTTGGTTGCGCCGCCATTGAAGCGCGTATACCCGGTATATTGGGCGGCGAGTTGCAAATTCTGCCACGGCCAATACGAGGCATTCAGGATATAGCCGCTGCCTCTAGGATCTCCATTGAAATTGCCGCTCACAGCACCTGGCGGATATAGCAAAGGATCAACCGTGCCACTCGTATCAAACCAACCGAATGCGGCGGTGTATTTATTGCCGAAATGATACTCCGCATTGGCCATAAAAGTATTCAAATGGTGATCGCGCACCGCCGCGGCACCCGTAAGGAACGAGGCTGCCAAGTCGGAACTTTCGTGGATATACGTGCCGCGCAACGAAAGCACATCATGCCTGAACAGCGTCCGGTCAATCTGAAAATCTATGGCTGCATCCGTGTATTGATCTTCCGGTCCGGCGATCGTATTAGGACTGGAATTCATGTGGATTCCGTAGGTGCCAACCTCATACTGCGTACTCGCTGTCCCTTGTTGCCAGGCGACCCGCCAGTACGGCGCCACCCCACGAATGTTGAAGCCAGCACCCGTTCCCGGATTCGGCTGGGGACTATTCACATGTTCCGAGCGATAAATCGCTGCATCCAGATAAAGATGATTGTCCCACATGGCGAAGGCACCAGCGCCTGCAACATCCTGCGCCAAACCACCATTAATGATTGGAGACGCGTTGACGCCGGGCGCCGAATCGCTGTTGACCCATGGGAAGCCCCATGCCGGCGTACTATTCCACAGGTCCTCAACGGTCGGATTGTTGTTGAGATCCAATCCGTAAACCAATTCCTTCCCATTCCACTTCCTCAGGTTCGCGAAGCGAATATCTGTGTTGTCGCTGGTGAAGTGATCGTCCTGGGTATCGTACGTCACTTGCACAAAGCTGCCCACATGGCTTGTCCATGCCCCGGAAAGAAAGAGCGAGATATCTTGAGGAAATTCAAAACTGCCGTTCTGCGTCCCTGGTATCGACGACTTGGTCGAGGTGAACGAAGTCTCAAACATTATGGAAAGGGGTAGTGAAGCGAGCAGGTCAAGTGCGGCACGCGTTTTGCCTGAATCCGCGTGGATGACCTTGGTCTCATCCGCTCTATCAACATAACCGAGCAGCTTGAACCGTCGTCCGGCAGGGTTGAGCTCGGGAGGCGCATAGTGGCAGCCACTGCACGCCAAGCCCGTCTGCCGCGCATAGCTTGGAACCGCGAACACGCGGGGTGGATTCACTGTTGTAAGAAACAGCAAAATCAGGATAAAAACCGTCACAGGCAAAGAGGCCGTCATTTCCTTTATCTGAAATCTCATTTTTCTCTCCGAAAACAGAGCTGACTAGTATTCGTGCGATGTTGCAGTATCTGTTTCCCGGATAACACTTGGCTGTGACAAAGCGCACTTCGTATGGTGATGTGTGTCACAAAACGTGACGGCGGCCTTCTGTTCGCCGCCACTTACGGTTGGGCGCCTGCCAGGATGTTTTCTTTGGAGTTTCGTTCAGGAGGTGTCGCTATTGCTGCAACTCATCGGCCATTCAGATTGAGAAAAGCAAGGTGAACTCCAGTCTCGTCCGGAGGCTCAACGCGAAACCCCAGCTTCTCGATGAGGCCACGCATTTCGATGTTCTCCGCGAGCAAGTAGGCCTGCATTGAATCCAGGTGTTCGTCCCGCGCTACCTGGATCAGGCGGCGAAGCAACTCGATTCCTAGACCACGGTGCTGATACTGATCGCGCACGAGCAGTGCCATCTCCGCTGTTCTTCTACCGTGAAGCTTGCTCAGTCGCCCGATGGCGACGATCTCGTGCTCGCCGGTAGCGGGCGAGGTGTAATCGGCGACAATAGCAACCTCGCGGTCGTAGTCGATAAAACAGATTCGTCTCAGCCGGTCGTGAGCGACTCGCTGGCTGAGCTTGGACCACTGAAAATAGCGGAGAAAAACGCTGCGCTCAGAAAGCGCTTCGTGGAACTTCACCATGAGTGGTTCATCTTCAGGGCGGATAGGCCGGAGGATCACGGGTGTGCCATCCTTCATCGTCCACGGCGAAACGTATTGTACTGGATATGGCCGGATGGCAGGCTTGGGGAGCGCGGTGGTAGAGACACTCTTGTCGTGCAGAACGAAACGAGCATCGAGCGCGATGATCTGATCGGCGGAAGCGACTAGTGGATTGATGTCCGCTTCCTTGATCGCAGGATTCTCGACAATAAGACGGCTGAACCGCACTAACAAAGCCTCAAGCGCCCCGATGTCGACCGGTTTGCGGCCGCGCACTCCGGACAGAGCTTTGAAAATCAGAGTTTGTTCGAGTAAGCGATGAGCCAGCGTGGTGTTGAGCGGCGGCAATGCCAATGCCCGATCCCGATAGACCTCTACCAATTCTCCGCCCGAGCCAAAAGCCACGACCGGGCCGAATTGTGTGTCGGTGGCGCTGCCCACGATTAACTCGTAGCCCGATGTTTTGCACATGGGTTGTACGGTCACGCCCTGGAAACTCTTGCGACCCGCGCGCTCAGTGACGGAAGATTCAATCGCGCGGTATGCCTCGCGCACAGCCGCAGCGTCAGGAAGATTCAGCTTCACGCCGCCGACATCACTCTTGTGCGTAATAGTCTCGGAATGCAATTTCACAACGACCGGAAACCCGATTGCCGCCGCTGCCGCCTCGGCTTCTTCCTCGCTGCGGGCGATTCGCGTTTCCACTGCCGGAATTCCACATAGGATGAGAATCTGCTTCGATTCGTACTCCGTCAGCAACGTTCGTCCACGGCTGCGGGCTTCCTCGATGATCGCGCGTACCTTCCCTCGCGCTTCACTCTCTTCTTGCGGGCCATCTGCGAGAACCGGGGTTTCATAGATGCCGCGAAGGTTGTACGCATAGCGCCACATCAGGGTGAAGATTCTGGTTGCGGTATCCGGAAAAGTGAATGTTGGAATTCCAGCGCTATTTAGAATTGCGTCGCCGGCGTCAACACTTGCTCCCCCCATCCAGCTTGCGAGGAGCGGTTTCCCGTGCGCATGGGCGTGGGGTTTTAAACGGTCCGCAACTTCGGCGGGATTGGTCATGCCCTGCGGGGCGAGGATGACAAGCAGGCCGTCGCTATTGGGGTCGGCGAGTGCAATCTCGGTGGCTCGCTGATAGCGCTCGGGACCGGCGTCGCCGAGTATGTCAATCGGATTGCCATGGCTCCAGTGAGCAGGTAGAAAACGGTTGAGTGCGTCGATGGATTCCGCTGAAAGGGTCGTGAGTTCGCCCCCAACGGCGATGAGCGCATCCGTGGCCAGCACGGCCGGACCGCCGGCGTTAGTTAACATCGTAAGCTTTGGGCCGCGCGGCCGAGGCTGTTTGCTCAGCACCTCCGCCATATAAAACAGATCCGCGATGCTGCTCACGCGGAGAACGCCAGCCCGTCGAAACGCCGCCTGAAGAACGTCATCGCTGCCGGTGAGAGCGCCAGTGTGGGAAGCCGCTGCTTTTGATCCGCCATCCGACCGTCCGGCTTTCAATACAATGATCGGCTTGTTAAGCGTTACTTCTCGCGCCGCCGACAAGAAGGCTCGCGCATCGCCAATCGACTCCATATAAATGAGAATGCTCTGGGTATAAGGATCATCGCCAAAGTAATCAATCAGGTCGCCCCAGCTGATATCGAGCATCGAGCCGGTAGAAACGAATGCGCTGAAACCCACCTGTTCACGCAGGCTCCAATCGAGAATCGCCGTCTGCAGCGCACCACTCTGGCTCAGAAACGCGACGTTGCCCGGGCGCGCGATGGTTTGCGCAAACGTCGCATTGAGCCCCACCCGCGGGTTCATAACGCCAAGGCAGTTCGGGCCGAGCAGTCGCATGTGGCCGCGTGCTAACTCTTCGGCGATTTGCTTTTCCAAGGCTTGTCCCTCAGCCCCGTGCTCGCGAAATCCCGCAGAGATGACAATCGCTGACTTCACATCGGCAGCCACACATTCTCTGACAATCGCAGGAACCGAGGCTGCCGGGGTCGCGATGACAGCGAGATCTACCGCCTCGGGAACTTCATGGATGGAGGGATATGCCGTCAGGCCGAGAATATTTGAATGTTGCGGGTTGACCGGATAGATCTTTCCTTGAAAAGTAGCGAGGTGGAGATTAGAGACGACCGCGCAGCCAACGCTTCTTTCGCGTTCTGTAGCACCAATGACGGCGACAGCACCAGGCTTGAAAAGAGAGTCGAGGGGCCGTGTTTCCGAGCGCAGGACGTCGTGCGACTTATCTTGTACTTCGCGCGCTGGCTTAGCCACATTCTCGGTCACATGATGCTCCCAAGGAACCGAGTTCATTTTCCACTATGCCGTACGACGAAGCTAGCGTTAACCTGAACGCGGGCCTAGCCAGTCATTAATCTTGGGCCAGGTACGTTTGTTGGCTCCACTCCCCGCCATGATTCCGATATGGCCGCCAGGAACACTGAAGAGTTCTTTGTCTTTGCTGCTCACCTTCGACAGGATGGCTTTCGACTGGCAGGGCGGTGTGATGTGGTCACCCTCCGCGATCACTGTCAGCAGGTTCGCCCGCACGCGGCTCAGATCCACGCGCTCGCCCCGGATCATCATCTCTCCCCGCATCAACCGGTCGTTACGGTAGAGGTCGACGATGAGTTGCCGGAACACACCGCCCGCCAGCGGGATGTTGTCGGTCACCCAGGTATTCATGGCTTGCCAAGCTTCTATGACTTGAGGATTGTCCAGATTGTCCCAAAGCTTCAAGTAATTGACCACGTAATTCTCGACGGGCTTTAGTGCCCGGGCGCCGTAATCGATCATTTCCCCGGGCATGTTGCCAAAGGCCGCCAATACTTTGTCAACATTGAAATAACGCTCGTCGGTCCAGCGGGCGAAGGTGAGGGATTCTTTGTCTGAGAAGTCCAGCGGAGCAGTTAATAGAAGCAGGTTGCGCAATCCGTCATCGGGCCGCAGAGCCGCATAAATCGTGGTGAGGATAGCCCCGATGCACCAGCCGAGCATGCTGAATTCTTCCACGCCTGCGACCGACTTCAGTTTTCGGATCGCGCGCGGCATGTACTCGAGCGTATAGTCGTCGAACTTCAGATTCTTGTCTTCCGAACCGGGAGATCCCCAATCGAGCAGGTACAGGTCATAGCCGCTGTTGACCATAAATTCGACGAAGCTGTGCCCCGGTCGAAGATCAAGAATGTAGGGCCGGTTCATGAGCGCGAACACCATCAGCAGTGGAACCGGATGCCGCTTTTCTTTGGGCAGGACAGGAATATAGCGGTAGAGTTTTGCCTTGTTCAACGTCCATATAAGCTGCTTGGGGGTCTGAGCAATAGCGGTCCGGGTGGTCACTGCGTTGCTGAACGCGCTCAGTTTCTCCACCAGGCTTGTAAGCTGGTCTGTGACAACCGTAGCGTCTGCCATGGTTACTTCGCTCTCTTCCTTTTCTGCTTGCTCTGACGGTTGCGTTCCGCAGGTCTCGGCTTTCTATTACTTGCCGCAACTCCGGGCTTGGTGAGCAGCCTCTCAATCCGGTCCAGCTTGGCATCCATATCGTCGAGCCGCATTTCAATATTCGTGACTCGATCAGCCAGTCCCACAAAATCAGCCCGAGAGGGCATGCTCAACTGCTCGAGCGCTCGCAGCATCGCCTTTTCGACGGTTTCACGAAACGGGGAGGACGCAGAGAGATAGGTGTCTAGCATGGTCCCGGTAGCTTTTGCGTAGGCATCCGTATTCACCGCGTCCACCATTGATTTTGCCCAGGCGTCGAGGTAAGTATCACGCATATCACGGAAAGCGTCCATAGGATCGAACGGCTTTCCGTTAGCCGCTTGTTCATTGCCCATTTGCAACTCCCTTTTTAAAACCGCAACCGGAGACAGCCCCGGAACTCAATTCCCCGAAGATACACGTATGCCGAACCGGTGGCCGGGCTGTCTACCCAAATCGCGTTACAACGCCGCTTTAGGCGGCTGCGCTATGCTTGAACGGCTTGGAGACAATGTCAAGCATCGTCTTCTGCGTCTCGATCAACGCATCGATGCCGCTTTGGAAAGCCTCGGCGGCAGGGTTGCTGGGGATCCGGAACTGCTTCTTGGCGGCTTCGCAGACCGTCTTGTGCTGCTCTGCGTAATAATCGAGGGCTTTCTTTTGCGCTGCAACAGAATGCTCGACCGACTGCTTGAACAGGGCGGTTACTCCTGCAGCTACTTTGGAGGCCGAGGCGCCACGCTCTTTGGCGAGGCCGGCGACCGCATGGCTTTGCTCAACCGCCAGGTCGATCGCGCCTTTCTCGGTTTCCACAAATCGCTCGAACGTCTGACCAATCAGGTCGAACAGGAACAGTCCTGGAGCATTGGGAATGAAGCTGACAGCCTTTTTGCAGGCTTCGATCAATTCGCCATTCTGCTCGGCGGCGATTTCAAGCGACTTCTTCTGGAATTCCGCCAGGCGCTCCACATTCTTTGTGTACAGGGGGATGAAGGTCTCAACAACTTGGTTTTTCTCGGCTGCTTCCGCAGCGCTTTTGGTTGACTTGCGGGCGGTGCTCATATTTGTTCTCCTTTTCTAAAATTAAGATCGTAATGTTGCATTATGTGCTGCAGTGCAGCATAAAGCTATGTTAATCTCTTTCTGGCGGATGTCAAGCGAAAAATGAGAAGAAAATGAACCCGAAAACTGTGATCATCAAGAAGTACGGAAACCGCCGTCTCTACGACACGACCCATAGCCGCTACATCAACCAGGATGAAGTGGCCCAGATGGTCCGGGAGGGTCACACCGTCCAAGTGGTGGACGCCGCTACCGGCGAGGATTTGACCCGTTTGGTGTTGACGCAGATCATCGTTGAGGACGCCAAAGAACCCGATTCACCTTTCCCTCTAGATATATTGCGCCAGATGGTGGTCGCCTCCGGCAGAGCAACCCAGGAGACTACTTTGAAGTACACCAAGGCCGTTCTCGATATGTACCAGAACGCGTATCGAGCGATGGCGACGCCGATGAGTCCTTTCGAATTTATCCAAACGCCGGCGTCGCCGCGGCCGCCTGCCCCAGAAGCGCCTTGGGGTTCTCAACCGCCGGAAGGCTCACAACGAGCTGGTACGGCTGAGCAGAAGAAACACGAGGTCGACGAACTGAAAGAGCGTGTGGAAGAGTTAGAGTCACTGGTTTCCAAGATGGGAGCTGGAAAAACGCTGCGCAAGCGAAAAGGAAAATCGCGCAGAAGCCGTTGACAGCGCGATCAGCGCCGGCACCGGAGGCCTCGACTCAGACCACGGCGTGAATCGCGACGATTAGCGTTTCACCGATCTTCCGCAACCGCACTTGACTATGCAACCAATATCTTGTCGAACGGATCATCATGATCCGGTGGTCCGGCAACTTTCACAACTCGAGTTTCATACCGTTCTTCTCTCAACACCTCTTGCAGCCGGACCACAAGGGATTGCAACTTTTCCCGATCATCCACTCGGTTGTTGATGTCCCGGCAGAGCTGCCGGACGTTATCAGTCATGCGACCATCCACTTTCTTCATATTTCACCCCACAGATGAAATCGACAGGGCTTCTGGCGACAACCTTGACCAAGTACCATCACCTTATGCGTCGGCGGACGTTTCCGGAAATTCAAAATAAAGATTCGTGCTATCGACAAAACTCCAGGTGACAAATCGCACCGATAAGAGTGATGGTCGTCACAAAGTTTCCGCAGGTTATGGAATAGACTTTCAGCAGTCGCGGTCATCCACCTTGAGTTTTGTTACTGGGGGTGAGCCGGTGCACTCGTATTAGGAAGGAGAAGTCTCATGGCCCAGGGAATCGCATCCAATTTATATCTCCCGAACCAGACTTTCGCTCGGCCTCTCATCACGTCCTACGACTCGGGATACGAGCACAGCCTCGATCACTATGTCGATATCAAGCTGCTGCTGCAGGATGCGGACCAAGAGACAAATTGCTCTCCCGCGACCTTCGCTTCCGCAGCCTAGGTACGTCGCTGCTCCGCTAGAAGTGGAAGCCGCCACCGCAAATGAGTACCTCGCCGGTGACGTAATCGGAGAGCGGCGAGCAGAAGAAGAGAACTGCGCCTGCCGCCTCCGCGGGCGTGCCCAGCCTTCCCAGTGGACAAGCGGTTTTCACCGATTCCAGCATCTCGGCCTGTACGCCAACCCGGATCGAATGCCCGCGCATTTCGATGTTTGATTCCTGGTCGGTGAGGACCTGGGTGAGGCGAGTTTCAATCAATCCAAAGCCAACAGCATTCACGTTCACGTTGTAGCGGCCCCATTCCTTCGCCAGGGTTCGTGTGAGCCCGATTACGCCTGCTTTTCCGGATCCGTAGCCTGCCTGTCCGGGGTTGCCGTCAGTGCCCGCAATGGAGGTGATGTTGACGACCTTCCGCATAACCTGCTTGCCGGCCGCGATCTCGCGCTTGGCCGCTTCCCGAATGTACTTTGAAGCCGCTCGCAGCACGCGGAAAGGCACGACCAGGTGGATTTCGAGCATCGCCTGGAATTGCTCGTCGGTGGTCTTTTGAATGACATTATCCCAACTGTATCCGGCGTTATTCACTATTATGTCGATGGAGCCGAAAGCGTCTAAAGTAGCCTGCGTCAGTTTTTCCGGAAAACTCGGCTGGGTGAGATCGCCGGCGAACACCTCGATCTTCTTGCCCATCGAGCCCAACAGACATTTGGTCTCCCGCAGTGCGGCTTCGTCCAGGTCGTTCACCATCACCGCGGCGCCGCATTCGGCCAGTTTCTCCGCAATCGCCCGGCCTATACCTCGGCCGGAACCAGTTACCAGAGCTGTTTTGCCATCAAGCGTAAAGGACATTGTGGATTTACCGTTTTTCGATCTCCGCTGCAGCGCAGCTAACATTTGCTGCACTGCATCATTAAAGCACAATTTGTCCTCAAAAAACAGTCCCCCTTACATGTGGTACCCGCCGTTGACATTTAACTCTTGTCCCGTGATATAGTCCGCATCCGCTGCGAGGAAACCGGCAGCCTTAGCTATCTCTTCCGTCGAGGCGAATCGCCCCAGTGGAATTTTTGCCTTGATCTGAGCAGCGATCTCCTCGGGAATGGCCTCGACCATCTCTGTAGAGGTGAATCCGGGTGCAATCGCGTTGGCGGTGATGTTGAACTTTGCCATCTCCAGCGCCAGAGTTTTGGTGAAGGCAATTATGCCGCCTTTGCTGGCCGAATAATTGGCCTGGCCGAAAGCGCCCATCTGTCCGACCACCGAGCTGATGTTGATGATCCGTCCGAACCTCTGGTTGATCATGGCCGGCAAGACGGCGCTGGTGCAGTAGAAGGTGCCGTTCAGGTTGACGTTGATCACTTCCGCCCAGTCGTCCTCTGTCATCTTACGCATCGATCGGTCGCGGGTAATGCCGGCATTGTTGACCAGGATATCGAGCCGTTGCCACTTATCCAGCACTTCTTTCACAATGCGGCGCGCCTCTCCCTTTGTCGACACATCACCTTGAATGACAAGGCACTCAACACCCAGTTGCCGGATTTCTGCCGCCGCACTCTCGGCGTGGGTAGAATCCGACCTGTAATCGAGCGCCACGTTCGCGCCGCGCCGGGCGAGTTCGAGAGCGATCGCACGCCCAATGCCGCGCCCCGCGCCTGTAACCAGCGCGACCTTCCCTATCAACGAGTGCGTTCCATTATTTCCATTGCTGCCGTTGCTTTCCATACTTGTACTCCTCTCTTGAGAATTGCAATGCACGATAGCTGGGTCCACCCGCATGACTAGATAGCCGCCCACCGCCCCGGCGCCGAAGCCAGGTGCGAACACACGCAGCGGTCGGTCGATTCGTTTCTCCCGCACTGCGTCATGAATGGCGAGCAGAATACTCGCAGAGGATGTGTTCCCAACCCTTTCAATGTTGAAGTAGAGGCGGTCGCGAGCAACACCAGCAGCCTTGGCCAGATCCAGCACCATGTTCTTGTTGGCTTGATGAGGAATGACGAGGTCAATCGCATCCATCAGCGTGCCCTCTCCGCCATCCGGGTTCGGCAGCGCTTTGAGTTCACCGATCATTTGTACGAGGTAGCGCCGCGCCAGCATCTTCACTTCGGGGCCATACACGGTGATGTTGTTATCGAACTCCGGATTCGGCCAGATGATGGAGTTCACTTCGGACCATGGACCACTGGCATAAGTCTGGAATACGTCGATGTCCGACGCAGCTCCGGCGGGCGCAGGGCCCACTACCATGGCCGCGGCTCCATCGCCGAAGATCATCCGCGAAGTTCGCACCGTCCCGATCTTGTCCGAAAACTTTTCCGCGCACACGACGATGACCGGCCGTTTGATCTCCTGCAGCAGCCGCACCGCCTCGGCCAGTCCATAGGACATGCCCGCACACGCCGCTACAATGTCGCACGACGAATGGGTCTGTTGGAGTCCCAACTCTCCCGACAACCACGTCGCAATGGACGGGATGAGCGTGGTGCTGGTGCAACTGCAGAACAGCACCGCCCCGATCTCCGCCGGCTTGCGACCCGATTTCGTCAGCGCCGCGCGCACTGCCAACAAAGACATGTCCTCGAGACTCAACTCGCTGTAGCAGCGCGACTCGATTCCCGTTTTTCCGGAAATATCCTCTTGGGTCATTTGCGACCAGCAGTAAGCATGGTTGCTGATCAGGTCCTTATTGGTGCAGGGTACTTCGCCCTCATAGACTGCAATCGCCTCGATTCGCGGCAGGACCGCGAAATTGTCGCGCACCAGTACCGGAGGATATGGCTTTTCGGGCTCACTCAAGGCCAGGGTCTCGGGCCGGGGTGGGTGCGATCGATGCGCTGAGTGCCCGTTTCCGTTTCCGTTTCCGTTTCCCTGTGCTGAGCTCCCGTTCCGTTTCACGCGCCGCAGGAATTGCAGCACATCACTATTGCGCGGATGGTATGCAACGACGTAATCGTCGTCGCGCAGATTGCCAACCTCGGAACTGCTGCTCGTCATCGGGTCCCACCGGTACTGATTGTGCAGGATCATGGACTGCCGCATGAGCGCTTCGAGCTCGGGGACGGTATGGACGCAATCGATTACGTCGTCGTAATCATAGCCGGGGTAATCGCGGTCGTAAGTTGCCAGGCGGTAGGTGAGATTCTTAGGATCGGACAAAATCTCATCCACCGTAGGTTTAATGCCCCGAAACTCTCCTCCTGCTCCCTGCTTGTTTCGAAATACGTCCATCAGGATGCGGAAGCTCTTGTCCTCCGTCTCTTCATCCCACATCGGCGGCAGACTGAGATAACCCGCTTCGATGGCCGTTGTCAGCCCAGCTGCGTTCCGCGGCTTGTAAACCGGCAGGAAAATGTCGTTTCGATGCCGAGGCAAATCTGCCCAGCGCGTCGGCCGTTTTTCGTACATGGTCAGAACATAGCGCTGGGCCCAGAACAGATTCAGAGCCAGGTCCCGGCAGATTTCGTAGCGGTTCTTGTACGCGCCAGCCTGTGCCCGGGCCACGATCTCCGCTTCGCCAGGGGCTTTCTCTCCAAAGTCCCGCCGGATTACAGCGTTGAATTGGTTGAGTGTTGCGAAGACGGAAAAATCCAACTCCGGAAAGAAGTTGCACGGGAAGACCATCCGGCCATAGCGATTTATCACAAACGGTTTGAGTAACATAAAACTTCTTCTTTCTGCCTGGTTTTGGGCAGTTATTCGAATTCAACCAGTATCTGGTCGCGTTTGACTGCTTCCCCTGGCATTACTTTGACAGACTTCACTGTGCCCGCAATTGGGGCCGTAACGCTGGTTTCCATCTTCATGGCTTCGAGAACGACAAGTAAATCGTCCAATCCCAGCTGTTCTCCGGGCTGCACGCAGACCCGTACTACAATTCCAGCCACTGGACTGCGGCATACCCTCGCCTCATCAGCATCCACTCCCGACGGAGAGTGCGGTCGAGGGGCGGTGGGCACGCGCGCGGACTGAATCGTCGCCGCGCCCGGCGGAAGGTGGCCCGGCACTCCGAGCGAATCCTCCCCACCTTCAACCTCGACCTCAACCTCATACGCCTTTCCGCCAATTACGATCTGAATCTTCACGGGCGGCTCCTGTGGAATATCGCGCCATTCGATACTCCGATTGCAAGTTGCCCAATCATTCATTCGCGCCCTCGCTGCGCGACGTTGTGCGAAGCCTGGACTATGACTCGCCCCTGTTGTGCCCACGGATTGGCGACTGCGTGCGGGTTTTCCAGGATCTTCACCGAGAGAATGCGGACCTTCCTGCCGAGCAATGCCGTGATGGTTTCGGCAATCGTTGCTAAAGTCTCTGACGTGACATCTGCCGATGATTGTGTGACGCTCGCTTGAGGCTGAGCGCTTGGGGCAACTGCGCCTGCGGCCAACGACTTCATCTTCCCGGGCAGTCTGACAGCAGAAGGCAGAGCCGCAGCAATACCAACGGTTCGCTCGAGAGCCGTGACCTTTGCAGACAGCGCGTCTATCTGTGGTTGGAACTCAAGTCGAAGCTCCGCGCTCATTCGCCTCGACATACGTCGCGCACCGATATACACCACCACCCATCCTGCAATCACGAGCGCGGCAATCAGCATGTATGCCATACCCATGTTCCTAGAGCGGAATCAAACCGTGCTTCTTCGGCGGACGAAGTTCTCGTTTCGAGCTCACAGCCGCGAGAGCCTGGGCCAAGTACTTTGTGGTCTCGGCGGGCTCGATGATGTCATCGACCAGTCGACGACCAGCCGATACGTACGGATTCGCAAAGGTGCTTCTGTAAAGCTCGATGAGTTCGTTGCGCCGATGCTCCTTGTTTTCCGCCGCGTCGATCTCATGGCGAAAGACGATTTCGGCCGCGCCTTCGGCGCCCATGACTGCGATTTCAGCCGTGGGCCATGCCACCACGCGATCCGCCCCCAGTTCCTTGCTGCACATCGCGATGTAAGCGCCGCCATACGCTTTTCGTAAGACGATGGTTATTTTGGGAACCGTCGCAGCCGAGTAAGCGAAGAGTATTTTCGCTCCGTGTCGGATAATGCCCCCGTACTCCTGCTCAATGCCGGGCAAGAAACCGGGGGTATCCACGAAAGTCACCAGCGGCGTATTGAAAGCGTTGCAGAAGCGCACGAACCGCGCCACTTTATCGGACGCGTCGATATCCAAGACCCCGGCCAGAACGCAAGGTTGGTTCGCCACGATGCCCACGGAGCGCCCCTGGATGCGGCCAAAACCAATTACCACATTCGCGGCGAATCCTGGCTGGATTTCGAAAAAGTCCTGATAATCCAGCACTCGACTGATCACCGTACGCACGTCGTAAGCAACTTTCGCGTCCGCAGGGATCGCGTGATTTAACTCCGGGTCGGTCTCCCGCGGCAGGTTGTAAGGCAGCCGGGCAGCTTCTTCCAGATTGTTCGAAGGCAGAAAGCTCAGCAGTCGGCGGCACAATGACAGTGCTCCCTCATCGTCTTCAGCGATCAAGTGAACCACCCCCGAGCGATTCATTTGCGCCGCAGGTCCGCCTAATTGCTCGTCCGTTACCACCTCTCCGGTCACCTGCTTGATGACCGAGGGCCCGGTGATGAACATCCGCCCGCGCTTGGTTTGAATAATGAAGTCGGTCAGCGCTGGACTGTATGCGGCGCCGCCCGCGCAGGGACCGCAGATTACGGAAATCTGCGGAACCGTACCGGATAGCAGGGTGTTGTTGTAAAACACACTCGCATATCCGGCGAGGCTGTCGATTCCTTCCTGGACGCGCGCACCGCCGGAATCATTGATGAAGACGAAGGGGCTGCCGGTCTTCAACGACAACTGCATCATTTCCGTAATCTTGGCGCAGTGCACCTCGCCGGCCGCGCCCCCGGCAACCGTGAAGTCCTGGCTGGCGAGATGAACCAAGCGGCCATCCACCGTCGCGCATCCTGTGATCACTCCGTCCGCAGGCAGGTCCTTCTCCGTCATGTCGAAGTAAGTGGAACGGTGCTTCGCGAATAGGCCTATCTCCTGGAAGCTTGCTTGATCCACAAGTTGTTCCACGCGCTCGCGGGCTGTGAGCTTACCAGCCGCGTGCTGCTTGGCGATGCGTTGCTTCCCGCCTCCTTGCTCGATCTGCGTTCGCTTTCGGCGAAGTTCGGCGATCCTTTCCTCGATCGTCGTTTTCTGCTCAGTAATTAATTTCAATGCGGGGGTAAGAACAGGATTCGCAGCCATACAGACCTCCTGGGAGTGCGTCTGGGAGTCTCGCCGTGACAACGTCTGAAGATTCCGTTCGGGTCAGTTCCGCCACATGAGACAGCTCATTGTGAGCGAGGCAGGCGTTAGCCTCTGTGACGTGGAGCACAGACCATTGTGACGCGGACACCGTTTCTTGGGATTGGCGTGGCAAAACGCAAAGACACGAGGTTCGCGGGGGAAGACGTGAAGACCGAAGACTGAAAACTCGAAACGCGTCACGCGCGCGCTTTATCATCAGATCTGCAACGCATGTGAAAGACGAGATGGTCCATAAAGGCCATCGCCAGAGCCCTAGCCTTCCATAGTGGAGACGTCCCCAGCATCCACGCCTGCTTCCTTCGCCTTGAGGAAGCGCCGGAGAATCTTCCCTGACCGAGTCTTGGGCAGGGCGGCGACAAACTCCAACGCCGCAGGAGTAGCAATCGGGCCCAGTTCTCGTCTTACATGTTCGATCAGTGCGCTGGCCAGTGCATCCGACGGCGTATGGCCAGCACGGGTTTGCACAAAGCACTTGATGACCTCGCCCTTCATGGAATCGGGAACGCCGATCGCCGCAGCCTCAGCGACCGCCGGATGCGAAACCAGCGCGCTTTCGACTTCCGCAGTCCCAATGCGGTGGCCAGCGACATTCAGCACATCGTCGCAGCGGCCGAGAACCGTGATGTATCCATCTTTATCTTTCAACGCAACATCGCCGGTCACGTAGCAACCCGGAATCTGCTGCCAATCGCGTTCGTATCGCGCCGGATCTCCCCATACCGTTCGCAGCATGCAGGGATAAGGCCGCTTGAGCACCAGGCGCCCGCCCACGCCAGGAGGAACAGAATTGCCTTGCTCATCCACAACGTCGGCCGCCGAACCCTCCAGGGCGACACCCACTTTACCCGGCCGGACCGCCATGGTAGGCGGCGTTCCTAAGGCTGGACCACCCAATTCAGTTTGCCACCAATTGTCGATCACGTAGCCCCATTTGCCGTCGCCTGCCAGATAAGTCTGCGCCCAACGCCAAGCTTCCGGATTCAGCGGTTCACCAGCGCAGGCAATCACTCGCAAACTGGTAAGGTCGTACTTCGCGGGATACGCTTCCCCATAGCGCATGAACATGCGCAGTGCGGTCGGAGCGGTAAACATCTTGGTCACGCCATAACGTTCCACGATCTCCCAGGCGATTCCTGGATTGGGGTAGTCAATTGCGCCCTCGCGAAACAGCGTGGTCGCCCCCGCGCACAGCGGGGAGTAAACGATATAAGAGTGGCCCACAACCCATCCGATATCGGACGTGCACCAGAAGATGTCCTGGTTGCCGACATCGTAAAAGTTTTCCAGGTAGTAAGTCGTGGCAACCATGTAGCCACCGTGAACGTGCAATACGCCCTTCGGTTTTCCAGTTGAGCCCGATGTGTAGAGCAAGAACAAGGGATCTTCGGCGTCCATTTCTTCTGCGGGACATTCGGCGGGAAGCTTCATCAAATCGTTGAAATCAATCTCGCGCTTACTGGCCAGCTCGGTGGGACGGCGGGAATAAACTACCACCTTCTCTACGAAATCGAGCGTATCGATCGCCTCATCAACAATAGCTTTCAACTCCACCGTCTTGCCTCGCCGGAAACCAACGTCGCCGACGATCACAACCTTGGCTTGCGCATCCACGATCCGGTCGCGCAGCGCAGTGTGCCCCAGTCCGGCATAAACCACGGAGTGGATGGCCCCGATCCGGGCGCAGGCTAGCATGGCTACAGCACCCTCGATCGTCAAGGGCATATAAATGACAACGCGGTCGCCTTTTTTCACGCCAAGTGATTTCAGCCCATTCGCAAAACGGCACACCATCCGGTAGAGCTGGCCATAAGTGACGATCCGCTCTGTCCCGTCTTCGCCTAGCCATATAAAAGCCGCGCGATTCCGCCGCTCAGAGTTGGCATGGCGATCGAGAGCGTTCAGCGTGATATTGGTCTTGCCACCGACGAACCATTGATGGTGGACACCATCCCAATCGAGGACCTTGTTCCAAGGCTGCGTCCAGACGAAGCGCTTGGCGTAGTCTCCCCAGAAGCCTTCGGGGTCCTGGACCGATCGTTGATACTCCGCCGCAAAATTTTGCTGGCGGCAACTCTGCGCCACGATCTGCGGCGCGGCATATTCCTCATCCATCGACAACAGGTTGGAAATTCCTTCGGTAACAACAGGTGAACTGCTCATGACGTTCTCCCGCGAAAAGAGATATGGAATTCTATTTACCTTGGGAAAAGGCTCGCAGTGACCTGGATCACAAGGCGATGTGAGGTTGAACGAAACAGCGCAAACGGAAACTGAACCTCATTTCCCAATTTACTCCGAAGTAATACGAAAACAATTTACTGATGGGATGTTTCGCTTGCAAGTGCTCTCCGCTTAATGCCTGGGCATTACATGTGATCTCGCTCGCCCTCACGAGTGACTCTCATCACAGCCACTTGGCCTTGCATTCCGGACAATAGATTCCATGAGGCATTTCATGGGGGGACATGTTCAAAATCCTGCACGCTGAGTTCCTGGCGCCGGGCATCAAGCGGTTCGTCATCGAGGCGCCACGTATTGCACATAAGCAAAAACCGGGACAGTTCGTAATCCTGCGGCTGAACGAGCAGGGCGAACGTATTCCGATCACCATCGAACACTCCGACCCCGAGCGCGGCACCATTTGCATCGTGGTGCAGTCGGCCGGCAAAACCACTCACCTGCTCAATTCTTTGAACACTGGCGATCACATCCTGAATGTGGTTGGGCCGCTGGGGAATCCGTCGGAGATTGAAAAATTCGGCACGGTGGTCGTGATTGGCGGCGGCGTAGGGACGGCGATGGCCTATCCAACGGCGGCGGCGCTGAAGGACGCAGGCAATCGCGTGATCACAATCGTCGGCGCACGGAGTAAAGAACTGGTCATTCTGGAGCGTGAACTGCGCGAGGTCAGTGATGCCCTGATGATCACGACTGATGACGGAAGCTATGCCGACAAGGGTTTTGTCACGGACAAGCTGCGGCAGTTGATCGAGAACGGCACGCGCATCGACCTGGTGCTGGCCATTGGTCCCATCCCGATGATGCGAGCCGTGGCGGAGATGACGCGAAAAGAGCGCATCCGCACCATCGTCAGCCTGAACCCGATCATGATCGACGGGACTGGCATGTGTGGCGGTTGCCGCGTGCTGGTCGACGGAAAAAGCGAGTTCGCATGCGTCGACGGCCCCGAGTTCGATGCGCACCGCGTGGATTTCTCCGTTCTCGTGCAACGCAATTCCATGTACCGGGCGGCGGAACAAAAGTCGATGGACGAGTTTAAGCGCGAGCCTGTTCATGCCGGCGTGTGCGCGTTGCAAGGAGGTAGTCGGTGACACCATCCACCAAGCAGGCTTCATTGAATGTCTTGCGACTGAAAGAGCGCATGAAGGTTCCGCGGCAGCACATGCTGGAGCAGCCTCCGCTGCTGCGGGCTTGTAATTTCACCGAAGTGAACTTGGGTTACTCCGAGGAACTGGCGCGGCAGGAAGCGCTGCGCTGCCTGGAGTGCGCCAAGCCACAATGCACGACGGATTGTCCGGTGGGCGTCAAGGTAAAAGATTTCGTCCAGTTAATAGTGGCTGGCGATTTCCTGGGCGCAGCCGCAAAAATCCGCGAAGACAACGTGTTGCCAGCCATTACAGGACGTGTCTGCCCACAGGAAGATCACTGCGAAGGCGGATGTTTGATGGGCAAGAAAGTTCAGCCGCTGGGGATTGGATACCTCGAACGCTTCGTCGCCGACTACGAGCAGCGCCATCTGGATATCAGCAATCTGCCCAAGGCGACGCCGACGGGAAAGAAGGTTGCTATTGTGGGCAGCGGCCCTTCTGGCCTCACTGCGGCGGGCGATCTTGTGCAGAAGGGGCACAAAGTCCACGTATTCGAAGCGTTGCACACGCCAGGCGGCGTGCTGGTGTATGGAATTCCCGAGTTCCGGTTGCCCAAACAAATTATCCGCGAGCAGATTGATTACATGAAAGCGATGGGTGTGGAGTTTGAAACCGACGTGGTGGTCGGCAAAACTGTGACCCTCGACGAATTGCTGGAAGAAGAGGGCTACGACGCTGTGTTCATCGGGACGGGCGCGGGATTGCCTCAGTTCATGAATATCCCCGGAGAACATCTCAACGGTGTCTACTCAGCGAATGAGTTCCTGACTCGCATCAATCTGATGCACGCTTATGAGTTCCCAAAATATGACGAGCCTATGCTCGATCTCCACGGAAAAAATGTGGCTGTGATTGGCGGCGGCAATACGGCTCTTGATGCCATTCGCTCGGCGCTGCGCCTGGGTGCAAGCAAGGCTTACGTGATTTATCGCCGCAGCGAGGCTGAGATGCCGGCGCGCAAGGAAGAAGTGAAGCACGCCCAGCAGGAAGGCATCGAGTTTCGCGTGCTGACTAATCCCATCGAGTTCCTTTCAGATGGCAAGGGCTGGCTGAACGCGGTGCGCTGCATGCGCATGGAACTGGGCGAAGCGGATGCCTCCGGACGCCGGCGCCCGGTGCCAGTTGAGGGCTCAGAGTTCGATCTGCCGCTATCGGTTGCCGTCATCGCGATCGGCACAGGCGCGAATCCGCTAATCCAGAGCACCACACCCGGCCTGAAGACAAATAAGCGGAACTACATCGAAGCTGACGTAATGACGCAACGCACATCGCGCAGAGGCGTGTTCGCCGGCGGTGATATCGTCACTGGAAGCGCCACGGTCATCCTGGCCATGGGCGCTGGACGGCGTGCGGCGAAATCCATCCACGAGTACTTGTCCACAGGCCACTGGTGAGCCCCCGGTTGTGACGAGGATCACAATCACAAGTGCCAAAAATCACCGCCCCAGGACCAGAGAAGTTTTCTAATCACAAGTGACCGGATGCGCGGCGGCCGCAAGACAGGAATCTCGCGCCGGGAGTAAGTCATGAACGACCAGGATCTTCTAAGGTGTCCATTACTCCAGGGACTCGACCGGATGCATCGGGCCGAACTCATAGGTCTGCTGAATGACAGCGGAGTCCGTGAAAAACTGGAGAAGTGTTTGGCCGAACACATCAGCACTGCCGAGGCTTCCGGGCAGCCCGTCACGGCTTGTACCCACGAAAAGCAGCCTGGTGATTTTGACAAGCAAGTTCACAGATGGAACCCGCAACTCTCCCCCTGGAACCGAAGCCCGAAGGAGTGAAGGACTGCGACGAAGAAGGAGATGGTGACAATGTTGCTGGCATACAGGCTTCTCCGGTTGGTTGAGACACACTCTGATGCGCTGGCGGCGGGACTCCTCGTAAAAACGCAGGACTCTGCTTTGCTCCCCGACTACAAGAACGTGCCACCCGAAGAACTCAGACAACGCGTGCACGAAATCTACGGACACCTGGCAGAGTGGCTGCTGGGTCGAAGCGGGCTGGATGTGGAAAAGCGTTATCTGGAGATCGGCGCCAAACGGGCCCAGCAGCGCGTGCCCCTCAGTCAACTCATCTGGGCGATCATCCTGACCAAGAACAACCTTTGGGATTTCCTGAAGAAAGAAGCAGTGCTGGATCGGCCTGCGGAAATCTCGGGCGAACTCGAAGTAGAGCAGTTGTTAGATCAGTTCTTTGACCGCGCCATTTATTTCGCGGCGAGGGGTTACGAGCGGGCATGTGCGCCTGCCGAGCCGGTGCAGAGAGTGGGCGCAGCTGTATAGAAAGGCAAGAATGTCCTGGGAGCTTGAGTACAAGAGAAAGTTGCGCTCTGCGGACGAGGCGCTAAGCTGTGTGCAATCGGGAATGCGCGTCTACATTCATCCCGGATGCGCCGAACCTGAGACTCTCGTAGAAGCGCTGATGCGCCGCGCTCCCGATGTGCGGGATGTCGAGATTGTCCACATGATGACCATGGGCACGGCGCCTTATGTGGCTCCAGAGATGGCAGGACACTTCCGGCATAACGCGATGTTTATCGGCGGCAATGTGCGCGCGGCCATCAACGAAGGCCGAGCCGACTACACCCCAATCTACCTGAGTGAGATCGAAGAACTATTCGAGAGCGGCGCCATGCCGATCGATGTGGCCCTGCTGACACTCTCTCCTCCCGACCCGCACGGCTTCTGCAGCTTCGGCGTGGGAGTGGATACCTCGCTCACCGCCGCCAAATGTGCCCGCTATGTAGTCGCGCAGATTAACAATCAGATGCCGCGCACCTTTGGGGACAGTTTTATCCATGTGAGTGAACTTGATTCCATCGTAGATTCCTCTCGCCCTCTGTGCGAGATAAAGCAACCGCCAATCACCGACATGCATAGGGCCATCGCACGCAACGTTTCCGCTTTAATTGACGACGGCGCTGTGCTGCAGACTGGCATTGGCGGAATTCCGGATGCCGTGTTGCCGTTTCTAATGGATCGAAAGGATCTCGCGGTTCACAGCGAAATGCTTTCCGATGGCGTGATTCCTTTGATCGAAGCTGGGGTGATCACAGGCGCGCAAAAGAACTTCAAGCCGCGGAAGATTATTCTGGGATTTGCCATCGGCACCAGAAAATTGTTCGATTTCGTTGACAACAATCCCGTTTTCGAGTTTCATCCCACCGCTTATACCAACGACCCGGGGCTCATCGCCCGCAACGACAACATGGTGGCGATTAACTCGGCGCTGCAGATCGATCTCACCGGTCAAGTCTGCTCCGATTCAATCGGAAGCCAGTTCTACAGCGGCATTGGGGGACAAGTGGATTTTCTGCGCGGCGCCTCGCGCTCCAAGGGCGGCAAGTCGATCATCGCCATATCGTCGACCGCGAAAGATGGCACCATCTCACGAATTGCACCCATGCTGAGTCCGGGGGCAGGCGTAGTTACTTCGCGCGGACTGGTCCGCTACGTCGTAACCGAATACGGGGTGGCGTATCTGCATGGCAAGACCATCCGGCAACGGGCGCAGGCGCTGATTGATATTGCACATCCCAAGTTCCGGGAAGAACTCTATCAATTTTGCGAAAAGACGAAGTGGTTGCAGCGGCCTTTAGCCGCAGAAGCGGCGGTTACGTCGTGAAGAGGGCAGATGGCAACGATAGTGCTGCTGAGTTCTCTGACATCAGGTAGCTAGAACTTTATAAGGAGACGAAACGAAATCATGAAGACAACAAAGCTGGTGATGCTGGTGATGACGATTGCAGTAGCCCTTTTCATTTTGTTCCCCAGTCTGTCCTGGGCCTCCGATGACGGAGCCACTCTCTACAAAGCAAAATGCGCAGGCTGCCATGGCGCGGATGCAACTGGCAAGCCGGCGGCCAAGATTCCGAGCCTGGTTTCGGAGGACGCAAAAAAGATGTCAGATGACGACCTGGGCAAAGCTGTTGCCGAAAAGGCAAAGCACCCAGGCACTGTGAAGACTCTACCCGCTGACCAGATAAAGGCGGTCGTGTCGTACATTCGTAGCCTGCAAAAGTAGCTGTTCTAACTTCGCGTCAACAGTTCTCCGACTGCGCGATACGCCTGATCAATGGCTACGTCGGTGTAGGCGCTGGCCCCGGCATCGGAGTTCGCGATTGCAATCCGGCCAAAGCGTTTTCTGCCCAACACCCATGGACTCTGGTCCTCGGCCAAGTCCGGATCGAACAGGGAATTGGGGCCATAAGCATATCCATGCGCCCACCGGTTTACGGTGATTCCTTCAACATCGCGCGCCGGATCGAAGCCGGCGGAACCTAGCATTCTGGCTAGTTGATCCCTCACATTTCGCTCCAAAACAGAAAACGGCGTTCGCATCAGCTCTGCCCGGCCTGAACGAAATTGATCGCGCGCTGGCAGCCCTGGCTTACAAGGCGTCCGCAGCATGAACAGCACCATAGGTTCGTCGGGCTTGTTGGAAAACTCGTACTGACCAAGGCTGACGGGAAAATCCAGAGCCGTATAAGTATGGTAGCCGCCTGGCGCAACGATCTGGTGTACGCCCAGGGTTTGGAAGGCAGTCCAATTGCGAATGGCTACGTGGGTGTAGACCAGGGGAACTTTCACCAGGGAGTGAAGCGCCTCCTGCTGTTTTTGGGGAAGCTCAGGACACAGATACGGAATCATCATGTTGTAACAGGCCAGAACACACGCGCTCGCCTGCACACCCTGCAGCTTTCCCCCGCGCATGTACGCGACCGTGACCTCTCTCGCCGAATCCGCCGATCCATCGTGCTGCACTTGCACCACCGTAGAATTCAAGCGAATGCGGATTTGACTCTTGGCATCGTCCAAACGGCTGTAATCGGCTCGGGCGGAGACTACATCTTCCATGCTGTGGCCGGGAATGGCTCCGGGTATCAGGGAACGAACCAGCAGGCGCGCGATGGAGGCATTGCCGTCCGGAAAATGAAAGATGTAGGGCTCTTCTTTCTCCGGTTCGGTCAGGTTCAAGCCGTCAAAACCAGGATAGGTGAACGATTTGTAGTCATCGCCATTTTCGAAACACGCGAGAGCGGAAACCGCATCAATACCAACTCCGAACAAGTCATGGGGATATGTCTGGAAAAAAGGCAGCGCCTCCGGATCAAGTTTGCAATTCTTGGTCAGATAATCGCCATAACTGATCCTGGCCAGGCGCGCGTACTTTTCTTCTTTCGATAAGCCTGACAGGTAGTCAACTTTCTCGGCATAGACACGAGCGATGTCGCGACGTACGGATTCTGAAAGCGGCGCTTTGGCGAGGAATTCCGGCCACGGCGTCAATCCCATACCCAGTACCAAACGATCTTCGCCAAACGTCTGGCGATCGAAGAAACACGCAGTATTTAGTTTGGCGTACAGCTTTTGATCGTATGCTCCATAAAAACGCTGGGTGTCGATGCCCAAGTCATGAATGAGACCCTTCGCCACTTTGCTGTATCGCGCCGGGCTTTCGATCGATTGTGTGCCCCCGTAGCTGAGTAGGACTTTATTTCCGACGCGGAATTCGTTGCGCTTGGCGTGCCCGCCGAAATCGTCGTGGTTGTCGAGGATGAGAATTCGCGCGTTCGTCCCTACCTGTTGGCGATAGAAGTAAGCGGCCGCCAGCCCGCTGATGCCGCCTCCCACAATCACCAGATCATATTTTTCGCCCGTGCTCTCGGGTTTGCCGGCAGAGTTCCAGAACTCTCCGTCACGCAGGCTATGGGCCGACGCGTAGGTGCCTTCATGATTGCCGCGCATCCCCATTAAGGCTGGCGGATAGTAGTTCGGATCTTTCTCCGGGGCGAGAGCAGAATCCGCCAGACCCTGCAGCCACGGAGCGTTCGCGGCCAGAACTGACCCGCCCACCGCGACGGCAACTCCATCCAGGAAGTCACGCCGCGTGATTTTTCGTTGCATCCCCAGGTCGCGGTCGCGCGAATCGTTACTCATGGATGCTCCGGATAATTGCAGGAATTAAGAGTCAGGCAAAAACAGAAGCATCCTACCACGCACGATATAGAAGGATGACTTTCTGGCAGTCCGCAGCGCCTGAAGGTGCAACTGATTGCGGCGGTTAGAGCTTCGCTAAAGAGGCTGCGCAAAAACTGTTGGCGTCGAGAGTTTTGAGAAACGGCACGGCTTCCTAGCCGTGCCGTAAGTCCTTAAGAAAGATGTACGGCGCAGCTAAAAGCCGCGCCCCCTTCAAGGCTTTCAGTCGCTTGATTTTGGTGTTTTTCCTCAACCTTTAAAGCCATGCCCTGATACGAATCAAATTGTTCGGTAGCACCTTTACGAGAAGCTCCGCGGATTCACTTCCACCAGATGGAAGTGCCAATCAAGGCCAGCACTTCGAGAACGGCGAGCGAAACCCACAAGCGTTGGCGGAAAACGGAACGCCGCAAGTCTCTTTTCAAATCGGCTTCGAGGGTGTGAACGAATTCAACTTCAGCTGGATCCGGCTTGGGCGGCGGCGCCGCGACCCGGGCAGCCGGGACAAAGGCCACCTTCGGCTTATCAGGATAAAACACCTTGGGGGTGCTGATCACAGAGGACCAGCGCGGCAGTTGCATTGCCCCCGCAGTCAAGCTGGGATCGTCCATCGGAGCCGACGTGAGCTGCAAAGCCGGCAATCTCTCAGGCGCAGCCACGTCGGCAAGGCTGCGCAGCAGCGAACTCCACCACATATGACTTATTTGATCGCCGATCAACTCGCCCACATCCACTGGCCGCGACTCCAGTTGCAACGGCGGCAGCGTCTCCGGCGAAATCACGTCGCCCAAATTCGTGAACACAGTGCGATACCAAGGCAAGCTCAAAATGTCGCCCGCCAGCATACCGACGTCGACGGGCCGCGAAGTGAGACGCAACGGAGGCAGTTTCTCCGGCGATATAGCGTCTCGCAGGTGGTCGAACAACCGCTTACGGAGAGGACGGTTCCAGCTGTCAGCCAGCAAGAGCTCGAGTTCGGGGCCCTCTGCCGAGATGGTTGATTCGGGTTTCTTTTCCTCGGGAGATTCCGGGCTGGTGGGTTGAGAAAACACGGGCAATCGTAGTCCTTGATTGGTTAGAGCTTTAATTATCAACTCGGGTTGCTATTACAGTTTAACCTTGTTTAGCGAGTTTAGCGATTCACAGAAGTCTGATAATGAGCGCTAGAGCAGCATCAGGGTCTGGTGATCAGAACTCCCGTCACTCTGTCGTTCACCGATTCGGCGAGTTTTCTTGCCTGATCCATCGTCGTGCCATTCAGCAATTCAAAATCGACAGTTGCGTCCTTCAATAACGGCAGGGTTTGGTGAAACATTTCCATTCGGAGAACGAACTTGCCGTCCGCCTCCTGAACTGGTTTGAAACGGCAGCTACCGCGCTCAATGTTTGCCATAAAATTTAGTGGATTCGACGCGATATTATCACATCGCGCCATGTCCTGACGGTCCGACAAAATGAACCGCATCCGGGTCAAATAGTGTCTAATGCATACAGTGGATTCCAGTCGCACATCAGCCCGGCCCAAGCGTCCTGCCCGAGAAAGACTTCTAGCGATTCTTCCTGAAGTCTGGGAACTCATTCGTCCGCGCCGTGGGATGCTTGCCCTGGGCTTTCTGCTAATGGTGATCAATCGTGTGTCTGGGCTGGTTCTCCCCTATTCCACCAAGTATTTAATCGACAGCGTAATCATCAAGCATAACTATCAACTGCTGAAGCCGCTGGTGCTCGCCGTCCTGGGAGCGACGGTGATTCAGGGGATCACGTCGTTTTCGCTGACACAATTACTTTCAAAAGCTGCGCAGCGGTTGATCACGGAACTCCGTCAAAAAGTTCAGGCGCACATTGGCTGGCTGCCGGTCTCTTTTCACGATTCGACCAAAAGCGGTGTGCTCGTTTCGCGCATCATGACCGACGTGGAAGGCGTCCGCAACTTAATCGGCACCGGCCTGGTAGACCTCGTCGGAGGGTTGATGACTGCCGCCATCGCGCTGGTGGTGCTGTTCCGCATCAGCGCTCTCATGACCGTCGTTGCTTTCGGATTCCTGTCCTGCTTTGCGCTTGCGCTCTATAAAGCCTTTGGCACGATTCGTCCCATCTTTCGCGAACGCGGCAAGATTAACGCTGAAGTTACGGGCCGCCTCTCGGAGTCGCTCGGCGGGGTTCGTGTGGTCAAGGGTTATCACGCTGAAGAGCGCGAAGAGAATGTTTTCGCCCACGGTGTGCAACGTCTGTTGGACAATGTTTTGCGAAGTCTAACCGCCACCTCGGTCATGAGCCTTTCCGCCAGCGTGCTCCTGGGCGTGGTCGGAGCCGTGATCATGTACGTGGGCGCGCGCCAGATCGCGGCCGGAATGCTGACCATCGGAGGATTCTTTACCTACACGCTTTTCCTGGGCTTCCTGGTCGCACCTATCATGCAGATTGTTCAGATCGGCACCCAACTCACCGAGGCGCTCGCGGGTCTCGAACGTACGCATGAAATTATGAGCGAGCGGCGGGAAGATCACGATCCCAAACGGACTGTAGTTTTGAACGAGATTCGCGGCGATGTTGATTTTGACCATGTCAGCTTCAGCTACGACGGCCGCCGTGTGGTGCTCAACGACGTTTCATTCCACGCCGCGCCTGGTACGGTCACCGCCTTAGTCGGTCCATCCGGTTCAGGCAAATCAACCATGATTGGATTGATTACTGCTTTTCACGTGCCCACAGCTGGTCAAGTCTTGGTGGACGGCGTCGACCTCAGCACGGTGCGACTGGATTCTTATCGCACCCGTCTAGGTGTAGTTCTGCAGGAATCGTTTCTCTTTGACGGCACCATCCGCGAGAACGTCGCTTTCTCCCGCCCGGATGCCAGCGAAGAAGATATTCTGCGAGCCTGCCGCATCGCCCGCGTGGACGAGTTCGCCGAAAGCTTCGCCGACAAGTACGACACCGTAGTCGGCGAACGCGGAGTGAAACTCTCCGGGGGGCAACGTCAAAGAATTTCGATTGCCCGTGCAATTTTGGCCGAACCGCGGATTCTGATCCTTGACGAAGCCACCTCCAGTCTTGACTCTGAATCGGAGCAACTCATTCAGCAAGGTCTTTCCTACCTGATGCAAGGACGCACGACGTTCGTTATCGCGCACCGCCTTTCCACCATTCGCCGCGCCGATCAGATACTGGTCGTTGAGCAAGGGCGAATTGTCGAGCACGGCACTCACGAAGAACTCTATGCCGTGCGAGGCCGCTATTACGATCTCTATACCAGGCAGCATGGCGTCGAAACCAATCTGTTTCTGGCTCCCGGTGAGGGTGATGCCGTGCCGATCTCGGCAGCAGATGGACAATCCAAAGCTGGCGGCAACGGCGATCCCGACCTCGCCGACACGCTGGGGCTGGTGCGCGGAGAGACGCGTTAGCCCATGTCCACCGTCCGCCGCGAATCAGACTTGAACGGCTCCATCGCCATCCGCACGGAGAATTTATGCCGCCATTACCGCATGGGCGAAGCCTTGATTCGCGCCGTGGACGGCATTTCAGTGCAGATTGCTTCGGGAGAATTCGTCGCACTCCTTGGCACGTCCGGCTCGGGCAAATCGTCGTTGCTGAACCTCATCGCTGGACTTGATCGTCCTACCTCTGGAACTGTGGTCGTTCAGAAAAGCGATTTGGCCAAGCTCTCACGAGAGGATTTGGCCAAACATCGTCTCCACACCGTGGGGATGGTATTTCAATCCTTCAACTTGATTCCCAGCATGACCCTGCTGGAAAACGTTGAATTGCCGCTGCGCTTTGCGGAAGTGGATCGCGGCAAACGTGAGGGTCTCGCCAAGCAGGCGTTGGAACGCGTCGGTCTGAGTGCCAGGTTGCGACATCGTCCCACCGAACTTTCCGGTGGTGAGCAGCAGCGCGCCTCGTTGGCTCGCGCTTTGATCAATCAGCCGCAGTTCTTGCTCGCAGACGAACCAACCGGAAATCTTGACAGTCAGACCGGCACAGAAATCATGAACTTCATTCGGGAGTTCAATGAAACCCTCGGCATGACGATCATCATGGTCACACATGAACGCACGCTGGCCGAGCGCTACGCCAGCCGAATGATCTTTCTGGCCGACGGCAAGTTGGTTGGCGATCAATCCAATGTGGCCGCTACGACTGGGCGCGGAGGCGGGTTGTGAAGACTTACGATATGGCCGAACTGGCGGTACGAAATTTGCGCGAATCCATTTTGCGCAATTCGCTCACCACGGTTGGCATTTCCGTCGGCGTAGCTTCGCTGGTGGCCATGCTTTCGCTGGGCATTGGGCTGCAGCAGCTGGCCGGCCGGCGTCTGGAGAAATCCGGATTGTTCGACACTGTGGTCGTGACTTCGCGACGCGACCTGCGCAGCTTCAACCGTGAGCAGGAAGAGAACGGCCCTGCTCCAGCCGAGAGTCCAACGCTTAACGAAGACGCGCGGCAGAAGATTGCGCAACTCCCCAGCGTGGTGGAGGCCTATCCGGACATCCGCTTTATCACCGAACTTCGCTACCAGGACAAGCCTTTTTTGACGATGATGGCGGGCCTGCCTTTTTCAGCGAAGAATAACGATGCCTTCGATGGCATGCAGGGAAGTTTCTTTTCTTCAGATACGGCGCCTGAAGTCATCCTGCAGAAATCGTTCGCCGCACAGTTGCTGGGTAAGACTCAGAGAGCAGGCGCAGACGAGGCGAGCGTTGCCGACCTGGCAAAGCCCCTGCTCGGCAAGCAACTGACCATGCGCTACGCGGAACGAACCGCGACTCCCGCCTCAACAGCGGATGCCAGTACGTCCGCGGGAACTGCGTATTCGGTGGTCTCGCGCGAAGCTACTTTGAAGATAGTCGGGGTTTGCGATCTCGATCCCGATAGTATGCGCGGCCAAGCCAGGGCGCGTGTTTTTCTGCCGCTCAAGCTAGCACAAAATCTCCACGTGATGCAGCCTTCCGACCTTCGCGATACAACCAACATGGCGGGAGGTACGCCGGCCTATATAACGGTCGAGGTGCACGTTAAAAGTCCCACCCAGGTTCAAACTGTTGAAGACGCGATCAAGAAGATGGGATTCAACACTTTTTCGATCGTCGATGCGACCCGGAGCTTGCGGCAGTTTTTTGCAGTACTCGATCTGTTTCTAGGAATTTTCGGCAGCCTGGCTCTGGCAGTTGCTTCGATTGGAATTATCAATACGCTGGTGATGGCAATTCTCGAGCGCCGCCGCGAAATCGGAATCATGAAGGCCATCGGCGCCAGTGACAGCGATGTAAAAGGATTGTTCTTCGCTGAAGCTGGCGTGATGGGCGTGTTCGGCGGCTTTGTAGGCGTCGCGCTGGGCTGGACCATCGGACGAGTGATCAATCTCGGCACCAACGTGTATTTGAAGCGCCTGCACTTTCCGCCGGAACAGATTTGGTTTGTGCCGTGGTGGTTGGTGATTGGCGCCATCGCGTTCGCAATTGTAGTCAGCTTGCTGTCCGGTCTGTACCCCGCAAGCCGCGCCGCGCGCCTCGACCCGGTTCAGGCCCTGCGCTACGAGTGAGACATTGCCAGCAACTTCTCGGCCGCGGACAAATGCCAAACCTGTAGACTGTCCTTGATGCTTCGACTGCGATTTTGTTTTCCATTGCTTCTGGCGCTCAGTCTCTCCGCATCGGCGCAGAGCCGCATCGATTGCAATGCCCTGAAGAGCCGTATTCTCGGCGAAGCAGTTCACTATTGCGTTCTGCTTCCACCGAACTATGATTCCACGCCCGCAAAGCGTTACCCGGTCCTCTATTTCCTCCACGGCCTCGGGGAGAATGAACAGACCCTGTTCAAAACCGGGGGATGGAATCTGATCGAAGACCTGCGCCAGCAGCACAAGGTCACTGATTTCCTCATCGTCACACCAGATGCGAAGGCCAGCTTCTACGTGAACTCCGCTGACGGCAAAGTCCGCTACAGCGATTTCTTCCTGCAAGAGTTCATACCTTACATCGAAACCAACTACCGCATCCGGCGCGAGCGAAAGGCAAGAGCCATCACCGGAATTTCCATGGGAGGCTACGGAGCACTGCGTTTCGCGTTCGCCGATCCCGAGATGTTTTCAGCAGCGAGCGCGCAAAGTGCAGCGCTCATTACCGATTCGCCGCAAGAACTCAACGCCGCGCTACGCTCCGGTACTCCGCTGGGCAGATTGCTGGGATCGGTTTTCGGTAATCCCATCAATGTTTCTCACTGGAACGAGAACAATCCCTTTTCCTTGGCAAGGAAGAACAAGGTTGGGATCAGCAAGCTAGCCATCTATTTCAACTGCGGACGGGACGACGAATATGGTTTCGAAGTTGGTGCCACGGCTCTCGACAAGCAGCTTCAAGAAGAGCACATTAAGCGCGAATTCCATCTCTATCCCGGCAATCATGGCGCGTCATATTTTGGCGCCCACCTTGGCGAGGTCATCGAATTCCACTCAAAGTTATTTGGAGCCGGGAAGTAAACCGAAACATTCTTGTCATCCCGAGCAAAGCGAGGGATCTGCAGTCTTGTGTTCCCAGGCAAACTGCAGATTCCTCGTCGCTTCGCTCCTCGGAATGACAGAGTGGGTTATCAACGGCTCCGGTTACTTATTTTCTTTTGCGTCCTTCTCTTCGACTTCGACAGCGCCTGGCATCAACTTCTTGAGCGGTGCCTTGCGTTGCTCCTCGAGTTCCGGATGCGGTAGCGGCTTGCGGGGCAGCATCTGGTCGCGCATGGCGGTGTTGTACACGAAGATCGCCTCGACCGTCGCTGCCTGCGCGAGATCGCCCGCCTGCAACCGCTCGTAGGTATCCATGTTCGAGTGGTGAGTTCGCGAGCTGTAGTCGAGCTTGTCCTGAATGAACTGGAAGCCCGGAATGCCGACGGCATCAAAGGACTCGTGATCAGTTCCGCCTGTATCGCGCACGCTAACCGCGGTCACTCCAAGATCTTTCAACGGCTCAATCCATTGCGAAAAGATCGGCGCTTCGGCGACATTCTCCTGCAAGTAGACCCCGAGGATTTTGCCGCTGCCGTTGTCGACGTTGAAGTAGCCGGAGATCTTTTGTTGATCGGGCTTCAACTGGAGCGGTCCAGCAGGCTTGCGCATCCACTCCGGCAATTTAACCTGATCGGGCGCGGTCGATAGCGGCACAAATCCAAAATGCTGTTTCACATAACCGACCGAGCCAAACAAGCCTTGCTCTTCCCCGGTCCATAGCCCGATGCGAATGGTGCGCCGCGGCTTTACCTGCAGGGTGTTGAGGATGCGCATGACTTCCATCGCAACCACCGTGCCCGCTCCGTTGTCAGTTGCGCCGGTTGCGGACACCCATGAATCGAGATGTCCGCCGAGCATGACAACTTCATCTTTCAATTTCGGATCAGTGCCGGGAATCTCGGCGATGGTGTCGAAGCCATGCTCGTGATCGCCGGTGAATTTGGCGTCGACATTCATCTCAATCGTGACTGGAACGTTTGCTTTCAGCAGACGGTAGACGCGTCCATAGTTTTCAATGGCTGCAATCACTACCGGAACCGGCTGAATGTGCTCGCGTTGATAACTGAACCATCCTAGGCCCCGGCTGCTGTCCACAAAGATGGTCCCGCCGGAACCCCCGTTGTTCTTGCCATCACGGCTGGGGAGAATGACTGCCAGCGCATGCTCCTCGGCCAGAAACTTCGAAATCTTCTGCCGCAGCTCAATTGATTTCATGAGCTCTGGCGTGAAGTATTCAGGCTCGGGCGCGAGCGGATGCTCGACAATCTTGGCCAGGTCTTTTTCGTCCTCTCGTTCAAACAGCGGCTTGTCCACGGGCTTGACTTCGCGCATCTCACCCAGCAGAACTACTTTGCCGCTAATCTTCCCTTTGTACTTATCCAGATCTTCTTCCTTCTTTACCTCCATCGATATGGCTTGGCCGCTGATGGCCCCGTTGCTTGACGGCGACCAGGGTGCGGCCTGGGTGATGAAGACCGCCGTATCCGGCGAAGTCATGCGCGTCCAGGTATTGAGCTGCTGCCAGCTCATGCCGAATTCGCCCCAGTCTTCGAGATGGGCGTTGCTGCAGCCCATCGCAGCCAGTTGATCGCGGGTCCATTCATTGGCATGCTTCACATTCGGCGAGCCGGTCAGGCGAGGGCCGATCCCATCCATCAGCGCGGAGGCGTACTCCATCACATGGGAGTGGGTCAAACCTTCGCTCCGGATCTGCTGGTACATGCTGAGATCAAGGTTTTCTTTTGGCGGCTGCGGTAATTCGTAGGAGGGTTTGTTGGCGTCGGAAGAATTTGTGTTGGTCTTGTCTTTGTTGGCTGCCGAAAGTGGCAGGACGAAATAGATTAGCAATGTGAGAGCAGTACTAAGCGGCTTTGGATATCGCATTTATGCAGAGTTTCCTCGTTTAAGAAGTGTTAGCAGAGTAGCAGATGTCGATTCGCATCACCAACTGCAGCGGCTGGATTCCAACCTCGGCAGTGCTCACCAAATGCAGCTTTTCCGAGTCTATCCTGAGAGAAGAACTGTCTGGAGGCTGGTTACTTGTTCAAGCGTCGCGTTTTTCTGCTGCTTCTTCTCTTCCTCAATTCGTTTCTGGTTCACGCTCAGAATGCGGCTCCCTCTGTCCAGAGTGAACCTCGAAAAACGAGCAAGCCGTATACCGGCGATCTTTCCGTTTTTGATTCTGCGGGACGAGATGAGCGGCTTCAAATCAATCGCGTCATGGACATCCTCGACATCACGCCGGGCAAGAGCGTCGCCGACATCGGCGCGGGGTCGGGGTGGTTCACGGTGCGGGCTGCTCGGCGCGTTACAGATACGGGCGTGGTCTATGCCGTCGACATCAATCCCGAGGCGGTGCGCTATATCGGCCATCGAGCTCAGAAAGAAGGCCTGCACAATGTGAAGACAATTCTGAGCAAGAGCGATGATCCGGAGCTGCCCGCCGCCAAGATTGATTCTGTCCTGCTGCTGAAGACCTATCACGAGGTCGATAAGCCTGTGGCGCTATTGCGAAATCTGCGGGCTTCGCTTCGACCGGGAGCGAAGGTTGGAGTTATTGACCGCAACGGAAACGGGGAGAATCATGGTGTAAATCGCGAAATCGTGATTAAAGAAGCCCTAGAGGCCGGTTATGTCTTGCTGGCAGAATATGACTTTGTTAAAGGTGACGGGATGGACTATTTCATGGTGTTCGAGTGCGTTCAGCATTGAGTTTTCAACCGTACATTTTGCGGCTAAAAAAAAACGCTCGCCTATCGCTAGATCTATGAAAACAAAAGGTCTTTATTTTTGTTCCTGCAAGATCTAACAAAACAAATGACTTAAACGACAAATATTCTCTTGACGCAGATAATGTCCTTGAAGTCTGCCCAAACGGGGAATCGGTCTATGGGTAGCTGTACATTCGAAGCCCAAAACTGGCACGAAAGGCGTGGGGAACTAGGTTCCCATTCGACTATGGGCGAATTTCAAATGTCATACAAACGAGTTGCAAGCGTGGGATATTTACTAGTATTATTGCAACTGGTCTAAGTATTGGGTGGGGACATTTTTGGGGACAGTTGACCACCCGCATGAATCTTTGACAATTTGGCAAGAATGGTGCGGAGGCTGGGTGAGTTGAACACCATTCCGGCGAGGGAATCGCGGGGTATAAATCCCGCTTCTGGTACCGACCAGTCAGCCTCCGATAGAAACAAAAACGGCGACCCCGAACGGCAGGAATCGAACCTGCATACCCGAGAACTGGCAGAGACGCTGGTCGGCCTTGAGAACTTTCCAGCAACTCTCTCGGTGCTCTTTCCGTTGAGCTACGCCAAAGTCGTTATGTATATGAAAGCACAAAAGCCTGTGGAACGGAAGTAACAAATGTTGGGTTGCGTAGTAGATTCACCAATTGACAAAAAGCCGCGAAATTGCTAGAGGAATGGGAACAAAGGTAGACAAAGCGAAGTTCGACGACCTCCTCCGAAGAATGCTGAAGGCCAAGCCCGCCCCGAAGTCCAAGATAGAGACCAGTCGCAAAACTAAAATGGGAAAAGTAATTCCTGCTCAGTAGCAGTTCCTTCATCAAACGGCAACCAACCTGTGTATCATTTCATCTAGTAGTAGATGTGGAACAGGGATCATTTTTCTACTCGTTTGTCAAGTATCTGTGGTACAAGGTGTGGACTGTAAGCTAATGTTACGGAAGGCACCTTGGAGCAACCTACTGGTCAGACAGAAGATGATCTCACGGCGGGAGCTCGACGACAGCACTATGCGGGAGACTGCTTGCGTGAACTGGGGGTTTTGATTCTAGTGTTTCTACCCCTTGAAACAGTAATTCAAAAACCGCAACTAGGCCTTGAGGTGAGTGCAGTCGCGTTTCTCGTTGGCTTCGCCTTGGTGATATTCGGTATTCGGATTCAGTCAGAAGCAGATGCAGAACTCGCATTGACTGAACGTAAAGAATGAGAGGTATAGAACATGAACACGATAATTCCTTGGGTTCTCTTTAGCGTTGCTGCTATTGGCATAGCTGTGTACGGAACTTGGGGACGGGGAAAACGTCGCAGCAAATACGGACATAGAGAGGGACGCATAAACCCTCGGAAGGCAGCCTAAAGAAAGACGAGCGGCAGGGTGAGCTGGCCCTGCATCCCTAGGCTGCCAACGCTAAAGCTCGCTTACTAAGTTCTCGAACGGCATCGGCTTCGCCTTCGCCATTCGTGACAATGTTTCCTCAAACCGATTCGCATTCTGCCTGCGATTGAAGCGGTATTCAAACTCCGACAGATAGCGGTGTAAGTGCTTTATCGAGATGCGGTGAAAGCTGCCCATGATCCCGCGCTTCAGCAATGAAAATGCGGATTCAATCGTGTTCGTGTACACATCTCCGACCACGTATTCACGGCTATGATTGATCGTTTCATGCTTGCTTAGCAGGTCTTGAGGAATGCTGTAGGGATACACTGCGGATTCATCCGTGATTACCCGCTCGATCTCAACTCCCAAATGTTCGGCAACAAGAGGCCGCATTCTTTCAGCCGTAGCGCTGCCCTTTCCGATATGTCGGAACCTGAGACGACCGCCGCGTTCTACCATACCTACGACGCAATCCTTTGCGCGGTATTTTCCGCGATCCTTGCGCCGTATGGTTTTTCCGCCGATGTACGTCTCATCAATTTCGACGGTGCCAGCGAGTGGAGTAAGTTCGGTTTCCTCCATCGCCTTGCGGATGCGATGCGCGAGATACCATGCGGTCTTATAGCCCGTATTTAGATGCCGCTGTAGTTGCTTTGCGGAGATTCCCTTTTTCGCGTCCACAATCAAAGACAGAGCCATGAACCATTTCGTCAACGGCAGATGTGTATCGTGGAAGATCGTCCCCGATGTCGCGGTGAATTGCTCCTTGCAGGTTGGCTCTTGGCACTGGTAAACCTTGCGTCCCGGCTGCTTCTTAGTGGGAGACGAATACTGCTTCACTTTGTCAGTACCGCACGTCACGCAACGGACGCCATCGGGCCAGCGAAGTCTAGCCAAATGCTCCGTGCATTCGTCGTCAGTTTTGAAGGTTTTGTGAATCTCTATCAGGTTCATGGCAGCCTCTTGAACTGCCGTTATTATCCCCTAAGCACAGTAGCTGTGTCAAGGGAATAATCGTCCTTAAACCACCATATTTATCATAGATCTAGGCGGTATGGCGTAAAATATAGAAAACAAAGGAGATTGTTTGTAGTGTTAAGTCCTTTGTTTGTGATATTTTGCGATCCGGGGAAAACGGACACTTCGTGGACGCACTCGCCGAGCCTGCCTCTCAGACCACAAGCTCAATCGCACCGATGCGGGGCCTAACCTTTGTACATAGGTTTTGATGCAGTGCTGAAGCACTGCTCCACCCACGTGCAGGTCTTTGGGATGCGATGCTGAAGCACTGCTCCACCTTTGTGCATAGGCTTGGATGCGGTGCTGAGGCGCTGCTCCACCCGCGGCAAAAGCCTTGGATGCAGTCTTTGAGGCCCGCTGAAGCGTTGGTCCAGCCTTACAGTCAGGAAACTGTGGAAGCAATGTTGTCAAAGAGCAAAAGCACCATGCTATTAGCAGATAGATAATGTGCTTTGAAAATATATTATCTTAGTGGAGGCCTGGAGTCAAAGCAAAAACACGTGCTCGTGAGCTCAATCCCAAATTGGACCGAATTTTACTTGGTCTAGCAAGAAGTCTGAGATTCCTAGCTGAGCTGGCCGTATTGTTGCATCTACAGGGTTTACCCGATTTCGGCGGGGTGGAAGTGTTCTGTATCGTACCCAGCATGCCCGCCGCTGTACGGCAAGACTCTGAATTCGCCGAAATACAACGTGAAATCGAGGAGATAGTCTCCAAACTCAGGTCAACCCACGATCCAGAGGTTAGGCGACGGCTATTTCGGCAGATGAGGGTTTTGCTGGGGGATGCGGACAAGCTTCTGGACTAATCGATCCAATGGCCTTTAATAGTTTCCGCCGTTGGCTTGTTGTGGTCGCCCTCACCATGCTGACGGTCGTAGTGGCTCTAATGGCGGCCCATGCGAAATAGCCTGCGTAGCCAGTAACCGGAGTAATCGGTCTAATCGTGATTCGAGGGGCCAATTTGTCCCGTCCCGTCTGGGCGAGACAAATTGGCCTCTTGGGTCGTAAAGCGCACTTTTCTAACCCGTTGATTCCTCAAATGTGTCTGGCCCTGAATACGGCCAACCGATTGCAATCCAGTGCTGTGACCTCTCCCGCATTCTTTGTTGGGCGTTGGCGCCCGGCTAAAGGACACAAGATATGAAGAAGTTCGTTCTGTTTTGTTTGCTGGTGACGGTCACATTCAGCTTTGCCGACGACTCCAAGATTTCACCCGAACTGCGTGGGTACAACTCCACCCAACCGGTACAGGTGATCGTGCAGTATGCGCCTGGAACGCAACCTGGGGCGCAGACGCAGAATTGCGGCGGGCTGCTCGGCTTCCTCGGGTGCGTGGTACAGGACCTTTTGAATATTGTGGAGCAGTTGCCTCTCGTCAATGGCATTGTCGCTTTGGTGGATGGCTCCGGTATCGTCAACCTCTCGAACCAATCGAACGTCGTATACATCAGCTCGGACCGGCCATTGGCAACGCTGGATAACGCGCCTTCAGCCGTGAACGCGCAAGTGGCGTGGCAATCTAATTACATTGGCACGGGCATCGGCGTGGCTTTGATCGACAGCGGCGTGAACAGTCACCCGGACCTTTACACCGGGATTCTTCCAATCTCGCGAGTGGTGTACAGCCAGTCCTTTGTATCCGGGACATCGAGCACGGCCGACCAGTACGGCCACGGAACGCATATTGCGGGCCTGATCGCGGGAGATGGCCTGGCTTCGACCGGACTTGCGTTCTCTCAGACATTCAAGGGAATTGCGCCGGGAGCGAACATCATCAACCTGAGAGTCCTGAATGCGAACGGCGGAGCAACCGACAGCCAAGTGATCGCTGCGATCAACCAGGCGATCTCTTTGAAGTCGAAATACAACATCCGCGTGATCAACCTGTCGCTGGGGCGGCCGGTGTATGAAAGCTACAAACTGGATCCGTTGTGCCGGGCGGTCGAAAAGGCCTGGCAAAATGGGATTGTGGTCGTCGTCGCGGCGGGAAATAACGGACGCTACCTGCCTACTTCTGGATACGGGACAGTGACCGCTCCGGGCAACGATCCGTATGTGATTACGGTGGGCGCGATGAAACCAATGGGAACGCCGCAACGCACGGATGATTTGATTGCGAGTTACAGTTCCAAGGGTCCGACGGCGCTTGATCGCGTGGTCAAGCCTGACCTTGTCGCTCCCGGCAATTTACTGGTTTCAACGGAAACACCAGGGACCACGCTGTATACCTCCGAGACCAGCAACCTTGTTCCTTACAGTTTCTACGAGTATGGGGGCGGTTCGGCGCCATCGACATCTTACTTCGAACTGAGCGGAACCAGCATGGCAACGGGTGTGGTCAGTGGAGCAGTTGCTGACCTGCTGCAGGCGCAACCGCGGCTTACACCAGATCAGGTGAAAGCGCGCCTGATGAAGACGGCTTACAAGTCATTTCCGCAGTCGAGCAGTGTGTACGATCCCACAACCGGTAACACTTATACCGATCAATATGATGTGTTCACGGTGGGCGCCGGGTATCTGGACATTGCGGCTGCATTGGCCAGCACGGACGTGGCAAATGGGACCGCGAGATCTCCTATCGCAAACTACGACGCGAGTACGGGCGATGTTTATCTAAGCTCTGACCCCTCGTCGGTGTGGGGCAATTCCGCGATGTGGGGCAGTTCGGCGGTTTGGGGTTCGAATCAGTTCACTGGCGTAACTTCTGCCATGTGGGGCTCGTCGGCAATGTGGGGCAGTAGCGCGATGTGGGGTTCGTCGGCAATGTGGGGAAGCAGCGCGATGTGGGGTTCGTCGGCAATGTGGGGAAGCAGTGCGATGTGGGGCTCATCGGCAATGTGGGGCAGCAGTGCAATGTGGGGCAGCAGCGCAATGTGGGGTAGCAGCGTAGCGGGCGGAGAACAAAACTAGCATCAAGGACCGGGTCACAATCTAGACTGAGCTCGGGAAACGGTTTCATTATGCTCGATGCGAAGGTGAGATACTCTCCAGCCGGTTCGGCCAGTAGCCTGGCGTTTGACAGCGACATGCTGCTGGAAAAGGTCCAAGATGCATCGATCGCGATGCTGAGGGCGGCGACCGCAGCGATGGCGATTCGGAGGCCTGAGGTGGGGGCCTGCTCGACTGATCTGGCGGGGGCTTGCGTTGCCTACAGCGGTTCCGATGTGCCGTTGACGTGCGCCATCGGAGTTGGAACATCCAGCCCGGTGGATGGCAAAGATATTGCCGTGATCGAAACGTTTTATGATTCGCTAAACTCACCGGTACGGATTGCAATTTCCGGTCGAACTCACGTGGGAGTCAATTCGCTGTTAGCGAGCCGAGGATACAAAGCCGGAGCGCTAATGGAGAATTGGTGGATGCCGCTTACCGGCATCGCCGCCCAGCCGATTCCTGGCAACATCGAAGTGACACCCGCCACCATGGACGATGCTGAATTGTGGGTACGGACGGTGGCTGCCGGTTTCCAGGAAACCGATGAACCGATCGACGAGTACAAGCTTCCTCCCGCGATGATCGATACCTTTTATTGTTTCGGATTCGCTGATGGGGCGCGACCGTTCCTGGCACGACGAAACGGCGAGGTGGCGGGTGGAGGCGTTTTCCACGTCAACGGAGATACCGCCCATCTGCGCACGACGAGTTGCCGATTCTTGCATCGGCGTAATGGGGTACAGTCTGCTTTGTTGAACGTCAGATTGCAATGGGCTTTGAAAGCTGGTTGCCGTTTTGCTTTCTCCAGCACGGCGGGAATCGGAACGTCAGCGCGAAACTTGCAACGCCTCGGGTTGCAACCGCTCTCCATCAGTTTCTTGATGTCCAAGCCGTGCTGATGGCTCCCGGAGTCTGTCGCGCTTCACCGCCCATCGAAGCGCTGCGCTGCGCCAAAACCAAGCCCCACCGATTCTCCAATGCTGGGAAAGGGTGGGGCACACGGCAAGCCACTTCATGTCAGTGGTAGGTTATGTTCCACTTGTCAATCCACAAAGAATAGGGACCTTCTGCGTAATTTCCATCGAGCTGGACGGAAGCGAGGAACTGTCCGCCATCGTTTGGAGTGTCGTATTGGATCCCATAGGTCGTATTGTTGAAAGTGTATTGCACCCCGTTGATCCACATATCGATGTAAGTGACGGTTTGGTTTCCGTGAGAGAAGTGGAAAGTAAAATGGTTGAAAGACTTGGGTTGGAAGGCCACGCACTGGTATGAGGTCGGCTGCCATCCACCTTTGCCGCTGTTCGCAGCGCCGTCCCACAATCGCCATACCTTTCCCTGGAAGTCGCACTGCAGGCTGTAAATGTAGCGAAAATCCTCTTCGTTCGACTGGCCGCAGTTGATCTTGCAGAGATCGTGCTCGACGGTGAACTCCACTGCTTGACTGTTACTGTTGCCAGCGCTGTCCATCATGGCGTAGAAGTCGTCGGTTACTGATGTCTCCATCGTGGTATTGCTCTTGCTGCTTCCTGTTCCCTCCTTCGGCTCCCCGCCAGCGAGCAAAGAGCGAGTGATCTATTCGTTCCAAGGCGGTGCCGATGGGTCAAGCCCACTATCCGACATGATCCTCGATAGCGCGGGGAATCTGTACGGTACAGCGAGCGCTGGCGGAACTGGTTGCGGCACAGGTGGCTGCGGCATAGTGTTCGAGTTGAAACGCACTCAGGATGGCTGGCAGGAGCAAGTGCTTTATAGATTCTCCGGAGGCAGCGACGGCTCCGCCCCGCAGGCAGGTTTGATTTTCGACGCTGCCGGAAACCTTTACGGCACGACTGTTTTTGGTGGCGACGGATACGAGTCGGGCACAGTGTTCAGGCTTACGCCGAACTCGAAGGGGGTCTGGACGCACAGCGTCATCTACGCCTTTGATTTTAGCGGCACCTCGGGAACGCATCCAGCCGCCGGCCTCAGCTTCGACGATCAAGGCAACCTCTACGGCACGACTTCGCAGGGGGCGATTAACTGTAGCCAGTTCGATGGCTGTGGCGCGGTGTTCGAGCTAACTCCTCTTCGAAACGGCACCTGGAAGGAATCAACCCTTCATCAGTTCAGCGGCCCACCTGACGGTGCGGAGCCTTCGTCGGGATTGATTCTCGACTCCACGGGTAACTTCTACGGGATCACTCAATTTGGCGGCACGGGACGTTGCGCCAACAATGGATACCAGGGTTGCGGCGTCCTCTACAAGCTTACGCCCGACTCGCACGGGGGATGGACCGAAACGGTGTCGTACAGCTTTGCTTTCGGAGGCGGATTCGGCATCTTTCCGGGAGGCGGAGGCATCTTTCCGTCCGGTGAACTGATCGTCGACAAAGCTGGCTGTCTATTTGCACCTTCACAGGCCGGTGGTAATGGCCTTGGTAGTGTCTTTCAGCTGAAGGACTCGCAAAAGTACGGCTGGCAGCAAGAAGTTTTACACCGCTTTTTCGGATATCCGCTCGATGGCCAGTCCCCAATGGGAAGACTGGTGAGGACCACGAATGGCGACCTGTTCGGGGTGGCCAGCAACGATGGAGCAAATCGGTCCGGAGTAGTTTTCGAACTGAAGCATTCAGAAGGGGATAAGGAACAGATTCTCCACAGCTTTGCTGGGCCGCCGGATGGAGCGAATCCTTCAGCAGGTTTGGTTCGCGACTCTCAGGGGCATCTGTACGGCACGACAAGATACGGAGGAAGCGCGACAGCGTGTACGGGCGGCTGCGGCGCCGTGTATGAAGTTGTGCCATGACGCGGCCCAGCAGTGTCCAGGAAAAGCAAGCTTTGAGGAGGGCAGGTTCGACACGCTCCGGGGAGGACACGAGTATGATGGCGCAGACAAGCGACAAAGTAAGATCAACATCTCGGCTGGGCGCGAGCCTGGAGAAATCACTCGCAGCATACGCAGCGGCGGCAGCGGCGGCGGGAGTTGGCTTGCTAGCGTTTCCATCGCCAGCGGAAGCCAAAATCGTGTATACCTCCGCCCACACCAACATTCCCGTTAACGGTGCGCCTGTGCTTCTGGACCTGAACCACGACGGGATTACCGACTTTTCATTCGTAAACATACAGACATTCAGCGCGGATTCGCATCCGCGTTCCTTGCTTGTGAACGGTGCGCCAAGCAACATGATCTGGGGCAGGGGAAGCCGTCGTTTTCGTTCTGCTGGTGTTTTCGCCTCTGCCCTGAAAAAGGGCTTTACCATCGGCCCGAACCGTTCGTACCTTCAGGGGACGCGCGGATTGATGGCCGCGATTGGAGCCGGCCAATATGGCTTCTATACCTCGGGCCAGTGGTTTTACACCTCGCACCGGTATCTGGGCCTAAAGTTCATAATTAAGGGGCACGTGCACTTCGGCTGGGCGAGGATTGCGGTGACTCTTTCGCAGGCAACGCTGACCGGATACGCCTACGAAACCATCCCCAACAAGCCAATAATCGCTGGCCAAACACACGGCGCGGACGACGCCGAACAACCACCCTCAGCATCTCTAACCCCACCCGCGAGGAAACCCTCTACCCTTGGCGCGCTTGCCCGCGGGGCGCCGGCACTCTCAGTTCACCCAAGGTAGGACAAAGGCATTTTCCCGGGTCTACGCCAGTCAGCGATATCCATACAGAAAGGGTGCTGGATTAGAAATCCAGCACCCTTTCGTAGCAAACGATCAGTTGGAACTACTTGAACGTAATCACGCCGAACAAGCCATTTACATTGTTGTTCGGTCCAGACGTAAAGTAGAGCGCATTCTTCTTTCCGTTCGCCTTGGTCCCGCCGCCGAAGTCGATTCCCCACAGCTGGTCGATCTTAATCGCCTTGCCACCGGAGTCCTTGACGGTACCGACAAACTTCCCGGTCTTGAGGTTGAAGCCGTTGATCGTCCCAGTGTTGGTGTTGTTCGAGATCAACAGGGTGCTGCTCAGTGGACCGAAATTCTTCGGCGCGATGGCAAATCCCCAGGGCTGGTTCAACGGCGCACCATGCGTAAACCGCTTCACAAAGGTGCCATCTTCCTTGAAGATGTCGATGAATCCGCCTCCGCCGCCCGCCGCGTTGACATATGCGACGTACAGCTTGGCATTGATATCCTGGACGTTAAACACGGTAAATCCCTTCGGAATTGTCGAATCCGTAAACGATTTCACGTACTTGAAGGTGCCGTCATAGACGTCAATTTTGTTGTTCGCGGTGTCGGCAGCGTAAAGGAAATTCCCCTGCTTGTTACTGGTGATGGCCAGGCCGGTATAGCTGGCTTTGTTACCCGAGTTGTTCACCGCAATGAGGGTCGCCGAAGGATTGAACTGTGACCAGCCTTGGATGGTGCCGTCTAAGGTCGCGAACAGGAAAATGGATGTCCAAGTGTCAATCTGAAACTCATTCGAGCCATTGTAAACAATTCCGGTAGGCGAACCCGGCCCGGTACCGCTGGCTGGAGGCACAACTACCTGCAGTTTTTGCGGAACTCCGGCGCCGTCGTAAAGGGTGGACCATCCATTCCATTCGTCACTCACCCAGAATGGGCTGCCAGGGCCGTAGACCAGTCCCCATGCATTCTGCAGCAATGGGTCCTGATGTTTGGCGCCTTTCTGGTTGGAAGTAAGTTTGGTTAGCTGATATTGCGCCAGGGCCGTGCTGGACGTGAAACCCACCAAAAGTCCGACCCACAAGGTTAGAGCAGTAATCCGAGTCAAGAAACTTTGCATGCTGAATTTTCTCCTTTGAATTAGAGGGCGGGGGAGGACCCAATATCCTGCGCAGGTGAACGCTGATATGTCTGACCCGCGAGCACGATATTAGGACCCATTCACCCCCCTTTTGTCAATGGAATGTCACGGCAATGTAAAATCTCGTACTTACGGGGGAATATTCGCCCCGAGACCATGTTGCTAAAGCCTCCACGGGAAAGGGTTCTAATATAATAGCTATAAGCTATAAATGATTATGTTCCACGTGGAACATAATGTCGATCACGCGATCGCATGGTTCGTCTCGGCCCCGATGTTACGATGCCAGTAAGCCAATCCTGTTTCCCTATGCCCGAATTCTGTGACGTCGCGCTCCCCGTGCCGCTGGACACTGCGTTCACCTACCGCGTCCCTGACGGGATGCAGCCCGTGGCAGGTGGGCGCGTGTTGGTACCGTTTCGCCAGCAGCGCATGTCGGGAGTGGTCACCGCGCTGCATGATCGTGCGCCAAAGGTGCAGGCCAAAAATATTTTCAGCGTGCTCGATGCTCATGCTGTACTCGATGAACAACTTATCCAACTTGGAAAGTGGATCGCGGACTACTACCTAGCGCCGCTTGGCGAAGTGTTTCGCACCATGCTGCCGCTGGCTGCGGAATTCAAACGGGCCATCGGCTATCGCATCGCGAACCAGGGACAGATGGCGCTGCACCTCGCGGGGACGTCGGGTTCGTCGGCCCGCTCCCGCAAGACGCCCGATGATCAGTTGGCGGAGGTCCGCGTCTTGGATTATCTGGCGGAGCGTGAGACGGTGCGGGAGGAGGCTCTTCGCGCCGCGACCCGCGTTTCAAAATCCGTACTGGCTGGCATGGTGCGCAAGAAATGGATTGCGCGAGAAGACTTGTCGGATGTGCGCGACGCTACCCGCTCCATGAAGGTTGCGATGTTAAAGACTGCGGAGGGCAAACTCAATTCCAATCAAAAGGTTTTAATCGAAACGTTGGTTGCCGCGGGCGGACGGCTTGCGGTGGAGACCCTGCAAGGGCTCGAGGTTCCGCGGACTACGCTCGGGACCTTGGTTAAGCGAGGGCTGATCGAGATCATTGAGGAGGCAGTTGAGTATACGGTCGTGAGTAAGAACAATCGGCCATCTCCGCTGGACTTTCAATTTAATTCCGCGCAGCAGGATGCACTGAAAAAAATTGAGGACTGCGTACGCGCCGCAACGTTTTCGGGCATGCTGCTGCACGGGGTGACCGGGTCGGGCAAGACTGCGGTTTATCTCGCCGCCATGCGCGCGGTTCTCGAGGCGGGACGGTCAGCGATCCTCCTGGTTCCGGAGATCGGGCTTACGCCGGCGGTGGCGGCCGATTTGCATCACGTGTTTGGTGATGAAGTTGCAATTCTGCATTCGGCTCTCTCGGATCAGGAGCGGGCGGAGCAGTGGCATCGCATCAAGCGGGGAGAAGCGCGCATGGTGGTGGGCACACGCTCGGCGGTGTTTGCTCCTGTTTCTAATCTGGCCTTGATGATTGTGGACGAGGAGCAGGATTCTTCCTATAAGCAGGAAGAGACGCCGCGGTATCACGCGCGCGACGTGGCCGTGATGCGGGCCAAGATGGCAGGCGCAGTGGTTGTGCTCGGATCAGCCACGCCTTCACTCGAATCTTATTTCAACGCGAAGAAAAATAAATATGCGCTGCTCGAATTGCGGGATCGGGTGGAGCATCGGCCGTTGCCTGAGGTCGAGATCGTGGACATGCGGCAGGAGTTTCAGGAGACCGGCAAAGAGCAGGTGATTTCGCGAAAGCTGGTGGAGGAGATCCGGCAGCGGCTGGATCGCAAGGAGCAGGTCATGGTGCTGCTCAACCGTCGCGGATATTCTCCGGTGGCGCTGTGCCGCTCCTGTGGGAACCGGATGGAATGCAGGAACTGCGCCATTGCGATGACGCATCATAAAGGCTCGAATCGCATGGTGTGCCATTACTGCGGCTTCATGGCGCCGGTGCCCAAGGTCTGCGGCGAGTGTGGCAGCGAGTACGTTTATTTTCTCGGAACTGGATCCGAGAAGCTGGAGGAGTTGTTGCATGGCCTGTTTCCGCAGGCGCGCATCGGGCGTCTCGATCGGGATACGGTTCGCGGCAACGAAGATTTTGAGCGGGCGCTGAACGCGCTCAACGAAGGCGAACTTGATTTGCTGGTCGGTACGCAGATGATTGCCAAGGGTCACGACATTCATGGGGTTACGCTGGTGGGCGTGGTCGGGGCGGATATGGCTTTGGGATTTCCGGATTTTCGCGCGGCGGAGCGCACCTTTCAATTGCTGACGCAGGTGGCGGGACGCGCGGGGCGTGGGCAGACTCCTGGCAAAGTTGTTTTGCAGACTTATTTTCCGGATCACTACGCAGTACAGTATGCGGCGCAACACGACTTTGTCGGGTTCTACGAAAAAGAGTTGCGCTTTCGCAGTTGGATGCACTATCCGCCGTACAGCGCGCTGGCCAATGTTCTGGTGCGCAGCGACAAACTGGATGAGGCGTTGCAGTGGTCGGGCATTTTAGGCAAGTGGTTCGAGAAGACGCGGCACGAAGGCATCCGGGTGCTGGGCCCGGCGGCGGCGCCGATTGTGCGGCTGAAGCGGGACTATCGCTATCATTTTGTCTTGAAGTCGGCGAGCCGGGAGAAACTCAACTCGACTCTAAGATCGATGCTCATCCATGCAGCCGAGCACAAGATTCCGCGGACGCAGGTGATTGTGGATGTGGATGCGGTTTGGTTGATGTGAGAAAGAAGGCTCCAGCTTCCGGGTCCTAGCTCTTGGCCAGCCAGGGTGTAGGCCGAGACTAGCTTCTTCCTGCATTGGTTCACGTGATGGAAGAGCTGCCCACTCTTTCGCACGGAGCGCGAAGAAAGGAGGTGCGCCTGAGTAGCGCATTTCGCCGAGGCTGGGCCAGCCTCCATGAGCTCAAAACGCTATGGTGCAGGTACGCCGAAACTGAGATCGGCATCCGCGCCCACAGAGCGGGAAATTACGTCAATCACGCATTTAGCCGGAGTCATTCCCGCCAAATCCGCGCCTCCCATTGAAAGTGATTGAAGCCCGATAATCATTCCTCGGGGTTCTCCGGCAGTCATGTCGGCGCCGGGAGGAAACAATGGGTCGAAGAAAATCGGCGAGCCGCTCGTACCTGGCACCAAGGTTGTCGCAAGCCACCAGACCCGAAGGGGGCGTGGTCGGGAATCTTGCTTGCACGGGAAACCCACCGATTCATCGGGGATGCTTGCAATTTTGCCAAAATGGAATATTGGATTATTTCGCTTCTTGCCCTCTAAGCCAGGGACAAGGCCCGCCGACGCCGTCTGCGAGCCAATACCAATTTTGGCGATTTCTTCTGGTTTCCCAAAGTTTCGAAAATTAAGAAACTTAACGTCGTAGTCGCCCGATAAAAGTTGGTGTGGTGCTTTCAAAACGGCCACGTCAACACTGTCGTCATCGCTCCTTGCCCAAGTCGCTGCGCCGTTTGCAACTAAATCAATAGGAAGAAAGCTGACTCCTGTCTTGTCGGCGTGGGGGTCAAACTCCATGTTGTTGACTCTGATGTACAGTTTTGCGGGGTTGCTTAACGCGCATCCGGCCCAGATAGGGTCGACCACATGCCGTGCTGTTACAAGCAAAGGATAAGTATTCTCGCCATGCTTGTTTGGAACCAGGATAAGAAAGGCCGTTGCAACCAATTTGTCTTTAATCACGTCGCCTGCTGGGTCAGAAGCATAGAAAAAAACAACGCTCCTGGTGATGACGTTGATGTTAAGGGAAGTGACGGCGTCCGCAATTCCGAGTGACACGGCGCACATGAGGAGAAGCAATCCAGGCCGTCGAAACATTTGTATACCCTCCCTTCCTGTCAGTAGCATACTTTATAACCTGCTTTCTGAAATTCCGATTGGAGCCGGGTTGTGTCGTTGCTGGAGCCTGCGATGACACCGTTCGCTTCGCCGTCGCCGGACAGCCGTGCGTGATACTCCAAGCCTTGGCTTGCGCTCGCCGTCTGTGATTCTTTCGATGTTTTCGAGTGTTCCAGTCCTGCTGCGCTCTTTAGACTAAGCCTTACGGGGCGAAGGTCACTTGCTGGTAGGGTTCGCCTTTGTGGCGACGGCTGACCTCGATTGTCACCTTCCGGTTGAGCCGCTTTAGAAAATCGAGTAGCTTGTCCGTCGTGAAGCGGCTGAAATGCCCGTTCATCAAGTGCGACACGTCGGGCTGCGCAATGCCCAATACCTCGGCAATTTCGCGCTGCTTCAGCTTCTTCTCTTCGAGAATTTTGAAGACATGGAATCCTATTTGCGCGCGCGCCAGGAGTTGGTCGGCATCCTTCAGGCCCAGATCCGCGAAGACGTTTCCGGAACCTTCTTCGAACTCAATTCGTTTTGGTCTTTTCATACTCATGCGCCAGTTCCTGTGCTTCGTGGTATCGCTTCTTGATCAGGTCGACGTCGCGCTTCGGAGTTTCAATGCCTTTCTTCGACTTCTTCTGAAAGGTGTGCAAAACATAGATCCGCCTTCCGATCTGTACCGCCAGCACGACCCGGTAGGCCTCCGACGAGTATCGCAGGGCAATCTCAAGAACGCCGCTGCCAACACCCTTGAAAGGCTTGGCGTCCTTCGGCATGCCACCAAACTGGATGAGCTGGAGCTCGTCCCCCAGCAATTTCTGTGCGCCATCTGGGAAGTCCCGAAGGTTCTTTTTCGAGTTTCCGAGCCAGACAACGGGTCGTAGCAGCGGAGGTTTAAGCCTACCCAACCCACACCTCAACAATATATAGTAAATCTACTATAATATCAAATCCTGTCATCCTTAGATTTTGTCATGTAGCCGTTCGATTCCGGGGAAGCCGTCGAAGCCCGCGTCGAAACTCAGGATCTGCTCGATGGTGTGTTGTTCCATTACGGCGAGGTGGACGGCGTCGCGGGCGGACATCTGCTTGTATCCCAGAACAATTTCTTTTGCGCGCTCTGCCGCGGCGCGGTCGATGGGCAGGACTTGGTCGACGATACCGAGGATAGCATCGAAGGCTGGTTGGATGGCGTCGCGGCGGTTGATGGCGACGTAGCGGTGGAGGATTTCTTGCAGTACCTCGGCGTCGGTCACCAAACGCTGGCGGTCGCTGATCAGCTTTTCGAGAAGTCGTTGGGCGTCGCTCTTATGCGGATGGGGCGCGCCTACGAGGTACATCGGGATATTGGAGTCGATCAGGATCACGGATGCGCGCCGGTTCCGTATCCCTTCTCGATCTCGGCCAGCATGGTGTCGATGTCGGCTGTGGGATAGTCGTGTTTTGCGGCGGCGCGGATTACTTCTAGTTTCTTGCTGGCCGCTCCCAGAGGTTCGCGGCGACGGGCCAGGTCCAGGGCTTGGCGGACCCACTCCGCCAGCGACATGCGGCGGGAGCGCGCCATTTTTTGAATTTCGCGGTATTCCGGGTCTTGCAGGATTACCTGCAACCTCTTAGCCATGACATGAGTTTAAGTGACTCATTATGATGAGTCAAGATACCGTTCACCTTACCAGTCAAAATCCGCGGACAGGAGTGTCCGCGCCACACGGGCACTACGCTAACGTGGCACGCGATTGGCTGCGAAAAGACCCACCCTTCCGCACCGGACGCGAAAGAGTGGGGCACCCTGTATTCAAATCGAGGAATGTTACGGTTAATAAAGGGCCCGGTCGGGTCCCCTAGGTCTTGTCGCAAAGTTCTGAGTCTCCTACAGGTGACAACGTTCGTCGGTTGTCCGGCTTAGGGTCGTGATCTTCCGTAACCTCCTCTATTATTACGGCGCATGCGATATTCAAGGTGGGCCCATGGCCACGATCTCACACGCGCCGCATGCGGCGGGGCATTAATCAGGACGAGCCGCGCGGAACCAAAGGAAGGCCGAAACCGATGTTGCAGCCAGCGCAGAACCCAGCCAACGACACAAAACATTCTCCGACCCCTTACACACCACCCAAAAACATAACCTCATCCATGGAACAGGCCACGATCGGACGCTCTGTAGTTATCAAGGGCGACGTCAGCGGCGCCGAGTCGCTTTATATCGATGGACGAATTGAAGGCAGCATCAATTTTGCCGACAGCCGTGTCACCATTGGACGCAATGCCGTCATCGTCGCCAATGTCAGTGCCAAGGAAGTGGTTGTCATGGGCACGGTGACCGGGAATATTCAATGCACCGACCGTTTGGATATCCGCAGTGAAGGCTCGCTTACTGGAGACGTCGTAACCCCGCGCGTGTCCATTGAAGACGGAGCGCTGGTGAAAGGCTCGGTTGAGGTTCGCAACGCCCAGAAGCAAGCGCAGAACGAAAAGGCGCAGGCACAAGCGAAAAGTGCCGAACCTCCGAAGGCAGCGGCAGCAGCGGCTGGCGCATCAAGCTCAGCTTCAAGTTCGGCAACCCTGGCGCATGGCAGCAAGGTTATGTACAACGAGTCGAACTAGCACATCGCACAAAGAAATTGGGCACCGGGATTGAATCCGGTGCCCTTATCTTTTCTGGATCCATTCTAAATAGGCGTCCTGTTCACTCCGTAAGCCGCGGCGCACAACCCAAGAATTAGCGCTGCCAGCGCGGACCTCCCCACTGACACTGGATCTCGAATTGTCAGAGGAAAGAAAGCTAAGAAATGAAGGTCAACGAAAGTAGCGACAAAAGCAACCACGAAGAACAAAACGAAGCTTCGCGATCGTGGAGAAATTGGCAAGCGCTGAAAGTCTAAATGTCCACATGGCCCGCGATCAAGCTGGGAGCTATGCCGAGATTCAAATAGGGAGCCCCTACTCTAAATTGGCCATCCAGGCTTCATTCAATTCATCCAAAGCTTGCCATTATTTCTCTGTAGTTCCCTCTTACTTATCGCGCTGCTTCAAGTCAAGCGCGGCGGAATTCATGCAGTAGCGCAGGCCGGTGGGCGCGGGGCCATCAGGGAAAACATGCCCCAGGTGCGCATTGCAGCGGGCACAGCGGGCCTCGGTTCGCACCATGCCGTAAGTTTTGTCGGTCTCTTCCGCAACCGCGGCTTGATCGATCGGCTTCCAGAAGCTTGGCCAGCCAGTGCCTGATTCAAACTTAGTTTCCGAACTGAACAGAGGCTGTCCGCAGCAGACGCAAGCGTAGGTGCCTGCGTCTTTGGTCTTCCAGTATTTACCGGTAAACGCCGGCTCGGTTCCGGCTTTGCGGGTTACCTGATACTGCTCCGGCGACAACTGCTTTTTCCACTCTTCTTCAGACTTCATGACCTTCTCAGACATGCACATTCTCCTCGTATTTCTTTCATTGGATTATGGCTGGGATCGAAAAGTTACGAGTGACAGAAACCCATTTCACAGCTACACGTAGAAAATAAGTAATTTTCTATACTTTGTTCTCTCTGTGACATTGTGCCTCTGCGGTGAGGCAGTGCCAAGAAAGGAAACTTGACTTCGCCTTTCATTCGCTTACAATAGCGTCATGGCAATCACACGCAGACAGCGGCAAGTGTACGACTTCATTTCCGGGTTCGTACAGAAGCAGGGCTACTCTCCGTCGTTCGAGGAAATTGGAGATGGTTTGGGGCTGAGTTCGCTGGCCACGGTGCACAAACACATCTCGAATCTCGAGAAAAAAGGGTTGCTCACGCGCGATTACAACCGCAGCCGTTCCATCGACCTGCTCCCGCCCAAGGGCCGGTTGAAGCAGGCGATGTCGGTGAATACCACAATGGTGCTGCCATTGCTCGGACGGATCGCCGCCGGCCGGCCTATTGAGGCTGTAGAAAATCCGGAGACGATTTCTCTGGCCGATTTCGTTCGCTCCAAAGAAGTGTTCGTGCTCGAAGTGCGCGGCGATTCCATGCAGGATGAACACATCATGAGCGGAGACTATGTCCTGGTTGAAAAGGCGAAGACTGCGCACAACGGGGATATCGTGGTCGCACTAGTCGGAGGGTCGGATGCGACGCTCAAGCGTTTTTATCGCGAAGGTGACAACATCCGGCTGCAACCCTCGAATGCGAGCATGCAGCCGATCATCATGCCGGCCGCGTCTGTCGAAGTTCAGGGACGAGTGATTGGGGTGCTGAGGAAGTATTGAAGGCAGCACTTAGCATTCAGCACTCAGCCAACTCAGATCGTCGCACGGCCCTCGAAGCTGATCCCCAAGCAAGAATAAAAACGCCCAGGGTTAACCCTGGGCGCTGAATGCTGAGTTCTAACCGCTGACTGCTTACCCCAAATGCTTGTCGAGGGCCTTCTGAATGGTCTCCTTGGGAACGTAGCCTACGATCTGTTCCTTCACCTGGCCACCTTTGAACATGAGGAGAGTCGGGATGCCGCGTACGCCATAACGCATGGGAGTTGCGCTGTTACTGTCGACATCCATCTTGCCGACCTTCACTCGGCCCTGGTAATCCTTGGCCAACTCTTCGACGATGGGAGCGATGGCGCGGCAGGGTCCGCACCACGTCGCCCAGAAGTCGACCAGGACTAGAGTCTCCGATTTGAGAACATCCTGGTCGAAATTCGAATCTGTTACTTCAACTATTCCATTGCCTGCCATGAATTCCTCCGCTGGCGCAGCCGCTCTGGGCGCGTCCAAACCGAAACAGTATAAAAGCCCATCTAGCAATAAGCGATGGGCCTGTTAAATCTTAACACTGTATTGGATGCAGAGCACCGGTAGAAGTCGCAAAGGTAAGCTTTTGAGCTATCCCGTGGTGTCGGCCGGACCCGCAAGGCTGCTTCGCTGCCGCAACCAAATAAAACGTCCTAAACTTTTCAGTTTAGGACGCCTCGGCAGCCCTCCCCCAGAACTGCCAAACCACGATTGGATCGTAGCTCGGCCTCCTACTTGTGTAAACGTCACTTCGGTAATACACATTTGAATGGAAGTAATCAGAATTGCTCTTGGAAGTAATGGGCTAAGCTTAAAGGCAAATCAGCAATCCGCTGTTAGCAAAGAAGAAAGCTCGAAAGCAGAGCCAAATGTCGTGATTACTTCGGGGCACACTGGATTTTTGCACAGCCCGTCTGAGTGATGAACTACTGCTTCTGCCAAGTTTGTCCGGCGTCGGCCGTGATCCAGGTTTCTTCCATGGAACTGGTCAGCCTTCCATGTAGAGCGTCGCGGAATTCGACTCCGATGATGTCATCCGTAAGAGCTTCGCCATTCGCCACCGGTCGCACTTGTGTCCAGTGTTGGCCGGCATCGGAGGAATGGAAGAGCGCGCCCGCCGCGCCTCCTACCCAGATGTCCAGACCATCCGCTGCCAGCGCTCGAAACATTGTCTGGCTCGAGACTGGAATTGTCTGCCAGGTTCTGCCCGAATCCAGCGAGCGCTGCAGCGTGCCATCCGCGCTTAATGTCCAGCGCGGAATCAGATTCTCTGGCACCATTGCTTCGCTCGCAGGAACGGCCGCCATAGTTCTCTTTGCCGCCAGAGAGCCGCCGATCGACCGATCGGCTTGAGCGCCCTGCTCGCCAAGAGCCTCCTTCGCTCTCCCCGGTACGACGTCAGCGAATGGAGAAGTGGTTCTGGCATCCGCCATTTCGGTTGGCTGATCCGCCACCTTCTGTCTGCCGGGGGCCGGTTTAGCTAAGAAAGCAGTCTTGCCCTCCGAACCGGTTGACTGCAGGGATGCGGCGTTCTTCTCAAGTGTGCTGTTGGGCACAGGGATCTGCGTTTGCACCGCAGGCTGTACATTTGCAGTCGCGCCCGCTGGCCGCGATTCCTGCCGCTGATGCAGCATGACCGCCGCACCCACAACCATGACACAAGCCACCGCCGCACCCCAGCGCAAAACAGGCCAGGAGAGCCAACTCGGGCTCACACGAATCACCGGGACGACGTCTGCGATACCGGGCTGTGCCGCCGACAGTGACACGATTTCGCGGCAACTCGTACACTGCGACAAATGCTGCAAGATTTCCACTTGCTCGCGCTTCGCCAATGCCCGCTCAACGAACGCCGCGAGCAAGTTCGGATCAGGATGCTCTGCGAGCGTCGCGACTGCTCGCAGCCGCTGGCCTACGATTTTGGGTATCTCTGCCATTTACCTTTTGTTTTAAACGTCACTTCTGTTCTAACTGTTGTCGTTGTTGTTTCTAACTTGTCATCCCGAGTGAAACGAGGGATCCAGGTTTTTGCGTGCCCACAAGAAACCCAGATTGCTCGCGCTTCGCTCCTCGGAATCACAGGAGAGGATTCTGCTCGGAATGACAGGGTGAGCGGATAGTCCATTCACGCTCACGACCCATCACCCGCAGGAGCTTCCGCCTTCTTCTTAGAGAACGCTGGGCCGCCGGTTTCTTGCGCCAAGCGGCTGCGAATATTGATGCGCAAGTCACGAACATCAACCTCCAGCGCCTCGAGCGCCTGCCGGCGACTCATTCCGCGTCGCCCTAATGAGGCCAAGATCTGCTTGCGCAAGGACTTAGCCAATTTATCCAGCTTGCGGCTAATCGTAGATTCGTGCACCCCCAAAGTGCGCGCGATCTCCGCCAAAGTTCGCTCATCCAGAAAATAAGATGCCAACACAAACCGATCTTCCGCCGGCAGCCCCGCCAAGACCTCGTCAGTTGCGGCCTCAACTCTGGGATCGACCGCAATCGCCGGTTCAGCTTCGGCCGTCGCGAACTGAACGCCCTCATCCGCTTCCTCGTCCAAACTCACCAAACGCCGCTGCCGGCGATAGCGGTTGACGTGCTCCTGCAGCATTACGGTGCGCAGCCAACCTTCCAGCGAACCGCGCCCGGTGTAGGAAGCTAGCTTCGAAGCCCGCTCGCCGTCGCGCGTCGCGGTGCCGTACAGCTCCGCGTAGATAGAGTCGGCCAACTCGCGCGCCGCTGAACTCTCCTTGGTGATGTAACCAGCAATGTCGTAGAGCTTCTCGCGATAACGCGTCAGGAAAAGTTCCCAGGCACGCTCGTGCCCGGCAGCACAAGCGCGAGCCAGAGCCAGTTCTTCCATTCGCAAGCTTGCATACAGCTCGCGAATTTCATTCTGCCCGGCATCGACTGGCAGGTACTTGCGAGCAATTTCCTTAAGCACAAGGTCGAATTGCTGGCGAGTCAGCCCAAACGCTTCGCCTCTACTCTTTTCGTAAATCATGGTCACGAGAGACTCCAATCCCGCGGAACCTTCCATTTCGGATTGGACACCGTCTCCAGGCATAGAGGGCGCAGCCTTTCATGCTACCAACTATTGGACGCAAGTAACGGGAATTTTGCCGTTCACCAACTAGTCAAGGTAGGCAGGACGTGCGGAGATGGGCTCACGACCCGCATCTCCGAGCGTTCTTAAAATTCGAGGAGGCAATATGCGCTCCAAACTGTTAGTCCCAATTCTAGTATCTGCCGTAACCGCAGGTCTAGTGGCGTTCATAGCAGGACGGACCTCCGCTGGCGAACTCTCCTCAATCTCCCACTACAAAGTCTTAGCACCGATTAAACACGGCAACCTGATCGTGTTCCCGGTAGCCGCAACCACCTCGCACAGCACTGAGGAATTTCTCACACTGGATGAAGGCCTCCGCTCGGGTGATGTAGTAGTCAGCGAATCTGGAAACGTTGCTCCACTGATACGCCCGCGCCACGGCTTCCGCCCTACCCGTTACAACCCGGACGGCGCTGAGGTCAACCGTCTGGTTCTGGTCAATAATTCGAAACGTCCATTGATTCTGTTGGCCGGAGAAATCGTGACCGGAGGAAAACAGGATCGTGTCATTGGCAAGGACCGCATCGTCCCCGCCCAAAGCGATCCCATCGAACTGAGTGTCTTCTGCGTTGAGCCGGGGCGCTGGACCGCGACCAAGGCTAACTTCGGTTCGTACCCTGCGGCAATGGCTCAACCTGCGGTGCGCGGGCGCGCGATGGCCGACAAGGATCAGGAAATGGTTTGGTCCGAAGTTAGAAAAGCGCAAGGTTCCATGAGCTCTCAAGTCTCTCCGCCCATGGCGGCCGTCATCGGCGGCACAAGTTCCTACGCTCGCGTGATGCAGAACGACGAAGTGAAGCAGAAAGTCGACGCCGTAGCCGAGCCCATGCAGCACGACTATCAAAGTGTAATCAAGCAACTGCGCGATCGAAACGCCGTAGGCGTCGTAGTAGCCGTGAACGGAGAAATCGTCTGGGCCGACATTTTCGCCGACAGCAGACTGCTCGAAAAATACTGGCCCAAGCTGGTGCGTTCCTATGCCGCCGAAGCCATTGTGAACCACTCCAAAAGCTCTGAGACGGACATAAAAGCCGCGCAACGCTTCATCGAAAATACGGAATCGCGCCGGGAAATCGTCGAGTCGGAGCCCGGCCTCTATCGGCAAACCGAAATTACCGGAGACGGTTTCAAGGCCTTCGAACTAACCTCGCTGCTGCCGAAAACAGGATTCGATCTTCACGTAGCCAAGATGGCGGAATAAGAAATAGCGAGGGTGGCCCATCCTAACGTCGTGCTCTTCGACGTTAGGATGGGGCGGTGCTGCGATTTTGTTCTAGCAGTCTCAGCGAGCGAATGACGTGATGGAGAACGCGGCGGCCTTTTTTTCGCCGACGCGTTGCGATGCGGCTACGCCTTCTATCTGGGCGATGGGGGCGTCTCCCACGGTACGGACGCGTTCAGCCGGGGAAAATCCACACCCAAGACGGGCCACCCTCGAGAGCGAAATGACCGCGATAGTCTGGGCCATCCGCCGACAAAAAAAGCTGTTCGATTGAAGCATTTTCGTTATAACATTGTTTACTGCTTCGTCATAGCGCTCCTGGCATTTTCTAAACTGGGTTTGTACATTGCCAAACGAGGGTAAAACTATGGCGACTATCCGTCCGCTCGCCATTCAAATCTCAAAGACGACCGGAATGCGTTTCGCCGTAGCTTTTTTGGCGACTGCAGTGGCTCTACTGGTCCGTCTGGCGCTGAATCCCTTTCTGGGCGACTACGTCCCGTACATCACGCTGTTTCCGGCGGTAGCTTTCTGTGCGTGGTACTGTGGGATCGGCCCGTCGATCCTGGCTGCAGTTCTTGCCATCATCGGGGCGCGGTATTGGTTCATTCCGCCAGCACACTCGCTGGGCATCGTCGGCACGCCACAGGTCATCGGTATCGCGGCATTCTTGTTTGTTTCCAGTGTCCTCGTGGCGATGGGAGAAGCCCGCCGCCGTCGCGAGGCAGTACTGTGGGCCGGGCAGCGAGAACTGGAAGAAGCAGTAAGGCAGCGCACGGTCGAGCTCGATGGAACCAATCAAAATCTGCGCGAGCTCTCGGCGCGTCTGCTCCAATTACAGGATGATGAGAGACGGCGCATCGCCCGTGAGTTGCACGACAGCGTCGGGCAGATGCTGGCGGCGCTAGGAATGAACCTGGCTACGGTGGGAACCGACATCGAACGGCTGGCGAAAACCGCCAATGCGATTAACGACAGTGCGGCTTTGGTGCAGGAACTCAGTCAAGAGGTCCGCACGATTTCTCACCTGCTGCATCCACCCCTGCTGGATGAAGCGGGACTTGCTTCGGCTCTCCGTTGGTACATTGACGGGTTCGCCCAACGCAGCAAGATTAAAGTCGATTTGGAGGTCCCCGAGGATTTTGAGCGGCTCGCGCGCGAGTCGGAAACGGCGATTTTCCGGACGGTGCAGGAGTGTCTCACGAATATTCATCGCCATTCGGAAAGCCCGACAGCCAGGATTCGCATTACCGCCTCTGACGGTAACGTTTGCGTAGAAGTCGAGGATCGAGGCAAGGGCATACCCCAGGAAAAGCAATTTGAGATGGCCTCGATGGGTACGCCCGGTGTGGGAATCCGGGGCATGCGAGAGAGACTCAGGCAACTGGGCGGCAGCCTCGACATCCATTCGAACGGCAAGGGTACACTGATCGTGGCGCGGTTACCGGTGGCGGTTGTTTCTGGGAGTCAAGCCGTGGCGTGAAAGCGCCGGATGCTCCATCTTTGCATTGCAAAGGTGCGAGGCGATGCCGCCAACACTACAGTCTTGGGAGGGTCCGGCATCAGCCGAGCCGTGGCGAGTTCCGACGAACCCGGGCTTCACTCCCTGAGGAACTACGCGACAAAGAAACGAACCCACAAGAAACCAAATCGCTACCCCATGAACTGTGTGGGGCGGACACTCCTGTCCGCCGCCGTTGAACCCAATCGCCGTCTCTTGGCGATCACATCACACCGGGGGGCGGACATTGGTGTATTCGTAACGCATGGATTGGTGTTTAACCTCTGGCTTGTCCCCGGACTCCGTGATCTTAAGTTCCTGACGCAGAGGCAGGCCTCGGCTTTTGGAAATCCAGATTTGGCCATCGGACTTTATACCGAAATCCTCCCTTTCCGAGTGCGTGCTGTACACGGCTGCGGGTTCAGCATTGACCGGTTCATCGCGCAGATAACGGCAGGTGTATTTGCTGCTCTTGATGTTTTCCTCCTCCATTTTTTTCACTTGTTCCACGGGCACCTGGCCCCGTCTCCAACTACCCGTCCCTTTTGAATACGCCGATCCGCCAACGTAGATCGTTTCGGAATATATTGTGTCCTCCGCCCGGGTTTTGCTTCCGCCCTCTGGAGTCATGGTGCGATAGATGTGAGTCGGCGTCAGGAAGACCTTGCTCATGGCGTCCAAAACCGGCTGGCAGCTGCTTTGGGCCGCCAGCGGTATCGAGCCTATCGACGCAATCCCGAAGGTCAGTGCAACCATGGCGCATAACCGTCGAATCCGTTCTGCATCCGAATAATGAGCTGCCAGACCTTGGTTCCTCATAACCGTCCCTCTTGCGGCGTGCATCTCGTGATTCAGCGCAGCGCAATGCAACAGCTCTTACGCAATCAAAGATTCTTTCGTTCGCAACTCCTTGATAGTATCCCTCAACTTCGCCGCCTTCTCAAACTCAAATCGTTTGGCGGCTTCGCGCATGTCGGGGGTTTGACTTTGGTTTATCCATCCTGCAACCCCCACCGCTACAGCCGTTCCTTCCAGTATCCGGGGCGGCGGTGGCCATGAGCGAACGCGAGGATTTGTATGGCAGACTCTCGCTCTCGGTAGATGATTGCGAAGGGGAATCGCTGCAATACGAATTTGCGGGTACTGAACTCGCGCCCCGGCCAGCGCCTCGGAGATTCAACCACAAGGGCTAGAGCGCGGTCGACCTCAGCAACAAAATCCTGAGCGGCAGGCTCACTCCGCTCCAGATACCACTCTACTGCGGATTTTAATTCTGTAAGTGCGGCGGGATGAATCTCGATCCGCTTACCGGCCATTGTTTACCGGCGATGGAGGATGGCTGAGATTTGTTGGCGTGCCTCCGCCCAGGCCACCGGTTTTACTTTGCCTGAATCCAATTCCTGGATGCGGCGAGCAATCTCCTTCTGCCACTCCGCTTCTGCCCCCGCGTCCACGGTTTCATCGAGACTTTCAAGGAGCGAACCGGCTAAAGCTGCGCGCGCCGCAGGCGGCAGCGCCAACGCCTTTTTCAGCAGTTCGGAAATCTCTTCCTTCATAGCTGCATTCTACCTCCGAGGCGCCGTCGCAGGACGACGATCTCTACGCAATCAGAAACTCTTTCGTCCGCAACTCCTTAATCGTATCCCTCAGTTTCGCTGCTTTCTCAAACTCAAATCGCTTGGCCGCCTCGCGCATGTCGCTTTCCAGCTTGCGGACATAAGCATCCAGCTCTTCTTGTGTCTTGAATTCGGGCATGCCCTCGACTTCATCGCCGGTGAGATCGGTGTAGTCGGCTTCGATGATGCGGGCGAGCGACATATCCAGCGGGCGCACGATGGACTCGGGGGTGATGCCGTTGGCCTGGTTGTAGGCTTCCTGGATGGCGCGGCGGCGGTCGGTTTCACCCATGGCCTTTTTCATCGAGTCGGTCATGCGATCCGCATATAAAATCGCCCGGCCGTTTAAATTGCGGGCGCAGCGGCCCATGGTCTGGATGAGCGCGCCGCTCGAGCGCAGGAAGCCTTCTTTATCCGCGTCGAGAATTGCGACCAGGGAAACCTCTGGCAGGTCGAGTCCTTCGCGCAGCAGGTTGATGCCGATCAGCACATCGAACTCGCCCTTGCGCAGGTCGCGTAGGATCTTCACCCGCTCCAGAGTCTCGATTTCGGAGTGCATGTAGCGGCACTTCACGCCCACTTCGCTGTAATACTCGGCCAGGTCTTCGGCCATGCGCTTGGTCAGCGTGGTCACGAGCACACGCTCGCCGCGGCTGGTTCGTTCGCGGATTTCATGCAGCAGATCGTCAATCTGCCCTTTGACTGGACGCACCTCGACCGGAGGATCCACCAGGCCAGTGGGACGAATGATTTGCTCGACCACCACTCCCGCCGACTTGGTCAACTCGTAAGGACCCGGAGTCGCCGAGACATAAATCATCTGCCCCATGCGATGCTCGAACTCTTCGAAGGTAAGCGGACGATTGTCCAACGCAGAAGGCAGACGGAATCCGTACTCGACCAACGTTTCCTTGCGCGAGCGATCACCGTGATACATGCCATGCAACTGCGGCACAGTCTGATGCGACTCATCGATGAACATCAGATAATCACGGGGAAAGTAGTCCAGCAAAGTCGGCGGAGGCTCGCCCGGAAGCCGTCCGGTAAAGTGCCGCGAATAATTTTCAATCCCATGGCAGTAGCCCATGGACTTGATCATTTCCAGGTCAAACATCACTCGCTGATGAACCCGCTGCGCCTCGACCACGCGCCCCTGCTTCTCAAGTTCCGCCTCCCACCACTTCAATTCCTCCTTGATCGAATCCACAGCCCGAGACCGAGTCTCCGGCTTCATCACATAATGCGTCTTCGGATAAATCGGCAACCGCACATATTTCTGCTTCACCGTCCCAAACAATGGATCAATCTGCGAGAGCGCCTCAACCTCATCTCCCCACAATTCGACCCGATAAGCCATGTCATCATAAGTAGGGAAGATCTCGATTACATCCCCACGCACCCGAAAAGTTCCCCGCCGGAAATCCCCGTCGGTGCGCTCATAAAGAATTTCAACCAGCTTGCGCGTGATGTCCTCGCGCTTGATCTTCTGCCCCTTCTCCAAGAACAACATCATCCCGTAATAAGCCTCAGGCGACCCCAAACCATAAATGCAAGAGACCGAAGCCACAATCAAACAATCCCGCCGCTCAAACAAAGACCGCGTAGCCGAAAGCCGCAGCTTGTCCAACTCATCATTAATAGTCGCCTCCTTCTCGATGTAGAGATCGGCCGCGGGAACATAGGCTTCGGGTTGGTAGAAGTCATAGTATGAGACGAAGTACTCGATCGCGTTTTGGGGGAAGAAGTTTTTGAACTCGTGGTAGAGCTGGGCGGCCAGGGTTTTGTTGTGGGCCATGACGATCGTGGTGCGGTTTAGTTGCTCGATCACTTTGGCCATGGTGTAGGTCTTGCCGGAGCCGGTTACGCCGAGGAGGACCTGATGTTGTTCGCGATCGAACAGACCTTTGGTTAGGGATTCGATGGCTTGGGCTTGGTCGCCCTTCGGTTTGTACTCGCTTACTAGTTTGAAGTCCATTTGAAGGCTTTTGGCCGCACGCTGGAATGAATTTCAGCGATTGGGCATCTCTTCATTATAACTTGTCGACAATTGGCGCGATTTGTTACGGGTAGGTCAGAAACGGAAATGGCGACGACGGATCCTTGCCTGAGCTTAACTTTATTGAACCAAGCGTTTACGTGATCAGCTTGAAATTGTCCACGCTGGATTCCTCGCCCGCTGCTGAAAGTGCGGGCTTCGGAATGACTCTTTTCAAATAAGATCGAAACTATACGGTTATGGGAGTTTGAATTTTATCGTGATCTGCGTCTGGATTGCGACGGGTTGATCGTCGAGGTAGTACGGCTTGTATTTCCACTGCTTGACGGCGTCGATTGCGGCATGGGACAAAACCGAGTCGCCACTGATCAACTTCACACCGGTGATACTGCCATCTTTGCCGATACTGGCTAGGAGTTCAACCGAGCCCTGAATGCGCATTTGCCTCGCGAGTGCAGGATATACGGGCTCCACCGACTTGATCAGCAGACCTTGCGATACTCCTTGCGATATCTTCAGTTTCTGCGGAGCTTGCTGCGGCAGGCTTGCAGTCGTACTCATGATGCCAGAGATCGCCTGGTCATTGGCATTCGACGCTACGCTGAGCGATCCGGGAGCGGGCGGTTGCGCAGAGTCCGCTTGAAGCGGACTTGGTGAAGCTGGCTTGGAGACTTCATTCTTGACTACCATCGGGGCCGGCTTGGGGGCTTCATCCTTGACAACCGTTGGGGTCGGAGCGCCCGCATCCGAAGGGGTTCTAACCATAGTGTTCTTGGCGATGATGGAAGGCGACTTCTTCGCAGCCGGAGGCCGCGTGGCCGTCGTCGATAGGGTGATGTCGGGTCCCTGTCCGATTGGGGGTGCGCTGGCGGGCTGCGAGAGCATTGCTGTGGTTGCTGTATCCTGCGCCGGACTCGCGGACGGAGGATTCTGTGCCGGAGTTGGGGGCTGAACCGGAGCAGTCTGCGGCGGTGCGGCTAGTCTTTGTGCGGATGGAGTTCCGTTCTGTGATTGCATCTTTGTCCATCCGATGTAACCAGCGGCTGCAACTGCAACCAGAACGGCGGCGATCAGAATGATTTTCTTACCGCCAAATGCAGGCTCGCCGGATGGGGCACCGAGCGAAGCAAACGCGGGCGCATCGGTTTGTGTATTTGCCTCCTGCTCGTGTGCCTTTATTTTGGCGGGTGCGGCGGCCGCCGCTTGCCCTGATGACATGCTTGTGGAGGAACGGCTTATTGAGGCGTTAGTCGATGTGGGTACGATTTTGCTCTCGACGGGAGCATCCACTGCGGACCTTCCGGTGGCTTCGGCGGCGCGCCGGAGAGCGGTAGCCATGGGTTGCGCTGCTGGTTTTGAAATCGGCTGCCAGGGATATTCTTTGGCCGGGGCAGATGGCGTCTTGGGATCGGGCATCGACTCCAAGAAGGCTGCTTCTGCGGGCTCTGGTTTGGGACTGGAGTCAGCTTCGATCTCGAAAAGGGAAGCGCTGACGGCGGGAATCGGCGATGGGGGCGGCTGTGCCGGCAAAAATGGGGATGCCGGCTTTGCAGCGGGCATCTGCGGAACGGACGGGACCTTTGCAGCGGTACTGGGGGCAGATTGCGGCGGCGCGGTGGCCGCAGGCACGGGTTTTGCCGCATCGGTCTTTCGTAGCAGGCCGCGGGCTACGCGCAGCGTGCCCTTCGATTGTTCGACATTAATCGGTTTGGTGAGAACCAGGTTGGCGCCGATGCGGAACGCCTTGGCAACTCCACTTTGACCCTCAACAACCGCCACGGCAAGCGACGACTGATTGGATCCCGAGCTGTGCGCGCTTTTGAATAAAAGGGCGGCATTCTGCTCGCTCTCACAGTCGGCCACGATGGCATCAAAGTGCTCCGCCATCAGCTTCTTGACAGCGGCGAAGGGTTCGTTGCAGGGCTCAACGTGGAACTCTAATTCGGTCAGAACCTGCGTGACAACGCGAGCGGTTTTGTCGTCGGGACAGAATAAAAGGGCGTTGTACTTCATACTGGAATCGTAGGTACTGTGGTGGGGAGCATCAAGTTACGTAGGTAATGGGCGGTGATGGAAAAAGTACAATAGCACAACGACTTGGGAGCTGTCTGGGAATGCTTTGTCGTCTTTGGTCATTTTTGAATTCTGTTACCGCGGCTAAGCCTTTGCGGAATGTGAATATTTCTGGCGGCACCGAAAGCGTGGCGAGAGAAGTGTAGTCGCGCCCATGCGGGGCATCGATCCTTGTATGGAGCGTTTAATGCAGCGCTGAAGCGCTGCTCCACCCACACCAGAGTCGTAAGGCAGCGCTAAAACCGCTGCTCAACCCAAAACGGAGTTTCCGGTGGCTTGTTTACTGCCGTCAGTTTTTGGCGGGTACAATGGCGGGCATGCGCATCCCCCTTTGGCTCAAGGTTGGCTGGAGCGTTTGGGTGCTGCTGTGGGCGCCGGTTTATTGGCATCAGTATGGATTGCAGAACTTTCTGTACTTCTGCGATCTGGGAAACTTCTTAATTGCGACGGCGCTTTGGTTGGAGAGTCCGTTGCTGTTTTCCTGGCAGGCTTGCGGGTTACTGCTTTTTCAAACTCTCTACACGATTGACTTGATTGGAACAGTGGTCAGCGGCCGGCATTTGATCGGCGGCACAGAATTCATGTTCGATTCTCATGTGCCGGCGTTCATACGGATGCTTAGTTTGTTTCATGTGGTGGTGCCGGCGCTTTTGCTTTGGGCTATTTGGCGGTTGGGGTACGACAGCCGTGGATGGAAATATCAAACGCTTTTGACTTGGATTGTGGTTCCGATTAATTATTTCTGGCGGCCACAATACGATGTGAACTGGGCGCGGGGATTATTTTTTCGCGAGCAGCATTTGGTGCCGGGGATGGTGTATTTGGCGGCTTATTTGGTGGTTGTGCCGTTGGTGGTTTATTGGCCCACGCATTTAGTTTTGCAGTGGTGGACCCGACGCATTCCGGACCTCAGGGGCTAAAGCCCGGTCTTATTGGCCCTGAGCGGCACGGCTGAAGCCGTGCCCTTCCCAAAATCTTGCGCTCGCAGAACTGTGGTGTTGGCTGCGTTGCCTCCCACCTTTGCACAGAACGCAAAGATGGGGCACCCTTTGTTTGGTTAGGTTACGGGACTAAGGTTTGGCTGCTGTTAGCGCTTGCTGAGTGGCTTCCAGCAACGCTTCTGGACCTACCGGACGGCCCGTCGCCCGCTCCATCCACAGGTCTGGCGTGATGCGTCCCATCCTTGCCATGCGCTCGAATTCTGGACCTATGCTGCCGGATTTCTTCATTTGTTCTTCTATCTGGAAGGCGATCATGTGGCCGATGGGGTAATCGGGAAGATAAAGGAAGGAGTCGATCATGTGCGAATAGACTCCGAGCAGGACCACGTCGTTTTTGTGGAAGACCGGGGCGTAGTAACGGTTCCAGATGTCTTTTGAGATTTGGACCGTGGCCTGGTCTAGTTGTTTGGGCGTGGCTTGCGCATGGTCGTACATCCAGTGCCAGACGCTCATATCGACCAGCGCGACTCCGGCAATTTCGTACGTGCCCCAGAAGTCGTTCAGAGTTTTTTCGGCTTGGCTCTTTGCGTCGGGGGCGGGCAGGCCTAGCAGTTCGAGGTCGTGGCCCTGGAAGACGAATGCCAGCGCTTCGGTGAACGCGGTGTTGGGCACGCCTTGCAGCAGTGTGAAATCGTTGTCGTTTAATGAGAAGGTTTGCTCTACGTTGTGTCCCATTTCGTGGACGGCGATGTTGAAGCCTTTATAGTTCATTCCGGTTTTTTCTACGCGGGTGCGGAGGTGAGCTTTCTCGGCGCGCATGCCGGCTCCCATGGCGTGGCCTGAGCCGCGGGCTGGGTCGACGACGATATTATTGGCGACGTGTTGGGCGCGGTCGGGCGAGAACCCTAGCTTCATTAGGAGGTTAGGAATGTCTTTCTGGTACGCCTCGGCGGTTGGATATTTTTTCGCTACGATTTCGTCGAGTTGCGTTTCGGTGTATTGACTGCCGGGACGGAAGCCGTTGTACCAGATGTCGAACGGCTCGAGTGGGCGACCTAGGCGGACCTGAATCAATTGCGCGGTTTGAGCTACCAGCGGTGAACTTACGACCTGCTCCAGCATAGCTTTTACGCGGGCTTCTGGAATCTCGCGGTCCTCCTGGAAACGGCGATCGATCAGAGTGGGCGCGGTGGGAGAATAGGGATCAGCTTTGCGGGAGGCGTTGAAGGTTTTCAGCAGGGTTGCGTATCGCGTGTCTGGTTCTGGCGCATTCGTGATCGGGCGGCTGTCCGTGGCGGCGACTGCATCTTTTACCGCTGCCGGCTTGACCTCGTTGGTGAATGGATTCCAGTCGACGGTGGGATTGTTGATCACTACCTGGGGAATGGTCTGGGTGACGATGCGTTCCATCACTTGTTGAATTACGCGTTGCTTTGCGGGTCCGGTTTGCGAGTCGGAATAATCGGCTTTTATTTCGTCACGCAGGTTCCAGTGGCTTAGCAGACGCATTTTTGGTGGGAAGAGGCGTTGGCCTTGGGGATCGAGCACGTGGTGCATCCAGATGTTGTATTGCGCGATGTATTGGCCAGATTCGGCTGCTGCCTGGGCGATGGACAGGTTGACCTCGGCGGGGATGCGTTTGTCGAATCGCTGGGCCAGCCGCACTTCCGCCCACTGGCGGCGGGTCCAGGTTGGTCCGTCTTTCAGGCGTTGGTCTAGCGTGGTTAGCGGGAAGTTCAACAGGACTGTGAACGCTAGTTTGTTGTTGAAGAAGTCGTCGAGAACGTGGGCGGAGGGGTCGTAGCCGGCGAAGGTTTCGTCGAAGGGAAGAACCGGGCCGAGATCGAGATCGGATTGCTGGTTGAATTCGCGAGCGATCTCGTGCATGTGGCCATCGAGTTGTTCGAGCAGGCTCTGCATGCGATTGAACATTGTGTCGAGCGTGGTTTGGTCACCGGCAAAATTGGTGCGGACGAATTCTTCGAATGCGGCGGCGTCGCCATCGTCCGCGCGCCAGAACTCGGCTACTTGATGGAGTCCGCGTTCGAGTCGAACTCGTTGTGGGTCGCCATACTTGGCGGTTAGTTCTTTTTGCAGTTTGGCGGTCGAGTCGTTCATCCATGCCGGTGAAACTGTAGTCGCGGATGTTTTGGCGGGGGCGTTCTGCATCAAAATCTCCTCTGAACAAAGTGGGACTGCGACGACGCATGGCAGTGCGGTCAGCAACAGCGTCAGATAGAAATGTTTCATTTCCTGCTCCTCAGTGCGGAGTCGGGCTGCGGGTAAGGCAAAGAATTGCTGAACTGGGAGATGTCGGACGGGGCGTAGTCGGGAAAGGGTAGCTTGCGGTTCTCACGCCATCGTTGTACCTCTCGCGATACGGTTGCGGTTTTATCCTGATCCAGACCGCGATCGCGTCCCAGATGAATGGTGCGTGTGGGAAAAGCGATGCTGGTGCCTGATGCCTCGATGATGTCCATGATTCGTAGCAGAAGGTCTTCCTGGATAGTTAGAAAGTCTGCGCCATCCCTAGTCAGTATGTAGCAAAACGGCTCGAGAATTAGCGCGCCATTCTCGTATCCAACGAATCGGATGCGGGCGCCGTCGGTTTCTACTTTCGGATGCTCATAGAAAAGACGGCGGATCTGGGCGAGAACGTAACGTAGTTGATCGGGCGTCGTTTCGTAGCGCAAGCTAAGCCGGGCATTGAAAAGGATTTTATCGCGGCGGCTCAGGTTCTCGATATTCATGGTGGCGAGTGAGCCGTTGGGGATGGAAAGCTCGGTTCTTTCGGGAGTGCGAATGCGAGTAGAGCGTAGGCTGATGTCTTCGACGGTGCCGAGTCGATCGCCGAAACGGCAGACATCGCCAACCATGATGACCTCATCTCCAAGCAGCGATATGCCTCCGAAAAGATTTTCCAGAGTTTTTTGCGCGGCGAAGGCGATCGCGATTCCGCCGATTCCTAATCCGGCAAGCGCGGTGGTCATGTTGAAGCCGAGCGTGCTCAGGACAAGGAAGATGGCGAGAATAAGAATCAACGCCTTCAGAATGCGTTCGCCCAAGAGCATGAGCGAACCGGTTCCCCGGCGTCCAGCGTAGATGGCGCGCTCTCGAACCCGGCGGGATAGTTGCTGCGTTGTCCGCCAGAGCAGCCAATTGAAGCCGATAATGAACGCAATGGCGACGATCATCTGGTAATAGTGCTGCTGCAATAGAGGCAGGCGTAGATAGTGCACGAAAATACTGTGGATTCCCGCACCGAGCATCAGCCAGAGCGGGGTTGAGATCGCAGACCAAACAAGCTTTCGGGGCTGGCTGCGGTCACGCGACCAGAAATATCGAGGAAGCGCGAGCATCTGGAGTGCCAGCCAGCCCACGCCGGCAGCGAAGGGTATGCCGAGAAGAATCGCGAGCCACTGCCAGATCGGCATCCCAAGCAACTGGTGACGTACAAGAAATCCGGGGAGGCGGGTTTCCGCTTGGCGCACCTGCAATTGCTCGTAAATCTCGGGAACTTTGGCTAGAGAGTCGGAGGAGAACAGCCAGATCCGCGCGCCACCGGGATCGGAGACATGGATGAGATCGAGATCAGCTTCAGCGTCCCCGGCGGACAAGACTCCGATTCGCTGGCGATCGAGGGGAACGCCTGCTTGCGGAATTCCCTCGGGCTGAGTGCTGATCCGCCTGAGATTTCCGGTAAAGGCGCGATCCATGGCCGCTTGCAGCTTGGTGGCGAGTTCTTCTCCCTGAGCGAGGCGCTTGGCATTGGTCATCTGCAAATACTGCGAGGCAGTGGAATAATTGCCTGCCTGGGCCGCTTGCAGAAACCCGAAGACGGTGCCGCTGGGAGTATCGCGCCCCAGTGGATCTTGCGCCGCCTGCTTCGCAGGCTCAGATGCGGGCTGGCTCAATTGCGCGGGCAGTAGTTGACCGGCCGCAGTTGAGGCCATCACTACACATAAAAGAAGCCCGCGTGCTCGCTTGAAAAGAGAAAACATGGTTTCCTCCCCGGAGGAAGGGCGCGATTATGAACGCTTGCGCCGGCGACTGTTCATTGTACCGAAAGGAAGCGATCGATTACGGCATCCGCGAAATGCTTGTCTATGGCCGCTTGGGCCGGTACACGTGCGTGCTGGTGCCGAAGAAGACTTCGGCGGATTCCATCACTGTTTCCGAGAGCGTGGGATGTGGGTGGATGGTGAGTGCGATGTCTTTGGCAAGGGCTCCCATTTCGATGGCGAGTACTCCCTCAGCGATCAGTTCTCCGGCGCCAGCGCCGACGATTCCTACTCCCAGCACACGCTCGGTTTGCGGGTCGACGATCAGCTTGGTCATGCCTTCGGTACGATCGAGGGTCATGGCGCGCCCTGAGGCCGCCCAAGGGAAGCGGGCTACTTTGATCTCGCGATTTTCTTTTTGCGCTTGAGTTTCGGTTAGTCCACACCAGGCGATTTCGGGATCGGTGAAGACGACTGCGGGAATGGTGTTGGGTTCGAAGGCGACTTTGTGTCCAGCGATGGCTTCGACTGCGATGCGTCCTTCGTGCGAGGCTTTGTGAGCCAGCATGGGTTCGCCTACTACGTCGCCGATAGCGTAGATCGTGGGGTCGTCGGTTTGCAGTTGTTTGTTTACCTGGATGAATCCGCGTTGGCCGACTTTGACTTGAGTTTTTTCCAGGCCGGGGATCTCGGAGTTAGGCTTGCGTCCCACTGAAACCAAGACTTTTTCGAATAGCTTCTCGCGTTCTTTTAGTTCCTGGCCTTCGAAGGTTACGCGGATTCCGTTGGATTCTTCTTTCACTCCTGCGACCGTGGTATTGAGCAGGATGGAATCGAAAATCTTTTCCATTCGCTTGTGCAGTGGGAGCACTAGATCGCGATCGGCTCCGGGCAGGAGTCCGGGCAGCATCTCGACAACTGAGACTTTTGTGCCGAGTGCCGCGTAAACCGTGCCGAGTTCGAGGCCGATGTATCCACCGCCGACTACAAGTAGAGTGCCTGGGACTTCGCTCAGGTCCAGTGCGGAAGTCGAATCCATCATGCGCGGGGTTTCGAGTTTGAGGCTCGGAATGACTGCTGAACGGGAACCGGTAGCAATGACGATACGATCGAAGGTCAGCGACTCTTCGCTGCCATTGATTCGGTTGACATGGAGCGTATTCGAGTTTTCGAATGCTGCGCGGCCTTGGATATATTCGACCTTTCTTTGTTTCGAGAGCTGGCCCAGGCCGCCGGTAAGCTTTTTGATGACACTTTCTTTCCAGGTTCGCAAGCGCGGAAGGTCGATCTTGGGGTCGCTGTATTCGATCCCCCAATTTTTTGCGTGGCGGGATTCGTCGATGAGCTTAGCTACATGGAGCAATGCCTTCGACGGAATGCATCCGCGGTAGAGGCAAACTCCACCGGGATTAAGTTCGGGGTCGATTAGAGTTACTTTCATTCCGAGGTCGGCGGCGAGGAAAGCGGCGGCGTAGCCGCCTGGGCCTCCGCCGATTACCGCGATGTGTAAGTTCGAAGCGTCTGCCATAGAAAATCTTTAACCACAGAGGACACAAAGGTACAAAAAGGAAATCAAGTTGCCCAATTTGGTTCAGGTTTCCCTTGTGTAACTTTGTGTCCTTTGTGGTTTCTAGAGTTTATTCTTTTATCCTTGAACCGACAGCAGGAACGGTTGCTCGAAAGCTTCCGCGATCCAGCGCAGGAAGCGGGCGGCGTCGGCGCCGTCGATCAGTCTGTGGTCATACGACAAAGAAAGCGGGAGCACGAGCCGCGGCTCAAACTTGCCATTGACCCACACGGGCTCTGTGCTGGAGCGCGATAGGCCCAGGATTGCGACCTCGGGATAATTTACGATGGGAGAAAATCCTGTGCCACCGATTCCGCCGAGGTTGGTAATGGTGAATGTGCCGCCTTCCATTTCGGCGAGGGTAAGTTTCTTTTCTTTCGCCTTCTTGGAAAGTTGGGTGAGTTCGGCAGCGAGCTCGACAATGTTCTTCTTATCGACATCTCGAATCACCGGCACCAGCAGACCTCGGTCGGTATCGACCGCAACGCCGATATTGATGTATTGCTTGTAAACGATCTCATCTTTTGCCAGGTCGATGCTGGCGTTGAATTGGGGGAAGATTTTCAGCGCGGACGAGCATACCTTCAGCGCGATGGCCGTGACCGTCATCTTGCCGCCGGCTTCTTGCGCCTTGGGTGCGAAGCGGGCGCGCAACTGTTCGAGTTCCGTGATGTCGGCTTTGTCGTTCTGCGTGACGTGGGGCACCGTAGTCCACGCCTGCCATAGATGTTCGGCTGTCTTGCGGCGGACACCTCGGATGGAAACGCGCTCGACTTTGCCCCATTTGGTGAAATCGGGCAATTCTGGCTGGGTGAATTGCGGGCCACGCGGCGCCTGTGCGGCGGCTGCAACGGACGCTAGCAACGACTTCGAGTAGGACTTGACGTCGTCTTCGCTGATACGGCCGCCCGGCCCCGTTCCTTTTACGTCGTGAATGTCTATGCCGATTTCGCGCGCCAAGCGGCGGACGTGCGGAGCCGCGGGGATGGGGCCCCCACGCTCGGTGCCGGCCACCTTTTCGAGTTGCGCCGGCATCGCGAAGCTCGGGAGAATTGATTGCGGTTGATCGGGTGGGAGGGCTTGTTCTTCCGTTTTGCCCTCGGCCTGAATAGCAGCCTGAAAAGCCAGGCGTGCTCCGTGCTGTCCCGAGACGTGCTCAACTGGAGCATGCTTGGGCCGCTCGGTTTGTGGTGCGGCGGCGCCCTCGAGCGTGAAGATGACGTCTCCGACTTTGATCTTGTCGCCCTGTTTTACCCGAACTTCTTTGACGACTCCGCTGATAGACGAAGGGACTTCGATCACGGCTTTGTCGGTCTCCAGTTCCATCACTGGCTGCCCTTCGGAGACTTTTGCGCCTGGCGAAATCATTAGTCGCACTAGGTCGCCCTGGGAGATGTTCTCTCCTAGTTCGGGGAGCTTGAATTCGGTGGCAGTTTGCACGGGAGACGACGAACCAGCAGGAGTTACCCTTCGTTCTCTTGCCGATGGCGCTGGGGACTGCACGGGGCTAGCCTTTGCCGCCGAGGCTGCCGCAGCCGCCTGCTGTGCTTTGGGTTCCTTCGCGGGTGAGGGCGTTCGCGCCACACCACCGCTTGCGCCGTTCTCGAAGGTGAAGATTACTTGGCCAACTTTGATCTTCTCGCCCTCTTTGACACGAATCTCTTTCACCACGCCGCTCACGGTGGACGGCACTTCAACGACTGCCTTTTCGGTTTCTAGTTCCATCACTGCCTGGCCTTCGGTGATGGCGGCTCCGGGCGAAATCATCAGGCGGACAAGGTCGCCCTGGTCGATATTTTCGCCGAGTTCCGGTAGCTTGAATTCTGTCACTTAACTTTTTCTCCCTTACTTATTGCTTGCCGCGCGCTGCCGGGGGGCAAGATACGCTCGGGACAGCCGGCAAGATTCCGGCGCTACTAAGAAATCGCCGGGTTCGGTTTTTCCGGATTAATGCCCAGATCTTTGATTGCTTTCTGGAGTATCTCCGGGGTGATCTGTTTATCGCGGGCTAGCGCGGTTAGCGTGGCTAGCACGATGTGCTTGGCGTCCACTTCGAAGAAGTCGCGCAGCGAAGCCCGGTTCTCGCTGCGGCCGAAGCCATCCGTACCGAGCGCCACCAGCGGCCGCGGCAACCATTGCGCGATCGATTCGGGAAGCACCTTCATATAGTCGGATGCTGCCACAAAGACCCCAGGTGCGTCTTTCAAACTCTGCGTAACAAATGGGACGCGGGGAGTCTCGCCCGGATGCAGCATGTTCCAGCGCTCGCAGTCGTTACCATCGGTATAGAGCCGTTTGTAACTGGTTACGCTCCAGACGTCCGCGCCGACTCCGTACTTCTGTTCTAGAATCTCCTGCGCTTTCAGTACTTCGAACATGATAGTTCCGCTGCCGAAGAGTTGGGCGCGCAGCTTTGCGTCCTTTTTCTCTGAGGCCTTGAAGCGGTATAAGCCTTTCAGAATGCCTTCTCGCACCGCCGCGCCTTGCGGCATCTCGGGCATGGGCACGGGTTCATTGGTGACGGTTAAATAATAGAAGATGGATTCCTGGTCGACGTACATCCGTTTGATCCCATCCTGAATAATGATGGCAATTTCGTAGGCAAAGGCGGGATCGTAAGCCAGGAGATTTGGCACGGACAGTGCCAGCACATGGCTGTGGCCGTCCTGGTGCTGCAGACCCTCCCCAGCGAGCGTGGTGCGGCCGGCGGTGCCGCCAACGAGGAAGCCGCGGGTGCGCATGTCGGCGGCGGCCCAGATCAGATCGCCGATACGCTGGAAGCCGAACATGGAGTAATAAATGAAGAACGGAATGGTGTTGATTCCGTGATTGGCATACGCCGTGCCGGCGGCAATGAACGAGCACATGGAGCCGGCTTCGGTGATGCCTTCTTCGAGGATTTGTCCGTTCTTGGCTTCTTTGTAGTAGAGCAGCGTATCCATGTCGACCGGCTCATAGAGTTGGCCAACGCTGGAGTAGATTCCCACCTGGCGGAATAGGGCTTCCATGCCGAAGGTGCGGGCTTCGTCGGGAATGATGGGGACGATCAGCTTGCCGATCTCGGGGTCGCGCAGCAACTTTCCCAGCAGGCGGACGAAGACCATGGTTGTCGCCACATCGCGGCCTTCGGTGGCTTTGTAAAATTCCTCGAAGTGAGATTCGGACACCGGGTTGATAGGTTTGGCCCGGACTTTACGCTCTGGGAGATAGCCGCCGAGCTGCTTGCGCCGGTCCTTCATGTATGTGATTTCCGGGCTGTCGTCCCCAGGGCGATAGAACGGTGCATTGTGGAGTTCGTCGTCTGGAATGGGAATTCCGAAGCGTGAGCGGAACATCTGCAATTCGTCGTCGTTCAGCTTTTTCTGTTGGTGGGTGATGTTCTTGCCTTCGCCTGCTTCACCGAGGCCATAGCCCTTAATGGTTTTGGCCAGAATGATAGTTGGCGAGCTCTTGTGTTCAACTGCGGCCTTATACGCCGCATGGACTTTAATGGGATCGTGGCCGCCCAGCCGCATGCGGGCGATCTGCTCATCGGAGAGATGCTCGACCATCTTGAGAAGACGAGGATCGGTGCCGAAGAAGTTTTGCCGGAAGTAAGCTCCGCTCTCGACAAAGTATTTCTGATACTGGCCGTCGCTGATCTCCCCCATGCGCTTGACCAGCAGGCCGTCGCGATCGCTCCGGATGAGGCTGTCCCAGTCGCCGCCCCAGATCACTTTGATCACGTTCCAGCCGGCGCCTCGGAAAATGGCTTCGAGCTCCTGGATGATTTTGCCGTTGCCGCGGACGGGGCCATCTAGGCGCTGCAGGTTGCAGTTGACCACGAAGATCAGATTGTCGAGACGCTCGCGCGAGGCCAGGGTGATCGAGCCGAGGGATTCGGGCTCGTCCATTTCGCCGTCGCCTAAAAAGGCCCACACTTTTCCGTCGTTGGACAACTTCAGCCCGCGATTTTCCAAATAACGGATAAAGCGTGCCTGGTAGATTGCCTGGATGGGTCCCAATCCCATCGAAACCGTGGGGAACTCCCAGAAATCAGGCATCAGCCAGGGGTGAGGGTAGGAAGAGAGGCCGCCGCCGGGTTTGAGTTCGCGGCGAAAGTTCTCCAGTTTCTGCCGCGGGATGCGCCCTTCGAGATAGGCGCGAGCATACATGCCGGGTGCGGCGTGGCCTTGGAAATAGACGAGATCGCGATCGCCGCCTTCGGTCTGGGCGCGAAGAAAATGGTTAAAAGCCACCTCGTACAAAGTGGCTGCCGAAGCAAAAGTTGAAATATGTCCGCCGATGCCTTCCTGAAGCTTGTTGGCGCGCACTACCATGGCTAGCGCGTTCCATCGCACCAGACTCTTGATCCGGCGCTCCATTTCCTGGCTGCCGGGAAAGGGTGGCTGCTGGACCGATGGAATCGTATTCTGGTACGGGGTGGTAGCCGTGAACGGCAAATTTACGCCAGCTGCGCGCTTGGCGTGCAAGGACAACTGCTGCAGCAAACGCCCTGCGCGTTCCGGGCCGCCTTGGGCTAGCACGTAGTCAAGGGAATCGAGCCACTCCCGGGTTTCGAGCACTTCCAAGCCATTCGTCTGGGTCTCAGCCACGTTCGGATGTCTCCGTCTGTCGAGTAGGAATATTCCATGATAGACAATCGCGGGGAATTTTGCTGGCGGGCTTCTCGAGAAGAGAACCCGAAGGCTACATTTTGTGCTCAAACGGGAATCTTTCAGGCGATCGGAATCATCGATAGTTGGCAGCTACAGCAGGCCGCTACACTAGTTTCCGGTCGTAAGTGTCACCGATCACTGTCAGGTTGCATCCAAGTCAGTCGGAATTAGAAATGGATTAAATTCGAGATCAGAACAGGAGAACTCCCATGGCGAAAAAACCTGCTTCCAAAATTACCGCCCAGCCACGCATTCATCAAAGGGCGCGCGAAATTCAGGAGTATGGCACTGTAACTCATGCGTTGCCGTTGGAATTGGAAGAGCCGGTTCGTCTGGAAATGACAGAACGACTCAACCAATTGCTTGCCGACACCATGACCCTGCGCGATTTGTATAAGAAATCACATTGGCAGGTGGCGGGACCGACTTTTTACCAGCTACATTTACTTTTTGACAAACATTTCGGCGAGCAGTCCGAACTTGTCGACACGATCGCCGAGCGGATTCAGTTGCTGGGCGGCCTCAGCATCGCCATGGCCCACGATGTAGCGGAGGCCACGCAGATTGAACGGCCACCCAAGGGAAGGGAAGAGGTTCCGGTACAGATCTCGCGTTTGCTGGATGCGCATCAGATCATTATCCGGGACTGCCGAGAGTTAGCGAAACGGGCTTCCACCATTGGAGACGATGGTACCAACGATCTCGCCGTCAGCGACGCGTTGCGCTTAAATGAGCTGCAGGTATGGTTCCTTAGCGAGCATCTGGTGAACATGCCGCTGGTGGAAGCCGAAGATAGCTCCGCTGCCGCGGACTGATGGGGATTGCCGAAATCGGTTGTGGATGCAGGGCCGGCTCGCGCCGGCCTTGTTTTTCGCCCTCTATATGGGCCTAATCTTCTTGACTTCACTGAGACTGGCGTGCAAGATGGGAACACTTTCGAGGATCGGCAGCGGGCATTGGTTTATTTACGAATTCAGAACAGAAACGGTGAGCCGCGGTACTTGCTCTTCCCGGAGCCCACTTTTGCCGGTTGCGTAATATTATTAAATTACTTGAGCCGAAGGTAGGAGGGGGGCAAATGTTTCCTGGGGGACAGAACCTACGGGTCTTGCGCGAGCAACTGGGGTTGACCATGCGGGATGTGGAACACGCCAGCACCCAGATCGCGCAGAAACGGGCGAATGACGAATTCGCGATCGCGCCGAGCCGGCTTTCGGATGTTGAGACAAAAGGAGTGGTCCCAAGCATCTACCGCTTGTATTCGCTGGCGGTGATCTACCGCCGCGACATCCGGGAACTTCTCTCGTGGTACGGCGTCGACTTGAACGGCATGGCGGCGGATCTGGACTTCGTACTTCCGCCAAAATCGCATGTTTCCAACGCTCTGGCAAACCTCTCCAGCATTCAAATGCCAACCCGGCTTGATCCCAGCTTCGACCCCCGTCGCACCGTGAACTTTGGAAGAATGGTGGAACAATGGGGACAGGTGCCGCTCGCGTACCTCGCGCAATTTGCTACTTGCCAGTACACGTATGGTTATATTGGCAGCGAAGATTTGACCATGTATCCGATTCTGCCGCCTGGCAGTTTCGTGCAGATTGATGAGTCGAAGAACAAGGCGGTTGATGGAGGCTGGAGATCGGAATACGAACGCCCGATCTATTTCGTCGAAACCCGCAACGGCCACACCTGCTGCTGGTGCACCATGACACGCGATGAGATTATTCTGCAACCTCACCCGCTCTCGCCGGTTGCAGCTCGCGCCCTGCGGTACCCGCAAGAGGCCGAGATCATCGGCCAGGTTGTCGGGGTCGCGATCCGCTTGGGGGACTGGCGTCCCCTTTTGGATTCTTCAATAAACTCGAAAGGGCGTGAAGCACTGAATTAAGATGGCGGGCGGAGCCAGCCCCGGGCCCCTGGGGCAACAAGCTAGGGCTCGCGGTGGCCAGCCGTTCTACGTAAGCCTCAGGCGGCACTCCCGCAGCTTCGCTGGATTGTTTCGCGTCTTCCGCTAATTTCCTGATTGGCATCGCCAAGACCTTGGAAAGCAGCGAACGGTGTGCCCGCGCCAGCGCTTTTCTGGCCGCCAAATCCCCGTAAACCCGGGCAAGTCCCCAATGCTCATAGCCTCCTCCTTTGTCTCGCAAGCCCGCGAGATATTCAAGCTTGTTCAAACAGCCGGCGAAGGCTCGCAGCGTGGTTTCTTGAAGGTCCTCGAGTGCAGAAAAGAGGGTCATCGTTACATTTTTGGAAACACGAAATTACCATCGTACTCTGTTCACAAACGAGCGCGCGAATACATTATCACGGGGTAATCCCACACTGGAAAGGAATTTACATCGTGAAAATGAACCCCCGTTTGTTGGCTGTTGCTGTTCTTTTGGCTACTCTTTGCATGCCAGCGAGTCTCATGGCTACTTCGGGCATCGGCCCGGACGGCAACCCCAATGATCCACCCCCAATTGTGTACCCAGCGCCACTGCCGCCGGACGGCAACCCGTGGCCTCACATGAAAGGTGCCCAGGCGCCGAATGTGGAACAGCCCGCGCCCCCGCCGGACGGCAACCCTTGGCCTCACTAGGCGCGTAGGCAAAACCGTAAGCAAGGGCTCAGGGCGGTGAAGTGGGATCGAAAATGATTGTGGGCTACCGATAAAAGCGATATATTGCTTCCGGTAGCCCATGCCTCCTTCACTGCAGCCGCTTTTCTATTATCTGTGGTGTGCGCCCCACATTTTGCTTGCGGTCATTTTGGTGCTGGTGATCCGCCGCAGATTGTACAAGCAATTCCCCAGCTTCCTGCTTTACACCGCCTTTGAGTTGTTTCAGTTCACCGTCTTGCTCGCTGTGTTTATTTACGCTAAGTCGCTCGCGGATGAGCGATATCGCGGCGCATTTTCGCTCGGGACTGCGATCAGCACAGTCGTACGTTTTGGTGTTATCTACGAGATTTTTGCCGAGGTGTTCCGCAACTACAATGCACTGAGCGAGTTGGGCAGCGTATTATTTCGTTGGACTACGATCATACTCCTGCTGATCGGTGTCGCACTGGCGGGTACCCATGGAAGCGGCCCTGATGGGTTTCTGGTTATGGTTTCCATTTTGGATCGAACTGTCAGCCTCATGCAGTGCGGTTTGCTGATGTTTCTATTTCTGTTTGCCCGATACTTTGCCTTGTCATGGCGGAATCACGCGTTCGGCATCGCTTTGGGCTTTGGAATACTGGCTAGTGTAGATCTAGCCAATTCCGCGATTCGCTCACAGATTGTCGTTGGATCTTATCTTTTGGACATCCTGGGGATGGCCGCTTACCACGTCTGTGTTCTAATTTGGATCTTCTATCTCGCAGCTCCGGAGCGAGTAACACATCGCATTCCCAAGCAATTACCGGAGGACGACCTAGGGCTCTGGAACGAGGAACTGCAGCGTCTCTTACAACAATGACTATCGCACTCATTCTCGTCGTCGTTGCGTCTCTAGCGCTAGGCTTTTTGATCAGGTTGACCAAGGGCCGCGCTCTCCCGCTGGAACGGTTGGAAAACCCGACAGAGCACATCCGTGCAGTAGATATTGAGGCATTCCGGAATCTGGTTGACCCCGACGAAGAGGAGTTTTTGCGTACCCACCTGCCTCCGGCAGAGTTCCGCAAAATTCAGCGTGAACGGCTACGCGCTGCGGTGGATTACGTCTCCTGCGCGGCTCAGAATGCAGCGATATTGCTGCGTCTGGCCGATGCCGGACGGCATAGCTCGGATCCCGCGACAGCGGAAGCGGCCGAGAAGTTGGTGGATAACGCGATTCGCCTTCGGCTTTATGCGTCCTTTGCCATTCCCAGGCTTTACTTGGGCATGATTCTCCCCGGCGCTCGTATCTCTCCGGTTCACGTAGCGGAAAGATACGAGCAGATGACCCGCCTCGTCGTGTTGCTTGGATGCCTGCAGTATCCTACGCGGGGCGTCTCCGCGGCGCTCTAGTACGTGTAGGCGCGCGGTGCCCGCCCCGTGCGGGGGGTTAGCGACAATCTACGCGGGAGCACGCCGTGCCTACATCTTCCGAGAAATCATTATTAGAAGCACTACCGGCAGATAGATGACCGAGGCGTGAACTACCCGGCTGGCCAGGACTTTCGAAGTGGACTGCGCGAGCTTGGTAACGTGATACAGCAGGAAAGCTCCTGCCAGCAGCATACCGACCATATAGATCGGTCCGCCGCGTCCCACGAACGGGAGCATCGTCGTGGCGATCAATGCCAGAGTGAAGCCGACAATTTCCGCGCGAGTGAAGCGAGAGTCGAGATCAAAGTCGGGGAGCATCTTGTACCCCGCGCGCGCGTAATCGTCGCGGTACATCAAGGCTATCGCGAGGAAATGGGGAAACTGCCACAGAAAGAGAATCGAAAAAAGATACCAGGCATGGCGGTCAATGCCGGCCGACGCTCCCGCCCATCCGATCAGAGTCGGCATAGCCCCAGGGAATGCCCCCAGCAGCGTGCACAGCGGCGTTTTCCTCTTCAGTGGCGTGTAGACGAGGAGATATGACAGAAGGGTCGAGACTGCGAGAAATGCCGACAACCGGTTCACCGTAATCGCCAGGTACAACCCTCCCGCGATGCTCAATCCCATACCAAACAGAAATGCCTCGCGCGTGCTGAGCCGTCCTGAAGGCAGAGGGCGATTCGCGGTTCGCCGCATTTGACCGTCCCAGCCCCGTTCCATCCATTGATTAAGGGTTGCGGTCCCGCTGGCGACCAGGAGGGTTCCGATCAGCGTGTTAATTAAACCTGCGATCCGAAATGGTCCACGAGACGCCAAGTAATATCCCGCCGACGTGGTCATCAGAATGAGCAGGTTCACTTCAGGCTTGGTTAGGGTGTAAAAATCACGAAGCTTGACAGTGAGAGTCTGGGGAGCGATGGAGTTTGCCATTAGATTAGTGGTCGCCATTTTACCAGTCTTGACCGGATTCGTCTGTCTCTGCGCTCCGCTTGAACTGATTTCGTTTGTGATGAACAATGAAAATCATACACACCGACATAAACGTGGGTGGAATAATAAGGATCAGAATCCCGCTCCGCAAGGCCTGAATCATGCGAGCGCCCGCGGAGGCCGCCTGGGTATAGCAGAGCGCGCAGCTTTGGCCGAACGCCGGAACTGGGACAGCTAGCGTGATCAGTCCCACCAGCGCGATGCCAAGAAACAACTGCGGTCTCTCGATCTTCATCTTTCCTCTTCGTTACTTGGAATAACTGGAAAAGGGTGCTCCGCGTTACTTGGAATAACTGGAAAAGGGTGCTCCGCCCATTCGCATTCGAAAACTGTCGGTCCATCCGTATTGCATCGTGAGCAGAACAAAAATCGTGAAGACAGCCACAAACCACAAAAAGCCCCGTTTTTCCGCCCACAGATGCATGAAGACCAGGACAGCCAGCACCCCCTCGATCAGGGCGACGATCAGCATGCGCGTGACCATTTGCTGTGCGTCAATATTCTGATAGGCAATGATGAATTGCAAGCCCGCCAGAGCCAAAAGGCAAACGTAAGCTCCTACGTACTTACCGGTTTCACTCTTGTGCTGTTGCGCAATTGCCATAATGTTTGGCTCCAGAACTCCGCCCAGCTTTCGAATTAGTGGGAGAGATTCATAAGATAGACGAGCGGTACCACAAACATCCAAACCAGATCGACGAAGTGCCAGTAGAGGCCCAGAATCTCGATGTCGTCGGCTTTGTAACGGCCAGCATTGTACCGCACGCCCACAACGATCAAAGCGATCATGCCACACGTAACGTGAGTGAGGTGCAAACCGGTAATGCTGAAAAACGACGCGCCGAACAGCCCGGTTCCCCATGGATTCTTCAACAGCGTCATGCCTTCGCCGATGAGGGCCAGCCATTCACGGATGTGCAGCAGAGCGAACACGATACCGGCTGCCGCCGTAACCATCGTCCATCGAAATGCTCCAGCCTTGTCGCCTGCCTTCGCAGCCTGCACTCCGAGCAGCATGGTCAAGCTGCTGGTCAGAAGAATGAAGGTCATTATCGCAACGTTGGTGATGCTATGAAACGGCCGTGGCCAGTTCGGAGTGCCAATGCGCAGGAATCCGTAGGCCACCAGACACGCGGCAAACGTCATGGTGTCAGCGATGATGAACAGCCACATCGCCAACTTTTTCGTGGGCATTGAAAACGGCGTTCCCGCTGTCAGGGCTGCAGAGTGCCCTTGCATGGTCAAATCGGCTTGGCTCACGGCGCCTCCAGTGATTTCAGTTCGTTAAAGCTTCATCCAAAGCAGCAACAGCAGGTAAACCCAGAGCACATCCATAAAGTGCCAGTAGCGCGCGGTCGCATCCAGTGTGCTTCGTCGCAGTACCGCCTTGTCGAGCTTACGTATAACGTAGGCAATCCCCGTCAGGCCTCCGAGTATGTGCAGTGCGTGGGCCGCAGTCAGCACATAGAAAAATGAGCTGCTGGGATTGGTAGCCAGAAAAAGTCCTTGCGCACTCAGTTGACGCCACGCGATGTACTGACCGGCGACAAAAAGCAGGCCTAGAGATAAAGTGACGTACAGCCAGCGGGCAGGGCTTTCAACCTGACTTCTCAAACCTCCCATGAAAGTGGCAACGCGGCGACGCGCGACTTCAAGGGTGAAGCTGCTGGCCAGCAGCAGAACGGTGTTGAAATAGAGAATCGAAGGCAAGTTGAAGTGCCGCCAATCCAGCGACGCGCCTTTGCGGACGACCAGAGCGCTCGTGAACGCAGCAAACATCATGGTAATAGCGAAAAGCACCACCCAGATGGCAGTTGAAGACGCCGGCGGCGAGTACTGCTGCACCACCCGCAGATCGCCATCCGCCGGAGCCAGGTTCCGCCACCCGCCGTTCCCGGAATGTGTTGTCTCCGGCGAACGTCGCTGATCGATTTGTGGTGGCTCAGGTACCGTAGTTGCCATAACGCACTAATGTCCCTTCTACAGATCTGGATTACTTCTCTTCGTTAACGGTTGCAACTTGCTCCGGCGAAGCCTGCATAACGTAGTCGCCAGTCGAACTCTTGACCCCGTATTGGTAGGGATCGTGGTAGACCACGGGAAGATGGTCACCAAAATTGTTGTGCGGCGGAGGCGTGGTGGGCGTGCTCCACTCGAGCGAGGTGGCTTCCCATGGATTATCTGTTGCCGGTGCGCCCCGGAACCGGCTGTGGATCAGGTTATAGACAAAAATTAACTGGGCAAAGCCGGTGATGAGGGCTGCGACCGTGATGAATTGATGCACTGGGATCAGCGGTCGCATAAAGTCAGCCACGAACGCTGAGTAGCGGCGAACGTTCCCTGCCATCCCCAGGTAATGGAATGGCATGAAGATGCAATATGCGCCGATGAAGCTCAGCACAAAATGGATTTTCCCCAAAGGCTCATTCATCATTCGCCCGGTCATCTTGGGGAACCAGAAGTAAGTTCCAGCGAAGATGCCAAACATTGCCGCCACACCCATGACCAGGTGGAAGTGGCCGACTACGAAGTAAGTCGCGTGCAGCATGATATCAATCGAAGGTTGCGCCAGGAAGAAACCGCTTACGCCGCCGCTGACGAACATGGAAATAAAACCCAGGGAAAAGAGCGAGGCCGAGGTGATGCGCAACTTAGCACCGTACAGGCTTCCGATCCACATCAGCACAATGATGGTAGATGGGATCGTGATGGCCAGAGTTGGGAAAGAGAATGCCAGCGAGGAGAACGGGTTCATCCCGCTGACAAACATGTGATGCCCGTAAACCATGTAGCTCAGGACGGCGAGCGCTCCCATGGAATAAATCATTACCCGGTGGCTCAGCATCGGCTTGCGCATGCTGGTGATCAGAATATGAGAGACGATGCCCATGCCGGGGACGATTGCGATGTAGACCTCGGGATGGCCGAAGAACCAGAACAGATGCTGCCAGAGCAGAGTGGATCCGCCCGAGTGGGGCTGAAGTTGGTCGTTAATCACCAGGTTGGAAGGGACAAAGAAACTGGTTCCGGCTACGTGATCGAGAATTAGCAGGATGCATGCGGGCATCAGAACCGCAAATGCGGTGAGGCCCATGCAAGAAGTAATGAACCATGACCAAGCGCTGAGCGGCAGGCGCATCATGCTCATGCCCTTGGTGCGCAGGTCGAGCGTGGTAGTGATAAAGTTCAGTGCGCCCAGCAACTGGCCAACACAGAAGATAGCAATCGAAGTCGCCCACAGGATCACGCCCATGCCTTCGCCAGGCCCTGCTACCGCGCCTACCGCGCTGAGCGGTGCATATTGGGTCCAGCCACCGAGGGACGGTCCATCGCCCACGAAGAAAGCCGCGAACAAAACCAGGAAACCCACGAACGTGACCCAGAACGACATCATGTTGAAGTGGGGGAAGGGCATGTCTTCCGCGCCTACCTGGATTGGCAGGAAATAATTTCCGAAGGCGGCGAAGGGCGCTGTGGTGAGCACGAAAAAGACCATGATCGTGCCGTGCATGGTCATCAATTGCAGATAGTACTCGGGCGTCATGACGCCGCCGGGCGCGCCGTTCTTCGAGAGCAGTTGCAGGCCAGGAATCGCCGCGTTGGTCCAGCCGAGGTGGATGCGCATCATCCAGGAAAGCACCATACCAACCAGCGCAGCAAACAGGGCCAGCGCGTAATATTGTTTGCCGATGACTTTATGGTCCAGGCTGAAAACGTGCTTCCGAATGAAAGTTGTCGGCGCGTGATGTTGTGCCGCATGGGCTGACGTATCGTGCATGGCATTCCCTCAAAGGAGATCTGGTCCACTCGAAAGTGGACTCGAGCTACTGCATTGCCTGTTCTTTCTTCAGCCAACTATCGAAGTCTTCCTGGGACATGACTTCGAGATACGCCTTCATGTTGTAATGTCCCAAGCCACACAGTTGGGTGCACACGATTTCGTACTTCCCGATCTTGGTTGCGGTGAAATGGAGAGAGACATCCAACCCTGGAACAAAATCCTGTTGAACCCGCAACTCCCGGACAAAGAAGGAATGTCCAAGATCCTTTGAGTGCATGAGGAGATGGATTTCCTTGTTGACCGGAATCGCCATTTCAGCGGTGACAATGTCGTCTTTCGAATCGGCGTCGTGGTCGGTATCGAGACCAAAGAAATTCTGAGTGCCCTCATTGATCTGTTCCGGGTGAATGGGGCCGAATGAGCCATCGGGGCCGGGATAGCGGAAATAGAACGCGAACTGTCCGGCCTGGACCTGAACCGGCATGGCGGAGGCCGTGGGTGGCGTGAAATATACGTCAGCCCAAGCCTTCACGCCGAAGATTCCAAGGGCCACAACTTCCGCCCCGACCAGTAGAAAAGCGGCAATTACCAAACCCTTGGCGCCACCGGGAAAGATCTTAATCTTTGCGTCCGGGCGGGGATTGGAAAACTGCCAGATAAAAATCGCCAAAATAAACTGCGCGGCCAGGAACGAAATTCCGGCCTCGGCCATGGTTTCCGACATCTGCTCGTCAATCAGAGCGCCATGCGTCGAGATGTCCTCCGGGGCCACCCAGGTGTGCCGGAGGATGGGAATCGCGGACGCTATTGCGATTACGATAATAATGACGGCAAAGAGTTTCGCCATGATGCTTCGCCTCCGGCCGGTTTCGGTCCGGCTTAATGAGCTAGCGATAAGGCCGCCGCGTGGTGGTGCGGCGGCCTTATGCAATTAGCCTTGCCAAAGAGCTAAAAACCAGGAGCGTTGCTACTTCGCCTTAAACGTGAAATCCACCGTCGCCGGCTTTCCGGCGGCTACGGTTACCTTCTGGGTCTGCGTTCCAAGTTCCTCTTGCCAAGCGGTCACGGTATAGCTTCCCGGCGGCAGACTGACTGTGTAAGCACCGCTGGAATCGCTAACCCCATTGGGACCCTTTACAACAACGTGGTAGCCGTGCATCCAAGGATGGATGTTGCACTTAACTGGAATGGCGACTTCCTGGGCTTCCCAAGCCACGTCGAACGGCGGGGCTCCAGGAGGCTGCGACTTATTCCACTCATGATTTGGGCCGCCCGGCTTGGGCATGGGGTGAATGTTGTGCGACGTCTGGTCGCTATTGACGACCTTGAAGTGCTGATTCGGATTCAAAGCCAGCACATGAGGAATGTACTGGCAGCCCTTTTGGTTGAAATCCGGAGTCGCGGATGACGGTGTAGTGGCTTCGTTCCCCGTCAAGCCTTCAGAAATGTAGACAACGACGTTTTGCAGGCCTCCGTTTGTGCCCACAACCACGTTCTCGGTGTGAACCGGGTTGCTCTCGTGGATCTTGGCGCAGCTCGGCTCCTTGGACATGTCAATGGGCCGTTGGCGTGGAGGCGTGCCATCCAGCTTGATGGTTCCTGTAATTTTGCCTTCGGCGGCAGCGCTAACACTCTTCCCCGAGTACAGGAATCCGAATGCGAGAACCATCAAGGCCAAGCTCATTGTCGCGATTTTGTATCTAGCTTTCATTGAATGCATCTCCTCTTTCGAAATGGCTTCGCGCGGATGCAGCCTCATTGCTGAGGGGGTGCTGCCGGCGCTGGTGCATTGGGATCAACCGGCTTCAGACCGAGTTGCCTGGCGATCTCTTTTTCTTTTGTTTTCAGCGGTTGAAGCGTGCGTAGATAAAAAACCAGGTCCCAGGCTTCGTCCGGTTTGACGTTGTCGGCGAACGACGGCATGGGCGTACCGTCCAAGCCGGTCATAAAAATTCTGTAAAGATCAGCGTCGCTGGTGCCACATTTGAAACGGGTTCCATCGTGGAAGTTGAATGGCTTAATCGGCCGGTTCTGGTCGTCGGTAAGCGTGTCTGCTGATGGACCATTGCCTCGGCCTTCGACTCCGTGGCACTTCCAACACTCCAGCCGTTTAAACAATGCCTGGCCGGCCTTGATTCGATCGGCGGTAACTTCCGGCTCTGGGGGAATCTGAATCGGGGTTCCGGCCTTTTCGGTTTGCCACTTGGCCGAGAAGTGCTTGACGTAGGCAACCAGATCCACGCGCATCTCGTTAGTGAATGTGTTCCACGGAGGCATGTTGGAGTTGACCAGGCCGCGGGCAATGGTGTTGTAGAGATCTTCGTCGGTGGGCAAGGTTCCAGTAGGGGTGGACCGGCACTTGAACTGGGCTATGGTGAAGTCGCGCGGCTTGGGATCGAGCCAGGGAGCGTTTTCTCCCTGTCCATCGCCCTGGTCGCCGTGACACCCCGTACAATACCTGCGATAGTCTTCCTTGGCGTTGGCGGCGTGCCCAGTCATATTGCCGACATGACTCTCCATTCCCAACCACTGATTCTCCATGTACGGGGTATTCTGTGCCCCCGAGAGCGAAGAAAAGGCAACTGTAACCGCGGCACTCATCAACAATGACTGGAATAATCTAACGCGCATTGCTGTTCCTCTCTAGAAGTCGAAGTCAAAGCCGATCAACAATTCGCTCGAATTTACGTTATTGCCAAAGTTTGACGTCAGGTCCTGATGCAAGAAGGCATATTCGTTATGCCACGCAAAACCAGCACGGCTGGTCATGAACGGATTGTAGCGATACCCGATGGTGTAGGTAGTGAGGTTTCCTAGATTCGAAGGAGAAGGAGTGGCCGATGCAGATCCGTTTGGCTGTTGCGAAACCCGCTCCAATTCAAACCTTCCGATAAAGATGAGCTGTGGACTGTACACGTAGTGAGCTTCAAACAAGGCGCCATTCCAGCTTGGAGCCTGCGCCCCTACGGGTAGAGTCGTGCCCGGGACGGCGTTAAAAGGCGCTCCGCCGCCATACCCTTGCCCGAACCATGCATTGTCCCATCCGTGTTGAGTAACCACCTGAAGGTCAAAATGCGGACCGAAATAGAACTGACCTACGAAGCCCTCACGATGGAAACCTTTATTGCCAATACCCGATCCCGGTATAGGAACCCCGCCTATGGTCTGGAACGTTACGGGCGCTTCTCCGACCATGGCATAAACCCCGATGCGCTGCACCCCTAGCTTGCCGGTGTCAAAGGCTTGGCTGGCGGTAAAGAAACCGCTATAGGCATTGGAACCGTAGGGTAGCCCCACTTGTCCGTCGACCGAACTCAGCAAAGCTGCCGAGTAACGAGTGCGATCGTTGGCCGAGTGACCCATTACTTCGACACCGAGCTGGTTATCTCCGATCTGGCCGAAGAAGTTGCCGTCGCCAACCGGGGTGAAGTGATAGGTGTGGTAAATACCACCGATGCTCGTCAAGGTCAGAATGCGCTTTTCGGAGAGCAGATTATCAAGTTCGAATTTACCGAACTTCACGTTCAGCCATGGGCTGCCAAACAAATTGTCCAAACGGCCCATTACTGTCTCAAAATGGAATGATGCGGTGTTGTCCGAAGATGGCAACACGTAGAAGGAGATATTTTTCTCCAGCGTGCCGCCGGTATGAAAGTCGAGACCGCTGAGGTCGAAGCCGGAGGATTCCAGCCTTCTTTCCGTTGTGGCAGAGCCGGGAGTGTTTGTGGCCACGACATCTTCAAGGACTCGGTTGTTGCTCACGCGGTGCCAGATTGGGGTAATGCGGAAGGTGACCGGCCAATAGGACGGGTTTTGCCAGATCGGAGCATCCCGATCGTTCATGAGTTGATAGCCGTTGTCTTTGAACTTTTGTCCAAAGTAATTCAGCATCGGCCAGGATTCGTGGCAGGCCGAACAACGCAAGCCATACTTGCGCGCGAAGGCGGGTAGCGCGTGAGCATTTTGGAAGCAACTAAAGACAAGCACCAGCAGCAGCAAGCGACCCGCAAGATTTCTCCGGGACGAGATCATCCACTCCTCCTGAATGCGAAATCACAACGGCAACAAGTAGCGGCAATCCCACGTATGCCACAATCGAACGCAGCGAGCACCCTTTTGCGGTTCAACGATGGCATTAGTCTTTTAAGGTTTCGCCGAAAAACGGTCGTATTCGACCCGGCATACGCGACAGGAAAAGCAGCAAATCCGCCTTGCTCTGGTTAAGGACACGCACCAGCAGGAGCGGACATCTGGTTCACCCTGATACGAAATGCAAGTCAAACCATCCCTTACCTGTAAAGTGCGCGTGGACGCAGTAATTATCACGTTCGTTTAAGCGGTGTCAAGAAAAAATAAGAAAAACAAATCTTTACAATGCGAGGAGCCAATTTGATGGCTTACGGTAGGATCGGATTTAGATGACTAACGACAGGGCTGCCCACTAGAAATCTGGCGATCATGGCAGCCATTTTTCTTGCGTGAAGGGGATCTTGCCCAAGCAGTACCGGTTGGACAAAGCCAAATACGAAACCCAGCATTCCCACCGCTTGCGCCAAGACTTGCATCGCGTCACGCGGCAGGGTGATGTTGGATTCGTAGTGCTTAAGGCGCTCCGAAATTTCTTGGCCGCGGACCGGAATGAGAGCCGTATTCATTACTTTGCCGACGGCAGGATCGACAATGGCCCGGGGAATGACTACACGAAGAAAATCGCGGCTTTCCCACACGCGCTCGACCTCGCGTTCGACCAACTGTAAGAACTCATCCTCCAGAGTGGGAGCGGGCCGTGGCTGATGGCTCAAGTCCAGGATTTCTCTTGAGACTCGATGCTCGAGCATCGCCGCAAGCAGCCCTGGCTTGCCTTTGAAGTAGCGATGGATAAGCCCTTCGGCGCAGCCGGCCGATGCCGCAATTTCGCGAGTGGTGGTGACCTCGTAACCTTTCGCTGCGAACAGTCCGCAGGCGGCCTGAATGAGCGCGTGTTTCTTGGCGGCCCGATTGCGGGTCCGCTTGGCCGCGGGCCCCTTTCCATTTCCGGAGAAGGTGAGCTTGGTGTGGCGCGTTGCTTTCTTCCTACGTTTTGTTGCTGTCTTCATGCCCTACCTGAAAAACACTTACCGCAAGCGACGGTACCATTCCTCTCGAACTCGAGTGTGATAACTTCGTCTATATTTTGTAAAAAAATTGTCAAGGAATTGTCAGGGCGGAGTTGGGCTTAGAAATGAATTTCGGCAATGTCTCACTTGTCGGGCAAGTTGACAGCTGACCTTGGTCGAGAGTATCAGAGCTAATATCGGGTCAGTCGAACGCCAAAGCATCTAAGAATTGGGCCGGTAGTTGGAGTGCATGCGGAATATTGATTCAAGGACAGGGATTCTCGATTTCGTCGCCAGGGGAGACTCACTTGCAGGGAATAACCACGCCGTCCTCGGCCGCAGGCTTGCTTTCGCCGTGCTCTCAGTTTTGTGGCTAGCCTTTACCGTTGCTCCGCTCCATGGTCGCGCCCACAAGAAAAAAGAAGAATACGGCCTGAGCTTCTCCACCGAAATCGCGGCTCCGGAGAGCGAGGTTCTCGAGGCGGTCCAGGCTGTTGTCGAAGACGGCATCATCAAAGGCAGCTTCGAATACAACAAAGACAAGTACATTGGACAGGCTAGCTCGGCCGAGTCCTCGCCATTGTTTCCGCAATGGAGTGATCCAGGCAGAGTCTTCTACAAGGTTCGCACCAAGGTTTTGGCTCCGGCTAATTTCAAGGAAACCGCAGACGAAGGCACGCTGGCGGTCCGCTACGTGGTGCGGAGTCGAGATGCAGGCAGAACGATTTTGAAAATCGACGCTGTTTTTGCCGAGGATTTCCGTCGAACCGTGCATGTCTCGAACGGCAGTGTCGAAGGCGCCGAGTATAGCGATATTCAGGATCACGTCGACGCCCTCGAATTGCAGAAGACTCAGAATCAGCAGAGCGAAAGACAGCGCCAGGAAGAGCTAGCGCGGCGGGCATTGGCGCGCAAGAGTGAAGAAGACGAAGCTGCGGCCCTCGCTACCGCGCAAACCTCGGTCCAAGGATTGGAGCAGCACGTCCAGGATCTTCGCCGACAGGCGGAACGGGTGATTAAAGCTCCCGGCGCCCAGCTCAAGTCCGCGCCCTTTCACACCGCGTCAAATTTGAAGTCGCTGGATGCCGGCACCGAAGTTGTGATTATCGTTGCCACGCCATACTGGTACGGCGTCGAAACCGAAGACGGGCAGCACGGTTGGATTCATCACGAGCAACTGGAGCCGCTACCGTGAAGCGAACGCATTTAACGGCGGCTTCGAGACCAGTCTTGTTTCTTGTGTTCTGCGCGGCAGTCTCGGCGCTATTTGCGTGGGCCAGCGATGCTCCCGGCGGTCCGTACGAGCGCACCTTTGCGCAATCGAAGCTGGCGGTAGAAAAAACTCTGAAGCGGCTGCAGCCTTCGGCCTCTGGACCGCTGCCGGTGCTGGACGGTTTCACCCGCCCCGGCGATCGGCCTTTGGACCGCTTCCAGCGTGGCTACTATCAATGCACGGTCCAGGTGAGTTCCACACCCTCTGGCCAAGCGCTGGTGCGAGTCAGCGCGAAGATTACCGCTTGGTACGCAGATCCCACTTCATCGAAATCCGGGTACCAGGAACTGCCCTCCAATGGTCGCCTGGAAACCGATTTTCTGGAGCGCCTTCAGGATGCGCTCGGCAGCAAAGCATCGCTTGCGGCGACGAATTCTCCCCCTGTGAGTACCGCACCCTCACAGCCCAGGAATGCGGGTGCGGGTCCGGCTCCTACCATCTCAGCTCCTGAACCAAGCAACGGGCCCCCGTCTTCGTTTAAAATCCGGAACCCTGTAAGTTCGGACATGGTCGCCTCGTTGGCGACCCAAAAGGCGATGGCGGATAAACACATGGAAGACCTGACGAAAGAAGCCAAGGGTCTGGAAGAAATTCTCCGCAACCAAGCCCACCCCAACAACCTGGTCGTGGTAAAAAAATCGGGTACACCGGTTCTGGTAAGTCCGGTCGAAGGGGCTAAAGTATTGTTTCTCGCCACCGCCGAAGATGAGTTTGAGATTCTCGATACAAATGCGAACTGGGTACACGTCCGCATCTCCGGCCTCTCGCGTGGATGGATTCGGCGCTCGGGTCTCGAAATGCCCAAAACTTTCGCAGCCGACGGAAAAGAAAATTCCGCGCCCGCAAGTTTTCAGGTGAAGAATGAAGAGATCGCATCTTTCCCGGGCACATGGGAGCCGCTTCGGGGAAAAACCGTGAAAATCTTAACCGTGCAAAACGTCAGCGCGAGCGCAACGGACACCGGCTCGCGAGCAAAGTTGGAGTTTGCGAAATCCCTGTTCGACAAGGAATACGCCGAGCTCACTCAAGCCCCAACCACAGCGGCGGGAGTGGTGTTGATTTTCGATTCCGAAGATGGCGGAATGGCGGCCGCGACCATGCCCGCGCTTCAGCAATGGAAGGCAGGCACACTTTCCGACCAAGCCTTCTGGCGCAGTTGCTTCTTCGATCCCCCGGAAACATTCATTTCGCAGAATCGATAATCGAGCGGCTCCGAGCCGAGGCGTCGCTCTTTGGAGAAAGTCAAACTCGTCCTCTTCTCGAAAACGTGTGAAGCTGAAAGATAGTTGTACAAGAGTTTTGCAAATCCTGCGCAGAGTTTTGCACTATAGCGCTTGAAATCCCGCTCTGGAAAAGGATTCTCCTTGACACCGGCGCGCACCGGGGCAAAAATCCGTTCACTTTTGGCGTTTAACTTTGTGGCCACCCGGAATTCGAGATGGTTTGGTTGCGGATTGGAAGACAGCCGTCGGTCGTCTATTTTTCCCACGACTTGTCACAACTGAGCTGTTCGCAGATGCACACCGAGCGGAGAGGACTGGTGGCCGCCATTACCGTCAAACACACCCGACCCAGGTTCCAACTTCCGGTTCCACTTCAGCCAACCCAATCTGACAATCCAATGGAGGCGATAAAAAAATGATCAAGAAAACGCTACTGACATTAACCGTGCTAACCCTCGCCAGCCTGACAGCGTTTGCTGCTACGAAAGATGGAATTGTCCTGAGCAAGGACGGAAGAATGGTGACTGCGACGAAGCCGGCCACCGCTTCCGTCAAGCGAACGGATTCCTCGGATGCGGGATTGGTCAAGATTTATAACAGCCTCTCGATATACGCAAAGGCCACATATTGGTGCTGTTCGGGCTACACAATCGCGGGACCGGCCGCCGTATCGGGCTTCCCTGAAATCTGGACTGCCGCTGCGTTCACACCCAGTGCCAATCACACCGTTACCAAGATCAAAGTCGGTGTCGGCTTGATTCAAGGGACCAACTCCCTGGTGCTCAGCCTTTACAGCGATTCCAACGGCCTCCCCGGCACAGCCCTTCAGACTTGGACTATCTCCGCTCTGCCCACCTTCAGAAGTTGCTGCGTCGTCGAGACGAAAGTTGATCGGGCTGGCATCGCAGTCACCGGCGGCACCCAATACTGGGTAGTTCTGCAAACTGACACCAACGACACTAATGCTTTCGCTGCCTGGAACGTCAACGATACAGATGAAGTCGACCCCGCACCTGTGGCCCAATACTGCTCCGCCGACCAGGGCGGCTCGTGCGGCACGAACGACGCTTGGACCGCTTTTCAAGCGCAACCCGGGCTGGCTTTCGCAATCCTAGGCCAATAGTTACAGAATCCTTGGTTTGGATTGCATTGTGTTGAAGCAGTCGAACAAATTCAAACGCGCCGACTCCTGCAGATCAAAGGCAAGCCGTCGGCGGTTTCCCTCCTCACGATTGCTGCTCGGCATCGCTCCATTGCTTCGCGCCCTGCGCACTGGTAGGGGAAGCAGCAGGCGTAACAACATCAATAGCGCTCCCGCTCCCGCCTCACCACAGTCGCGAGCACTCGTGGTACAAACACTGCATGCAAAGACCGCCCGACGTTAGCAGCAGCAGAACGATTACCGCTCAGGCGCCGTGCCGGGCTGACTTGGCAGGTGGCACGTTGGACCTATGGCCGCTCTACCTGTTCCACCCTGGGGCGTTGACTTTGAATTTTGCGGTCAACATCCAGACTACCTGCCGGATTACGCCGCTCAAGGGTAAGCGCATTCATGTGCGATCGCTCGATACTAAATAAGGAGGAGTTCTTTCCCAGCTTCAATGCATTGCGTGTCGCGCGCCGCTTCCGGCTCCCGCTGGCAGCGCGCCTACTGCAATTCTTCGCTCCGAGAGAAGGATTGTTGATCGAGACCGATTCTGAATCTCCCGCCGGCGCTGGCATCTCCGGATCTTCCGCTCTGATGATCGCAGCCACATCAGCACTGGCGCGATTTACCGAACGCAATCTAACTCTGGAACAAATGCGAGTGATTGCGCAGAACGTCGAGGCGCAAATAATTGCCGTGCCCACTGGCTGTCAGGATTACTATCCGGCTCTTTATGGTGGAGTGAGCGCGATTCATCTCGATGCCGACGGCATTCACCGGGAAGCAGTTCCGGTTATGCCGGAGGAGATCGAGTCCCGCTTCGTGCTTGCATACACCGGAGCGCCAAGGCAGTCGGGGATCAACAATTGGGAGGTGTTCAAAGCGCATATTAATGGAGACCGGCATGTATTCCGCAACTTCGAACGCATTTCCGAGATTGCTCGCGCCATGCACCACGCTCTGGCTCGCGGTGAGTGGGAGGATGTCGCACGCCTCTTGCGCGAAGAATGGAAGCTTCGGCGCAGCAACGCTCCCGGAATCACGACGCCGTTGATCGATAAGTTGGTCGCAGTGGCGGCTAGGCATGGAGGCAAAGCGGCAAAAGTTTGCGGTGCGGGAGGTGGAGGGTGTGCGATTTTCCTGGTCGAAAAAGGTGCCGCCAGCCGCGTCGCAACTGCCATTGGAGACAACGGCGGCCACGTTCTGCCGCTGCAAGTGGCCAGGGGCGGCGTGCGATTGTTGGCCGAGGCCTAGGTGAAGATCCTTCAAGTGAATGAAGACTCGAAACTTGCGCCGGGCACGAAAAGTCTTCATCCTAGCCTCGTCGACGGCGCTATAATCAGCTTATTAGTGCCTTGGGTGCCTCGTGAAGCCTTACCGCGTTCCCGCTCTGGTTCTGTTGCTTTGCGCTTGCTTGAGCGCGGGTGGTTCTGATCAGAAATCCTCGAATGACGCTTCTTCACTCCCTCATCTTTCCAAGCAGACGCGAATGGATCTGATTCGTGGATTCAGCTCCGAACTGGTATACATTCGTACGCTATTTCCGATGGGGAAGACAGGGCTGACTCTAAAGGACGGCGTGGTCTCACCCAAGGCAGAGGACCTGCAGCGGCTGATCGCCATCTGGGGTCCCGCTTTGAAGCCTGGCGACGAAGCGCGGATTAGCGCCGTTGTGATCAAGAATGATCGAATCCATTTCGAAATCAATGGAGGTCCGATCAAGAAGCAGAAATGGTACCAACATATCGAAATTGGGGGAACTACCGGTACAGCCCCGGTCGCTCCGAGCGATCAGAATGCGAATCCGCGCGGTACTTACGTGGATCTAGTCTTCGATCACTACGTCCCGGATCTGAATGCACAGAAATTCAAGGATCTGCTCCGTCCGGTTCTTGACTTCGATGCCAAGTCGGCGATGGAAGCTTATCTCGACACCGTCCCACCCAAGGTCAAAGAAGCCATTCAGAACCATCACGTATTAGTGGGCATGAACCGCGAGATGTTGATCTACGCCAAGGGTCGCCCACCTAAAAAGATTCGGGAGAAAGATGGAGAGATTGAATACGAAGAGTGGATTTACGGGGAGCCGCCCCAGGACGTGGATTTCGTGCGCATGGTGGGTGACGAAGTCGTACGCGTCGAAACCATGAAGGTTGATGGCACAAAAACTCTTCGCGCGGAGAAAGAAGTGAATCTCGAACCGCAGCCGAGTGTAGCCAAGGCCTCGGACCAGCCCAGGCCGGCGAATGCTCCCAGCCTTCGGCGTCCGGGAGAACCCGCGCCGGAGCAGCCTACGCCGACAGGCAGCAAGGTACCGATTCTTCAGCCTCCGCCGCCCGTCTCCGCGCCCGGACCATCCGGTGGGCCGAACTAATGTTGGATTGCCATTTCTTTCTGCATTTCTTCTAACGTGAATCCTTTGGTCTCCGGATATACAAATAAGACCACGAAGAATTGCAGCACCATCATGAGTGAAAAAAACACAAACGGGTACGCGCCCGAGCGTGCTGCCATAAGAGGAAATATTCCCGAGATCAACGCGTTCATAAACCAGTGGGAGAAACTACCGAGGCTCTGACCTTTTGCACGAACCGTGTTGGGAAAAACTTCCGAGAGATAAACCCAGATCACTGCGCCCTGCGAAAATGCGAAGAACGCGATGTAGCCCACTAACAGCCACACCAGAAGGTTCTCATGGCTGTGGGTGAAGAAGATGGCCGAAACTCCGGCCAGGCATAATGCCGTTCCGACCGAACCAACCAGCAATAGCGTCTTCCGGCCGATTTTGTCGATCACCGACATCGCAATCATCGTGAAAGTGAGATTGGTGGCTCCGATGGCGACGGCCTGCAGGTTGCCGGAAATTCGACTGTATCCAGCGTGGGCAAAAATGTCATTCAGATAATAAAGAATGGCGTTGATCCCCGACAGTTGATTGAACATGCCAATGCTAACCGCGAGGAAAATCGGAAACGCATACCTTCGAGAAAACAATTTCTCGGCTGCCTGCTTTTGTTCTACATCGATGGATTCGACAATCTCTTGCAGGTCCCGTTCGTAGTTCTCGTCTCCTGTCGTCTGTAGAACGGATCGTGCCTCATCCACGCGTCCTTTCTTGACCAGCCATCGCGGACTTCGAGGAATCGTAAACAGCATGACAAAAAATAGGGCTGCGGGAAACGCGGCCACACCCAGGTCCCATCGCCATTCCACGGCGCCTGGACGCACCAACGCAATAAGGTAATTTGAAAAATATGCGAGCAAAATGCCGAAGACTACGTTGAACTGAAACAGCCCTACCAATCGTCCCCGCCATTTCGCGGGAGCCACCTCGGCAATGTACATCGGTGCCAGCACGGACGATCCTCCAATGCCCAGCCCGCCGATGAAGCGAAACACTACGAGAGACCACCAGTTCCAAGCCAAAGCACAGCCCAAGGCGGAGACTAAATAGAAAAGAGCCATGATTCGCAAGCTGTCTCGCCGCCCAAAACGCTCGCCGGCGATCCCTGCGAGCATCGCACCGACAACTGTGCCCCAGATGGCGATGGAAACAGTGATTCCCAAGCTCTTCGACGATAGTCCGAAGACCTGTGTTAATGCGCCTGTGGTGCCCGAAATGACGGCGGTGTCGAACCCAAATAGCAGACCGCCTAACGAGGCCACAATCGTGCTTTTCAATAACACCGGGTTCAACTTCATGCCGTCTCCAGACGTACGGTTTTTGTTTCAAGGGCATTGGCTTCTGCAATTGTCCAATCGGGGATTGCTCCGCGACGGCTCGCGACGAGGGCGCCCACACGATTCGCGAAGTCGGCAATCCTAGGGATGGGCCATCCATTGCCCAATCCGTGCAGGAAGGCGGCTGCAAAGGCATCGCCTGACCCGACGGTATCCACAACCTGAACGGGATAGCCGGGCGCTTCGATGTATTGTCCGTCAATAAAAACCGTGCAGCCAAGGGAACCGCGGGTTACGCACACGCCAGCCCATTTGCACGCATCGGCATAATTCCTGCAGAATTCCTCGAGCGAACTGTGCCGCGAGCCAAGCATGAGGGAGATTGCGTCAACCTCTTCATGATTCAGTTTCACGATAGTTGCTTTCGACATGAGTTCCTGGATCAAGGTTGGCGTGAAACCGTCGGCGCGCAGATTCACGTCGTAAAAGCGGCGCGCTCCCGACGCTCGACCGAGAAGATCCGACGTCAACTGACGGGCCTGAGGATAAATCTGGTGCAGCGTTCCGAAGTAAATCCAATCCACCGGGCGGGAAAATAATCGATCATATTGTGACGTCGTGAGCCGCGGGAAATCGTATGCCGCAGGCCGGTGGAGAACGAATTTCGGTTGGCCATCGCTGGCCAATGCGACTGAAGCGGTGCCGGTTGGATGATCTTTGTCTATACCGAGATAATCGGTCGTCAGGCCAAGCCCCGACATTCTGCCGATGACCTTCTGGCCCAGCTCGTCCGAGCCCACAGCGCTGACGAATGAGACCGAATGTCCCAGTCTGCTAAGGTGGGCTGAAAAATTAAAGGTGGCGCCGCCTAAATGTTCTTCCTGACCGACGATGTCCCAAAGCACCTCACCGATACTGATTACGTTCACGGCTAATCCTCAGAGTCCACGTCTGGCGTGCGCGGGGCAGCTTGAAATTCTGGCACAGTATACACTTCGTCAAGAGGCCGAGACCGGGGTTAAGGGATCACTTCGCGGTGTACGCCTCGGTTAAAGACATGACTTTCAGCGCGCCTTTTAGCTGATCGACGGTCGCGCTGGACTTTAGCGTAACGGCTGCGGACTCTCCGGGAAGCAAATCAAAATAGTTATCCGAGCTTTCGACATCGAGATCGCCGAAGGCGATATAGACCCCACGAGCCAGTTGTGATGATTGCAAAGTGAGCGTGTAACCTCCGCCAGTTTTGCTGAGAGTAGTTTGAATCTGGGGCATCACAGGCAATTCCAGGTTGTGCGTGACATCAAAAAATATAAGGTTGCGGGAGACTTTCTTTCCCGCCACTTCCAAGTCGAAAACCATAAAGCTGCGACGAGGATCGGCCTTCGCCGTCAGCTCCGCTTTATCGAAGGTGAGATAAACGCCGCTGGATTGTGGGGGAAGTTGAACATCTTTGGTCTGATCGAGCAGAGCCTTTCCTGAGAAATCGAGAAGCCGCGTATGAACGGTTCCGGAAACAGGCTGCAACTTGTCCGACACAATGTAGACGTCCACCTTGTCTTCGTGAGAAAAGGGCGAGATCAGCACGTCGTCATAGAACCGCCGGGCGTAGTAGTGAAGCGCTTTCCAACGACCGTAATAATCGATGCTCGCCCACGAAGCCACCGGCCAGCAGTCATTCAGTTGCCAATAAAGTCCACCCATGGTGCGCGGCCGCTGCCGGCGCAAATGCTCGGCGCCAATCTTGATGATCTCCGCCTGTTGCACCTGGCTCAGGTACACGAACGACGCAAAATCCTTGGGCTGATTGTACTCACGCAACATGTAAGTCAGAATGCGTTCATTGCCGCCCTTATTTTTCTGATGCGCCTGCATGACCGTGGAATGAATGTCGAAGTCCTCAGGCTTATTGGCAAAAGTTCGAATAGTTCGCATCTCAGGAAAAGACTGAAATCCGTATTCCGTCATGAAGCGGGGAAATTGTTTGGTGTAGTCTTCCGCAGGCGCTTGCGCGTGCCACACTTGCCAATAGTGCATATCGCCGTTGTGCTGATTGTCGGGAATTTCCTCGAAGTTCGCGCTGGGCGAACTGGGCCAGTAAGGAACAGGGTCGGTATATTGCGTGACCGCGCTCTTGAGGATATCGGCAAACATAATCACGTAATCCTGCCAGACGCGATCGCGATTTTCCGCCGAGATGGATTCTTTGAATTCCTGGCGATCGCCCCAATGGTACCAGCCGGTTTCGACTTCGTTATTGCCGCACCAGATCACAATGCTGGGGTGATTTCTTAATCGCTTGATCTGATCGATCGCCTCTTGCCGTACGTTTTCTTGAAACGCAACGTCGCCAGGGATCATGTCGCCGCCGAACGCGAATTCTTGCCAGACCATGATTCCAAGTTCGTCGCAGATATCGTAGAAATCATCCGACTCGTAGTAGCCCCCGCCCCACTCGCGAACCATGTTCATGTGCGCGTCGCGAGCGGCCTGTAGGATTTTGCGGTGAATCTCGGGCGTGACTCGATTGGGAAAGCTATCGAAGGGAATGACATCCGCGCCCTTCGCATACACGGTGATGCCGTTGACCACGAATTCGAAACTCTTTCCCCATTGATCCGGAACACGGCGTAGTTCCAGCGAACGCAGTCCGGTTCTCGATTCTGCTCGCGCTGCTACTTCGCGACCTGACTTGATTACGGCGGAGAACCGATAACGGTTCTGGCCGCCATAGCCGACGGGATACCACAACTTCGGTGACGCGATGCGAATCGGAAATGAAACGTGATTCATACCCCCATCGAGTTGCAGCGTCTGGGTTCCGTCAGACGATTGGGCTCCAGGCATTTCGTCATGAGCCAGGGTAATAGTTGCCGTTGTGGGCTTACTGGCTTCGATGTCGAGTTCCGCCGTGAGACTAGCGGTGTCGGCGGCGACTTTGCGTTGGTGGATATGGAAATTGTCAATCCGCAACCCATCCCAAGTTTCAAGGCGCACGGGCTGCCAGATGCCTTCGGTCATGAAACGCGGTCCCCAATCCCAGCCGTATTGGTACGGCGCCTTGCGTGTGTATGGGGCGGTCGCGATGTTCTCCTCATTGCCATAATTATGTGTTGATATCGAGGGCAAAATGTAAGGCAGGGACTTTGCGTAGGGAATCATCTTCGTGATGGCAGAATGAAATATGATTCGGAGAGTGTTCTGACCGGGCTTCAGCAGCGGCTTTGCGGGGATCCGCCAGCAGCGGAACATATTGTCAGCATGGAGAATCGCCTGATCGTTAAGATACACATCCGCAAATGTGTCGAGGCCATCGAAGACCAGATCGATGTGCTCGTGCCCGAGCGCAGGCGAATCCACTTGAAACGTGGTTTGATATTCCCAATCGGTCAGGCCGATCCATTGCAAGCGAAATTCGTTATCCCGATCGAACGGGTCAGAAATGAGGCCATTGCGCAGCAAATCGGTATGCACTACGCCGGGAACCTGCGCAGAATGCCACTGCTGAACGTCCGGCTTATCGGTGGTTCCGACGGCGCGAAACTGCCAATCCGCATTCAGGTTTCGAGAAGAAGGCTCGGCTGCTGCAAGCGGCAACGCTACCACTAAGGGGAAGAAGATCAATGAAGATACGGCAGCAGCGAGACAGCCAAGAATTCGCGGAGAGGTTAGCGTCATGCAAGGGCTCCTAATTTGAGTTCAAGTCGACATTAGTCGGCGCTTTACCTTGCCGGCTAATTCCGGCTCGTGCGGCGGTTAAGTCGGGTATTCCGAGCAAAGCGCCGCCCCACCGGCAATTCCAGAATCTTTACCATAGTGGGCCTTGAGCAAGGGAATTTCCTGCCAGCGTGAATTGATGCAGTATTCCGAAAGCCACTTGGAAATCTCGCCGAAAAATGAGTTGAGCATCGCGGCTACGCCGCCCCCGATGATGATCACGTCCGGCTCCAGCAGATCTATAATATTGCTCAGCCACAGCGAGAGCAGTTGTACCGTTTCTTCCAGTGTCTGTTTGGCAAGTTCATCCCCTGCGGCATAAGCATGGCCTACCATTTCACTGGTTACGGCATCGATGTTCCCATTGGCAAGATCAAGAATGCTCGAGCGGGAGCTTGGCTCAGAAGACAACTTGGCGCGGGCTCTTCGGGCGATAGCGGGTCCCGCGGCTAACACTTCGATACAACCCGGCTTGCCGCATCCGCAGAGCGGTCCGCGATAATCAATGCTCATGTGTCCGCCTTCGGCTGCAGCCCCCGTGCGTCCGTTGTAGATGCGTCCTCCGAATACAATGCCCGTGCCGATTCCCGTACCGATGCCGGCGTAGAAAATATGGCGATAGCCCCGACCCGCACCCCAATAAGCTTCAGCCAGCGCCGCAGCGTTGGCATCATTCTCGACCTTTACGGGCACACGATAAACTTTCTCGATCTCGGCCGCGAGAGGAAAATTGCGCCAACACGGAACGTTAGGGGGATTGACCACAACTCCTGTCGTCGGATCCAAGGGGCCGGGCGCGCAGATACCAATTCCTCGAATCCTAGCTCGCGCATCATTCTCTAGAAGAAGATCGATTGCGGAAAGCACCGCCGCAAGTCCCTCGCCCGCTTCCCGGTTCGCCACCATCGGCGTTCGGACCTGAGCTTTGATCTCACCCTTGCGGTTCACCAAACCGGCGGCGACCTTGGTGCCGCCAATATCCACGCCCACCACGAGAGTATCGTTCGTTTCGATCAACGCCGGCTGCCTCGGCGAAACTGGCTGCGCGCCACTCAGTCCAATCCGAATCGCTCGGACCTGTCCCGTGTGTTTGCCATCGTCTATCGCACAATCCAGCGCTCAGAGTTCGCACAGTATACCCCGACATGGAGATCGCGGATACCTTCTCCTCGACTGAGTGGTTCTCATAACCGATAAATTTCATTGGACGAAAAACTGGGGGAGGGGAGAAGATAAAAGGATGCTCGAGAAGAGTTCGCTGTCGACAGAGCGCCGTAATGGTTTTCCGCATATCGATGCGGTAATCCTTGATTACGGCAAGGTCTTGGCTCGGTGCCCCGCGGTGGAAGAGTTTGGACGCATGGCGAGAATGTTTAATGTGAGTTTCGAGGTGTTCTACGCACTGTGGGAAGCTGGAAGAGGTACTTATGATCGCGGCGATCTTACCGCGGAGGAATACTGGTTGCAACTGGCGGCGCAAACCAATACTTTGCTCGATCACGGACAGATCGAGGTCCTTCGCAAGGTCGAGGTTGAAATCTGGACGCATATGGATCCCGGCATGCTCGCGTGGCTGAGAAATCTTTACGCCGCAGGAATCAAGACTGGCTTGCTCTCCAACATGCCTATGGATCTTGCTACACATGTGCGGACAAACTGCTCGTGGATGGAGAACTTTACTTTCAAGACATTCTCTGCTGAAGTGCGTTTGATCAAGCCCGGGGCAGCCATTTATCGGCACACTCTTGACGGCCTCGGAATTCCTGCGGGAGCCGCATTGTTTGTTGACGATCGCGAGAACAATATTCAGGCTGCCCGCGCGCTGGGGATGCATGCGATTCAGTTCCGTTCGATCGGGGAACTTAAGCAGGATCTGGAAGCGTTGGGGTTTCCAATACTTCCGGCCGGCACGCAATCATCGTCTGCGACCTGCAGCGACGAGGGCCCTTTGGATTTATGACCTATTGGATCAGTCGGCTAGACCAACTCAAGCGGCTACCTCCCATCCTTAATTGTCGTCCTGAGCAATGACTTTTTGCGTTCGTCAGCGATGAGGTTCCGCAGCCAAACACCCAGATCCCTTGCGTTACTCGGGATGCCGAGAATATTTAAGTCGTGTTTGAAAATGCGCTAATGCGGTTGTTCTTGTTTGCCAGGTGATGGAGGTGGGTTTGAGCTGGGTTGCAATCTTTGAAACTCCTGCATTTCACGCTTTGCGTCCGCCGTCTTTCCCTGTTTCCGATACAGGCCGGCCAGCCCGAAGTGCGCTTGCGCAGCGAGTGAACTTTCCTTCTCGATCGAAAGAAGTCTGGTCCATTCCTTTTCCGCAGCGGCAGCGTCTCCCTCAAGGGATGCGGCTTTTCCTAAGGAATAAAGCGTCTCGGGCATGTCCGGCAATAACTTGTCGGCGCGCACAAGTTCGGCTCGAGCCTCGTGCGCTTTGCCTTGTTCCAACAACGCGGTTCCCAGACGGTAAGCGGCCTCGGCGTTTCCCGGCTGCAGCTTGGCTTGCGTACGAAACTCTTCTTCCGCCTTAGCCCATTGAAACGCGCCCGCATACACCTCGCCCAACTCCAGATGAATTTCGGGCGCATCCGGTCGCTGCCGCAAGGCCTCGCGGAATTCCTTTTCGGCTTCCGGCATTTGCCGAAGCACGAAATAATTTTCCGCCAGGGCCTGGTGCGCGCGGGCGGAGTCAGGATAAGCCGCCAGTAAGGTATCAATCGATTGCTTCGACAGCAGACCGCTGGCCCGGCCGAGATAGTACAGAAGATCCTGATCATTCGGACGCGCGGCCAACGCGGCCTGCAGATTCGCGACTGCCTCCGGCAGTTGCCCGGTCTGGATCTGAGCGATTCCCAACCCAGTCTTATCGTCCACTCGTTGTAGATGTGGAATTGCCTCCGCCGCGTACCCTTGCGCGAGCAGGGCGTAGCCGAGCAACTGGTGAGCCGGCGCCAGGTCCGCGTTCACATCCAATGCACGCTTCAGGGGTTTGATTGCGGAACTGAAATCGTGCTTCTCCATGTACGTCTGCCCGAGGGTGACGAAGCCGTCCGCATAAGTTGGCTCCAATTCGGTGACCTTCCGAAACTCGGCGATGGCAACATCGAACTGGCGTTGTTTGTCCGCCGCGATTCCGGCCTGCATATGCTGCGCGGCTTCTGGAGATAAAGTCTGCCATGCGAACCACAAAAGTAATAAGGCGCGGATCACGGTTTCTCCGGCTCCCGGACTTCCAAGAATTGATCGGCGTGAACATCATTCACTATCTGGTGAATGCCCGACGGCCAAACGATTTCCACGTTAGCTTTCTCCGCTGTTCCGAGGCCAAAATGCAGACGTTTATCGCTTGACGAAGCGTAGCTTCCAGCGGAGGTCGCGAACCGCGTCTGCCCGTTCACCTTGACGCGGGCGCCGAATCCATCGCGATTGCTGCGTGTGCCGCGCAGTGAAATCACCAGCCAGTGAAGCTTGCCACCATGGTTGAGGAACACTTGCGGGTGGCCACCGAGATAGGTCATCACCGCGTCCTCCCATCCGTCGTTGTTTAAATCGCCAAAGGCAGCTCCGCGACCTGCTACTGGAGTCGTACTCCCGGAATCGACGCGTTCGAACCTTCCATTATGATTCATCGCCAGCAGCGGCAGTTCAAGATAGTGCAGGGAGGGATCGATGCGCTCGACGTTGTCGAGCACGTGACCTTGGGCGACGAACAAGTCTTTCCAACCGTCGTTGTCGAAATCCTCCAGGCCAACTCCCCAGCCGGAGCTCCCACTCGACAGAACCCCGAGGCCAGTTTCGAGACTGCGATAACTGAACGAACCGTCGCCGTCGTTGTGATAAACACCGTAAATTTCCCTGGGCAGCTCGGTCACGATAACGTCAGGCCGGCCATCGTTGTCATAGTCCTGAAAGACGACGCCCATGCCCGATAACCGCCGCCCGTCTTCAGAGAGCCCCGCTCCGGCTTCAAGCCCAAGCTCCGTGAACGTTCCATTTCCGTTATTGTGAAACAGATACTGCTGCATGCCGTCGTTAGCTACAAAAACATCAGTGAACCCATCCTCATCGTAATCAGCAAAGGCCACGCCCAAAGCCCGCCCCTTTTTTGCCGCGATGCCCGAGCGTTGGCTCACGTCGGTAAAGGTTCCATCGCCGTTGTTGTGATAAAGGATGCTGGTGGTCGCGGGAAATTCTTCCGGCGGACAATACGTATGAAAATTTCCGCCGCAGTCTTTATTATGCTTCGTGTCCCACTCCATGTATCGGGTTACAAACAGATCTAGCTTTCCATCATTGTCATAGTCGAAAAATCCGGCGGAGACGGACCAGCCGCCGGCAGCGACTCCTGACTTCGCAGTTACATCAGTGAAGGTGCCGTCGCCGTTGTTGTGATACAGAACATTTTTTCCATAACTAGTAACATACAGATCGGGATAGCCGTCGTTGTCATAGTCGCCCACGGCCACTCCCATGCCATAATTTCCATCTCCCGCGTTCGTCAATCCTGCCTGCTGAGTAACATCCGTGAAACTTCCATCTTTGTTTTGGCGGTAGAGCCGATTCCAATAACGGGGATCGTGACGGTCGAAGTTCTCTGGCGTTTGCATCGGACTGGTTATGTGTCCGCCGTTCACCAGAAAAATGTCCAGCAATCCGTCGTTGTTGTAATCCAGCAGGGCAACGCCTCCGGGCATGGTTTCAATCAGATATTTCTGTGGGGTGGGGGAATTCTGCAGCGTGAAATCCAAGCCGTGCGGTAGATTCACATCGAACACAGGCGCGGCGAGGGCGACCCCCAAGAGCACTAGAGTCATGACGAATGATGTGCTTGGCAAAGCGTTCCGCAATCTGGGGTTCCTTGAAACCCTAGCATATCGCGCTCATGGCTCCAATTGCACACGCTTCGTCCGCTGTGTGCCCACGCTGCGAATTTGCGAAATCCGTATCTGCAGAGAACCGCCGGAAATTCGAATGCGCGAAATTGCATTGCCTGAGAAATTTCGAAGCTTACCGCCGGGTCGATTCCCGTTCCACCACTCTGGGTGAAATCAGGATTTTCCTGGGTCGTACCGAGCGCTTCAGCAAGATTCGCTCCATGAGAAGCTCGGCCGCCCGTGCCCCTATCTGGCACGTTCCTTGATCGACGGTCGTGAGTGGAACCGCTAACCGGTCAGAGTATTGAACATTGCCCGCCCCGGCCACGGAAATGTCGTATGGCACTCTCAGTCCGGCATCGAGGATAGCCTGGATGGCGCCGATTGCAACTGGGTCGTTGTAACAGAAAACTCCGTCCGGAGTCGGGCGCACTCGCAGCAATCGCTGCATACCCAGATATCCGGTCTCATCTCCATGCCCGCCCTTTACGACGTAACGTGCGGGTATACGCAACCCAGCTTTCGTCAGAGCGCTGCGATACCCTTCCATGCGTTCCGTGGCGATTCCAATTTCCGGACCACGCAGGTGGCCGATGCGGCGGCATCCGCGCGCGATAAGATGCGCCGTCGCCAATTTGCCGATGGCGCGGTTGTCCACTCCAACGAAAGATGCATTCAGCCCAGCAATCGGACGGTCAATCAACACATAGGCTACCTTCCGTTTTTGAATTCGCTGGAATAGATCGAGGCAACGGGAGGACTGGGCTGAAGCAATAATTAGCCCATCCACCTGCCGGGCCAATAGGGAATCAGCTTCGCTCACTTCCAATTCAGGGTCTTCTTCGAAATACGAAATAATCACGTGATACCCGTGTGGTCGCACAGTCTGCGCTACTGCCCTGGCGATCTCCGCAAAAAAGGGGTGGGTGAAATCGGGCAGGAGAAGGCCGATCGTGTAGGTGCGCCTCGTCACCAGGCTACGAGCGACCCAATTCATCTGGTAATGCAATGCCTTGGCGCGCTGCAGCACGCGCTTACGAGTGGTCGCGCTGATTCGGCCTTGGTTTCGCAGGACCTTGGAAACCGTCACCACCGAGACGCCCAAGTCTCTCGCTATGTCTACCATGGTGACCGACACGGCGAGCCAGCATACCACTGCGCAGCGTTGAAAGTAATCGATTCTCGGGTTAACGATTACCCTCATGCAAAAAACCGATTACTCTATGTGTTCGAGAGACCGACTCTCTAATGCAAAAACATTACTTTTTGCTTGACAACGACCTTCCTCTGCTTCAAACTTTCGCGGTTCCTCAAAATCTGCTGTGGGGGTTGTGTATGCCGTCTCGTCGGTTGTGGATGCTGCTGGTTTCTATGACCTTAGTGGTCACGACTTCTCTTTTCGTTCACGGCCAAAGCACCTTCGGCACAGTAGATGGCTCCGTGACCGACTCCTCCGGAGCTTCTGTCGCCGGCGCTCAAGTAACCCTCACCAACACCGGCACGCAGGAGAAACGTACTCAACCCACGGGCAGTGAGGGCCTCTACCAGTTTGTGAACGTCGTGCCTGGTCAGTATCGGTTAGACGTTGAGAAGGCGGGCTTCAAGCATTTCACCCGAAATGATGTCACCGTCCAAGTTCAGCAGGATAGTCATATTGATGCCGTCCTGCCGGTTGGTCAGGTCACCGAAACCGTGGAAGTAACAGCGGAAACCCCGCTGTTGCAGCCGGAGACTTCATCTCTCGGTCAAGTGGTCGAAGAGCGCAAGGCCAACGAACTCCCCCTAAATGGGCGCAATATCTTTAACTTGATCACGATTTCTCCCGCAGCAGTTGCTCAAGGCGGCTCCGGCGGTACTCCTGTCGGTCAGAATCCATTTAGCTGGGGCAATTACCAAGTGGGAGGCTCGTTTGCCAATGAGAGCGCAGAGTACCTGGATGGACAGCCTCTCAACATCGGCTATATCAATCTGCCCATCGTTATTCCAACCCAGGATTCAGTTGGCGAATTCAAGGTTCAATACAACAACCTGGGGCCGGAGTTCGGCAAGTTTTCCGGCGGCATTATGAATTTCAGCACGAAGTCGGGCAGCAACAAGTTCCACGGCGAGGCATACGAGTTTCTCCGCAACAAGGTCTTGAACTCGAACGAGTACTTCTTCAAGAAGAGTGAACTGTTGGCCGGTCAGACCAACACCCCTCCTCCGTACGTTCAGAATCAGTTCGGATTCAACGTCGGCGGCCCGGTCATTAAGGACAAGACATTCTTTTTCGTGAGTTGGGAACAGTTCCGGCTCCGCACTGGTGGTGTCGTGACTACAACGGTGCCGATCCAGGCGTTTCGACAAGGCGATTTTTCTTCCTTGCTCGCCCAAGGAATTCAGCTCTACGACCCTTATAGCGTGGTCTCGGGCACGGGGCAACGCACCGCTTATCTGAATAACCAGATTCCGCAAGCCGAATGGAGCAAGGCCGCGACCACCCTGTGGGACAAGTATTACACTCCGGTCGCTCCGGGTGGTAACTCCTTCTCAACGGGTAACTTCACCTCGGCAACCAGTAGCGGTGGAAATAACACCGAGTTCGTAGCCCGCGGTGACCAGAACATTTCGGACAAGACGCGTCTGTTCGGGCGCTTCTCTTACTTTGGCCTGCTTGATCTTCCGACCAATCCTTTGGGTACCGGTTTGTGTCTGGACCGCTGCGCCGAGAACTATCACACCAAAGCGCTTGCCATTGATCTCAACCATGTATTCAGTCCGAATGTCGTTGGCGATTTGAATGTTTCTGGAAGCCGTTTCGTTTACGCTCGTGCGCCCATCCTCGCCGGCTACGATCTCACCCAACTCGGATGGCCAGCGAGCTACAACAGTACAGTTCCCACCGTTATGCGCACGCCGCCAACGCCTGCGTTCCCGTTCCCGGGCGACGTGGGCAAGAGCCAAGGCAACAGCGTAATCGGGGATCACAACACCCAGTATAACGTGTCGCCATCTCTGACTGTCATTCGCGGCAAGCATACCTTCCAGTTTGGCGGTCAGTATGAGTTGGGTTTTGATAATTATTTTCAAACCAACATCGCCAGCGGGGCGTTTGGTTTCTTGGGAAGTTGGACGGCGAACAATGCAATTACTCCCTCGGCAAACAGCGGCTTCCCATTCGCTGATTTTCTGCTGGGCTTGGCCCAACTTGGCCCGGCTTCTTTCGTGAACCAGACGGAAGGCGCGGCTCAGGTTCCAGCGCAAACCGCTGGCCGTCAGACCTATCGCGCGTTTTATGCCGGCGACACCTGGCACGTCAATCAGAAATGGACTTTGAACGCGGGACTCCGCTATGAACTTCAAGGCCCGTGGTCGGACCGTTACAACCGTTTGAGTTACTTTAATCCGACCTTGGTCAATGCCACCGTCACAGGTTGCAACGGCACTCCTCTCTCTCCTTGTATAGGCGATGCATCGTTGGTTGGGACGCCTCCAAACAACACCAGGAACAACATACCGTTGGATAAGAAGCAGTTTTCTCCCCGGCTTGGGTTTGCCTATAGCTGGGATCAGAAGACTGTAATTCGTGGTGGATACGGAGTATTTTGGATTCCGAACTATGTTTCCTTCCAACTCAATCCGGACAACGATTTAATCAACCTGGCGACCACGCCTTTCTTTGGCACCGTCAACCATGGCTTGTCGCCAAATGCCAGTCTCGACTTCAGCGGGTGCACGGCGGTCGGCGGAGGATATACCGCCTTTGTCGGTTCATGCACGGCCACGGGTCCTTTTGGCGCGAATGGAATTCTGCCGCCGCCCGGCAGAAGCGGAAGCATTTCAAACTTTGCGGCTACCAACGGCGCTCCGACCTTGGCGCCATATACCACGCAGAAACCGGGATACGTGCAGCAGTACAACCTCGACATTCAACGCCAGCTAGGAGCCGGGTTCTTCATAGATGTGGCTTATGCGGGTTCGCACGGCGTACATCTTCCGCAGTACAACCCGAATTTTGTTGCCGATCAAATTCCAGATTCGTTCGTTGCCCAGGCGGCCGCGCAATTCGCCGCCGGACAGCCCGTGGCGATCGACCAGCCGCTCACGAAAGGTGGGCAACCGTTTAATCCCCTGTCAAGCCCAAATCCTTCACTCAGCGGTGCCTCGATTCTCGCCGGACAACTGGATCGCCCGTACCCGCAGTACACCAACCTGAGTTTGGCCGGATATGGTTGCTGCAGCAGCAATTACAATTCGCTGCAGGCCACCGTAACTCGTCGATTCCAGGGTGGTGGCACGCTGCTGGTCGCTTATACCAACGCCAAGCTGCTGAGCAACACCGACACGCTCACCAGCTGGCTCGAAGGATCAACCGGCGGAGTTGGGCAGGTGCAAGACTGGAACAATCTCGCCGGAGAGCGCTCGCTTTCGTCTCAGGACGTCTCTCAGCGACTTGTCATCAGTTATGTGCTTGATCTTCCTTTCGGCCACGGCAAGGCGTTCCTTAACGGATTCTCAGGATTTACCGACAAAATGGTGTCCGGTTGGGGAGTCGACGGCGTAACCACCTTCCAGCGCGGCTTTCCGCTCAAGATTTCATGGGGTGGCGCACAGACTGCCTTGGAGCAGGCCAATTTCGGTGTTAGCAATGTGCGTCCGGACGTCGTGCCCGGATGCAGCAAAGGCGGCAACCGCAGCCTTACCGCGTGGTTCAATACAAGTTGCTTTGCTGCCCCACCGCAGTGGGGTTTTGGTAACGAGTCCCGCGTAGATTCTTCGTTACGTGCGCAGGGCATCAACAACTTTGATTTCGCTGCGTTCAAACGGACGATGATTGGCGAACGGGTTGGCTTGGAATTCCGAACGGAGTTCTTCAATTTGTTCAATCACACTCGCTTCGGCGTTCCGGGGACCTCCTTCAACGGCACTGCCACGGGCAACGGATTCGGGCAGGTGACGTCCACCAATCCGGACGCCAACCCGCGTCTGATTCAGTTTGCACTGAAGCTTGTGTTCTGAGATTGTGCGAGATTGGACGGGCTGGGCATTTTGCCCAGCTCGTTTTTTTTCGCGGCAGCTACTGTCAGGAGAAATTCGCCCCTTGTAGTTGTGCCTCCGTTCATTTAGTTTTTCTTCGGTCCCATGAGGAATGTTCCCGTTATCGACTACTCCGAGGCCAAGAAGATCATCGATCTGATCGTCGAAAAGGCCCAACACATGCAGAAATCGGTTGTGGTCGCGGTCGCCGACTCGCATGGGGAACTCATCGCTTTTGCCCGTATGGACGGCGCTCCGATTTCTTCCATTCGAATTGCTGCGAATAAGGCGTGGACTGCCGCCCGGGAACGGAAACCGACAAAAGAAATCGGAGACAAGGTGCGCCACCCCGAAAAAGGCCATGACATTGCCTACTACGGTGATCCCAAGTTCGTTGGGTGGGGTGGCGGCATTCCTATCTGGAAGGATGGGGCGGTTGCGGGCGCGGTCGCAGTCAGCGGCCTTTCGTCGCGCGAGGACATCGAGTTAGCCACCCTTGCTCTCGAATTGGTGGGCGCGCAAAAGATAGCGTGAGAACGCGACAGTGGACGCCGACTAATCTCTCAACTTACACCTGGAGGTTCGCATGACCCGCAGACGCCGGCCTTTTCTTATCTTACTGGTTTTGCCTCTTTTCCTGACATGGTCCCAGTCGCAGACGCCCTCTTCCGATGCGGAAGCGCGCGTTGAGTCAATGCTTAAGAAGTTGACTCTCGAAGAGAAGATTGACTTGATCGGTGGTGTGGACGATTTTTACATTCGTGCCGATGAGAAGATCGGCTTACCCCGGTTGAAGATGGCGGACGGCCCACTCGGCGTGCGCAATTACGGTCCGTCGACGGTGTTTGGCGGCATCGGCCTGGCAGCGACTTGGGATCCGGAACTGGCGGTTCGGATCGGAGCCACGATCGGCCAGGACGCTCGCGCCCGCGGTGTCCATTTCATGCTGGGCCCGGGCGTGAATATCTATCGGGCCCCGCTGAATGGCCGCAACTTCGAATACTTCGGCGAAGATCCTTTCCTCGCTGCGCAGATTGCGGTTGCTTACATCAACGGCATGCAGAAGCAGGGGGTCAGCGCAACCATTAAGCACTTTATGGGCAACAATTCAGAATTCGACCGTCAACACACGGATTCCATTATCGACGAGCGCACCATGCGCGAAATTTATCTTCCCGTGTTCGAGGCAGCAGTCAAGGATGCCCACGTTGGTGCGATTATGGATTCCTACAACCTGACCAATGGCATGCACATGACGCAGAACGGCGCCCTGAACACGGACCTTGTGAAGAAAGAATGGGGGTTTCCCGGAATCATCATGTCGGATTGGGGTTCCACCTACGATGGCATCGGCGCCGCGAATGGTGGCCTCGACCTGGAAATGCCGTCTGGGAAGTTCATGAACCGCGCGACTTTGTTGCCGGCCATCAAAGCCGGTACGGTTAGTGAAGCAACTATCGACGATAAGGTCCGCCGCATCCTGCGGACCGCCATTCAGTTCGGGTGGCTCGAGCACGACCAAACCGACCTTTCAATTCCGCTGCTGAACATTTCCGGAAAGCAGGCCGCACTGGAAGCCGCTCGTTCGGGCATGATTCTTCTTAAAAACGATGGCAATCTTCTACCTCTGGAGAAGGGAAGCATCAAGTCGATCGCTGTCATAGGTCCCGACGCTTATCCCGCGCAACCCGGCGGAGGAGGCAGTGCGGAGGCCAAGCCTTTCACGCCGGTGAGCTATCTCGAAGGAATCGTGAACTACCTGAGCGACGGCGCGAAGGTTTACTATTCGCCTGGAATCCCGACCCTTGACGAAATTTCAAAGCAGATGGAATTTACTACGCTGGCGAGTGGCGGCGAGAAAGGTCTGAAGACCGAGATTTTCAACAACGTGGATCTTAGCGGCCAACCCGCGATCGTGCGAACCGACGAGTACGTGAACTACGACCCAGCTCGCGGTGGGAAAGGCGCGTACAGCAATGTCTCCATTCGTTGGACCGGCTTCTTCACGCCGAGCGCTCCCGGACAATATCACGCATTCGTGCAAGGTCCGGGCGAAAACGGCGGCTACCGCCTCTACGTCGATCAGAAGCTCGTACTCGACAATTGGAACCAGGCGTATGCCTTTGTTGGGGAGGTTCCCATCACTCTGAGCGAAGGCGCGCATCAGATCGAACTCGACTACTATGCCAAGGACGGATGGGGCAAAACCACGGCGAACCTGGGCATTGTCCGTCCCGAAATGCTGGTCACGGCGGAGGCGAAGTCGCTGGCCGCTCGAGTTGATACGGTAATCGTCGCCCCGGGTTTCGACGCAGCCACGGAAGGCGAAAGCGCCGACCGCACCTTTCGTCTTCTTCCGGGCCAGGACGAACTAATCAACCAGATTGCGGTCGCGAACAAGCGAACGATCGTCGTCCTGACGTCCGGCGGCGGGGTTGACATGACCGCTTGGGTCGATCACGTCCCAGCGCTGCTCGAAGCTTGGTATCCCGGTCAGGAAGGCGGCACTGCGGTCGCCCAACTACTTTTTGGTGAATTCAATCCCTCCGGACGTTTGCCCATCTCGATCGAACGCCGATGGGAGGACAATGCCACGCACGATAGCTACTATCCGAAGGACAGTACGAAGAAAGTCGAGTATAGTGAAGGAGTTTTCGTCGGCTATCGCCACTTCGACAAGTCGACGGTCAAGCCGCTTTTCCCCTTTGGCTACGGACTCTCCTACACATCATTCGCGTACAAGAATCTAACAATTTCTCCCCCGTCACCCGACCAGCAAGTCAGCGTCGCCTTTGACATCACCAACACCGGCACTCGTCCCGGCGCGGACGTCGCAGAAGTTTTCGTGGGCGACCATCACGCTCCAGTTCCTCGCCCAGTGAAGGAACTGAAGGGCTTCACGAAAATAAACCTTAATCCGGGTGAGACTAAGAATGTCATCGTCAAACTCGACCGGCGAGCGTTCTCCTATTACGACGTCAAGAATCACAAATGGACGGTGGCGCCGGGGGACTTCGACTTATTTGTCGCCCGTTCGGCAGTCGATATCGAACTGACCGGGAAAGTAACTCTGCACTGACAAGCTGGTCAATACTTCTTACACCGCTCGCAACACGATCAGGCTGGCATCGTCCTGAAAACGTCCGCCGCAGTGCTCCGAGGCCGCGCGCATAAGCAAAGTCTTTAATTGCTCAGCGCCAGCGCCGCAATTCTGCTGCGCGATTGTGATCAGGTGCTCTTCACCAAATGGCTGCTCGTCCTGATTGCAAGCTTCAACCAACCCATCGGTAAACATCATGAGCCGATCGCCGGGGCGAAGGTGCACATCGCTCTGTTCATAAACCCAGTCGGGGAACTGTCCCAGGACGGCTCCCGCCGCATTCAATTCGCAGGCCGTGCCATTTGCGCGAATCAGCACCGGAGGGTTGTGTCCAGCGTTGCAGTAGGTGAGACGATTGTCTTTGCTATCGAGTACAGCATAGAAAAATGATACGAACTTACCTATGGGCGCGATCTCACACAGAATACGATTCAGCCTGCGGCACAACTCACGTGGCGACCGCGTGTCCCACATCAGAGGTCTCAACGCCGCCTGCAGGCTGGACATCAGCAGCGCCGCCGGCATGCCTTTGCCCGACACGTCGGCAATGCACAGCACGGTCTGGGTCTCGGTAATGCGCGCCACGTTGTAGTAATCGCCGCCTACGAATCGGATGGGCTGGGTTACGCCTGCAATTTCGTAGTCCTTTACCTGAGGGATGCTCTTTGGCAGGAGTTGGTTCTGGATTTCGCGTGCGTCCCGCAGTTCATCCGCGCGTTGACGCTGTGCCTGCCGCAACGAACGGCACCGCTCCACTTGTTTTTCTAACTTTTCTAGCAGCTGTCCGTTGTGCCAGGGCTTCTGCACGAAATCAGAGGCGCCTCGCCGCATCGCCTCCACCGCAAGGTCAACGCTGCTCCAGGCCGTCATCACCACCAGCGGTAGGTTTTCGTCGATCAACCGGATCTGTGACACCAGCTCCAGACCCTCGCCGCCTTCCGTCGTGTCGCGAGTGTAATTCAAGTCCAGGAGAACCACATCGAATTCATGGGACTCAAGTGCCTGCAGCACACGCGCCGGATGAGTCACAGCTTCCGTTCGGTAACCACGATTCTTGAGCAATAACTCCAACGCATCCAAGACGTGCGGTTGGTCGTCTGCCACTAGAACACGGGCCGTGGGCATGCTCACGGCTTGATGCGCAACCGAGGTTTGTATGCTTTCCATGGAGAAGGGAAGTGCACCCCATGGTCCAGCCTTAAGGGATTGCAAGATGCTGATTTGAAACGGAAAAACCATCGGGCAACAGGAAAAAGTCACGAGATGATTGTGCGGCTGCGGAATGAACTGTCCGAAAATGAACGACAGTTTATGGCCAGAAAACTTAGAAAGCGTAGCGCAAAGATTCAGTCAGCGCGTTCGCATGAAAATAGCGCGGCGCCGTAGGCCCGACAAACGAACCCTCGTTATACTGGTAATAATTCCAACCATTGTTCCAAGCCAGCTTGTGGCCCAAATCCACAGTCAAGCCGGCCACAGGTTGCGAGTAGTTGTATTGTGAGGAGCCGAGAGGCTGCAGAATGTTGAATTGTGGGATGCTGCCGTCGACCTTGGTGATGCTGTACCCAAGGTTCGCCGTCACCCGCTGTGCCGGCTTTATTCTGAAAGTGGCCATTCCGAAATTGGTATGGTTAGTGTAGAACGAGTTGCCCAGCAGAGGATTGGCCGAATCGTTAACCGCGCAAGAAGCGGCATTGGTCACGAAGGGTAGGCTGACCCCGATTGGCGGCGTATCGTTGAAACAAATCAGCGCGTTCTGTATTACATCATTGTAGTTGTAACTCAAGTCCATCCCGAAGCGTTCGCGGGGAGTGAGCGAGGCGGTGAAGCCGTAGTTTCGATTGTGACCCACGTAATCGGTCAATGAGTTGGCGTTGGCGTCTTGCAAAATGTTGATGGACCCGCCCAGGAGCGCCCACGGCCGTGGTGCATAGGTTGTTTGCAGCCGGTAGCGTGATTCTTTGCGGGGCGCGATGCGCACGATCACGTTGTCGTAATTGGTGCGCTCGAGATCGAAATTGAACCGTAAGGCACGATTAGGGCGAGCCCAGAAACCCAACAGCGCGGTATTCTCGTGAACTACGATTGGACTTTCATCGCCGGGCAGAAAATCTTTGAAGTTGTTGAAGACCTGATCCCCGTAGCGGTAGCCGATGCGAGCTCCGACTTTCTTAGAAATGTCCCAAGCTACTTCGGTCTGATTCCTCTTCCAGTTCTGGTTGAAAGACGCCAGTGTCAGGGTGGTGGCGGTCGCGGGCGCAGTAGCGCTCAGCGGAGTCAACAGCGTACACGCACCCGTGCACACGCTGTCGACCTCGGTGAAATTAGCATTCTGCGGCATGCGGAATGCCCAAAAATAAAACTTCTCGATCAGGCGCACATGTTTGCTCAAATGCACAGTAGCCCCAAGATCAAGCACGTCGGAGATTCGGCTCGCGTCCGCCGTCCCGGTTCCAAGAAAGGCGCGGTTGCTGGTACGTGTTTCCAAACCGTTGAAGGCCTCGTTCAAAGGCGTGCTCATGTCGGCGGAACTATAGGAAAAGGAAGCGACGAGGTCGACTCGCTGAAAGTAGTTGCTGCGCATACTGAGGCGCTCGGTTGGCGTGGAAGTACGAATCCGCTGGTCGCGCAGGTAGCTGAAGTAAGCGCTGCAGTTGACATTGGTCAGCGTGCCTGCGGCATTAATCAGACTAGTGGCCGGCGGCTTCACGCCACAGGGCACTTTGTTTCCAGTGTCGATCGACAAGCCCAAATCAACCGGCGTTCCACCGGGCAGAAGCGCGGGCGCAAAGGAAGCCAGTTGGGTGTCGGTATCGCCTTTGTAGTAATCGAGGAACTGGTCGTAGCTCAACACGGTTCGTGGCGCGACCCTCCAGTCCACCCCCAAGCGGTAGGAGTTCATGGTTGTATTCACCGGTTGGAGGAGCAGGGCCTCCGTGCCCAAGTGAAGGCTGCTGAACGAAGGCCCAGTCATATTATTGTGGGAAAAGCCCAGCCGAATATTTATCCGCGATTGCGGCAGCAGAGTAAGGTCGATGTCCGTCATGCGCCGCGTGGTGTCAAAAGCGTGGCCTGAGTTCAGCACCGGAATCGACGGAGTGGAACTCGGCGGGTTCAGCGGATTTACCAGCAAGTTGTAGTCGGAGAAGCTCTGATCGCGACGGAAGCTGCCTTGCAGCTTGTACCACTGGTTCTTGTCTGCCCGAAGCCGCAAGGCGTTGTTGGGATCGCCTCCCCAGCCAAAGCTATTCAGGTTGAGGTCGTCGAACAGCAGGCCTTGGTGATCCAGCGATTGCATGGAAAGCGTCTCGTTGAGAAAGCGCGGACCTGTCTGCAAATTGACCAGCGTGTCGTACATATCGTTGCTGCCGGTGCGGTCGGTAAAGCGGTAACCCATCTCAAGCGACGAGTGCACGCGGTAGCCGCCGGTATTCACACCTTCAGACTCCCCCGGCGGGTTCTGGCTAGGACCGGAAGATTGCGCAAGCAGCATTCCGGGCAAAGACACCATCAGCAACCATTGCCAAGCGAGTTTTCTAAACGAGGCCATCAGTGCTCCTTCACTTCAAAAAGGCAAGATTGAAATTGGATCCGTGAATCTGCGTATGGCACATGGTGCAGGCCTGATACTTGGCCGACTGGTTGTGGGCCGGTCCGATTGGCCCTTGCGTCGGGAAGGTGTGACACTGCAGACATAGCATGTTCACCAGGCTGACCTTCAGCAGCCGCGGATTGGTGGAACCATGCGGCGTATGGCAACTGCTGCAGCCCTCGGTTTTCACCGGTGTATGTTCGTAGACAAAAGGCCCTTGCTTGTCGACATGGCACTTCGAGCAAACCGCATCCCCGCTCGCGACGTTCTGCAACTGCCGTACGGTTCCCGTTCCATGAGGGTTATGGCAGTCGGCGCATTGCACCAGACCCTCGTTCACCCGGTGGTGAAAGGGTTTAGCAAAGTCCGCCTTGGTCGAGGTGTGGCATCCGTAACACAACTGGGGTTGGCTCTGCACCAGGAGGTGTTGTTTCTCCTGGGCGTGATGAGGGGAATGGCAGTCGAGGCACCCGACGTCGCTGCTGGCGTGCGCCGATTCGGCAAAATGGGATTGCGCATGTGCTTCTCCGTGGCAACTGAGACAGCGCGCACTGCTCGCCTGCCGCGACTGCCCCTCGAAGCTGAATATCTTGCTCTTGTCACCGCCGCCCGCCACATGTTCCGCACCCGGACCATGGCAGCCTTCACAACCTTGCTTCGCGGTGCCGCCTTCTTTTTTATTCAGAGTGGTCTTCCAATGCGGCGTTTTCTCCCAGCTGTTGTAAATTTCCTCGTGACAGGTTTTGCAGGTCTGGGCGCCCACGTACTTCGAAGTGTCCTCGACCGGAGCGGAAGGCGGTTCGCTCTTATCGCTCTTGTCTGCAGCCAGTGCCAGCAATGCAGTCAGCGCCAGCCCCGCGAGCATCAAGACCGCGGCTGCGATCGGCAATCGGGCCAGGAAGCCAGGACGTCTTTTTCTAAGCTTCGTCATGTTCATAGTTTTCCACAAATCGTTTTCGTAACTCAGCGCTCGCAAGCTGAGTGGATTATCAGGACAGAAGACGAAAATCTTTGTGAGAATCGTCACATCTTTCTTTTTTATTGTCGGAGAAGTTTCATTCCGGGACGTCGCAGGCGGGAATGTCGGGCGTGCGATTGAATCTTGCCGATAGCTATCAGGCAGGCCGGGGACGAATCGGCGATAGCTTTCTGTCAATTAAAAAGCAGGATACCGTCATAATCGAATTATGGACTGTTTCGGTCAGCAGGTCATCGCGGCGCCCTACTATGCGAGCACGTCTGAAGGATGGAAGCCACGTATGGAAAATCGTTCCTTGACGTGGCTCCTTCAATGCGAGACGTTATCGCTAGGCGATTCCTGGTTGCTCTTTTCGCCGCCAGATGGAAAGTCCGGGCGCTCCTACAGCGAGTAGGCCAAGCGCCGCCGGCTCGTGAGTCTGCGGGCTAAAGGACGTGGGGTTTTGCGGTTTGAGCGCAGCAATGTCATCTGGCCCTCTCTCCTTCCCCGCGATGATGGGTTTGTTCGGTATGGTCTCGTAAGCGTAGCCGGTTAATGTCGCATCATAGCCGGATCCTCTACTTACCATCACGGTGAGGCGCGCCCAGCCGTAGTGGATTTTTCCCTTGAGATCCACAAACTTCAATCCCAGGTACTTGTTCTTGACGTTGCGCCACGAACCGAAGGACGTGCTGAAGGTGGTGGAACCCATGGTGTTGATACGAAACTCGAACTCTGCCATCACTAATGCACCGGCGTTGAAAAATCCGTGCTGCAGCTTCGGCCCGATCGGGAAACCCTTCCCAAGATCAGCAGCCAATATTTTTTTGTGGTTGTGAACCGCCACCAGGCTGTTTCGTTTGTTGTCCGGAGAGACCGACAGGACCGAAAGGGCGCAGCAGCTTCCACTGATGTTGTAGTTGAAAAACGCGAAGTCGGGTGTGCCGTCGTTATTGACGTCCATCTGGACAAACCCAGCCCCGGGAGCGATGTTGACGTGAGTGGGCGTGTAAATGATTTTCGCGTCAGCTGGCCGAGCCACGGTGGCGATTCCCAACCCGGCGGCGCTGGCCGCGAGCACGTACATGTTAAGTCGATGTTGAGTTGATTCGGAAAGCTTGGATGGTATGCAGGGGGCCCCGAGAGTCTGCCGCATAAAGACCTCCTTTTTGTATCGGCAGATTATGCTCCCGAAATTCTAAGTTGTCATCAAGATTTCGACCTGGTTTTTCACGCGAAGTTCGGGCCATCACAAGCGAGTGTGATGGGGGCAGAACTGGCGCAGATTTCCACGGATCGGATGGGAGGTTACTGAGTTGGGCTAAACTGCCAACGCGTAGCCGCATTCAGTGACTTTTTCTCGTCGAGCCCAAACACCACCACCGGACGCACAGAATAAATCGGCTCTTTCAGGCTCAAGATGTCCTGCTCCATTCCGGACATATCAAATTTATACTTGCGTTCAGACCGCTTGAGGAACGAGCGGCGCAGTTCTACGTCGGACACTACCTCTGCTATTCCTTCGACGATCACCGCCTGATTCGCCTGTTCCGTGCACACCACGCAGTGCTGATTCTTTGCCAGGTTGCGAGCCTTGCGCGACTGTCGTCCGGTGCTGAACAGGAAAACGCCATCGAGCCACAAGCCCCAGACGATCATAGTGTGCGGAGAGCCATTGGGCTTCGCCGTCGTGATCCAGTAATTGTGAGATTTCTCCAGCCGTTGTTGCGCCCAACTCCACGGCAGCAAGCCCTTGGTGCCTTTGGGCAAACCATATCCCGGCATGTACGGACGGCTGGCGCGAGGCATCACACTTCGAGTGCCGGCTTTTTTAGATTTCATCGCGATGAAGGTAGGGACGCAGGCCGCTGCGTCCATGCAGCTAGAGATTCTGCTTCGTCCATTGCTCAATCCGCCTGAGCGCGTTGTTCAAATTTTCCAGCGAATTCGCTACGCTGAAACGCAGATAGCCCTCACCATAATCTCCAAATGCGGTTCCCGAAAGGCATGCCACACCGGCATCGTCGAGCAACGCATCGGCCAGTTTCTTGGACTTCCATCCCGTCTTGGTGATGTTGGGAAAAACATAGAACGCGCCTTTGGGTACGCGGCAGGAGAAGCCTTTGATGCGGTTCAGTCCGGTCACAAAAACATCGCGCCGCTTTTGAAATTCCGTACGCATCCTGTCGACCGTCGACTGATTCCCGGAAATCGCTTCAATGCCCGCGATCTGCGTGAAGCTCGCAGTACACGAAGTCGAATTTGTCATCAGCCTTGCCATTTGAGCAGCGAGGTCCGGCCTCATCACTCCGTAGCCCATGCGCCACCCGGTCATCGCATAGGTTTTGGAGAAGCCATCGAGGAGAATGGTGCGCTCTTTAAATCCGGGTTCGGAGAAGATCGAGTAGTGGCGGGCGCCATCGAACATCAGGCGGCTGTAGATTTCGTCCGATAGCACCATGATATTTCGATCGCCGATGGCCTTGGTGATGGCCCCGATATCTCGTTTGGTTAGCACGCCCCCGGTAGGATTGTGGGGCGAATTTAAAATGATGAGCTTGGTGCGATCGGTAATCAGATGAGAAAGTTCTTCCACGTCCAGGCTGAAATCTTTCTCTTCCCACAATCGGATGGGTACGGCCTTGGCACCGACATAATGAATCATCGACTCATAGATGGGAAACCCAGGATTGGGATAAATAACCTCATCCCCAATATCGGCGAGCGCCAGCATGGTAAAGAAGATAATCGGCTTGCCGCCTGGGACCACAACCACCCAATCGCTCTTGACTTCAACTCCGCGGCTGCGCGCCACGTCGTCGGCAATTGCCTGGCGTAACTCGGGCAGTCCCGCGGCTGGGCCATAATGTGTCCACCCAGTCTTCATGGCCTCGGCGCCAGCCTCGATGATGTCCTTGGGCGTGTCAAAGTCGGGCTCGCCGATTTCGAGGTGGATGACATCTCTGCCCTGAGCTTCCAGGGCGCGCGCCTTATTCAACACTTCAAAGGCGGTTTCGGTGCCCAGCCGCGACATGCGTTCGGCCAGGCGGAGTTCGTATTGCGTTGCTCTTTCCATAGCGGCAAAAGTTGTCATTATATCCCTCCGCGATCAAGTTCGCGTGCGGAGCGCAACCGGCAGCGGAATAATAGTATGCTACTTTTACCCCTCCTTCCACTGCCTCGTTTTGTGCAGGCCGAGTTGAAACGAAGGCAACAGTAGGCCGATCCGTGATCGGAGAACATCGAGCGGAAAACATGGCCCAGTGCGATTTCGCCGGAATTTTCGCTCAAAACCGTGATAACGTATGCCCGAACATGATTTTCCGGCCTTCTCCCCGGCTGGGTGGCGGTCTTGGGGGTCTTAACTCTGGGAGGAGCGGCCGGTCTCCGATGTCTGATTTACGTCTTCGTTTCGCATCACTGGACCGAACCCTTGGGTATCAAATGATCAAAATGCGCTCTATTCCTGTGTTCGCTATGGTAGTTGCGATGGCGAGTTTCATTCCTGGCCGGGCGCAGAAACGCCCTGCCGCCGAGGAAACCGGGAGCCATAGTCAAGCATCCAAACGCGACACTCGTAACCCGCTAAAGGCTGCGTCGCTAACCTGGGATCAGACCGACGGAACGACGAGGATCAAAGTAGGAAGTCAGCCCTACGGCGTTGCCTTTGACGGAGCCAACATTTGGACAGCGAATTTTGGCGACGGCACGGTCACCAAGGTGCGCGCGAATGATGGCGAGGTGCTGGGCACTTTCAAGGCGGGCGTCGCCCCATATGGGGTGACATTCGATGGGACCGATCTTTGGGTGTCGAATCAGGGGGAAGGGACAGTCGTCAAGCTGCGGACCAGCGACGGGAAAGTAATGGGCAGGTTCGCGGTGGGGCATTACCCAGGGTGGATGGCTTTTGATGGCGCCCATATCTGGGTGACAACTGTTCCTAGCCATGGCCCGGGGAAGGTGAGCGAGCTGCGAATCACTGACGGCAAGATTCTTGGAAGCTTCAATGTTGGCAATTCACCGGTGGCCGTCGCCTTTGACGGCGCCAATATCTGGGTGACGAATGGCGACGGCACGGTGAGCAAGCTGCGAGCCACCGACGGCGAAAAGTTGGGTACTTTTGCGGTTGAAGGGGGTCCGATTGGCATCGCCTTTGACGGGGCGAACATCTGGGTGGCCAACCGAGGCTATGCCTCGGTGACCAAGCTGCGGGCCAGCGATGGCAAGAATCTCGGTACCTTTCCCGCGCCCGGAGGGCCCTATGGCGTTGCCTTCGATGGAACCAATATTTGGCTGTCCGGCGAGTCGTTCGTCCTCAAACTGCGTCCCACTGACGGTACCGAACTCGGTCGTTGGGCGACTACGGGGGCTGCCGGCATAACCTTCGACGGAAAAATTGTTTGGACGGGGGAATTCAACGACAATGTTTTGGCTGGCTACCACGTGGAAAAGCTGTAACAGCGAACAGAGCGACGCGGCAAGCTCCGTTCGGGGAAGACTGGAATTTAAAACGGAGGTGCTACGGTGAAGCGTTTTGCGAAGCCACGATTTTGTATTCCAGCTGCTTTGGTAGTTATTCTCCTAGCCTGTGCCAGCGCCCCGCTAGGCGCTCAGACCTTGTGCAGTTCAGGCGTATGCGTGCTCACGTGGCAGAATGACACCTATCGCACCGGGGACAACCTGCAAGAAAGCGTGCTCAACCACGGCACCATCGCGAAGAAAATCTTTGGACAGCGTTGCTCGGCACAGTTGGATGGGCAGGTGTATGGTCAGCCTCTTGTTTTGACCAATGTGAACATTGATTCGACGACATATCCTTTCGTGGTTTACGTCGTAACGCAAAACGATACGCTCTACCAAATCGACGGAGATCCGCAGCACAACTGCACCGTCATCAACAAACTGCCTTTCTTGTCCACCCAGGGACTGCCAACCTACGGCCAGTTTCCGAAAAGTTGCAAGGGTTGTATTGCGGTTTCGCCGATCATTGGCATCCTGGGGACTCCGGTCATCAACATTAACAATGGTGTAGGCACGATCTACTTGGTGACGGAAAGCCAAGATCAGCCCACACGCGCATCGACTTCGTACGCGTATCTGTACGCGGTCGACGTCCAGAGCCTCGCGGTGAAACAATCGGTTCACGTTTGCGCATCGGGATGCGGGCAATTTTCTTCCAGCCAGTTTGCCCATGACCACATTCAGCGGACCGGCCTGTTGTTTGCGAACTGTGGCAGCGGTTGCCAAAATAAAAACTATGTGTACGCCGGCTTCTCCATGAGGGATGCCGCTCCAACTCCTTATCCCTTCGGCGCAATCTTCGGTTACAACGCGGACGACCTGAATGATCCCAACGTCTTTTACATTCAGACCAGCCAGGGGACTACAGGCCAGGACGGCGGAGGCATCTGGATGGGTGGGGCGGCACCAGCTTTTGGAACGGATTCCAGCGGGCAAAGCTGGATCTACGTGACTACGGCGAACGGAGTGTTTGATCTGAATAATTCCGCGCCCCCCAACACGGAAATGGGCGACAGTTTCCTTAAGCTGGATCCGAACGGTCTGGCGCTCGCGGCGCCGAGCGGCGGCTACGGCTACTTCACTCCTGTCGACCAGTACTATCGCTCGTTCTACAGCCCCGCGTGCAACAACTTCAGCGGGGACGTCGATTTCGGCTCGGGAGGCGTTATGCTGATCCCGGACCATCAACTGCCGAACTGGCCCAACCTTGCGCTGAGTGGGGACAAGGAAGGCGGATTATGGTTCGTCGATCGTACGAACCTAGGCGGCTTTGATACGTCTTGCAGCAATAATCCCTGCTCCTGTAGACCGACGCAGAGCGGTAATAACATTGAAACCTACTGGACGACTACTCCGTATCAGGGAAAGAACATCCATGGCGGCGAGGCCTTCTGGCAGTTTGGTTCGGCGCCTCCTTTCCGGAATTACCTCTTCGCCGCGGCGGGCGAGGGTCAAGTCATTCGTTATCTCCTCTGTGCTGATTCTCGCGCCAAAGGTCCGATCGATACGAAAGTTTGCCCCACCCGCCTGTTCGGCTCGGTCGACACCCTGGGACACCGGATAAATTTTCCCTACGGAGTTACTCCTTCCATTTCGGCGAACGGCCAAGCCAGGGACGCCGTAGTCTGGGCGATCAAGAAGCCCGACGGCCATGTCTCCCAGGGCACGATCCCAGGTATTTTCTACGCCTTCGATGCGGTGACGATGAAGGAACTGTATAACAGCAATCAGTGCACTATGAATAAGGTTCCCGTCGATCAGATTGCTCCGGCCACCAAATTTTCCGTGCCCACCGTCGCCAACGGGTTTGTGTACGTGGGCGCACAAGGCCTTCAGAACGGCGTGAACAACGGATCGGGAACCTTCTACATTTTTGGCTCGCTTCCCCCCAGAACCTGCGATTGATTAGCCCGCACCGTGAGCTGCATAGCTGCACCTGTTGGATCTCACGCCCGCAGGTGTCCCTGCTCATCTTCCCACAGACGCTCCTTTGAGTTCACTTCCGCGCAAATAGGGCAGGCCTCTCACAGATATTCCACGTTTGCTCTTACGCGCAGGCCAACGGCTTGACGCGGAATGTGAGCGAGAGGACAATGGGGACCTCTTCTGGACGATCCCGATTTGTGGAGAGAAATGAGACAAGGAGGATTCCCGATGAAGATTAAGCTTTCGATAGTGGTTCTCGTAGGCGCAGTGCTTCTTGCGCCTGGCTTGGCGCTAGCTGCGCCGCAATGTTTCCAGGTATTCAGCGGAGTGTTCGTTCGTTTCGAACAACCCATAACCAACACGGAGACGGCGCAGACCGGCCGTACCTGGGGAGCACTCTCCAGTTGCGACGGTCTGGTTTCCTGGCCCGTGATCGGCAGTTCACACCATAGCAAGACCGACGGATTGACACTTTCCTACCGTGCGATGACGGTTGATGCCAACACCTGCGGAGCCGTCGATTTTATTGGTACCCTCTCGGGCAAGCCGCTTTCCGGCCCGTTCCAGCTATTCAACCAACGAACGAACTTCGGAAACTCAGGCACGTGGACCCAGATCACCTGCCCAAAGCCGCCGAAGAATGGCGCACAGCTGCCTTCAGGGGTTGATGCCCTGGGGAATGCCGCGAAATAAAAGGGCAAGAGAATGGAGAACGCCCCGCTGGACTTTCCCATGCGGGGCGTGACCTTCAGTCAAACTTCCCCTGCGAACAGCGCTCTTGTCGACGCAATTTAGCCTTGTCCATCAATCACGATTCCATTGCGTCGTTCTCGGATTTCGATTAATCTTGCCGCACTCGGGGCAACTTACGCTGCAAGCATTTTCCCATCCCCTAATTCAGAGGAGGATCATCCGAATGCGATTTCGCGTGTCCGTTTTGTTTGCCGTGTTGTTATGCGTGCCGTCATTTGCTCAAGACCATTCCAATCACGGCCAGTCCAAGCCCGCGACGCTGATGACCGGAGTGGGCAACGCGCATCATCCGGTCTCTACCAGCAATCCTGAAGCGCAGAAATTTTTCGATCAAGGATTGCGCCTGATTTACGCCTTCAATCACGACGAAGCAGCGCGTTCCTTCCAGCGCGCGACAGAACTCGACGTCAAATTAGCGATTGCGTGCTGGGGAATCGCAGAAGCGGTGGGACCGAATTACAACGATCCGGCCAGCGAGGAACGCTTCAAGCAAGCTCACGAGGCCATTCAGAAAGCGGTCGACCTCTCCTCCAACGCCTCGCCCAGCGAGCTAGCGTATATCCACGCTATGGCAAAGCGATTTCCGGCAGATCCAAAGGCTGATCTTAGAAAGGCAGCCGAGGATTATCACGAGGCAATGCGCGAAGTGTCGAAGAAATACCCCGACGATCTGGATGCGGCCACGTTATTCGCTGAATCAGGAATGAATCTTCATCCCTGGGGCTTGTGGCACGTGGATGGCACGCCAGAGGCGGGCACTGAGGAGATTGTCGCGACTCTAGAATCGGTGATCCGCCGCGACCCCAACCATCTGGGCGCGATTCATTATTACATCCACGCCACTGAGGCTTCGTCGACTCCGGAGCGCGCCCTCGCCGGCGCCAACAGATTAGCCGCACTGGCGCCCGCCGCCGGGCATATCGTGCACATGCCGGCGCATGTTTATATTCGCACCGGCGACTATGAAGCCGCGGTCAAGACCAATGAAGATGCCGCCGCGGTGGATCGAGCATACATCAAGGCGAGTGGTGTGCAAGGCATCTATCCGATGATGTATTACAGCCACAACCTCCACTTCATCGCCATGTGCGCCAGCATGAATGGCAACTATGCGGAAGCCAGGAAGAACGCGGATTTGCTGGTCGCGAATGTGGGACCGCACGTGAAAGACATGCCGCCTCTCGAAGGTTTCATGACAATCCCCATGGCGGTGGATGTGCGTTTCCACAAATGGAATGACATTCTCGCCATGCCGCAACCGGATCCCGCGATGAAGATTACGACCGGATTCTGGCATTTCTCTCGCGGCATGGCGCTGGCGGGAACAGGAAAGCTGACCGAGGCCGAAGCCGAGTACAAGATTATCTCAGAGGCCGAGCAGAACACACCGCCAGATCTGATCTTCTCCATGCCGATTAACAACAAAGCCAAGGACATCATGAAAATCTCCGAGGATGTACTGGGGGCGAAGATCGCGATGGCAAGGAAAGATAACGTTCAGGCAATCTCTCTGCTGACCGCAGCCGTCGCGATTCAGGATACGTTGAAATATGGGGAGCCTTCCGACTGGTTTTTCCCCGTCCGCGAGTCGTTAGGGGCCGCGCTCCTGATGAACGGCGATGCCGCTGGAGCGGAGAAAGTCTTTCGCGCGGACCTTGATCAGAATCCGCGCAATCCACGCTCGCTATTCGGATTGCAGCAGACGCTGAAAGCCCAGGACCGAAGCTACGACGCCAGTTTTGTCGAAAACGAGTTCCACGATTCGTGGAAAGGCGGGGAAGTGAAGGTAGAAGATTTGGTCTAACCCGGCAAAGGATTTGTCATCCCGAGCGAAGCGAGGGATCTGGGGTTTGCCTGCGACGGCGTTACTGCTAGCGAGTCAAGAACCCAGATCCGCTTGGCTCAGGATGACAGCATTTTGGCTCGACCTATGTTTCACATCCACACGGGAGTCACGTTGGTTGGGACCTGGATCGTAGTCGTGTTGATTCGTTAGGCAGGGCACAGGCCTGCAAAGCCTCCTTCAGCGCCTGCTCCAGCGCACCGCCCAACGCCGCGAGTTCCTGCGAACTCATGACCTTCTGCATGCCCTCAAACAGTTGACGCTCTTCCTTGCGGATATGCCCCACCAGTTTCTCGCCGAACTTTGCTAGGCTCTGCCGATCAAGCTTGCGAGCGGCCGCGCGTGCGAAATCGTCGCGCAGAAGACTGTGCTCGGAGATAAGTTCGTTCACCAGCGTCCTCAGTTCGGAAAAGCGCGCCACAACCGGAAACAGTTCTTTCTCTTCCGCCGCGAAGTGAATCGCAATCTCGCTGTCAAATTGCTGTTGGATCTCTGCCTGCCAGGCTTCGAGATCAACTTCTCCCGCCTGCATGGCTCGATCAAGCCGCACACACAAAGCCAGCGCGTGCTGGTGCTGCCGCGAAAGCGGGATCAAGCTCGGGTCACGCAGCATATGACAATCTTAAATGACGGGGATTTCAAATTAGGGCCGCACGGGCGCGGACGCCCGCGCCTACATTGATTCGCCTACGCCCGCTGCTAACCAGTCTCTGCCGTCCGAGCGCAGCGTCAGCCAATCCGTACGCACGCGATCCCACTCTTGAATCAGCATCCCGTAGGATTCGAAGAACTGCCGAATGCGCGGCCTCTCCCAGCCGACCACATCCTCCAGGATGGGCGCCAGCACGGCAAGCGCGTTGCTGCTGAGAATGGTTCTTTTCGCCACCTGCGAAACGTGCTTGGCTTCGGAGACGGCGATGGTGAAGCCGTCCCGCACATTGACGTGCAGCATTACGTGGACATCCGAGCTGCCGTCGCCGACGTAAATGATGTGGTCTGGCCCAACTTGCTGCTCCGTCTGCAACTGATCGAGCCTGGCTACTTTGCCGTAGCCGGCGGTGGCGCGAGCGATGGATTCAATCTGGCCTTTATCGTTGTAGAGAAACTCGGTTCCGTAGATATGAGAAGGGGGAACGATTCCCTCCAGCGCAGACTGAATGACCTCCACCGGCGCGGCTGAGAGAACATAAAAATCGAAGAGGTAACCATCAATGCCGCTCTTAAGAATTTCATAAAGCAGCGCGATGTTTTCCTTCAGACGAACCGCTTTGCCAGCCTCAATAAGGTGCTCCCTACGAACCCGATTCTGAAACTCGGGATCATGCAGCAGCAGGTACGCAAGCTCGGCCCCTTGCTGCACCAGGTTGAGCTTCGCCATCCCCTTGGCTTTGCGCTCGAACTCCTCGGTCGGAATTCCCACCAGTTCGCTGAGCACGTAGCCAGAGTCGTTGAAAGTCAGCGTCTGGTCAAAATCACTCGCAAAAATATAGCGTTTCAAAGGCTTTTCACTCATCTTCATATTAGATTCGATAGCAGAGCGAAAGACCAATTAAAAACATTGATTGGTACTATAAGCGTCGAAATTTCATCCCCCATTAACAATAGAATGCACTACCGGCGCCGGCTAGCCAACATCTCTATAAACAAGCTACTTACCTTCGTTCTGCAGCCCGCCTTTACTAATTTCTTGCTACCGTTCAGAATGGTTGGGTCCGCCCTCAAGTGCCGGTTTTTCCCGAATGAGGCGCGCATAAATACTAAGGATCATCGCCCGAACGCGGGCCAATGGAGCAGAAATCATTATGGGAACTTCCGGAGAACTGATTCGCCTCATCAACTACGTAGACGACATTACGACCACATTACGCCGCATCAACGCCTTCGTCGCGGCCATGGAAACCGACGAGCGCAAGCGTCTGGCTGAAAGCCTGAAAGCCGCGGGCTCCAACCTCGATGCCCTCGTCGTCCGGTTGGAAAAGGGTGGGCAGTAATGGCGCAGGTCCACACCATTGCCGTGATCGGCGCCGGAACCATGGGCCGGGGAATCGCTCATGTGGCGGCGCTGGGCGGATATCAAACCATCCTGGAGGATTTGCTGCCCAACGCACTGCGCCGCGCGCAGGGCGAAATTCGTGACAACCTCGACAAGGCGGTTGAGCTTGGCAAAGTCTCAGGCGACGATGCCGACGCGGCATTCGGCCGGTTGCGATACGCGGGAAGCGTCGAAGAAGCGGCTCGCGAAGCGGATCTGGTGATCGAGGCTGTCCCCGAGGAAATGGAATCGAAGATTGAGATCTTTACTTTATTGGACAAAATCTGCCGCCCTGGGACCATTCTGGCTTCGAACACCTCTTCGCTCAGCATCACCGAAATTGCCAGCGTCAGCTACCGCGCCAGGAAATGTGTCGGTATGCACTTCTTCAACCCGGTCCATAAGATGAAACTGCTGGAGATCGTCCGCGGCCTCGAAACCGACGACGACACGCTCGCAACGGCGGCCGAGGTAGGCAGGCGGATGGGCAAGGAAGTTGTCGTGATCAAGGAATCGCCCGGTTTCATCACCAGCCGCATCAACGCCATGATTGGCAATGAAGCGTTTTATATGCTGCAGGAAGGAATCGCTTCCGCACAGGATATCGATAAGGCATTGAAGCTGGGATTGAACCACCCCATGGGCCCCTTCGAGCTCGTGGATCTGGTTGGGCTCGATACTCGCCTCAGCATTCTTGAATACATGCACAAAAGCTTAGGAGAAAAGTATCGGCCAGCGCCGTTGCTGGTTCAGTACGTAAAAGCCGGACGCCTGGGACGCAAAGCCGGACGCGGCGTTTACGACTATCCCGAACAAAACGCCCAACAGGAAAAAACGCCGGTTGCCAAAGCTGGCGATTAAAGTTCAACTAAATCGATGGCACACCGATTTCGGTGGGGCATTGCTTCCAGCGCCGGGTAAATTCGCTGAAGATGGGTGCCCGCTCTTCCGCGTTCTGTGCGGAAGGGTGGGAGGCGAGAACGCCCGCACAACAAAGAACACCCGCAACACAGGTTCGGGCGTCTCGTCAAGCCGTCCGAGACGCCCGTCCTCATCGTCACAAGCCCAACTTCTACTTACAGCGCGGTGCAAACTGCCTTGACTTCGGTGTACTGTTCCAGCACTTCGTGGCCCATTTCGCGCCCCCAGCCGGACTGCTTGTATCCGCCGAAGGGCAGGGCAGCATCGAAAATGTTGTAGCAGTTGATCCACACTGTACCGGCGCGGAGTTGAGCAGCCAGACGATGCGCCTTCTGGATGTCGCGCGTCCAGATTCCCGCAGCCAACCCGTACTCCGTGTTATTAGCCTGTTTGACCAGTTCGGCGGGATCGCGGAAAGGAATCGCGGTCACTACCGGCCCGAAAATTTCTTCCCGCACAACCTTCATCTTCTCGTTCGTGTTCACCAGTACAGTAGGTTTCACGAAGTAGCCTTTATCGCCGTGCCGGCTTCCTCCCGCAACTGCCTTGGCGCCCTCGGCGAGTCCCGACTCGAGGTATCCGCAAACCCGATTCAACTGCTCGGCGGAAACCAGCGGACCCATATCCGTCGAGTCGTCCAGTCCCGATCCCACATTGATCTTCTTCGCATGCTCAGCCACACCTTCTACGACTTTGTCAAAAACACTGTTCTCGACATAGAGACGCGAGCCCGCACAGCAACACTGTCCATGGTTGAAAAAGATGGCGCTCGCGGCACCAGCAATCGCGGTATCAAGATCAACATCGGCAAACACTACATTGGGAGACTTCCCGCCCAGTTCGAGCGAGACCTTCTTCAGATTGCCCGCGGCCGCCTGCAAAATCAGTTTGCCAACTTCGGTCGAACCGGTGAATGCAACCTTGTCCACGTCGGGATGAGCAGCCAGCGCGGCTCCAGCCGTTTCTCCATAGCCCGGGACGATGTTGACCACGCCATCGGGAAATCCAGCTTCCTGAAACAGTTCACCCAAACGCAGAGCCGTAAGCGGAGTCTGCTCTGCTGGTTTCAGCACGACGGTGTTTCCCGTAGCCAGCGCCGGCCCCAACTTCCAAGCCGCCATAAGCAAGGGAAAATTCCACGGAATAATCTGCCCCACCACGCCAACAGGCTCCCGCAGCGTATAGGCTAAATATTTCGCCCCAGGCGTATAGGGCACAGAAATCGGAATTGTATTTCCCTCAATCTTCGTAGCCCATCCAGCCATATACCTGAAGAGATCTACGGCCAGGGGGACGTCGGCTGCGCGGGCTATTTTCAGGGGTTTGCCGTTGTCGAGAGATTCCAGTTCGGCAAACTCTTCCAGGTTTTCTTCGAGGAGGTCGGCGAGCTTCCAAATCAGGCGGCCGCGCTCGGAGGCGGTTAGCTGGGACCAGCGGCCGGTCTCGAAGGCTTTGCGGGCGGCTTTGACGGCGCGGTCGACGTCCTCGCGATCGCCTTCGGCCACATGCGCAAGAACTTCGCCGGTTGCCGGATTATACGTAGTGAAAGTTTTGCCGGATGCGGCCTCGACCCACTTGCCGTTTATCAGTATTTTATGGGTTCTGGAAACGAAGCTGTTAACTTTGTCTTCGGGTGGAACGATTTTCAGAGCGGTTGCCATATTTTTCTCCTGGCGTGCGGATATTAAGTCGCGGAGTCGCGGGCTGGATCGATCAATGTCCGATGAGCGATCAGTCGCGGCGGCAGTTCCAAATTGTAACGCATTTTCGTGGAGATTGATTTGTATTACACGAAATGAGACGAGGCTTCCTGTCCACCGTCGACTTTGGAGGAACTCAATGTCCCCTATAGCCGGATCACTCATCCAAACATCCACGATGCCAAGCTCGCGCAAAGCCGCCAGCCGAACTCGAAACCATACAAAATCGGGCGTGGTTGCCCTGCTCTCTCGATAGCTTGACCCCTCCCAAGCGGAGGAATAGAGTTTTATATAGGGCGTGGAGTGTTGTTATGTCCAACGAAACCGGCAGATACCTCAAATTCGGCGGCGCAACAGTTGTCATCCTGTTAGCGCTCGGATACCTGGCCTATACCGGCGTCCAGGAGAGCAAGAGCTATTACGTCACCATCAAAGAATTGCGTGGGATGGGAGACTCCGCTCACACCAAGCGGCTGCGCGTCGCGGGGAATGTTCAACCTGGATCGATCAAGCGCAACGGCACAAAGGTTGAGTTTGTTCTGATAGAGAACGACCAGACGCTTGCGGTTTCGTACAGCGGCACCGAGCCTCCGCCCGATACCTTCAAAGACAACTCCCAGGCGTTGGCCGACGGCAGTTTCGGACGCGATGGCGTTTTCCACGCCAAACAACTCCAAGCCAAATGTGCTTCGAAGTACGCACCGCAAAAGCCGGGAGAGCCGGCGACCGGAACTCCTGGTGCGGCCCCGAAAAGCATGACCCAGGTCGAAACCAATAGCTCCAGCGCAATGTCGAACTGATTTCTCGGGTACTTCGGCCCCTACCTGAGCATTGTGCACAGCTTCCCATCTTTCTGCGCTTCGGGTATCCTTCTCCGAATCGAGGAGGATGGGATGAAATTTCTCCGTATCGCTGGCCTTCTTCTCATGTGTGGCGTCGCTTTCGCTGCTGTCGCGAAATCTGGAACGCCACAGAAATCCGCAGCCAAGCAAGCCACCCAGAAAGACGATATTCCCAAGTCAATCGCGGAAAGCGTTAGCGGCACACTGCAGTTCACGGAAGGAAATTTTCTCGGCATCGCAGAGGCCATGCCTGAGGACAAATATTCCTTTATCCCCACGGCTGGAAAGTTCGACGATGCCCGCAGCTTCGGCGAACAAGTGAAGCACGTTGCGTGCGCCCAGTTTGCTTTCTTCAACGAATTTGAGGGCAAGAAGCCGCCCGACGACTGCGAAAGGGGCGGCCACGATCCGGCGAAAACCAAAGCCGAGCTGATCAAGTATCTGAAGGATTCGTTTGACTACGCCAACAGCGTCCTTGCCACGCTCACGGCGAAAAATGCGCTCGACCGCGTCGAAGGCCGTTATGCCGGGCCGAGCACAAAACTTGGTATCTCCGTGATTGCCGTCTGGCATATTACAGACCACTACGGGCAGCTGGTCGAGTACCTACGATTGAACGGTATTGTCCCACCGATGACGCAGAAATACGGTCTGAAGGTGCGGTGAGCGGCGAGGGGGTACTGCAATCCAACCGCAATGAACACGTGGGCCCGGGCGCCCTCGTCCGGGCAGCGAACGAAACGAGCCACGGATATGGTCGGCGAGCTGCGGTGCTTCGCACGTCTCCTGCTGGGTGTATACTCGTGCGGCCAGAAGTGGGCGTTTGGCGAGATCCTCCCGATCCGAGGGTCCTTAGTACTTCGCGAATCCTTGCCCGCTCTGGAGGAGCTATTTATGCGGATCGCAAAATCCTTCATTGTTGCTCTCGCAGCTTTGGCTATAGTCTGTGGGTTTCTGACCTTCGTGCCGCGACTCCAGGGGGCCAATAAGCTGGAAGTGCTGTATGAGTTTCACGGTAAGGACGGCCAATCTCCCTCGGCAGGTGTGACCTTTGACTCGACAGGAAACTTGTACGGGACAACCACTTGAGGCGGCGATTCGGACGCTTGCGGGGGTGGTGGTTGTGGGACCGTGTTCCAACTTACGCCGGGTGCAAACGGCAAGTGGACCGAGAGGGTTCTGCATTCCTTCAACAATGCGGACGGATCAGATCCCTATGCCGGCGTGATCTTCGACGGTGCCGGGAATTTATACGGCACGACATCAGAACTTGGCTATGGCAGGGCAGGTAACGTCTTTAAATTGGCACTTGGCGACAATGGTAAATGGTCCGAAACCGTACTGCACTCCTTTGAGCTCACCGACGGACAATACCCTTTCTCGGGTGTGATTTCCGACGCGACGGGGAACTTGTACGGGACGACACTCCAGGGTGGTAACTACGAGGGCTATTGCTCGGACGCTGGTTGCGGTGTTGTTTTTAAGCTGGCATCCGCCGCCGGAGGTAAATGGTCTGACACGACGATACGTGCTTTTAATGAGCGGGACGGCGAGTTCCCCACAGGCGGTGTGGTTTTCGACGCGGCTGGGAACTTGTACGGTGCCGCTGCCGGCGGCCCAGGCAAGGGTGGTGTCCATGGGGGCGTCGTGTTCAAATTGACCCCCGGCGCGGATGGCGGATGGACCGAGACGTTGTTATATTCCTTCGGCAAAGGCGATGTCCTAAGGGGTTATGACCCGGTCGCGCTGATCTTTGACCGGACGACGGGGAACTTGTACGGCACGGCCTTCCAAGGCGGCTCCGGTGAATGCGCAGCCGGTTGCGGTGGCGTTTTTGAACTGATACCGGGCGGCGACGGTAAGTGGACCAAAAAGGTGCTGTATATTTTTCATGGAAGCGATGGGGCAACCCCGGATGCCACCCTTACCCTCGACGCCCTGGGAAACTTGTACGGCACGACTGTGCAAGGAGGTGCTCACAACGATGGTACTGTCTTCAAATTGACACCGCATGCGAATGGCAAGTGGACCGAGACGGTTCTGCACAGCTTTAACGGCAAGGACGGGTCCTCACCTTACAGCACCCTAGTCTTCGACGCTGCGGGATCTCTTTACGGAACGACATCTCTGGGTGGCAATTTCAGCGACTGTGACAATAGAGACGGCTGTGGTGTGGTTTTTAAGATTACGCCATGAGTTGGACTTCGGGCCTCTCTCGCTCTACTGATTCTTCAGCTCTCGACTTCGCTCTGCGCTTGGTCTATCTTCACTGATTGCCACCAAGTCCAACGATCTCAGTGACCACTCCGCCTAATTCGCAGGCTGCTCCCGTCATCGTAATTACTAACTTGGTCAAGCAATTCGGACGATTCGCTGCCTTGCGCGGCGTGAACGCAGAATTTGCCCCGAGGCGCTTCTACGCCATTCTAGGCGACAACGGGGCAGGGAAGACCACGCTCCTGCGCGCCCTCGCGGGGTTGACGCCGCCCACTGGTGGAAGTATCTCGATGTTAGGAACAACCGATCTCCGTTCCATCTGCGGCCAAATTGGCTACATGGCGCACCCTTCATTGCTCTATGACGAAATGAGCGGAATGGAAAACCTCGACTACTTCGCGTGCCTGTACGATGTGGCCGACGGTGACCGTCGCTGCGCGGACGTGATTCGAGCGGTAAAGCTTGATCCATCCCTGACGCGGCCTGTGGGGCACTATTCGCAGGGGATGCGGCAACGGATGTCGCTGGCTCGCGCGCTTTTAAACGACCCTAAAGTCCTCCTTCTCGACGAGCCCTTCTCTAACGTGGACGTGCGTTCCGCGCGCGAGATGGTGAGCCTGCTGACGGGCTTGCGCGATGCCGGAAAGACCATCTTTGTGGTCACGCATCAAGCCTCTCTTCTCGAAGGCGCTGCCGACGAGTTCGTATGGATGGAAGCTGGACAGATTGTCAGTCGCACTCCCGACTTGCAGAACAAATCGGAGACGCGATGAGCACCGTCGGCGGTCTCACGCGAGCGACGCTGGCGAAAGATCTCCGCCTGGAGTGGCGCTCGAAAGATGCCATCAACTCCATGTTATTTTTCTCTTTGCTGGTGGTGGTGATCTTCAGCTTCTCTTTCGATCCGACTGCAGAAGAGTCGCGGCGCATAGCTGGAGGGCTGGTCTGGGTGGCTTTCTTGTTTGCGGCAGTGGTGGCTCTAAATCAGACGTGGGCGCGGGAGATGCGCAACCAGGTGCTGGATGCGTATCGAGTCTCGCCGGCACCGCCGAACGCGCTGTTCCTGGCAAAGGTGATCGGAAATTTCATTTTTGTTACTGTGCTGCAGGCATTGATGACGCCGCTTTTCATTGTGTTTTACAACCTGCGCGCGCTCGGACCCGCATACCAGTTGCCCATAGTGGCGGCCTTGGGGACGTGGGCATTGGTGGTAAACGGAACGTTTTTCGCCGCCATGTCTTTGCGCACGCGCAGCCGCGAAATCATGCTTCCGCTACTGTTGTTTCCCATCTCCATCCCAGCGCTGCTCGCCATGGTCGAGGCTACGGGCGCGATCCTCACCGGAGAATTTTCCGCCAAGTTCTGGATCGTGTTGCTTGCTGCCTATGATCTGGTGTTTACTATCGCTAGTCTCTTCTTGTTCGGGTTCGTGTTGCAGGCGGAATGAAGCGCGTCTTCCCCATCCTCGCTGTGCTGACCGGTGCGCTCCTTAGCTACGCCTTGTACGAGGCCCTGATCGCCGCTCCGACAGAACAGACCATGGGCAACGTGCAACGCATTTTCTATTACCACGTGCCCTCGGCATGGACGGCGTTCATTTTGTTTTTCATCAATTTCTTCGCCTCCGTTGTTTACCTCATACGGCGCAATGCCAAGGCGGATATGGTTGCCCTGGTGACGGCGGAAGTCGGGGTCGTATTCTGCACGGTGGTTTTGGTGACTGGGCCGATCTGGGCGCGTCCGGTGTGGGGGATCTGGTGGACCTGGGATTTGCGTCTTACCCTGACGCTTGTGCTGTGGCTGATCTACGTCAGCTATCTGGTCCTGCGAAGGTTTTCCAGCAGCGGGCAGACTCCATTGTTAGCGGCGGTTTTGGCAGTTTTCGGCGCCCTCGACGTTCCCCTGGTGTATTTTTCGATTTGGTTTTTCCGGACTCAGCATCCCCAACCGGTGGTTGGCGGAGGCGGTTCCATTGATCCCCGCATGCTGCACGTGCTGCTGATCAACTGGCTGGCGTTCTCGTGTTTCGCGGCGTTGATATGCTGGTCGCGCTATCGTTTGGAAGTGCTGCGCCGTGACGTAGAAGAAACCTTGGCCTTGGAGGCTCTGCTCGAACCCCGCAGTTCGCAACCAAGGACTTCGCAGACTGGAAGTGCAGGATGAATTATCTTTATGCTGCTTACATCGCCACCTGGGTCATTCACATTACTTATCTGGGCAGTCTGCTGCGCCGCTACACCCGACTGAAAAATGAAATCGCAGAATTCAAGTCGCGAATTGAATGACAAGAATTAACCGACCGCTGACAACTCCTTATTGCGTACCCGACCGCAGGAATTCGTAGTCCTCGATAACTGCAGCAATGCCAACGCGGGATGCCGGCAAAGGCGCTTCGGATCGCAAAACGCGCGCGGTGAATCGGACGCGCACCGGATCGGTTAAGGTGACGTGCGGTGGAAGAGTCAAAGTTACATGAATGCGGGAGCCTTCGGCGAGCGGCCGGTCGAGGTAGAGAAAAACTCCGCGAGCGCTCACATTCTGGGTCTCTGTAAGAAGTTCGTCGATGCTGGCGTCCTCTAATTTGACGATCGCAGGCAGGCGCATGTCGAAGCGCCTCATCAATCTTCGTTCGTGGGACGTTTCGGGCATTGCGCTTTGTTGTTTTTCGAGCAATCCAGATCCACCTCGGTCACTGAAATCACTCCGCAAGTCCAAGAGACGCAACTAAGTCGTGCGCTTAAGGCGAAGATACTTAATTGTCAGCAGTTTGCAAGATCAAAGGGCTGAGGGAACTGACTCGGTTAATGGCGAGGCAAATTGTGTTGCCACGAGATTGATGCGCTTATCATCGCGTTGAGTAAATATTGAAAGGCTGAAGCCCGGATCATCCGAGGAGATTTGCGCCCGCGTAACCTCTCATATCACGTCTAGCGACCTGGCTTTTCTCTTCCTGGACGGCATCTCGAACCAACCGCACCTGCATCTGACAAATCCTAAGGCGAAGAATGGGGTTCCGCATCTTGACAGGCTATCCGTCAGATGTTTAAGTAGTTAATTCACGTTTGCTCTTAATTTTGGTGACTAGTAGGCAAGCCGCTTCGCGGGCGCGACTCGGGGTGCTGTTTGTGCGCCGATTCTTCTTCCTCTCCCTGAAATCGGGAAAGACATCGCGGCAAATCGGAGGAGTTCAGTGAGATTGGATCACCGTCAGTCGGGAAGGACTTGTTCGCCAGCCCGCGTGCTCGTGGCAATTGCGCTGTTGATGGTGCTTGGAGCTGTCGCGCTGACCGTTGGTTCGGATGCGGCAAAGCTCCGGTTTGCCAACGTTGCGAATTCCACAAGGCTGTTTGACTCAAGTCCGGTCCGGGATACGAAGCGAGTTCTAGCCGATTACCGCCACCTCCCACTTATTTTTGAGCCGAACCGGGGACAGACCGATGCGCGAGTGAGATTCTTGGCTCGAGGAAACGGATACGGCCTGTACCTCACCGCGCAAGAGGCGGTTTTAGCCTTGCGTCATTCGGACTCGGCGTCCCAGGGGACTTCCGCGGTGACAATGAAGTTGGTAGGGGCGACGTCCGCGGTTGAGCCGGCTGGTGACGTCGAACTTCCCGGGAAAAGCAATTACTTCATTGGCAACGATCCCGCCAAATGGCATCGGGATATTCCTCAGTTTGCGCGGGTGCACTATCGCAACGTGTATCCCGGCATCGACCTGGTGTACTACGGCAATCAGGGGCGGTTGGAATATGACTTCGAAGTTGCGTCCGGTACCGATCCCAGGATCGTAGCGCTAAAGTTTCAGGGTGCAGATAATCTGAGAATCGACGCGAGTGGTGACCTCGTTGTGGCTGTCGGCGGAGGCAACCTGCGGCTACAAGCCCCGCGGGTGTATCAGAAGTTTGGTCCAGAAGAGCGTAGCGTCGTGGGCCGTTTCGAACTGCGCGGCCAGCAAAAAAACGAAGTCGGTTTCAGGTTGGGCGATTACGATCGCAACCGGACATTGATCATCGACCCGACGCTCACTTACGCCACCTACCTTGGAGGCAGCGGAGATGAAGCCTGTTCCGTGATCGCGCCGATCACGATTTACCAAATCCCCGCGCCGCCCCCCGGCTGTCCTGCGATTGCCGTGGATGCAGCCGCTAACGCCTACGTGGCGGGCTCGACCACGTCGAGCAATTTTCCCCAAACAACCGGAGAATTCCAGACCGGGTTGGCTGGACACGCCAATGCCTTCATCGCCAAGTTTAGCCCCACCGGCACGTTGCTGTTTGCTACGTATCTGGGCGGAGACGGTACGGACTACACCACCGGGGTGGCGGTGGATACCGGATTTGACATCGTCGTGGCGGGAACAACCAGTTCGAGCACCTTCCCCACCACCAATGGCAGCAACGGAAGCAATGCAGCTTTCCAAACCACGCGTGTCAGTAGCGGCAATCATGTTTTCGTAAGCAAGCTCGACCCCACAGCAACGAAGCTGCTGTACTCAACTTATCTCTCCGGCAGTGGCGCCGACATTGCTTCTGGCTTGGCACTCGATTCCGGAGGCAATGCCTACGTAACCGGAACCACTGCATCCACGGAGGTCCAAACAGGATTTCCATCCACCGTCGGATCCTATCAAGTCGCTCCCGCGGCGGGATCGACCATCCAGTTTTTCATGAGCAAGGTTAATCCCAATCTTTCGGGAACGTCGAGCGTTCCGTATTCCACATATTTTGGCGGAGCAAGTCACCCTGGCTCCGCGGATTTGGCAACGGGCGGTGGGATTGCGGTAGATAGCACCAGCAACGTCTACATTACCGGGGGCACGAACTTCACCGACCTGCCCTTGCTGAATGCTTATCAGGCAACGAACAAAGGTGGATTGGACGTTTTCGTCGCCAAGTTCAACCCGGCCGGCGTCACCGGAACGCAGCTGTTGTATTCGACGTATCTTGGCGGCTCGCTCGACGACATAGGCTACGCGATTGCCGTGGATTCAACCGGCGATGCTTACGTAACCGGCTCGACTGACTCCTCGGATTTCAGTGTTACGGGCACAACGGCAACAGCACTACAGCCCACCAAAGGCGGCGGAACTGACGCCTTTGTCGCGAAGCTTGGCGTGCCGTGTACAGGCACGAGCTGTACCACATTCGACATTCCTCTGGATTATTTCAGCTACCTCGGCGGCTCGGGAACAGACGTCGGTACGGCGATCACGGTGGACAGTACTTCCGGAGCCCGCATTACGGGCTGGACCAATTCCCCAGACTTCCCCATAGTCGGCGCTCCTCTGCAGTCAACGTACGCGGGAGGCGCGAGCGATGCATTCTTTGCCCGCCTCGACACCATTGCGACTTGCACCCCCATCAACAATCCTGGCTGCACCACCTCGACCAGTTCTACGAGTTACTTTGGCGGCACGGGTGCAGATTCAGGCACCAGCATCGCATTGGACCAGCAAGGCTCCAGCTACCTGGCGGGAGAGACTTCCTCCGCCAATGGCTTTCTCGGCCACCCCTTCCAGGGGCAGCTCAGCGGAAACACTGATGCCTTCGTGAGTAAGTTTGCGCCGCTTTTGAACTTGACCATGCCGGCGCCGAACCCCACTCCGTTAGTGGTTGGTATGGGAAGCCAGGTAACTTTCCCCTATGTGATTACGAACGCCGGTGAGTTTACCAACGGCGTTACCTTCGTCGACTTCTTGCCCGCCTCCGGAGTATCTTTTGTGTCCGCGACCGCGAGCCCGGGCACCTGTGGCGCCCCTACCAACAATACGGTTTTGTGCAACATAGGAACGCTGAATGCCGCCGCGACCGCGACCGTGACGGTGATTGTGGCGCCCGTTGCCCCGCCCTTGCCAGGAGGCCCGGTGAGTTTGGGGAATAGCGGTCAGGCCTTTGTCGGGCAGTCGATGTTAGCCTCGGCGAGCGCGAGCGTCACGGTAAATGATTTCAAAATCACGGCTGCCCCGGCGACAGCTACGGTTCCTGCGGGTGTGCCTGCGGTCTTCACCGCTACAGTCACACCCAGTTCAACCAGCGGATTTCCTGACAGCGTCTCGATCTCTTGCGGCAGCGGTCTGCCCACCGGAGCGACCTGCGTGCCGGGTAACAACAATCCCATCCCGAATCTCAACACCGGCCCGCAAAGTTCGCAATTCGTGATCAACACGACAGCACGAGTGACCACCACCACCGACTTGCGCCGTGGCGGCGGCCCGGGAGTTCCGCTGTACGCAACCTGGCTGCCTGTCTCAGGACTAGCCCTGTTCGGCGTGGGACTCGGCGGCCAACGCTCGCGTCGGCGACGATTCCTGGTGGCGTTGCTCTTGGGTGGCTTGTTCGCGATGGTCCTGTTTCTGCCAGGGTGCAGTTCATCCAAGACGACAACCACAACTACCGGTACTCCCGCGGGAACTTACACGGTGACGGTCGATGCCGTGTCAGGCAGCGCAACGCGCAGCACGGTAGTGACGCTGGTTGTGCAATAACCTGACTTCAGAACCTTCGAGCTATTGTTTCGTTCCTGTTAAGGCGAAGGAGAACAGGTCGCACCCAATTCCGCCGCAGGCTCCGCTGCTACCCCAGGTGGGGGAGTAATTGATGTCTCCACTCGCCGCATAGAAGTAGGAATCGTCCAGCACGTTTGGCCAACCGCGGTGGTTGGGAGCGGGAGGATACTCCACGTCCATCAAGAAGGCGGAGTTGGAGTTGTTGAAAGTGGGCAGCAAGTTCAGGAAGTAAATCCTGCCCTTTTTCAATTTGCAGGATGGCATCAGTTTCTTCACGGTAACGCTGAACTGGATCAGCCCGAAACCGCCTTCACCATACCCTTTAATCGTGGCAATTCCCTGGCTCGTGCAGAATTTCTTGCCCCCGTTACCCGCAGACATGCCGACATTGATCTGAAACGGGGTTGGATTGATGTCTCCATCAATCGAACTGAAGAGCTCGTTGAAGGTGACGCCTGTCACGGTGACGTTCTGCGTAGGTTTAACTGCCACCCACACCTCGGCAACACCGGCAAAAAAGCTATTCACATTGAGCAATCCGTTGGCTAATTGATTGTTGGGGTCAAAATCGCCGGAGTAGTACAGACACGTCTTCGGTGGACAAAATGGCAGACGCGTCTTGGGTGCAGCTACGCTGTCTTGCGCCGCGCTCAACGAGAGAAGCAGTAATACGGAGCCAAGGGCGAAGAACGTCTTCCTCATCGTGTTCCCCCATCGGACGAAGGAAGTCTAAACCCAAATGCTCGCCGGGGCCAGCCCGGTGCTGCGTTTTAGGCTCGGGCCGCGATTATCAAGCTTGTGTCGCCATGGAAGAAAAACGCAGCTCCAAAAACTTATGCGTTTATGCGCCAGCGGAAAGTTTGTGGCTTCTGGATTGGGCAATCCCGTATTGGCGAATCTTGTACAGCAGTGCTGGTTGTGCAGTAACCTGACTTCAACGCCGAAGCGACCGACTGTCGGCGCCTTCCCATTTTCCTCTGGCAGGAGTCCGAAGAAATAAAGGGCGACCTCTGCGGTCGCCCTGAGCCTTGCCAGCTTGCGAGCTGCTAGTACCGGAACAAAAGTCCGGTAGAGATTCGCATGTTGTTGTTATCGGTAGCTCCATTGGAGTGCAGCGAGAGCCAGTCAAACTGAATCGCGCGCACGGCGAGACGCCGGGACGCCTTTACGTCCACTCCGCCTCCGAACATCATAGCGAACCCGTTATCCGACGCGGACACGCCACTAAATGCGGCCGAGCTGCGGACGCCGCCTGCCAGGAAGTGCGCGAACGGGGTGAAGGCCTCATTGTGACGATAGGAGAGCACTGGCCCGAAAGTATAGGTGTAATTGTTGAAACTTACCCCATTTTGGGACTTGTAGGCGCCGCTGAAGTCTGCGGCTACACCAAGCCAACGATTAAAGTTTCCGGTCAGAGCCGTATCCCAGCCATTGGCGTTCAGGCCACCGTCGAATCGAGTGTACTGATAGCCGCCGAAGAATTCCGCCTTTGGCGCACTGCCTGATTCCTGAGCCAATGCGGCCAGCGAAAACATGCCCAAGAAAAGAGCGAATCCGACAAACTTGCGCATAGTTGTGTTCCTCCCAAATTGAAATTCGCACTCCTCTTCGGTCGTCACACCCGGCGGCCTCAGAGACCACGCAAGATAAGGCGTCAGCCTGCTGGGCTGAAGTCAAAGTGCTATGGACAGTGGAATTCAATATGGAAAGGTGGGCAAGTAACTGAAGACAATAGCACTTTGGTAATTATCGGGCAGCCAGATCCAGTGTAGCCATGGAAGTCTCTTGCCGATAGGGCGCGAACTGCTGCTGTGGTTCTGGTGGCCGGCGGTGCAGTACGGGAGCGTTGGCCACGCCGTCTCCCGGGCGACGGCGGCGCAGGATAGGCCGGTCGGCCCCCGCGAGCTTGGCTTTCACTTCCTGGAATTCGTTGGTATCCACCACGTAGTCATCCCGGGCGGGAAGCAGCGTGGAAATTTCTGTTTGTGCTTTCTGAATGCGCTGTTCGGTCGGCGGATAATTAGCGTATGCTCGAGCAATCTGGGCGATGAAACCGCCTTTAGGCTGTGCGTCTATGCGTGCACGCATCTGAGTTTCCTTGCTGTGCAATTTTTCCAATACCTCAACAAAGGCCTGAGGATCGTAACCGGCGGCATATTGGTATTCGATTCCGAGAAGGTCGGCTTCCATTTCTGCATCGCGGCTGAATTTTCTTAAGCTAAGAGGACCTATCTGTTTTACTCCAAGACCGGCTGGGCCGCCGAGGTAAACCAGGGGCAACGAGATCATGTTCCAGGCATGCTTTCGGGTGGCGTAGCGAGTCGCGTGCCGCGCCGCGACATGTGCAATCTCGCGCGCCATAAGACCGGCGAGCTCCGCTTCGCTATCAACTTCCATGATCAACCCCTTATCGACATAGAGGAATCCGCCCGGCAGGGCAAAAGTTCTGAGGTCCAGACAATCAATCACTTTAATGGTAAAGGGCACCTGAGTATCGGAGCTACGAACGATTTTTTGAGCCAGACGATTTATATAGTCGTTGATATCTGGGTCGGCGACGAATGTAGTGTGAAGATCAATCACGTCTGCCATCCTCTTGCCAAGAGCACGCTCTTTCTCCAGCGAGTAGAGATTCACCCCTTTGCCAATGCTCCGCTGTCCAATGCGGTCAACGTCGTACTTACCAGATTTCTGTGGTTTTTCCTCGGTGCCCGCCGGAGGCTGAGACGTCGAGGGAACAGAATTTGAGGTTCGCTCCGCAGTCTTGGATACAGGTACTGGAATGTCCGAAGCCCCCACCTGGAGCACGCAGAAGAGGAAGCCAGTTGTCCAGATTGCAAGCCGCGCGTAACAGCGAATAGGGGCAGTGAAATAGTTTTCACATATGGGTAAAGTCTTTGGCTGGGGTGGTTGAACGGTATGGCTGACATTAAGGCGGCTAAGCTGGCTGCGGGGACTTACGCCAGCCTCAGCTTCTTCGAAAGACGGGCGATCGTAGGCGGGTAGAGCCACTTATGCACCCTCAACGCGAGGCTCCTTCTTCTGAGAGACCCGACACGTTGCAGTTCTGGGAAGGTATAGAGCAAGGATCGGTCCAAACTACGGGAGGCGAAGTCGTCTTGGCCTAAATCAGCCTCGTGACCGCCATGAGCGCCTCATCCAAACCATGCGGGATTGTTTCCGGCTATACGATTTACCGGGAGCTTTTGTATCCTAACCAGTAGGTTTAGTTGAAGTCTACGCGCCGGCGGAAAGTTTGTGGCTCCTGGATTGGGCGATGCCGTATTGGCGAATCTTGTAAAGCAGTGCTTTGTAGCTGATCTTCAATAGTGCGGCTGCCTGCTTGCGATTCCAGTTGGTTTCGTCCAGAGCCTTGCTGATGGCTTCGGCCTCGGCTCCGTCCTTGGCGGTTCGTGCTACAGACTTCAGGCCGCCGGATCCATCGCCGGAGTCTGGCGCAGCCGGTTCGAACTGGGCTCCGTTGCTGTCGGTTTTCGGACTGAGTTCCTGGATCGCCAGCTTCTCGTCCCCCAGCACCAGATAGCGCTTCACGAAATTATTGAGCTCGCGCAGATTGCCCGGCCATGCGTAATCCTGACAGGCTTGCAGCAACTCGGTCGAAAGCGGTAACGGTGGGCGGGCATAGCGCTCCGACATATTGGCCATGAAATGCTTCAGCAGGATAGGAATTTCTTCCTTGCGCTCGCGCAGTGGAGGGACCGATAGCGTAAAAGCGTTCAGACGGTAATAAAGATCTTCACGCAGGCGTTTGTTGGCCAGTGCTTCGGGAATATTGATATTCGTTGCGGCCAGAATGCGCACATCCACTTTGATCATGGATCGGCTGCCCAACCGCGAAAATTGCTGGTCTTGCAAAACGTGCAGCAGCTTCGCCTGCAAGCTGGGCGGCATCTCTCCGATTTCATCCAGCAGGATGGTGCCTTTGTTGCATAGTTCGAACTTGCCGGGTTTGGCATGATTGGCGCCGGTGAAGGCTCCGGCTTCGTAGCCGAATAGTTCACTCTCCAGCAAGTCGGCGGGCACCGCGGCGCAGTTCACTTTCAGGAAGCTGCGGTGAGCGCGCGGAGAGAGCTTGTGGATTAGCCGCGCCATGACTTCTTTCCCGGTGCCGCTTTCGCCCAGCATGAGCACGGGGATATCAACGTTTGCCACCAGCGCCGCCTGAGAACGCAGCTTGCGCATCACCGGACTGGCGGCGACAAAGAATACCTCGTCGCCAACTTCTTCCACTTCCCCTGGATAGTTCTTCTGATTAATCCCTAGACACTGATCGATCACGGTGTCGAGTTCGCTCTTCTGGAATGGCTTGGTCAGGTAATCGTGTGCGCCCAGGCGAATGGCCTGCACCACCTTGCGAGTATCGCTGACGCAAGAGAGCATTACGACTTTAACGCCGGGCTGAAGCTTTCTCAGTTGCTCCAAGGTCTGGAGGCCGTCAATGCCGGGCATGAGCAAGTCGAGCAGCACCAGGTCGGGACGCAAACCTTTCTGCACACGCTCAACTGCTTCTTCGCCGGTGCTGGCAGTCTCGACTTTGTAGTTGTCTACTTCGAGCAGCGTTCGTATGTAGCGCAGCATTCCCGGTTCGTCGTCGACCAGCAAAATGTTGTTGGCTGCAGCTTTCATTTGCTCTTCTCTGGGTTGATTAATTTGTCGGCAACAGTCGAGGGAGGCAGCAGTGGAATGATGAAGGAGAATTTACAGCCTGCCCCAGGATCACTTTCCACCCAGATCTTGCCGCCCATAGCGCCGACCAACCGGCGGGCAATTGCCAGGCCGAGTCCCATCCCTGACTGACTTTCACTCTGAGGCATTTGAAAAAAGTCGTCGAACACTTCGATATGGTATTCCGGGGGAATGCCAGGCCCCGTGTCGGACACGCTAACCTTCACGGAATTAGGATGCGAAATCATTTGCCGCCGGCGTTCCATGGGATTGTCGGGATTCGTCGCGCTGCGGCGTTCCCACATGTAGGGTTCGGCATGCAACCAGACCGTGCCTCCGGCAGGAGTGAACTTGGAGGCATTCTCCAGAAGGTTCGAAACCACCCGCTGCACCTTGGGAACGTCGAAAGCAAACTCGTTCAGCTTGTCGTTCGCCAAGAAGTACAAAGCCAAGCCCTTCTCCTGGAAGGAGTGCGACCACAACCGGCAAACTTCGGAAAGGCACGCGTTGAGGTCGGCGGGCTCGAAATGCATCTTCATTTCGCCGATCTCAAGAATGCTGAAGCTCAGAAAGTCCTGGATAAAATGCTGTAAGCGCTGGCCGCTGGTGCGCATGTCGGCCAGTATCTCGCGTTGCCGTTCGTTCAATCCGCCCAGTTTTTCGCTCTGCAATAGTTCAACATAACCATTAAGTATAGCCAGTGGAGTCTTGAGATCATGGGCGGCGGATGCGAGCGCGTTGGTGGTTCGCTGAAAACGTTCCTGCAGTTGATTGAACTGCTGCAACAGGTCCTGGCTGCAGCTCGGGTCGGGACAACCAGTGTCTCCGTCGGGCCTGGATGGGCACAGTTGCGAGTAGTCTACTTTCGACTCTTTCGCTTGGGGCAGACACGTCTTTTCAGGCGTCGCAGCCATGGATTGGAGCTCAGTGGTTGGTACGAAGAGGGAGGAGCACTCAACTCGCTGAGGTGAATGCTAACTCTGCTGATGCTATGACATGGGGTTTCTGTCTGTCAACGGAAAACGCAAGGAAGTAGTCACCGAAGGCAAAAAGCTTGCAGTCTAAGGTACTCAGAGGGCCGGCAGAAGTTTGGAGAAACGGCGAATAAAGGGCAAATACAGGACTGTCGGAAGGGCTGTGTTCTCAGGTCATTTCTGATGACCGGTCGGCGGTTAGTGACTTGATCCACAAATCCGTCCAAAAGCGAGACATGGTTTGGCCCCCAAGGTGCGGGAAAGAATGAGTTAAGTTCACTTTTGAGGGATGCGGTTGAAGCGACGAAGCCCGGAAACAGAAAACCGGAAGTGGCCCCGCCTGCCACTGGCAATTCCCATCTTCGTCCGCAGTCGCGACGAGGAAGGGAAGGAGTTGTTGGAATTTGCAACAGCATTAAACATCTCGGCAGGAGGAGCTTTGGTCGCAGTGCGCCGCTCCCTTCCGCTCTCGGCGCAGGTTTTGCTTGAGATTCCCAGCGCCCCCCTGGTTTCAGGTAATTCCTTTTCTAAGGCCTCCCGAACCTTGCGCGCTCGCGCCGTGCGCGTGACTCACGTGGATGGCTATCACCTCCTAGGCCTTAAGTTTTCCCATCCCTTGGTTTCGGGCGCCCGATCGGGAACGCAGGCTCGTCGAAGGAAAGTTAGTTCTCCTGTGTGAAAAGTTTTTCCTATCCAAAAACCCTACTGTAGGCCCTACTTCCAGGGTCTTTTGCGCCTCATATCGGATACCAAAAGCTCCGTTAAGTCATTGAAAATCCGTTGTTAAGTTAACATCTGAAGTACCTGTCCGAAGCTTGCCCCATTTGGCTCTCGGGATGCACAATAACAGCCGGGTACAGGAGCCGGACGCAATAAAATGCCTATTCCAATAACAAATTCTGTCAGTTCTCTTGTCCATCCTTTAGGCGAGTTTCCCCCCGACGCAATCGTGTTTGGCAAGTCGGAGGCGATGCAGGCCCTTCGCGCCCGCATGGACAAAGTTGCGAGTGCCAATGTCCCCGTCCTGATCAACGGCGAAAGCGGTACCGGCAAAGACATCATCGCCCGCATGATTCACGGCTTGTCACCGTGGAAGACTGGGCCCTTCGTAAAGGTGAACTGCCCGGCGATTCCTGGAACCCTGCTGGAGAGCGAGTTGTTCGGGTACGAAAAAGGAGCCTTCACCGGAGCTTACGGTACCAAGCCCGGACGAGTGGAAATGGCCCACCGAGGCACGCTCTTTCTCGACGAAATCTCGGAGCTGGATTTGGCGCTGCAGTCGAAACTGCTGCAGTTGTTGCAGGATGGCCAATTCTGCCGCATCGGCGCGCAGGAAGACAAGAAAGTGGAAGTCCGTATTGTATGCGCCACCAACCGCCAACTGGACGTGGAAATTGAAAACGGCACTTTCCGTCAGGATTTGTACTACCGCATCAACGTAGTCAATTTGCGTATGCCGCCGCTACGCGAGCGCCGCGGCGATATCGAAGCCCTGGTGCACTATTTCCTCGAATATTACAACCGCAAATACAACTGCCGGGCACGGACACTGTCTCTCGATCTGATGGGTGTACTGCAGAAGTATCACTGGCCGGGAAACATCCGCGAGCTCGAAAACCTGATCAAGCGGTACGTAATCCTGGGCAGCGAAGACGTGATCAGCAACGATCTGGTGACGCGCAACGAGCAGGAATTTTTCAATCCTGACATCAACCTGGACGGCCCAATCTCTCTGAAAGCCCTGACTCGCAAAGCCACCCGCGAACTCGAACGCAAGATTATCCTGAAAGTCCTGCAGGCCCATCACTGGAATCGCAAACAGGCGGCACGAGCTCTGTCCATCAGCTACCGCGCTTTACTCTACAAGATTCGCGATGCCGGTCTACCTCCCAACCGCTCCACCCGCCGCCGCGAGGTCGCCATCGGCGCCGGCGTAGCTGCCGACTAAAGTCGCGTTCCTCATGTGGGGACGGGCGCCCTCGCCCGTCCAGGCGTAGCAAAGCTCCGCAGCGCATTTGCTCGGACCGCCACATACGCTGAGCGTGGCGAAATTAATCCCGGAGATTCATGGAAGGGCGTGGCTTAGCCATCCCGCCAAGCCCGCAAATCTAATCCAGGCCCCGCAAATCGGGAAATAGGCGGATTTTGCCGGCTAGGACTTCAACTGCGCCAACTGCTTCTTCACGTCCGGCGCTTCGCTGTAGTTGGGATTGATCTGCAGCACACGTTCGAGTTGCTGGCGGGCGAGATTGTTCTTGCCGGTCTTCTCGTAGGCCAGTCCCAAGTGATAATGGACGGTGGCGTCGTCCGGAGTTTTGTTTTTCTCTCCCAGCTTGAGCGCTTCCTGGAAAAGATCTACCGCTGACTGGTAAGCGCCTTTTCGGTAAAAGACCCAGCCTAAGGTGTCGGCGGCGCTGGGTGAATCGGGCATGCCGCGGCGAGCGGTTCGCGCGAGCGAGAGGGCCACGTCCACGTTACCGCCGGATTGCAACATCACGTAAGCGAGGTTGTTCGAGGCCAATGGATTTTCGGGCCTAATCTCGAGGGCCTTCTGATACGCGTCTTTGGATTTGTTCCAGTCTTGCTTCGACTCGTAGAGTTCACCGGTCAGAATGTAAAACATGGCCTCGCGAGGATTGTCCTTGAGCGACTGTTGGTACGTGGCGATGGCCTGGTCCGCCGAACCCTTGGCAACCTGTACCTGGCCCAGCTTGAGCAAGGCGTCGGCATTAGTCTTGTCGAGCTCAGCCGACTTCTTGAAAGCAGTTTCGGCTCCGTTTAAATCTTTCTTGCTGTTGAATAGCACTGTGCCCAGCAAATCGTAGAAGGCGCTGCTGTTCGGCGATTTGGCAATTTGGACGTTCGCAGCGGCGACCGCTTTGTCCGGTTGGCTCTGCGCCAGATATGTGTTCACCAGGCCGCTGAGGGCGTCGTTAGAGTTGGGATCGCGGTCGAGAGCCTGTTGATATGCCTTCGCGGCTTCACTGTACTGCTTTTGCACCAGCTTCAGATTTCCTGACTGGATGTAACCGGCTGCACTCTGGGGCGCGACGTCGATGGCTTTTTTGATGTCCTCGTCGGCGGCAGCGAACTGCTTGCGATTGATCTTGGAGAGCGCACGCATGGCGTATCCATCGGGCGAGGCGGGCTGCTGCTTGATGATTTGTGTTGCCGTCTGGTCGAGCGTGTCCATGTCTCCCTGCTGAATCGCGGCAGTCGCGAGGACGCGTTGGGCTTCGACGAGATCGGGACGCAACCGCACTGCGCTTCGCCACTCTTCCATCGCGCGCTCCCGATTACCCATTTGATCAAGCGCCAGTCCGAGATGATAGTGCGCCAGTCCATTGTCTGGATCATTCTTGAGCACGTTTTGTAGAGTCTGGGCCGCGTCGCTGGGGTGTCCTTTGCGGAGCTGAATTTGTCCGCGGTATATCAGGGCTTCATTGTCATTGGCATTGCTGGCGAGAATTTCATCATTCAGCTTGCCGGCATCGTCCAGGCGGCTCTTCAAGATGAGCAACTGAATGTAGTTCTTCTCGACCTGCAAATCTTTGGGGTGATCGTGATAGACGGCAGCGTATTCGGAGGTCGCCTTATCGAGGTCGCCGGTGGCGAAGTAAAAGTCGCCGAGCATGCGGTAACCGGTGGAATTGTCGGGAAACTTGGTCTTGACTTGCTTGAGAAATGATTCGGCGTCAGACTTCTTTCCCTCCGTGATGTAAAGACGCGCAAGCGCGGCGGGTGCGTTGACATCTTTGGGGTCGAGATCAATGGCGTGGCGGAATTGCTGCTCAGCCTCCGGAAAGCGGCTGCGAGATTGATAATATTCGCCCAGTGCCAGTTGCGGTTGCACGGCTTGGGGATTAAATTCGACTGCCTTCTTGAAATTAGCTTCGGCGGCGTCGAGCTGATTGGCTTTTATCTGCAGGAGCGCGAGATCGAGATACGGTTCCGCGTTCTTGGGACCGAGAGCGATGGCCGTCTGCATTTCTTGCATCGCTGCGGGAAGATTGTCCTGGCCGATCAGGAGGTTCGCAATCGCCACGTGGACCTGCGGGTTGGTGGGCTGCTTTTGCAGAAGCAGGTTGGTCTGCTCCTGCGCCTGCTTAAAATCGCGTCCCGCAATCAGCAGGTTCGCCAGGTCGATGCGTGCCGGATAATTGTCTGGCTGCAGTTCGATGGTACGCGCAAGCTCCTGATAGCCAGGATTCCACTGCTGCAGTTTGAGCAAAGCCTGCGCCAGCCCGTAATGCGCATTGCCATAGGTGGAATCGATCTGGACGGCATTCTTGTACTGGATCGCCGCCTCGCGATACTGGCCTTTCTCGAAATAGCGTTGTCCGCTCTCGAAGAACTTCTGCTTGCGCACGTTGGGATCGCGGGAGCATCCCGCCAGGACGGTTGCGATCAGTCCCAGAGCGAAAATCAGACGACAAAGGGAACCATGCCTCATTCCAAATCTCCAGCAGCAGGCGCGGTCAGCGCCCAGGCTATTTTATTGGGTCTCCAGTTCAAGGTACTGCAAATTGGATGGCGGATAAAGTTACTCATGGCACAACCCCGGTGCGGGGTTGGTCAGCCTCGGTCGGGTTGAGAACTTGCGGGCTGCATGTGACTGTCTAAAAGGGCGAGGAGTGGTTCTCGTAAAAAAGGCCCGCTGGCGATCAGGCCTGAGATTAGCGGGTTGCGCCGGTTGCACTGCAGCGCACCGTTTTCGAGCGTGCTGACGAATCCGCCAGCGCTCGTGACGAGAGCTACTCCCGCCGCCACATCCCATTCATTTTTCGGGACGAGGGTGAAGGTGATGTCCACGAGCCCGGCCGATACCAGCGCCAGTTTGTAGGCGACCGATCCCATGGGACGAACCTTGAAATTTGCGCCTTCAAATTGTTTCCATTCTCCGCGCTTGGTTTCGCTGCGGCTGGCCAATACCGTGGCTCCATCCAGAGTAGTGCGCTGGCTAGGATGGGCAGGCTTGCCGTTGTAGGTCACACCCGATTCGAGCGAGCCGAGAAAAACCTCGTTGGTGGCCGGGTTGCATATTCCCCCGGCTACCGGACGACCATTCTCGACCATGGCGATAGAGACGCAGAATTCGGGAATGCCGGCAACGAACTCGCGAGTGCCATCGAGAGGATCGACGACCCACACGCGGCTCTTGTCCAACCGCGTGTAGTCATCGACACTTTCTTCGGAAAGCCAGCCCTCGCCGTCACGCAGCAATTCCTTGCGAAGCACCGCGTCAAGGGCGCGGTCAGCCTCGGTGACGGGATCATGTCCAATCTTGTATTCCGCTGCAATCGCGCCGGCGGTGAAGCGGCTGAAGACGATTCGCGCCGCTTCCATGGCAGATTGAATACGCTGCAACGTTTCGATGTTGGAGTTGTTAGTCATGAGGGTTTGCGACTGGCTCAGGCCCAGAGCATGCGAGCCCCGGTTGCCAGAAGGACGGCGCAAAGCAGACGTCTCAACCACGGTACAGGAAGGTGTGTGCTCAAATGCGAACCCAGCAGCCCGCCTGGGATCGAACCAATCAGCAGGGAACCCACGAGATAGGGATCGATATTGCCGAGCCGGAAATGCAGCAGACTGGTCACGCCGGTTAAGACCACTGCGTGGACAATGTCGGTGCCCACCATGACTTTGGGCGAGAAGCTGTAGAACAAGAGCAAGAGCATCATGATGATGCTGCCCGAGCCTACGGAAGTCATGCCGACGAGAAAGCCCGCCAGCAGCCCAATCGCCGACATCCCGACGAAAGACTGCAGAGTGGGAGCACGATGCGCCATGTGCTCCTCGATCCGGCTCTGAAAAAGAAGCAGTGTCGGAATGCAGATCAAGAGAATTCCGACCGCCGTCGTAATGAATGTATTTACGCCCGTGCCGTAGACAGTTCGCAGATGACCAAGCAGACTTACCCCAAGAATCGATCCCGGGATACTTCCGCTGGCCAGCGCCAGAACAACTTTCTTTCGAACCGTTCCTTTGTTCAGGTGAACCCAGCTCGAACCGATCTTGGTAATAAAGTTGAAGAGGGCATCAGAACCGACCGCCAGGATTGGGGGCACCCTCAGAACAAAAATCAGGACAGGCAGCAAGAGCACGCCGCCGCCTACCCCGGTCATTCCGATCAGAGTTCCTACTACGAAGCCGATTAAGACTTTTGCGATGAGCATCCGAAACCTTACGACTTTGCTTTGAACGGTGGTCCGTGATCAGGCTGAGTGTCCATTAACTCCGATGAATCCCTCACGCTCCAGATGCAAAATGATTTCTTGCGCTGCTTCTTCGGGACTCAGCTCGGCCGTATTGATTACAACTTCAGCATCTTTAGGTTCTTCATACGGGTCCGAAATGCCGGTAAACTCCTTAAGAATACCCGCGCGAGCTTTGGCGTACAGACCCTTGCGATCGCGCTGCTCGCAGGTTTCTACTGGCGTCGCGATATGCACCAGGATGAAGCCGCCAACCGGTTCGATCATGCTGCGTACAGCTTTGCGAGTTGCGTCATAGGGAGCAATAGGAGCGCAGATCGCGATGCCGCCGTTCTTTGTGATCTCGGAGGCTACGTATCCGATGCGCCGGATGTTGATGTCGCGATGCTCCTTCGAAAAACCCAGTTCCGAGGACAGATGCTTGCGCACCAGGTCACCATCGAGCAACGTGACCGGACGTCCGCCAGTCTCTAGAAATTTCGTCACAAGAACGTTGGCGATGGTCGATTTGCCCGAACCCGAAAGTCCGGTGAAGAAAATGGTTACACCCTGCTTGTGCCGGGGTGGATAGCTGCGGCGCAACTCCTGCACGACTTCGGGATAAGTGAACCAGCCCGGGATGTCGCGTCCTTCATTGAGTCGATCCCGCAGTTCGGTACCTGAGATGTTAAGGACGCGTGATCCGTTGGTTACTTCGTTGTCGGGCACGTACTGGTCTTGATCTTCCAGGTAGACCATCATGTTGAATGGAACCATGGTGACGCCGATATCCGCTTCATGTTTCTTGAATAGTTCCTGGGCATCGTAGGGGCCGTAGAAGTTCTTGCCGTCCGAATCTTTTCCCGGACCAGCGTGATCGCGGCCCACGATGAAATGAGTTACTCCGTGGTTCTTCCTGATGAGTGCGTGCCAGATAGCTTCGCGCGGTCCGCCCATGCGCATCGCCAGCGGCAGCATGGACAGTTTGACGCTTCCCGCGGGGAATTTCGAAAGAAGCAATTGGTAGCAACGCACCCGCGTGAAGTAGTCGACATCGCCCGGTTTGGTCATCCCGACCGAAGGATGAATCAGCAGATTGGCCTCAACTTGCTTCGCCGCGCGGAATGTCAGCTCGACGTGGGCACGGTGCATTGGGTTGCGGGTTTGAAAAGCGACTACGCGGCGCCAGCCCAGACGGGCAAATTCGGCTCGCAATTCGGCCGGAGTCAGGCGCAGAGTGCGGAAGTCGTAGTGCGAAGGCATCTGCAGGCCTTCCACGCGCCCTCCGACGTACCAGGAGTTGCCCTTGTTCAGCAGGTAATCCACGCCAGGATGAACCGCGCTGGTGGTGCCAAATACGGACTGCGCTTCCAACTTGCGGTCGGGTTGCCAGACTTCTTCGACGTGCAGAACCGCCACCATCACGCCTTCGGGATCGCGCAGCGCAACCTTGCTGCTTCCCGGCTTCAGCGACTTGGCAAAATCCTCTTTAACGTCCAGCGTGATCGGCATCGGCCACAGAACACCGCTGCTCAGGCGCATGTTGTGGCAGACGCCCTCGTAATCCTTCTGCGTCATGAATCCTCGCAGAGGAGAGAATCCTCCGCTCATCAGCAACTCGAGATCGCAAATCTGGCGCGGCGTGAGATCCCACGACGGCCACTCGCGCGAGTGGGCCTTCAGTTCTGCAATTCGTTCCGGCGACGCAATTAAATCAGTGAGCTCTCCGCCGTGCGGGGCAATGATGTGACTGGTTGAAGCGATCAAATCCTAGCTCCTTATTGATTATGATGACATTCATTCGCACACTACGTTGTAACTGATGCAGGCATCAAAATGATGGCGCTTGCGGCCGACGGAAACTAAGCGAGAGGAACAAAACAGCGATGCGCCAGAATACCGCGTAAGCAGCACGGTAGCAAGTTCTGACTGGTTAGAGCGAATCAAACTTCAGCACCAGCAATTTAGCTGCCTTTACCGTTTAGGATTCATGCCGCTATGTACTTATAAAATTATGCGGTTAAAAGCAGGAATGACTTTCTGCCCGGATTATGGCCGCGGAATGTGAAAAGCTTTGCACTCGAGATGCAGTTCCGATACCGTAGCAAATCAACCACCATCGCTGGAGAGCGGCGTTTGAGAACCGGAACCTGGCAAAGATTCAACTTGCTGGGCCGCAACCGCAGGTTCTTTGATGGAATACTTCAACAGACACCACAGGGCGCGCACGCCATCTTTCCAGCCTATTTTTTTTCCCTCTTCGTAGGTTCGGCCCCAGTAGCTGATGCCCACTTCGTAGATTCGCAGGCGGCGCTTTGCAATCTTGACAGTGATCTCTGGCTCGAATCCGAAGCGATCTTCCTCGATTGGAATGGACTGGATTACTTCGCGCCGGAAAACTTTGTAGCAGGTTTCCATATCGCTGAGGTTGATATTCGTAAGACAATTGGAAAGCAACGTCAGCAACCGGTTTCCTACTGAATGCCAGAAATAAAGCACTCGGTGAGGAGCTGCGCCCAGGAAGCGGGATCCGTAAACTACATCCGCCTTGCCCTGGATCAACGGTTCGAGAAGCAGGGGATAATCCGCGGGATCGTATTCCAGATCAGCATCCTGGATGACCACGAAATCGCCTCGAGACTGCTGAATTCCTCGGCGCAAAGCTGCGCCTTTGCCCAGGTTCTTCGGTTGCAGAAAGACCCGGACTTGCGAATATTGGGTCTGCAACTCGGCGAGAATCTCCCGTGACCCGTCCCCGGATCCATCGTCCACGCAAAGCACCTCAAGTTCAAGAGGCAGCGCCAACACGCGTTCTACGACAGAGCGCAAGGTGGGGCGCTCATTATAGACCGGTATGACGACCGATAGTTTCATGGGGAGGGGCCTCGATAGTGTAAAACATTCCTTTGGTTTGGGGCTTTGGCGTTCGGGACGAGGGCGGTGGGGTTGTTTGAGACATAACACTGAAGTGTAATTAGTTCTCAGGAGTCCTACATGATCGGGGAATTTTGTCCTAAGAGTTTTGCCTTAAGGAGGCATCTGGCGATTGGGCTAGATACTATAGTTCCGACGCTCCCTGCCGATGCCTCGGCAGACAGCGGCAGTTGATCGGAAATCAGAGCTCAATCCACAGGCAAAACTGTTCAGAAGTCACTTCTATAAGCAACCTGATTTCCTAAGTGTTTTCAGTGGCTTAACTGGATTTTTCCCCCTTTATGTGCGGAGTCGGTTGAACGCGCCGGCCGAATGCATTTATTCTATCCCCTATCGCCTGAACGAGTTCGTCAGTATTCTTATCCATTGTGAGTTCAGGTACGGAAAACCGCTGAGGAAATTCGGCTCACTTGGCAACCTGAATGCTATGAATTTCTGTAGCCAGCCAAAAACCTGTATTTCCTTGTGGCTGGATGGCGAAGGCGCTTGCAATTAGGGACCTGTGGAAAACTGCCCTTGCGGCGTTGGTTATTTATCTCACCCTTAGGGAAGTGACATGGAGGAAAAGCCTGTTCGTTTGGGCCCACGTGAGCGGCAAATCGCCGAGTTGCTGTTGCAGGGCTGCGACAATCAGGAGATTGCGTCCCAGCTCAAAATGGCCCGGCGCACGGTCAAGGCGCACTTCAACCGTCTCTTCATGCGCTTTGGAATCCGCAGCGGTATTAAGCGAGTGAAACTCGCGACAACTTTATACCGGAGGCAACTATGTTTGGAGGAGAGCGATACGGAAAACGAGTTCCGAACGAACGGGAACGGCGGGTCATCGAACTTGTCGCCCAAGGACTCAAGAACAGTGAAGTCGCAGAAGCCATCGGCACCACTGAACATGTCGTAAAGAATTACCTTCGCGCGATCTATGACAAACTTGGACTGTGGAATCGGGTAGAACTCGCTCTCTGGTACGAGGCGCGTCGGCACGAAAGTCTGGTTCACGCTTAAGGACGTTGAGCTTTTTAAAAAACCTTAAAACCCCTGCGTCAACGCGGGGGTTTTGCTTTGGCGCTGAGTTGCGAGCGTTTGTCTCGGTATGCGTCTGCGATTAATCGCAAATTCTTCGGGCGGCTGGTTCAAACTGATCCATCTGCGCGTCGCGTTGGCTGGTGAATTTCCCCCCAGCAGTTTTGCCGTACAAATCCGAGTCGGAACAATAGTACTGAGCGGTGTGCAGGTCAACCCAGACCTGGGCATTGGGGTTGCCAAGATAAACCGGCGCCGGCGGCGCTTCGGCCAACCCTAAACTCACCAGCAGCTTTTCAAAAAGCGTGAGGCTGGGCTGCGGAGAATTCTTCACTGCCGGATGATTCTCCGCGGGGCGCATTCCCCATCCGGATAAAACGATCAAAAGCATAAGGACCGCGGCTCCGACATAAAGGTCGGCGCGATGTTTGGCCAGCCAAATACCGGCAGCTGATTTCGGGTTTAACGATTCCAGCCACTGGTGAGCGTGGGAAGCTGACGCCCAAGGCGAGGGCGCTTTCGGATTTTCTCGAAGTGCCGGGGAAACGGCAGCCGTGTCGTCCACGGTGTCATCAGTTATCAGTAATGCCGAGTCGCTTTCCGGTCCCGCCTCCGGTTCGCCCGGTTGGTGCGAAAAGTACGCGCTCCCATCGGTCGCTTCAGGAGAAATTATTTTGAAAAGGTCGGAAGAAAGCCGAGGCTCAGTGACCGCCGCCGAACTGACTTCGGTTTGAACGCTGTCCTTTTGCTCATCATCGCGCTGCTGGTCCTGCGCCGCCTGCAAATGCCACATGGATGCCCAGTGACTCTGCAGTTCGCCTGAAGGCAAAGCTTTTGGCCTGGCGGTTCCGCACCTGCCGCAGAATAATTCTTGTTCTCCGAATTGATAGCCGCACTGAGGACATGTTGTTTCGCGGCCTGACTTCGCGCTCGCCTCGCTGAGAGGAATAAGCGGTGCTTCGCCAGGTTCTGCCGATTCGATAAGATGCTCCGCTGGTTCGACAACTTCCTCTTCCGGCAAAGCGACATTTTTTGCCGGACCCACTGCAAGACGTTCGAGCTGAGGTTTAATCCGTTCCAACGCCTCAAGCATCGCGGCCCGTTCCGCGGCCAGCGTTTTCCGCCACTCCTTGTCCGCGGCTCTGGCGATAGCCTCAGTCATCAATCCGGCCATAAGTTGGCAACTTCGCATCTCTGGGGCTGGAATGGAATCACCATTCTCAAAGCGAATTTCGAGCAGGCCAGTGAGACTGCCTTCATGGTGAAGAGGCAAAGCGATCGACTGTTTGTCGGCGTGCTCCCGGCTGAACTCGGTAGAAAGTTGTCCTTCAGCGGATAGACTGGAATCCATCGGCAGGCTGGTTCCTGCGAGCCTCGCTGCATCTCCGGTAGCTGCGCAATACTCGAGTCGATTCTCCCGCACTATTGCGACGGCAACACCGGTAGCATGCGTGATCTTTTGCAACCGCTCCGCAACTACATGGGCGGATGCCTGCAAATCGGCGGGTTGTGACCGCAGGAACTCCTGCGTCTCCAGGATTTCGGCAAGCGCTTCCGTGGGATCCGGTTTCCGGGGGCTCGGAAGTTCGAGGCCCTTTTGCTCCTGAAGAATATGAGCGGCTTTCAGCAGTTGCTGGAAGGTTGCTTCATCCAGGGCCGGCTTTTCCCGCTCGCTGATGATGGCTTGCTCCAAGGGATCACGCGCTTCGGGCTTGTGTGACTCTGCCATAGCAGCCAGTGCAATTCGCCGTCCACAATATTGTGGCGGGCACTCGCAACTCCGTGATTCTAGCAGCCTTGACTAGCTCGGACCATAGGCTAGCGGTTGCACTCAAGTACTTGACCTTCTTGGGATTATGGGAGCAATCGGACCGGACGCGAGGGATTAGGCTAGCGAATCTGAAATGGTCCGAGGAAAGACCGCTTTGTGGGATGTGCAAAGTATTGCATTTTCCGCCCTATAGATCGTGTGGGGCTGCTCTTGAATGCGCGCGACGCTTAAGCTCGCGCGGGTGTCAGCTCTTTCTGCTCAGTCTTTTCGTGGCTCAAGTAGTAGTGAACGGCGGGCGTGATGACCAGCGACAGTACCATTGAGATGAGGATTCCACCGATCACGGCGATGGCCAAAGGCTGCAGCATTTGGGAGCCCGCACCCAGCGCGAAGGCAAGCGGGAGCATACCCGCGACCGTTGCCATGGCGGTCATCACGATGGGACGAAGCCGTCGCCGGCTAGCTTGCAGCATGGCATCTTCCGCCGAAAGTCCGAGCTTGCGGAATTTCTGATCCGCATCCAGCAGCAGAATTCCATTCTTGGCCACAATGCCAATGACCATGATCATTCCCATGAAGGAAGAGACGTTGAACGTCGTGCCGGTGATCAGCAGTGCCATGAAGACGCCGGAGGTCGATAGCAGGGCGGAAGCAAGGATCGCAAGCGGTGCGGCGAAGTTACGAAACTCGAACAGCAGCACAATAAACACCAACAGGATGGCAAGTATCAGCACCAACACTAGGTCACGGAATGATTTTTGTTGCTCCTGATAAGTTCCGCCGTAAATCACGCGAATGTTTCCGGGGAGGTGAAGGCCCTCGACGGCTTTCATCACCGCGTCCATTCCGCTGCCCAAATCGGTTCCTTCCAGGCGAGCAGTCACTGCCACATCGCGCTGCAAATTCTCGCGACGAATTTCGGTTTGTCCAGGGAGTTCGGTGATGGTGGCCAGGCCTCCCAACGTGGCCGTCCTGCCCGTACTGCTGGTCAACAGCGTATCCCTGATCGCTTCGAGCGAAGCACGGTTCGCAGATGGGAAGCGTACTCGCACAGTGTAAGCACGGTCGTTGCTCACAACTGGAGCAGTAGTTGGCTCGCCCGAAATAATGGCAGAAGCATCGGTAGCAACTTCTTCTGGAGTGAATCCGGCGCGTGCGGCTACGCTAGGATCAACCTGAAAAGTGGTCGCGGGACCGCTGATGGTGTTATCGATTCCGTTCAGAATATCGACCACGCCCGGAATCTTGTGAATCGCATCGGCAACCTTGGGCGCCCACTGTTGCAGCGCGGCCGCATCCGGCGAGAACAACTTGATCTGAACCGGTTCGGGAGCGCTGGTCAAATCGCCGATCATGTCCTGCAAAACCTGGATGAACTCCACGTCCAGCGACGGCTCCTCTTGCGTAACTTTTTCGCGCACATCGGCGATCACTTCGTCGATGCTGCGTTTGCGGTCAGCTTTCAGCTTCACGGAAATATCGCCGGTGTTAGCCTCGGTCACGGCAGCGAGCCCCAACTGCAAGCCGGTGCGGCGAGAAGTATTCTCCACTTCTGGCGTGTTGTGAAGAATCTGCTCGACGTGAGTGATAACGCGATTTGTCTCCGCCAGCGAACTGCCCGCGGGCGTAATGTAATCGAGAATGAAGCCGCCCTCATCCATCGCCGGCAGTAAGTCCGATCCGGAATAGCGATAGCAGACGTACGAGGCAGCCACCAGTACTACAGCTCCGCCCGCGAGCCAAATGGGCTTCGCCAGCGCCCGGCGCAGCCAACGCTCGTGAAAGTCCACGACCTTGTGAAAGAATCCGCCTAGAGAAGCTTCTTCTGCGGCGAGCAGTCGTTTCATCTCCTCTTCTTCGCTTGGTTCTCCGTTTCGATCTTCCTCAGCCTTCCCGCCTTTGTGCTTGATGAAGTATTGGCTGAGATTTGGCGTCCACGAGAGCGCCAGCGCAAGCGATGTGAACAGCGAGATCGCCATAGTAACAGCCAGCGCTCGAAAGAATGTTCCGGTAACTCCGGTGATTGAAATCAATGGCAGAAAGACGACGACCGGTGTAACTGTCGAACCGACTAGGGGGATCGTGATTTCGTTGAGCGCGCTGTGAATGGCCTGCAGGCGGCCCTGTCCTGAGTCGCGATGGAGCACGATGTTCTCCACTACTACGATCGCGTCGTCAATCACTAGGCCCACGGCAGCGGCGAGACCGCCCAGCGTCATGAGGTTGAAACTCTGATGCAAAAGCTTAAGCGCGGCAAAGGTCACCAAAATCGTAACTGGAATCACCAGGCCAGCCACGATTGAAGTGCCCCAATCCCGCAGGAACACCACCAGAATGATCGACGCGAGAATGAGGCCCAGCAGAATGGCGTCGCGCACACTCTTGATGGAATCGCCAACGATGATGGACTGATCGTAAAACGGCCGAATCTGAATGCCGGGAGGAAGCGACTTCTGGATCTGTTCTACTTCCGCATGGACTTCATGGGCGACGGCTACGGTATTGCTGTCAGGTTGGCGGTTGATGTTAAGCAGCACCGAAGGTTTTCCGTTGGCGGTCACGATGGTGTACACCGGCTTGACTGCGCGGGTCACCGTTCCAATGTCTCCGACGCGAACAGGAATTCCGGCGGGCGTGATCTTAACCACGGCGCTTGCGATCTCTTCCGGAGTGCGCACCTGCCCGCTGATCAAGCCCAATACCAGTTGGTGATTGCGTTCGAACAGTCCGGGCGAATCAATCAGGTTGGTCCGCCTCATCGAATCCAGAATGTCAGTCACCGTGACGTTCGCAGTCAGGAGCTTGGCGGGATCGGGCGTAATGTGAAACTCCGGCTCTTGCCCACCTTGGATCAAGACCGTAGACACGCCATCAAGCCGGTTCAACCGCGGCTTGATTTCGTAAGTTGCCATTTCCCAGAGTTGCGTCTGCGGCACGTTGTCCGCAGTGAGGCTATAGCCCATGATCGGAAAGCTGGCAAAGGTCAACCGGTTCGCGACTACAACCGCAGTGGAGGGAAGCTCAGGTTGAGCCCGCGAGAGCGCTGCATTCACATATTGCAGCGTCTGGAACATATCGACGTTCCAGTCAAAAAACAGATCGATCTCGGCCGAACCGCGGCTTGTAATCGAGCGTACGTCCTGCAGCCCGGGAACGCTGTTCACGGCCTCTTCCAACGGCCGCGTGATCGTGACCATCATCTGGTCGATGGGCATCACGCCGTTGTCAACGCCAATCAAAATGCGCGGAAAATTAGTTTCCGGAAAAACTGAGACTGGAATGGTGAAGGCGAGATAAGCGCCAAGCAACGCCACGGTGAGAATCAGGAAGATCACCGGCTTGGAGTAGTGCGAAAACCAGTACGAGTTCTCTGGCTGACTCACTTTTCGTCTCCGCCGCTCTTCTTTTCGTCCGCCCCGCTTTTCTTTTCGTTCTCGTCGGTTTGCGGTTTCGGCTGTTCGATCTGGATCTTAGTATTGTCGGGCAACCCGTAAGCTCCGGATGCCACCACGCGATCACCTTCTTTCACGCCCTCCACAATCTGGACGTCATCGCCCTGGCGAACTCCAACCTTGACTGGCTTTTGGTGAGCCCGATTGTCAGAGCCGACAAGCATCACCGAAGTGGTTCCGTCTTCCGCGGTGAGCAGGCTTGCCGCGGAAATGACCAGCGCATCGGGAATGGTCTGGGCCAGCATGGACAGCCGGACACTCGTCCCCGGCTTGAGCCGCTGCTCGGGGTTTTTCGCCTGAACCCAGACTTCAACCGTCGTGCTGTTTGGGTCGAGTGCCGGACTGATCACTGTGATTTTGCCCTCCGCCGGTTCTTCACCGGGCGCAGTGATCGTCGCCTTGTCCGCGAGTTTGAGCAATGCGGCATCTTGTTGCGGAATGTGGGCGCGGCCGATGACTTGGGAAACATCCATTACGGTGAGCAGAGGAGTTCCGGCTGGCGCCATTTCGCCGGGATACAACGGGCGGTCGGCAATCACGCCATTGATCGGACTGCGAATCTCGGAATAGCTAAGTTGCGCTGTCGCTCCCAGATATTTTCCTTTTGCGGACTCGAGTTGGCCAGCCGCTGACTTGAGCGTCTGCTGTCTTCCGATCGCCTGCATTGCCTCCAAATGCTTTTGCGCCATTTCGTACTGATTGCGAGCTTGCGTGAGATCCACGCGCGACTGATCGAGTTCCTTTCGCGGAAGAGCGCCCTGCTGAAAGAGTTCCTGGCGGCTTTCGTAGACCTTCTGCTGGGCGTCGAGCATCTGTTGAGCGGCCTGCAGTTCGAGTTGTGCCTTCTGCATTTCCGCTGGCAGATCAGCACCTGTGCTGATTTCGTATGTGGCCTGGGCCTGATCGTATGTACCCTTTGTATCCTGCGCCGCGGCGGTGAGATCCTGATGCTCAAGCACAGCGAGCAACTCACCTTCGTGCACACGGCTGCCGCGCTTCACCAGGAAACTTTTTACGGGAGCGCTGATCTTCGGAACGATTGCCGATTGCGCCAGTGGAAATAAAACTGCTTGCGCAACGACCGTGTGCTCGATCGTGGTCTTCTCGACAGCAGCGACTTGCACCGGAACGACTGGTTCTTTCGCAGCCGGTTCCTTCGAGCAACTGGAGAGGCATAGCAACAATATGCAGAGCGCCACGATTGACCACGTAGACCCGGACGGCCTCGTCCGGGGAGTAGGCGCGAGACTACCGGACCTCGCCGGGCCGGGCGGGTGAGGCAACCCGCCCCTGCGCAGACATCCGGGTTCCGTGCTCCCTGAACTCAATTTATTCCCCCTCCATGCCGCCGTATTCTCCATTTCCTATAAGGTCCCCGTCAGTGTTTGCAAGTTTGCCAAAGAAACGCGAAAGCGTACTTGGCCGTCGTTAAAGGCATTGCGGGACAGGGTCAGCGTGTTCTGCGCGTCGACGACTTCGAGAACCGTGGATTCGCCCGCCTGATAGCGCATTGTAGTCAGGCGCAGGCTTTCCGCAGCCAGTTCAGCCGACTGGTTCAGCGATTCCAATTCCGAACGCGCCGTCTCAGCCTCGTTGTACAACGTCTGCAACTTGGCGAGCAACTGCCGTTGCGCGAAACTCAGCTCGACTCGTGCCTGCTGCCGGCGCAAATCCGCCTGCTTCACTTTGCTGCGATTCGCGCCCCAATTCCAGATTGGCAACTGCAACGTTGCCGTCGCGGCGTAACCAAGATTACGGACTTGTAGTCCCGTAGTTGGATCGGTCTGATACACGGCGTAGTGATTTGCATCAATGCCATAAAAGTAATCAAGGCCGAGCGTTGGCAGAAAACCATTCCAGGCGGCCTTGACCTCATAGTTGGACTGCTGCAATGCCGCGACCGCAGCGCGCAAGTCAGGATTCTTGTTGGCAGCGGCAGCCTGAACTTCCGGGAAAGACGGCAACGGCTCCGGCATTTGCAGGTCATCCACTACGGAGAAGTTTTCGTTGAAGTCGGTGAAGACAAGAACGGCGAGCTCGAGACGGCTGCGATTCATCTCCAACTGCGCTTCCTGCAAATCTCGCTGCTGCTGGTTAGTCTGAATCTGTGCCTTGATGACGTCGGAGTGCGCGACCTCTCCGCCGTGTTCGAGCTTCTGACTTATATCGAGAAACCTTTGCGCCTCGGCGGTGGCTCGCTGCACGGTCGAATATTTTCGCTGCGCCACCACGAAACCGTAGTAAGTCTGCACCACGGTCACGACCAGCCCGCGAGCCGCAATTTCCGCATGTGCTCGTGCTACCGCCTCAGCGGCGGCAGCCCGGCGATAGTCCGCGAAATTAGCCAAAGAAATATCCTCGTGCACATTGCCCTGGCTAATGTACTCATGCACGCCGTTGTTCGCGATAAACCTGGAGGAAGAAGTGCCATTGCCTTCGGTGTACAAAAACGCCGCATTGTAGTTCACGCTGGGTAGCAGGGCTGCCCGGCTTTGTACCCGGTCTTGCTTGGCTACTCCGAATTCCGTCACCGCTGCCCGGTATTCAGGATTGTTCTTCTTCGCCCGCTCCAGCGCGTCCTGCAGCGTCAATGTGACCGGAGCGTTGCTCGGGGCGCTGTTGGCGTTCTGTTGATTGCCGGTTCCCGGGACCACTTGATTTGGGGCAGTCTGACCGGAAGCCGCGAGTGCCACACCCAGCGCCAGAGCCGTCAGCGCTGTTCTCAGTCGTGCCATACTTCTGTCTATTCTTGAATTCAAGCTTTCCATTTTGTCACCGCGCATGGGCTTGCATGAGTCCCGTTTTTCACGGTTGCCCGCGAACGCGGAAGAGTACGGCTCAAAATCTCGAAGGCCGTACCCTTTCGCGAATCGCGTCGGGGAGGACTACCGCTAGATATTCCTGGATTTAAGATTAAGCGAAGCTGAACAGGCGCGAGATAGAAGCGACTGCGGAGAGCTGTCGGCGGGACAACACCTTTGCCGCGGCCGCGCGGGCGAGGACGGGCGGCAGCGGCTACATTACAACCGGGAGTTGTACCGTCATGCGGGTGCCTTTGCCGGGAGTGCTGTCAGCGGTGATGGTTCCTCCGTAGGCTTCGACTAAGGCTTTTGCGATTGCCAGGCCTAGGCCAAAACCTCCGGTGGTTCGGGTGCGGGACGGATCTCCGCGATAAAAGCGTTCGAAGACGTGGGGCAGATCAGCAGCAGGGATGCCCGCGCCATGGTCTTCAAATATGATTCGCGCCGGGCCGGCGTTTTCTCGAGTAACCGCAACCTCCACCGATCCGCCTTCGGGGCCGTAGCGCACGGCGTTTTCCAGCAAATTGATCCAGACCAGCTGCAAATCCTCGGGATCGGCGCGGAACGGCACGGGACCGTTCTTTGAAAGATGAACCGTCGCATTGCGACTCTCGGCCAACTGGCGGGTTCGCTCCACCGCCTCTTCACAGGTTGCAGTCACATCGATGACTTGCAAATCGCGGCGCAAAGCTCCATGCGCCCATTGTTCCGCACGTGCCAGGCGCAGCATCCATTGCAAGAGTTGCTCCAGACGTTCCAGGTCTTCCAGCGAATGTTCAAGCCCGGCGCGATATTCCTCCGACGCGCGTGGCCGTTGCAACAATGACTGCAAAGTAGATTTCAGCACAGCTACGGGAGTCTTTAATTCGTGCGCCGCATTGCCCAGAAATTCTCTTTGCTGGTCAAAGGAGTGATGCAGCCGGGCCAGCATCGTGGTCATCGATTGCGTCAGCGGGCGCAATTCTCTAATTTGTTGAGCATCGTCGGGCACGTGCAACTCCCAATCGTGCGTCGATACCAGACCCGCCTGCGCCGCCAACTCCTGCAGGGGCAAGAGTCCGCGGCGAATCCCCCAGAGAGCAAGGAGAACTGTCGCTCCAAGCAGCAACAAGCTCGATAGCGCGATAGAGATTCCTGCCTGCTTGACCTGCGCGTCCAGTTGGATCTTCGGAGCCACATAAACGATTGTCAGTAACTGCGGCTGGAAGGTCTTGCCTTCCTCACGATCGAGAACAGGCACGCGAAAAACCCGTAAGCCCCGGTAATGCACGTGGGCGAACTTGAAGTTCCAATGATCAGGCCCGGTAGACGGAATCTCAAGGCCGGCGGGCCAATTTGCGGAGCGGGTCAGAAGCCCCGACCGTTCCGTCCATACGGCAAACAAATCCGGATGCGCGGGGTCGAGCGACGAGGGCATCAGAGTCTCGTCGAAATACACATTGCCACTTGCGTCTTCCGCATATCTCACTAGCGCTGCCACGCTCATGGCACGAGCCTGCATCCCAGCGTCGAGCGTAGAAAGCAGTCGTTGGTGAGTGTAGAAGATTCCCGTAAACAGAAGACCCGCCGCCAGCAGAGTTTGCGAAAGTACGACGATGGTGATCAGCCGCGCTTTGATCGAACCGCGCAGGAACGAAGCCGACGCCGTCAGCGGCCGTATGACGGAATTGGGTCTTTGGTTCATCCCGCATGCGTTCCATCTTGCAAAATATAACCTTGGCCGCGAAGCGTGTGAATCAACTGCCGCGAAGAGCCGTCATCGAGTTTGCGCCGCAGTCCTGAAATGTAGACTTCAATCACGTTGCTGAACTTCTCCCAGTTGTAGTCATAAAGATGCTCCAGCAGTTCGGACTTTGAAACCACAGCCTGGGGCCGGTGTGCCAAATATTCCAGTACGCGATACTCCATCGCGGTCAGCGTAATCTGCCTTCCTCCGCGCCGTACGCTGCGGTTCACCGTGTTCAACTCCAAATCGCCGACCGAGAGGACCGGGGAAGGCTGCCCCTTGCCGCGGCGGATCAGCGCTTTGGTGCGTGCCAGGAGCTCGCCGAGATCGAAAGGCTTGGTCAGGTAGTCGTCGGCCCCGGCATTCAGCAGCGCGACTACTGATTCCTTGTCGTCGCGTGCAGTCACCACTAGAACCGGCGTGCGCTGGCCAGCCTGCCGGAGACGGCCGAGCAGTTGCATTCCATCCATCTGAGGCAGCATCAGATCGAGCAGCACGACATCGTATTCGCTGGACTCCGCCAGAAAAAGTCCCTCCTGACCATCGTGGGCAATGTCGACCGCGTAACCCGCACTCTCGCGCAGACTGCGAGCAACATTTTCCGCCAGCCGCGGTTCGTCTTCGATGATCAGAACGCGCACCCGCCAACCTCCTTCGCGTTAGCGTTTGAGGGCACTTTACTTCTCTCAACCTTAACGTGTCCTGAACCCGGTTGGGAAGTGCCAGCAGGGTGCGCACCATGAATGCGGACGGAGATCAATCTAGTGAGCGCGGCCGATCGACTCGCGGTGCGGGCGCCACAGCGAGGTAATGTTGAAAACCATTCAGACATATTCATAAGTCTGTCCGATTATGAACATCCTATCTCGCCAGCGGACACACCCTTGGCTCACGTCCGACAGTCTCCTCCGTCAAATCAAAAGCTTAGGAACTGAATAAGGGAAGGGAAGTTGCTTCGCGCAGGTAGAGATTAACTTCGCTCGGGGATTGAGCCAATGGGAACGTTGATCGAAGACGTTCGTTATGGATTCCGCATGCTGCGGAAGAATCCGGGTTTCACCGCGATAGCTTTGCTGACCCTGGCTCTCGGCATTGGCGCGAACACCGCGGTTTTCTCGATTGTAAATGGTGTACTCCTCAACCCCCTGCCGTTCCCAGACGCTGACAAGTTGGTTAGCCTGTTCGAAAGCAAACCGAATTTCCAGGAAGGTTCCATCTCGTATCCCAACTTCCTTGACTGGCAGCGGGAGAATCATGCGTTCACCGCAATAGCGGCCTATCGTCCGGATAGCTTCAGTCTCACTGGCGCGGGTCAACCGGAACAAGTGCAGGGCAAGATGGTGTCCGCAGACTTTTTCTCCGTGCTGGGTGTGAATCCATTGATGGGCCGCACCTTTACCGCGCAAGAAGACCAGTTGGGGGCGGGCCGAGTAGTGCTCGTGAGCAGCGGTTTTTGGAAACGAAAATTAGGGTCATCGCCCGACGTACTGGGTAGAAGAATCGTTTTGAATGGCGAGGGCTACACCATTATCGGAGTGATCCCTGCCAGTTTCCACCTGACCCTGCCAAACTTCGGCGATGACGGCGAGGTGTACGTTCCCATCGGCCAGTGGGATTATCCCGACTTCCGCGATCGTAGCCATGCCTTGGGGATGAAAGGCATAGGCCGATTCAAGCCCGGCGTTACTCTGACCCAAGCCCGCGCCGACATGGATGCCCTGATGCAAAATCTGGCTTCGGCTTTTCCTCAAGCCGACGCCGGAGAAGGTGCCACGCTGGTGCCGCTCAAGCAGAAGATGATCGGAGACATCCAGCCCTTTCTTCTCATGCTGCTGGCCGCGGTCTGCTTTGTGCTGCTGATCGCCTGCGTGAACGTCGCCAATCTCCTGCTTGCGCGTTCGACTAGCCGAAGGCGGGAGTTCGCGATCCGGGCCGCACTCGGCGCCGGCCGGGGGCGCGTTATCCGCCAACTTCTCACCGAGAGCATCCTCCTTGCAATTGGTGGCGCGGGCCTTGGCATACTTCTAGCTATCTGGGGAACCAGGGCTGCGCTCGGGATGCTGCCCATTACCCTGCCACGCGCTCATGAAGTCGGAATTGACACCCATGTGCTGATCTTCACAGGTGCGATTTCAATTCTCGCCGGCATTCTCTTCGGTCTGGTCCCAGCGCTGAAAACCGCGCAGTCAAACTTGCAAGAAACCCTTAAGGAGGGGGGCCGCGGCGTGAGTGGCGGCCACCATCGCATTCAAGGAATGTTTGTCATTCTCGAAATAGCGATGGCGCTCGTTTTGCTGATAGGCGCGGGATTGATGATCCGCAGCTTAATTCGGTTGTGGAGTGTCAATCCAGGATTTGATCCGCATAACGTTCTCACGCTCAGTGTCGCGCTTCCCGCTTCAGTAAGCGACCTGAGTCCCGACACGGCTCGATCTACTTTTCGCCAACTCCACGACAAACTCGCTTCTGTTCCGGGCATTCGGGCGGTTTCCTTGTCGGTTGGTTCGATCCCGATGAAGGGAGATGACGAAGAATTGTTCTGGATTGAGGGGCAAGCCATGCCTACGAACGACAAGGACATGAATTGGACCCTCCGTTACACCATCGAACCGGATTACTTCCAAGCCATGACAATTCCTTTGAAGCGTGGTCGCTTGTTGACTTCTCAGGACAACGAACACTCCTCCCTGGTTGCGGTTATCGACGAAGGCTTCGCTGAGAAATATTTCGGATCCCAGGATCCGATTGGCAAACACATTAACTTTAAAGGCGTCGACAAGGCGGTAGAAATCGTCGGTGTGGTGGGGCACGTGAAACAATGGGGGCTCGATACCGACGATAAAGAGACCCTGCACGCACAACTTTACTGTCCCTTCATGCAGATCGCCGATAAAGACATGCATCAGGCTACCGGCGGTGTGGACGTGGTGTTGCGTTCTGATCAAGGACACCGAGCGAGTCTCGACTCGATTCGAAACTCCGTCACCGCCATGAACGGCCAACAGTTCGTCTTCGGCGTTCAGACATTTGACGAAATCATCTCGAAGTCGCTGGCTGCGCAGCGGTTTTCGATGATCTTGCTTGGCGTTTTCGCCGGGTTCGCCCTGCTGCTGGCCAGCGTGGGCATTTATGGCGTCATCTCCTATGTGGTCGGGCAGCGCACCCATGAAATCGGCATCCGCATGGCTCTGGGTGCGGAAAGATTGCATATCCTGCGTCTCATCCTCGAGCGCGGCGGAGTCCTCGCTGTGGCCGGAGTGGCGGTGGGTCTGGCGTCGTCGCTTGCCTTGACTCGGCTAATGGCCAGCTTGCTCTATGGTGTCCACGCGACCGATCCGCTGACGTTTGCCGGGGTGGCTATGTTGCTGGTTTTCGTGGCGTTCGTCGCCTGCTATATCCCAGCGCAACGCGCAAGCAGAGTCGATCCCTTGGTAGCCCTGCGCTACGAATAGCTTTGCACGCCTGGGTTCCTTTTTAATTAATTGCGTAGCGCCGGCATCTTGCCGGGTGTCTCGAGGGCATCCTGCCCTCGGGAGTGGGAGCGGGACACCTCCACGATCACCCGACTTGCGGCAAACTCTCGGCATTGGAAGTTTTGAAGGGGCCCGGCCTTCTAGCCGTGCCGTACGTTCTTGAAAACGGTGTACGGCGCGGCTTGAAGCCGCGCCCCTTCAAGACTTCCAGCCGTGGTTGGGGGGGCCGCAACCTCTACCGCCGACGGCGGCTCAGCAGCCATTCGGGCCCGCAGCTTCTGCACCAGACCCGTTTCAGCACCGTTCCTCCCGTATTGGCTCTCACGAGCGGAACGGACTTCCCTCCAGCATTTCGAAAGTCAAGCATTCAAAGGTCTTTATCCCTCCGTGTGTAAGGGCGAAAGTTTGGCGAATCACTTGCTTTCGATTCATTGCCAGTCAAGTGAAGGTTCCAAAAGCAAAGAGGAAATCGCCATGTTAGATCTCAGAGACATCAAGATTACGCAACGCGATGAACAGGTTCTGCACCTGCTAGTGGAAGGTTGCAGCAACAAAGAAATCGCCCAGCAGTTAAACATCAGCCCCCGGACCGTGAAACAGCATTTGCGTACTTTGTTTCTGCGAGCCGGGATCAAGGACGGCCGCAAGCGCGTGAAGCTTGCGTCAACCCCAATGGTCAACGCAAAATCAAGGATATACAGCGGGTCTTGTACGCTGTAGAGTGGCACTATTGCCGTTAATTGAACACGATTCTGAACACAACTTTTTCCGATCGCCACGGTCACGATTCAAATCATCGTGGGTCGACCTCGCCCTCGGGCCGAGGGGTTTCGAGCCACTAGAAACCTTGACTGAGCTTCGGAGAACACGAAAACGGTGATGACCACCTCGTTGAGTGCATGCTCCTCTTTCATTGCTGCGCCACCTTCCCCGGCAGCAACCTCAGAAGCACGTTCGCGATCACCAACGGCTGGTGCTCACCCGCGCTTCCCGCCAATGTAAATGACCGCTCAAACCCGTTCGGTCCCAGGACCCTCATTTCCCAACTGTCGTTTTCGCGAGATCCAACGATCGACACCCGCCAATCTCCCGGTCTGTCGCTCAGGGCATGCTCGACCAGCGCTCGAACTTCTGGCCCAGTAGTAGTAGCATCGCCGGTATTATGCAGTTCGATTGAGACAGCCATTTCATTTCATTCTACCGTCCGATACGAACAGGTTGACCAGTCCCTCAGTGTCCAACAGCCACGCTTGGCTCCGCTTCGATCATTCGCGCAACGTCCGCCACCCGCCGATACGATTGCAGCCTATCCTCATGCCGATAAGTATCGGTCACGACGATGATCTCGTCTGCGTCCGTTTCACGGACCAGTTCTTCCAGCCCTGTCTTCACCGTTGAATTGGATCCCACAATCGCTGCACGCAATCTGCTCTCCACGGCCGCCCGCTCCTGGTGGTCCTGCCACAGCGGCTCCATGGAATCGACTGGTGGCAACAACTCAACTGGCTGGTTTCTTATCAGTCGCAGAAAGCGCTGCAGCGGGGTCGTGAACAGCCGCTGTGCAGCCACATCCGTCTCCGCCGCAATCACCTGCACCGCCACCATCAGGTAGGGCTTCTGCAGAACCTCGCTTGGCTCAAACTGCTCGCGGTAGAGCTGCGCGGCTGCATGCAGATGCTCGGGAGCAAAGTGTGCCGCAAATGCGAATGGCAAGCCCAGCATCCCAGCCAGCTGCGCGCTGAAGCCACTCGACCCCAGCAATGTAATCGGTACATTGCTCCCCTGCCCGGGAATCGCTTTGACCGCTTGCCCCGGTTTCTCCGGTCCCAAGTATGTCCGCAGTTCCTCTAACAGAGCGGGAAAATCCTCGCTGCTTTGCTGCAAATCCCTCCGCAGCGCACGCATCGTCTGAAAGTCGCCGCCAGGAGCGCGTCCAAGACCCAGATCGATTCGTCCTGGATACAGCGCCTCGAGCGTCCCAAATTGTTCCGCCACCACGAGCGGCGCATGATTCGGCAGCATCACTCCGCCGCTTCCCACACGAATCGTCTTCGTCGCGCCTGCTACATGCCCGATCAGGACTGGTGTAGCGGAGCAAGCCAGTCCGGAGATGGAATGGTGTTCTGCCAGCCAGTAGCGCTTGTATCCCCATTGTTCCACGTGTTGCGCTAGATCAACCGACCGGGCGATTGCGCTGCCGGCGGACTCCCCTGCTCGCATGCCCACAAGATCCAGAACTGAAATCGCTAACCCATTACCCATGCTGAATTGGATGAACTGGCTGGGAAAGCGATGCGACCTACGAGTTGGGGCAGAATGTGGCTGCGAGCCGCAAACACGCAAGACCAAGAGGCGATGCGGAAGCCCCGCCGTGGCCGCGGCCAGAAAAGTGAGGCAGCAGACTGGCCCAGAGGGCCCGAACCCTTTGCGGGGATTTTGGGACAGCTTCCTGAGCACAATTGGGGATGGTGGGCGCCAACACTCCGCCGAGTAACAGCCTGATGCGAGGAATCGAGATTGTGAAGCAAGCCCCCGATGTTCCGGCGGCCTTACATTGAACCCTGTGCTACTTGTGCAGCAGCTCGGCGTTGACGGATCTTCGTTTGGACCTCCGCCAAGTATTGCCGAGCCTGCTCGCGCGTCTTGATTGACCGCACCCGCTCGAATGACCGTCCGTTGCTCTCGCGACATTTCAAGAGCAGAAAACGGTAGAGCGCAGCCTTTTCAGACCTAGTTCAACCTAAACCTACGACCACTTACAGGTCTGCGGAAGACTGCCAAGTTACCTGCAAACGGACAAGGCGGATCAGTCCTGGGCTGGGATCATGGGCTGGTTTCAAGAGAAAGAGAGAAAGGTTCGGCATGTGTTTTACGGTTTGTGGGACGTCGTAGATCATGAGGTTCGTTCCCACAGGGCCTCCAACGACGGCTGAGCCGCGGCGCAACAACCGGAAGCACTACATGCGGTTATTTCACAAGAGTAGGTTAGCGATGCAGTGTCAAGGACAAAGCGAGGGGGTAAGCGATGCGGAGCGCATGCGCTTGCGGGCAAGAGGTATTGCGCACTGCATGCGGATTCCGGCAGGGCATCTGCACTTGAAACCAAGGGTGGTCGCCGGCGTAGTGTTTATAACCCGTAGGGTCTAAAACAATTTGCGACCCGAGCATGAAAAAACAGGACTGCCAAAACAGGGAAGGCTCGCAGTCAAGGGTCAAGTATAGATCCGGCCAAAAAGACATCAGCAAACTGAAACAGTCAACAACGGCAGACGGCTTTGTTTTTCTCCGGTGGAAGATGAAATGCCTCTAATACGGCATCGCTAGACCTCGCCATCCATGCGGTCCATCACCGCTAAGCGGTGGGTTCGCCGGTTGAGCTACAATCTGGACCCCGCACCTTTCTTTCTGTCTTCCGCGAAAACGGGAGATCCCTGTCTCAGAGAGCCAAGGTGACGCATGCTATAAGTGGAACCAGTCAAGACGATGCGCGTTGCCGAGATTGCGGAAAGCAATTTCGACCGAAGCGGCCCTGGCAGAAACAGTGCAGCCCTCGATGCCGACAACGAGCCTATGTTCAACGGCAACCAATTGCAACCTTAAACAAGTCGTGCGAAGGTGAGAAGGTGAAGCCCTGCGCTCCGGAACATAACACTCATCCCAAGGTCATCGAACTGGAGATATATCCCTCGAACGTCGAGGCTACATTGCCACAGAGGATTTGGTCAGTTAAGTGGCTTCTCGAGGTGGGATGTTCCTCCTCAGAGGTTTGTTCGGGTGTGGAATTGTCGCTGGTAATGCCGATTGTTTCCGGTGGTTACATTGCGCAGTTGACTTGAGGGGCATGGCGCAGTTGACTTGAGGGCCGGACTCGCACTCGGTTTATTGGAAATACAAGGAGAGTGGGATTCAAACCCAATTTGAAGTTGGGTCGACGCCTGCTAGGCTTTCGACAGAAGAAGTGATAGGCTCACGCGATTCGACGCGAGTTCTCGAACAAACGCGAAGTGGCAGCCCCGAAGATAAATCCGCCAATATGTGCCAAGTATGCTACGCCCCCGGTCTGCACCTGCGCCACAGCGCCCGCATGGAAGAGCTGAGTGAGCAAACTGAACAGTGGTGGTCGCGGAACCTTTAGCAGGGTCCGTGCCGATCATGGTGAATGGATACTTTATTCCGTGATAGGGGAAACTGCCATTCCACGTTGGTATCGCCTGGCCTTCTGCAGCTAGTGCCTGGTAGGCCGCGACATCGGTACCTGCATAATTTATGACCGTATACGTCGGGATTATTTTGGTTGGTTGATCCTGTGCCGGAAGGATTCCGGCGAAAGACAATGCCATGGTGGCTAACATCGCAAATGCGAGAAGTGCCTTCAGTGGAAACTTCATTTTTTCTGCTCCGTTCATAAACCTTTGATAGATTATTTCGTAATGGTCATCTCAAATCCGACTGCCCACGCCACGTCACAGCCCCGGTACCGAGGACGCGCACAACCCTGACATGAGAAGAGCTGATCGTCGTCCGTTGACGACGTAGAACTCCCACAACCTCACCGGCGGCTTCCTAAGGTGTACATTGACTGGCGATACTTGCTGACTCGCCCGGGACGTTGCACGAGGCCGTCGTTATTGCTGAAGGATCATTACATGCGAGAGGAAAACAGTCGTTGCGCCAGGGCAACCTCGTCCTTACTTTGAACCAGTCTTTGAACACTGCAAGTCAATCCTGCATATCCAGAGTTTTATACATTGTTTCCTTTAAGAAAAAATTATGCGCTTGAGCTGTGTAGTTAGCCCGGGGATCACGACGCGAGTGATAACTAGGCGATGCAAGGGAACCCTGCTAAGATGCCAGCCAGTCGGTAGCACCTGCGAAATGCGGGCAAGCATTGAGGGAAAACGCCATGGGCCTCACAATATCTTTGGCCGCAGTGCTCGGATTGAAATCACGATTCTTGCAGGGATTGGAGAAGCCAGAGCTCGAATCGATCTTGCCAACTGCCTCCCAACGTCGGTTGCTGGCTAATTCTGTAGTACAGAACCAGGGAGAGCCTGCCAGCCGTCTGTTTCTGCTGACCAGCGGCCGAGCCAGATACTTCTACATCACGGAAGACGGACGAAAGATTCTATTCCTTTGGCTTCGGCCGGGAGATATTTTTGGTGGTGGTGCGCTGCTGGCGCAACCTCTCTCATACCTCGTCAATGTGGAAACAGTAAAGGATAGCCAGATGCTGGTCTGGGACCGCACGACAATCAGGAGCCTTGCGGCACGGTATCCGAGGTTGCGCGAGAACGCGTTGTCCATCGCCTGGGACTATTTCACCTACTATGTTGCCACCCACACTGCGTTAGTTTCCAACACCGCTCGAGAAAGACTTGCTCGAGTCTTGGTCAACTTGGCCAACGGCATTGGCCACGAAGCTCCAGGGGGGATTCAACTTGAAGTTACAAATGAGGACTTGGCTAACGAAGCCAACGTGACCGTGTTCACGGCGAGCCGCCTCCTGAGCGAGTGGCAACGGAACGGCGCGATACTCAAAAGCCGTGGCAAAATTCTGCTCCGCTTGCCGGAACGACTGTCGTTACATGCAGCCTGACCACTCTACTTTGGATCTTCTTCCTCACTCGAATCCGCTTTCATTGCTCTGAAGCAAGTATGCGTTTGTCCTTGCGCAACGACTAAGCCGCTCTGCTGTGGAATTCTCTGTTAGCCATGCGACAACCAGGATATAGGCGACCGCTCTGCACATTTATACAGACGGTCCGCGATTGTCGGCAAGTGGCAGGTTTCGAAAAGACTGCATCGCTCGCTTGCAACCAGGGAAGCTTCTCCGCCCTCCCTGATACAGCAAGGGCCGACATCGGGTTCGGAGGCACTCGCCCCAGCGAGGGTCTTGGGCTGTCGCCTTCAGACCTTTATGGCCGAATCGCCGGGGGTTTCCTTGGTAAATCAGTTCAGTACCGCTTCAAAAGTGCAAACGTTGGGACAAACAATACGCAGCTTGGAGAATAGTCGCCCCCGGGCCTTGACGGCGGACTTAGAACTCAATCCTTGGCCCTTCTTTTGGGCGGTAGTGGGTGCTTGGATCTGGTATGGCGCCTGGCACCTTGCCCACATAATCTGAAAAACCTGCTACCCAGCGGCTCTTAAGACGGTTAACGACTTGCCGGCATTGCGACGCTGAGAAAGTTTAAAAAGAGATAAATGTCCCCGGAAATTCGCCAGTTCCCGCGTTTGGATGATTGGGTTTCCGAGCCGACTGTGTTCGGTAAGTCGGCGGCCATGCAGGCGCTACGCACCAGCCTGTGCAGAGTGGCGGGCACCAGCGTGCCAATCTTGATTCAAGGCGAAAGCGGCACCGGCAAGAATATCGTCGCCCGCGCCATTCATAATCTCTCGCCATGGAAGACCGGACCGTTCGTCCGTGTGAACTGCCACGCTATCCTGGGAACTCCGCTGGAGAGTAACCTGTTCGGCTATGAACAAGGTGTATTCCCCGGAGACTACGGCAAATCAGGCCGAGTTGAAACAACCCATCGCGGCACCCTGTTTCTGGACGAGATCTCCGAACTCGACCTGGCTATGCAGTCGAAGTTGTTGCGGTTGTTCGAGGATGGGCAACTCTGCCGCATCGACGGGCAACAAGACAGCAAAGCGCAGTTGCGCATCGTCTCCGGCACCAGCCGTCGACTGCAAGTGGAAATTGAAAACGGAACCTTCCGTCAGGATTTGTTCTACCGCATCAACGTGGTGAATTTGCGACTGCCGCCGTTGCGGGAGAGGCGTGACGATATTGAAGACTTAGTGCGCTATTTCCTCGAACGTCACAACCTCAAGCATAATTGCCGCGCCGGGTCACTATCCGGAGGGTTGCTAGACGTGCTGCAGAGGTATCATTGGCCGGGCAACATCCGCGAATTGGAAAACCTGATCCAGCGCTATGTGATCCAGGGCAGTGAAGACGGAATCAGCGACGAACTGGTGGCACGCGGCGAGCAGGAATTGTTGAATCCCGAAATCAATCTGGATGGCCCCATTTCGTTGAAGAAGCTGACCCGAAAGATTACTCGCGAATTGGAGCACAAGGTCATCCTGAAGGCTCTGCAAGCTAATCGCTGGAACCGCAAACAGGCGGCGCATGCACTCGGCATCAGCTATCGGGGCCTACTGTACAAAATCCATGATGCCGATCTGTGTTCGAGTCGATCTGCCCGCCGGCGACAGCCTGCAGTGGCAGCCAGTCTCTGACAGGCGGACTATTGAATTGTCAGTGCGCCGGTAGGTTGTTGGCTTTGATAGGTGCCCCAACTGTCGTTATCGCCTAGCATGATACCTGCCTGGGCTGAGTTAGAGAAATTCCAGGCTAGGTCGGATTTCGCTGGCGGCTGGATAAGGACCCAGTAGTTTTTCCCCTTGGTCAGTTTCGTCGAGCACTTGAACGACACAACCTGCGTATTGGTGTCGGAGAAAATGGGCATGTTCTTCACCGTTCCCTGACATAAACGCTTCCCGTTAGGAGCGCCATCCGGATTAGTGCATGGCATATTCTTGCAGTCTTTGGTGAGGATAACGAGAGAGCGGTTTTTGCCCTGCACGAAACCGAGACCCAAGCTGATTTTCTTAGTAGTGCCCGTCTTCAAAGACGTGATCTGATTGGCAGGTGTCCATTCCGCGCCGCAGCTGCTGAGGCCGTCGCAAACGGCATAGCCAACGTATGGCTGATAACCGCCGGTACCGATGTTGTTGTAAAAAGGATTGGTAGGCGCGTCGATGCCCTTCGTGTGTGCCAGTTGCTGTGCTGATGGCCTCATGACAACAGTGGTTGCGCCGCCGTTGATGTGGATGATTCCTGATTTGTTGTCCTGAGCCAAGACAGTCATGCTGCCCAGTACAAGCAAGGCAAAACAAATTACAAACGTTTTGTTCACTGTGCATTCTCCATTTTGAAATTAATTAGGGTCTTTGAAAATCGCTCATCACGTCAGAGACCCACGGGTGACGGGAATGATTGACTCGAACTGGCTGAATCCTGTCACCCCACGACTGTGCTGTCAAACCAAATACCGCGCTGCCGCTGAAGTCCGCGCCGGTACGCGGGCTCGAAGGCATTCGGCAAGCAAATAAGTGGCGAAGTATTCCAGACTCTGCCGAGCGGCATTCTCGCCCGGCAACGCTATGTGGTGCTGAACTGATTGACCAGGAAGAATTGCACACGCAAAACAGTTCAGTCGTTGCTCAAAGGCAATCTCGTACTTGCTCCGGAGCAATGCTCAGCCTCACGCGAACTGGGCGTGGTGCTAAGCAAAAGCCTCGTACATGCGCCAGGCAAAGGTTAAATATCAAGGCGCGTTAGGCTCGCGTCTCAAGCTTCGTCTTCCCGGATCGCCTTTGCCGCCTCGAAGGTCCTCCAACTGAGTTCGTAGTCCAATCGAGCTACAGTCAGCCGTTTCTGGTCATCCATCATCGTCGCGCCCAAACGAATAGGGGGCGGGTCAGCTTACAAAAATCGTAGCTGACGTAATCGCATTATAAAAGGGCGCCGTTTTGGAGTAGGTTGTGATCGTTCGCATCATCACCTACGAGAGGAGCACCCTCGTGAACGATGAAAAGTATATTGGGCTGGACGTTCATCAAGCAACCATCGTGGTCGCAGTGATGGATTCGACGGGCAAGTGGGTCATGGAATCCATCCTGGAGACGAAAGCTGCGACCATTCTTCAATTCTTTGCGGGCTTACGTGGAACCATGTCGGTGATCTTCGAAGAAGGAACCTGGTCCGCCTGGCTGTACGATCTGCTGCACTCCCGCGTCGACAAACTGGTGGTGTGCAATCCGCGGAAGAACGCGCTGCTCAACGACGGGAACAAGAGTGATCGCATCGATGCGCGCAAGCTGGCCGAGTTGTTACATGGCAACCAACTCAAACCGGTCTACCACGGCGAGATCGGCGTGCGCATGCTGCGCGAACTATCGCGGAGTTATCTGACCATCGTCAAGGATCTGTCGCGGGTGATGAATCGGCTGAAAGCGGTGTACCGCAGCTGGGCGATTCCCTGTGGGGGCACAGACGTTTATTACCCTCGGCATCGAACTCAGTGGCTGGCCAAGATCCGCGAAGCCGGGGTGCGGCTTCGCGCCGAACGACTTTATGAGCAACTGGACATGTTGCAACACTTGCGGCAGCAAGCCCGCCGCGAACTGTTAGCAGAAAGTCGCAAGCATGCGATCACCGCCAAGCTGCGACAGATTCCGTATCTCGGACCGATTCGAGTGGCACTGGCGGTAGCTCTGATTCAGACTCCGCATCGTTTCCGCACCAAGCGGCAACTCTGGGCCTATAGTGGACTGGCCTTGGAAACCCGCACCAGCGCGGAATACCGTTTTGTCGAAGGTCAAGTGCGACGCTCGAAAAAACTGCTTTGCATTCGGGGTCTGAACAAAGATCACAACCATGATCTGAAAGGTCTATTCAAAGGTGCGGCTACCATGGCTAGTGTGCGTCCTGGACCCTTCCGGAACTTCTACCAAGCTGCGCTGGCCAAAGGCATAAAGCCGACCATGGCGCGGCTCACGCTGGCACGCAAGATTGCCGCCATTACGCTGACACTTTGGAAGAAGGGAGAAAACTTCGACGCCGAAAAACTAAAGTCGCAAGCAGCTTGAGCGTCTCGGGTGAAGAGCCCTTCCATCTCCGGTGATCTTCTCGGGTGGTGGCCAGTCGGTTCTTGAGACGCTCGGGTTCGAGGGTGAGTATGACAATGGCCTGTAGACGACACGGTGCCGGTGGCACCCAGTCTCTGTGTAATCCCTATGCCCCCTCGGACAACCCGAAAAAGCACCAGGCCACGAGCCTCAGATAGATCCATGGTTGACACCGTACAACCGCAGGGCTTGCTCAGTTTCAAAACTGATCGGCGTCGTCACTACTAAAGAAGATGCAGCTGCTGAGATGGAACAACCCAAACCTAGGGCATGACACCAGACCAGCGCCTTCCAATGGCGAGAGGGCTGGATGACGCGAACTATACCGCGCCCCCGGTGGAGGGAGAAAAATGTTCTTGACAACCCCTTTTATAGAACAGGCCGTTGCAGCGGTCCTGCCTCGAACGAAGCAACACTCTGCCCGCAAAGTTCCAAAATTTTGTCGCACACTTCTTGTGCCTGCCGTGCATGCAACACGGCACGTGGCGCCGTCTGGATTGCGGCGATCCCAGGCAAAGTCTGCTGGTTCAACTCCAACTCTGGAGAGTCCTTTGTGTTGGAGATTCAGGTCGCCACTGTGGCCGCCCTTTCGTGCAAGGCTTTCGTTAAAATATCCAGCATGATGCCGAAGGGGATGGTGCTGGTTCTATTGTGTGGGTTGGACGGAGTTCGCCTCGTAGCAGCGGCCGATGTCCCTCTTCCCTCTTCCGCCGTCGCTGACAAGGTGATCGTGCTGAAAAGTGAGCGCAAGCTCATGCTGATGAACAGCAACAAGGTGCTGAAAACCTATCGCATTGCTTTGGGAACAGATCCCCTTGGGCGAAAAAACCCGCCAGGGAGATCACAAGACTCCGGAAGGCAACTACCTGCTCGATCGGCATAATGAGCGGAGCCAGTTTCACCGCTCGATTCACATCTCCTATCCGAACGCAGATGATCGAGCGCGGGCGCGGGGACTTGGAGTTTCGCCTGAGGGTGATATTTTCCTGCACGGATTGCCGAATGGGTACGAACCACCCCCACACCAGACATACCAGGACTGGACCGATGGTTGCATCGCGGTAACCGATTCAGAGATTGACGAGATCTTTCGCGCGGTGCCGGACGGGAGTCCCATTGAAATCAAGCCGTGAATCCTCCCTCAGTTTGGATAGGGATAGCCTTTTGCCAGTGCGGTCTCTAGCACCGCATCGTGGTCATAGATATCTCGATAGAAGTGCACTTTACCATCTTCTTCGACAATCGCAGTTCCGTAAACGATCAGGATGGGCACTGGCTTTGTCAGATTCACCGTGAAGTTATCCCGTCCCTCGTGCATCGCATGTTCCACCCGTTCCAGGTGCCATTGCGACCTTGTCCTTGAGGAGCCAGGCAGCAAGTTCCGCCGGTTCTTGCAGGTGAATGCAACCGTGGCTGAGTGCTCGATGTTCCTCCGAAAACATATCGACGCTCTCCGGCGAATCGTGCAAGTAAACGTGATGCTCGTCGGGAAAGATGATCTTGACCAGGCCCAGAGCGTTTTCCGGCCCGGGTTTTTCCCGCACTGTCAGCTTGCCGGCACGGAGTTGTTGGAGCACACTATCGCTGATGAGGCCGGAAGTGACCACCTGGCCGGCCGGAGTGGTCACCTCCATGCCGTTGTCAACGATGTAACTGCGATCCTCTTCAATATCCGGAATGACTTCGTTGCGGAGAATCCTGGGCGGTACATTCCAAAACGGGCGAAAGACCAGGTAGCGGATACTGTTCTCGAAGACTGGAGTCTGGAAATCGTAGCATCTCCTACATTGACATTCATGGCTAGCCCAACCCGACCATCCCGATCGAAGGCTCTCAAGGGGTATTCGGGAAAGTTGACTACCACAGGAGGCAGCGTGAAGCTGTAGCGCAACCAGCGGTATCGTTCGAGGGTCAGTCGCAATGCTCCACGCGGGAGCGCAAGGGAACGTTAAGTTGCTCGACTGTGTCTAAAGTCAGGTATCCGTTGGGGGAGAGGCCGTGGCGTTCTTGAAATCGCTTGACCGCGTCGACCAGCGACCCCTGATACACTTTTGAGTCGGCCGGGATGACTGCATCCTGCGCCAAATCACCGATCAGGCGCAGCCGGCTTGAAAGCCGCAAAATGCCTTCGTACGGACCTCCCGTGAACAGGATGCCCGGTGGCTGTGGCAACTTTTCGCCATCATCTTCTTTTGCCAACTCCATGTACCTCAGCAAGGCTTGGCGAGTCGCCTTGTATTGCACGAACGGAGGCTCGATGCTTGAGAGCCGTGCCTCGAGGCCACCCTACTCGGAACCGAGTTCCCGGAGGAAGCTCGGCAGGTTGAGTTTCTTGTGTTCGACGTCCAGGCCGAATTGGAAGTGCTTCGGGTTGATCCTGCCGATACGCACATCGGAGATGTAGCGCATCGTGCACACCGTCAGGGCAACATCGAATCGACCTGTGCCGTCGGGGTTGTGCGAGCCTTCCAGGTGAGCGAACCGCTCCGCCCACCGCGGCCCGTCGTAGTCTTCCGGATTGAGACCTTCTGCGTCGGCCCTCTGGAGTATCTCAACCATCTCTCGTGCGCGCTTGGTCGGAGCGTCCCCCTGAATCCACGTCAACGCATATCCCGAAGGACGATAGAGGTTGTCAACATCGGCGCGATAGTCAGAGAAGTCTGGCCAGCGCAAGTCGTCCAAGCGACCCGACTGAACGTTCGATCGTAGTGCCTTTCCTGTTTCGGGCAGTTTCTGTGCTGCCCCCGCGCTCGCCTGACCGTCTTTCGTCTGCGCCGGTCCGATCGGAACCGCCACGACGAATGTCAGGCACAACCCCGGGCCAATGGATAAATTGCGCCACGGCAAGCTACGCGAGCTGGCAGAAATCACGTGTCACTCCGGTCTCCGTAATAGCTCACAACATCGGACGGATTGCCGCTCCCTGAAAGCCATTTGTCCTGTCGGAGCTTAATCGACAATCCATCGCGTGAACCTCGCTGCGCAGACCTGCGCATGCAAGCTAAGACCGTTGAAATACGAAACTCATCCATGAGATTGTGGCTTCTGAATTCACTGAGTGCGGCGGATTCTCCACGGGTTGGTCCGCGTTGTACGTCTGCTTTCATTGCCGTCCACAACAAAGCGGATCTTCAGGGAACCCACAGCGTCAACTCTTGATGGCTGCTCACCATGTCGAAGGCCGCCGTGCCCGCCGCCAGGCACCGCTTGGTAATTAACCTTTACCAACATTCGATTTGTTCTTTGGAGACTTCTTATTGAGCGTAGCCAGCAACAACTCAGCCGACGGAGGCGCAGCCACCGCGCGGTTGAACACGATGTCTTGCGCGCTCACCTGTTTTCCGTACAGACTCTTATTTGCGTCATTGTCCGCGCGAAGGGTGGAGCCAGCGAGAGAGATTCCAGCGAACAATCCCCGAGCACGAGAATACGAGAGGATCTCGGCGCGCAGTGTTACGTCGGTTTCCGCGGAAGCATTCCGCCCCACCGGACCCGCGGCAGCGGAGGCATCACCCCCCAACTTGACCTTACTGGAGAGGATATTCTCGGCTGACCGTGGGCTCATCAGCAGCAGTACGAAGTCGGTCGCCTGCCCACCCAACTGCAAGCCAAAGCTGCCACCCTCGAGTGCAATCATTGTTGGCGCACCCCAACGACCTTCGAAATCCTTGCCGCCGCGGCAGGTCATTACCCCCCGGCCGTAACTCCCGCCAATACCGATGGCAAACTTGAGCACGGAAGGTAAAACGACTACACAATCCGCCTTGTCGAGGACATCCTGTGGAATATTGTCGGGGATATTCACAATTTCTTGCATAACCTTTCCAGCATTTTCGACTCGATCCTGCTCTTTCTTTTGCCCGAAGGCCGGCAACGAAATCGCGGAAACAAGCAGACCTACTCCCAACCAAGAGTTTTTCATAACGTTTCCTCCATACAATGTTGAAAAGCCTTTCCCATCACGTCGCGCGCACCGGCAAGCACGGTGCCACGAGTCAAGCACGATGCAACGCGGGACAGCAGGGGCAAATATCCATGCCGGTTCGGTGAATCCGACCTGTGGTTTCGTCTGAATTATAGAAACACATTCTACTTTCCTTTAGGCGGATACTGGTCAATCATCCCGGTCAGAGCTTTATCCAGTTGGTCCAATCTCTCTTTCCGGGTTTCCTTGATGGTACCTTTGGCTTGGGCGGCCCATACCAGTTCCTTTTTCTGCCGGTCAAACATCTCTACGGCCAAGGATCCCTTTCTTACCTGCCTGGCCACAGAGCCCACCGTGGGTGGGATCGACCAGACTGTTGTATCTATCGAGTTGTATCCCTTTGTCGTCGACAGCGTGGGATTGCCAATACCGCTTATGTTTAGCTCCGTACTCGAAGCCGCGTGATACGTGATCACCAAATCGGCGTCTTCGGTCCCAACTCTGGAAAATCCTTTCCGTTGGAGATTCAGGTCAATTGCTCCGATAATGTAGAGGTCCAAAGGCGGGTTGGGGACCGGTGTCCCAGTTGCCCAGGCATACGTCTTAAAGCGGGAGAAGTTAACCTTCTTGTCGTAATCGACTGAAATCTTCTGAGCAAAGATTGGCTGGGAAAAAGCCAATACAAGCAGGCACTGCACCTGCAACGATGCGGCAAGTCGCAGTCTTCTCCTGGCATGAGATGGGATGCTCCGCGCCCTCCTACCATTTGCCAAATCACCCATGAACATTGAGCTCATCTCAGGATCACTCTTCTTCGCTCTCGTCCGCTTGCGCGAATCCGGGCCGCCCCTGGCGGATGAGCTCAGAGAAAGCGGTGGCATCGTCAGCTGCCTGAGCTGACGGGTTGATGTGGGCGCTTCGCTTTAGCTCATCGAACGGCAAATTGCCAGCCAGATTCCCGCGCTCGTACATCATCTCGTCGGCCTTGCCGTTGAGCAGGATGCGCCAGTCCCACCTCACTGCCTTTCCTGGTCTAGTCTGAGCCACATGAGAGGCGATGTTAGTGGTGCAGTTATTCGTAAGGGCGTTGTACCACTCGGGGTGGTCGCGCATCCGGTTGGCTCTGCTTAGGTAATCCAGAAAAACAGTCCGTGCCTGCTCCGGCGTAGCTCGTATGTGATAAAGATAAACGTCCTCTCCTTTCCGATAATTCGTACGCAGGCGAACCACGTCGCGCTCGTCACTGATCGTATAGATCAACTCGTAATAGCGGAAGAAACCACGGATGGCCGAATAAGTTTCTCCCACCTCCTTCCGCGTCTCTACTGACATGGCCACATGCCCTTGGTCGCCGAAGTCGAAGCTGACGATGGGATGCGCGATCCAGGGGGAACCCCAATAGGTGATGAACACGTCCAGGCCGCGCAACTGGGAAAGATTGACCGTCCTTGTTTCCCAATTGGGTGTGTAGTCGGTCTCAGTGCGGTAATCGCAGTTGCGGAAATTGTGGATCGTAACCTGGTTGCCGTTGACTTCTGCCCAGGCAGTTTGGGCTACGTCAGGCTGCCAGTCCCGTTCGTTGGATGGCCGCAGGGATAACCACCACGTTAATACGCAAGCGAATGCGACAATGCTCACCGCTGGCCCAAGCCAGCGGGAACGAAAGGTCCACATCATGAAAAGGACGAGAATTACGTAAATCAGCGAGACCCGAAGCCTCCACGATGCTTGTGGCAGGTCGAAGTACAAGGCCGCTGTCGCCCACAAGGTGAGCAGGAGTACGACCAACGAGACCAGGCCACGTGCGAGTATCGCGGTTATCTTTCTCCGACCATCTGCCTCCGCCGGCAGGGACATTAGTCCTCCGAGGCATTATCTTTCAAATCTCCCAAACCGTTCGCTTCATTGCTATGATCTCGGACGGACGTTTACGGCTTTGATGTACTGATTCCCATAGCTCTCGATCTCGTAGTGCCCCTTCTTCTTATCGAACCGAATCTTGGCCGCAACCATGATTTGGCCGTTTCCCTCACCCTTGTCGTTCAACGTCACTTGTAGGAATGCAAAGGGATAGTCCTTGGTTCGCCCGCCACGATACAGCTCGACAAACGGCATAACGCGAGCAGTGACAACCGTTATTATCGTGTCTGAACCAACTTGCCGTTTCCGGGCGACGGCAATCGAGTTTCCTACGCTGCCTGTTGGGCTGATTCGCCCTACATCAAGTTTTTCCATTGTTCCGCGGAGTGCGTCCGGACCCTTCTCCTTCAGCAGCGTCGCTAGCTGGTCGACTTCTTCATCACTGGTGTAGCGATTAACCAGGAAGTCGAAGCCAGTTGACTTGGCTCCCACTCCACCCCCTGTACCTACCGCTGTACCGCTATACGCCTCCGGTTTCGTTTTTTCCTCTTGGCACAAGACCGGCGAGATGATGAGAGCCACTCCTAAGATCAGCATGCCTATCCTTTTCACGTAATAGTCTCCTTTCATTCAACTCTCTTAATCGCGAACATCCAACTTTCGAAGCAGCAATTTAACAGCACGGAAGACACGCAGGTTGCCTTGTTCAGGATTTTTGGTCATTCATACAGTGAATAATTCGCACGGCCCTACTTCACCGAATAGCCCCGCGCGTCCATGCACGCCGCAAACGCGCGCTGGAAAGTGTCTAGTCCTTCCTTGTGCGCCAGCAACTCTTGTTCGTGTTCCTTCTGCAGATTCGCTTTAGCCTGTGCGGCAGCTTTTTGCTGTGATTGAGCATTTGCTGAACGTTGCGCTGCCCCACCCCTCATCGTCCCCGCGACGGCGCCAGCGCCAGCGCCTTTGCCGGCACTGCCCCCAATAGCGCCAATCGCCGCTCCTCCAGCAGCGCCCCGAGCTGCCCCTGCAACCCTCGCTCCCTTCACCTGATCCGCATTCTCAGCGGCCTGCTTTTGGGCGGCCTGTACCTGTTCGGCGGTTGGTCCGGCGGGAGCGGGCTTCTGAGGATCAAGTCCGGTGCGCTGCTTGGCCATCCCGTAACAGTCGCTCTCATCCTTCAGTTGTTGGTCTGCGGTTTGACCATTCTTTGGAAACGCAAACATCCCGATGTTCTGCGCAGGTGACCACGCAGGTGCAGCCGATGCCGATGAAGATGCGTCCTGCTGGGCTGAAGCCAGCGATCCTGTGCAGACTGCAAAGAGAAGAGCGGCGATGCCAACATTCCAACGGAATGAGTACATAGATTTAAATTTCCTCCGACGAAAATGGTTCATAACTGTCACATCCCCAGACGGCTTTCGACTTCTTGAGCTTCATTGCTCAATGCGCCAGCCTGACATACATCCATCGACCCCCAGTCGAATTTATGGTTGTAGTGCCTCGCCACTGGGAAAAGTGCTAGTTCCTTTAGTTTATGGCTGCAGTGGTTTCAGAAAATTCTCCCAACCTGGAAGAAGAATTTGGCGTGGCCGTAATCGCCGACAGCGCCCCCGATTTCGACCGGCCCGAATATTGTGTTCACAATCAGCGCTCCGCCCACATCTCCTGGAAGCTTGAAGGGCGTCTGATAAGCCTTGCCAATTTCGAAAATGCCGAGGGCATCAATCGTGCTGCCCAAGAGCGGGGGTAGGCTTTTCAATTTTCTAATGTACCCAGTCTGAAACAGGAAGTACTGGTCGGTCAGCAGTTCATTGGTGCCGAAAGCCACGAACCGGGATACGCCGCCAAGGCCGAACGCCGGTATACCTGTCTTGTAGTTGTAGCTGGTTCCTCCGTAAGCATTCAGAAACACCGAAGTCCGATCGCTCCACTGGAAAAAGTTCTGGAGTTGCAGCTCCGATAGCGGGAAACCGTGTGGCGCTCCGGGATTTTCATTGAAGTACTTAGTATAAAAACGAACGCTCTCTCCGCTCCGAGGAACCACTGGCTGGTCCAAGGTGTCCAGGATGTATTGCAACCTGACGTCACCCGCCGGCCCGGCAACCGTTGGCAACTCGCTGGTTTTCCCGATCTGTGGTTTCAACTGCTCATATCCACCTTCATACCCAAAGCGCAGCTCGCCGGTCTTTCCAAAAGCATAACCCAGGTCCAGCCCACCGAGCGCCACACGCTTCCGGTAGAGCGCAAGAAAGTCGTTGCCGCTGAATAGCGGGAATTGTGCGTTGTTGTACATTGCTCGCGGGGCGACAAACCAGTCACTCGTCGCGGTGAACGGCCGATAATACTCGCTGCCGATTCCGTACTGGGAGCCAAAGATGACGTCCGTGCGCAGCTCGCGGCGGAATCCACCAAAGTTCAGGGACGTAATTCGACCGCCGATGCTGAAGAACACATTGTCGTAGCTGGCGCCATCAATGCTTATCAGCGGCTGCACGATTGCCTGTGAGTAGCCTTTCTCTTCTGCCTGTAGTTGCAAACCGGGCTCGCCATTCTTTTCGATCATCGAGTAGTTCACAACCGAAAACGTTCCTGTCCCAGTCAATTCCCGAATATCGTCGTCCAACTTTGCAGTATCAACAGGCTTATCGACCAGCCGCGAGAGATCTTTGGCGACGGGATCCGCGATCTCCGGAGGTACACCGGTCACTGTGACAAACTGCGGGACGTTCGGCTCCCTGCGCCGCGCCTCGCGCTCCGACAGATACTGCTGCCATGTCGCATCGTCGACCGATAGGAATAACAATTTCGCTGCATTTGCGGCTGCCGCGGCATAGCCCGCCTTGATGATCTCGTCTTCCGCGCTGAAGTCCATTGAGGTGTACTTCCGCAGGTTCACCGTCACCACCAGATCGGCATCTTCCATGGCGCGCCGTTCACTGGCCGCAACGACTGCCTCGATGGACCGTCCCAGAACCGCGAAGCTCGAGAGCGGCGCGTCGGGATTCAGAGGCGCGGTTTCCAGGTGAATACCGAGCACATACCGCGCCCCCATCGCCTTGGCGACGCTGACTGGAAAGTTGTTCAGCAATCCACCATCGACGTATATGTGTCCTCCGGAACGCACGGGCGTGAAAATCCCCGGCAGTGACATGGTCGACCGTAATGCGAGATCCAGAGGACCGCCACGGAAGACGTGCTCGCTGTTGGTTACCAGGTCGGTGGCCACGCAGGCAAATGGTATAGGCAGATCGTCGAAGCTCCTGATATCGGAGTATGGAAAAGCGATGCGGTCGAGAATAAGTGAGACTTCCTGGCCGGAATTAAACCCGGAACGAAACTGCAATCCTTTTTTCAGCCCGAGCTCCACGGTGGCGGGATATTCACGCGCATCCTGCTTACGTCGAAAGGAAAGCTTGTCGAACGGGGTTTGCCCGCTCATCGCCTGGTTCCATTGAATGTCCCTCACGACATCATAAAGCTGTCCGGCGTTTCGGCCAGTGGCGTAAACTCCACCCACCAGCCCACCCATGCTGGTTCCGGCGATATAGTTCACTGGGATGCGATGTTCCTCCATCCACTGGATTACGCCCACATGTGCTAAGCCCAGTGCTCCTCCACCTTCCAGCACCAACCCGAGGGTTGGGCGTTGGGACACCGGCCCACTATTACTCCCCGGCAACTGGGCCAAAGCTGATGGTGCTGACGCGAGCAGCCAACAACAGAAAACCACAGCGAAGACGCGGCCCGCACGCGCATGACACTCACCGCCGTTCGATTTGTTATGGCGACAGCCTGCGATCTGGAAGGCGGAAGAATACATGCCAGAGTCCGGTTCACCGATGCTCTTCTCGTTGAAGGCTGATCTAGTTTGCGACGATGCTCAGAATTGGCGGGCTCCAAAGGGCCGCGATGAGCCGAAGATCATGGCCAAGGAGAGCCGCGGTCGAGCGCGCCACCGGAAGGCTGACTGGTTGTTGGAGACGAAATTCGAGCAAAGACTCGCTGGGCACAGATACCTGCTTGCCTTTGGTAGCTGCAGATGCCGTAGTACCTGCTGCAGCGCCTACTCCCGCGCCGATTGCAGCGCCCTTTCCCCCGCCCGCGATTCCGCCAATGAGCGCGCCGAGTCCCGTGCCGCCGACGACTTTCTTAGCGGTATTACTACCCTGACCTTGTGAGGCCACTTTGTAAGTACTGGTCAGGAGCGGATATGCTGTGCCGTTGATAACGATCTCTGTCAGTTCCAGCGTCAGCTCGCCTCCGCCCGACATGTTGCCCGCCGATTTAGCATTGGCAAGCCGGCCATAAACAGTCGAACCTCTTGGCGCCACTATGACGTCATCCGCCTGCAGATTTGTTTCGAGATTGGCTGTAAAGCGATATCCCACCTGTTGTTTGCTTGAATCCACGGAATTTACCATGCGGATCAAGATCTGCGTTCCCGCGGGGACGGTCGCTTTTGTTCGTGCTGCCTGCGTTTGTCCTACCCCTGTGACCGCGTAACTCAACCCCATCAACAGAACCGCTGCACGGAGCATTGCATATCGCATATCTCTTTTCTCCCTTACCAATCTCAGGATCCTTGCGCCACAATAGGCAAGGCTGACTCAACTTGAAGATCAATAATTGCCAGCAACTGATCTTCGATCTGAAGGAAGCGCGCGGCTTCGATGGCGCCGAGCGAGTCCTTGACACGGCCATAATATTTCGCCAAAAGCTCGGAACGCTGCTTGCGATATTCGAAGGCATTCTGAATCAGTTCATCCGCCTTGGCGTCGGTCATCTGATCATAATTGCGCGCGTATTCCTGGATGTTTGCGAGTCTCGCGTTGTTCAGGTTGGTCAACTCGTGGTCATACGCACTGTAGATGGGCCAAAATTTAGCCGACTGATCTACATCCAGACCCATCATCGCCCCCATGATCTCGGCCTTCTGCTGCCGAACGTTGCTACGCAACAGCTCAACATATTCCTGGATATTTTGCTGTTGCGTATCCGTCACAGACGACGCAGTCTGCTGTGTGTCTTGAGGCTGCGCGGTTTGGTGCGCGAAGGTGACGAGACAGAAAACTAGAAATAGAAGAAGCGCGCAACACACCGCAATTCGTTTCGTCATCGGATAGTCCTCCTAAAAGGGGCGACTGCTCCACTTTTCTCGACACAGATCAACATGACTGTGCGCCTGCCGGTAACGCGAATACTCATCGAGTTTTTGCGCTGTGGCTCCCGGAGTGAGATATTGCCAGTGGCTCAACCCCACTTGTCGTTCCATACCCGCTACAAAAGTTCCGTGGTAGGCATTTCCGCGGACAAAAATACCAATCGAGCCCTGCAAGAAAAACTGGGAGAAGTGCTAGGGGCCGGCAACCCGTCGTCAGTTTCGCCATGCTCCACGCGCTCGCTACCTAGAGGGCTCTGTCACCTAGGAGTTCTTCCAGTAGAAGGGACCATTGTCTGCCTTGAATACTGAGGCTGCGATGAGTGAAGCGGCAGGATATCCCCAAGCAATGCCGACTTCAAACGAACTAGCTGCGCAGCGCACCGATCTGGCGTTGAAGCGAACTCAACTGGCAGCCGAGCGTACGCTCATGGCGTGGCTTCGCACTTCGCTGTCGATGATCAGTTTCGGATTCACAATCTACAAGTTTTTACAGGACGTCACTCGAGCAGAAAAGCTTACACTTCCGGATCAAGGTCCAAGGAACCTTGGCCTCGCGCTCGTAGGACTTGGCACGGTCGCGTTGATCGTGGCTTCGTTCCAGCATTGGAGCTTAATGAAGGAGTTGCAGGGCCACGCCTCCACTCGCACCAGAATCTCGCTAGTGTTGGTCATTTCGATCACCATAGCACTGCTCGGGGCGCTGGTGTTCTTTAGCATTGTGCTGCAAACGGGTCCATTCTAGGAGAGACCTGTTCTGGCCACCCAACTTCAGGTCGAGCTGGCAGTGGTGGTACTGGCATCGGTCTTCGTCATCGGCAAATGGTTTCGCATATCCGACGAGAGTCGATCCCGGCGTTGGATCACTGCCAGCGCTGGTGCTTCCGTCGCCTATATATGGCTGCATGTGCTGCCAGAGCTGAGCGAGGCCCAGCACACGCTCACGCGCCTAACCCAGGGAGCGAGATTGCCGATGCCGGAATTCCGCATTTACATGTCTGGCTTGCTCGGCTTTGTTGTTTTCTTTGGACTGGAGCGCATGACTTGGTTCTCGCGGGCAAATCCAACAGGACAAGGCGCGGAAGCCCGCAGAGATGATTTTGTATACCGCCTCAACTTGGCTGGGTTCCTGGCTTATGGCGCTTTGGTCAGCTACCTGATGGTGCGAGATGCGAAATACGGCGCATTGTCGCTGCTCCTCTACCTCATTGCCATGGGCCTTCACTTTGTGGTGGTAGACCACTCCTTTCGCGAGCAGCACGGGGACGCTTACGACCGTCGCGGCAGGTGGCTGCTGGCTCTGATGGTGCTGCTGGGAGGTTTTTCTGCAAAAGTTGCGGTGCTCCCAGAACAAACGGTCTTGACGCTGCTGGGTCTGATTGCTGGCGGTGTCATATCAAATAACACGTTGATGGAGTTGAGCCGACAAAAAGACGGCAGTTTCTTTTACTTTTTCGCCGGCGCAATGGGATATGCGCTGCTGCTGGCCCTGATCTGAACCGAGAGGGAGGTGCAGTTTGCGAAACTCCGAGCGTGAGAGTCATGGGATGTTGTCGTGCTTTCACAAAAGAGCGTCGGATTGCGGCAAGAGCTGTTCTGCGAGACCTGCGACAAGGCCGCAGGAAGGGGGAAGAGATTGTGGGCTTGATAGGGACCAGGCTGAAGAATGCATTGCACTCCTTTAATTACGCAGGATTCGTCTGCACAACGTTGCTGCTGGTTGCCACCGCCCAGCCCTCGCTGGCAAAACGGAGGGATGACGTGCTCGTGATGAAGAATGGGGACCGCCTCACCGGCGAGATCAGGGGGTTGCAACGCGGCGAACTTTCTTTTAAGTCCGAGTATATGAAAGACTCGGTCCGCCTGGACTGGAACCGGGTCGAGCGACTGGAGAGCCAAGACCAATTCATCGTGGCGCTGGCTAACGGGCGCCGTTATGCAGGCCGTATTGAGAAAATCGAGGGAGGGGAGGGAGCGAAAAGCAAGTTTCGAATTGTCTCCGGCAAAGAGAGTTTCGAAGTATCGCAGTCCGAAGTAATCACGATTCAGCAGCGGGAAGCCAGTTTCTGGAAGCAATGGACTGGTTCAATCGATTATGGTTTCAGTTTTTCCGGCGCCAATAGCCAGGTAACTTCATCTGCTTCCGCCGACGTCGCATACAACACCCCTGCATACACGATTGATTTAAGCACAAGTTCGCAATTGACCGCCCAGTCCAAAGGCCCGAACACTGCCCGTTACACGTTCACCGGACAATACACAAGGAATCTGACACAAAACTGGCTTTATACCGGCCTTTTCGACGCTCTGAAGAGCGATCGGCAGCTTCTGAATCTTCGCACCATTTACGGTGGCGGCCTAGGCAGACGCCTGGTGCAAACGGATACAACCTCGCTGCTCGTATTAGGAGGCTTGGTCTATACGCACGAAGACTATTTTCCTCAGCCCGGTATTGAGCCCGTGCGCAACAATGGTGAGTCCTTTCTGGGCCTGGCGTTTTCTACCTTCCGCTTCAGAACCATGGACCTTACTTCGCACGTACTAGTTTTCCCCAGCTTGACCGATCCTGGGCGGGTGCGCCTCAGCACGCAATCGAACCTGCGCATCGAGATAGTGAGGCGCCTCTTCTGGGACTTCGGTCTCTATGAGAATTTCGACAGTCGTCCACCGATCACCGCTCCACGGAACGATGTGGGAATCACTTCGGCTTTAGAGTGGAAGTTCTGAAGCCTGGCTCCTGCAGCCGTGTAGCATCGAGAAGAAAAGCCGTAACGCGCGGAGTCGTACGGTAACGAACGTCAGAAAGCGATGACTAAATGGATGTGATCCTCGGACCCTTATCCAAGTCCTTGGCGATAGCATTTCTTGTGTCCATGAGCCTGTCAATAGGACCGGAAATGACAAGGCGAGAAGTCGTGGGGCTGCTTCGTGATAAGGGACTGCTTTTGCGAGCCCTTGCAGCCAACATCGTGCTGGTGCCGCTGCTCGGAGTGATATTGGTGTGGATCTTTCCGATGCCGAGGGACTTCGAGATTGCTTTCCTATTACTTGCGGCCGCTCCGGGCGCTCCCTCAGCAATCAGGTATACAAGGAACAAGCGTGAAGACGCTCCGTTTGCGGCTGGTCTTGCAATGCTGCTTATGTGTGCCGCGATTGTTTTTACGCCGCTTCTAATTGAGCTTATTCTTCCCTTGGAGACGCGGGTCACTATCCCGTACGACCAAATCGCGACCGTCCTGGTGCTCTACGTCATCTTTCCAGGCGCGATCGGAGTCACGCTGCAACGCTGGGGTGAGGAAAGCGCCATGATCGGGAGAATATCGTTGATGTCAGCCCGGTTGTTCTTCGCGGCATGGATGCTCATCACATTCTTTGAACAGTCAAGAGCGACGAGGCGGATGGGAGTAAGAACTCTGGCTGCGATGGTTTGTCTTATTGCTGGATCCATGATTTTAGGTTGGCTGATGGGCGGCCCGAAACATGAGAACCGCAGGATTCTAGCGAGCGCAACCAGCATGCGCAATGTGGCGCTGTGTGCGGCGATTGCACTGCGAAGCTTTCCGGGAACCGACGTGGACATTGCCTTGGTGGCATTCAGCAGCATGATGGTGACTCCCGCCTCAACGTTGGTCTTCTATGAAAACTACAAGAAAAGGCGGGCGAAGGGGCTGGACGCCTCCCTTAGACGGAGTTCTTCTTGACCAATTCATGAGCCGCGGCCCAAGCGGTTTTGAACGAACCCCCAACGCTGGATGTGGAATCGAATACGTTGCTCTCGCCCAGTACATTCATCATCCCCGTTCGCTTAAGTTCACGTTTCACGCCAGGCTCCACGCCCACGAGCATAAGCTCGTTCCGGCCGGAGCGGAGCCTGCGAAGATACCGTTCCAGCATGGCGATCGCACTGCTGGTAAGTGCCTCTCGTCCGCGTAGGCCGAAGAGGACAACAGCGTTCCGGGCTTCCTCAGGACGCGGCAGGCTTGCTTCGAGCGCGTACACTGCGGCAAAGAAGGCGTTTCCGTAGGCGTGCAGCGCAGTCACTTCGCCGCTTGCTAAGCGAGCCGGGGCTGCATGCTCTTCAAAACCGCCGCTGCTGTCTGGAACGATCTGAACAAGACGGACCTTCGTGGAGGAAGAATAGATATACAACAACAAAGTAATCGCGACTCCGGCGAAGATCGCCCAGTGCAACGGGATGAAGAGGGTCAGCAGGAATGTAGCAACCATAGCGGCCCGCTCCGCCGTGTGGGTATTCCAGACTCTGGTGATCCGCTCAAGATGGATTACGTTGAAACCGATATAAACCAGCAGTCCCGCCAATGCCGCCATCGGCACAAGCTCCGCCACCGATCCCATCGACAACAAAAAGAGACCGAGAATTAACCCGGCAAAGATGTTCGCCCAGCGGGTTCGAGCGCCCGCGCTGACGCTCGTGGCAGTGCGCGATATCGACCCACCCGCCGGCATTCCCTGAAAGAAACCACTACAAATATTTGCCAGGCCCTGACCAAGGAAATCGCGCGATGCATCGGGCATGCCTCCATCTGGCTCCGGATAGTTTTGCGATACTCCAGCCGCAATGCTCAATCCCAATACTGCAAGCGATAGAGCAGGTACGAACAGCTGTGGAATTATCCGCCAGTCTGGCAAAACGGGAGAAGGAAGGCCGCGCGGAATTTTGGAAATGCCGCCGACCAGACCCACTGAATTCCAGCGCAGCAAGGAAACTAGTGCGGTCGTAAGAACAAGGCCACCGACCAACGCCATGGGCTTGAGCCGCGTACGTTGCAGCGCCACGATGACGACGATGGTCATGATTCCGATGACCGTCGTTCGCCAATCAATGGCGTTCAGGTGGGTCAGCCAATCGCCGGTCTTCACGAATACGTTGCCCTGCACTGTGCCCTTATAGCCGGTCAATTTTTGCAGTTGTCCCAGAATCAGGAGGACTCCCACACCTGCAACGAATCCTGTTGTCACGCAGTGCGAAATGAAACGAGTCACACCGCCAAGCTTCAGCAGTCCCAAACTGAGTTGGATGACGCCGATCAAAAGGGTCAGGGTGAAAAGTGCTCGAATGGAGGTGGCGGACGCGAGAACTTCTCCCGTCGGCATCGCCAACTCGTTGGTCACGGTAATGACCATGAAGGAGGAACCTGCCACGAGTGCTCCAATCAGGGGTGCAAAAACGCCGGTATAGAGGCCGTAAGTCGGACTGACGCCCGCCACGACCGCGTAGGCCATTCCCTGCGGAACATAGGAGAGTGCATTAGTTGCGCCGGCAAGCACGTCGGCCAACAAGTCTTCCCGCCTTATCCTCAAAGGTTGCCGCAAGATGGCGTCACCAGACTCCGCCAAAAATGAAAGATCTTTACCGCGATGCTCCTGATGTCACCCACGAGAAGCAGGCATGCGGGTCTTCTTGGATAGTACCTAGGCATTGTTGACATATTTAGTTGCTGAGTATGGACCATATAGGCTGCTCGCTTAAGCCACCGTGCCGAACCGGAAGATTCTATGCGGCAAGTCCAAAGCGAAACACCTAGGAGTTTTTCTAGCTGACAATCCGCTCATGGAAACGGAAACTTGCACTCGGAGGCACTTATGCAGACCCGCCATATCGTGACAAAGTCGCACAATGGAGAGAAAGTTGCCCTTCGAGGTCCGGATCGCCACGTAATTGGAGGAATATCACTTTCACAGTTTTTGTTTAGGAGTCTGATTGCCGGTTCGTTGCTGCTCATCGGTCTCACTACCCAGGCGCAGGACTCGTCGAAGCCCCAGGAATCTGACTCGAAGGAAGTTTCCGGTTTCTTGGGCGACTATTCCGGACTATACCCTGATCCCAAGAACGGCGACTTGCTTATATACGAGAAGAGCAAGGACACCTTGAAGAATTACCGGAGGTTCATCCTTGACCCAGTAACCGTTTACCTGCTTCCTGGGGCTCAAGACCGAGGTATCGACCCCGACGACTTGGATCGCTTGGCTCGGTATTTCACGGATGCGATCACGGACGAACTGGTGGGGTCTGGCTACGAAGTCGTGACTGAGCCTGGACCGGGTGTTCTGGAGTTGCAGATAGCAATTACCAATGTGGAGCCTACGGGCGGCAAGAAGAATGCAGCCTTGAAGGCGGGTACTACGGCGGCTTCCCTTACGGTAGCCCCAGGCGTCGGCTTGGTGGTACCCAGGCTCAGCGTTGGTAAGATTGGAATTGAAGGGGAGATGATTGATTCAGTCTCTGGGGAGCGAATGGTAGCCTTCGTGACTGGCAAGGGCGGTCGCAGGTGGTTCAGCGGACTTAACGCATACAAGAAGTGGGGGGACATTGAGGCTGCATTTCGCTCGTGGGCGAAAAACTTCCGCAAGCGGCTAGACGAATTGCACGAGTCCTAGCCGGACGAATTGCTACAAGAATCAAACTCAGTCCGGAAGAAACGGTGATGAAAAAGCTTTGGCTCGGTTGTCTGCTGTTAAGTGTGGGCTGCCTGTCTGTCCTTGCACAAGGGCAGAGCACAGGATACCAGGCCGGTAAGATCGTGAACGTCGAAAGGCAGCCCGCGACTGGTGACGGCCGTGGTGGTGCAGATTCCGCGTTGCACCCCGAAACAGCGACGTACAAGATCTCCGTGCAGGTGAACTACACCGTCTACCTTGTCCGTTACCAAGCACACGGTGACCAAGATCTTTCCTGGATTCAGGGTAAGGACGTGCAGGTCAAGGTTGCGGGCAAGAAGATGTATGTGCAACGTGCAAACGGGAAACACGCGCAGGCGGCCATACTAAGCACCAGCAAAGCGAGCACGTCCTAGATGGCTCGCTTCACGAGTCATTTCATGTAGTCGAGAACCTCTGCTCTTGAGTGCGCGGTACCAAAAATCCGAAGAACCCAACTCACGCAGCACTGGCGACGGGGACCGACGCGGCTTCCGAGTTCCGCTGAGCAGGCGTAGACTTCAACGGTACCCATGCGTCAATCTGGGTGCCTTCTAAGAGTCGCGTCCGCATTTCAAATCGTCCTCCTACCAGCCGCAAACGCTCCTTGATGCTTCTGATGCCCAACCCAACACGCCGCAAAGGCTCGCTTTCGTTAAAACCGGCTCCCTCATCGGAGACCCGTAAGTGGATCGCGCCGTTCACATTCTCGAGCCTTACTTGAGCCTTGGAGCAACAGCTGTGCTTCTTTACATTGCGAAGTGCTTCCTGAACGATGCGAAAGAGGCACAGCGCGACGTCGGGAGCAATAGAACGAGGGATATCCCCGTGCGCAAAATCGACCTCAATCCCTTGTTGCTCGGAAAACTCGTTACAAAAGGAACTGATTCCAGGAACCAGACCGAGACTCTCAAGTGTGGACGAGTGTAACTGGTGCGAGACGGAGTGAAGATCGACGCCGATCTCGCACGCTTCAGTCCACAACGCGTACATTTTGATGCCGGTGTCTCCGACAGAATGTTTCATCTCCTCCGCGGCTCTCTCCAGATCGAACGCAAGCGCTCCCAGCCTCTGACTAAAGTCATCATGCAGTTCCCGAGCCAAGCGGTTGCGTTCCTCCTCGTGGGAGTGAATCAAATGTCCACTGAGGTCGCGTAGCGCTTCCTCGGTCTGCTTCCGCTCTTCCACCACGGCTGCGAGAACCATGAAAGGAGCCGCGGCGAGCAACAAGAAGACTTGCAGTGACACAACCTGTTGGAGAGGATCATTTGCTGTGAACGGTCCACGTCCGTGCACCGCGCCCCAAATCGAAAAGAAGGCCACAACAATCATAGAAGTGCTGACTCCGACGGATCCGAAACGCAAAGCGGACCACAGCAAAAGGGGTACTATGGAGTAGAGTGCTGCCGGCCAGTTGCTCGTCTTTGAAGTGGTTAAGGTGATATATCCCAAAAATGATAGAGCGACCATGAGCATCGCAGCTTCGAGATAATAACCGCGCGATTTGTTTGCCCATGCCCGTCCTTCGCGAGCCCAGCCCAAAATTGCGGGAGTCAGGGTAAGAAGAGCTAACGCCTCGGAAAAATAGCTGATCCTCCAGCTACCCCAATACGTTCCGTGGAGCGCGAACGCGCCGACGAAGGCTACCGAAACAGGGGCGACGATCACCGCAAAGAATGAGTATTGCGCCAGAGTCTTCAGGCTGTTGAGATGAGCGAAGCCGTGGAGCAAATAGCTGACGCCCAAAGCAACGGTGAGAACCTCAATCGTGTCTGCAAGAATGAGGATAACGATCGAGCGAATATCTACACCCGTTTGCAAGTCGTAAATGACAAATGCAGTAAAGGCTGCCAGGATGAGTATTGGCCAGAACTTGCGGGGCACCAGCAATAACACGCCTACCAGAATCGCGCACCCAGGCCAGAGTGGCCAGGCGATGGGCGGACGCACTGCCAGCGCTCCTCCCAGTCGGGCCGACAGATAGGACACGCTCGCTACTAGACAAACCAGGGTCGCGGTCTGGAACGAGGGTTTCACCCTCGCCATGTTCCGCGATAGGCCGCTGCGGGAAGTGTTCATCTTGCAGTTCCAAAGGATTCGGAATTCGTTCGCGGCGCGGTTGCTTTGGAGGCTGTGTTTTGACAACGGTCACGAATCGTGACATCTCCACAACCCGTGGGCGAAGTATACGCCTGGCGCAAGCCAGTTCGATAATAAAAAATTCGAACAATTTTGCTACATCTTGGCAAAAGGTGGTGATCCCGCGGGCATTCACCAATAGCGAACGTTGGCTCTCCTCAACGAGCAGACGGGACGAGCAGCTGATCCGTATTTTGTTGGACGGGGAGCAGGGTGCGCTGACTGTGCTTTTCGATCGCTATCATCGCCTGGTGTACAGCATCGACCTCCGAATTGACCGCGATCCCGGAGAGGTCAAGGAAGTCCGAATGATGTTGCTGCAGTGACGCGCTAACGTTTACCCCATCCAGAATTGCGGTAATATTCCTCGGATCAGGATGTCGCTACACGGGAGGGCCGACAACCCTAAGGTATAAGTGAAGGGGAGGAACTCTCGTAGCTGGTACAATGCCAATTCAGCCCACCTTCGGGGTGGCCAGTCTGTTCCTGGAGCCTTTTGCCTTGCCCTGATCGCCAAGAAATCATTCTTGTTTCCTCCTCTTGACGCTGATCGTCGCCAGTGGGTTGGTCGCGCGTGCCGACGCTGAGCGAAACCTGTGGCCAGTTTCAGGTCCTTACAAGCTGCATTTCTTTCACACCCATACTGGCGAGACATTGAACATCGTCTACCGTAATGACGAAGGTTACGACCATGAATCCGTCGCGCGGCTAAACCGATATCTGCGCGATCATCGTACCGGTGAGATTCACGAGTACGATCTCGGGTATTCGACCTCCTCTACGACCTCACTACTGCGCTCGGGAATCCCAATCTTGAGATTGATGTCGTCTGCGGCTACCGCACGCCTTGGAGCAACGAATTCCTCCGCACTCATGGACACGGGTCGCCCGGCACAGTCTCCACATGCAGGCAATGGCCATCGACATTCGGGTCCCCGGTGTTCCGATCGCACGACTGAGGGATGCCGCCTTAGCGCTGCATCGCGGCGGCGGCGGCTACTACGCTGCTTCAGATTTCCTGCACGTTGACGTGGGGCGCGTCCGGCGCTGATAGTTGTGCAACGGATTACAGATACGGACGCGACGTCCAAACTTCAGAGTTTAGGTTCTACGGGTAACCCGTACGCGGTTTGGGTCCGGACGCTTGCCGTGGAGGAAGGCCACCAGGGTAGACGTATCGAAAAGTTTCGCTTCAGCGTTGGTGGTCGGACAAGCAACCGTAATTGCTCTTGGGAACGGTCTGCATTTGTCGCAGGCTGCAGTACAATGTGCCGTGCTGCTCTGGACGTTTTAAGTCCAGCAAGTCCGATTGAAGCGGCACGACGGCGCCGTCGCTCAAGCCTGTAGCTGATCTCAAGGAAACACACCCAGCCGATCACGCCAGCACTGAGAGAAACAGCCACGAGGAAAAACGCAAAATCTGCTTCCATCATAACGGTATCCGTTCCCAGTTTTCGCCACGGTTTCTGGCATGCACAATTTGAGAGTGCGAAGGCACCCCTGGTTGCGATCCGCTCCACAGTAGTCAGCACAAGCTTTTCCGCTGACGTCACTCGAGGAAGCCGACTACAAACAGCCAAGACGGATAAACTTTTGTTGGACGTTCTTGGGCTCTAGTTCTTGAGCTCTAAAAGAGAAGCAAATGTTCTGCCCGAGCCTTAGGATTACATGTTTAGGCCGAAACACTACCGCAGGTCACGATTAATGTCAAGCGTAAATACGGTTGTTCCTGTAGGTCGTTCGTTCGAAGGGGCGAGTCTGAAAGCTTCCGAGCGAAACGCTAAGCGGCTCAGATGGTAGCCGAGCATCTCGGAGTGTAGACGGTGGGCGAGATTCAGCTCGTGATTTATCAAGGAAGGTCCCGCGGAAACTGACTGGCGCTCAGCACGACACTGGGAGACAAGTGCAACCGGATCCGGAAAGCCTATGACCGACATTCGCCCCGCGGATGCTGCCATTGCGCAGCATCGCAGCGTCGTCGGCATTGCGCGGCTTCTGAGTTCGTGCACATCTACGTGGACCGCGTTCGGTTGGTAGTTAAGCGCCATCAGGGGAACGGATAACCCTTCGCTAGTTTGGCCGCCAACTCAGCATCGTGTCCGTAGATGTCATCGCTGAAATGAACGTCGCCGTTTTCGTAGGCGAGGGCCGTTCCGTAAACGATAAACACTGGAACTCGCTTCACGAGGTTCACGGTTACGTCATCTTTTCCGCTCTGCATTCCTTGTTTTATTCGCTCTAGTGTCCAGCCGGGGTTATTGCGCAATGCCCACGCGGCGAGCTCGGCGGGCTTTTCGACGCGAATGCAGCCATGGCTGAAATCACGGCGAGAGCGTGAGAACAACTCGGGGGAGGGTGTGCTGTGAAGATAGACGTTGTGCTCATTCGGGAAGATCAGCTTGACCAGGCCGAGCGCGTTGGCAGGACCGGGCTTCTGCCGCACCGTCAGCTTTCCCGCTCGTAGTTGTGCCAACACATCATCGGAGATACTCCCGGAGGCAACAACCTTTCCGTCGTATGTAACGACCTCGTAGTTCTTGCGGGCGATGTAGTCGCGATCGCGATGGATGGCGGGAATAATCTCGCCGCGAAGAATGCTTGGGGGAACGTTCCAGTACGGACGAAAGACAACGTAGCTCATATCGCGCGTGAAGACAGGCGTTTGCGTGCGCATCGCTTTGCCGACCACCACGCGCATATCCATCGCGACGTTGTTGTTTTCATCGAGTGCGCGCAGCCGGAAGTCGGGAATATTCACGATGATCGGCGGTGCAGAAAACTCCGCGGGCAACCAACGCCAGCGCTCCAAGGTGAGTTGTAATTGGATTACGCGGTGCTGCAGGGGCGTATTCAGCTGTTTTATGGTGCTGGGACCGAGGCGACCATCGTCGTCGAGGCCGTGACGACGCTGAAAGCGTTTGACCGCATCCACCAGCGGGCCGCCGTAGGTATGGGCGTCTTCCGGCACGGCAGCATCCGCTGGCAGGTCGCCCACGAGCCGCAAGAAACGGGTCAGCCTTACGACGCCAGCGTATGACTGGCCGGGGTCGATTGGCTTGGGAACGTCAGGAATCTTTTCTCCGTCGTCGGTGCGTGCCAGTTCGACGTAGCGGGCAAGGGCTTGCTCGGTCCGGCGATAGGCTGCAAACGGAGGTTCCACTCCATCCAAGACTGCTTGCAGATTCGGAGCAGGCATGATCTGGTCGCGTAGAAACTGGGCCAGGTCGTACTTCTTTTTTTCCACGCTCAGTCCGAATTTGAAATGCGTTGGGTTGATTCGTCCAATGCGTAGGTCGGACAAATAGCGCATGGTGCAGACGGTAAGCGCCACGTCAAAACGCGCGACCGCCAGACCACTCGCAGGACCTTGCAGCGCGCGGATTCTCTCCTCCCAGCGCGAAGCATCGTAATCCTCCGGGTCGAGCCCTTTCTTCCCAGCATCTTTGAAAAGCTCCATCAACAACAGGGCCTGCGGTACTGGTTGCGAGCCCTGGACCCAGGCGGGAGCGAATCCTGTCGGCTCGTAAAATTTCTGGAGCCAGTTGACATAGTCGCTGAAGTTCGGCCAGCGCATGTCTTTCAGGTTCCCGCTCCTGACCAGATTCTGGATGTCGGGTTGTTGTCCGGCACTGAGACATGCCAAGGTTATGACAAGAAGGGCGTTCCCCAACGCGAAACGTCTCCCACGGCCAGCGACATGCACTTTGTAGCTCCCTCTCTGGTTACTCATGTTCACTTCGTTTGACTTAGTAACAACGACGGATCCCAGGCGCTCCGAGTAAAGGTTAAATGGACCGAGCAAGGTCCTCGGGCGAAAGCAGGCGTCATGAAGAAAATCACACCTTACAATGCTAAATTCACTATCGCGCGGAACATTCCAACCCGGTCCTTGTTGAGCCGCTGGAACTCGTTCTCAGCGAGGGTGATTCCTTCCCGGTCACTTCCACCTGTTGTCCCAAGTAATGGCTTAGTTTAATCTTGCCAGTCGCTTGAAGTTGATAAGTCATACCTGGGTCCTGTTTCATCAAAATGTAGTCGCCGGCAGATCTGCCGACGCAGCCTTGTACGCTTATCTCTCCTGCGGAAGGCTTCGAGTTATTCTGGCTCGGGTTGCTGGGATTGCTTTGCTTGCGAAAACAACGCTGGCTAAGAACAGCGAGACAAACCAAAATTTTCTCATCCGATTCTCCTTCATGATTAAGAGAAGCAAGTGACAAAGCTATCGCTCTTTTAAGCGGATTGGGCGGTTGCCGCATGGTCAATAGGTTTTGTGTCAGTAACGGCGGTTTTCAGCGGCGCTTGTGCGTTAGTTCCATCTGACGCAGAAGCTGCCGCTGGGTAGACGACGTGAGACTGGAGAGCCATCTGCGTTCCCGCTGCCTGCACAATCTCCATAATTTGTAACAACAATTCCTGTTGGATCTCTAGGAAGTGGCCCCAATCGCGAGCAAAGAAATAAGCAAGGACTTCCACGTCCAGAGAAGACGCTCCAAAGCGAAGAAAGCGCACACGAATCGAGTCGCGTTCGATATTGGGTTGTTGTGCTAGCAGGTTGTTGAGCGCCTCAAGGACAGATCGCATCTGCGAAGCCGTGGTCCCCCAACGAAGACTTAGGTTGGGGTGGAACCAGAACTTGTCCCGTATGGAGATATTTTCAAGGCTTGCATTCGCGATCTGTCCGTTGGGAACGCTGACCACAGTCCGGTCCGGCGTCCGGATTCGGGTAGAACGCAAGCCTATGTCCTCGACTGTGCCCAGCATCTCGGCAAACTTCAGCGTATCTCCTTCACGAATGGGTTGGTCGAAGATGATGGAAGCACCGCCGATCACGTTCTCTAGTGTCTTTTGAGCAGCTAGCGCGACAGCGATGCCGCCTACCCCTAGTCCGGCCAGTGCAGCTGTTGGGTTCACACCGAAATGGTTGAGGCCGACCAGCATGCCCACGAAGACGGCGAGTAGATCGATCACTCGTCGCCCGAGACGCAAGATCGAAGCGACTCCAGTGTGGCGGCGGGCCAAGCGTTGACGAAGGAGCCCTTCTACCCGGCCGTTGATCAGGATAAAAAGCCAAACGCAAGCCGCAATAATAATGATGGTTGCAGCGCTGGACCAGAACTGCCTTGCCAAGAGAGGCAAGCTCACTTTAGAGATTGTCCAAAGAATGACGAAAGCCACTAACAGCAGGCGTAGAGGTCTGGGCATCACGTCCGGATTGGGCAGATCTGGCCTCTTGCTCAGTTGACGGCGCAACTTCCCAGCGATGGGGTTCGCCAAGCGGCTTACGAACGCCGTGAGCACATAGAGAAGCGGCATGCCCACTAAGACCGCGAGCCACTCGAACAAGGGTATGCCCGCGAGTCGAGTCGTCACTATGGCTTCGGGGAGAATGTTGTCCACCGAGACTACATTGACTTCGTCGTACAATCCGGGAATTGATTCAAGAGTCGTCCCGGAGAATAACCACCGGAGCTCACCCTTGCCTATGTCCACGCGGTCGAGGAGGATATCTACGTTGCCGTTGACACTCGCGATCGTTCCGACCAGATCCTGGTCGGGTTTAAGCGGATTGGGCAGAGAACCCTCAGACTTATCACTGAGTTGATTGAGCCGAGCAGGTAGCCTGCGATCGAGAACGACGAACAGTTGGTGAGCCAGTATGGCCGCGGACTTATCACGCAGGCGGGTGTCCAGATACTGGGCGGCGAGTTCATAATTTCCCTTATGAGCGGCGCTCAAAAAACCTAAAACCGCGCCGCGGGGCGTGCTGCGACCAAGAGATTCCCTGGCAGGCTCGGGCTGCGGTGCGGCCGGCGAGGTGGGAGTGACCGGTTGCGCGACAGCGAGAACAGGAAATAGAAGGTTCAAGGAGAGTAGGCAGGCGCAAAACCATCGGTGCCGGATGAAATGCGCTACCCACAGCGACGGCGGATCGCATGAGTTCCTACGCTCTCCTGTTCGAGCAGACATCCAGCTCATGCTCCCGTATTCAAAGATTCCGCATGCTTCCATTTCACAACAGCTGTGCCAGGCTTTTATTTACTCTCTAGCACCACGCGGTCATATTGCGCCTTGCGTCGGGCGTGCATTGTTCGGGTACAATCTTTCGAATTGCGCGATCTCTGCCGCCGATGCCGTGACAGGATGCTTCAATACAAACCAAGTTACGTTCTCGCTGCAGGGCGGCGTGGTAAGCGACGCCGGAAAATTGTAGTAGCTACGATCCGCGGGCAGCAGGTCGGCTACATTGATCTTCACACTGTCCAAGAGTTCTTCCTTACCTGCTTCCTTCGGTAAGTCGCCCCGCAATTTCTGAATCAGAGGATTGGCTTCGGCCTTCTGAAGCAGAACCGCGACTACCGCCAGGTTTCCTTCCTGATCTGCATGCACCAGGTGGACCACCATGTCATAACTTCGCCGTGGATCTTCTCCTCGCTCGGGCGGTGAAAGTGGAATTGTTTCAGTTGATATGTCTTTCCGCCCACGGAACTGGAACTTCCGAGACTGTAATTGATCATGTTGGTGTGGCCGTTATCAATGATATGCAGAGCGCAAGACTCGTAATCGAACTGGATAAGCGGCAGATCTGCCTTGCGGGTATCGCGAATATCGATGGGCGATTGATTATGGCCAGTCTTGCATTTAGCAAACTCCGGTTTCAGGTCGCCCCAGTGGTCGGGTCCTTGCGCTCCGCTATAGTTCCAGGTGTGCTCGGGCTGATGTTCCTGGGCCGAGCCGGGTGCAGAAGACGCAAGCATCCACAAGGTGATAATGAGCAGAAGGTGGTTTATCCTCATATGACCTCCAGAATTCCGCCTCACTAGCTCATGTTCCATAGGCTCTGTGCAGCTTTGCTGCCTTTAACCGTAGAGACTAATGACGGTAAGAGCCCTGCGAAACTGGCAAAAATCCTAGGAACACCTCGAAGCTTTGCTCATGCCGGTACCCTCGCTCGGGAACGTTCAACGACAGACTTCCAACCGAACTAGGAGAATTGCTAGTGCCAGGGGCTCACGATGCTTTCTAGACTTGTCTCAGCCCAGCATGCAAATCCCCACCCCCCGCGCAGCGGGTTTCATTCCGGTTCGCGGATGAACTGACGGGGATTTCTTGAAGACGTACGGGCTGCGTTGTCTAGGAGTACATGATGCGGAGAGTGGTGTTCATTTTCTGCTGGCTATCTTTCGTCAGCTTGTTCTTCGCTTGTTCTCGCAAGCCGAGCGATGACGTTATTGCGAGAGACATTGAAACCAAAGTCTCCGCAGATCCTGAAACCCAGGACTCGCAGGTCGCTGCCGAGTCGAAGCAGGGCAACGTCAAGTTGACTGGCAAAGTGAAAACCCCCGCCGCTCGGCAGAAAGTGGAAAAGATCGCAAAAGAAGAACCCGGGGTTTCTGCGATAGACGATGAAACGTCAGTCGCACCTCCTGCACCCCAGGCCGCGCTCCCCCCTCCGCCGACATTTTCTGCGGCGCAAAAGATCAACATGTTTGCTTATCCCAAGAACAATCAGACCCGCGATCAGCAGCTCAGGGATGAGCTCGACTGCTACAACCTGTCCCAGCAACAAAGTGGAGTGAATCCCGACGCCCCGGCACCCGCGGCTCCCACCTCAGCCGATATTGCCGTTGCCCAACAAGACGCGGCTAGCGGGGCACAGCAAGCGCAAGGCGGTCGAGTCCGCGGTGCTGCGAGAGGCGCTGCAGGTGGGGCAATGATCGGCGCGATTGCCGGCGACGCTGGGAAGGGAGCGGGCATCGGAGCCGTAGCTGGCACCATGCGCGGAGGCATGCAACAGCGGCAGACGAACGCCGCGATGAAGCAGCAGGCAGCACAACAGGGAGGTTCGCAAGTTCAGCAAAACTATGCAGAAGCCAAAGCGAGTTACGACCAGGGCATGAGCACGTTCAAAAGGGCGTTCTCAGCCTGCATGGATGCCCGTGCTTATTCGGTGAAGTGATCAGCGTTGGCAGTAGATGTAATTCTTCTACCGCGTGCTGATGAGCAAAACGAGAAATGAGTTTGCAATTCGGAACGCCGCGCGGCATTTCCGAAGGAAATGAGGCCTTATGGCAAGTTCTTTACGACAAATTCTCGGCGCGTTCACTGGGCTCGTACTGGCTGGTGGTATCGCGGTGGGGCAGGGCGATACCTCGACAGACAAGAAAGAGTTGGTTCAGCAAAAAGTCTCAGCTGTGAAGGAATCGATAGCGCAGAACCAGGCTTCTCTCCGCCAGTACACCTGGACGGCGCACACTGAGATCAGCGTCAAGGGTGAAGTGAAGAACGAGAAAGACGAGTCCTGCAGCTATGGACCGGACGGCAAGGTCGTGAAGACGCAGATCGGCGCACCGCCTCCAGAAAAACAAATGGGCCGCGTCAAGAAGAGGGTTGTGGAGAAAAAAGTCGGCGAGATGAAGGACTACATGGAGCGCGCTGGCGAGCTGATCAAGCATTATGTCCCCCCCTCGCCGGAGAACCTGACTGCGGCCGTGAAGGCGGGAAAGGCCGACGTTAGCAAGGATGAAGCCCAGGCGGTTCAGCTTCAATTCAAGGACTACTACAAACCCGGCGATGCCATGACGCTTGAGTTCGACCCGGCCACGAAGAAACTCCGCAAACTCACCGTCAGCAGCTTCCTCGACGAAGAGAAAGACAGAGTCACGCTTGACGTACAGTTCCAGTCTTTGCCAGACGGTACTAACTATGTCGCCGACACGCTACTGCGTGCCGACGGCAAACAAATCGCCGTGAAGGTTCAGAATCTCGATTACAAGAAGGTCGGCAGCTAGGAAGTTGGCCGCATGTTTGGAGGAGTGAAACATGAAGTATTCATTGATTGCATTGCTGATGCTGATAGCGGCATTTCCTTCTGGGAGCGCCCAGCAAAGCGAGTATCCGATGATGGAGAAGGTCGCTCAAAAGGTGATTGAGAAATACCAGAAGTCCAGCTGCGAAGATTTGAAAGCCCAGAAGGAGCAACCACCAGACCCCCAGCAGGCCGCGATGAAGCAAAAGGCTGTCGCATCTCTGAAGAATGATCCGAAGATGCGTGAACAGTTTTTGAACAAAGTTGCCGGCCCAATTGCCAACAAAATGTTCGAATGCGGCATGGTGCCCTAAATCACCGCGGTGAACCGATCGGCTGCACTCACGCAGTCTGCTGGCGTCCTTGATCGAGATACTTGACTAGTAGAACGTCATTGCCTCGTTCCCCGTAGATGAGTTCGTCCACCAGGTGCCGGGCGACCATGACTCCGAAGCCACCCGGCCGCAACCCTTGCACATCCCGATAGGCGGCGTGGCGCAACGGTTCGTCGGGCGGGTTGGCGAAGGCAGCATGCCGGATTTCGTCAAGCACGAATCCTTCCCCCGGATCTTTGACCCGGCACATCACCATGTGGCGAGCGCGAACGTAGGAGATTTCGACGTACTGTTCGGGATTGAAACGCCCACCGTGTTCGATCGCGTTCAGCAACATTTCGCGGAAGGCTGTGGCCACGTCGGTTCTCTGAGGCTCCCGCAGGTCGCCAACTTCGTGGAGGAACTGCAGCAAACGGTCGGCGCTGTTCGAATCGCAGCGGACGAGCAGACAAAGCCAAGACGGCGTGGCCGACACGATCTCGATGCCATCGTCCCAACAGGGTCCTTCGGTGGCAATCTGCACCATTTCGGCAAGCGCCGCCAACGAAAACGGCTTGGAGAAATAACTGAAAACGCTCTCCCGCATCGAGGCGATCACGTCGGCCGGTGTGCTCTTGTCGGTGAGAATGATCAAGCGTGTATGCGGATGCAAGCTTCTGATCTTGCGAAGTAATTCGAGATCCTCTTTACCGGAGGTGCTTTCTCCGGTGAGGATCAGATCAAACTGTTTCTTTTCCGCCAGCGCGAGAACCGCACGATTGTCGCTGGCATGCTGTATGGTCCAATCTTTGAGGACGTCTGAAAGCATCTCCTCAACCTTGGGATCCGCGTTGACAACGAGGGCAGTTTTTCGTGTCATGAGTGGTACGCTCCTTTCCTCTAGTGACCGGGAGCAGTGAAACAGATTCAAACCACTACTTCTGCTGCAACGCCTTCAACTTCTCTTTCATGGCCGGAGGCAACTTTGGAAACAAGAACGCAATCTGTAACCGCATGCCCCACGGAGAACCATTCGAAGGGTGCGCAGCATTTCCATAAAACTGTGCAGAGATATTGACCGGCTGGAGTCCCAAACGAAGAATTCGGCCCACTCCTCCACCTACAGGCACTGTCCAAACATTTCCCGTGGAAGCCTTCCAGTTCGCCGAGATGACTGGCGAAGACGACAGATACCAGCCTTTCTTCAGGTTGTAGTTGACAAAATACTGAAGTGTCATCTGGCTCACATCGCTGCGATCTGACGGGCCAGCCACCGACCAGACGTTATTGACAAGGACTCCTAATGACCACTTCCCGGGCTGGACCAATGCAACAAGTGAGGGGCCCATACTGAGTTTTCCCTGTCCCAAGACCTTGCTGCTAGCGGTCGGTAGCACGAATACAGGGCCTGCACCCCAAATCAGCTTGCCCGGTTTGGCCGGCGAGAAGAAAAAGGATGGTGTTATATCTCCAAAGCCAAACACGCCTGCGCTTTTCTGCACAGCTTGAGCAACCAAGTATAGCGGGGTGCTTCCTTCAATACCGAACACCTCCAAATTTGCCGTTCCGGGGGCAGGCTGCCAGATGACAGGCACAATGCCACGAATGATCAGGTTCCAGTTTTCGCTGGCGCGAACCGGAACGACCGGCTGGATATTCAGCACATTCTGCGTGCGGTCATTCGGACCAATGCCAAAATTGCTACTGTTCTGAACTGGAACGCTGATCAGGCTGGCCACTGGGTTCTGAACCGCTTTCTGCAAGTCTCCTGCGCCTCCGGAGGGTTGCTGCGGCACAGCGGCTGTTTCTTGTTGGCCAGAAGCAATTGGATGGGTTTCCTCATTGCCCGTTGCTTCAGTCTGCGCGGAAATGAAGGCACAAGACATTAACAGCACCGCGAGCAGCAGTATGAAGCGCAAAAATGCGTCCATCCAAAGCCTCCCTCTTGACCTCGAACGACACGATCAAATACCCGTCTCTTGCCCGATCTCGACATTGCGAAACGATTTTTCTATCAGAGCACCTCCCGCCGGTCTACCAGAGAACAGGCTAACGATTTCGCCACCGACCTGCCGCCGGTCAAGTCTGATCGGCGATACTCCCTAAGATTGGCGCCGCCCGACATCTTGATGTGCCTCGAGGCGCTAGCCGGTTCCCGCCGAAACCGGCGACAACATCTGTCGCCGGTTTGAGCGTTTCATCCTGTGGCCGTACTCTCTACTGTTTCGCCTTTGCTCGCTTCTTCGTGGGATGATCCGGTACCGCTTGAACTTGGGATTCATCCACGGGCTGCGTGCCTGTTTCCGAGAACGTAGCGCCAGCGGGCTCGATCCAGTATTCCGCTGTCTTCGTGCCGGCGCTGTCGGTGCGGGTCTCGATGCGGCTTGGATCGATTCCTAACTGCGCTTCACCGCTAGTGAGATACGCCTTCGAATTGACCGCCCGTTCAGCCGCCAGATACGGACGTGTCTCACTGGGATCGGCATTGCCGACGATGACCAATTTGTTGTCTGCATTCTGCTGCAGGTTCTTGGCAACATCGTCCAATTTGCCCTTGCACTCGTTGTCAACACGCCACGGCTTCTTGATCTTGGCCATATTCGAGAAATCGCAGTCCGTCAGCTTGCTGGCCTGCGGAGGCGGTGGGGGCGGATTCTCCACCGTCACCTGAGTGGAGGCTTGCGAACTCAGCCCACGCGAATCCGTACAAGTCGCGGTAACTGTGATCGGACCAGTAGACGCGCCAGAGGTGTTGAGAGTCCCGGTGTTGCCGCTACCGGAAACGCTGCCACCGGTGGCGGTCCAACTTGCGACCGTGACCGGGATATTATCCGGGCTGCTGCAGTTGCACGTGATGGTCGAGCTTCCACCCCCCTGGAGCGAACTCGGGCTGCCAGAGCAAGACATGGTTGGCGGATTCTTCGGAGGTTCCTTGACGGTGTAGCTTGCCGAGCAACTGGCATCACCGCCCTTCTTCATCTTGGCATCGGTTATGTGGGCGGTGACGGTATAGCTGCCGCCCGCAAGTCCGGTGGTGTCGATGCTGGCGGTATTACCCTTGCCTGTCACGTTTCCGCCGGTCGCGGACCAGGTATATGAAAGTGTGTGTTTCGGATTGAAATTGCTTCCGGTGGCAGTAGCCGTAATCGGCTCGCCTACCATCACCTCGCTAGGCTGCACAGAACAGCTGGCGGAAGGCTGCTCAGTTTCAGGGAATCCCCATCCGATGACGATCCCACTTTTGAGCCGAAAGCTGTTCTGATTATTATTGTCGCTGCAGAGAGCGAATTGGCAGCTATTGCCGAAGCGGGTGTACAGATATTCGGCTTGGATGAGGCGTAACGCGAATTTCTTGCTTAGCTTGATGTCAAATCCCCCGCCTGCCGTCAAGGCGAAAGCGTCTTTGGTATAGGTGATGCCGCTACACGGAGTCCCGCTGTTGCAACTGAGACTTAAGCGATTCCCGCCGAAGTTAACCTCGAAAAATGGCCGAAACGCACTGGCGCTTCGAAAGGTAAACCGCGGTCCGAACATATAGGTAAAATCAGTTCCGCTAAGTTTTGAACTCAAGGCGGGAACTGTTTCACCAAAGTATTTGCAGCCACCCAGGTCAGCCGCGATGCCGAGCAAACTAGTAAAGTTGTAGGCGAACGTCCCCCCGCCACCAGCGCAGTTAAAGCTTTCGTTAAACTTCGTGCCGTTCGGAGCGGTGAAAGAGGTGGGGGTCCGGATAAACATGAATGCTGGCGATGTTTCTATCCTTGGGAAGGTGTTGTCCTGAGCCAGGACCGTCCCGACCGTGAGCAATATCAAAACCACCTGGGCAAGGTATTTAGACATTTCTCTTCTCCTTTTCAAGGCAGCCGTCATTCCCGTTGGAAGGCGCACTGAGGATCGGATAACCTTTTCGCTACAGATATTCGCAACTCATGCTTTCAGAGTCACCTAGGACTTCTGCCAGTAGCTGCAAACAGTCAGGGGATGCGATAACTGGACGCAGAGGTTTCGCGCGCTCACATCTCGGTGGTGTCCAGGAATGAGGTGTCTATGACTGGCACAAGGGCGATCGAACTACACAAGAAGGAGCAAATTCGATGACGAGGGTTTCGCAGAAAATATTGCTATTCGTGACCTTGCTATTGTTGACGATGAGCGCAGGCCTTCCTGCCACAGCCGCAGCGGATCAAGGATCGTCTCAGCAGGACAAAGTCAAAGCTTGTAACAGTGCGGCCGACAGTAAGGGCCTCAAGGGAGACGATCGAAAGAATTTTATGCAAGACTGCATCAGTAAAGGCGGTAATCAGCAACTTAACGACATGAGTCAGAAGGACAAGGTGAATGTCTGCAAGAACCTCGCCGACAAGAAGAACCTCACGGGAAATGACCGCAGGTCGTTCCTCAAGGACTGCATGAATAAGGCTAACCCGAAGTAATCTGACGAGTTTTTGGGCAGGTCTGCAAACTTCGTAAATGCCGTTATCAGGCGATAAACTCCACCATTCCGGTTGCGAGATCGTACATCGCGCCTGCAATCTTGATGCTTCCCTTCTTTTCCAAATCCTGCAAGATCGGACTGCGCCGGCGAATCTCGTCGAGACTGAGCACGACATTCGTTCGCGCAACAGCATCAACATAACTTGCATTTTTGGTCGCCTTCTGGCCGTCAAACTTCGTCCCCGCTACAGCTGGCTTGATGCGCGCCAGCAGTCCGGTAAGATTCCCCAGTACTAAATCGTCTATAGCACCTTTTATCGCCCCACACGCTGTATGTCCACAGACTAGCGCCACTTTTGCGCCCGAAGCCGCACATGCAAACTCCATGCTGCCGAGCATGTCGTCGTCTACGACGTTACCCGCAACACGCGCCGTGAAACTGTCTCCGATGCCAGTATCGAATACGATTTCTACGGGCACTCGAGAATCCACGCATCCAAGGATCACCGCTGCTGGGTATTGCCCTGCTGCGCTTGATCGTTTCTCAGCGAGGTAGTCCCGCGGAGCCATCTTCGCCGTCCGGAATCGCTCATTCCCCTTCTTCAATTCGTCAATGACCTGCGAGGGTGTCATGCCGTCACGTTGATCTTTTGTCAAAGATCCGCTCATGCTGGGTGCAAACTGCATAGATAAGCAACTAAGTGGAGAACTAATGGCGCAGGCGCCGAGGGCCATGCTGAGAAATCTCCGCCGGTCCACGGCTCCGTTATCCATCGAAGCGTGAGATCTTTTCATAACCTTCCTCCTCGTTCCTGAATATCCGTTTACGCCACCTTTGATTGTTGGATCGTCTTACCGTCTCTTGCTCACATGGCCGGAACCCAGACATTGTCCGGAGCGAGAAGCTCAGAATTCGAAAGCTCGGTTTGGACTTTGACGCGCTGCAAGCCAGCCTTTTTCCCCGGCACGGCCTCGAATACCACGTAGTATTGATTGGAAAGCAACTTCTGCAAGCGGTCCAGGTACGGTTTAAAGCTGACCAACTGGGACGTGCCGAGAGAATAGCATTCGCCGCCTGTTTCATCTGCAATCTTGGAGAGTCCCGAAAGCCCCAGTTGCAGGTCCCAGCCGCTTCGGCTGGCTCGGCCGACCCCGGCTGCGTACAGAGAGTGAACAATGACGTTGTAGCGTTGGCTGATCTCGCTGGCGGAGGTCGCGTCGATACTGAGGGTGGGCATACTATGATAGACAGGACCGTAGTTGGGCCCGAGACGGGAAGGCTGAGGCTTTTCACCCCGAAGCCGGTCGATTCCGTCGCTGACCGTCAACACCTCGCGCCGCACTTTCTGCTGAGGCCAGCTCTTCACCAGGCTGATGAGCGAGAGGTACGCGCTATCCATCGAGGACAACGAACCCAGCGGCAACCGCACCGCCTTGACCGCAAGATCATGATCCGCGGTGAAGTTCTGAACAACTTTAACGGTCGCGTTCGACATATAGGCAACGCCGATGAGCGCCGAGGGTGGCTGGGCGCTGATGAAATCTTTGACGTCAGTCAGATTGTTCCCAACGGAGGGGTTGAGCGTATCGTCGATCAAGATCATCAACTGAAGCGCAGCGTTGTCACCTTGGGCGGGGATCAATTGTGTAACTTGAAGGAAATTTTTTCCTTGTTTCACTTTCACGTCTTCCCGCTGCAGGGGCGGAAGTTCCTCTTCATCACGAAGAGCACTGTCCGTGATCACCAAGTGAACCGGAACTGTCTTCGCTGCTGATTTGTCCTGTGAATGGGCGATCGGGCTGATCAATGTCAAGGCAAAGAACGTGCCCAGGAGTGTAAGCGCCAACTTGTAATTTTTCATGTTGCTCTCCTTCGAAAACGTTCTGGTAGGAATACCAGCAATCAAACAGGTACAAACTCAACTTTCAGCCTCACGCTCGACCAACTCGCAATCCAACAATAATTCGCCGCCGATCAAACCACGTGACTTACTTGAGATTCAGGGTGGCACCAAACACCACGCCGGACATAGCGGTCTTGACGATGGCATTGGCTCGGCCCCCTTTTTCATAATCGAAATACAGGTATCGGTACCCAGCCTGTAAGGTCATCTTGGGTTTGAGCTTGTACCCAAGAAGTCCGACCACCTGATATTCGAGTTGAGATCCAGTCCCCCATCCGCCGACGTCACCCGCGATGGTGGTCACGACTTTCGGTGTAAGGTCAGCTTGAATTCTTCCTCCCACCAGAGGATCCACCCAGTTCTGTGATTTTGAAAAATTCAGGCCAAGGCGGGAGGGACTAAAGCTCAGATTCTCTCCGAAGTACCAGTATCGAAATCCTGTCAAGAAATCGGCCTTAAACTTTTCCTGGTTGATCAGGCGATAGCCAACTTTTGGAGCGAGAATAAATACATTCGCGGTAAATTTCGCAGTATTGGCCATCAAGTTCGGGAAGGGGAGCGCCTTGTCCTCCCCTAGCCTCATATACATCAGGTCGAGATTGGTCAAAAACCGGTTGCGACGAGCTTCGACCGCGCCCATGATCCCAAATCGGACGTTAGAGAGAAGGTCGCCGGCGCTCGCTTTAAACGCGACGTCACGGCCAAACGCGCCGACAGTTCCGTGTATTCCCGGAAAGTAAAGGTAAGGGCTCACAAAGAAATGCCACTGGTTATCGTTGCCAGTTCCGCCTGCCGGGTTGCTACTGGAGCCAGATTGACCCGTAGGCGGCATCTCGCTGGGGACAACAGGTGTCGTGGCGGTTGGGTTCACGTCGCTGACTTCTGCATCTGGAATCGCATCGGTGGTAAGTCGCGCCGCTGGTGTCGAGTTGATGTGCCACTCGCTTTGGTTTGCCGGCTTCTCCAGTGGTGATGCGAATCCTGCTGCGTAGAGGTTCGAGTCGTTTTGACAAACCCCGGTCGCTCCAAAGGTTAGGAACAGCAAGATCATGAGCGCCAACTTCTTCATGCAACCTTCCAATCTGCGTTCACAACGCGCACAAGAGAAATGGATCAGCCCTCGAGTTGATCGGGCTCACAATGCTAAGGGTTCGTCAGATGTCGAGAGCACAAACAGCTGTTTTTCTGGTCTTAAGCTCACACTGAGCGAAGCGGAGGATAGGAAACTCCTTCGTTCCCATCCCCGCTTGGTGTCATCGCTACTTACACTGAGAAAGGCCGGGATAATTTATCCAGCCTGTTAAGCTCTCCGTAGCAAACGTATCCCGAAAGACACTCCCGTGAACGCTAGTCCCAGAAGCCCAATCAAGGGCAGCACGGTTCCGGTTTTCGGGAGTTCGTTAGCTGCCATTTCAGGCTCGGCGGCAGCCGGAGCCGGCACGTGTTGGACAAGCACGATCAAAAGCGGCAGATCCGGAGGTGGCGGTGGGGGCATCGTTCCGGTCAATGTCTTCTGATGGGAGATGACCGTTTCGGGGACTTCTACGACTTTAGTCGCCGAGATCTTCATTCCCTTCTTCAGACCCCACGCATCGACCGTTTGTCCGTTAACGTTGAACTTCTGTCCTTTGGGGATGGTGAACTTTTGATTGGTGCCGTCCTCCAGAGTCAAGATAACTGTTGTGGGCGGCGTTACGTGCCATACCTTTCCGGTGACACTCTGCACTGTCGTAATCTGTCTCTCGGTGCTGGTCGTCGTGATCGTGTGCTCCAATTTCATACCCGGTTTCAGATCGTGAATTCCCACTTCCTTTCCGTCTACCGTCGCCCGGGCGCTCTCTGGGACGTTGGGGATGTGCCGGATGGAACCATCATCCATCTTGACCACGAGGTCATTTCCATCAACTAAGACCACTTGGCCGCGTTCTACGTTGACTTCGGTGGACTTGCCGGTTGTAGTTGTGTCGGTCTGAGTTTGCACCTGTGCATTCATACTCAGGGCTAGAAGCAAGCAAAGTCCGCCCAAGGCGAGCATTTGGTATACGAGTTTTGGTGTACTGATTTTCATTTTGTGATCTCCTGATTGTTTTTGTTAGGAACTTTAGAATTCTGAAGCTTAAGTACATTGTTACTTGGTTGATCAGAATCTCTGACCGATGCGTGGACGATGTAACGCCGCGGAGCGCTTCCGATGAAGTAAAACGGATAGCAAGTTACCAGGGTTAACGAGGGCGTCGTGCTTGCTCGCAACACCCAGACGTTGTCGGGATTCACGATTTGAATCTCGTCAACTGCATAGGTGTCTGTTCGGTCGCGCATGACTAAATCAATCGGGTCGCCCACCCTTAGGTCCTTTAGGCCGCGAAAGAAACCGTCTCTGTGGCCCGCGATGCCAATGTTCCCCCGGGCTCCAGGTCGCGCCGTGCCAACGATCCGGCCCACTCCGCGATTCAAGGTGAGATCGTCCGTTCCATCCAGCACGGGCACTTCCAGGTCGATTTTTGCCACCCGCAGCACCGCCAGGGGCTGATCGAAGTGCTGAGCCAGACTCTGCTTGTAGGCCTGTATCCGCTGCTCCGACCAAAGACTGAAGTCAACGTAAAGGGAGCCTTGCCCACCATTAGACTCTTGTCTCAGCGATGATTGCGTCTGCGATGCTTCGAAACTTAAGACCGCCGCACGCGACAGCACTGCGCTATGTATCCGCGCTGCCACGTACAGCGCCAGCAGAGCAAGCCCAAGAACTGACAAAAAGCGCTCAAGGTTTACCCGCCACTTGTCGCTCGCGCTTCGCCGATCAGCCGCCTTAACCGTCGCAGTCTTCATCGTTGAGAAACTGTAGCCCGTCAGGCCCGTCACACGAGAAACCATAGCTAGTAGCTCCAACGGAAGAAACTAGAAGAACTCCTAGTCTGGGTTGGTGGACTGTCAGCAACCCTGTGCGGGGGAAATCGGCGCAAAAATTACGCTCGATAAGATCGATGTCGAATCAGATCACAAATTTCTGTCGGGCTTGTCGGTCTTTCCTCTGCCTTCACAGCAAATTGATCACGAAACTCGCAATGCGGCGCTAACGGCGCGGGTCCGCTTACTTAACCACCTTCCAGGATTTGTCGGGGTTATATTCCGTCATCTGCTGAGCGAGTTCGGCAGTTTTCTCACCCAGGTCTTTTTGATAGATCGTGCCATGTTGGTTGACGAGAAAAGTCATGACGCCGCCGGAGCGATAGTCAGCAGGATAGGCGATCAAGGCGAAGCCACGGGTCATCTTGCCGTCGACGATATAGCTCTTGGCGCCGCCTCTGGCATTAGCTCCCTGAGCCTTGAGGATGCGGTAGTAGTAGCCGTGATACGGAGATTCCTCAGCAGTGTCGCCGTAGTTTTCGGCGCTGGCTTGCGCCAGAAGCGGGCCCGCGGGGCTAGGATTTTCCCCTTCGCCCACTTGCCAGTAGAGTCCGTTCTGCTTGCCGGGTTCGCTCACTAGCCATTGTGCGAAGATTCCGGCCGGCAGGCCATCGTGTCCGTTGGCAGCATAGTCGCGTTGTGCGGCAACCACACCTTTGCAAACCCCAATGGCAGCAAGTTCGTTCTTTCCGATGCGACGGTAGAGGATCTCCTCTTTTCCGGCGGAACCGTCCCAGTACCATTTGTCGTTGGCGTGGACTAAAGGAATGGGAAAGGGCCAAGCGTCTTTGCCAACACTGAGCGATAGTTGGTGAGGGGCGGATTCAGTGAGGGAATGCTTGACGTCATAGTTAACGAGAAATCGATCGCGCGCAGTCTTGTCGGCAACGGCATCGCTGGTGGAGATAATCGCCTCGGTGCCCGGTCCGAGAATGGCCAGGAGGATCGAGGTGTCGCCGTCACGCAAGGCCTGGATGAAGACATCGACTGCTTCCTTCGACGACGAGAAGGTCCTCTGGCCATCGGCTTGAGCATACGCGTGCGGCGGGACGAGAGCCGCGAGAGCGAGCAGTGCCGAGAGCGTAACCAATTTTCCGGCAAGACGGATATTCATGGAATTCTTCATTGCGACCGACCTCCTGGAGCACATGCAAGAATCGAGCTTGATCCTCTGTTCATGGACGCTAGCGGGTTTTGCGAGCGCCTCCCTTTGGCGCTGGCGTTGCGGAAGCGCCCATGCTGGAACGACCGCGACTGCTGTCAGCGCGCTCGGCCTTGGCGCTGCCGCCACTGAAGGCGCCGCCGCCACTGCTGCGATTCTGTGTCTGCGAACTTTCGGAAGGCCGAGCTGCTGTCGCGCTGGCTGTAGCAGTGGATGGACGGGAAGCGTTAGCATATCCGCGATCGCCTCCGCGGTTCGCGGGTTGAGGTGTCGGGGACGCGCCCCCACGATTCATTGATCCGGCATTGCCTCGGTTGGGACGAGTGTTGGCCATGTCACCCGCGCTCGCATTCTTGCCCGCGTTGGGACGATTCATGTTCCCTGCTTGATTCCCGGAAGCGCCTACTTGCTGGTTGCGACGCGCGGTGTTCGTCGTGGGTCCGCCAACTTTCTGATTGCTTCGGTTACCGAGTTGCTGATTGCTGGGTATAGCGTTCGCCATCGAGGAGCCGGGCTTTTGGTTTCCCATGACAGGACGAGCACCCTGATAACTATTGCTGCCTTGTCCTGGACGGTTGTTAGCCGGCAGTGTGCTCGGATTTCCCGGCGGACGGTTGTTAGCGGGTAGTGTGCTCGGCCGGTTCTGGTTATTAAACTTGTTGTAGTAGTTGTTGTTGACGTTAATGTTGATGTTGTTATTTACCTGGGTCCACTGATAGTTGGGCGGTGGGCGGTATCCATAAGCAGGATGGTAGCCCGGATAAGCCGGACGGTACGGGGGCGGGTAGTAAGGGCGGCCACCGTAATAGACTCCACCGTAGCCCCAGGCCGGGTAGGGGTAATACTGGTTGTTGCGGCTGATGGGGCGCCAACTGCCATGCCCACTCCGAATGAGAGCAGCCCAATGCCGACCGCCGTTCCGGTGTTTACGCCGGACGATTGGTTTACAAGCGTGGTGGTCGGCTGGGCCGGAGCGGGTGCGGCTTGCGTGTTATAGATCGTGACCGGGTTGTACTGTGGGACGTAAACAACCTTAGGATTCGCAGGCGTAATCTCGACGTACTGTCGCCCGCTGTCGGTTTTGGTAGCCACGGTCATCTGTGGGGACGAGACAAGGTTGCCCGCTTGCTGGGCCTGGCCGCGTTTGCGCTGCACTGCCTCCATCACACCCTTTTGGTCTGACTGGAATGCTTGGCCGAGTTGAGTGGTCCAGTCCATCTCCTGACACATGTTGTCGACGACCTGTGGGAAGTTCATCAGGTATTGCATGCTGGGGCCAAAGCCAGCAGTTTTGGCAGCGTTGATAAGCGCGTCGCCCTTGAGGTTTTGATTCTGGATGATCCAGTTTCCGCCGTCGAGCACTTCCTGGGGGCTGGTGGAAGCAGTGAGGACCTGCGCAAGGAGCTGGTCGGGGTAAAGGGCGATTGGAGCGACAAGATCGTCGAGGCTGAGCGGGGTCGCCTGCGTTTGGGCCTGCTCATTCTGCGGAGCGACGTGGCTTGGTGATTGGCTGTTTTCCTGGGATGATTTACAGCCAGTCGTTAGGCTCGACACAGAGAAGACCTCGGTCAACAGCAGAGCAGTGGGACCTCGTAGGACTGCGTTCATAACGAACTCCTTTGTCGGTCTTCGCTGGAGGGCACCCACCCTATGTGCGCGAATCGAAGGAAGGATTATTACTGTCAGACCTTACAGCTAAGTTTTGCTCGTGCTCTCGCTCTACTTGATTGAGGCGTTTTCCCACTGTTCATCTCACTGTGTCCCCGCCCGAGAGACCTTGGAGCGATTGCGGCTGGAAGCTATACCTTGATAACCCGCATTTTGCGATTTGGTCTTCGCTGCGACCGGCCTCAGCAATTTTCCCAATCAGCGTCCGCCGGGAGCAGGTGTCGGTACAACCTCGTGTTTGTACCGTCGGTGCAAAATGCGATTGGTTAAGCCACGCGCAGCTATATAAGGAAGCCCGACCAGAAGCACACCTACCAATATGGCGGCAGAAAGAAGAACTCTTTGAAACAGCATCCATTGCACCACGACGTCAATGATGACTCCCACTACGAGCGGTATGGAAGTTCGTCTTAGACCAGCTGCCAGCAGTTGACCTCTGCTATTGGAGTCGAACAGCACAACGAACCCGTACGGACGCAATCCTAACTTTGCATCACTCACGCCGTCGCGGACTCCCGCAATCGCTGCGATCACCGGCTGCAGGATGAAGCGAAAGTTAGCCGGCCCAGCGAGCCGTCTTGCGAGACCTTCAGCAAAACTCAACGGTCCCATCAACACCCACTCCTGCGAGTCGATGATCTAACAGTCTTTCATTTTCTACACACTGTCATATGTGGGGCTCAGTTCGCGCTACTAGAAGAACTCCTAGTAGCCGAGGCAACGGGAGCCAAAATAGCGTAATCGCGAAGACTGGCCTGTGATCCGTCACATCTTAGGAACGTGACGGCGTCAATGCAGCTCTCCGCGCAATGTCGCAGCGCCAGCCCTCTAAGGAGGGCTTGTGCAGAGAACGACGATACTCCTTGCCGACGACAATTCTGGCGTCCTCAATCAAGTCGGCAAGATGCTTGAGAAAGAGAAGGGCTACAAGGTTGTTGCCGCCATCTCCGACGGGGCAACTGTAGTCCGCAATTCCCTGCGTCTGAAACCCGATGTCATCATCCTCGACATTTCCATGGGGGAAACGAGCGGGATCGATATTGCGCGGCAGTTGCGAGATTCGAGCTGTAATGCCAAGAAGCGTCTTCCTCACCGTGCACGAAGACATTGATTTTATGAACGCCGCCATGGGAGCAGGTGGCTCAGCTTATGTTGTGAAATCCCGCTTAAGTCTGGATCTGTTCTCCGCTATCAGCACCGTGCTTTCCAATAAGCTCTTTGTGTCCGCGAGCTTAGGAATGAACCCAGCTAGAAGATGAACTTCAGCGTGAACTGTCGCGAGCGCGGGCCGCCAAGTGCGTACAGTGCGTTACGCCCCTTTTGCGCCGCCCCCGCGAGGTTCGTTGTCGAGCCATCATCTATCTTGCCAAAGGCTGGAAATGCCGGGCCGCCCTGTAGCGCACCTCACTGTGCCCGAAGACGAAGGATCAGGATCTGGCCGCAAGACTGGAAGCGCTAGATAGTCTCCCTAGTAAAGAGGTGCCGAGCAGGATCAGTGCAAACAATGCTCCATAGATAGCCTTGTTCATAACGCCCCTTTCTGTGGAAACAAGATTGCGCCTCAACGTATCGCAAAGCGTATGGACCCGCTGTAGCAGCCTGCCCCTTTTAAGTCGTCGGGGCTGAGTTCGCCGTTCCTTCCATTGTTCGCGTCTAATTAAATTCCGACGTAGCGCTTCCACCACTAGCAGAACTCCTAGGTGACGACCTAGCGCCGCCAAGTTCAGGCTGGGGTCCGAGGCGACGTCCCGTTTCGTTCACAGCGTCGCTGACCTGCAGGAGAAATTGCGGTGAGCCGCATACCGAAATCGAGATCGATCCGAGACAACTTCGAGACTAAGGTAGACCAGTAATGGCACTTGTCGATCACCCTTTGTGGTTATTCGTCTGCCTATTGATAGTTTTGGCAGGAGTTGTTGAAGTTGGCTTCCGGCTGACCCTACGAGCAGCCTCTAATGTGGATAGTGATCGCCATGAGCAGATAGTGGCAACCCGTAATGACGTTGCTGTGCTGCTCAGTCTTTTGCTTGGCTTCACGCTGGCCATGGTCTTGTCGCGGTTTGACCTGCGGAAACAGCTCGTCGTGGATGAGGCTAATGCTATCGGCACGACCAGCCTTCGCGCGCAGATGATACCAGAGCCAAGCCGCAGCAAGGCTCAAGAACTGCTTCGTCAATACACAGAAGTGCGCTTGGAGTTCTTCAAGTCGGGGACTAATAGCGCAAGCTTTCAGCGGGCCTTAAAGCGCTCAGAACAGATGAGGACGGATTTATGGCAGCAGGCAGTAGTGGTTGCGCAGCAGAGTCCGGGTCCCATTACCGCATTGTTCGTAAACTCATTGAACGAAACCATCGACTTGGATGCCAAGCGCCTGGCAGCACTCGAAAACCGTGTCCCCGGCGCGATCTGGGGGATGCTCGCGCTGCTCTCCCTATTGACCTGTTTGATGGTCGGGTACAGCCAACGCCAAAGGTTCCTTCCCGCGATGCTCGTGCCGCCGTTGATGATCGCAATTGTAATGGCTCTAATCTCTGACCTAGATACCCCCGGCAGTGGCATGATCCGCGTCGGCCAGGAGAGCATCGAGAGGTTGCATTCTGAGCTCGCGGCGGGTTCCCCCAGTCAATAGTGCTTGGGTGTCTGCGTAGTCCCGGTGGGCCGAAGATACCGTTTTGTACATCTTCCCAAGGGAACGTCGGACGGGGCAAGTCTCGTGATCGAACATGCGACCCTTCGTCCATCTCGTGTTGTCGGTCGCGATCACAGCATGTTCTCTGCCGTCGCTTCGCGCTCAGGACCTGTCTCCTCGGGCCTACATCATCACTCCCCTGCACTCGAATGCGGTTACCTTGGTCTACTCGTTCAGCGATGGCAGCATCCTCTTAAACGGCACCGTCCCGATAACGGGCGCCACAGGGACCTACCACGTAGCAATCCTTAACTACTTTCACTCGTTCAGCTTCTTTGGCCGCTCCGCCAACATCAACGCCTCGTTGCCTTATGCAGTGGGGAATTTCCGGGGAACAGTGCAGGGCGCGGGCAATCAGATTTACCGCTCCGGCCTCGTAGATTCATCCTTCCGGCTCTCCGTGAACCTCAAGGGCGGTCCGGCCATGCCGGTCGAGAGATTCGTGAAATGGCAGCAGAAGATTCTGCTCGGTGCGAGTCTCAAGGTGGTGGCTCCCACAGGTCAATATGACCCGACTAAACTGATCAATTGGAGCGCTAACCGCTGGGCCTTCAAACCTGACCTTGGCTATTCCCAACGCTGGGGCCATTGGGTTCTCGATGGCTACGCCGGGGTGTGGTTCTTCACCACAAACTCAGAGTTCTTCTCGCACAACGCTTACTTTCCCGGTACACAGGCCCAATCAGAAAACGCCGTTGGGGCCTTCGAAGGCCATGTTAGTTACGATGTCAAGCCTCGCCTTTGGTTTTCTCTCGATAGCAATTATTGGGTTGGTGGCAAAACCAGTTTGAACGGTATAGAAAATCGGCTAACGCGAGAGAAGAACTCCCGCCTGGGAGTGACGGCCGCGGTCCCCATAAGCAAGCACCAAGCTCTGAAGTTCAGCTATAGCGATGGCGTTTACATCGGGTTTGGCGGAAACTACCAAAACGTCTCGGTGGCGTGGCAGTATTCCTGGTTGGGCAAACCCAACTAACACTCCGCCCTAAGGCCCCGCATCCTGTGGAGATTCAACCGCCATTCCTTTCTCGCTTTCGATCGAAGTTAAGCTGAAATCAACGCTTCCCAGAACCCTGCTCCGTCAACAGGACTCGCCCCAGTTCCCAAGCTTCGTTTTTGTAAAGAGCTTCAGCAATCTTTCTTTGGGTCCGTACAGAGAGGTCCTTGGGGCCGTCATAGATCGCCTCCACGTACCAAGCCCCGCCTTTTCCATCCAGAACATTCACGGTAAGGTTGCTGCAAGACTCCGGTTGGCAAGCTCCCCATTTGCTTATCACAAGCTTTCTGGCCGTCTCGTAATCTAGTACAGCAAATGGCTTCTCTTTAAGTTCGTCGTTCTCCACCACGAGGTATCTCGACCGGCTGAGCGAAGGTGGCACTGCAAAGTTTTCCTACGGATATCGTCTCGATAGTTCACGATAATCATTCCGTCAGGGGTCTCTACCGTCTGGGGCGCAATGCGGTCGCCGAGGAGAACTGCGTTGGTACCGCGATATCCGTTTTTAGCTCCTAGAGCTGCTGCGACATAATAAAAGGATCCGCTACCGCCCGCGTCGCGAACCAGCAGCACAACGACGTCGTCCCACCCGTCTCCGTTGAAGTCACCCGTTGTGGTTACATCGAGAATCCTAGTGGTTGTGATGATTGCAGACCCTGTGGCTGCTTGCTCTTCGGCTCGACCTTCTTTCAGCACTACGGAGGCGCCATCTATTACATACTCGCTGTTCGCAGCGTCTTTGCCGATTATGTGCGTTGCAAATCCGGAGACCGGGACGCATTGCATCGAGCAGGGGCTGGGATTCAGCTCATGACGACAAGCTGAGCCACACTCGTAGAAGTGCCCGCCGGCTGTGCCACACCATTCCCTGCTTACGTATTCGCATTCCTTGTATTTCTCGAGCCATTTACCGTTGTTCTGGGCACATGATTCTGGCAGGTGTTGAGCTGGGACGGAGATTGGCAGCATTGTGCAAAGCAGCACTAAGAAAATTGCGAACGACCCCGTAGATAAGTGTGGACTCGGCGGCACTGACATTAATGTCCTCTTGGGTCTTTCTAAGAAGGTGAGGACCGCGGTTAAGAGGCGAAGCCCCACGAACGGTCATGCAACTCCGCAGGGAACGAAGGACAATGCCGTCCCGAAGCCTATAATCGCGGCCAGCGGAAGGAAACTGGTAGAACTTCTAGGTTCTGCCGAAATCCGCATCGCTGCGCGTGCCCGGGGACTTGCGCCGACCCGAAGCAGGCCAACCTCAGTATGGTTCTGGACGTCTTTAGGTTACTTTTGTGCCAATGTCGACTAGGAGTTACTTGCACAGGCGCTGACCATCGGCAAGAATTTAGGCATAGTACGGAGTGATGCGGCAGATATGCCTCAGGTGACGATCAAAACGGGAATTGCGGGTCCAGACGGACGCGAAGAGGAGCTATCCGAATATCTGTGTGATTGGCCGGGCTGCCCGAATGTCGCAGCACATGTACTGGGTTGCGTTAAAGAATTAGGCCTTTCCGTGGCGGTTTGCGACCAGCATGCGACGACAAATCGCAATGCGGCTCATGATTGATGCCGTCCGTAGGCGTTCTGCCTACGGACGGTGTCGTTACTCAAAGCTAGGCGCGGCCTACTGCCTGGCCATGGCCAAGTTCAGCCGTTCCTCCGGAGTGATGAAGTGATCGTGGGTGTCCTTGCCCAGGTCGATCTGCACCCAGTTGACCTTCCCGTTAAACACGCTGGTTTGGCGGGTGTAGTCTGAGCTGACCGGCGTAGCGGTATCCCGGCCAACATCGGTCGTCTCATCCGCAGAA
>DATMQI010000233.1:0-23970 GCA_035567135.1 Terriglobales bacterium
GTCTGTTCGTGATGCAATGCGGTCGGTCATTCAGAATGTGGGCGATGCACGCCCTTTACTCTGCTGCCGGGGGTTGTGACCCGACCTCCGCATTAAACGGGCTATGGCACCCGTTCACTCTGCATTACAGCTTGTGATTGACGAACCCTCCCTCACCGAACAATAGTTCGCTTGGTCTACCAGCCCGGAAACTCCACGGTGTCGAACGACGAGATGATTCCTTCGACCTCGTCCTTAAGCGACTCCAGTGCGTCCACGGCTTCCTCGACCGCGCTGTACGTTTCGGTGCCTTGGAAATTCTCCGGTGTGTTGTCGCGGCGTTCCTCCATCGCCTCGTACAATTCTGCGATGATCTCCACCGCTTCCTCGACATGCTCCTGCGCGTCGTCCAACAGGTCTTGGTTGCTGGTCTTACGGCGCACATGCTCGATCCTGACCTTGTTGCCCCAAACGGCTTTGGCTTTTTTCTCGACGGCTGGGAGTGTGGAGCCTTTGACCCGCATGGTGACGATGTACTCCGACTGAGCTTTGGTCTTCTCATCGTCCGGGTCGCGGTATTCGAGCTTGATGCGACGCGCCGTCAGGTACTCGTGAGCCTTCTGTTCGAGATCATCAAAATCACCTTTCTCGGAGTCATACTGCGATATTGCGTTCGCAAGCTCGTCCGCCATGGTCTGGATTTCCTGCGGCGTGTAGACCCGACGTGTCGCCGCTTGCGCCTCTTCCATCGTCTTGTACTTGCCGATGCGCCCGTGTTGGTCGCCCACATAGTATTCGTCGCCAATCTGGACGCCGTCTTCGATGTAGGGTTTCGCCCAGACGATCCCTCGTCCATCAGTGCATTCCCACTCTTGCCTTCCCCCGGTGAACTCACTGGCTTCGTCCCTGACCATCTTCCACTCGCCACCCCCCTGCGCCGGAACCTTCTCGACCTTCTCTACACGCAGGAGGTTGTCGCCGAACGCATCCTTCGCCCGCTTCGACATGGCTTCCAGCCGCGCTCCCTCGACCACGAGGGTCACGGCATAGTTCATCTTTTCTTGCTGCTGTTGAGTTGTCATCACTTGCCTCCCGCGAACATTGCCGCCACTTCGTCTTCGCTGTAGTCGCACTGCTCTTCCATGTTCTTGTCGGGCACGCTGGCTCTCCCGTTAAGCTCCTCGACAACCCGTGTGAGGAACTCGTTCCAGAGGTTTCCGCTCATGAACTTCTTGTAGCTCATGATCCAGTTAACGGCGGTTTCGACGTTCGTATCCAAGTCATTCGCGGCGATGTCAGCCGGGTTGAGACTGATTACGAAGCTAGGCGTCGGCGGAGCGGGCGGAGCGAGCCGGGGGGCGGCAGCCTTCTTGCGGGCATCGCTGGTTTGCTTGTGGCGGCGTTCTGCCTCGTCCTCCCGTTCCCTGTCTTCCGCGCAGCGCGGGCATCCTCCGTTTTGCGCGGATGAAAGCTCGATGCCATGCTCGCAGTTCAGGTGATGGGGCTGGGTTTCTTCCGGCTGACCGGATTCTTCCGCGCCGGGTTCCGCTTGGGTTGCCTCGGGTATTTGCGCGGGCGGCTGGGGTTCCTCTATGGCTGGCACGGGCGTGCTCTCCGCTTTCCGTAGCTGTTGGATTCTCCGCAGGGAGATGCCCGTGTACTTGTCGTAGAACTGTTCCTTGGTTGTGCATCCCCGAATTTCCACGCCTCGCGGCTTGGCATCGAAGATGGCGTCGATCTCGACGCTCCGCTTCAAAAGTTCCTCGGTATCCTTCCACCACTTCCCCGCGAACTTGATGAAGCTGTCGATGATCCTCGACTTTTCAGCCGAGAGCTTGTAGCTCACTTCCTTCGGCGAAACTGTTGCCAGTTCGCCTTTCTTGGCGGAAGACCGCATCTTGCGGATAGCCTCGGCTCGCTTGCATCCGGTGGATTCCATGATGCCCGCGATCTGAGACTCCTCCTCAGGCGTCCAGCCCTTTTGTTCCTTTTGTTCCGTGTCGCTCATCTGTGTTCTCCTTTTTTCGTGCTGAAAATAAAAAAAGCTCCGCAACCCTTTCGGGTCACGGAGCTTGGTCGAAACTTTGACCGGGTCAGCTTGTTCTCGCCATGAAGCGGGGCTAGCCTTCAGCAGGCAGTGCCCTGTTTTTTATTGCCAATCACGGCGGTGGCTCTCCGCCACCGGGTTAAGCGCCCTTCACTCGGGCGGAAATTCCATCCGCCATACTAGGTTTGATGCAGGCTTTTTTGAAAATGACTCTGAACTTTCGCCCCGGCGAGAGGCGAAGGATTTCGCCCTTCAGTTCGCTTTGCGTTCGCCCAGCCACAATCGGAAAGCATTTCGGTGTGTCCGAGTCTTTCGAGGAGCAACTGCCGACATGGGTTTCTGTTTTCGAGAAAACCCAGTAATAGAGGATGAGCGCCTTAGTCAGTGCTCAGTTCGGCGACTACCGGACTCTTTACTTGGGCGATCTTCTCAAAAGATCGGGGGCGGTCATGAACCACCGCCCCAAGCTGTACAGCCCAGACGGTTCATCGGGTCAACCCAATCCGTGACTGTACAGCTATGAAGGACGAAGGTTCATGACAATCGACACTTACAATTCGCAATTTTCATGCGCCCCTCAAAGCGAGGGACGTCATGAGCAGTAGTGCAACAGCAAAGGAACAACTGAAGGAAGTGATGAAGGCGAAGGCAGCCACAGTGGAAGAGAAGGGGCTGCACCGCCTGATCGTGGAGTCCAGCCTGTATGATGGTCTTCCCACGGCTCGCTTCCTGCTATGCGAGATCGCAGTGATGCGCATGGACGAGGACTCCAACTACCCGGACGACGCACCGAAGTCATTCCATGATGACAAGGTTGACTGGTGCTGGTTGTCCCAGCCCAAGCTCGCCCTGCGCATCGGCGCATCCCTGTCCACGGTGGAGAAGCTCATTGCCCGCTTCATCAAGGAAGGCACCGTCAAACCTCGCTACTGGCGCGATGACAACAAAACTGTCCACGCCGAGTACAAGGTCGTGCCTGAGATATTCGCCGCACACCAGCGTCCCAACCAACGCTATGACCAAGACCGCACCAGCCGCTACGCTCCGGGTTCCCGCAAGGGAAAGGGCGGGACGCGGCAGCGCACCAGCGGAGGCAAGTTCATGAAGGTGGTGGAAGATGAGTAGTCCATTGAGCACCCGTAATCTGAATGGTGACCACCCTCAATCTGAATGGACACCACCCGTAATCTCAATGGTGACCACCCGTAATCTGAATGGCTCAATGGCGCAGCCTGAATGGCTGAATGGCGGAACCTCAATGGCTGACAGCCATTCAGATTACGGTGTAGTACGTTCTTCAGTCCGTTCTTCAGTTGGTTTTTTCAGCGCGTCAGCGCACCACGTCTTGCAGGGCGATATGCACCTAGTGGCGACCTGCGGTCGCGAACTAGCCCCAGCGTCTCAACGTACAAGTCAAAGGCTGTGTTGCTATGAAACCTAAAACTGCTAGAACCCAAGGCACGGTGGTAAACCTACCTGTTGAGGTCGGTTCCTTGGTAGCGGAAGCGAACCAACTGCAACAGCAACGGCAAGAGCGGATAGCCCTAGCCGCCGAGAAGCGTCAGGCTGCCTACGACAACGCGCCGAACACGGTGTGCTACGCCGACACGGCGTTCAAGGACTGGAAGCCCGGTGACAAGGTTCCGCCCTGCAACGTATGCCACGGACTGCTACATCCGGGGGAGCACCACAACTGCCCCGGCTTCCGCCCGCGCTACCGCACCGATGGGACGACGCATGAGGAACGCGCCGAGATGCGCAAAGCCGGGTGGGATGACTTCGATGATGACCAGTACGACGAGACCACGCCGGACGAGACCACGCACAACCTCCGCATGCAGCACGAAGCGGAGACTGGCAACACCTACGACCAAGTGGTGATCGAGGGCATGACCGAAGAGGAGTACCTGATGAAGAAGTTCGGCTACATACCGAGCTTCGAGGACTTTGAGGAATGACAGTCGAAGAAGCATTCAAGCATTATCGGGAGCACGGCTTCCCGCACCACAGGCTCTCCCCGAATGCCGATGGTAGGAAGATTTTGTCTTTAATTGAAAGACCATGCTCCTCTTCTGGTCGGAGGAATTGACACAGATGGAATGGCTAGACACGCAGGCAATGCTGTGGTTCGCGGATCGCTGGTGGTGGTTCCCCGGCGCACAGATCGGCGCGGAGTCGGAATTCGAGTGGCGCGACAATAGGGTCTACCTGCTAGAACCTGATGGAAGCGCCGTGGAGGGCATCGCGTTCGTTGGTGAGGTCGTACCTGAGTGACGCGCTCAGGCAGAAGCTCAGGCAATAGGACTTGAGTGCCGGAACCTCGGTGCAACCCTCGTTTATGGCACGTTCGAAAAACCCCGCTCGCAGCGTCGCCGTAACCTGCTGATCTCGAAGGGCGAAAATTGCCGATCCTTGGGTTCGGAATACATCTGTTTGATGAAGGCATTTGAATAGGCTGTTTTGGGCAAAGGCGGTGAGGCGAGCTAACGTCCTTGATGACGATTAACCTGTAGGCTTCATTTGTGTGGCACTGACTTCATGCGACTGGCGAACGCGCTCTCTGCCTTGTACCGCAATAGATAGTAACGAGAAACGACTTCTTGATGCTATGCTCTTGGCGGTGCCCCGGAACTGAGTCAAGGCGTGTGGGGTGTAGTATGAGCCGCTCTTGCGTCTGTGGTGGTGCCAACGAGAATTGCCGCTTCTGCAATGGCAGTGGTGTCCTTCCTGATCTCCTCGGGAGCGCGTTGGTTAACTCTGTTCAACGGGTTGCGTCAGAGCGGCTTGGAGTTCGGACTGCAAGAGTTCAAGCGAGGCTAATCTCACATCGCGGTCGGCGCAGAGTGGCATCGTCACCAGTCAACTTGATTCGTTGTCCCGAAGGGTGTGGCGCTTTCCTGAATCCACACAATGTAGCCCGTCATCTGAGCAAAATGCACGGGCATCCCTCCGTTGTGCCGCAGAAACCGGAAGGCTCTGAACTCCCAAAAAAATCCCCAAATGGCGTGAAGCCTCAGTTCGAGCGCCAAATCCACGTACCGAGTCCTCTCCCTCAGAGCGTCGGAGTTCCAACCAAGAATCTTGGTGCTCCCGCAGGCGGTCAGTCGGAGATGACTCGCGAGCAGTTGCTTGCGAGAATTGCGGAATTGGAAGCGGCACAGTCCGCAAATCGTTCAAAGCCTCCCGCTGCGTCGAAGGTTCACTCAAATGCTGCGTCCATACGACCAAATATCGAGACTGCCGTCCGACACTTTGCCAACTGGCGAAAAGTGCAAAGTGCATTCGAAGTTTGCCCTGTCTGCAAGGTAAGAGTGAAAGCCAGTCGGTTTGAGAAACATCTGCGTAAGGTTCACAGAAAGCAGGTCTCACGCTCAGCGACTATCCCTTCAGCAAAAGACCCGACTCGGCAAGATTCGACCTTAGTTGCCCAGCGTGACAAAAATCTGGACGCAACCAAGCTGTATGCTCACGCCTATCGAGAGCAGGGAAAGTTTGGTTCTCATCCGTCCCACGATGGATTTGACGACGAATCAAGTCCAGACTGAAGCCCGCCGAGGACTACGGACAATTCCTGCATTTCATAGCGGCTGTCGGGTCGCGATTTCAGTGGCCTTTTGCTTCCAGTTCTGGTATTCTGCCTTTGGCGTCAGATGACTCTCTGAGCTTCTGATGACTATCACCGGGCAGCATACGCTGCCAGAAAAGACGTGCAAGATGTTGTTTCCCACCAAGGTAGTCGAGTTAAATCCCCGCGACCACGAACATATCAAACGGTTGAATGATCCAGCCGATGCTGGTTTGTTCCACCTCGAAACGTGGCTTCCATTCTCAGAAGCTGTAAAACTGGATCGCGGCAACGCGAACGTTAGACCAGCATCCGAGAGGAAGAAACCGTTTCGCGACATGGTAGATACGGTCGAAAACAGCCCATCGACATTTCATCGGAAGAATCGCGGAATCATCTACCTTTGCGACAAATTCGAGGTAGACAACAAAAATAAAGTGCTGCGGGTGACGATTCCCGACATCGACCCGAAGGACTACGAGGACATGGAGAATGGCGAACCGAAGTATGGAATCGCCGATGGCGGACACACCTTCGAGGTCATCAGACAAACGATAGTGCGGGCGAATGAACTGAGTGAACGCGAGGGATGGACGGAGCCGTTCGTGCGGGTTCACTTCTTGGCTGGTCAGGCATTCGAGAGCGGCGAGCTAGAGCAGCTTGTTGAGGCGCTGAACACATCTTCCCAAGTACAGCAGTTCACTCTCGACGAGTACCAGAACAAGTTCGATGAGTTGAAGGATGCCCTTCAAAAGGGCGGCTTTGATCCGAACGTCATCGCCTTCCGTGAAAATGAGGACAAGGAATGGGATGTCCGTGACATCGTCCAGCGCCTTGCGTGCTTCTTGAAAGAACGCTGGAAGACTACGCAGCCTGCGTCGATGTACAGATCGAAAGGAAAGGCACTCGACCTGTACACAAACGAAGCCTCGCACGAGGAATTCAAGAAACTCTACGACGTAGCTGCCGATCTCGTCACGTTGCCTGAGTTCATCCAGTCGGAGTTCAGCAAGGACACCGGGAAGGGGCGCAAATTTGGCAAGATGCGAGCAGTAAAGACGCTTAAGAAGCCCTTCACGCCAGCGGGAACCCAGTACGCGACCGAGCATGAGATGGACTTGGCGGCATCGCTGCCGATTGCCGCTGCGTTCCGCGAGTTGCTGGAACTAAAGGGTGACCGTTACTACTGGAAGGTCGATTACAAGGAAGTCTTCAAGGTTGCTTCTGACGAACTGTACAAGACTCTCCTAAACAAGGGGAGGACAACAAAGGGACTCACTGCGCTCGGAGCCGACACGGAATACTGGACTCAGTGTGCCAACATCGTCCTCCGCGCCAAGTATGAAGTTCTGAACAAGTAGTTGGAACGTCTTTGGGGCGAAGCGGTGCTTCGCCCCAATTTTCGTTCGCTTTCTTCAGACGAGCGCCTCGCTACAGATGATCCTCGGCACTGGTTTTTCCTGCTCGATCCGCTGCCGATCAACCCAGTCGCGGATGTTGTGTTGCTGGTAGATGCGTACCAACGCCTTCATCAGGTTGTCGCCCACCATGTTGTTACGCCTGATGAGGTTCAACTCTTTCTTCACCGCACTGGTGAGATTCGCCGCCCGGAACGCTTTCTCCAGAACGTTAATCTGAGCCTTCATGTCTTCGTCTTCCGTCCTGCCGAACAGAATGCGAAGTTCGCGCAGCACATATCGCTGCCCGTGGGTTAACGAAACAGTGTGTTCCCTTTCTGCCTCCCGATGCTTCACTTCCTCGGTGAACTGCCGTTTTACGTGCATGACAGCAGCGTTGTAATCAATCGGCAGCGATTGCGTAGGAGTTTCCGGGCTGCATTTGATCGCTCCGAGAACCTTCGGGATATCGCGGGAAACGATTTCACCCTTCTCGTCAAGCAGGAACAACTGCTGGTATCGGTCAGCCTGACAGAAGACGTACAGTCCTTTCCGCGAAGCAGTAGCCATCCCTGAACGAATGCCATCCCGCATATTTGCGATACGCTCATATTCCTCAGGTCTGTCCTTTCGAAGTTGCCGGAGGATTTCTTCCGCCTCGTTAAGGTCAAGGAGATTCTCCTCCTCATCGTCCTCAAACAGGCTCAAATTCTTGCCCTTCTTCTCGTAGATCGCATACATCGCCTCCTCGTTTAGTTGCTCAGTGCGGTCAAGAATCGCCGAATCTTCGCCGATGGTGTCGTGGATTTCCTGAATGCGGTTGTGCAATCGTTGCCGCAAGCCGAGATTCCGCTCAATACCCATCTCCGGCAAGAAGTTGTAACCGTACACACGGTCGAAATCGCTACCAATGCGGTCGATGCGTCCAAAACGCTGTATGAGCCGGACGGGATTCCAGTGCAAGTCGTAGTTGATGATCTTGTCGCAGTCCTGAAGGTTGAGACCCTCGGAGAGAACATCCGTCGCAACGACCGTACTGAGTTCCGTTTCCCCTGCTGCAAACTTGTATTCGGGATTGGCTTTGGGCGCGAATCTGCCGACCACCCGTGCCTTGCTCTTGTCGCCGCTGAAGATGACCTCTAGTTCGTCCTTCTTCACGTGCGCCTGAAGATTCTCAAATAAGTATCGGGCTGTGTCCGCGTACTGAGTAAAGATGAGCCGCTTGCCGCTTTTTAGCGGCTCCTCGCCGAACCGCTTGATGAGCGTTTGCAATTTCGCATCCTGCTCCGGCTTGATCGGCTCCACGAGGAGCTGGATTTTCTTCAGAATGTCGATGTCATGCGCAATGTGTGCCCGCAGTGTCTTCAGATCGAAGTCTTCCGCGCTGTAAGTCGTGGACACGCTCCGCAGTTGCGCGAGCAAATCGACTTCTTCATCGCGGTCGGACTCGTATAGCAGACTTTGAGCATCTTCTCCGGCAGGTACGAAGCCCTCGTCGAGGGCTTTCAAGAATGTTTCATGTATTTTCAGGAAACGTCGAATCGTTTCCTGAAAAGCGAATACACTGGACTCGAACCTCTTGAACATCAGGACTCGAACCAGTCCTCGCAGGTTCGCTCCGGCTCGATGTAGGCTGGCATATGGCTCATGCTTCTGCTTTGCGATCTTCACGTATCGCCACAGCCCGTACCTCGCGTAGGTCAATTCCGGAGGCAGCGGATCAGGTGTGGTTTTTGTCGGCTTCCCCAGATATCCCCGAAGTTCCTGATAGAGTCCCCTGTACGTATCCTCGATGCTGTAATCGACAGTCTCCAGTTCGCGCTTAGGGAAAAATTGGTGCTTCCCGGCGACCAGCACATAAGCTCGCTTGGTACCGTCCATGTACTCGCGAAAACGCGAGGGATCAACAGGCTGATGCGTCACCGAATCGTAGCCGTACCATCTCAGGATGTGGTTGCGGGTGCGGCGGATGAGAATATGCGCCAGCAGGTCGGGGAGCCTCTTCTGCCCGTCGTCGATCAACTTGAAGTATTGCTTCAGGTCAGCGGGATCAACGGGCAGGTCGGTCTTGTCATCCTGATGGAAAAGTTTGATCTGGTTGTACACATCCCATGCGGTCTTATTGCGTGGCGTCGCGGTGAGAAAACAGGTTCGTCGTCCGCCAGTCGAGAGGAACGCTTGCAGAATCTTGTACCGCTGGGTGTCGGTGTAGCGGAAATTGTGGCTCTCATCCACGAGCACAAAATCACGGTCGCGGTATTTGGGGTCGTCGAGCAGAATGTTGCTTTTGCCGTTGCTGCCCTCATGCAGGAATCCCGTGGATAGCACCCGTGCATTTAGCTGGTACGCGTCGTTGTAAAGCTCCCACATGTCCACCAATGCTGCTGGGCAAAGAATTAGAGGGCGGGCGTGGTCGGTTCTCTCGAAGTGCTTTACGATGGCTGCGCCAATGTAGCTCTTTCCCAGCCCGACCACATCCGCCACGAACGCCCCGCCGAAGTCCCGCGCAATTTGCACGGCTTGTCGCACCGCGACCTTCTGGAAATCCGCCAGCTTTTTGGTGATGTCGTCGTCCCACAGAATGTCCCGGTCGTCCTCGTCCTCCAGTCTGTCTTTCACCAGAGCGTACAGAGTCTTCATGTAAATGTCGTAGGGGGTCTGAGGAGCAACCGCCCATGACTGCTGCATCTCGCGCATCAAGGCTTCATCGAAGTCTTGGGACTCGTTCCATAGCTCGTCAAACCATCGCCCTAACTCGGCATGGTTGTTGTTGCCCTGAACGATCACGTTCAGTTCCGTGTTGTGGCTGACGCCAGCCAGTGTGAGGTTCGAGGAGCCGATTACCGCGATCCCGTTCTCGTGCCGTTCGACTTTGTTGCCGAGCACGTCGAACATGTCCGCGTAGTCAAAAATGTATGCTTTCGCGTGAAGACGCCCCTTGGTATATACCCGCACCTTTAGCCGCTTCTCCTCGATCAATCTCACCAGAACTTTGAGAAGGGCTTGACCGTCATCCGATTGATCCATCAGTTCTACGGTGCTGCGGATGTTGTTCGCGGTTTCCTCAGCCATCCGCTTCATTTCGGATTTCTTCGGGAACGCCTCTTCCTCAGCTTTTTCTGAGACAAGTTCAAGCCTGCGGTAGCCCTCTGCCAGTTGTTCAAGGGTCTCGCGATTCGTGGTATTGCCGATCAGTAGCCGGAGTTCTTTCACGTGAGCGAGCGACTTAGCGATGCTCTCAAGCCCAGAAAGAAAAAAGTAGCCGACAGCGAACCGTGCGGACTCCGTGGAACCCAGAATGCGGTTGATGTGGTCAATCAGCTTCTCGGATCGGTTGTCAATGATGTCGTGGATGCTCAACTCAGCCAGCCTCTATTCTGTTGATTTCTTCTTCTGTTAGCTCGTACAGCTTATAAAAGTGAGCATTCAGCTTGTTGAGAGTTTTTTCTGAAACCTCATGGTCGGAATCAGACATGATCGCGTCTATTAAGCCTGAGATGGCTTGCTTGGTTGCAGTTGGCGCATCTCGGAGGGGGATGACCCGCAGTTGTGGAGCCTGAAACTGATAATAGCCACCGCTCATTCTGAGGGCGCGAAAGAACTGATCATAGATGAACATGAATAGCTTCGCGTTTGAAAATGCGGCGACGTACTTCAAATCGCATGATTCACGAGGCTGGTAAAAGCAATTCACGTTTAGCCCCGCATAGTTACCCTCTGCATCAAACATCGCCTCGCATTGCTTGGCGAGCTTTGCATAGATGACTTTAGGGCTTCTATACATAGTTCTCCGTCGTTCATTGATGTCTTTTTTATCCAGTGGGAGATGGGGTGTGAGGAAGTTCTGCTTGTTGTTCTTGAGGGGCACCTTTCCCCAGAGGCAATGGAATGGTTCGATTGTGCCAGTGTTAACAACTTTTACGGAGTTCTTGCTCTTAGTGTTTGAGAGGTACTCTCCGAAGTCGTCCGCCTCCGCCGCTGTCGTCGTCGCGCTCACTTCTCCGTACTGTGACAGTGGCTTTGCTTCCCTTATGACTTTGACCAGAAGGTCGGCGTCATTCGACAGCAAAAACCCCCAAATGTTTTCCGGTAACAATCGCAACATTTCGCTGCTGAATGACGCACGCACAAATTCGCGGGGATCGGACGAGGTACTTCCAGTGGGTGGAACCAGCGTTTCAATACAGTATGTTGTATCAGCCCTGCCATGCTTCAGGAAGGTTAGAACGGGGTAGACGGCAGCCGTCGAAAAAACGGGGACTGATGAGAGGTCTACGATTTTCTGAAGCTCAGCATTTTCGAGCAAGAATTCGCGAAGTGCGGTCGCGTAACTAGCCGCGAGATATTTGTTGGGTGTGATATAAGCGAGGACACCCGCTGGTTTCAGCAGGTTGATTCCGCGCTCCATAAATGGGACGAATAGGTCGTATGCCCCACTGGCAGAATCGAAGATTCGATTGAGAGCCTGACGATACTCTTTCGGATACGACCTTGCGAACTCTAGAGCATTTACGTATGGCGGATTAGCTACGACCACGTCAAAACCACGGCTTGCGAAAACCTCGGCGAATTCGACAGCCCAATCAAAACCAGTAAGAGTCCCGCTACCGTGCGACCAGCCCGAAATCGTTTCTTTCAGTTTCTCAATGCTCTTCCGCAGTTCTATTTTTTCTGCTCCATGTGCTGTGAGGTAGTGACCCTTCAACGCGAGGAACTCATCAATAAGTTTCTTGCGAAATCCCTGCTCTAGATCGCCGGAGGGATTTGGCGCGGCTAGACTGTCCCCCGCCTCAATTTTGTAATCGAGATTTGGTAGTGGCTCCGGGGCGTGTCCATCGAAGTCAACAGATAACGATAACCAGAGTCGGAGACGGGCTATGTTGATTGCAAACTGGTCGATATCCACCCCGTACAAATTGCGTTGAATGATTTCGAGCTTGCGTTCGTATACCGACACCTCATCAAGATGCTTGGTCGCGAACAATGCTGCCCGGAGACCGAGCAGTTCGTGCAGCATCCCCAGCAGGTACGCCCCACTGCCACATGCAGGATCGCAAACCTTTATTCGCCGAAGAGCATCAAGCGCGGATTCAGCGTCATGCAGTCCAACGGGATCATGCTCGTCCACGAAATGAGCGATGGCACTCGTAGCTTCTGAAGGAAGCTGTATTGCAAGGTATTCCTTCAGCGCCCATCTGCACATGAATGAGACAATTGGCTTGGGCGTGTAGTAGCTACCGGTCTCATGCCTCCCAGTGACAAGTTCCTCAAAAATTTTCCCCAGCATTTCTGGGTCAACGGCAACTTCAATATCCAGAGGAGTACTCTCGGTGACCGTAAAATTGAAACGAGAGAAGAGGTCATTCAAAACAACATCCAGTGCCTTGTCGGGCACGACGATTTTTTCATCCTTGTCGTCGTCATCCTCGTCGAACAATCCGCCGTTGAGATACGGCACATCGCCGATCAGAGTTTTAAGAAATCCGCCACGATTGATTCCAACCTGATTCACTTCATTTGACGAATTCAACCCGAAGAAAAAGAGCGGCTTGAGCCTATCGGTGTAAAAATTCTTATCCGCGACAGCGTTGTCGCGCTGATAGGCTCTCCACAGAGTAGTTAGGTAGTCCTTGCTGCCGTTGAAGGTCAGCCAGCCCTTTTTCTGAATGAAGGCGACAAACATCAGGCGATTGAAAAGGCGCTGCACAAAGAGCCGTTTGCGTTCGGCATCTCGAATCCCTTTAACTGCGCCCTCGACACCATCGAAAATCCGGGCGTACTCTTGAAAAAATTCTTTCGTGACAGGCTCAACGTCAAACGCATCGTCGTGGAGCTTTTGAATCGTATTTGGAGCGACGTTTGGGGCGTCGTCGAGGTTGATCTTATCGAGTCGCTCCGAGGCAGTGCGGAGCCTATCGAGGGGAGTTACCGAGATTCTGCGAAACAGCCTGCGCTTCTGGACATCATCGTCGTACTTGACGTTCAGGAAATGCCATTGGTCTTGGCTCGCGTTCGAAAAGATGAACAGCGAATACGGATGGTTTTGTAGCAGGCGGGAAACAACGGGTCGTTCGTCGCCCATCAAAAGCTTTTCGCTTTTCAAGCGAGCATGGATGACATGGAAGTCCTTGCCGCCCGTCGCAAACAGCATCGGATCGTCCACCAGTGCGCTAGACGCTTGTTCACCCCATCCCTTCCGGGAGATAGGGCTGTTGGCTTTGTCGTAGTTCAGTTCTGTCCAGAAGAGCTTTTTGAGAGGTTCTAGCCCTTTCAGGGTCTGCAAGAGTCCGAGGACGGATTGCTGACGCTGGGTTTGTAGTGAGGTCAATCGACAACCCCCGTTTGCGCAGGCTTACCGTGCGCAGTCATAAGACTAGACAATGCAGCAGATTACGTCTGAGGCGACTCTGAAGTTACTCATGGAGCGAAATGATGTCAAGGCAGGCACGGGCGCAAGTACGTTACGGTTACCGTTCTACTTGGACGCCTTTTAAGATTCCGACCGCGCCACCTCACGCCAAGGCTGATTTTATTCGGTCTGGTGCTATTTCGCCGGACTGCCCCTCACTAACAGAACTTCGTCACAAATGAAAACGGCGTCGGTTCCGGCGATGCCGAGAACCTTGATCGCCTTGAGCCGAGCAGCAACCATGTCCTTCTTTCTGACGACTACATTCCGTAGATCGGCGTAACCAGTGTATGACTCGAATTCCGAGGTCACAATCGTTATCTGACTCCGATTGTTTGCCAGCGTTGCTTGAAGATGTTTGTGCCCCAACGTCCCAACACCACGGAAGAGGCGCTCGGCGTGGTTCTCGATGTAGTCCTGCACGTAGCCGAAGACGATTTTCTCCGGCTCTTTAAGGTGATCTCTCGCAACCATGCGGCGAATATCCCTTGTCGTCCTCCTGCTGACGACTTGTGGGATTTTTTCATCTGCCTTCCGGTACTCCGCGATTGCGTCGGCGCGTATTTCGAACCGATTGGAGGAAGTGCCAGAAGGCTGACAAAACCTGTCGAGATAGCAATCATGGATAGGCCATGGCCAGCCGAGGTTGTCGAAAAGCACAAAATCGCCAAAGCCGTTAGTGTGGGCGAAGACCTGCTCGCCGCACCCGCCGTTGATAAAACAGAACGTCGTCCAAGTACGGGCGTATCCAAGAACCTGCATACTCGATCCAGCAAAGCAAGAGTATTGAAAGGCAAACGACCTTCCTTAATCATATTCCCGCGTGTTTGCAGATTCCATCACGACTGCTGGGGGAAGCGGGTATCAGAGTCTAGCGAGATGGCGGGCTAATCTTGCGGTTCAACCACTGGAACACTGCCCACGTTGCTTCTAGGTCTTCTCGGTTGTAAGCGACGATCTTGCCCATCAATTCCGTCCGCTTCGCTTCGTCACTGGTTTCCGTTGCCTCGATGAATGTTGCCATCGCCCATCCACCACCGTACTCGGCTTCCTTGCGCTCGAACCCTACATATTCTTCGACCACTTTCAAGCTAAGACTTGGCAACGGCAGCACGACCGAATTTCTCGTGATCGTCAAGAGGTCAAGAAGGTTTGCTTCTACACGGGCAGCGATACCCTCAGGATCGCCAAAACGTTCAGTGTATCGGCGAAGATAGGTTTGCTCGTATGGTGCCCAATGCACCCACGGAACATCACCGTGCGTTTCGAAAATCTGCTTTGCATTGTTCAAGAAACCGATCCAGCCATCCCTGTCGCCATCAGCGCCAAAACCGGACAGAGCGAGCTTGAACTCGGTCGGATTCTCGCCGAAGACCTGCGCTCCCCAAAGATAAATCTTGTCCAGTTCATCTAGGTGTGGGGGCATCCCCTCCAAGTCAAACATGACGTAGTTCCTGTGTGGGGGTATCGCCGGAGTGGCAAAAACTATCTCTTGCTCCTTCTCCATCGCGTCGGCGAACTTCAAAATTCGTTCGGCTGCCTTTCCCACCCGCTGCTCACGGTTTCCATAGGGACGCTTGAGTTCGCTCAGACTGGCGGCGTCGAAGTTCGCCAGTAGCTCCTTTCGGGTGCGAATCCCCTGATTGTGCAATGTCCGAGCGAGACTCTGATCCACGCAGTACACGAGTGCAATGTCGCCATTCTTCTCAGCCTGCGTCCAACAACGGTCGGTGTACCCGCAGCCGAGGCACTTTGTCCATCCAACGGGTTCGTAAGGTTCCACCGAGAGTTGCTTGATTCTCAGGAGGCGCTCCAATTCCCGCAGAGCCGTCGCGCCTCCGTCGTATGGGATCGTCACGATTTCGCCCGTCCCGCCGTAGACTTGCAATTCCTTCGGAGCAGTGCCGGAACTCTTCTCGTACAACCATCCATAAAGCTGAAGTTGGAGGAGAATCTCGGGATGGTTTTCCTCGTCGATGCGACGAGCCATTTTCGAATCCCGCACCACGTATCCATTGCCAGCAAATATCAGGAAGTCGGGAACCCCGACAATCTCGACATCGGTTCCGCAGATTTGTTCCGTGGCGACAAAGGCAGGTTGGTAGAGGACGGGCACCTTCTTTGCGATGGCGTCTGCCGTCTTTTTCACATACTCGTCCAAAGAAGCGACTCGCACATCAGCGAATGCCCCGAGCGTTGCCAAGTGCTCGTTCTCATGCCTCAGCCCGAGCCGACGCAGGACTAACTCGTAGTGACCGGGTTCCGCTTCCTGCTCTCGGCGGTGCCGCAAGAAGACCCGCAGATCGCAGGGACTAGGTCGGCGATATGAAACGAAATCAGATGCCGTCAGGCGCATAGTGAATTACGGTGCTATATCCAGAACCGCAGCGTACACGCTTCCGACCGACAGCCCCATCATCCGACAGAAACGATCAAGATCACTACACCTTCAGGGGTGCTGCCGCAGACTGATCATGCGTCGGCGCGGAGCAGCACCTTGCCGGAAATTAGCGTCTCTCTGAATTGGAGAAACATCATGCCCGAGCGGAGGCTGCGGTCGCCCGCCGTGAAAAGTAGCCAGACCCGCTTCTCCGTCCGGTAACGCTCCTCCAAGGCATCGAACCACTTGCACACATCGGTCGGATGGGCACCGGGGCGCTTCGCTATCGCATCCTGCTTCGCCCATTCCTTTTCAGCGCGGACGAAAGCCTCGCACGCCTCGTCGAAATCCATCTGGCGGATCGTTTCTTCGTCGGAGACGTAGTGCTTCGAGGTCGCTTCGCCACCCGGCTCGACCGTGGTCTCGACAAGCTCGTCAAACATCATTCATTCCTCCTCGAACCGGGATCGTTCCACGGGATTTTGATTTGGTAAGCCAGCATCACTGACCAAGTCTCCATGGCGGCAAGGACTGGAGGTCAAGCGCACAGGGCATTGGGGCGCGGTGTTCGAGCAGCGCTGTATACGGTTCCAACCGACAACTTCATCATGCCAGCTATTGTTCGCCAAGAATGCCCGGAAGCCCGCAATGACTCGATTTTGGCAACATCGACGGCTTTTCTTGGTCGCCCGAGTTTCTTGTGTTTCACCTTCACCGCGTGAAGCAAGCCAGCCCGCACTCTCTCCGCTATGGTCTGTCGCTCGCTTTCTGCGACCGCTGCGAGTAAATGAAAAACGAATTTGCCGACACTTGTAGTCGTGTCCACCTGTTCGATCATTGAGACAAACTGGATTCCCAAAGCGTGGAACGTTTCAAGCGAACGGCAGAGGTGCGATACAGACCTTGAGAAGCGATCGAACCGCCAGCAGACAACTACATCAAAGCGGCGGGCGTGAGCGTCTGTCATCAGCCGATTGAGTTCCGGTCTGGAATCCTTCTTGCCTGAGACTCCGTTGTCCACATAGCAGGCATAAACTTCCCAGCCCCGCCGCTGACAGTACTCGACGAGTTCACGTGTTTGCATCGCTGGGTCTTGACCGTGACCCACCGTCGAAACTCTCGAATAAACCGCTGCCAACAGCTTCCGAGGAGCGCGATCATCGTTTCGGACGACTTGCAATCCCACAAAGCCTCCTATGGTGCTTTGCCTCTTGGCAGAACCCGTTCAAAAATCCTATGCGGGGCATTCAGCGAGCGGCTCCAGTCTCCGGTCGCCCCGATACCTCCGGCGATCAGAAGTGCCATAATGCCCCGGTGTCGCCGATTCACTTTTCGTCGTCGAAGTCCGATGTAAACGGCGTTCTGCCGAAAACTGTCTTCGAATCGACCTTGCCCGTCGTCCTGTTCCGAGTCGTAGTCGTGTTGACGTTCCGATGAACGGACACTTCAACGGATTCGTCCTTGGACACATACGTCTCGCGCCAGCCGATGATCCGACCTTGGTTATCTTTACTTACGACCATTTGATTTCTCCTTGAGTGGATTTAGGAACCGCACGCGGGGCTACGGACGGGGACGCGCTCCGTTTACTTGAATTCCTTGGATCGCTCCTGAGGTACCTATCAATCGCACGGCGGATGAGTTCCGCCACAGAAGCACCAGTCTTCTCGGACAGCGCGAGCAGCTTCTTGAGTTGCTCTTGTTTGAGGAAGAGTGCTGTCCGCTTCATGCACATACTGTCGTCTATAGGCGTACATAGGCCAATAGGCCTTTCGGCCTAACCCGACGCTTTCTTTAACCAACCCGCGCCTGTTGGCGAAGTGTCCCTAGACTGATGAACTTCACCTTCCGCAGCGGTTTTGTCTGAATCGTCTGTCCGTTGAACCCAATCTTCCGGCATATTCCCGGCTTATGTCGCACGAAGAACTTGCCCAAGCTGCCCAGCTTCAATGTAAACCCGTCAGTTCCGAGATTGTTGAGTAGCGTGGCTTCGAGCGCCGTGACCACGGCATCCACGACCATCTCCGCTTCTTTCTTGGTCGGCAGCGCCAACGCCTGCTGAACCCGCGCTGCCAATTCTTCCCGTCCTCCTAAACTTGCTCGCATGTTGTCCAAATTCCTTTCCAAAGGAGAGTCTCCTATGCGAAGCAATACCGCCGCAGTCGAAAATCAGAATATAAATTTCGCCAGTTTGTCTGTGGAAAACCGTAAGTCCGATCCATTCACCGTTATGGACGGGCGATACGTCGGGCACGACGGGTTCGTGGCGCCAAAAGACTTCGACGAGTTCCACGAACGGTTTCCCGAATACGTCCGCAACTGGGTCAGCGGGCACGTTGACAGATCAACGCCGAAGGAAGACGTCGCGGACTGGACGCAAGACCTTCTGATCCACATGCGATACCTGCCCGCGAATTCGAAGCACCGTGAGGCTGGCAAGCAGGACATCGTGGAAACGTTCGACCCGGTCAAGCACCACGGCGCGAACGCCGCTCGGTTCTTCAACTACATCAACCTTTGTCTCGGAAACAAATTCAGTACCATGCGCTCGGGACGGCTGAAGAACCCGCTGTGCCGCCCCGGCAATCTGTCCCTGACCGCAGCTTGGGAGGACTCGGATCGTGATCAGGCGGATGATGAGTTCTGCCACAGGCACTCGGAGCACCTGCGGAGAAGATGTCAACGCCAAGAAAGACAACGAGACGCGAGGCAAGCGGTCGCGGAGTTCTCGGAGTTCGTGAAACGCGAAGATTCAAGCGTGTTGCCAGCGATTGAAGCGATTGCCGCGACTGCGACTTCCAGTGCTGCCGCCGACGTGTTGGGCACGACGACAGCGGGCTTTTGCCGTATGCGCTCACGTCTGCGCCAGTTAGGCAAGTGTTTCCAGACGGGTGAACGGGTACCGAGACGGCGAAGACCCTACAAGAGACGCCTGACCACGCGCATCAGCTTCGGTGTCCGCTAATGCGTACTGAAATGGGCACCGGATCAACAGCGGTTCGGTGCCCATTTCCCAAGCTCAAAATCCCTGCAACGCGAGAAATCTTTGATCGGTCACCAAATTCGGATGCGGTCGGGAGCGTGGTATCTTTTTGAACTCAAGGCGGCTTTGGTGACGACGCCGGTGGATCAGTCGTTCCCACCCACGTAAACGTGGTCTTGTCGGTGTAATGTTTGCGCTTCAACTGATCGACGAACACGATCTTTCCTGTGAAATCTTTACCCCCCTCACCAACTATTGGTTCAACAAACACCGCAATTATTTCGTCCGTGATCGTGGTTGTCGGCGGGATTTTTATTTTCCGCATGAATGGCATTTTTGCCTTCGTGCCTTTGACGTATCCATCTAAGAGCATGACTCCTTCATTCCCATCATTCGTGATGTCGGCATCGAAACGCACTTGCATCATCGGTTTAGCGCCGTTCCACGCATAGCACCAAACTGATCCGACTGGATGAATGTTGAAGTACAGCTTTGGCTTGCGCTTCAACCTGTTGCCGATGCGCTCGGCTATCGGAGTGAAGATCAGCGTAAATGGCTTGAGCAACGTTTCGAGAATGGTCTTGATGACGCCGGATTCGGGCAGGGTGTACATTTAGGAGTTATATCTCTTCTTGAACTCCTCACCGACTAGCTTGGTTATCTCCTGAATTTTCCATACCGACAGGAATGTATCGTTATCGAAGTCTTGCTCCCGCACTCGGAGTTGAGTGTCGGCTTGCTCAACGTCGGGCGCAACATCGTGCCTGTGACCCAAGCGAATGCCTGCCTCGTATTTCGTACCATCAGCCTCAAACTCAGCCAACCAAACATTTGGCTTGGTCTGAACGAACTCTTTGTCAATGTCGAGCTTCTTATTAAACTCTGCTCGAAGATTCGCATCTGTGATCTCATATATTTTGAAATTTGTAAGTTCCATGATTTTCTCCTGTTGACCACGATCAGCACTATTTCGTAAGAAGCAATTTGTCCGGCATCTTTTCTCGGATTCTCTTTGAACCCAAGTCCGTGAGGCGGTATCGCTTGTTTGAAAGCTGTGTTATTTCTCGACGGGATGGGTCTTCCAGCTTTGAAAGCGCCAGCGTCACAGAGGAAGGACTGACCATTGCGTACTTCCCAAGCTCAGTCCGTGAAAATCCCTGCTCGCCCGCGTAGTGCAGTAGCACGAGCACTTCTTCTTCGGCGCTCAGATCAGTCCGCTGCACCATAATCACATCTTCAAAATGTCCGATGCACGGAACATCAAACTGCAAAAGTTCGCGGACGGCTTTTGCAACCTGTTCCCGGTCGGTGCCTTTCCAGAATATACGCAGGGTCTCGGCAAACGCCCACCTCACATTTTCCATGATCGCCCGAGAGTCCATGTGGTTTGGTTTGTAAGTCGGAGAAATGTGAACGCCGCCACGCTGGCTTCGGAATTTGTACGCCGTTCGCAGCACCTTGATAATGTGCAGCGCATCACGACGAGGCTGCATCGCGTGTTTGTTTTGACCTTTTTCGTCCTCGACGTACTCGGCACACTCGTCGAACTGCTTGGACGGATTCAGGTTGCCTGAATCTTGGTGATAGATGATGCGAGCCAGAACTTCGCAGAATTGTCCCCCGTCAAGCTGCGCAGGTTCCCAATCCCGCTGAATGTATCGTCTTTCCAGTGAAACGAACTCATCGACAAGGGACTCTGTGAGCGCTTTGTCCAGCGGTGGAGACAACTCTTTTATTAGAGTTGCCTTCTCGACAAGCCCCATGACTAGTCTGTTTCGCCTTTAGCGAGTTTGGCTCCCAGCGTTTTCCCGGCATCGGTCAGGTAGTAGCGGCTAGTCCCATCAGATGTGTCGGCTCCAACCGTGGAAGAAGTACCCTTGAGCCTTTCTTTGTCCAAGCCCTTATTGACGTTCCCGTTGTTGATTGCCTTGGCAGACTTGAAGCTCTTGTTGAACGCCTTGGCGATGGAATAGCCGGACAGAGGCTTATCAGAATTGGCTACCCACAGTAGCCAGATCGCCTTTTGCGTAGTCGTCCATTCTTGTGTCGGACTACCGTGCTGCGAAGGGTCGTGGGTGAACGCCACATCATCTGCGGAAGCCTTGCTGCCACTTCCTCCAGCCTTCTTCTTTCTTGTCTTGCCCTCGCTCGTGTCTACCGTATCGGTGGTCTGCGAGCCATTCTTTCCCATTTCGATCAGTAGCGGCGGCTTGATGAGTGCACCGATCTGTTCGCCGACTCGCTGCGCAATGCGCGGCGCTGTCTCGTGACTTCCCTCTACCTCAATCTCTAATTCCTTCAATTTTATTTTGACGCTAAATTTCGACATAACACTCCTCATTCGTTTCCGGCGGTCTGGGTTGGTACGGAAGCGGGTTGCGGAGGAATTACCGCTGGCGTAACACCAGTTATAGAATATATCACGTCACTCTGTGGGGCGTAAATAAAGCGAAACTGTGAAAATCTATGGCTTTGAGGAAATGAGAAGACCCGTCCGCGATTTAATAACGCAGGAGGCTCAATTGAAGGCTGTGCTTTCAGCATTACTCCTTGTCTTAGTATTGGGTTGTCTCGCAACTATGAATGTGGAGGCAAGTTCTTCGGAGGAGATTTCGCTCTTCGACTCCAAAGGTAAACCCGTCGCCTACATCGCTGACGACGATGACCAGACAATTTATTTGTGGGACGGCAAGCCTGCTGCTTACCTTTATGGCGACGACTGGAAGGCTGGAATCGACGTGTATGGCTTCAACGGCAAACACTTGGGCTGGTTCAAGGGTGGGATTATGTATGACCACGACGGGTACGCCGTTGGTGGAATCAAGCGCGTGTTCACTTCGCCTGTTCAGCTTGAGCCATTGAAAAGTTTGAAAGAACTGAAACCTCTAAAAAGCCTTAAGGAGCTTCGACCCCTGAAACCGATATTCGCAAAAACTTGGTCTGATGTTCCGTTGAAGCATTTTCTCAAGGACGGACTTGAGGAGTAGGGTACCAAGAGCGCGGGTGCGCCGACCCATGGCAGTTTTTGCTCGCTATTTCCTCGACCGACTGCACGCACAGGGTCTCAGTCCCGAACGGCTTCTTGCCGTTCTTGTCGTACTTGATGGGAATCGTCAGCTTGACCGTGTGAGGGCTGCCGCTCTTGATCTGCACGACCCGATAGTCTTGCCCAACCTCGTAGTGGTAAGAACCCCAAGTGTCCAACTGCCAGAGCGTGTACTTCCTGTTGCCGATGGTGCCCTCGATATAGAGTTCGTTGAACGCCGTCTTGTAAGACTTCTCGCTGGGTGTTGCCTTGTGTATCGACGTGACTTGGAACATTGACGGTTGCTCTTGCACCGCCGTCAACTTCTGACCAAACGCGGAGACTGCACTAATAAAGATAAGGACTACTGCTGCGAGGTATTTCATTTTCCTGTTTTCCGCTGCACCGACTCGGTACAACTTCGGTACAATTCAACAGGAGAAACGAGAAGTTGGGTCTTGAGCTAAGCAACGCCACAGCAAGCATTTAGTGGATTTTTGCCCTGCTTTTTTGTGAACTCATAACCCGAAGGTCGTCAGTTCAAATCTGACCCCCGCAACCATTTCTAAAACCTGTCTCAGCACAGGTTTACGCGACGAGTGACGGGCGAATTGGTGCCTCCGATTTATAGCCCAATTCGCCCAATTCAAATCCCAGCCCAGCTTTCTCACACCATTCCCTCCGATAAGTCTCGTCGTACCTGAGTTGCGCTGCGTAGAGGTCGATTAAGTTTTGCGAATGGCCGAGCCACTGTTTGATGAGGTCGTCCGGCACTGCGGCCTTGCGGAGTACCGCAAAACGAAAGCGGCGGAACGCGTGGTATCCGCCTTGCCTCCCCGCTTTCTGCAACACATCCAAGACATTGCGCGAGTCCAGAAGACGTCCCGCTCTCGTCGTGAATAGGTGCCCCTTTCTTCCTTTTATGTAGCGGCATAGAACTTGTGCCAGTGCCTCCGGGACATCCACCAGTCGAATCGCGTTTGGAGTTTTTGGCGCTTGCTCACATCGGTGCCAGACGCTTCTCTTTACGTGCAGCACCTGGCAATCCGGGGCAAAATCCTCAGTGCGGACGGCTAAGGCCTCACCGATACGCAGCCCGGTCCCCGCCACTAGCGCCACCAAAACGGCGTAGTGCTCCTGCACGTTTTTCAATAACGCGGATATTTCCCGCTCGGTGATCGTCGGACGATTTTGCTTTTCTTTGATGACCAAGGGCAGTTGGATGAATTCGTAGTTCCAAACTCGGGGATGGATTTGATCGCCTTCCTCGTCGACCGCTGAAGCGACAACAAACTTGGCTACAGTAATCACGTTCACGATTGTTTTCGGTGCGAGCCTCGCTGCTGCCAAGATCTCAACGAATTGGCGCAGGGCACCGTTTCCCACTTCCGACACTAGCTTGTTGCCAAGATTCGGGAGAATCCATCGGTCGAGGCAATGCTGCCATCCATAGAGGGTGGCGGGTTTGAGCGGTCTCCGTCTACGCGTAGAGAGAGATTCCATCCACCATTCGGCCTGCTGCCGAAATGTAGTACCGGGAACGGGGATCTGGTGAAATGTGTGTTTGGAACTGACACCTGCTCGCTCGATGTATTCACGCAATCGCAGGCGCGCTACCCATTGGGTCGCACACAGACCGAGCGAAACCGTTCTACGCTCCCTTTCCCCATCGGAGACGTCAATCCAAAAGCGACCGTACGCCGACGATCGTGGATTCCACTTGCCGTGCTGATGAGCCTGATACACGTTCCCCTGCTGTCCCCTTCTCTTTAACAAAGATGTCCTCTCAATCTTGATTGGTGGTGTTTGACCTCGAACACAGCATGGCAAGGCGCTTAACCGGAACCCTTGCACAACCCAATATGTGAAGCGTTCCACAAGATCGCCTGAAAGCGACATTACAGCAGCTCCACGCATTCGGACATCTGACTCGTTCCGCCTGATTCATATTGACGAGGAATTGTTAATCATGGAAGGACTCAGCCGATATCCGAAAAATCCTACTCCCGCCAGCGATGAGTAAACACTAGCCGGCTTCTCGTTACCTATGCGCATGTCCCGATCTGGATTGGTTCCGGGTTGCCGACAAACCAGGAATCAAGCGACGATATGGCGGTTTATAGGGAGAGGTCCTGAGAACCTCGTTGACTATCCGCTTGCTGGAGCATCCTTTTCGTGTCAACCG
>DATMQI010000234.1:0-4935 GCA_035567135.1 Terriglobales bacterium
GGGTCCAGCCCGGAGACATGGGTTACAGAGTGTACCGGCTACATGGGTAACACTTTTGGGCCGAAGGGATTTTCCAGCGGTTCTAACACGCGAGTCTCCAGATCGAAGTATCCCAGATCATAATCCATAAAGCTCACCAGCCAGATATCGTCATGCACTTCTTTGATGCCAACGGCCTGACCGGCAAAAACCTGGCTGAAGTTAATCTTTTTGTTGCCCAAACAGATGCGGCCGCAGCGCGTGACCACGATGGTTTTGTCGTGGAAGGGATAGTCGATGTCGGGCAATCCCTGATAGGGGCGGGTGGAGGGTTGATAGACCTCGGACGGGCACTTCATGGCCAGGGCTTCGTGAGGACGTTGATGGTTGAAGACGTCGATAAAGTTATCGAAGCGGGCCTGCTGCTGCAGGAAGTTGGCGGCGGCCGGCTTGGTGGCTTCTTTCTTCAACGTAAGATGCATGCGCTCGTGGCGGCCGTTTTGCTGGGGATGGCCAGGACGGATGCGTTCGATGCCGATACCCAAGCGGAGCCACCAGACGGCGAGCTTGCTGGGCAGTTCCAACCCGCGAACGATGAGCGAATGTCTTGTAGACAACCTCAGCCTCCTCTTCTAACTGCCACTTATCGCCCAAGGTCCGATTTCCACTAAAATTCACTTTTGTTCCGGAAAGTGCTAGGGTGTCCGTTCAGAACGCTGTGACCTTCTGGAGTCGTCATGTCCTCGCAAGCGTTGCCAGCACCAGCTAAACAGCTTTTCCGCTATCTTTTTGAGCAAGCTTCACTTGGAATCGCAGTGGAGGATCTCGAGGGGAATCTCTTGCTTGCCAACCCGGCTCTTTGCTCCATGCTGGGCTACACGGAGGCGGAACTGTGCGGCATGAGTTGTTCCCAATTTGCTAGTCCCGAGGATTCCCAGGACGATTGGGTCCTCTTTCAGCAGCTTCGGGCAGGCGTTATCGACCAATACTCACTGGAAAAACGCTACGTTAGGAAAGATGGCGCTCCGCTATGGGGACATCTGAATGTCTCTCTTTTGAAGGAAGGCGATGGAGGACCCCCGCTGGTCTTTGCTTTTGTTGAGGAGATCACGGAGCGCAGGCTCGCAGAACAAGAACTCGCCCGAAGCAACGAGCGGTTTCGTTTAGCAGTGGAAGCCGGCAAGTCAGTGGGGTGGGAATGGGACATCAAAAGCGGACGAGATTCGTGGTTCGGGGACCTGCAGACTATGTTTGGAATTCCGTCCGATATGTTCGTCGGGCGGGTGGGGGATTTTTACGGTTACGTACATCCAGAAGACCGCCAAATGGTGGCGAAAGCGGTCTCCGATGCCAGGCAAAGTCGGAAGCCGTACGCAGCGGAGTTCCGTGTCGTTAGGCTTGATGGGACGGTGCGCTGGGTCTCGGCCACCGGACAATTCTATTACGACAGCAATGGCGATGCCGAGCGGATGTTTGGCTTGGCGGCGGATATCACGGAGCGCAAGTTAGCGGAGGAGAGGCTGCGAGAATACGAGAAGGCCGTGGAAGGTTCAGAAGAGATGATCGCTGTTGTTGACCGAGAATACCGCTACCTGATCGCCAATCGCAAATTTCTAGGCCTTCGGAACATGACGAAGGAGCAAGTCCTAGGGCGGTCAGCCCCAGAAGTGTTATCCAAAGGGGTCTTTGAGGCGGTTGTCAAGGAAAAATTAGATGAGTGTTTCCGAGGTAGAGTCGTCAGATACGAGATGAAATATACGTATCCTGAGCTTGGCGAAAGGGACGTATATGTATCGTACTTCCCAATCGAAGGAGTCGCTGGCGTCGACCGAGCCGCTTGTATTTTTCAGGACATCACTGAGCGTAAGCGAACCGAAGAGGCGTTGCGAAAGAGCGAAGAACGGTTTCGTCTGGCGGCTAAGCCGGAAAGATGTATGCCTACGAATGGGACGTTGCAACTGACCGGGTGGTGCGATCCGAGGAATACGTGGATATCTTCGGTTCCAGCGAACATGCGAAACAGCTTACTCGTCAGCAACTAGTGGCCAGAGTCCATCCAGACGACCGCGCACTGTTTGTCGGTTCGGTTGACCAGCTTACTCCCGAGAACTCAACTACCCACATTAGCTATCGCGTGTTGCGTCCCGATGGTTCGGTGGTTTGGTTGGAGAAGAGTGGACGAGGCTTCTTTGACGAGCAAGGAAAGCTGGTGCGGATGATAGGCATGGTAGTGGACATCACCGAGCACAAGCGGGCAAAAGAGGCAAAGCGCGAGAGTGAAGATAGACTCCAACTGCTTCTCGACTCGACCGCCGAAGCCATTTACGGAATTGATCTCGAAGGCCGCTGCACATTCTGCAACCCGGCCTGCCTTCGCGCGTTGGGATATGAACGCGTTGACGAACTCCTCGGCAAAAATATGCATGATCTGATTCATCACACTCGTGCAGACGGGTCGTTGTTCCCCGTGGAGGAATGTCGGATTTTCCGGGCATTCCGAGCCGGGGAAGGCGCCCACGTTGACGACGAGGTGCTATGGAGGGCGAATAGAACGAGTTTCCCCGCTGAATACTGGTCCTATCCCCAGCGGAGAGGGCAAGAGGTTGTCGGGGCCGTGGTCGCGTTCGTCGATATCACTCAGCGCAAGCTTTCGGAGGCAGCCCTCGCAAACGTGAGCCGCAGGTTGATTGAGGCACAGGAACAGGAGCGCACTCGGATCGCCAGGGAACTTCACGACGACTTCGCTCAACGTCTCGCACTGTTGGCCGTCGAGTTGGAACAACTCCACCAAGCTCCCGATCTGCCCGAAGTCCGCAGGCGGGTGGGCGAACTACAGAAGCAGACCACCGAGATAGCAAGCGATATCCAAACCTTGTCGCACGAGTTGCACTCGGCGAAACTGCAATACTTGGGCCTAGCTACCGCCATGAGAAGCTTCTGCCGAGAGTTCGGGGAACAGACGAAGGTACAGATTGACTTCAAAAGCCACGATCTGCCCGACCCGTTGTCGCAGGACATTTCTCTTTGCTTCTTCCGAGTCCTGCAAGAGGCCCTCCACAACTCAGCAAAACACAGTGGGGTACGGCACGTCGAAGTGCAATTGTGGGGAACGTCAAGTGAGGTTCATCTTATGGTTAGCGACTCCGGCACTGGTTTTGACAGCGAAGCGGCAAAGCGAAGCCAAGGGCTTGGCCTCATCAGCATGGAGGAGCGACTGAAACTGGTGAAAGGAACCTTTGCAATCGAATCGCAACCCAAGCGTGGTACAACGATTCATGCTCGCGTGCCGCTCAGTTCGGAAAGCGATTCCATGCGTGCGGCCGGGTAAGAGCACTGAGATCTTGGCCCGCTCACTGGGAACAAACGACAGAGTGTGCCGCGCAGATTCTCTCGTAGATATGGTTTTCCTGTTCGCGGTCAAGACTCCCCAACGCATACCCACACATAATATCCACGTCGTATGTCTTGGCTAACTCGTCCCAGACGCGTTCCAGTTGAATCGCCGTGTCCCCGTTACCTTGTGCCCACAAGGTAGGTGTGCATTCTCAACAAAGAGCAACGTGATGATGCTCTTCCTTCGCCGCTTTCGCCGCTTCCACAAGGAGATCACCCGCAACTTTCGTAAATCGAACCGGGTCAATCAAACCATTGACCATGAACGTCGAGAGCGTATCGGCAACATTCAAAGGGATATAGTGTTTCTGTTCAACAGCAGCGGCAACATCCACGCCGCCTACCTGCAAGCCTTGAAGAAGACTGACGCGATGTGGCTCGGTCGCGACAACGATGACCGCATGCTCAGCCAGCAGCGCGGCTTTGATAAAACGAGTGAAGCCAAGTAGAAGGGATGCCTCATCAGAATAGAATTGAACCTCGTGGCTGCGAGTGATCTCCCCTTCTCTCGGTGCAAGCGACGGGAGAGCCTCGTCGCGGCAGAGGTCTGTGGCTTGTGCGTCCGTGGCGTGAGCGAAACAGTAACCCGATAGTCCTCTACTGACAAACTGCCTGCCCTCAAGAACCGCTTCCACAGCGGCTAATAGTTCGCTTCCGGCCTGTGCTTTAACCACGTAGCCCAGTGCGCCCAATGTGAGAGCTTCTTGCACAACATCGGCAAAGGATTGTTGACTCACGAAGAGTATTTTGGATTCGGGGGAGAGCTTGCGGATTCGTCGAGCCGCTTCGATTCCATGCAGTGTTGGAAGCCCGAGGTCAAGCACAATCAAGTCCGGTTGCAGCTCTTCCGCCTTCTGAACCGCTTCTAGTCCATCTGAGGCCTGCCCGACAATCTGCAATTCCAGTCTTTTTTCCCAGCGTCGAGCAGACGAACCGCCGAAACGGTTCGTGATCATCGACCACCAGCACCCGAACGGATGACATGTACTCACCAGCCTTTCATCGCTCGAACTGCACTTCCTTCGCAGTTGTGGCGGGAATCAACATCGCCGTAATCATCATCCTCGTTAAGAAAGTTGGCTATTCCTCGAAGGTGGTGGTTCTCACCGTGGAGTGGTAGAACAAAACTTATCCAGCACCACATCGGTTTTCGTCCATGCAGTATAGCCGAAGTCAATTTGAGAAAAGTGACCACTTTTGAATAGTCGCGTGGATGTCGTGCACACTCTCCGTTTGCCGGTCTGAAGATTACGGGACCGGCGTGCTCGCTTGCCATCGACGATCATCAATCCTAAATTCGCCTGTGGTGTGCCGGACCCGCCACCCCAACATGTTGGGGGTGCATATTCCCTCCCGTCATGTTCTAACCCCTTTGACCGTTTGACGGGGTATTACGCATTGAGGGGATTTTGCTACACCCTACCGGGTATACGCGTTCCTAGGTTCGTGCGGCGGGCGGAGGGGCGGGCGCGCGGATGGGGGGGCGAAAGGCGGGAGAGCGGGGACAACGGGGCGGGGGTTTTGAGCGTAATGGCGATTTATCGCCAACGATGCGTTGAAACT
>DATMQI010000235.1:0-92831 GCA_035567135.1 Terriglobales bacterium
CGGCGAACTTCGTCGTCGATCTTGATTGCCGTAGCTTCACTGTAATCGCGATGCTGCGCGATCTCGCGGCCCAGGAAAATCTGCTCTTCCTTTTTGCCGAAGGTCAGCGGGCCCAGATCGCTCATGCCGAATTCGCAGACCATCTTACGCGCCAGTTCTGTGGCTCGCTCGATGTCGTTGCCGGCGCCGGTGCTCATCTGGTTGAGGAACATCTCCTCGGCGATGCGGCCGCCCATCATGATGGCGATTTCCGTCTCCAGATATTCCTTGGTGTAATTGTGCTTGTCGTCGATCGGCAACTGCATGGTTACACCGAGAGCCATGCCGCGCGGGATGATCGTGACTTTATGCAGAGGATCAGAATTCGGCAGCTTGGATGCGACTAACGCATGCCCGGCCTCGTGATACGCGGTCACCTTCTTCTCTTCTTCCGTGAGAATTAGCGACTTGCGCTCCACGCCCATCAGGACTTTGTCCTTGGCCAACTCGAAGTCGTACATGAGCACGGCCTTGCGGTTTTGCCGCGCCGCGCTCAATGCCGCTTCGTTTACCATGTTAGCCAAATCGGCTCCCGAGAAGCCTGGTGTGCCTCGTGCCAGCACGGAAAGATCAACATCGTCGGCCAAAGGAATCTTGCGGGTGTGAACACGGAGAATCTCTTCGCGTCCGCGCACATCCGGCCGATGCACAACCACCCGGCGGTCGAAACGGCCAGGCCGGAGCAGAGCGGGATCGAGTACATCAGGACGGTTGGTTGCGGCCATCAGGATGACGCCTTCGTTCGACTCGAAGCCGTCCATTTCGACCAGCAACTGATTTAAAGTCTGTTCACGCTCATCGTGTCCACCACCCAAGCCAGCGCCGCGATGGCGTCCGACTGCGTCAATTTCATCGATAAAGATGATGCAGGGAGCGTTCTTCTTGCCCTGCTCAAACAGGTCGCGTACCCGGCTTGCGCCGACGCCAACGAACATTTCAACAAAGTCCGACCCGGAAATTGAGAAGAAGGGAACGTTGGCCTCGCCCGCAACTGCTCGCGCCAGCAAAGTCTTGCCGGTTCCCGGAGGTCCGACCAGCAGCACACCCTTGGGAATGCGTCCACCCAGCTTCTGAAACTTCTGCGCCTCGCGCAGGAACTCGATGATCTCTTTCAGTTCTTCTTTGGCTTCTTCCACGCCGGCCACGTCCTTGAACGTGACTTTCTTCTGCTGCATGGAGAGCAATCGCGCCCGGCTCTTCCCGAACGACAGGGCTTTGTTCCCGCCGGTCTGCATCTGGCGGATCATGAAGAACCACAGGGCGGCCAGCAGAATCAGCGGCGCCAGATTCAGCAGCCAACTGGGCCAACTCCCGCTACTGGCGTCCCGGACGATGATATTCACGCCCTTATCGCGCAGCAACTTGATCATGTCGGGATAATTCGTCGGAACGGTAGTGTGGAAGCCCGCGCCATCGTTCTGTAAGTGGCCGTGAACTTCTTGCAAGTTGATGGTGACGTCTTTAACGTTCCCCTGCTCCACATCCGTCATGAATTGCGAGAAGTTGACTTCCTTCTCCTTTTGCCCCGCGCCGCCGGCCTTTACCACCTGCCAGAGCAAGAACGCCGAGAGCACGATCACCAACCAAAAAACTACGGTTTTAACTGTTGAATTCACCTAAAACTCCTGAAAATGTTGCGTCTTCCAAAAACGCAACTGGGGCTCCGCCAGCATTGTTAGATGCCAGCCGCAAGGATTGGATCGAGGAAATTGGCAACAGACTCATTCTAGCGCTTCTTGTGGAAAAAAGAACGGACTTCTCGCTGTAACTTAAGTCACAGAGCTATCTCAGCTTGCAGCCGCCAAATACGGTAAGTTGCGGCTTGTCTGTTCGGGAGAACCCAAGCCATAACCAACAAGAAAAGCTTCGTCCACCAAGAATCCGAAATAGTCTGGCTGCAATTGTACTCTTCGAGCGGATTGCCGGTCCAGCAACGTGGCCAGCTTGACCGAGGCGGCTCCCCGGCTTCGCAGATCATTCATCAGAAACTCGCTGGTCACGCCAGAATGAACCAGGCCCTCAATGAGCAATACGTGCTGGCCAACGATGGCTAGTTCGTGACTAAAGAAGATTTCCAGGAAGCTGGCTTCTGACTTTCCTTGCTCCCGCCGGTATCTCGGTTTGATGAACTGGCAAATGACGGGCACTTCCAAAACCCGCACCAGATCGGCCATGAAAATGAAGCCATTTTCCAACAAGGCGAGGGCATGAATGGTTTTGCCTTGATAATCCGAGGAAATCTGCCGCGCTATCTCGCGCACGCGCTTTTGAATTTGCTCGGTGGGAATCACGGTGCGAAATTGCTCGAGCTTTGGGTTAGCGCTCATTAGTTTTAGCCCCAGTTTCGTGTGGAGACGGGCGCTTCGCCCGTCCGGTTTGTGCAAACTCTACAACTAAACTTGGTCTTTTGAGCAAGGTCTCTCGTAGCAAGACCGCGGCGTCATGAAAACTGCCAGGACGCAACCGCGCCGGCACCGGAAAACCGCGGACCCACACGACATCCGTTCCGCTCACAACCACCGGCCACAGTTTTCGCTCGGGCCCAGCCACGTGCCGGTCCTGCAGAAGTTGTTTAATTTTCTTAGCCGCCTTGGTATGCGCCGGCCAAAAACGGTCCCCGGCACGCCAGTTCCTGATTTTCAATACTGTCGCCAGCAGCTTTCGATCCAACAAATCCTCGGGATTATAACCCTCGGCAGCACCCCCGGGAACCACAATACTTTCAAAGCGGGACCAGGTCTCACGAACGTCGACGGATCCCGGCACAGAAAGGGTGTACTGATAATCCAACCCCTCGCATCTCGCGACACTGGATTCGAAACGCAATTCGTCTTTTTTTCTTGAAACCACCCACCCGTCCGGTAACATCGTGGACTTAGCCGAGCCACCTTGACTCAGCCCTAGAGCCAGAATCTCTTCCACGTGATGGAAATCCAGCTGCAACCCCAAAGATTCGCTGGCCGCCCGAAGTACTCTTCGTTGCAGCGCCAGAGGCAAGTCCACAAACAACGGCAGACTAAGGACGCCTTCCGTAGCATCCCATATCTGCGGCAGTGCTCCCGTAACCTCCGTGTCCCAGTACGCCTCCTCGGCGCGCGCGATCTCTGCGGTCTCCCCTAAAGCTTCACGTGCCGAGGGGTTCAGATAACGCTCCAGACGAGGCAAAATCCCGTGCCGCACCCGATTGCGCATGTGCCGCAAATCGCGATTAGTCTTGTCCTCGCGCCAGTTCTGTCCAAGCGCAAGCAGGTAAGTCTCGAGGTCTTTCCGCCGAGTTCCGAGTAACGGACGGATGATAAAGGCTTCGGGGTTCTGCTTTTGCTGAGAGCTGAGAGCTGAAAGCTGCGAGCGGGTTACCTTTAACTGAGGATAGATCCCCGCCAGCCCACGGCTGCCCGCTCCACGAACTATTTTCAGCAGCACCGTTTCTGCCTGATCATCCAACGTGTGCCCTGTGGCAATCCGGTTCAACCCGCCTTCCACCAGCAATCCCCGAAAGTACCGATAGCGCATTTCGCGCGCCGCGGTTTCCAGACTCAAGTGTTTCTGCGCCGCATACGCGGCCACTTCGCCACTTTCGCACCGCATCTCCAACTTGTGCCGTTGCGCTAATCCTGCGACGAATCTTTGATCGTCATCAGATTCAGCTCCGCGTAACTTGTGATTAAAATGAATCACCGAAAGAACAACCCCGATATCCTTACGTAATTCAAGTAGCAAACGGAGCATGGCAACCGAGTCCGCCCCTCCTGACACCGCGAGTCCGACGCGATCGCCAGCCTTCAGGAGTTTATGTTTGCGAATGTATTCCTGTACCGACTGCGGCAGCCTGTCCACCGGAACATGGTACAACTAGTGACCGCATGGTGAGCCTGTTCGGGCGAAAGCTCTGCGTTCACACCAACTTATTCTCCATCCCTGTGGATCGGAGGTAAGGGGCGCTCCGGTCCGCACCCGATTACAGAATCAGCAACTTTCTTATGCTATAGGGTGTAGAGGGTATTGTTGGCGGTCCATTGGAGACGATAGGCTCCAGACAGCGGCGGTTGCAAGGGCGTGCTCCCCGGCTGGATTGGAGATATTTTGGTTCGGATTCTGGTAGCAGATGACAACCCGGCCATACGACGGTGCCTGCGGGGGTTGCTCGATCACCATGGCGATTGGGAGGTTTGTGGCGAAGCCACCAATGGCAAGGAAGCGATCGAGCGCTTTCAACAGGCTAAGCCCGATCTGATTGTCATCGATTTTCAAATGCCGGAGATGAATGGGTTGGATGCGGCTCGGCGCATTGTCAATCTTTCGCCCCAGACGCCGATCCTCATGGTTACCATCCATCTATCGAAACAGTTGAGCGAAGAGGCTCGCAAGGTTGGCATTCAGGGAACTTGTGCCAAGGGAGACATCAGCTGCGTCGTAGATGCGGTGGGCGCGCTGCTTCGCCATGAAACCTACTATCAGAATTAATCGGCTGCGGCGTGGGCGATCTTGTCCTTTTGCAGGAATGGCAGAGTTACTGCAATCGAACTGCCCGGTGCTTTGGCCTGAACCTCGAACTGGCCGCCGAGTTCGCGGACACGTTCGCGCATTCCGGCCAGACCCACCCCAAAACTGATTCCCTGCGTACGAAATTTTTCCAGCAGCTCCCGGGGAATTCCCTTTCCATAATCCCGCACCTCAAGAATTACCTTGTCGGGAAAAAGCCTGAGAGCAACTTCAGCTTTGGAACTTCCGGAATGACGGTGAATATTGGTCAGACTCTCCTGAAGCACGCGAAAAAGCCCAAGTTCGATCGGCTTGGGCAAACGCCCCACATCATCCGGTAAATCCATCTTCACTTCAATCCCGCTGCGCTGCGCAAATCCCTCGAGATACCATTTGGCTGCAGATGAGAACCCGGCTTCGTCCAACAGTGGCGGGTGTAACAAATGCGAAATGGTTCGAGTTTCAGCGATGGACTGATCCAAGAGTTGAATCGCCTCTGATAAAAGTCTGTCGGCGGGTTTAGAACTGGAGAACATGTCCAGGTTCATTTTTACGCCCGCCAGATACTGTCCCAGACTGTCGTGAAGCTCACGCGAGAATCTCCGGCGTTCCTCATCCTGCAGCTGCAGCAGACGGCCGGTGAGCCTGCGCAGCGATTGTTCACTCTCGCGAACCGTCTGCTCCGCTTGATCCCGGGCATCGAGTTCGGTGGAAAGCAGCCGATAATGTACGGAAAACATAATCAGCGCCAGGATGAATGTGATCATCAAGAGCATGACCGCCACCGTGAACCAGTGCCGGGATGTTTTCGCCCGGACAAGCAGCAAGCTTTGCTCCTCATCCCGCATTTGTTGCATGGTCGAGCCGAGTTCAGAGGCAATGGGCAGGCTTCGGCGGGAAATGTCGGCTTGCCCCTGCTGGTTCTGAGAAACAGACTTCTTGAGGTCAATGGCCTGTCGAAAGAGGGCCATTCTCTGAGCCGTTATTTCTTCCAGGCGGGTACAAAGCATCTGCTGCCGTGGATTGTCTTTGGTCAACTCTCGCAAATGTTGGAGGGCTTTATAGACGGCGGGAGACAACGCTTCAAAGCTGTTCAAGAAGTCGGAACTACCAGTAATCACATAGCCGGAGCAGGCGCGCTCAGCATTTAATACGGCGGAATCTACAATTCCGAGAGCTGCTTGGACTTCACGGGTATGAACTAACCATTGCTCACTCCCCATGAGGCGCACGATGGTGAAATAAGTAGCCAGGCCGCTGAGGCACAGCATAATCACGGCCGATGCGAATGCCAATTGCGCTTTTTTCCGTGGCGACATGGGGGGCCGTGATTCTATTTCGCCCGCTCTCGGATGCTCAACTCTCGCTGTACTCGCGGACAGTATCTCAGCGTTGTGCGTTTCTCCAATCGGTGATGAGCTTAGCCAGCTTCTGTGAATCTTTCTCTATCGTGACATAGCGGCGAAGCTCGCGCCACTGTTGATCAAATTTCTCCGCCATCACTTGTCTTCGCACTCGCGAGGGCGCCAGCAGTTTGCGGCAATTCCCGCCTCTCGATCCACTGAGCCGGTTCATGATGCCACCGCCGGTCGAGGTGCCGTGTCCTCCGATGGATACTGGGGTGGGCACTCGGTCTTAGCCAGCACCCGCAACCCACGGAGAGCATCATTGATCGCCCACAGTTCTTCAGTGGAAGCGGCGCCAGCGTTTTTTAGCTCTTCGAGTCGTTGGTAAATAATCTTTTCGGCGGCCTCAATTCGCCACGGTAATTCTCTCCGGTTCAGCTCGAGCAGAGCCTCCGTGTATTCTTTCTGCCAGCCAAAATTTAGGGTCACGCGATTCCTCACTTTCCTTTTGCAGTCTGAAACATACACGTTCCACTAAAAAAGGGAGGAAATACTTCATCCGCTAGTACTAACGGAGCAAAGGGATTAAAGGGACAATTAAGAGACATACGGAATAGGAACGGACTCTTATACGATCGGGCTGGCGAGCTAACGCATTCGGTAAAAAATATTAACATCACCCTAAAAAAATGCTTGACAACAATTAAACGACATCTTAAAGTATCGGTAAAATGAGTTCTTGAGGTATTAAAGACGTATGCCAAAAGACAACATTAAGAATCCGAAGGTCACATTGAACTACGATCGCGTTGTTCTGGCGAATCTTCGAAGAAATCGGCGCGGAAAACATCACGATCTGATACAGGGCATTTTCCAGGACCTGGAAACGTTGCCTGCAGGCTCGGCAATCAAGCTCCCTCTTGCGAAGCTGGATGGGATTACGCTGGCGAACCTGCGATCGGCGGTTCATCGCGCCTCGGTGCCAAGAGGGTTGGAAATTGAAACTTTGTCGGACGAAGACAATTTCTATATCTGGAAGGCGGAGAAATAAGTGGCTCCGCCTGCATTTCGGCGTCAAGACAAGGAGCTCGCGAAACGGCGTTTAGCTCTGCAGCCATTCCGGGAGGGGTCTACAGGATTCCCTGTATTCCGCCTGAGATGGCTGGCCATTAGAATCGCGAGGTTCACTTGGCTTTCGTTTCCTGCCCGGCGCGATGAAGCCGATGTCAAGAGATTAGTCATAAAATGAGCACGCACAATAGTTTACCTTCAAACGCCGGACCGCTCGCCCCTGTAGCGCAGTGGGGCGACCATAATCATTCGGGGCACGTCGTCCAATTCTACGGAGAGGACGGGTTCCTCCTCGATGAATTGAGCCGATTTATTGGGACGGCCCTCGGTGCGGGCGAAGCCGCGGTGGTCATCGCCACGAAGGAGCACCGCGACGGGCTGGCCCGGAGGTTGCAGGCATGGGGCTTGGATACGGTAAGGGCGGCTGCGCAGGGACGATATGTGGCATTGGATGCGGCTCTGACCCTGAGCAAAATATCAACGAGGGGATGTCCTGACGCGATCCGCTTCGCTGAGGTGATAGGCGGCGTAATGGCGCAAGTCGGCGCCACCAGCGATGGTGAACCTCGCCGTATTGCCGCATTTGGGGAAATGGTAGCTCTGTTGTGGGCCGATGGAAAGACAGACGCCGCGATCGACCTCGAACGCCTGTGGAACGAGCTAGCCCGAACGTTCTCTTTCTCCCTCCGCTGTGCCTACCCGATGTCGAGTTTTCATCGGCAGGAACACGGCGATCTGTTGCTTAAGGTCTGCGCCGAACATTCCGCTGTGATTCCTGGTGAGAGCTATACCGCTCTGGCGAGTCAGGATGAGCGCCTTCGCAGCATCGCTCATTTGCAGCAAAAGGCCCAGGCGCTTGAAACCGAAGTCGCGGAACGCCGCCGGGCAGAGGAGAAACTCCGGCGCAATCAGGCCGAGCTGGAATCGTTGGTGGAGCAGCGTACCGCGGCGTTGCGCCAGCTTTCGTCACGACTCCTCAGTTTGCAGGACTCCGAGCGTCGCCGCATTGCTCGCGAGTTGCACGATAGTCTGGGGCAATACCTGGTCGCTTTGAAGCTCAACGTAGACATACTCCAACGATTCCCGGCGCGCACGGAATTGTGGTCGCAGTCGGAAGAATTAATGGAGCGATGCATCGCTGAAGTTCGGACCCTGTCCTATTTATTACATCCACCTACGATGGACGCAGTGGGGATAGCTTCTGCAGCGCGGTGGTATGTCGAGGGTTTTGGTTTGCGGAGCGGACTCAAGTTGAACCTGGACACCCCGAATGACCCAGTCCGTTTGCCCGACGCCACCGAACTTGTGCTTTTCCGCGTCCTGCAGGAAGCTTTGACCAACGTTCATCGGCATTCCGGCGCCTCCGCCGCGGACATCCTGATCCGGCGAGCATCCGGCCAGGTAACATTGGAAGTGAGAGACAACGGCCGCGGGATCGATGAAGGAGTGCTGAAGCGTTTTCGGGAGACAGGAGCAGGAACGGGCGTCGGGCTCATGAGTATGCATGAGAGGGCGAGAGAACTTGGAGGAAAGTTTGAGCTGGAATCGAGCGGGACAGGCACATCAGTGCGCATCACAATTCCAGTACCCGTTGACTGTGCGCCCGAGTGTCGCGAAAGCTCGTAATGTCCCGTGGGATTGGGAATTTTTTTGGCAAAGTCCGAAATTGCAGATTCGGTATCTATAAAGTTTAGATAGGTTGTAAATAAGTTTCTTTTTGCCTTCCCGGAGCCAGTAGTTTATGACAGTACGCATTTTGGTTGTAGATGATCATCCAGTTGTACGGCACGGGTTGAGGACTTTGCTGGGTGCGCATGCGGAGTGGGAAATCGTGGATGAAGCCGGGGACGGACTCGAAGCCGTCGATAAGGCCGACCGCTTGAAACCGGACGTAGTTGTGCTCGATATCACCATGCCGAAGATGAGTGGGCTGGAAGCTTGCCGGCTGATCCGCAAGACTGTGCCGCAAGCTGAAATTCTGATTGTGACGCAACATGACTCTCCGCACATGATGCGTGAGGCACTGGATGCGGGCGCTCGAGGCTATGTCGTGAAGTCTAACGCGGCTCGTGATTTACTGGCGGCGGTGGAAGCGGTGAGCCAGCATCTGCCTTTCAAGGCGCTGAATGAGCATGCTCCTGAGTCTGCTTGAAATTCTGGTGGGGGTGAGGATATGAAACTACGAATTCTGATTGCAGACGATCACGAAGTTGTACGGCGTGGCTTGTGTGCACTTCTGCAAGCACGCGAAGGTTGGGAAATCTGCGCGGAGGCAAAGGACGGGCGGGAGGCTGTCGAAAAGGCAGCCCAACTGAAACCCGATGTGGTCATCCTCGATGTGGGGATGCCAAATCTTAACGGTTTGGCCGCGACCCGGCAGTTAACCCAGCATGACCCTCATTGCAAGGTCATCGTGCTGACCATCACCGATTCAGACCAGGTCATCAGGGAGGCTCTGGATGCCGGCGCTCGCGGATTTGTGCTGAAATCCGACGCTGCTCGCGATCTGGTTTCGGCCGTCGAAGCACTCCAGCGCAACCGGATGTTCTTTACTCCCCGGGTCAATGATATGGTGCTGGCCGGTTTCCTCGACCGGGGCCATAACGGGTCCAATGCCGAACCGCCAAGGTTGCCCAAATTGACGGCGCGCGAGCGGGAAGTGATTCAGCTCCTGGCCGAAGGGAAAAGCTCGAAGGAAGTGGCGGTGGTGCTCAACTTGAGTACAAAAACCGCCGAAACCCATCGCAGCAATATCATGAGAAAATTGGGATTTCACTCAATCAGAGATCTGGTTGTGTACGCGGTGAAGAACAACATTATTCAGGTACAGGTTCCGACGGGTTTGCAAACTCCGCCGAATCCGACCGAGGGCTCAGCAGCGTAGCGGTTCACGAATCCAGCATTGCAGTGTTGGGTGACTGCTGACGCCCAATGCCCGCCTGTATCAAATCATCTTGCCACGTCGCAAGAGTTTGTCATGCCGCAGCGGCGCGCGTCCGCCTTCTCACCGCGCGGCTCTACAGAAAATACCTTATGGCCTCTTGACAACAGGTAGGTTAACTTGGCATCGGGAGCGGGTAGAAATTTCATAAGCCGCGTATAGCACAACCCTACGCGTTGAAAGGAAAAGCTCTCGCCATGGCAATGAAGTTGCCCGCGAGGTGATTGTCGCTTCCGCGATCCGGTTTGTGCCCAGGGGCTCGAATATGCAGCGGTCAAGACAAACGCTGATAGGGTTGTTTTTGCTGCTGCCTCTCTCGTCGTTGGCATTCTCCCAAGACGGCGCAGTCAAGCCCTGTCCCGATCAAACCCCGGGTACTCTTGGGTGCGAGCCAGTCGCTTGGTCCCGCTTGCAGGAGCCAGTACCGCTTCCCGAATCTGAAACCAAACCCGCTTCGCCTCCCGATCAGCAACCTGGACCATCACAAAATTCAACGACCCATTCGCGGCAGAAGATCACAGGCATCATCGTTCGGCAGGGTGAAAAATACATCCTCAAGGCTGGAGACAGCACGACTTATCAGCTGGACGATCAAGCAAAGGTCGGACGATATCAGGATAAGCAGGTAATGGTGGTTGGCAGATCGGATCCGGAGAGCAATATCTTCCACATAGAGAGTATCGAATTAACTTCCTGACCTGATTATTTTCTGAAAGTCCGCAGATCGGGCAACGGCTCCAAATCTTTGCCGCTGAAAACTTGTTCAAACTCTTTCAGCAGCGCCTTATGCACCAAGCCGTTCGAGGCCAGAGTTTCGCGACTGTCCAGTTGGAATAGCCCATCTTTAAAGTCGCTTACCTTCCCTCCAGCCTCCTGTACCATTAGCACGCCAGCCGCCGTGTCCCAGGGATTGAGGTTAAACTCCCAGAATCCGTCCAATCGCCCGCTTGCCACGTAGGCAAGGTCAAGGGCCGCGGAGCCAGCCCGTCGCACTCCGTGCGTGTGCAATGTAATCTGGTGATAGAAAAAGATGTTTGGATTCTTGTGGCGCTTGTGGCTGGGGAATCCAGTGGCTACCAGGCATTCCGCCAGGTTCGCAGTCTGTGAAACATGGATTCGTTCCTGATTTAGATAAGCTCCGCCGCCCTGTTCCGCCGCGAATAATTCATCCCGCGTAGGATCGTAGATCACGCCCGCGATCCGATTCCCCTTGTAATCCAAGCCCATCGAAACACAAAAGACGGGGAAACCATGGGCGAAGTTAGTGGTCCCGTCCAGGGGATCGACATACCAGCGGTAGTCGCTGCCCGTATCCTGCAATCCGCCTTCTTCGCCGAGTATGTCGAAGCTTGGCCAATGCTGTAGGAGCCGTTCCCGGATCAGCGCTTCCGACTTGCGGTCCGCAACCGTCACCAAGTCGGCTTCGCCTTTGTATTCGATTTTTACACGCTGGCGGAAGAAGTCCATCAACAGCGCGCCAGCTTCGCGCGCGATTTCTTCCATCGCTGGGAGGAAGTTGTGGCGATGCGAGGCAGATGCCATTCCCTGTGTTGTCGTTGGTTTCGAGGCCGGTTCCCTGCGGCTCACCTGCGTTTGCCGCCGTCCTCTGCGATGTACATAATCTCGTGCTTGAAAATGAACAGATTCGGGCCGTCCTCGCGCGTAAGCCGCACCATGTTCTTGTCGTAGTATTCAATCCAGCCACGGACGACGTCGCCATCCGCCAGCTTGATGCTGACCGGCTTCTGTTTTTCGCCCAATGATTTCAAATACGCAGCTTCCTGCGAGGTTTCCTCAGGAGGAGTGATTTTTGCTTTCCGAGGCCCGCCGGGACCTCCCTGTCCGTTAAATGGCATGATTCCCATTTTACACTTGGTCGTCGAGCCTACGCTGCGTACTTTCTGGCTTCGTCCCCATCTCGCCTTAAACTCACTTGGCGCCAGTCCACCCGGTGGGGCTCATTCCCGAGGCGGCCAGATTTGGGGTTGACAGCGTGCTTTTTTCGCGGGAAACTCCCGCTCTAGGTCTAAACTGTAGCAGGTAGCCTGAAGGCGGGCTTGGCTCCAGGTAGCCATGCACGCGGTCAGTGCTTGGACTGTTAAATGGCTTTTCGTCCCATGTCTCGGCCCGATTCCGTCGATCCTTCAGGACCGAGCGGCACTCCGCTGGGCGGAACTGAAGATCGTGGACTTGCGGATGGCTTCTCCCTGGGAGAGTTGGCCACAGCTCTTTCCGCGCATGGCGGAGGAGCCTTGTCCGCGGACCTTGCGCTGGACCTAGTATTAAACGAAATTGTTGAGCATGCCCGTTTAGCGACCGGCGCAACTGCCGCTGCCATTGCCTTGGCCCGCGGAGATGAGATTGTCTGCCGCGCCACTACTGGTGCCAACGCTCCAGACCTGGGAGTGCAGTTGAATGTGCATTCCGGCCTTTCGGGCGCTTGCGTTCAAAGCAAGAAGTGGCAGCGTTGCGACGACACAGAGATCGACCCACGAGTGGACGCAGAAGTCTGTCGGAGCCTGGGCGTGCGTTCCATCCTCGTGTTTCCTGTAGTAAGAGGGGACGAGTTGCTCGGAGTGTTCGAGATTTTTTCTCCTCGTCCCAACGCCTTCAGCGATCGCGAGATTCAAACCCTGCAGGCTCTCTCTCGGAACATCGTCAACAATGTTGATCGAGCTGTCGACGTGCTCGCCGCGCCCGCGCTCCCGGCTCCTGCAGTCGCGACACCTTCATCCTCCTCCGCTAAAGTTGAGCGCGATGATCTCTTGCAGTTCGATCCCCCGCCGTTCGATTATGCGCAGGTTGATCCGACGGAACTCGATCCCCCGCAGCCTGAGGCTGCTTTACCGGTCATCGACTCCTCGCCGAATACCAACAAGAATCATTCCGGGGATCCTTGGATGGTCGTCTTGACGATGGCCGTCATTGTCCTGGCCCTATTTCTGGGTTGGGTGACGGGATACGTGAGAAGCCCGAGAGCGTCAGTTGGATCTAAAGCAAAAGCTCCTGTAAACACTACCTCTCCATCGGCGCAACCCAACCCGCCTGAAAGCAACGCATCGAAGCCAAGTGCGGCGATGACTTCCCCCGCGCCGATGCCTGTCAGCCCTACGCCTGCCAGCCCCAAGACTCCGCCGGCATCTTCGCAAGCCGCCGGAACTGCTGCGCCGGTCGGTGGTTTAGTGGTTTACGACAAGGGCAAAGTCATTTTTCAGACGCCGCCACAGAGTTCAAGCCGGCCCGCCGACGACACAGCCCGCGAACCCGTCACTGTACCTTCGAAAGTTGCCGACCAGTACCTTGTCCAGCGAGTTGAACCCGAATATCCGGAACCAGCGCGAGAGCAGCACATCCAAGGCCCAGTAGTGCTGGAGGCTCTGGTGGGCAAAGATGGAACGGTTGAGAAGCTCAGCACCATCAGCGGCGATTCCCAACTGGCTTCTGCGGCCAGCGACGCCGTCCGGCAATGGCGCTTTAAGCCTTTCCTACGAAATGGTTCGCCGGAAGAATTTCAAACTCAAATCACCGTGAGCTTCAGGTTGCCTTGAAGAGCCTGTTCTAGAAATCAAATTAGCCCTGCCGTCTGCCTCTGCCGCGTTAGTACACTCGACTAAGGTTACCGAGGCTGGCACGGATGGGCCATTCCTTGGAATATCGCAAGGGGGCACACTGAATGCAGAGATAATCAGATGCAGCAAGCGTCCATTCAGACCGAACTTTTCGTCACTCTGGCCGAGCACTACGAGCATGATCCTCGCGAGTTCGTGAGACTGCCGCAGCAAACCGTCGACTCCTCCTTCGCACGTGTGGCTGTAGCCGAGTTGCGCAACGAGGGTTACGTCGAGGAACAAGTAAGAGGTGTGGTCAGGCTTACGCTTCGCGGATACAACGTGTACAAGAGCAAGCCACATCCCGCCGCTTGATCTCAGGTCACACCCGCACACTTCGTCGGCCAATTCCGCGGTACTTCCTTGGGGATCTAAATCTTTTTCAAAACTGGAGCCGGGTTGCCGCTTGTTCTGCAGCCCCGGGAAAAAGGACCTAAAGCTCGTCCGGGCGCGTCGCTGCTGGTACTGTTTCAGGTGTAGTCTCCGCAACCGGCAAATCCGATTCAGGCGACGCTGGCAAATCTGCCGACGGGACGGTGGCAGCGGAATCAGCAACCGGTACTATGGGCTGCTTCTTCTCCAGAAATTTTGCCGAATTTAACAGCGGACGGCTTAGAGAGGAATTGTAGCCAGTCCACGGGCCTTCAGAGGTCGCCTCCCGTTCGAAATGCGCCCGCATGCTTTCCATCTTGGAATCGAGATTATCGAGATAGTGCAGCATCAGGGCCTCGGGAAACATGGGCAACTTCGGCGAACCGAATTCGTACTCCCCGTGATGGCTGATGATGAGGTGCTCGACCAGAATTTTGAGCTCCGGAGGAAAGTCGGGGAACTGGGCAAGTTTGGCTTGCAGCATTTCCAGTTCGATGATCATGTGACCGAGCAATTGACCGCGCGTGGTGTAAGAGAACGAACGGTTATAGGTCAGTTCGTGAATCTTCCCAATGTCGTGCAGGAAAGCGCCGGTGAGCAGCAGATCGCGGTTAACTTGCGGATAGTTCTGACACATCAGATCGCAGGAACGGAACAGCGAGACCACGTGATCGAGCAACCCACCGATATACGCGTGATGCAGAGTTTTGGCGGCAGGCGCATTGCGGTAGGCTTCGGCAATGTCCGGATCAGCCATGAACGCTTCCACCAGCGACTTGAGATGGGGATTGCGAAACGAGGCTACGAAGGTTGCCAACGTCTGCCATAGCTCGCCGATATCTTTCGTGGTCTTTGGCAGGTAATCTGAAAAGTCGATCTCCGAATCGCCGAGGCGGCGAAGTTTGTGAATGGTAATTTGGAAGCGGTTCTTGTATTTGTTCAGCAGGCCTTTGACTTTGAGAAAGTCGTCCTGCTCGAAGGCGTCAATCGCGTCCTCGACGTTATCCCACATCTTGGCATCGAGCTGGCCAGTACGATCACCGAGGATCAGCGCTAGATAGGGCTCTCCGCTCTTCTTCGGCTTGACCTGCTTGGAAACGACCACGAAACTGGAAGTGATGACTTTGTTCTCATGGTGGCAGCAATCGGATAAGAAGAATTCCTTCATAGTGTCTTGGCCAGCGATTCGGAAACACGCCCGGTTTTGGTCCGCAAGCGAGGCCCTAACCGGAACGCGGGCCCGTCGCTCAGGCCAAGCTTAAACTAAAACAGACCCAATTTTTTCTTCTTTTTAAGATCCTTCGCGCCTGGCTCTTTGGTCGCGGTTTCGACCGGCTTGGTCTGGTTGGGGCTGGCGCCGGAGTCCACATAGCCGGTCTTGATGTCGATGAATGCATCCTCGCGCAACTTTGTGAGATATTCCCTCAGCGCGGGCTGTAACTTTCTCATGTAGAGGGCGTCTTGGATTCGCGGCTCGATTTCGCTCAGGGTTGGAACGCCGGCGTCGTGATGCTCGGTAACCATCAGGATGACGAAGCCTTGCTTGGTGCGGATCGCGTCCGATACGTCACCTGCCTTCATGACGAAGGTTTTGTCCTCGAGTTGTTTGGCGAGCGTGCCCCGCTTAAACTCGCCGAGGTCGCCGCCCTGAGCGGCGGTTGGCCCATCGGAGTTCTTCTTGGCAACTTCGTCGAATTTAGCGCCTGCGCGAATCTGGGCAACCAGGTCGGCGGCTTTTGCTTCCGCGGCCTGAAGCCGTTGCGCTTCGTCAGCGGAATCGTTCGGCTTGGCGTCGGTTGAGATCAGGATCTCGCTCAACCGGATACTCTCCGGCCGCTCCATTTCGCTCTTATGTTCCTCGTAAAACTTCTTTTCGTCATCTTTGTTGATGGCCAGCCTTGAGCCAACTTCTTTCCCGATGACTTGCTGAGTAATGATCTGATTGCGCAGGTTCTGCTTGAAATCCTCGAAAGAAACTCCCTGCGACTGGGCAGCTTTTTCCAACTCTTCCATGCTCTCGAGTTTCATGTCCTTGCGCATCTCGTCCAGCTTCTTGATGACTTCGGTATCCGCCGTGATCCCGAGGTCTTTGCCCTTCGCCAGCAGCAATTCCTGATCAATCAGGTCGCGCAGGACATCTTTATCCCGTTCGGCAATGACCTTGTCCGCATTGACGGGATCTTGTTGTTGCGCTTCCTTCTTCAATTCGTCTTTACTGTGCAAATATTCGGTGCGGGTGATGATCTGGTTGTTGACGCGGGCAATGATTTCTTCAATGACAACGTCGTCCGCTCGAAGAATGAACGGTGCGGAAACGACTGAAACAAAAAGGAAAGAGGGGAGAAGTTTTCGCATAAGAATTCCGCAGGCTGAACGGGCCACGGAGACATAACTAGCTACGTTTACGAAAGCTGATCCGGGGCCTGCGACCTTTCATGAATTGTACCTCTGGACGTCCGCCCGCGGCTACCGCCTCTCCTGCTATGATAATCGGTTTTCGCCCCGGAGTCGGCGGCGAAATTCGGCACGGGAGAAGCCTAATGAAACTCACTGCCTGTTTTATTCTTGTACTAATCTTGGGAGTAACGGGTATTCCGCTGAAAGCACAAAAGAACGGGTCACCGCCCGACTTGGCGCAACTGGAGAAAATGGCGAGCCGCTTCGCGCCAACGCCATTGCGGGTGGATACGTCGAAGCTCTCTGCGGGCGATCGGCAGGCGTTGGCTAAGCTAATTGAAGCTGCCCGTTTGCTGAATGACGTCTTCATGCAGCAGATGTGGGACGGCAATCTCGCACTCTACGCCCGGTTGCAGAAAGACACCACGCCGGTGGGCAAGGCTCGCCTGCACTATTTTTGGATCAACAAGTCACCGTGGTCCGACTTGGACGGATACAAGGCTTTCTTGGCAGGCGTTCCTCCGCGCAAACCATTGGGTGCGAACTTCTATCCCGAGAGCATGACGAAGGAAGCGTTCGAGAGTTGGGTGGCGCAATTATCGCCAAAGGAGCAAGACCAGGCGAAGAGCTTCTTCACCGTGATTCGCTGGCGGGAGAACAGCAAACCGCCGAATAGTCTTTTGGCGATTCCTTACAGCCAGCAGTATGCCGACGACCTCACGCGAGCCGCGAACTTGCTTCGCGAAGCAGCGGGGCTGACCGATAATGCATCGCTGAAGAAGTTCCTCAGCCTGCGGGCAGATGCGTTTCTTTCAAACGATTATTACGAAAGCGACTTGGCCTGGATGGATCTGGACGCACCGCTGGATATCACTATCGGCCCGTACGAGACCTACAACGACGAACTTTTCGGCTACAAGGCCGCTTTCGAAGCTTATGTAAATCTGCGCGATGAGGCGGAGACAGCCAAGCTATCCGTTTTTACCCAGCATCTGCAGGAAATCGAAAACAATTTGCCGATCGATCCGCAATACCGCAACCCTAAGCTGGGCGCGGCGGCGCCGATCCGCGTCGTGGACGAGATTCTCGCCTCAGGCGATGGCGCTCATGGAATTCAGACAGCTGCTTACAACCTCCCCAACGACGACCGGGTAGTGCAGCAGAAGGGCAGCAAGCGAGTCATGCTGAAGAATGTGCAGGAGGCGAAGTTTCGCACCGTTCTGCTGCCTATTGCACGGCGGACGTTATCTCAGTCGGCGATGGTGGACGTGAGCTTTGAGCCGTTTTTTACGCACATCCTGGCGCATGAATTGATGCATGGGTTGGGGCCGCATCAGATCAAAGTCGACGGGCGCGATACCACACCCCGCGAAGAGTTGAAGGAGCTGTACAGCGCCATCGAGGAGCCGAAAGCCGATGTGACCGGCCTATTCGCTCTGCAGTACCTTATGGACCACGCCAAGGAGATGGGACTAGGTAAATCACTGCCCTCAGATGATGCCGCGCAGCGGCAGCTTTACACCACCTATCTGGCTTCAGCTTTTCGCAGCCTGCGCTTCGGGTTGAACGATGCGCACGGCAAGGGCATGGCAATCCAGTTCAATTACTTCATGGATAAAGGCGCTTTCGTCCAGCATCCCGATGGTAGTTTCTCGGTGGACATGACGAAAATTAAAACTGCTGTCGCCGAACTCGATCATGATCTTCTGACCATCGAGGCCGAAGGTAATTATGCAGCCGCAAAAAAAATGCTGGACGAGATGGGAGTCGTGCGTCCTGCCGTTCGGAAGGCGCTGGACAGTTTGCAGGGAATCCCGACCGACATTGAGCCGATCTTCGTGACCGCCGACGAATTGGCGCCGGTCGCGAAGCGGGAGCCCGCTGCAAAGTCCGCGCAGAAGAAAAAAACACGAAACCAGTAACCCGACGCCCGCGCGGCAGCGCTTCTACATACGGGCTGAGCTATTTCTTTTCTTTCTCTTGGTTTTGGTTCTTGCTCTGGATCGATAACAACTCCACTTCGAAAATGAGAGTGGCGTTGGGTCCAATGTCGGGGCCGCTGCCTTGCTCGCCGTAAGCCAGTTCCGCCGGAACGAAGAGTTGCCACTTTGATCCCACGGGCATGAGCTGAAGCGCCTCTGTCCAGCCCTTGATAACTCCGGCTACAGGAAATGTGGCAGCTTGGCCACGTTTATAAGAGCTGTCAAATTCCTTTCCGTCTATGAGCGTACCCTTATAGTTGCAAACCACAGAATCGGCTGCCGTGGGCTTCGGGCCCGTGCCAGGGGTTAAGATTTTGTACTCAAGGCCGCTCGGCAATGTGACGACGCCGTCTTTCGTTTTGTTCGTGGCCAGGAATGTGTCACCTTCCTTCTTGTTTGTCGCTCCGGCTTGCTGCATCTTCTCCTGTTGCTTCTGGCGCATCTCGCCCTGGAGTTGCGTGAGCGTGGCCCGCGCTTCTTCTTCTGAAAGCAGCGTCTTGTTACCGGCCAAGGCGTCCTGCAGGCCCTGCTGCAGAACTTTGGGGTCAACGTCTACGGACTGTCGATGCAGGGTGGTTCCGATATTCATGCCAATTGCGTAGCTGACTTTGTCTTTTTGTGTCGCGAGTGCGGGAGTATTTTGGCTTCCCCCCGCAGAAGGCTGTTGGGTTGTTGCTGCGGGAGTCTGCTGGGCCAGCCCATTTCCTAGCAGAATCATGGCAGCGGCGATTATATGTACTATTGGGGTCAAAGATTTTTGCATGAAGGCATTGTGACACTGGATCAGGAGGGTAAGCAAACTGCGGTCTGATTCGGTTGGATCTTAGCTCGGGCCGCATTGGGGTGGATGCTAGCGCCTACGTTGCTTCAGGGATTTCGAGCCAGGGCAAGCACCGTCACATCGTCGTGCGTTGGTGCGGCGTGCATGAACTGTTGTACGCTGTCGAGCACAGACACGCAGAGTTCTTTCGCGCTTGCGGCGTTGGATTGCTGAAGAAATTCTTTGACCCGCTGCAATCCAAATTCTTCCGATTTGTATTTTCCCTCAACCAGCCCCCGCGAAGCCAGCACAAGCACAGCGCCTGGTTCGAGGGCAACCATGGAAGCGTTCGAGGTCATATGGGAGAACAGTCCCAGGGGTAAACCCGTGGCGGGAAGCTCGTTGACGCCCTTGCGATCCCGCGCCAGTCCCGGCGTATGCCCCGCGTTGAAGTAGCAAACGATACCCAGACTTTCGTCGTAACAGCCAACGAATGCCGGGCAAGACCGGACCCCTTCGGCAACTTTCAGGATCGCCTGGTTCAATTGCAGACATAACTCCATCATCGCGTCAGCTTCATTGATATCTCGGTGAGTAAACAGGTCCGTTCCCAAAGTTCGGAAAGTGTGCTGCGCGGCGGAGAGGACGGAGCGAGTATCCTGCAGACTGCCGGCGGCGTCCATAAGGCCGAAGAGGACGCGGTTGGGACCGACACGGATGAAATCGTAGAAATCTCCCGCCATGCGCCGAGCGTAGTAAACCGATGCCAGTTCAGCCCCTCGCAGTTCGGGGACATCGGAATGGACCGGAAGGTGAACAGGAACCGGCGCAGATTTTTGGGATCGGAAGAGGGCGCGCATCGCAATCAAGCCGTGAAGTTAACACAAAAACCGGCCATAAAATAGCACAAATAGGTGGTTCAAAGCGGCTCCCCCGAGCGTTGAGGCCCGATTTGGGTCATTCTTGCTATGCCCCGTTTGAGGAAGGGGGCAATCCAGCTACGTCGACGGACCTTACACAGTCCCCGCTACTTCCCATATTTGCTGATGAGGTATTTGCCGACTTCCGCTTCCAGTTGGCCGTAGTCGGAGTGGATGGTGACGCGCAAGGCGGCTTCGGCCGAACTTCCCTGTCCAATTCTTTCGAGGATCCGTTGCAGGTCGCTCATGCCGTACGTGTCGCTGATGTACTGTACGGCGGCGAGGGACTCTTCGTAGGCTACGGTAGCCTGCACGCTCGAAAATTGTATGAAACTGCCTTCGAGTGCATTCAGAGGAATCTCACGTTGAGTGCGGAAGAGCTCTGCCAAAAGTTGGCCATGAGCCACCTGCTTGGGTTCGAGAGCCTGGGCAATTCCTTCGTTGAGCCACTGGGGACAACGCCCGGCTGCAAGCTGGCTAATGAAGGAGTGCGTCAGTTCGTGCTTAAGCACGCGGGCGAGCTCAGGAGTGACGGAAGTCAACCCGTTGATCGGGATGCGGAGCTTTCCATCAAAAACTGCTCCGCTCCACGAGGGCGCCTGCGTGACATCAAAGAAGCTCTGCTCCGTGTAAAGCACGACTGAGACACTGTTGCGGGGAGCGATTCCAAGTTCACGCACCAGATCGTCGTATTCCGACTCCAGGGTTGCGAGCAGTTGGCCACGTAGCGCCTCCGATGTTTGTTTGCCTTCATATTTCAGCGTGAAGTGGTTGCTCTCGTGCTGCGTGTAGTCGGCCTCGGCGGTGGCGTCACGCTGGGCTTTCGCCAGGTATTTTTGCACCGTGGCATCGGGACGTAGTTCCAGAGAACGTTTCCAGGAGCGTATGGCTTCCGGGGTGTGGTCGGCGGCAAATTGAACGTATCCCAAGACCGTGAGCGCATCAGGCGAGTCCGGCGCTGCGCGGACGGCACGCTCGGCATAAGGCAACGCCTCTGCGGCATTTCCTGTCCGAACCAGCAGCGCGGCATAATAGTTCAAGATGGTGGGATTTTGTGAATCGAAGCGTAAGCCAGCCTCGAAATAAGTGCGAGCCTTGCTGAAATTTCCATGATCGAATTCGTGTTTTCCCGCGATGAAGTAGCCGGCAGCGGTCGCTGGGCCATTGCCTGCTTGTTCCAGAGAATACAGCGCATCCGGATCGACCCGGCCGTCTTGGATAATCTTGCCAATAAGGGCAGGATCATTTTTGAGGTTATCGGTGGGCGCGAACTCGGGCATATCACCCGGTTGCTGGGCGCGTCCTTCCGAAGGAGCGTACCCAGGCCGCGCGCCGCCAGCATCCACCCGGTCGACCAGGGTTTTAGGAATCGCGTAACTGTTATCGCCGAGGTCGTACTCGATATGATTGCCGTTATCCCGAACGTGGTCAGCCCAGATGGTGCGGCCATTCTTGAGATGAATGACTTCCGCTGACCCGCGGGGCAGCGCTGCCGCTAGCAGGACGGCCGAAAACAACCAACAGATGACAGGTGTGCGCACTAAGGCGCATTCTAGAAGATGAGAACAAGCAAACGTAGGTGACCAGCGTAATCTCAAAATTGCGAAGAGGCTTGCCGACACTAGCGGGGTTGTTTCTGGTTTCGATAGCAATGGCGCTACCCTGGCGTCAGGACGCTCCCAAACCCGCCGGTGAGCCTGCGGTAACTGCGCCGGCCAGCGCACCGGCGGTAAATGCGAATTCCGCCGAGAGCCTCTATCTGAAATTGAGTAACACTGGCCTGGATAGGTCGCGCGTCTATCGGCTGCGCGATGTCTCCATTGATCGGGCGGCATTTCATATCACGCTGGACGACGGAACCATCGCATTTACTGAGGATGTTGCGGGCCGCGTGACGGGGGCTTTTTTCGAAGGCGATGGAGAAATCCTGCTCTCTCCTCCTAATCGCTACGAACGCGCTTCGATGGCGCTGTTCACCGGCGAGGCTATTCTGGAAGAACGGTTCGTAACCGCGTACTTCCGCTTCAATGACAAGACCTTCGCCGAGTTGTTACCGTCCCTGTTGCCCGTCGACAACGGTCAGGCGTTCGTTGCCCAGTGGAATGAGACGGCCCGCAATCTCGCCGAGGGTGATGCGTTGCGCCTGTTGATGACCTTCACCAGGTTTCTTCCGGTCGCCGATCAGCGAAGAGAAGACACTGCGACGCCGGTTCAATCCGGAGACAAAGACCGTTTTCTGCATGCCCACTTGCAGGGACTGAGACTCGGAACCTTTGATCTCTATTTCGATGCGGACACACCCGAACAGATATGGGCCGGGCAGTTGAAGACGACGGAGGGCGCGAGCTATTACGATGTCTGGACTTCGTTCTCTTCGGCAGCCGCAAATCAGGGTGCGGAAGCTGTCAATGCGACCGTTGGCGAAGGCGGCAAGCCTGATTCAATCGCGATATCTCACTACACGATTCGTGCGGAAATAAAGCCGCCCAGTCTCATTGATGCTGAAGCACTCCTGCAGATGGAAGTGAAGCAGGGTGGTTCACGGGCGGTCTTGTTCGAACTATCTAGAGCGCTCACGATCAGGCGCGTGGAAGCGGACGGACATCCGGTTGAGTTCATTCACAATCCGACGATCGAGGGAACGCAACTGGCCCGGCATGGGAATGATTTGGTCGCGGTTGTCTTTCCCCAGCCTTTGCGAACCGGACAACGGCTGGAGCTGCGCTTCGTCTATGACGGCGAAGTACTCTCGGATGCTGGTGCGGGCCTACTGTACGTTGGGGCACGCGGCACGTGGTACCCAAATCGCGGATTCGTCATGTCCAACTACGATTTGGAATTTCGTTATCCGGCAGGATGGACTTTGGTGGCTACGGGAAAACGAGCGGATGCGAAGTCGTCTCCCGATTCGAAAGCGGGGACTCTGCCGGCAGGCGAACAAGTAAGTCGATGGGTTTCCGAACGGCCTATCCCCCTGGCCGGATTCGATCTGGGGAAATACGAACGTGTGGTGACCCACGCGGGAGACGTGACTGTCGAGACCTATGCAACATCAGGAATGGAACGTGGATTTCCCAAGCCGCCCATCGAAAGCGTGATTCCGCATCTCCAACCAGGGGGCGTACCGCGGCAGTCGCCCTTTTCTGTCGTACCTCCACCGCCTTCTCCTGCACGCAATGCGCAAATGGTTGCGACCGTTTCCGCCCATGCCATCGAATTTTTTTCAGCCCGCTACGGTCCCTTTCCTTATGCGGATCTGAAAGTCGCCCAATTGCCGGGAGAGTTGAGCCAAGGTTGGCCGGGGCTGATTTTTCTGTCCAGCACATCCTTCCTGACCGCCGAAGAAAAGTCACAGCTGCACATGAGTTCGGTGGAGAAAACACTGGTCACCCAGGTTATCGCGCATGAGACGGCGCACCAGTGGTGGGGTGATTTGGTGACCTGGAGTGGCTACCGCGATCAATGGCTGGTGGAAGCCTTGGCGAACTACAGTTCGATGATGGTTCTTGAGGAGGAAAATCCACAGCAATTTCGGGCCGCGATGGAGAAATACAGGGATGATCTGCTGCAGAAGAACAGAGCAGGAGTTCGATTACTGGAGGACGGCCCTGTGACTCTGGGAACCCGGCTTTCCTGCTCGCAATTTCCGAGCGGGTATGAAGTGATTAGTTATGGCCGAGGCACATGGCTGTTCCACATGCTGCGCTCGATGATGCGAGATGCCGAGCGGACGAGCACTGCGCGTCGTGATGCCAAGCCTAAGCAATCCGACGAGCCTTTTGCGCGAGTGCTCCGCCGGATCAGGGAACGTTACGAAGGAAAACCCATTACCACCCGTGAATTATTGCAAGCCTTTGAGGAAGAGTTGCCGTCTTCCTTATGGTATGAGCACCACAAATCACTGGACTGGTTCTACGAAGGATGGGTGAATGGAACTTCAATCCCACGCTTTGAACTGCATGCGGTGAAGTATTCTGACAAACCCGATTCAACCGCGATCAATGGCATTATTCTGCAGAAGGATGCGTCCGACAATCTGGTAACTTCGGTTCCACTGTACGTATCCGTGGCGGGAAGAATGGTGCTGCTGGGGCGGGTGTTCGCCGATGGAGCAGAAACGCCGTTCCATCTGATCGCACCGCTGGGGGCACGTAAGGTCGTAGTCGATCCCGAACAGACACTCTTGGCGCGAAGTCGGTAGGCTAAAGGGGCAGTTGTACAACCGTTTCAGGACAAATTCCCGATAATTACGTTGGATTTTCCCGAGTCGAGCATTCACATCTGCGTCAAGCCATTCTTTTTGTCCGCACGCAATCATTCCTTTCAACGTAACTCGCAGTGAGATATACACGTCGCTCGTTTCTCGCATCACCGTTGCCGGTGGCGATGCGTGTGCATACACGTTTTCGTATCTGGAGGACAAAAGACGTGAATCATGCGCAACCATCTACGGAAGTGATTCCGGACTCGGGATCGATCACAGCCGAACCCGCTACAGCTCGGGGGCGGGGAACGATTCTGCTGGTGGAAGATGAAACCTTTCTGCGCGATGCGACCTGCGACATTCTGGAGTCCGCAGGCTATCGTGTGTTGAAAACGTGTAACGCTGCAGAAGCGATATCGGCATTCAGCGAATACAAGACCATTGTGCGACTGCTGCTCACCGATGTTGTTCTTCCCGGCCAGAATGGTCGTGACCTTGCAAACGATTTGCGAAGCATCTGTCCGAAACTGCGGATCATTTTTATCTCAGGCTATCCCGAGAATGTGGTTACCAGACACGGAATCCAAGAAGATGGAATGTTCTACTTACCAAAACCATTTTCACTTCGGTCCCTGACCCGCAAAGTCAGGCAAGTCCTGGAGCAAAGGGAGACAGCGAACACAAACGCCCACGGCGCCTCCTGACAGGCGACTCAAAGGCACGCTCTCGTAGCCCCGGATGCCTCGTCCGGGCATTTTAGCGAAGCTCAAAATCCGTATCGGGGTATCGCTTCAGCGGTTGCGGAAAAACCCCGCAATCAGCGGCTGGAAGCCTTGAAGGGGCGCGGCTTCAGGTGTGTGCGTGAGAACCAGAATTTTCACCACGGGGTGGACAAAACTATGAGTCTGCAGCCGCGAAGCGGCGTAAGAACGCAGCCCATGGCGTAAGCCATGGGTAAAGTGGAAACAAGACAAGCCCCAGCAGGGCGAAAGATTAGTTCTCACGCACACACTTCAGGCCGCGCTGTACATCGTTTTCAAGGACTAACAGCACGGCTAGAAAGCCGTGCCCCTTCAAAACTTTCAATGCAGAGCGTTTTTCCCCCAAGCTCTTGAGCGATGCCGCAACTGTCCGAAAATGAGGAGCGCCTTCAGGCGCGGAGGCGGATGTTCAGCAGCCTTTTCAGATAAATAGAAGTAATGGCGCGGCTCGAGGCCCTACCGATTCAAAATTCTAACGTTTTCGCTGTCCCGGTTCTGGAGCGGATCCCGGTTCCTGTTTTCCCACGACCACGAGATCCACTCGCCGATTGAGCGCGCGCCCCGCCTCTGTGTTATTGCTGGCGATGGGATGATATTCGCCGTAGCCACTCGCGGACAGGCGCTGTGGGTCAAGACCGTACTTCACAACCAGAAGACGAATCATCTCGGTCGAGCGAGCGGTCGAGAGTTCCCAGTTCGATGAGTATTGCGTATTGTGAATGCGGACGTTATCGGTGTGTCCTTCGATGCGGATGTTGTAGCGACCCTCTCCGAGCAATGCGGCTATGCGACTAAAGGCCGGCTGAGAGGCAGCTTTGACGCCAGCGGAGCCGCTGTCAAAGAAGCCCGTTTCCCGTAAACTGATGACCAGACCGTCCCGGCCAGTTCGCAGGGCGACGTCGCCCCGCAAGATCTCCGGAGCCATCGCTTGCTCTAATTCCTTGCGCAGGCCAATCAGGTCGGGAATCTCTTCGGCGCGCGACGTGGAAACGGCAGACGCGATCTGGTTAATGTCGGCGATTTCTTGGCTCGTGTTTGCGCCGGTGCTTGGGTAAGCTCCCAGTTGTTGAAACGCGGCCTGGATGGCGGTCGAAAGCTGGCTGACTTTTTTTCTGTCCACTTGCGCAGTGGAGTACAGAACCACAAAAAATGCGAACAGCAGAGTAATGAAATCCGCATAGGATACCAGCCAGCGATCGTGACTGGGCCGGGTTGCACGCCTCCTTCTGCGGCTCACTTCACTAACTCCACTGCTGCAACTTTCGGTGACGGCTCAGGTTTATCCTCGCCCAGGTATCCCATCAACTTGGTTTCGAGCATCCGCGGGTTCATGCCTTCGAGGATCGAGACCACTCCTTCGAGAGTCATCTCTCTTAACACCTGTTCTTCGCGGATGCGAATTCTTAGTTTGCCGGCAACCGGCAGCAGGAACAGATTGGCGGCGCCGACACCGTAAATCGTGGCCACAAACGCTACCGCGATGCCTCTGCCTACTTCATCAATCTTGTCCAGATGTTGCATGACCTGGATCAAACCCAGGACTGCACCAATGATGCCGATGGTGGGCGAAAAACCGCCGCCGGATTCGAATACCTGAGGAATCTTTTCTTCGTACTCGGCGCGGTTGTCGAGGTCGAGTTCCATCAATTTCCGCAATTCCTGCGGCTCGGTGCCGTCCACCGCTAGCATCAGCGACTTTTGCAGAAAAGGATCCCGGATTTGATCCAGTTCGGCATCGAGCGAAACAATGCCTTCACGCCTGGCGCGTTTGGCGTATTCCACCAGTTCCCGCACCCTGCCCTCGGGATCGATATCAGGCTGAAAAAAGACGTGTGCCAGGCGTCCGGCTGCGCTCAACACGACTGGAAGTGGAAACTGGAGCAGAACCGCGCCGATCGTACCGCCGAAAACAATCATCGCGGCGGTGGGTTGCACGATCTGGGAAAGGCTACCCCCCTCAAGCAGCAACCCTCCCACAATTCCGCCTAGCCCGAGTACCACACCACCCCAACTGGCCTTGTCCACGAACGCTTACCTCTCAGCCTGTTGGTCTGTGGTTACCGGGGTGCGCTCCGCCACGGCCGCCATCGCGGGAATATGAGTTGTGATCGGGACCACGCCTTGCAGAACCGAACGCCGGTATTCGACGATGCGGTTCAGCACCTCATCGGCAGTTTCGCGCACCAGGATCTTTTCTCCGTTCACTAGAGTGATGACGGTGTCCGGAGACTGCTCGACAAACTTCACCAGATCCGAGTTCACGATCAGTGGGCTGTTGTTTAAACGAGTCAATTGAATCATGCGGCAGTTCCTGGGCGACACGCCTCCGAGTGCAGGGCGGTTCCACCTTACTTCTATGTTCCATCGACAAAAGTGCAAGAAGGGTCACACCTCGTGCAGTTACCCGGCAGTTCCAAAGGTAGCGGGACTGTTGGGGAGGTGCGGCCTAAAGGACGTACCAGAGCCGCCGATGGAACCTTTGGAGGCGAGCGTAGGTTCAACGCAATAAACAGACAGGTCTCGCGGAGAAATGCCGCGGAGACTGTAGCGATGCAAGACAGCAACGAACTAACAACCAAAACGAACCATTAACGAATTAAGGAGAAATGCAATGCCATTAGGAATTTTGAATAACATTCCGTCCCTCGCGGCGGAAAACCAACTGACTCTTACGAATACAGCCTTGAGCCACACTCTGGAACAGTTGTCTTCAGGGTCGCGTATCAACAGCGGTGCTGATGATCCGGCTGGTCTATCCATTGCTAACGGGTTGCAGGCTAACATCAGCGCTTTGACCCAATCCGTATCGAATGCAAACGGCGGCGTCGGACAGTTGCAGCTCGCCGATGGCGCTCTGGCGCAGGTCACAAACCTGCTCAACACTGCGGTCACGCTAGCTACGGAATCGGCCACGGGTACGGTTTCGAACGGACAACGCACTGCCATACAGGCTGAGTATGCTTCGATCCTGTCAGAAATCAACCGCATCGGCACAGCCACAACCTACAACGGACAAGCAGTGTTTCAAAGCGGCACGGCGACCAACGTGAACCAGGCAGCGAGCGTCAATAACGGCACCACCGCTCCCATATTCCTGGACAGCGCATTGACGGTCGGCGGGTCGACTGCGGTTACGGCCGGCGGGATCACGTACACTTACACGGCAAGCGCAGGGGCGGCCAACCCGAACGCGCAGGTAACCGCTGGCGGCGGGCCTTACACCGCAGCTTCGGCGTTGACTGTGTCTGGAACCCTCACAGTTACCCGAGGCGGCGTAGCCACAACCTACACGTCGGGGACGGGTGCGACAACCCTGGGGACGTTGATAAGCGCCATCAACTCCGGCACGAGCCAAACCGGCGGCGGCACCATTGCCACCACCGGTATTCTCGTCGCTGGCGGCGCCGCTACGGGGTTACAGGCTGCGCTGGTCGGCGGGCAGTTGCAAATCACTGATACTGCTAATAACAACAATCTCGCCGTGACCGGCTTCGCGCTCGTTACCGGCTCCACCAGCGTCGCCGACTCCACCGCCCCAACCGTGCAAAACCTGATCAACGCGATCAACGCCGACACGACCGTGGGTGCCAAAGCGGCTCTGGTCGCCGGCCAACTCCAAATTACCGATCCGCTCAATCGGGCTGACCTTGGCGTCACCACGACCGACACCGTCCTTGGGGCACCGGTTGCGGGCGCTCCCACGGCGTTCGTTAACACCATCACCACCGGGGCGGCAACCATCAATACCAACGAGTTGGTTGGAAATGCCGGAAGCTTGACGGCAGACACTGCGTTAAGCGCCAGCGGCCACATCACTAGCTTTACTGCTGGCGGCAAAACCTTTAGCTTCACTTCCACTGGAGCAGCCGGCGGCAATACCGTTGGCGACCTCCTCAATGCACTCAACGCCCCGACCGATCCGGCCGGACTGCACGGCTATCTCCAGAGCGGCAACCTGGTGGTTGTCGATCCCAACAATAACAATAACGTTGCGGTGGGTCCAACCAACACCGAAACCGTATTCGGAACCTTCACCAACCCGAGTACAACCGGTTCGACGTCCACCAACATTTACCTGAGTGACTCGACCGCCATCGGATCAAGCCAAATCGCGGTCACCATTGGAGGCTTGGCGACGGCTGCGATCACCGACGGCAACGGCGCGCAGGGGGTCAACCTAGCGACCACGGACCTGAGCACCGCGCCCGACGCACAAACCGCCTTGACCTTAATCAACAAGGCCATCTCTAACGTTGCCAGTGTACGCGGCACGTTAGGCGCGAGTGTCAACCGGCTGACCGCAGCCAGCAACGTCATCAACAGTCAGGTGCAGAACCTGACGTCAGCGGAAAACACGATCACGGCAGCTGACATTCCCGCGGCAGTGGCGAACCTGACCAAATACTCCATCCTGGAACAGACCGGCATCTCGGCTCTGGCTCAGGCCAACCAGCAACAACAGCTCGTACTGAAACTGTTGCAGTAACTTCCACTCGAAAGGAGGCAGGTCGGCCTGCCTCCTTTCACCTTTTTTCGGTTGGTGTGAACGTGAGCTTCGTAGTGATCTTTGCAGCTTGGATTGAGGCTGCCGTAGAGATGGAAACGAGCAGGCGAAGCAGGCTTGTTCCTTCCCACTTCGGCAGGAACCAAAGCGGGAAAGCGAGCTGTGCAAAAAATGGCCGTCGGCGGTTGCTTTCTCCGAGGATTGAAATCAAAGTGCAACAGATACGGCAGGGGCCCAGAATCGGCCCAGATTAAAGAAGGAAAAGACAATGGGCGTTAGCTTAAATCCGTCGGCTATCCTCTCGGGACAGGGTATTGATGTGAATACCGTGGTCCAGCAAATTCTGGCTGCGCATAGTGGCCAGTTGTCGGTCTGGCAGGGGCAGCAGACAACCTTAGCCACCCAAAACGGTTTGCTGGCAGGGATGGAAAACAATCTCATCAATCTGAAAACCGCAATCGCCGCCCTGGCGGATCCGACGGGAGCGCTGACGGCTCAAGCGGCAACGTCCTCGCAGCCAGGAATATTGACGGGGACCGCGCAAAGCTCGGCGATTGCCGGCACGCACCAAATCATCGTGACGAGCCTGGCCACGGCAGGTACGCTATATACGAATCCGATCGCGGCCGGCGCCAATGCGTCCATCTTGCCCGCCGGAGCTACCGGTGGCGACCTCCAGTTGCAAGTGGGAGGAGCCGGTGGCGTCACTCACGATATTCCGCTCACCCAGGGCAGCAACGACACCCTCAACACGCTGGCCCACTACATCAACACGCAAAGCGGCGCGAACAACTGGGGAGTGACTGCGACGGTTGTAAGCGATACGAATGGATCGCGGTTGGCCCTGTTCAGCCAAAGCACGGGCAGCGCCGGAGCGTTAGCCATCACCACCAACACGTCAACGGGAACGTTGTATACCGCAGATTTGGCCAGCGCGGACACATCTATTTTGCCCAACGGCCAGTCGTCGGGCGACATCCAGCTACAAATCGGAGGCTCGAGCGGAACCAATGTCGACCTCCCGATCACTCCGGGCAGCAACGACACTCTCAACACATTATCCAATTACATCAACACTCAAAGCGCCACGAATAATTGGGGGCTCACGGCTACCGTGGTGCAGGATTCTGGCGGGTACCACCTCGCAATCGACAGTTCCGCCCAAGGTCCAGCGGGAGCGTTGGCAGTCACCGCTAACACCACCATCCTCACCACCACGCCAAACCCCGCAACCAACCTCACCTTCGACGCTCCGGTGGGCGGTGCGAATTCCGTACTGAGCATTGATGGTGTGCCTTTCAACAGCAGCAGCAACACCGTGACCGGGGCGATTCAAGGGGTCACGCTGAACCTAGTCAGCCAATCGCCCAGCAATCCGGTGACTTTGACCGTAGGTGCAGACACAACCCAAATCAGCAACGCGGTAAACAACTTCGTCTCCGCTTACAACGCCGTAGTTAGCACCATCAATACGCAATACGTCGTTGATCCGACCGGCTCCATTCCGGCGCCGCCGTTGGAAGGAGACAGTTCTTTGCGCTCGCTGCAGGCCAGCATGCTGACGGATGCAGGTTTCTCCATCGGCGGTAACAGCGGATTGGTCAATCTGGCCTCGATGGGCATTAACATGAACAATGACGGCACCCTGACCATCGGTTCCACGCCACCACAGGATAGTCATTCATCGGGTCAGACCTTTGCCCAGATACTGGCAGCCAATCCCTCGGCGGTGGTGAACTTTTTTCAGAATGCGTCAGCGACCGGATTTGCTAACAACTTCAACGCCGATCTAACCAACTTGACCGATTCCACGCAGGGTCCCTTAAACGTGGATCTGGCACAAAAACAGGCGCAACAACTGGACCTCTCCGCTTCTATCACCAGTTTTCAAAGCCAGTTGCTGATCGAGCAGACGCAATTGACGCAGCAGTACGACGCAGTCAACGCTTCGCTGCAATCGTATCCGCTGCTTCTGCAGGCGATCACCGAGACCCTGGGCTCGATGAGCACGTCCTCTACCGGCAGCACATCCAGTTCGTCTCCGACTCTGACTTCAGGACTCTAACCAATCATGAACCCAACATCCGCATACCGTGAGACCGCCATCCGGGGCGCCGGGCCTGTACGGCTGGTCGTCCTGCTATACGAGCAGATGATCGAAGATCTGAGACAGGCGGTGAATGCGATCAAACAGAATCAGATCGAACTCCGCACCAATAAGATCAATCACGCCATTTCCGTGATCGGCTACCTGCAATCCAGTTTGAACAAGCAGGCAGGCGGACAAGTCGCTCTCAATCTCGAGTTCTTTTACGAGCAGCTGCGCGGTAACCTGGCGAAAGCGCAGTTTTGCGCCTCCCAGCGAATCCTTTTGCAGCAAATCACCGACCTCCTGGCGCTGCGCGAAGCCTGGAGTGAAGTGGAGCGCGCCGAGACGGTTGCCTCGCGGGCAAAACCTGTTCCACCTACCGTGGACCGGTCGGCGTCGACTCCGCGTAGCTTCGCAGGCTGAAAGGACTGATTCTGAGCGCTACCATTCACGGATTGCGTGCAGTCAATCAGAACCTGCGTGCCCAGTTGGCCCGCCTGCAGGGCGGACCCAATCGTCCCGCACTCATTGCGCCCACGGAGTTGACCGACCTGCGGGCAGAATTAATCCGCGCGACTGACTATTTGAGTGCCGTCCCTGCTGGCAGCACCCCGGTCCCACTGATGGAAAATGAGATATCTGAATATCGAAACCACCTGGTGGAGCTAGAGAAAATCCTGCCCTGGATTCAAGGACGTCTCCTGGTAGAAAAAGCCCGGTTACAAAGCCTGCAATCGCATATGACCGCAGCCAAAGCGTGGGCCCTGGCCAGCCAACAAACCCTCTGAGTCTGGCCGGTTGGCGAGAGACGTAGCGAGCTACGTCTCTACAGTGGGCAGGCGTGCTTTATTCCATCTCAAACGGCAGCCATTGCAACTGGCCATCGCGCTCCACTTGCAGCACGACCGGGTCGCCGCGTTTGATATCGTTCAGGGCCGCGCGAAGCGAATCCAGCGAATCGATTGGCGTCTTGTCGACGCTATGGATTACGTCACCTGTCTTCAGGCCAGACTCCGCTGCAACGAGGCTGGCGGTCCGGGCAATCACGACCACGCCACTGGAAATGCGCAAGCTGCCGACGACCGACCGGATCTGATCGTTTACATCAATCGCAAGTACTCCCAGTCGCCGGACAAGGCTTTGATCCGGATCAATGGAATCCACGAGTTTGTCCATCTGATCGCGATGCTCACTTACCGCAACATAGAGGATCTTTCTTTCGGTGCCCCGCAGGACGACCAGTTTCATCACTTCATCGAGAGGGTGAAGATACATGGCGGCAGTAAGCGCGGGCAAGGTGTCGATAGGACGGTCGTCGGCGCTTACCACAATGTCGCGCACCTTCAATCCGGCTGCTTCCGCGGTTCCTCCAGGAATTATGTCGGACACAATGACGCCCCAACTCCGGGAAAGCCCGAGCCCTTCAGCCAGGCTTGGTGTAATGTTTTGCGCGATGGCCCCAATTTCGACCCGATGTACATGCCCATGCTTGCGCAAGCTCTGATAGACGAAACGGACAATTCGGGCTGGGATCGCAAACCCCAAGCCCTCGCTGCCCCCACCCTGCGACAAAATCAATGTATTGATGCCGAGCACATAGCCGTCCATATCGATTAGCGGGCCGCCACTGTTTCCGGGGTTAATGGGAGCGTCTGTCTGGATATACACCATGGGGCGATCTGGATCGGGCTGACGACCGACGGAACTGACCACACCCATGGTGACCGAGTTCTGCAATCCTTCCGGGCTGCCGATTGCCAACACTAGTTGGCCTTGGTGCACACGGCGAGCGCTTCCCAATTCGAGCGTGGGCAGGTTCTTCTGCTCGATTTTGATCAGCGCGAGATCCGACTCTTTGTGAATGCCGATGAGCTTCGCTTCGAGCACGTGCTCCTTACCCACGGGTTCGACCTCTGGGAAATCGACGGATGGCATGGGCAGCACAACCCGGATGCGGTGGGCTCCCTCGACCACGTGCGCATTGGTCATGATGTAGCCCTCCGAATCCACGATCACCCCAGAGCCGACTGCGTGCTGTCGTGCGATCAGGGCGGTTTGGCTGGGATTGCTTTCCTCGACGGCTCCGTAGCCGGTGACCAAAATCTGCACCACTGCAGGAGAAACTTTGGCCACCAAATCTTGTAGGGCAGAATTAAGCTCTTGTAGAACCTGCGGAGCTTCCGAGGGCCGCGAGCCCACGGCCTTTCCAACTTCGGTTGCCGGGTTCGCCTTTTGTGGCACGGTTCCTTGCGCCGACGCTGGTGGGGCAGGTTTCGATCTCGCTTGCTGAGCGTGACTAACCGTGAAGAGCAGAAAAAATACTGTCGCGGTCACAGAAGTCGCCGAGACGATGCGGGAGGAACCTTTCGAGGCGCCGGAGGAGAAAAGCATGGAAGCGACTCCTTAAGAAGTGGATCTCATGATCGATCGGATTCAATGGCGAGTGGTTATTGTGCCAGAAAGCATGCGAGGGTGGAAATCCAGCGGGGCTGGTCGCTTCGGTCTCTGTGATTTCCAGGGGGGAACCTAGTTTCTACCAAGGTTACGAAGGTAACTCAGGACTTTGACTGAAGTGTCTTCCATGATATAAGGGCGAGTATAAGTAGAAATCAGCAGAACCTGGTGTCCATCAGGAGATGCCACAGTGGAGTTGGCTTTTGCACGCAAGGAAGGCCAGGAGCTAGGAGGACTTGTGTCCGAAGCACGGACGGGAAAACGGTTTCCGCTGGAACTGCCGATAAAGATTCATAAGGCAGATGAGGCGGGACAAGCTAGTGGGGTAACAGGAAACCTGAGCGCCGCCGGAGTTTACATTCGGGCGGATGCGGCGCTGGAAGTGGGCTCGAACGTTGAGTTCGAAATCGTTCTGCCACCTGAGGTCACCGGGGCCAAGGAAAACGTGACGGTGCAATGCAAGGGACGCGTAGTACGCACCGACGAGCCCGCCACCGGTGGTAGTTCGCCCGCGGAGGCCCGAGGCGTGGCCTGCGTGATTGATTCGTACGATTTTGTTCGCCACCCGTAAGTTCGTCAGACGTATTGTGACTCGTAAAGAGGTGCTGAAGCGATGCTTAAATTGATTCTGGCCGACAATCAGGCAATCTTCCGCGCAGGAATCGCCAAAGTTCTGGCGGTCGAAGACGAAATGCGCATTGTGGCGCAGGCGCAAACCCAAGAACAGATGTTCATGGCGCTGGATAAGTTCCGGGCCGCCGTTCTGGTGGTTGCGGGCGGATTCCATGGCGATTTTCTCGCCGTGCTGCAAGCGGCGAACAAAGCCAAGACGCGTGTCGTCGTGCTGGCCGACACGGGCGAGAGCACACAGCGCTACATGGCTGCGGGTGCGCATGGCGTTGTCTACCGCAACGTAACCAGCGCGGCGCTGGTCGACTGTGTGCGCAAAGTGGCTCGTGGCGAAACCTGGGTGCAGGACATCGCCGTTCCCAGCGAACTCACCGAAAATGACATGGTAGGTTTGCGGGTTCGCGATCGATTGACCGCGAAAGAACTGCGGATTGTCGCGTTAATCGTGCAAGGCTACAAGAACAAGGAAATCGCCACCCAGCTTGGGACGACAGAGCAGGTGATCAAGAATTATCTGCGCAATGTGTATGACAAGATCGGAGTATCCGACCGGTTGGAGTTAGCGTTATTCACCATTCACCATCGAATCCTGAATGAAGCCGCTGCTGCCACGGCTGCTGCTGCACCACAGGGGGCAGGGCAGGCCGTCCCCTCATAACGCTCTGTTGATGAAAAGGCCGCCTGCGGGCGGCCTTTCTTATTTGCTCACCTGACAAATCTCCAGCCGCAACGGATTCCAAAAAGTTCGGAGATAATTTCTTGACAACCTCTGACATACCGCGGCAGAACCGTCTTGTTGGGGCTGCTCCGCTACAGAGCTGAATTTACATCTGAATTTACTAAACTTTGACAACTCGGTTTGCCGATCCGTAGTAGTTTCGCGCCCAGAGATCGGAATCGCCCCATCGAGTCTTGGAGGTTCGTTTCCAAGATGCTCCCCTCGTTTATGTGTCGTTGGCACCTGAGTGTCTGCTTCGCAGTGGAGAATGTGAGACCGGCCTCCTTCGCAAATCGAACATAGGAGGAATCAAAATGAAAGTGAAATCTCGAATATTTACCCTGTCGGCATTCCTTGCAGTCTGTGCGGTAATGGCGATGATCGGCCCAGCGCCAAAAGTGCATGGGCAAGACTCTTCCAACGATGAGTTGAAAGCTTACTTTGCCGTGCACTCGTTAGAGAACCCTGACTTGAACAGTATTCAAACGCAGTCTGATGCCGGTAGTGGCCTCAAGGTTTTCACCTATCACGTCACCTCGACCCGCCAGGGCTCCAAGGGCAAGAAATTCACGGGAATGATGGTGGGCAGCGACCCGTTCACGACCAAAGGAACCACCACAGTGACCATGCAGATCGTTCCGGTGATCGTGGACATCAGCGGCACCGTTTTTGATCCTACTACTAAGCCAGACAATACCTGCGCCGCCGGCAAGGCTCCACTGGCGTTATTTCAGCAGTCCCCGCTGGTGCTACCGGCAAAGTTCACGCTGAACGGGGTCAACGTCGGCAAAGAGCAATACAGCGATGCCTTCCAACGGGCTAATTTTTCAGAACCCATCATCAAGAACGGCGACACCTATCACACCAAGCTCAAGGTGGTTACGCTCAAGTCCATCCACTACAGCCAACCCACCAAAGGAGTGATCTTGAGTAGCAAAGGATGCGGACCGTTGGGCGGACTCGAATTCGTAACTTTGCTCAACGATTTCGAAAAAACCGTTGTTCCAAAACTGCAAAGCTCAGGCCAGGGTGTTGGCCCCACTACATTCCCTATATTTCAGTTCTATAACGTCGTCGGGTACGTGACCAAAGTGAACCAGTGCTGTGTCGGGGGCTTCCACGATGCATTCAACTCTTCCAAGGGCGTGCAAACCTACGGAGTTTTTGAGTACGACACAACGGCGCTCTTCAAAAATGTCGCCGACGTCAACAGCGCATCCCACGAAATCGACGAATGGGTAGACGATCCATTCGGCGTAAACCCGACCCCCGCGTGGGGCCACGTGGGACAAGTCTCCACATGCCAGAACAACCTCGAAATAGGCGATCCGTTGTCGCAGACGACGCCCATCAAGGTCAAAATGGCCAACGGGATGACTTATCACCTGCAGGAGTTGGCGTTCTTCAGTTGGTTCTACGGACCGCCATCGATCGGCGCCGGCGGAAAATTCTCCGACAACGGCACCTTTACGTCAGCGCAAGGTGCCTGTCACTAACTTATTTGTTTTGTTGTTTACGTAGCAAGACGAAAATCACGTAGGCCCGGACGCCTCGTCCGGGTCGCGAGCGGAGCGAGCCGAAGATCATAGCGGCTGCGAAGCTTCGCTCTGCTGGGCGGACGAGGGCGTCCGCTCAAACGGTGAGCACGAGCAACTGTCTACCTGATCTTTTCTGCCACCGACTTGGCCTGCGTGAACAGATAAAGGTAATCCGGGCCGCCCGCCTTGGAGTCAGTGCCGGACATGTTGAACCCGCCGAACGGGTGCGCGCCGACCATGGCGCCGGTGCACTTGCGATTGATGTACAGATTGCCGACGTGGAACTCGCGGATGGCGCGATCAATCTTGTCCTGGGAATTGGTGTACACCGCGCCGGTCAAACCGAACTCAGTGTCGTTGGCGATCTCGAGAGCATGATCGAAGTTCTTGGACTTGATTACCGCCAACACCGGGCCAAAGATTTCTTCCTGCTCCAGCTTCGACTTGGGCTTGATATCGGCAATGACCGTGGGTTGAATGAAATAGCCTTCGCCCGCATTCTTGGCCGCACTGCCACCAGTGACCAGGCGCCCATCTTTTTTTCCGTACTCGATGTAATCGAGAATCGTCTTCATCGAACCCTCATTGATCACCGCGCCCATGCTCGGGTTTTCGGTGGGATCGCCGATCGTGATCTTTTCCACGCGAGCCTTGAGTTGGTCCAGAAACTTGTCGTAGATGCGCTCGTCAACGATGGCGCGGGAGCAGGCCGAGCACTTCTGACCCTGAAATCCGAATGCGGATTGGGCGACGCCTTCGACAGCTGCGTCAAAATCAGCATCGGCATCAACGATGATTGCGTCCTTGCCACCCATTTCGAGGACGGTGCGCTTGATCCAAATCTGGCCGGGAACCTTATCGGCAGCACGCTTGTGAATGTCGAGACCGACTTCACGCGAACCGGTAAAGGCGATATAACGCGTCTTGGGATGTGCAACCACGGCATTGCCGAAGCTGGCGCCGGCTCCCGGACAAAAGTTGATTACACCTTCCGGCACGCCGGCTTCTTCAACCAGTCCAACAAACTTCGCCGCAATGGTAGGCGAATCGCTGGAGGGTTTCAGAATGACAGTGTTGCCCGCAACGACGGAGGCCATCGTCATTCCTGCCATAATCGCGCAGGGGAAATTCCACGGCGGAATTACCGCGCCGACGCCTAGGGGAATGTAACGCAGTGAATCACGCTCTCCCGGCATTTGTACGTCGGGCCTGACTTTCGCCAGCCGCAGCGCTTCTCGGGCGTAATATTCTAAGAAGTCGATGGTCTCGCAGATGTCGGCGTCGGCTTCTGCCCAGTTCTTGCTCACCTCAAAGACCAGCCACGCACACATTTCGAACTTGCGCTCGCGCAGCAGATCGACCACGTGAAATAGAAGGCTGGCGCGTTCCTCGACCGAGGTGTGGCTCCAGTGCTCAAAGGCGCTGAGCGCCGCTTGCATGGCCGGCTCGACATGCTCCTTGCCTGCTTTCTGATGCAGGCCCACGATCTGCGAGGGCTTTGCTGGGTTCAGCGATTTGATCTTGTCCTGCGTCTTGATGCGCTTGCCGCCAATGATGAGGTCATATTCGCGGCCAAGCTGGCTGCGAACTTTATCGATGGCCGCGCGCATCTTGCGGGCATTTTCTTCCTGGCTGAAATCGGTTAACGGCTCATTGGCGAACGGGCTTTGATGAAGGCGAATCTGCGGTCGTGTGGGGGCTTCAACGGTTGCCATAAGTGCTCCTCGAAAGGTATATGGATGCAGCGCGGAGGGGCGCGGAACCAACCATTGTAGCACCGGGAAAGTTGGAGCACCGGGCGAAAGCACCATCCTCATTGTCATTCCGAGGAGCGAAGCGACGAGGAATCTGGGTTTCGCTGGCGGGAGAACCTAGATCCCTCGCGTGGCTCCGGATGACAACGAGCGGTTGGAATCAATGTCAAGCCGCTCGATCGGAGAGCCGAGGGCGGCTGTCCCCAAGTGTGCATGGAACTACTGGATTTTTCGGTTGGTGAGGGCTTTCAGCTCTTCTACGATTTGCTCTAACCTGCCGCGGCGCTGGGCGTGATTCTGCTGCGCTGGCAAAGTACGTCGCTGCTGGGCATATTGCTCGTTGAGTCTCTGGATGTCGCTGATCTCGGCTTTCAGCAGGTGAACACGGCTTAGGATCGCTTCTCTTCCGTTTAGCAGCATGGCACTAGCATATCTTATTTCGCGAAGATCCGCTCAGTTTGTTGTGATGACTTTTGGCCAACGATAGCCTGTTTCGAGACCATAGGTTGGCGATCAAGAGGGTTGAAATGGGTAAGAGAGCACTACGGGCTACGGCACTTTCACCGAGTCGTGGCTTTCGGCGGTACGGAAACTCATTTTAGCCGTGCGTTCCAGTTTGTCCCACGCAAAACGCTGGCCTTCGATGGCGCGTTTTACCGTCTTGAACAACACGACAGAGAACAACTGACGATATGCGAAGCGTTGCAGCCATACCTGGCTGAGCAGCCAGCCGTCTTCGCGCGCTTCGGGTTGCCGGCGTTCCAGCGCGAACGCGATGGCGGAAGTAATGAAGTCAATAATTAGAAAAGCAGCAAAGAACGTTACCAGTCGCTGGAAGCTTGCCGGATCTGTTGAGTCTGGGTGGAAATACTTTTGAATGAAATACCAGATTGCGCCTACTGCAAACATCAGGTCGATGAATGGTGAGACCAACGGCAACAATATCTGGAAGATGACGATATTAGGCAGAGCGACCCAACCGAGCGCTCCCTTGCGCGCAAACACGGCGCGATGTTTCCAGACCGACTGCAGAATCCCGAAAGACCAGCGGAAGCGTTGACGCATCAAGCCATTGGCGTTGATGGGCGCCTCGGTGTAAGCGAGAGCCAAATCCTCATACTCCACGCGGTAACCGTTGCGTAGAAGAGCCATCGTCAGATCAGCATCCTCGGCTACTGTGTCGGTGTGATATCCGCCAGCTTCGCGGACCGCGGACGTCCTCCACGCGCCGATGGCTCCTGGCACCACGCTCACAGCTCCAAGAACGTTCAATGCTCTGCGTTCGAAATTCTGGCTGGTGATGTATTCCAGAGCCTGCCAGCGGGTCCACAAGTTCACGCGATTCCCTACTTTGGCGTTTCCCGCAACTGCAGCGACTTTGGGATTGAGGAAATGGGGCACCAGCCGTGAAATCGCGTTGCGTGCAATGACCGTGTCCGCATCGATGCCAACGAAGATTTCCTGGTCGCGCAAATGCTCGAGGCCGAAGTTCAGGGCTTCGGCTTTGCCAGAATTCGCCTTGGTCAATATGAGCACGTCCCCGCATGCTACTTCGTTTACGAACGCCCGTCGCGCGACTTCGAGAGTGTTGTCGGTAGAACCATCGTCAATCACAATCACGCGCAGACCGGGATAGTCCGAAGCCAGCACCGCGCGCACCGTGCGCTCGATAACTTTCCCCTCGTTGTAGGCAGGAACAAGCACTGCGACAGCGGGTTTGTATGACGCCGCCTCACCCGGACTTCCGTAAGATTGCTGCCGGAAGCGATCGAAAATCGCGAACGCTCCGACAAACAGCAGGCGGCCAGTCATGAGAAGGTCGCCGAGGAAGAAGATCCAGACGATGGCATGGGTGCTGAAGTCCCAAATGGCGAAGCCCATCCAGTCCAAACGTGCAGCCCAGCGCTCGTTAGTGGGAATGGCGGGCATGACATCGGCTCTAGTTTTGCCGACTAACTCATGAAGCGGAACAATTTCATCTCCTTTTTCGCGCACACCCTCAATAATCATGGGCAGAGCGCGCACGGTTTCCCGGCGATCGCCTCCGCCATCGTGCAATAGAATCACGCTACCGCACAGCCGATCCGTCGGTGCGCAAGGTGGGACGTGGGCGAGCACATCGGCGGCGATCTTCTCGGCGTGCGGGTTGGGCTTCCAGTCATTGGGATCGATCTTGTCGCCCACGCTGATGTAGCCCATGTCCTGAACCACCTCGAGCGGCCGGACCTGATCTTCGGTATCCGGCTCTTCATCGATGGAATAAGGCGGGCGGAAGAGGATGGTATGAATTCCCAAGCGGCTGGCAAAAAGCTGCTCGGTAAGATTCAACTCCACTTTCATGTAGCTGCGCGAGATGTTGCTGATGTCTGGATGAGTGAAAGTATGATTCCCGATTTCATGCCCCTCGCGGTAGATGCGCGAAGTGACGCCGCCAAAATCCTTGGCCTCCAGCCCAATTAGAAAGAACGTCGCAGTCGCGTTTTCTCGCTTCAGCACATCCAGGATTTTTGGAGTCCACTGTGGATCAGGCCCGTCGTCAAAGGTGATGGCAACAGCTTTCGGATTGTAGCCATAGCGGGCGACCCGATAAGGTTCAGGCAGAGTATCCATGATCTCGTCGGTGATAATTCCCGAAGGGGCATCGACGGTGATCTGGCGTACTCCGTTGGTAGGACGAGCCTCGATGCGCAGGATTTCGCCCTGACCCTCCATGTCGACATCCTGGCCCGGGAGAACATCCTTCAACTTATCGGGTGCCTCGGGTTCGCCCGGCACATCCCAAACCCGCCACAACGAGCGATCTTCAGCGCCCAACCGCCAAAGTGCGAAAGCCTTAATTCCCTGACGTTGCGCCGCACGCATCTGGTTGAGCGCCGTAACCGCATCCAGGAACCAGATATCGTGCCGGCGGTTTTGCTCGTCCATATAACTGAAGTGAGGATTGCTGCTGTCGCTGTCAAAATCTATGTCTTCTTCTGAATCGCGCGCGCCAAGCCAGGCTTCCTGCACCGAGACGTTGGTGTCGTGTACATCGGGAGGCAGTTTTCCGCGCTTTGGCTTACGCACCCAGTCATAGCCGTAGTTGCCGATGGCGCAGATCAACTTGTCGAGCGGTACCGCTTTGCTGGCGAATTTTAGATTGGCGACAAACCAATCCTGGGAAGCAACCGGCCCGGAATCGCCTTCGGGATAGTGCTCGTCGTAGTTCATGAGCACCACGCCATCCACGCGGCTGGCAACGGCGGGATAGTTGAAATCCTCATTGTGAGGAGGCACGCTGACGTACAGCTTCATGCCTTTGGCGTGAAGATCGTCGGAGAGTTCCTGCAGCAAAGACATGTAGCCCGGCTGGGCTTCGGGTTCGATCTCTTCGAAGTCGACCATGAGGCCGTGGTATTTATCGGAAGCTAGAAATGCGGCCACTTGCTGACGGAAATGCGCGCGTCCATCTGGGTTGTTCAGGAAAGATGTGATGTCCACCCAGTTCAGGCCATCGGAATTGTTGACCATGGGGAACACTTCCATGCCTGTGCTTTCGGCCTTCAGGAAGGGCATGACTTTGTCGTCCACCGGACGAATGGTCGAGCCCTGAATCACATCGAAATATTTATTGGTCTGATCATCGACGCCCTGCAAGTGGCCATCGGGGGTCAAAACGTGGAGCCAGTCGGGATAAAGCAGGTCAACCTGGCGCGCGTATTCACGGAGTGACGAGAAGCTGGCCGCATCCCAGGGAGCATAGAAAGCGGCGCGTGTGCCTTCCTGAGAATCAAGTCCTGCCAGCGAGGGATTTGACTTGCCTTTCGAATTACCGCGTAGCGCCGCCTGTTTGCGCCTCCGTTCCTTGGCCTTTTCTTTTTCGTTCTCCTTGAGCGAATGATATGGCTTTTTCTGCGTTTGCCAAATCAACTCCGGCAACTGTTCGCCTTGCAAGGCGTTATAGATGAAGAAAGCAACCAGCAACATGATGCTGATGCCGATCACGTCAAACAGGCCTCGTAATCGCTTCCAGCGGGCTTGTCGGGGATCGTAGAAAACCGGTTGCGCCATGGGGGAGTTAGCTACGGTCCATCCTAAGCTGTGGAGAAAGCTGGGTCAACGGGTCGAACTGCGGAAAGGCGGCAGCCAGTCAACTAAATCTTTTAACAACAAATTCTTTGGACACAGAATCCTGACAGTGCAATAATACTCAGCTGCAGGAGGCTCTATGAAAGCATCGCCGAAGTCCTCCCGGAAAACTGCGAAACTTTCCCCATCCTCTGAAAATCTTCTCGGTTCCTATGCATTAGCGGCTACGGCGGCGGGAGTGAGCCTGCTTGCGTTGGCCCAGCCTGCGCGTGCAGATATCGTATACACACCTGCCCATACCAAGATTAAGAGCGGCGGCTTTACTCCCCTTGACCTCAATAACGACGGCACCCCAGATTTCGCTTTCATGAAGAATTATAGCCACTCTTCCGTATCGTATCTGAACCTGTATCGTGCGCCCTCGCAAGGCAGCAACGCAGCTGTCGCGTCTCGGGAACATCGATACAGATTTAGTCCCGCTGCGCTGCCGTTTGGAGCTCCAATCGGGTCTTCGCAGCAGTTTCTGAAGAACGGCGTTGCTAGGATGGCGCACCGCGATCAAGGGGGATCGCAGTTCAAAGGCCCATGGGCAAACCAGGGCAAGGGCTTTAAGCACCGCTATCTCGGCTTGAAGTTCCAAATTAACGGCACGCTTCACTTCGGTTGGGCGCGCCTCAAGGTCGTCATAAGTAACAATGAAATGCAAGCCTACATCACTGGCTACGCTTATGAGACGGTGGCGAACAAGTCTCTAACGGCGGGTCAGACCAAAGAAGCAGAAGCGACTTCGCTTGACGCAAAAACTGTCGGGGTTAACGCTTCTATTCCTGAATCCACAACTCTCGGCGCGTTGGCCCTGGGCTCAACAGGATTGTCGATCTGGCGGCGGAAAGAGTCGGCGTTCGAAGTCTGACTTTTCGCTGACCTGAACCCCAGGCTAAGAGCCGAAAGCTTTCTGTTATAGTCCCTCCGTGCGCGAACTGCTGCGCAAACATTCCCGATTTTTTCTGATCGCTACCCTCGCTGGAGTGGCGCTGCGACTTCTCTTCATTCTCCGATTTCCCGGAATCACCACCGACTCTTTCGTGTATGGCGACATCGCCAAGAACTGGCTCCAGCGCGGGATCTACGGCCTAAGCGGCCTGGATGACATTTCTCCGACCTATATTCGCCTGCCGGGATATCCTGCTTTTCTGGCGGCGGTTTTTGCGATCTTTGGCATGGAACACTACCGGACCGCACTGGTGCTGCAGATGTTCGTGGACATCGGCACCTGCTTCCTCATTGCCGATCTCGCGCGCCGGTTAGTTTCTCCACGTGCCGCACGGGTTGCATTTTTGTTGTCCGCGCTTTGTCCATTTCTAGCCAACTATGCCGCGAACGCGCTCACGGAAACGTGGGAAATTTTCTTCACTGTTCTGGCCCTGGACCTCGCCATTGTTGGACTCGAGAGACTAGAGGACTTTTCGCTCCGGCCATGGGTGGCCTGCGGGTTCGCGATTGGAGCAGCCATCCTGTTGCGCCCGGATGGTGCGCTGATCTTGTTTGCCATCGAGGCATATCTGCTCGCATTGCTGTTGTGGCGAAGAAAAGACAGAACGCCGAGAGCAGTGTCGGCGCGACACATGCTTACGTCCGGATTGATCGTGGCCGCAGTCTCGCTGGCAACCCTTATCCCGTGGACTCTGCGCAATCTGCATACATTCCACGAGTTCCAGCCATTGGCGCCGCGTTACGCGAATCAGGAAAATGCATTCGTGCCGCTGGGATTCAATCGCTGGATGAGGACCTGGATCGAGGATTATGTCTCCGACGAAGATATTTACTGGAACGTGCCGGGCAACCCTGTAGCCGTGGACAAACTTCCTTCGCGGGCCTTTGATTCACCGCAGCAACGGGAGCAGACAACGCAACTCTTGAAAGATTACAACGAGGTAGAGCATGTAACGCCGGAGCTCGATGCCAGATTCGCAGCGCTGGCAGCCGAGCGCGTCCACCGTTCCCCGTTGCGCTATTACATTGAACTGCCGCTGCTGCGCATCGCTGATATGTGGCTCCGGCCGCGGACAGAAACCTTGCCCTCGGATTCGCGATGGTGGAATTTCGACGACGACCCGGAAGGGTTGACGTTAACGCTGACTCTGGGGATTATCAATCTTTTATATCTGGCCGCGGCTGTCGCGGGGTTGGTGCGGGCGCGATTTGCGCCCCATCTCTGTCTGCTTCTCACCTTCGTCATCTTGCGGTCCGCATTTCTCGTCACTCTGGAAAATCCGGAAACGCGATACACATTGGAGTGTTATCCGCTTGTGATTATTCTGGCGGCTGCATTGTTCCAGGAAAAAGATCGAGCCGCGATCGCTCACCGTTAGTCTGGCCCGCGGTGATCTGCCTTGGATTTTGGGAAGTGGAACAGTGCCATTCAGCCGAGTGGCGAATCGCTCATGCGAAAGCGCGTGCGCACGTGCTCGGAAAGCAGTTCGATGGCGCCGCGATTATTTACCGGGTCCGCTTGCGCCAGGTATCTCATCGCTTCGACCAATAGTCGCTGGCCGTCGACATAGCGCGGATCAGAAGTCCGCTCACGCCGCTTGCGGCCAATCTGGGGAGGGCTTGGGATAGTGAAAACCTTGGCCATAAAATGAGAGCATTCCTGCAACCGGAGTCTTTTTGCCCTCTCCTTTCCTTCTCTACGAGACGGCTTTCCCGCAGTATAACGTCCCGCCCGTCATTTTTCAGCCTTTATCTTTACACAGGGGCTGAGTCAGAAGTGGCAACCTCAAATTCATTGAGGTTATCGCGGGGGGTCTATCCCTGCGGCGAGACAACTTTGGTTTTGTTTGTCGTTTTCAGCTTGAACGCATTATCCGGAAGCTTTTGATTCAGTTGAATATCGGAGTATTTGGCGAGGCGATAATCGCCCGACGGTTCGAAGAGTTGCTGCTGAACTGACACGCCTCGCGAGGGGTCGATCCATAACCAGATATGGTCAAAGGTGTTGCGAACTTTGGGGGATTTCGGTACCAGTTCCAGCTTGGCCGTCTCCACGCCATTCACCTTTTCAGACTCGATGTATTTAACGTCAAAGGACTTAAGCATGTCACGACCGCTACCCCCAAACCCCAGCACCAGGAAGCTTTCAAACGCCGCACGGTCTTTCCCAGTGTTGTACCTGGTAACCTGATCGATTTTCGGCTGGTAGATCTCGACCTTGCTGTCGGTAAAAAGCACGGACTTCGGGGACGTGGGGTCATTGATTTCCGCAGCCATTTGCACTTCGTTGCCGACGCGGCGAAAACATATCATGCCTTTCTGCTTGTCGTGCTCGTCTACGACCTTCTGATATTGGTCCCATTCAAAAGCAGCTTGGGTAGTACGGAAGTTCGCCGCGGTCTGATCCATTTGACTCAAGACATGTTGCAAAACCTCAGGAGGATCCTGACTCTTGGCGGGTTCTTGCCCTCGGGCGACGGCTAGCAGAAGGATAATCGGGAAACACCAATTCCTTGCAAGACGACAGTTCGATGATCGCGCAGAAGTCATTCTTCAGTCTCGTAGTCGAAGCCGCTATTCTCGTGCCACCCAGACTTTGTAACTCAGAACATGTCCTGACCCGTCGCGAATCGGCTCAACCTTGGTAATGTTTACTTCGCCGGAAATAGGCTCGATGATGTCCAGCAACTGGCTGCGGACTGCACCATCGTCTTGGCTCGTGACCGCCGCGGCTTCAATCTGATAAATCAGCCCGCCCTGCCCATCGGGCACAACGGCGACCCCAGTACGATGCGGATTATGCTCGACCGGTTTGTCTTTGAAATTGATCAGCTTCGGCGAAAGAAAAACAAATACCAGGATCAGCGTGACCATCACATCGTACTGGATGGTGCCGCGCTCGTACGACCAGAAAATGTAATCGCGGATTGTGCGCCAGATCCCACTCATGGGAACGGTGGGAGCGGCCATAACCGTCGCATTGGTCTTTGCACCGTCCAAGTCTATTTTTTACTCCCGGTCTTTGCAACGAAAGATCATGTATTGGTAGAGCACCTGCCGACGGATTTAGTTGCTTGAACTACATTTTCCTCGGCGTGAGCCGATCCGTTCCCATGTACGGACGCAATACTTGCGGAATCAGCACACTGCCATCCGCCTGCTGGTAGTTTTCAACAAGCGCCACCCAGGTGCGGCCCACAGCCAGGCCGCTGCCATTCAGCGTGTGCACAAATTCGGTCTTGTTCTTGCCCTCTGGGCGGTAGCGTATATTCGCGCGCCGTGCCTGAAACGATTCGAAATTCGAGCACGAAGAAATCTCGCGAAACAGCTGCTGCCCCGGCAGCCATACTTCGATGTCATAAGTCTTCGCCGCCGAAAAACCGATGTCGCCGGTAGACAGTGCTACCACACGATAGTGCAGGCCGAGTTTCTGCAGTACCTCCTCGGCATCGTGGGTAAGCTTTTCCAACTGATCGTAGGAATCCTCCGGCAGCGTGAACTTCACCATCTCCACTTTCTGGAACTGATGCTGCCGGATAATTCCCCGCACATCTTTTCCATAAGACCCAGCCTCGCTGCGGAAACACGGCGTATAAGCAGTTAGCGAAACCGGCAGCCTCGCAGCCTCGAGCACTTCGTCGCGATAAAGATTGGTCACCGGAACTTCCGCGGTAGGAATCAACCAAAGATCTTTGTCTCCATGCGGAACCTTGAAGGAATCGGCCGCGAACTTGGGCAGTTGGCCGGTCCCGTACATTGAATCCGAGTTCACCATATACGGGGGCAAGACCTCGGTGTAACCGTGCTCGCGGGTGTGCAGATCCAGCATGAAGTTCGCGAGCGCCCGCTCCAAGCGGGCTCCCAGGTCCCAGTACACGGCAAAACGTGCGCCGGAAAGTTTAGCGGCTCGCTCCAGATCGAGCACGCCCAGCTGTTCCCCAATTTCCCAGTGCGGTTTGGGAGCAAAATCGAACTGCGGCAGTGCGCCCCACCGGCGAACTTCCACGTTATCATCGGCGCTCTTGCCGACCGGGACGCTCGCGTGGGGCATGTTGGGAATGCCAACGAGAACCTGCCGCAGTCGGGTTTCGTATTCCTCGGCGGCCTTGCCCAATTCTTCGACCTGCTCGCGCAAATTCTTGGTTTCCGCGATAAGAGCGGACGCATCCTGCCCACTCTTCTTTAATTTCGCAATTTCTTCTGACGCGCGATTGCGCTGCGCCTTCATGGTCTCCGCGCTGGTGATGGCCTGGCGCCGCTGTGCATCCACCTGCGCAAAGTTCTTAAGAACCTCAGACGGCTTCATGCCGCGCTGGCGCAGCTTTTCCTCGACCAAAGGCAGATTGTCGCGCACAAAATTCAGATCAAGCATCGGATCAACTACTGTAACGGAAAAGTGGGCGACAATGCACGTTCGCCGTAGAGACGTGATTAATTACGTCTCTACAACCCCGGCGGTACGGGTTACACTACAATCGCGATGACCGCTTCCCCCGCCGCCAGACGCGCTCCTGACCTCGCCGTCAACTTCGCCGGCATCGACCTCAAGAATCCGGTAATTGCCGCCAGCGGTACTTTTGGCTACGGGATCGAGTTCGAAGACGTAGTCCATCTCGACAAGATTGGCGGCTTCGTGGTGAAGGGCCTGTCGAAAGAGCCTATGGCGGGGAATCCGCCGCCACGTCTCTACGAGACCGCAGCCGGCATGCTCAACGCCATCGGCCTGCAGAACATCGGCGCAAGAGCCTTCGTCGACGAAAAGCTTCCCAAACTGCGCGAGTTAAAGAACATCGTGGTCATCGCCAACGTCTTCGGCTACACCCGCGAGGATTACGAACTTACCCTCGAAATCCTGAATGAAGGTGAAGGCATCGCCGCCTACGAGTTGAATGTCTCCTGCCCCAACACCGCCGCCGGAGGAATGCAATTCGGCAGCGATCCCCGCGCCCTGGATGAGGTAGTCGCAACGGCCCGCCATTACACCAAACGGCCGCTGATCGTGAAGCTTTCCCCCAACGTAACCAGCATCGCGCAGATGGCGTACGTGGCGCAGGAAGCAGGCGCCGACGCGGTTTCCCTGGTGAACACCTTCGTCGCCATGGCAATCGACGCCGAAACCCGCAAGCCGCGCATCGCCAATGTCACAGCCGGCCTCTCCGGCCCAGCCATCAAGCCGATCGCGCTACGCATGGTGTACGACGCAGCCAAGGCAGTCAAGATTCCAGTAATCGGCATGGGGGGCATCTCCACCGCCGCAGATATTGTGGAGTTCATGCTGGCGGGCGCCACCGCCGTGCAAATCGGAACCGCCAGCTACTGGGATCCTTGCGCCACGGAAAAGATCGTGGACGAACTCCAGGATTGGTGTGTAGAACACCGAATCGAGCGGTTAGCCGATCTGACCGGCGGGTTAGTTCTCGAATAGCAGCGTGGCTCGTCCTGGCGGTTTCCCTTTTCAAACCGAAATGAGGGTGGCCCATCCTAGTGCTTGCAAGGGTGGCAAAGGAAACAGATCGATAGATTGCCCGTTCACCCCTTCAACCGAGTGCTGCAGGCTTTCTCTTCTCCAAATTCCTCGCTTGCTCGAAGGCGAACGCCATCTGCAGTACGCCCCAATCGTCGTGATTCCGTCCGACAATTTGTATCCCGATCGGCAGCCCGCTCTTTGAGTAGGCGCATGGCACCGACGCGGCTGGATTTCCCGTTGCCGTGATGTAGCACGCAGATTTCATCCATGCGAGATAGTTCTCCATCTTTACCCCATTAATTTCCGTGGGATAGTGTCGGGTCACATCAAACGGCAGCACTTGATTCACCGGCAACATGAAAAATTCGTATTTCTCCATGAACTCGCGCACTCGTTGATACAGCGCCGACCGCTTTAACTCCACACGCGATAAATACGGTCCGGTCAATTTGCGGCCTTCCTCCACGTGCCAATGGACGTACTCATTCAACTGATCGCCTTGTGTGGCAATGAGATCCCCGAATCTTGATTCCATCGCCCAATGTCGCCAGGCCAGAAAGCATTCGTTGGCATCGCGAAAGTCGGGCTCTGCTTCTTCCAGCACGCAGCCAAGCGATTCGAAAACTTTCCCTTGAGCCCGCACTGCTTCCTTCACTTCCGGCTCCCAAGGCAACCCCATGTCGCGGAACATCGCCACGCGCACTCCTTTGAAGCTTCGCCCAACAAGCGGCTGTGAAAACCGGCTGCCCGGTTGCTCAATGGAAATCGGTATGCGCTCGTCTGGTCCTGCTAGGACGCTCATAAAATATGCGAGATCCCTCACGTTACGCGCCACGCCTCCAGAAACCGAAAACGGCTGCCACGCTAGATCAGTTGGAGTATTTGGTACTCGTCCCGGCGAAGGCCGCAGTCCCACCACGCCACAAAAATTCGGCGGATTCCGCAGCGATCCGCCATAGTCGCTCCCATCGGCCAGCGGCACCATGCCGCAAGCCGCCGCCACAGCCCCGCCGCCCGTGCTTCCGCCGCATGTCTTCGTGAGGTCGTACGGATTCCGTGTCGCCCCGAACACGGGATTGAAGGTCTGCGATCCCAGACCGAACTCCGGCACGTTGGTTTTTCCAATCACAATGCCGCCCGCTTGCTTTTCCCGTTCCACCAGCAGGCAATCTGCATCCGGAATAAAGTCCTTGTGCAGCGGCGACCCCCACGTCGTACGAATTCCCTTCGTAGCGTGCAAATCCTTCACGCCAATCGGCAGCCCGTGCAAAGGCCCAAGCCAATTTCCCTTGGCGAGTGCATCGTCTGCCGCCTGCGCTTCAGCCAGCAACTGTTGCTCGTCGACCAGCGTTACCATCGCATTCACTCTTGAGTTCACGCGCGCGATTTGGCCGAGATGCGCTTTCATTACCTCAACCGAAGAGACTTTTTTCGTTCGGAGCAGTTCGACGAGCGTGGTCGCCTCCATAAAGCAGATTTCCTCAAACGATGTCTGAACCGACTTGAAATCCTTCACGTGGTTGCCCTCCTTCTCGCGTTCCGCACTGCCGAGCAACGGATTGAGAATCGCGGTCGCGGCCGCCGTAGATCCAACCTTCAATACTTCCCGTCGCGTCAGATTGCTCATTAATTTTCCCTTTCATGCAGACAAGTTTTTATCACATGAGCAGGGATTGCGCTGCCGGGCGCTCCTCGATAAGAGCGAAGAGCAGCCACCTCCTCGCTATGCTTACCTGGCGGGCAATAGCCCGTGGTCTTTCGTAATCTCCCGCCGGAAGCGGTTGAAATGAAATAGTTGAGCGTAGCGTATGGTCAAAGCTTCGTCAGCCAACCTCGTGCCTCGGGCTCCGCGGGTGAAACTCGCGGGTACTGTGCTGTCCCTGGTTCGTCTGGAAAACGGGCGGCAAACTCGAGGCAAGCTGCATCAACTCTCGATTACGGGAGGGTTATTGCACTTGGAGACACCGTTGGATGAGGGGACTAAGGTCGAAGTGCTCTTCCATCTGGGCAGCAGCACCGTGCGCACCAAAGCGCGAATGCTGTTTCCGATGTGGGCGACACAAGGGTATCTTCAGCCCTTCGAATTTGACGAGTTGGACGAAGAAGACCGCTGCAACCTGCGAGTTGATTTGCAGCGGCTTCTGGACTGTTCGGGCGGCGTTGTTGTTCCCGCGCCAGCGGAAGGCGAGGAGACTTCCTCGGAGATAGACCTGGACAAGTGGTCTCGCGGTTGATGTTGGGGATTCCGCTGACGTTTGCGAAAGCTCCCGAGTTAAGAAAGCTCTAAACCCATCTGGGTTAAAACAATTATTCATTACTGGGCTGAAGTGTGCGCGAGGACTAATCTTTCGCTCCGCTGGGGCTTGTCTCGTTCCCACTTTACCCATGGCTTATGCCATGGGCTGCATTTCTTACGCCGCTTCGCGGCTGCAGACTCCTAGTTTTGTTCTACCGCGTGGTGGAAATTCCAGTTCTCACGCACACACTAAAAGCCGCTGCTCCATCCAAAATCACCATCGTTCGATAAGATATTGATGGAGGACTATATGGCTCATCAGCATTCCCCTGGATTTTTGAAGATTGTGGAAGATGCTAAGAAGCGCATTCGCGAAGTTACCATCGATGAAGTCAAAGCCAAGCTCGACCGCAAGGAGAAGTTTTTGCTGATCGACGTGCGGGAAGAGAGCGAGTACGCAGCCGATCATCTGCCGGGCGCGGTTCATCTGGGCAAAGGGATCATCGAGCGCGATGTGGAGAATCGCGTGCCCGATCGAGAGACTCCCATGGTGCTCTATTGTGGCGGCGGACTTCGTTCGGCCCTGGCCGCTGACAACTTGCAAAAGATGGGCTACACCCGGGTGCTATCGATGGACGGAGGCATTCGGGGCTGGCGCGAAAAAGGTTTCACCTTGACGAAAGATTGAGCGCACTAACAAACTTCGGTAACTTGATGGAGCCGTTGCAATACGTCAACATGGCTAAAGCAAGTCGCAATTCAATATTGCTTCGTATCATATGCCCAGTGACCGAAATTCCGAGCAGGGTGGGACGGCGGCGGCCCCGGCGCGAGCCTCGAACGCTTCAGTTGAGCATGTGCTGAGACAGGCCACGTCCCCACAAGTCTTTTGTGCGGCACTGGCCAAACTTTTCGGAGTCCGGCCCACGGAAGTTGCCCTGATGCGTCTGGAGAAGGGCTTGCTAAGCTTTCTGTATCCGGAACAACTGAAAACTGCGGGATCGATTCCAGTTTCGAGTTCCTCGGCGGTCGCTGCTCATACCGCATCCACCAGGAAGACGGAACTGTTTAATGCTTTTGTGAAAGTGAAACATGCCAGCATTTTCGAGAGTGTGAAGCTGGACAGTACAGAGGACGTGGAACGAACCGGACAAAATGCGATTCAAAAGTTGATGTCCGCGCCCATTCTTGACACGAACCGAAAGGCTCTGGGCGTGGTTCAAGTTTGCCGCAAGGGATTCGACCCAGGGACCGCGGGACCGGACTTTACCCAGGATGACCTGCAGCAACTGGAACTTGCCGCGAAAGTTTTATCCACTCTGCCCTTCGTAAAGTAGGCTTTTCCCAGAGTTCGCTTTACTCCTGTCGCATAGCTCGATCCAGGGTGCGCTTGTCTTCATTTGTCAGCGGTCGAGAGGCGCCTTTAGAGAGATCGCCCAATACCAGAGGTCCAATCGCGATGCGAAGCAGCCGTAACACGCTGATTTCGAGTTGCGTGAACATGCGGCGGATCTGGCGATTTTTGCCTTCGTCGAGCACGATTTCAAGCCAGCTATTCTTTTTGCCTTTGCGCAGAACTTCGGCGCTCTTTGCCCGCAGGAAACTGCCATCAGAAGTTCTGACTCCTTTGGTGATGTTGTCGACAAGCACCGCGTCCGCGACCGCGCCGATTTGGACGTGATAGGTTTTGTCGAGGTGGGTCTCGGGGGCAAGCACACGCGCCGCCCATTCGGAATCATTAGTCAACAGCAGCAGGCCTTCGCTTGCTTTATCCAAACGTCCTACGGGCGCGACCCACGGGAGTGCTTCGTCCAGATAGGCGTACACAGTTTCGCGTCCTTTTTCGTCGGAAGCCGAGGTTACTACACCCCGAGGTTTATTGAACATCAGGTAGATCCTCGGTTGGGCTGCGAGTTCGCGGCCATCGACTTCGATGCGATCGCGCCCGGAGCGAACTGGAACTTCCGGATTTCGACAAATTCCACCATTCAGCTTCACGCGCCCGTCGCGAATCAAGTCAAAAGCATTCGAGCGTGAGCAATAGCCCAGCTTGGAGAGTGCGCGGGCCAGACCGATTCGCCGGGATGTGTCCATCGGGATCACGCTGTTATGCTAAACCTCGCCGCACGACGGATGATTGCCGATTCGCTCGCAACTGCCTGCAATGTTGATTTAAGATCATTCGCATGATCGATCCACATCGCTTCTCGCTGTTTCTTGGAGCGGCCACTCTTTTGGCGATTGCGCCTGGCCCCGGCATGTTGTATGTGCTCGCGCGAACGCTTGCGGGCGGTCGTCGCGAGGGCGTGCTTTCTTGTCTTGGAACGTTCCTTGGTGGTCTCACCCACGTTTTGGCGGCAGCGACGGGATTATCGATCGTGCTCGCTCCTTCGGCGACGGCTTTCGCATTGGTAAAGCATGCGGGCGCGGCGTATTTGATTTACCTCGGAGGTCGCATGATCATCGGCGCTCGCACAGATCGGGATGCTGAGTTCCCGCTTCCGGAGGCCCGAGTTCCAAGAAACCCGTTCTGGCAAGGCATTGCGACCGAGGTTCTGAACCCGAAGACGGCAATCTTTTTCCTCGCATTTATTCCACAATTTGTGAGCCGCGCCACTGGCGGAGTGTTCTGGCAATTCATTCTGTTGGGGACGATGTCGGTCGCGCTGAACACATCCTGCGACCTCATCGTGACGTTCGCGGCGGCTCCAATCGGTGCGCGCTTGCGTTCTTCTCCGGTTTTGCGTCGAAGGCAGCGGACCGCTACCGGACTCACACTGATTGGGTTGGGCGCGTTCGTCGCGGTTTCAGATTCGAAGTGAAGACACCAACTCATTACAGTATGCGAATGTTTTGTGTCTGAGAATTTATTCCTACAAAGATTACCAACTTCAGGCTCTATTCAGGATCGTGCCTTGTCTGCTAGGGTTTTGCGATCGTTTTGAAGTGTGTTCTTCCAAATTGCATTTTTCCGGAGGCGAAATTGGAATCCAAGTTCAATCGTGTTCGAGTAATTTCGAGTCTTGCTGTTGTGCTATTCGCTGCGGCGTGGCTTGGTGTCGTCCCTATTGCTGAAGCGCAGACGGTAACCTGGAAGCAGCTTTCACCCAAAACATCGCCGTCCGCGCGAGCCTTTTCCGCCATGGCCTACGACCCGGTCAGCAAGAAAATAGTGTTGTTCGGGGGTTTCGACGGAAATTCCCATTTGAAGGAGACGTGGACATTCGACGGAACCACGTGGGCACGACAAAAAACCTCTGTCTCGCCTTCGGGGCGCGCGGCAGCTTCGATGGCTTTCGACCGGGTGACTCGCAGACTGGTGCTGTTCGGAGGATTCGACGGCGCGCACTACCTCGGGGACACCTGGCTCTGGGACGGCGCTACCTCTCGGTGGACACAAGCGCATCCCAAGTCGTCACCCACTGCCGTAACCGGGCCGATGCTGTTCGCCGATCCGAAGAATGGCCATGCCGACGAATTTGGCGGCTTCGATGGCAAGTTGTATCAGCTCACGACCTGGCGTTGGACGGGGAAAAATTGGGTTGAACTGCATCCCACCAATACCCCGGGAGCACGGGCATTCGCCGTGGCTGCGCTCGACAGCGTGAGAAAGAATGTGGTCCTCTTTGCCGGACTAGGCGACGTGAGAACCGACAATACGTGGACATGGGACGGTACTGACTGGACGCAGCAGTCGCCAAGTGTCCAGCCGCCGACTCGTTATGGCGCAGGTAGCGCCTTCGATCCGAAATTGAAGATGGTGACCATTTTCGGTGGCGGGGTCGGCGGTGTGGACCAGAACCAGACTTGGGCGTGGACTGGAACCGACTGGACCCAACTGAATACTTCGAAGTCCCCGGCTGCCCGTGAGTCCATGGGGATGGCTTACGACGCGGCTAGCGGCCAACTCCTGGTCTTTGGCGGGGTTGCCGGCAACACACTTTTCGGAGACACCTGGAAGTTGATCGGGCACTAGCACACAGCCGTGATTCGGTGAACGCCCGGGAGAGACTGGGTAGGGTCCGAATTTTGACACTACCGGAGACTGCCCAGTTTCTTCCGAGCCGCACCGTGTGATACTCTCGCCCTTCGATGCCCGATCCCAAGTCCGAACGACGCTCCAATCTGCGCATGCCGGCGCGCGTGGGCGTCTCGATCCGATCCCCGCAGAGCCAACCGGACACGGGATATACCCGTGATTTAAGTACGACAGGCATCTTCCTCTACGCAAATTCCCAAATTCTGGTGGGAAGCGAACTTGAGATGGTCCTAATGCTCCCGACTCAACTCACGGACGGCGAAAAGCGTTGGGTGTGCTGTCAAGCCTCTGTTATCCGTGTCGAACCTGGTGGGGAAGACGGACGCTTCGGCGTGGCGGCCAGCATACGGAGCATCGCAACGCTGCCAGAGATTGAGGGCTGAGTCGGTCTACACGAATTCCACCTATCATCGTGTAATCACGGAAGGTGATTGCGTCTTCTAACCGTGGGGGCTCTGTGAAAAGTTGTTGAAATCTTAGAATTCTGCTTCCCTTTGCATAGTCCTTGGTGCAATAATGCTGGCCCTTGGATTGCTCTAATCCAATACATCGTTATTAGAAACTGTAAATGTAAGGTGAACCGGTCATGTGGATGGAAAAACTGTCCCAAGGTGTGCTGCGAGTGCTCACGCCGCTGGGACCGCGTTATCTCAAGCCCTCGTTCGCGCAGCGACTCTACTTGTTGTGGGTTTTCCGCAACTTCGAAACTTTGCCGGTGAAGGTGCTTAGCCTGCGGCAACAAAGGCTTGTCGAAGCCATGTGCGCTCAGCACGGGTTTGTTTCGGTGCTGGAGCCCAATGGGCTAATGGACACTCCGTTGCTTGGAACCCTGGAGCAACGTCCGCCGGTGGCATCGCCTCGTCAGCCTGATCGAAGCATGGCGGACGCCGTATCATCGTTCGCGGCGGACTTTCAGCAACGTTCCTGAAGCCCACTCAGTCCTCATAGTGCGAATCCGCCGAGGTCTATTACCGATCATCTTCTGACCATCGGCCGCTTTTTGCAATTTTTCTCGTCCACGCTCGCGAAGTTACGCGAAAAGGGTATTATCAATCTGGTCGGTATCCTGGACACTGCATTTCTGCCGTACGCGAATCCTTTTACCCCCTTTGGATCTCTTAAGAAAGAGAGAATCGCGAGATGACAAAACGACTCACCGCTCAGGAGAAACGCTACGCAGACAGACGGCGGGAGCACAACCGGAAGCACACCTTGCTGCGCCGTGAGTGTTACAAGTGGCTTAGAAAAAATCTGCCTGATGTATATGCGAAGTTGAGAAAAAAAGCGGGGCTGGCGAAAACCGGCCGACCAAAGGTCGAGAGCTAGCTACGATTGCCTTGCCCGATTCCCAGGCATTCCGCGAAGACGAAATCAGTACCAGTGACAGGGCGGACCGGACACTGGTCCGGCTGTCGCCGTGACTAAAGGGTGACCTCCGAAATCGCCTCCGTCAGTTGCGTCACAGCCCAATCAAATTGCTCAGCGGTGATCACAGCTGGGGGCGCGATCAACAGATGATCCCCTTCAACTCCATCCACGCATCCTTGCATGGGGTAAACCAGAAGCCCCCGCTTCATCGCGGCCTGAGCCACTTGAGCGGCGAAATTCAACTCCGGAGCAAATGGCCGCTTGGTGGCCTTATCCGCGACGAATTCCATTGCCCACAACAACCCGATCCCCCGAACGTCACCAACTGTTCTCGCCTCACGCAGGCTTTCGATCGCATGGTGCAAGGTCGCAGCCATCGTGCCTGGGTGCTCTGAGTCGGCTGCCTGCACGAGGTTTTGCTCTTGCACAAATCGCAGCACCGCCCTCCCTGCGGCCAGCGAAATTGGATGGGAGTTGTAGGTGAAACCGTGCAGAAAGGCGCCAGATCCGTGGGCAATCGCGTCGGCCACTCTTTTCGAGACAATCACCGCGCCCAGCGGCGCGTAGCCACTCGACAACCCTTTGGCGGTGACTAGAAGATCGGGCGCGACTCCCCAATGATCAACCGCAAATGGCCGACCAGTGCGGCCCATGCCGCTCATCACTTCGTCGGCGATGAAGATAACTCCATGCCGGCGGCAGATCTCGGCCACGCTCTGCAAATAACCGGGTGGTGGCAGGACCGCACCGAGTGTTGCCCCGCTAACCGGTTCCAGAATGAAAGCGGCTACTTCGCCGTTTGCGGCTTCGATCGCCATCTCCAACTCAATTGCATATTCCTGACCGCAATTGCGGCAGCCGTCGCTACAGTCGAAGGCGCAACGATAACAATACGGAAATGTGATATGGGCGAACTCCCGCACCATCGGACGATAGATTTGACGCCGGCGCTGGTTTCCCGAGACCGACAATGCGCCCAGAGTGGACCCGTGATAGCTTTGACCACGGCTGATCACCTGATGCCGCTTGGTTTGCCCGATCTCCACCTGATACTGCCGCGCAAGTTTCAGCGCAGTTTCGACGGACTCCGAGCCGCCGCAGGTAAAGTAAACGCATCCGCCCTCGAAATTCTTGCCAGCGAAATCCAGCAACTCCGCCGAATACTCTTCGGCTACCGGAGTGGTGAACTGGCTGCTATGGACGAACTCGACTTGCTTCGCTTGTGCCGCCATTGCAGATACGATTTCCGCCACTCCATGCCCGATGAAATTGACCGCCGCAGAACCGGAAAAGTCGAGATACTGCTTGCCGCGAGCGTCCCACAGATAAACTCCTTCACCGCGGACCGCTGGGGGAAAGGCCTTGCGGAAGGAGCGCCGCAGGATCGCGGAGTAAGAAGAGCGACCGATGGCGGTGGATTCCGGCACGCCTCGGATTATGCGGCGATTCGTACCCGAGTGTCAAAATCCGTGACCCGCTGTCTTGGCGTGGGTCGACAGACGGTTCTCTTTTGGCGCGTCCTTGAATAAAGATCAACAGGAACCTCCAACCCAACGAGACCGACCTGTGGCTGCGTGTAGAATCGCCACTTGATGGCGAATTCCGCAGACGATGTTCAATCCAGCAAGATGAGTGTCTCCGCCCGCTGGCTGCGCCTGTTCCGGCCATCTCACCAGCACACCGCGTTTTCGGCAACCGTGCTCTTAATGACCGCGATCGTGCTCTCGCGCATCGTCGGCTATCTGCGGGAGGCCTATACCGCGTGGGCATTTGGGGCCGGCCCGACGACGGATGCTTACATCGCGGCCTTCCAGATTCCCGATTTTCTGGCCTACCTGGTCGCCGGGGGCACGATCTCCATCACGTTTGTCTCGATCTACTCGCGCTTCCTTGCGGAAAAAAGAGAGGAGGATGCGCAGAGGACCTTTTCGGTCGTCATTACGGTGATGACGCTGGTATTGGGCATCGGCGTCATTCTGGCCGAAATCTTCGCGCCGCAGATCACGCGGCTGATGTTTCACCGCTTCAAACCAGAACAGATCGATCTGTGTGTGCACCTTACCCGCATCTTGCTGCCTGCCCAGATCTTGTTTTACGTCGGCGGAGTTGTTTCTGCGGTTTTGTCTTCCCGCCGGCTTTTTCTATTCCCTGCCTTGGGACCATTGATCTATAACGCGTTCATCATTCTCGGAGGCGTGACGCTTTCTCATTCGCTCGGAATCGCTTCCTTGGCGTACGGCGCTTTGGCCGGCACTTTCGTAGGACCGTTTCTGATCAACGCAATCGGTGCTGCCCGAGTGGGCACGGGTTACCGCGTCTCGTTTGACGTGCGCAATTCCGCCTTTCGCGAGTGGGTTCGGATGTCGATTCCTCTGATGATCGGAGTCTCGCTGGTCAGCGCAGATGATTGGATTCTGCGTTACTTCGCCTCCGACGCCGCAGGCGCGATCAGTCACATCAATTACGCCAAGCGCTTACTGCAAGTGCCGATTGCGATCCTGGGACAAGCTGTCGGCCAAGCCTCGCTGCCATTTTTTGCCCATCTGTTTGGCGAGAAACGCATGAAGGAGTTCGCGGACACGGTAAATGGATCGGTCTATCGCACCGCCGCTGTCGCGCTCCTCGCCTCGAGTTTAATGATGGCCGCCGCACTGCCACTGATTGACTTGGTATACCGGTTGCCGCATGGACACTTCATCTTCTCTGACTCGCAAGCCACCGCAACCTATTTCTTCTGGTTTTCAGTGTCCCTGGTTTTCTGGTCGGCGCAAGGCCTGTATGCGCGGGCTTTCTATGCAGCGGGAAACACGCTCACGCCTATGCTCGCCAGCAGCCTCATCACGATCGCATCGCTTCCTATGTATCGTGCGCTTTACCATACCTTTTCTTCTGTGGGACTGGCGCTGGCCTCCGACCTCGGGATTGCAGCCAACTGTCTAGCCATGGCGATTCTGTTGCATCAGCGCAAGTTGGTTCCCTGGGATGAATTGCAATGGCGAGAGTTGGGGAAAGCGACGATCACAGCGGCGGTGGCGGGATTGTTGAGTTACCGCGTCGCCCGCGTCGTCTCGATCAACGGCAGCCGCATTGCTGACCTTGAAGCGCTCAGTTTGATCGGCATCACGTGGGCAGGAGCTGTTGCAGCGGGACTATGGCTGACGCGATCTCAGTTGCCGGCCGATTTGCGCCGCCGTAAAGGCGTGACCTTCCCGCGATTGGAGGAGAAGCAGGCGGAAGAGCTGACCAAAGGAATCGTGCCGTAGACGAAAATCTCAGTGTTCAGGTCTCGGGGCCCGAAGCTTCACCAAGACCTGACCTGTAAAGTTGTCTACGCTCGCGCTGCGACCGCTTCGGCCGCAGCTGTCGGGGCCTTCACTTCTTCGCCATTCGGCTTCTGGCCGCCCTTGCGAATATCGATGCCGCCCTTGAAGAATGCGCCATCTTCAATCGAGATGCGAGCCGCGACCACATCGCCGGTGAGCGAGCCGTCGCTACGAATATCGACCCGATCGCTGGCCGTCAGGTTGCCGCGGACTTTCCCCAGCACCACAATTTCGCGGGCGTTGATGTTCGCGGATACCACACCATTGCGGCCGACCGTGACCCGGTTGCCTGCAAGGTTGATGGAACCTTCCACGCGACCGTCAATGTAAAGCGATTCGGAACCAGTCACTTCGCCTTTAATCACCAGCGATTTTCCGATCGTCGCCTGATCCGCTGTACTGGCCGCAACTGCCGGACGTGGCGCCGCTGTTACAGGTTCGCTGGGCGCAGACGTTACCGGAGTAGGCATGGCAGGACGCTCCGGCTCACCTGGCCGGGATGGTGTCGTAGTAGGCTGATTGGTGGGTTTCCACATGTCAAAAACATCCTTTCGTAACGAGTAGATTGTAGATTAAGCGGTCAAGCCCGCATTTCGGTGACCAAACGAATTCTACTCCCGCTGTCGCTGCAAGTCTTGTGGAAATTCTGTGCTTTCTGCACCTTTTGACCCTTTCGTAACTACGCCAAAATCGCAGGATGGGAACGAAACAATGTAATTCTTCCTCCGGGCGCAGCGATTCTTATACTGTCACGCCGCTAAATCTCTTTGACTGCCGTATCCTGAGTCGTTTCCACGTATCATGGTTTAAGTCGTACAATCTACGATTTTGGATAGACTCTCCGATTCCGCCATCCTGAAGAAGATCGAACGCCAGCCTAAAGGCAGCGCGAGCTTTAAGCAGTTGGTGCGCGAATTGGGACTTCATGGCGACGCACGGCGCGAGTTCTCCGACCGGCTGCAGCGCCTGGTGAGCAGCGGTCAACTGATTCAGGTCGATTCCGATCGCTACGCAATTCCCAAGGCCGCCGCGGGCAAGAATGTTCTGGTTGGGAAGTTAAGCATGCATCGCGACGGCTACGGCTTCGTCACGCCCGATGCCGCCACGCTCGATGCACGCCTGAAATCGCAGCTGGCCGGGGACGTTTTCATCCCGCCGCCTGCAGTCGGCTCGGCGATGCACGGGGACCGAGTGCTGGTAGAGGTCGGCCCAATCCGCCCTGACGGCCGGGCCGAAGGCCGCATCGTGCGCCCGGTCGTCCGCGCCCACAGCACCGTGGTAGGAATCTTTCATCACGGCAACCGCGGCAACTACGTCACGCCGATCGACCAAAAGATTTCGCAGGAAATCGTAATCCCGCCTGGCATGGAGAACCCAGAACAAAGTAGCGACGGCGTCCCGATGGCGTCCCGCCCTCGGCAGGACTTCGCTACGGGTTCAAGAAAACAGAAGTCTGTAGACCGCGTCCTGGGCAACGAAGCAGCCCGCCGCACCGAATGGAACGACCTCGAAGGCGTCGTCGTGGATGTAGAAATCACCGACTGGCCTTCGGCTACGCAGAACCCGCGGGGAAGAGTGGTTGAGATCCTGGGCTACGAAGACGATTTCGGCGTTGATGTCGAAATCATCATCCGCAAATTCCACATCCCGCATCATTTTCCGCCGGAAGTGCTCGACGAAGCGCAACACATCGAACCCGTGATCCCGGCACCCGAGGTTACAAAGCGGCGCGAATTCCGCGCTCTCCCAATTGTCACCATCGACGGCGAAACCGCCCGCGACTTCGACGACGCGGTCACCGTCCGCCAAATCGAAGGCGGCAACTACGAACTCCAGGTACACATCGCCGACGTGGCCCACTACGTCACGCCGGATTCAGCCCTCGATCAAGAGGCGCGGCTACGCGGCACCAGCGTCTACTTCCCCGATCGTGCCGTGCCCATGCTGCCGCTCGAGCTTTCGACCGATATCTGCAGCCTCCGCCCGCATCTGGACAGGCTCGTGCTTTCCTGTGTCATGAAGATCGACCACCGTGGGGAGATTCTTGGTTATGAGTTAAGTGAAGGGATCATCCGCTCCGTCGAGCGCATGACCTATACGGATGTGAACGCAGTGCTCGAAGGCGATGCTGGCACACGCAAACGTTACGCCGATCTGGTGGAAAGCTTCGAGATGATGCGCGATCTGGCCTTGATCCTGAATCGGAAGCGCGAACGACGCGGATCCATTGACTTCGATTTGCCTGAGCCTGTGATCGAATTCGACGAATTTGGATTGATGAAAAGCATAACCCGTTCGGAGCGCAACATCGCGCATCGCCTGATTGAAGAATTCATGCTCTCGGCGAACGAATGTGTAGCGGAATATCTGGAGAATAAACGCGTTGCTTCGCTTTACCGTATTCACGAGAAGCCCGATGCCAAGCGGGTCTACGATTTCGAGGTCATCGCTGCCGCCTTCGGATATTCGCTGGGCGTTGGCCCGCTACCCATTCAGCGTGTGCAGTTCAAGTCCGAGCGTCGTTCGAGTCACGGCACGGGAAAGCGTCCGCGCGAAATCGAAATCCCCAAAGAAGTTCACATCACGCCGCGCATGTACCAGAAGCTGACCGAGAAGATCGCAGGCAAGCCGGAAGAGCGAATTCTCTCCTACCTCATGCTGCGCTCGTTAAAACAAGCAAGATATTCAGAGGAAAACCTGGGACACTTCGCGCTGGCCGCGCCAACCTATGCGCACTTCACCTCGCCCATCCGCCGCTATCCCGACCTAATCGTTCACCGCATTCTGAAAGAAGTATTACGCGATTCATCGAACGATCATGTGGCGCGAGCGCCCCTTCGACAAGCTCAGGGCAGGCTCTCGCCCGAGACTACCGGTGATGCACCGTCCCCGTGGTCTAAGCGCAGAGACCACACCGCGCATCGTGAGTCGGTTGCACCGCTGGGCGGCCCGATCCCCGTGGAAGAACTTCACGAGATCGCCGAAGAATGCAGCCGCTCCGAGCGCCGCGCCGACGAAGCCGAACGCGACCTGATGGAATGGAAAAAGGTCAAGTTCATGGAAGGCCGGGTCGGTGAGGACTTCGACGGCCTGATCATCAGCGTGACCAAATTCGGATTCTTCGTCGAGCTCACCGACCTGTTCATCGAAGGCTTGGTTCCCCTGGATTCATTAACCGACGACCGCTACACCTATCATGAAAATACCCGCGAGATCATCGGCCAGCGTACCCGCAAAATCTACAGCTTGGGGCAAAAGATACGGGTGCTTGTAGATCGCATCGACCCGGTCGAAAAGAAAATTCAGTTCGCCGTGTTCGAAGAAAAACCGCAACGGGCTGCGAAGCGAAAGCGCAAGTAAGCCCTACCTACTCATTTCGCAGCGTATTTATGGGGTCGATTCCGGTTGCCCGACGAGCCGGAATATAAGTCGCAAGGGCCGCAGCCGTCAGCAGAGCGACCGGGGCAAGAGTAAATGTCAGCGGATCGGTAGCTTTAATCCCGAATACGAAACTCGTGAACAAGCGGGTCAGCGAAAAGGCGGCGACAAATCCCAATGCCAATCCCGCCGCTACTAATCTAGTGGCTTGAGAAAAGACAAGTCTCAAGACATCATATTTCTGCGCTCCCAAAGCAATGCGAACTCCGATCTCATGGTTCCGCTCGTTAACGATATAAGAAATCACACCATAGATGCCGACTAGCGCCAGCAGCAGGGCCACCGCAGAGAAAGCTCCCAACACCGAAGCCGATAGTCTCTGGGCTGACATGGAGCGCGAGACTAACTCAGCCATCGGTTGTACATTTGCCACTGGCAATTCTGAATCGACGGTCTTGATAGCCTGCTGCAACTCATTGGTCAAGCCAAACGGATCCCGGCCGGTTCGCAATACGAACGACATGGTAAGCATGGAAGGATAGGGCTTCTGCAGGTACGGAACATACATCTCCGGCCCCGGCGAATCGCTCAGTGCGAATTTCTTGACATCTGCCGCGACTCCAACGATCGTCATATTTTGCCATCTTGGATCAGGCAATCCCATGAGACGCCCGACCGGATCCTCGCCCGGCCAGAATTCGCGCGCCATCTCCTGACTAATGATCACGACGGGTGGTGAAGTAGCATTGTCAGCGTCGGTGAAGCTTCGCCCACGCAGCAGTGGCACATTTGCCGTCTTGAAGTAATCGGGACTAGCGATCGTGTAAGAAGCAAGCGGCAATTCTTCTGACCGCACCGGCGGGCGGCCATTGATTTTGAAAACTGTCTCTTCTTGTGCCCCTCCCAGAGGCAGTGGCTTGACTGCGGCCGCGGACTGCACCCCGGGAACTGCAGGCAGCTTGTCCAGTATCCGTTGATAGATTGCCGCCATGGACACCGCGTCCGAATATTTCGACGCCGGCAGGGTGACTTCCATCGTCATCAAGCGGCTGCTTTGGAATCCGGGATCGGCCTTGAGAAGATCGATAAAACTTCGGACCAGCAGTCCGGCCCCGATGACTAGCACCAGAGACAAAGCAATCTGACCCGCCACCAAAATACTTCTGAAGTTTTTTATGTTCTTTCCAGAGTACTTCTGTTCCCGGCTTTTCAGGTAATCAATCAGGTTGGACCCGCTCATTTGCAGTGCCGGAAAAACTCCGAAGAGGATGCCCACGAAAAATGAAAGCCCAACCGCAAAGCCAATCACTGACATATCCAGATGCGCGTCATTCAGCCGGGGTATGTAGGGAGAAAACAGTTTCTTCACCACGTCGACGATGAACGCCGACAGCAGGAGACCAATTGAAGACCCGAAAAATGCCAAAAGCAAACTCTCGGTCAAGATTTGCTGGATCAAGTCAATGCGTCGAGCGCCCAGGGCGACGCGCACCGCGAAGTCCTTAATGCGGCCCAGCGATCGCGTGAGTACCAGGTTGGATACGTTGCCACAGGTGATGAGCAAAACGAATAACACAGCGCCCGCGACCATAAGCAACCGCGGCTTGGCATCCCCCTCGACTTGGGATCGCAGAGGAACCAGTTGGAAATTCGACCAGCCTTTCCACCGCGAATCCTGTTCAACCAAAGTGCGGTTCACCCGAAGCAAATCCGTCCGAGCTTGTCCCGGCGAGATGCCTGGCCGTGACCTGGCGATTAGTGCCAACTCCGAAGGGCCGCGAGGTGCAGAGGGAAGCGCCAGAGGAATCCACAACTCGGCCTGCTTAGGAAACTGGAAGCTCTTGGGCATCTCGGCTCCGCGAGGAAATGTGAATCCTTGCGGCATGACGCCAACTACTGCGTACGGTTCGCTATTCAGGAGGATGGTCTTGCCCACCACTGAAGGATCACTGGCAAATCGCCGCCGCCACAGTCCGTAGCTGATAATCACTTCGTGGTCAGTTCCGGGATGGTCCTCCTCTGCGAGGAAGGTTCTCCCGCTCTGGGGCTGAATTCCGAGCACCTTGAAAAAATCAGCCGACGCCCTGATCCCATCCACTCGCTCGACCTCGGTTGCACCAGTCAAATTGAACTGGTCGCTTTTAAACGCCGCGACATTTTCGAAAGCGCGCGTGTTGGCGGCAATGGAGTGAAACTCAATGCCATGGAGAGGAAGTTCCCCGAATCCCAGATTCATCTGTGGAGGCGGGACATCCCATATCGCGAATACCCTGTCGGCCTCAGGAAACGGAAGGGGCTTCAACAAAACACTATTAACAATTGAAAAAACTGCGATGCTGGCGCCCATTCCGAGGCCCAGGATTCCGACGGTTAGAGTGGTGAATCCCAAATTTCTCCCTAAACCTCGAAGCGCACCCCGAGTCTCTTTCCAAAACATGGGCCTCTACCTGACTGAGGAATAGAAACGCAGAACTGAACATTGGATTCTGGCAAAGTATTTTGGTTAGCGGACATCAAACTCTGACAGGAATAAACCTAGCGGGCCAAGCGAAACTGCCCGTGCTGGTGTAAAATTCTCAAGTCAGCCCCATCCGCTGCGGCCAGCATGAAGCAGCGGATTTCCAACCGTCGGGACGTGGCTCAGCCTGGTAGAGCACTCGCTTGGGGTGCGAGGGGTCGGCAGTTCAAATCTGCCCGTCCCGACCATTCAACTTCAGGGTCCCTCGCTCAGTACGCTCGGGATTTCGCCTGCGGGGCTCCCGCTTCGCTCACGCCCGCAAAACGGCTCAACTTGGGGTGCGAGGGGTCGGCAGTTCAAATCTGCCCGTCCCGACCAATTTCGCCTGATTTCTTAAGTTTCTCCAAGTTGATGCCGCCCTTCATTCCGTCGTTGTGATTACTCGGAAGTACATCCGCACCGGCCATAGTCGCTCCGAAAGTTGTAGTATCCGACCAATCTCTACTCCTGTAATCTCGCGGACTCTTTAGTATTCGGGCGCATTCGTGCGCTGGAAGGCGACTGCACTCACGACCAGAATTTGCGAAGGTTGCAAGTCAGACAAATGGTACTTCAGCTTTAGGAGAATCAAATGATTCACAATTCCTTCCTTCGCAGTCTCTCAATCGCTCTGAGCGTCACCTGCCTGGCTCTTGGTTCCTGGATCAATGCGTTCGCCGCGGACAAGCCCGTGGCAGCCACCGTTTCCAATCCCTCCAGCCATCACATCCGAACCGTGTTCGTTATTCTGATGGAAAATCACAACTGGACCGGCGACGGCAACATGGACATCAAAGGAAACGCCGCGGCTCCTTACATCAATAAGACCCTGCTGCCCATGGCTTCGCACGCGGAACATTTCTACAATCCTCCCGGCAATCACCCTAGCCTTCCCAACTATTTATGGCTGGAGGCCGGTACCAACTTTGGCATTTATAATGACAATCCTCCCAGCCAGGATCACCAAAGCACGACCAGGCATCTGGTAACTCAAATGGAAAAAGCTCGTGTTTCCTGGAGGTCCTACGATGAGAACATCAGCGGAACGGTATGCCCGCTGGTGGACGGCGGTGGCATCGATCCTGATGGAAGCCCGTATTACGGCGTCCGGCACAATCCTTTTGTCTACTTTGACGACGTCACCAACCATCTTGACCGGCACTCGGCCAACTGCATCAAGCATGTCCGTCCGTTCACCGAACTAGCGCGCGACTTGAACTCCAAGAACGTGGCGAGCTACAACTTCATTACCCCCAATGTCTGCGACGACATGCATGATGGTTGCGCCGGAGATCCTATCGCCCATGGTGACAGATGGCTCTCGCGGAATCTTCCCACGATCCTCAAATCAAGTGCTTACCAGCAGGGAGGCGCGATCTTCATCACCTGGGACGAAGCCAATAGCGGCGACGGGCCGATTGGCATGATCGTGCTCTCACCCTTCGCAAAGGGGCATGGCTACTCGAATCAAGTGCACTACACTCACGGATCCACGTTGCGCACTGTCCAGGAAATCTTCAATCTGAAGCCATTTCTCGACGATGCCGGCCACGAAAGCGACCTGAAGGACTTGTTCAAGGTCTTCCCGTGATCGGAAAAAAGCATTCTGATGCGGACTGGCAGGACGCCCTGCACCAAGAGCCTGGCGCTTGAGACGCGCCGGGCTCCTTCCTGCTCGCAAGATATCGCGCAAACCTCGTGATCTTATGGGACTAGGACTTTAGTCTGTAAAGTAATGTAAAATTCGGGTCGATTCCGCTGCAACGGGTTTACCCTCATAGAAACAGAAAACGATCGAACCGACGCGGACGTTGGTCGCATCGGTTTTTCCGTTCTTGATCTTCCTTTGCTACTCTTGAAGGAATTTTGCATTACTGGCCTGCGAACGCTACGCGTTAGTATCGGCGATTCCCTGCTTCCGCCTTGAGGGGGCTTGAATCACAGGAGACGTATTGAAGACTTTTCTTGTCCGTTCTGTTTGTTGCCTTATTCTTACAAGCGCGTTCTTGCTAACTTCGGCTGCCCAGCAATCGTCGCCTCCCGATGCGCCTGCATCGCACACCGTTCAGCCAGAGGACAAACCCAAGGACAGTGGAATTGAGAAAAAACCAGGCTCCACGGGCACATCGAATGATCGACTCTTCTATACGCTGCCCAATTTCCTGACACTGGAAAATACGGGACAGGTGCCGCCGCTTACGGTCGGGCAAAAATTCAAGGTAGTGACTCGCGGCTCGTTCGACTACGTTCTAATCCCCTGGTACAGTTTTCTCGCCGGCATCAGTCAGGCTGAAAACAGTGAACCCGGCTACGGCCAGGGCGCTCAGGGTTACGGCAAGCGTTTAGGCGCATCCTTTGCCGACGGCACCATTGAGAACTACATGACCGGTGCCGTTCTTCCCTCCCTGTTGGGAGAGGATCCTCGTTTCTTCCAGCTCAGCCAGGGAACATTCTGGCATCGTACCGGGTACGCAATCAGCCGCATCTTTGTCACCCGCACCGATTCAGGTGGTCAGCAATTCAACTACTCTGAGATTGTAGGAAGCGCAATGTCGGCCGGGATTTCCACATACAGCTACCATCCCAGAGCCGATCGCACTCTGTCGAACACGGCAAGCGTCTGGGGATCAGAGGTCGGGTACGACACCATCACGATCGTAGTGAAAGAATTCTGGCCTGATATTCGCCGTATGCTTAGCAAGAAGAAAGATCGCCCCATTGCCGAGGCTGATCCGCGGTAATCAGGTTTCCTGGATTACAATCTCTCGCAGTCACTCTTGAGTCAGACCTAGGGAAATGAGCATGTTTCGGCCTGATCTGCTGCGCGACAAACGTATTCTTATCACCGGCGGAGGAACGGGTTTGGGCAAAGGGATGGCCCACCGTTTTCTGGAGTTGGGCGCGACCGTCTACATCTGCGGCCGACGCCAGGACGTCCTGTCAGAAACGCAAACTGAACTGAGCCACGTCGCGCCTAACAAGATTCAATCCCTGCCCTGCGACGTTCGCGATCTGACGCGCGTGGAAGAGATGATTGAGGCCATCTGGAAAGACGGACCGCTCGACATTCTGGTGAACAACGCTGCGGGAAACTTCCTGGCCCGCACCGAAGAGCTGTCTCCCGGCGCGTTTGAAGCCGTCCTGGGAATCGTGTTGATGGGCACGGTCAATCTCACGATGGCCTGCGGGCGCAGATGGTTGAAAGCTGCACATCCAGCAGTCGTGCTGAATATTGCCGCAACCTATGTCTCGACCGGCTCCGCTTACGTTGTCCCGTCCGCAATGGGCAAGGCTGGGGTTGTCGCTCTCACCCGCAGTCTCGCCGTGGAATGGGGAGATCGCGGCATTCGCATGAACGCGATTGCACCAGGCCCAATTCCGACCGAAGGAGCGTTCTCCCGTTTGCTTCCGCGTCCGGAGCTCGAGCAATTTGCCCGCGAACGAAATCCGCTGCGCCGCTTCGGTACGGTCGAGGAGCTGGCAAATCTCGCGGCATTCCTGGTAAGCGACGGGGCGAGCTATATCAACGGTGAGGTGGTTGTAATGGACGGCGGCGAACAACTGCAAGGGGCAGGGGAATTCACCGCCTTGGGCAGACTGCTCAGCGAGGACGAGTGGAAATCAATGAAACCTAGCAAGCCCACGAAAGCCGGCGGGTAAAGAAACTTCTGCATCAATGCGGCGACGGCATTACCAGCCATTTCAGCAGCATGTTCACCACCGAGAGCACGATGCCACCGATGAACGCCGCCCCGAACGATCGGATATGAAAGCCGGGTACGAACGTCGAGGCTAGTTCCAGCATGATGGCGTTGATCACAAACCAGAACACACCCAAGGTGAGAATGGTGAGGGGGAAGGTGAGGATTTTCAAAATCAGCCCCAGCGTCGCATTGACCAGGCCGATGACGATGGCAGCAATGAGCGCCGCACTCGCGCCGTCAACATAAAAGCCAGTAACAACGCGAGAGGTAATCCAGACCGCCAGCGCGCTGACTACCCAGTGCAACAGCATTCGGAGCATAAAGAGAGCCTCCCGACTGCAGAACAGACTATAAACTGCAAACTTCCCCCTAGCAAGCACTCGGCCGGTTCTCGTTGGCGTGAAATTGCTCTCACGAAATTGGCCGGCATAGACTTGAAGCGTGGCCCACAAGACGAATGCCGTCCGGCTTCTCGACCAGCTTCTTATCTCTTATGAGTTGCGGGAATACGAAGTGGATCCCGAAAATCTCGCCGCCGAAACGGTTGCAGCCAAGATTGGACTGCCTCCTGAGCAGGTTTTCAAGACGCTGGTGGCACGAGGCGATCGCAACGGGATCTGCATGGCCGTGATCCCGGGTGACGCCGAACTCGATCTCAAGGCCCTCGCAGCCGCATCTGAAAATCGCAAGATCCAACTGGTTCCAGTAAAGGAACTGCAAGGGCTCACGGGCTATATTCGCGGCGGAGTAACTGCTCTTGCAGCCAAGAAGGATTATCCGGTTTATGTGGACGAGACTGTCGAACTTTACGACAAGATTTCAATCTCCGCCGGCATTCGCGGAGTGCAGATCCTGCTCGCCCCCGAAGATTACCTGAAAGCCACCAAAGCTACCCTGGCAGCGCTAGCCAAACCAAAATAGTGCAGGCGGGAGCGTCATCGTCCGTGCCGGGTGTGAGACGACCGTCTAAGTACTTTAGAAAGAATGCGTAGGACGTCCTAAAGTTATCTGCAGAAATGCCGACAATCACTGATAACGGTAGGTTGAAGGAGGAAACATCATGGCAACTCCGGTTTCCGGGGGAACCGCTTTCGACTTTGGCGCTGCGGCGCAGGCTTCCGCAGCGCAACCACAAACAACAACCGCATCGGTCAAAACCCCAACCAGAATCGAACTAATAAAAGACACCGTCAAGCTTTCGGATGACGCACAGGTCCGGCTTTTAAACACCGAGGGACACTCGGTCTCACAAATCTCCGTCCTCACAAACCTGTCTACACAAGCGGTGGAAGGCTATTTGGGGAGAAGCTTGGCGCCCACTGTAAACGCGGGCAAGAAGTAATTTCAGTTCCGCTGGGTCTGGGCGGGCGTCGAAGCGGATAAGTTCGGCCTTCGGGGGAGGGCCGATCTCACTGGGCGCCCGCCGCGGCCTTACTCTCCATTCTCTCAAAAACATCTTCCGCCCGCCGCAAAGCTTCCTGCACGTTCTCGCAAATGTTGTCGTGTCCAATCACGTCTTCAAATTCAGCTTGCCGGATGAGCTGCGCAGGCTGCTCTCGTGCGCCGCAGAGAATCAAGGTCCTCTTGCTCGCGTGCAATTCCCGCGCAACTTCCTCGAGCGCGAATAACCCTGTCGCATCGATCGCAGTCATGTTACGCAAGCGCAAAATGACCACCGGGGGCAACTCATGAATTTTTTCGATGATCGCCGAGACTTTATCCGTCGCACCAAATAGGAATGGTCCGTGAATGCGAAAAATGGTCGCATAGTACGGAATGTCCTTGTCCTGCAGGATGTGTACCCGTCCATCTTCGACGTAGTCGTCGGTAACTTGAGATACGGTCGTCGTGTTTGCCACACGCCCTATAAACAGCAAGGCCGCTAGAATCATTCCTGCTTCGACCGCCACAGTGAGGTCGGCAAAAACGGTGAGCGCGAACGTAACCAGCCAGATGCTGATATCAGTCTTGGTCAGCTTCAGTAATTGCGGGATCTCCCGCCATTCGCCCATGTTGTAAGCAACGACCAGCAAAATCGCTGCCAAGGCGGCCATTGGGATGTACCTGGTCAAAGGAGCCGCAAACAAAAGCACGCAGACCAGGGTCAGTGCGTGAATCATTCCCGCGACTGGCGTCTTGGCCCCGGCGCGAATATTGGTCGCCGTGCGCGCAATCGCGCCTGTAGCGGGAAGCCCACCGAACATGGGCGCAACCACGTTGGCCACACCCTGCGCCATCAGCTCGACATTCGGATTGTGATGGTCGTTGCTCATGCGGTCCGCCACCACGGCCGACATCAGTGACTCAATCGCGCCCAGCATCGCAACCGTGAAGGCAGGACCGAGCAGTCCGTGAATCAGATCGGCGCGGAAGTGGGGAATGGCGAAGTGAGGCAGGCCGCTCGGAATTCCGCCGAATCGCGTTCCAATCGTTTCGACCGGCAGTTTGAGGACAACCACCGCGACCGTGGCTGCGAGCATCGCCACGATAGGTCCTGGGATACGGTTCGACGCCGCGCGGCATACGAGCAGCACCACGAGCGTACCAACGCCGAGAACCGTAGCCGCGTACGACAACGTATGAAAGTTGGCTGCGATGCTTTCCATCCGCAGCCAAAACACTCCTGGAACCTTGTCGATATTCAATCCAAAGAAATCTTTGATCTGGGTACTCGCAATCAGAACCGCGATCCCGTTGGTGAATCCGATCACGATAGGCCGAGGGATAAACTTCACCGCGGTGCCCATCCCCGTGACCCCGAGAATGATGAGCAGCACCCCAGCCATCATGGTGCACATGAATAGGCCATCCACGCCGTGCAGAGCGACAATCCCCGCGACCACCACTACAAATGCGCCAGTGGGACCGCCGATCTGCGTCCGCGATCCGCCTAAAGCAGAAATCAGGAACCCAGTCACCACGGCGCAATAAATTCCCGCCTGCGGCGTCAGCCCGGACGCGATGGCAAATGCCATAGCCAGCGGCAAAGCGACTAGTCCCACCGTCACTCCCGCGATCAAATCGTGTAGAAATTTGTTCAGGCTGTAATCGCGCAGGCTAAGAATGGATGCTGGCAGCCAGCGCTCTTCTAAGTTTGCAGTCGATGAAGTTGTGGCCAGAGAGCACGCTCCCTTAACAGCTAATTATGACAGGCGTGTGCTCGGACCTTCAATGAATTGTGAGGCACGGAGGTGCTACGACGATAAAGGTTTGTAGAGACGTAGCTAGCTACGTCTCTACAGCGAATTCTTTCAGCGCTCTGGCCGAGTCAATCAGGGCAGCGGCCAACCGTGCGCGGCGGCCATCTCGAGCAATTTGTAAGAGTCAGTCCTGCCACTCGTATTGCCATCCAGGATAGCGCCGTGGCATGGCTTAGGCGGAGGTGGGGTCACATTCGGCAACGATGGCACGGCATAGTTCGGATTATTCAAGTCCAGCGCATAGACCAAATTACTGATTTCGTTCGACGCATCCCGCTTGGTTAGCGGCGGCAGCTTCCAGCGCCACTCGATAAACTTCAGCACCGAGGTGTGATCGTAAAGCAAAGAATTGATCCGCGGACTCTTGGGATTTCCCCGGCTAAAAGGGGAGGCTACAACTACCGGCACGCGGCAGCCCAGAAGCGCTTTGCCATTCACCACATCCTTGTCCACGTCGTTGGGTGCAATCACGCGCGGAGGTACGATGTGTTCAAAAAAACCGCCCCATTCATCGCGACTGATAATGAGCACGGTATTGTCCCAACCTGGTCCCTGGGTCACCGCCTGAAAGACTTGTTCAACAAAAGCTTCTCCACGGCGCATGTCGGCGTGCGGGTGATCGTCATTTCCTGTCCCATCGTCGGTGATGGTGTAAACGGGATCTACAAACGAAACCGGGGGCAAATTCCCAAGAGCTGCGTCGAGGAGGAATTCCGCGTAGGGTCGTGTCACCGACAGGTACTTAGTTCCCCACAGCGCAAGGAAAGGAACGTTATTGAAATAGTAAGTGGCGCCCACTCCGTTTGCCGCCAGCGTGTCGAGGATGGTCGGCAGGGTTGAAATATTGGTGGAGTTATCTAGGCGATCGGTCTGGGCAGCCCAGGAAAAGATGCGATTCGGAAAGGTGGAAGAAAGGATCGAGGGGAAGAAATTATCCAGGGTCGTGTAGTTCCGCGCGAAAGCGCTGAAGAACTTCAGATCCGCCTCCGCATAGTACCCAATGCAGTAAATATCATTTGTGGTTGTGCGCAACCATCCATCCATTTTGGCGTGATCATACTCGGAGCGTCCTCCCTGGTAGGAGTGGTCAGGATCAGGGTGCGGACAACCCGTGAAACTTTTTAAACGATAGGTGTCATGGGATACGCCATTCTTGTCTTTATAGCTCAGTCCAGCTTGGCGTCCTCTTGCCCCCGGCATCCAGCCCAGCATGTGGTCGAAACTACGGTTCTCCATCATCACAAGTACGATGTGCTCGATCCCAGAATTATCGGGCCGCGGCAGCATCGGTGAGCCCGCAGTTCCGGTAGCCAACACCTTGTTGCCAATCAGTGAACCCGCAGCTGCGGCTCCCGACGCGCCCGCGACTCCGCGTAGAAAATCTCTTCGATTGATAGGCATGAAAATCCCTCTCTGGCCAGAGGTGCAAGGGTGACGTCCGGATCGACCCGGACTGAAAAGTGCATACTTCCAGTGAAGCGGCAGGCTACGTTTTCCTTATAGCCAGAAAGCCGCCGAGAGAGGTTAACGGAATGTTAATTTTTGGGGCCGGCCCGAAAGCTCATTCCTAAAATAAATTCCACAGGAACTGGTTATAAACATCGTGGTGATACTGCACCTCGGGAGCTTTCACGAACGTTCCCAGCAGCCGTGGACAGCGATCCGCTGAAGCCTGCTTCAAATCCGCGTAGCGGGCCTTCACATCTTCACCCAGCAGTTTTGTCGTCCAGTTTGCATTGCGGAAATTCGCCAGCGCATCATAGATGTTATCCGGCAAGTAGCGCTGGGCCTGTCGCAGGTTCTTAATCTTCGCCGTGTCGCCATCGAGGCCAGTCTTGAAGATCGACAGCATAACCAGATATGGATTCGCGTCCGGGGAAACCGAGCGAACCTCCACGCGCATGCTCTTTTCGTTGCCGATCGGGATGCGAATCATGGAGCCGCGATCAGTAGGCGACGCCTTGATCTGGTTCGGCGCCTCAAAGTGTGGATCCAGGCGGCGATAGGCATTCACACTCGCGTTTAGCAGCAGGCAAAGATCGTTGCCGTGAGTGAGAATGCGATCGATGAACTCCCAACCCATTTTGCTGAGCTTCTCTTCGCCCTTCGCATCCCAGAACAAGTTCTTCCCGCCCTTGCTGATCGACACATTCGTATGCATCCCGCTGCCGTTCACTCCCACCACCGGCTTTGGCAGGAACGACGCGGTGCACTCCATCTTGGTCGCCACCTGGCGGCAGATCAGTTTGTAAAGCTGAATCTGGTCGGCCGCAGCCACCACTTCGCCGTAACCGTAGTTGATTTCAAACTGCGAGGGCGCAACTTCGGGGTGATCTTTTTCGTTCTGGAAACCCATGCTGCGCTGCACTTCCGCCGTGGTATCGATGAAGGTGCGCAAAACGTCTCCGGGCAGAGAGTGGTAGTAACCGCCGGTGTTTACGTACTCGAACCTACCGGTTTCGTGATAACGACGCTCCGCATCAGGCCCCTGAAACAGAAAGCCTTCGATTTCGTTGGCCGCATTCAGCGTGTATCCGTTCTTTTTGTAAAGGGCCTCGGCATACGTCTTGAGGATGCCGCGGATGTCCGCACTATAGGGTGTACCACCTTTATCGATCACATCTCCGAAGACCAAAACCTTGCCCGGCCCGAACACATCGGCTGGACCCCAGTAGAACGCACCCCAGTCAATTCCTAGACGAAGATCGCTTTCCCGCTGCGCCGTAAACCCGCGAATCGAAGAGCCATCAAAAGTGAGATTGTCCCAGCTCTTGATCAGAAACTTCTTGTCGTAATCCAGCATGTGCAGACGGCCTTCCAGGTCGCTGAACAGGACGGTCACGGCTTTGATTCGTTTCTCGCCGCTCAAATATTCGAGCCGCTCCTCCTGAATCTTGTGCATGGCAACGCGACTCTGGCGTTGTTCCTTCGCGTTCAAATTCATCTCTTCCAGTTCGTCGTAGGGAATGGCCAGGAAATTTCGTAGTTCGGTCGGCATGGATCTCCTTATAAGTTTTGTGCCAAAACTCAGGTGTGTTTCGGGGGTTGATCAGAACTTGGTAGGGTATCGCGTAGCCCTACTCCCTGCCAATCAAAAAAGCTTATGAGACGGATTAAAGGAATCTATCCGTCCGAGCTTGTGTGGGGGCAGCCGCCCCCGGCTGCGCGGTCGGGCGAAGCTCGACTCACCTGCCAACCCGCAATGCCCGGGCGTCTGTACAATCTCTAAGTCTCGCTTCGCTTTGAAGGACCCACGCAATGGACATAATTCTGAATGAAGTTGAAACCAGAGTCCTCGGCTCGCTCGTAGAAAAAGACGTCACCACTCCAGACTATTATCCACTCTCGCTAAACGCGCTGGTAAACGCATGCAACCAGAAAAACAACCGCGATCCGGTGATGAACTTGGACGAAGACGAGGTAAGGCAAGCGCTGGACACTCTCCAGGGTAAACGTCTTGCCGGCCCCACCAGCAGCGCCGACAGCCGCGTCACGAAGTACGAGCATCGGTTGCAAGAAGCCTTTAACTTCACGCGCGGGGAGACCGCCGTACTCTGCGTCTTGCTGCTGCGAGGCCCTCAAACCCCCGGCGAACTCCGCGGACGCACCGAGCGCATGCACCGCTTCGAAGACCTGACCGAAGTGCAATCCACCCTGCAACGCCTCATTCAGCGTGAACCTCCGCTAGTCAGAGTTTTACCCAGGCAGCCAGGGACCAAAGAGGCGCGCTACAAGCACCTGCTAGCAGGTGATGTCGAAGACTTCACGGATGTGGCGCGCGTACCCGCGTCGGCCCCCAGCCAATCTGTCGAACCCGATCGCGTAGCCCGTCTGGAGGATGAAGTGGCCAACCTTCAAAAAGAAATCGCCGACTTGCAACAGCAGTTCGCCAGCTTCCGAAAGCAGTTCGAATAAGGCTCGATCATGACCAGTGTCTCAGACTCGGCCAAGGTGCGCAGCGCCGTTGGTCTTAGCTGAGAGCTGATAGGTCAGAGCCGACACCTTGCGTTTCTATCATTTCCGGAACCGTCACGAATTCAAATCCTTCAGACTTATACCGGGCAATCAGCCGATCCGTGGCAATTACAGTTTGCGAACGATCCGCGCCAAACGCCGTGTGGCTGCCATCGTGTAGCAGGATCACATTGCCCCCACGAATCTGCCGACCAACTCTGCGCTCGACGTATTGGGCTGGCTTTCCCTTCCAATCCCCACCCGTGACATTCCACATTACCGGATCCAGACCCAGCGCTCGTGCGGCCCGCAGAGTACTCGGCCGGCGTCCACCAAACGGAGGACGAAACAGCCGCGAATGCTCTCCCACCGCATCCGTCAAGGCCTGCTGGCAATCCAGCAATTGCATTTTCGTCTGCAGCGCGGACGCAAAGATCAGATTGGGATGGCTGAAGGTATGATTCCCGATAATGTGCCCAGTTTGCATCAACTCACGCGCGATGTCAGGTCTCTGTTTCGCATAACGCCCGACAAGAAAAAAAGTCGCCTTCACATTGTGTTTAGTCAGGACTTCCAGTAAACGAAGCGTATGCGGGTCGTTGGGACCATCATCGTAAGTCAGCGCCAGTTGCCTCCTTCCAGGCTTCAGTCCGGTGAAGGTGCGGCCATACCACTGCCCAGTCGGAGATGTTGACTGGTAGCCCATAGCAACAGCGGCCGCCACAACCACACCAGCCCCGAAGGCCAAGCTCTGCATAATTCTGCGATTGTAAATTGTTTCTCTGTGCTTTCGTCTCTCGCTGGTCAAAGGGGTTACTCTTCCCTCAATTGCGCTCGGGGCTCAGCCGGGATATCCTGCCATTCGAAAGCCCTAACTCTCTAGCCCATGGCAAATCTTTTCGAACTGCCCCGCTACATTGCAGTGGAAGGTCCTATACGCGTCGGAAAGAGCACTCTGACGCGGATTCTGGCCGAGCGTCTCAACGCCCAGCGCGTCATGGAAACCGAGGACAATCCCTTTCTCCGCGCCTTTTACGACGGCGAGCGCGGCGCGGGATTCCAGGCGCAGTTCGCCTACCTGATCCGCCGCTTCGAACAACTCCACGCGCTCGATCTGGGACCACGATCCCAGAAATCCGTAGTCACGGACTTCGTCTTTGAAAAAGACAAACTGTTCGCCTGCCTCAACCTCACCGACCAGGAACTCGAAACCTACAATCGCTACTACAACTATTTTCGCGAACAACTCCCCACGCCCGACCTGGTGATCTATCTGCAGGCCACGCCCGAGGTTCTGAAAAAGCGGTTGAGAAAAAAGAATGCGCCGGGAGAGAAGGCGATCAACGAGGAATATCTCGAGGAAGTGATCAAAGCCTACGAACACTTCTTCTTCCACTACAGCTCATCCGACCTGCTGATTGTGAACACTTCGGAGATCGATTTCGTGGAGCGCAATGAAGATTTGCAAGAGTTGCTGCGGAAAGTTTCCGCCCCAATCAAGGGAACGCAATATTTTCTGCCCCTGGGAAATCAGGAGGCAGCCAGCGCGTAGGAACCGTTGGTCGTTGGCTTGGACCTAGGGGGAGCGGGAGGACTCCGGTCGTTTGCACTTGCGCGATCAAAATAAGGTTATTACAATAGTAATAACAGTGGAGAGGGTGCATGGTCGAACTCAAAGTCCGCAAATTCGGCAACTCGCTCGGTGTGGTCCTTCCCAAGGAAGTGATTGGCCGGTTGCACACAGGTGACGGGGAGCGGCTTTTTCTGATTGAGTCGGCGGACGGTGATTACCGGCTTACGCCTTACGATCCCGCGTTCGAAAAGAAAATGGCGAAAGCGGAACAGATTATAGCTCGCTATCGCAACACACTCCACTCGCTGTCAAAGTGAAAACCAAAGAACCGCTCTGGATCGAGGAACGCGATGCCTTGGCGATTCATGACCGCCTGTTAGCCGTCCACGGCGGCGCGCCCGGATTGCGCGATCGCGGGCTCTTGCAATCCGCTCTGGCCCGTCCCCGGCAACATCACGCCTATGCCGCCTCTCGCGACGTCATCGCGATGGCTGCGCTTTACACAGCGGGAATCGTGCGCAATCATCCTTTCGTCGACGGTAACAAACGAACCGGTTTCGTGATTGGCGTTCTGTTTCTCGAGCTCCACGGCTTCGATTTCAAAGCCAGCGAGGAGGACGCGACTCAAGCCATTTGGAACCTTGCAGCGGGTACGCTCGATGAACCTGAATTTGCCGCCTGGCTGCGGGCCAACGTCAAGCGGAAGCGTGGACGCTAGTGGTGTCTTTAGTCACCTCGGGCGGGTTACCTGCAGCCGCCATCGACAAACCGCTTTCTGACATCTACAATAAGCCACAGCAGCATCCAAGATGCGTACGGGCTCTATCCGCCAAGGCGGAGGGGCACTGGAGGACATCGTGAGTGTCACACCGATTGGCGAATCTCGCCGTAAGATTACTGTTGCGTCCCTTCAAGAGAAAAAACTTCAACATCAACCCATTACCTGCCTCACCGCCTACGATTACGCCAGTGCGCGCCTGGTAGACGAAGCGGCCATCGACATCGTTCTAGTGGGCGATTCCCTGGCCATGACCATGCTTGGCTACCCGGACACGCTTTCGGTCACGGTCGACGAAATGCTTCATCACACCCGGGCGGTCCGGCGCGGCGTGAAACACGCGTTGCTCGTGGCCGACATGCCCTACGGCTCCTACCACGTCGGGGCGGACGACGCGGTGCGCAACGCCGCTCGCTTTATGAAAGAAGCGGGCGCGGAAGTGGTGAAGATCGAAGGTGGCGAGAAACGGGCCGACCTGATTCGCCGCGTGATCGACGCTGAAATTCCCGTGGCTGGCCACATTGGACTGACTCCGCAGTCGGTGAACGTCATGGGCGGCTACAAGGTGCAAGGCAAGTCGCTGGTGGCAGTCGAACAACTCATGCGCGACGCCATTGCCCTCGATCGAGTGGGCGTGGCATTCCTCGTTCTCGAAGGCATTCCGCGCGAAGTCTCCGCCATGATTACGGCGGAAGTCGCGACTCCCACCATCGGCATTGGCGCCGGCCCGGATTGCGATGGCCAAGTCCTCGTCTTCCACGACATTCTGAACCTGACTTTTTCTCCGCCAGCCAAATTCGTTCGCCGCTACGGCGATGCGGGCAAGCTTATTGCGGAAGCCGTGCAGTCCTTTCGCGACGACGTAATCTCGCATCAGTTTCCGTTGGATAATGAGTCCTACCATCTGTCCAAAGAAACGCAGCAGGCGCTGGAAACAGTCCTGGCACGCAAACGGGAGATGCGACGATAGAAACGATGGGCATCAAATATTTTTTCCTGAATGGTTTGGCCTTGAGCCTTGCGCTGTTTGTGTCGTGTGCCAAGCCGCCCCGAGCGCCTGAAGAAGCCTCCGTAGCGGCCAACCCAGAGGCCCAACTCCAACAAATTCCGCCTGCGGATTCTGGAAAATATGCTGCCGTCCGGGATATGAAGACCTGGCGCAACCCGTACTTAATCGTCAGAGTCGACGGCGTCGGGCTACTGGACGTCAGCAACAACGAGCAGCAGATCGTCGACCCAGACAAATTACTGGAAGCGCTCGCCAAGCTGCCCACGTCTGCATGGCCCTATGGGCGCGTAGTTGCGATTCAAGAGATCAGTGCCGACAGCTCGGAGGAAGACAAGGCCAAGCTTCGAAAGAACAGGGCGCTAGCCGCCGGCGCACTGGAGAGCATGAAGGTACTCATAAACTGGGTTCCGTCCGCCTGAGAGCCGAAATTCCACATCGCGCGATGAAAATCTGCAAGACCATCGACGAAATGCGCGCCGCATCGCGCCAGGCGCACCGCGAAGAAAAACGTCTGGGTTTCGTTGCTACCATGGGAGCTTTGCATGAAGGCCATCTCTCGCTGGTGCGTGCCTCCAAGGCAACGTGCGACGTGGTGGCAGTTTCCATCTTCGTGAATCCCCTGCAATTCGGGCCCAACGAGGATCTGGCGAAGTACCCGCGCGACTTCGAGCGCGATGGCGGACTGCTGGAAAAAGAAGCCGTTGATATTCTCTTCGCACCCACGCCAGACGAAATGTATCCCGCCGGAGCCGTCACCTACGTCACGGTCGAAGGCCTAAGCGAGAAATTGTGTGGCCGGTCACGCCCGGGCCACTTCCGCGGCGTCACCACGGTCGTTGCCAAACTTTTCCACATCGTGGAACCTGACGTTGCCTTCTTCGGACAGAAAGATGCGGCTCAAGCCACGATCATCCGCCGCATGGTCCGTGATCTGAATTTACCAGTCGAGATCGCAGTGTGCCCCATCGTGCGCGAGCCGGACGGTCTCGCCATGAGCTCGCGCAATGCTTACCTGAGCCCGCAGGAACGCAAGTCCGCGCTGGTTCTGCATCGTTCATTGACCCGCGTAAAGAATAGATTCGATCAAGGGGAGCGCAATGCAGCTGAGTTAATCGAGGCCGGAAAACAAGAGTTGGCGCAGGAACCCGTCGTGCGCCTCGACTACTACGACATTGTGAATCCTGCGACGCTCGATTCGATGCAACATCTCAAAAGCAATGCGCTGGTTGCCGTAGCCGCCTTCGTGGGAAATACCCGCCTGATCGACAACCTGCTGCTAATGTAGGCGCGGGCGTCCTGCCCGTGCTTTGTCAACTCCACATACACTTTGAGATTTACGACGTTACCGGCAGGTTCCGGATCTTCGCGCCCGAGACAAACTCGTTCCCCGCAATCAGGTATCGCAGCGGAAGCCCCGCCGCCTTGGTGATGCCAATCCGCGGCGTGGTCAGAACACGACGAACGCGATATCCATCATCCGCGATAAACAGATCAGAACGCCCGCTAGTCAAGTCTTTCCCGTTGTCGCGCTCGCGCGTAATTCCGAACGCCTCGGCCATCCGACCTGGCCCGCTCGTCAACTTCCGCAAGTCGCGAGCTGAGTCGATAACGACGTTCCGCGACAAGGCCATCTGCTCCATTCCAACCAGAGGTTCAACTGCGCGAAACAGAATCCCACCAGCCACTCCATCCGGCAAACAGGACACATTCAAACAGTAGTGGTTGCCATAAATAAAATAAACATAAGCATACCCGGGAGGCCCGAACAGCACGGCATTCCGCAGAGTGCGGCCGGCGAATGAATGCGCCGCGGGATCGTCCAGCCCGAGGTAAGCTTCAACTTCCACGATGCGCGCCGCCAAAAACTTACGTCCTTCTCTGCGCACCAGCACCTTGCCGAGCAATTCACCGCTTACCCGGCGCGGATCGCGATCATAGAACGCACGCGACAACAGCCTTCGAAAATGGGGGTTAGCGCTGGTCAAGATCCTCGGCAATCTCGGAACCATTTCATTATGAATCGCATGGCTTTTATAATCCAGAGTGCCATGGCGGAAAGTCCATCAGTAGTTGAGATCGAAGGCAAGCGTCTGAGTTTGACCAACCTGGACAAGGTCCTGTATCCCAAAACTGGATTCACCAAGGGACAGGTGATCGACTATTACGCGCGCATCGCCCCGGTTTTGCTGCCGCATCTTAAGGATCATCCTCTTACTCTGAAACGCTATCCCGGAGGAGTAGACCAGGAATTCTTCTTCGAGAAGAATGCGACTAAGCATCGGCCGGATTGGGTGAAGACCGTACCTATCTGGAGCGAAGGGAACCAGCGCAACGTAAATTACATTCTCGCGAACGATCTGCCGACGCTCGTGTGGCTTGCCAATCTTGCTGCCATCGAACTTCACCCTTCGCTTTCGCTGGCCAAAGACATCACTTCCCCGCGCAGTATGGTCTTCGATCTCGATCCCGGCCCGCCGGCGAATATCGTGCAATGTTGCCAGGTGGGCATGTGGCTGCGGGAGATTTTTGAGCATTTCGGATTGCGGAGTTTTCCGAAGACTTCCGGCTCCAAGGGACTGCAGATCTATGTTCCGTTGAACTTGCCCACCAGTTACGAGGTCACCAAGCCCTTTGCCCACGCGCTCGCGCGTTTGTTGGAGAATGAGCATCGGGAACTCGTCGTTTCTGATATGAAGAAACAGTTGCGCGTGAGCAAAGTATTTGTGGACTGGAGTCAGAATGATCAGCACAAGACGACGATAAGCGTGTATTCGCTGCGGGCGCGCGAGCGTCCCACGGTTTCAACTCCCCTGACGTGGGAAGAAGTAGAGCAGGCGCTGAAGAAGAAGGATGGCAACCTGCTGGTGTTCGAAGCCGCTCAAGTACTCGATCGCGCGCAGAAAATGGGAGACTTATTTGAGTGGGCAATCAAGCTCAAACAGAAACTGCCAAAGCTGGCGGGGATTACGGAAATCGAGCCCCAGGTGGCGGAAACCGGGCTGGACTTGGCGGCACAGGCGGAGGACGGAAATACCAAGAAGGCAAAGAAGGGCGCCAAATCTGCACCTCGGCGCTCTGTTTCGAAAAAGAAATCGCGCAAAGCATAGTTCGAACGATTTCATTATCCTGACAGCAACATTTTCTGAGTAGAATCATGGCGCAACTTTATGCTGGCACTTCGGGATGGGCTTATCCAAGCTGGAAACCTGAGTTTTATCCTGCCAAGCTTGCCCAATCAAAATTCCTGCAGTATTACGCGACGCAATTGAACGCCGTCGAAGTCAACTTTACGTTTCGCCAATTGCTAAAAGACACGACGGCCCAGAAGTGGATCGAGGCCACGCCCCCTGGATTTCGTCTTAGCATCAAAGCCCACCAAGTCATCACCCACATCAAACGTTTGAAGCAAACCGAGGATTTCATTCCGCGTTTCTTGAGCACGATCGAACCGCTGGCACGGGCGGAAAAGCTGGGGCCGCTGTTGTTCCAATTGCCTCCAAACATGAAAGCAGACGCCAAGCTGTTGCAGGAATTTCTGGCCACACTTCCTCGCGCAGTTCCTTCCGCGTTTGAGTTCCGCCATGCATCGTGGTTTACAGACGAGATTCTTGATTTACTCAAGAGTTGCAATCGCGCGCTGTGCGTAGCGGAATCGGAAGAACGAACAACGCCCGACGTCGTTACGGCCGACTTCTGCTACTACCGTTATCGAAAACCGAGCTACACGCCTGACGAACGGCGCACGATGATTGACCGCATCCGTGAGCACCTCGGGCAGGGCCGCAATGTGTTCGCATATTTCAAGCATGAGGTAACGCCTCAAGGGGCGATTTATGCGGTCGAGGTTCTAAAAGAAGTAAATCAGACGCAGCATGGCTAAGACGTTACAGGCTACGTCCCTGCAGCATCTGTTCTGTTACTTCCTTCAATGTCCGATAACGCTCATACTTTTATTGTGCCTTCAGACGAAAACTTTCGCGTGGTTTCCGGTTTTCTCGACTACCTGAAGGTTGAGAAGGGACTAGCGCCGCTCACGGTCGCGGCCTATACCACCGACGTTAGCCAGTTCACTGAATTCCTGGGGAAGCGCAAGCGCACGGTGCTGAACGCGCGTCGCAATGAGGTTCGCGATTTCATTCAGGAGTTGTTCGCCAACTCCGTCGACGGAAGATCGGTAGGAAGAAAGCTTTCCACACTACGCCACTTATATCGCTATCTGTTGCTCGACAAGCTTATCTATCATGATCCGACTCTGAATATTGACTCGCCGAAACAGTGGAAGGTATTGCCGAAATCGCTGGCTCGCGACGAAATGGAAATCATGCTGCGCGCACCGGCGCCGGCATCGAAGGGCAAGCACGGTGAAGCGATCGGTCTGCGTGATCGAACGATCCTGGAAGTTTTTTACGCTGGTGCGCTCCGCGTCTCGGAAATGACCGGAGTTAAGCTTGAAGACCTGAAACTCGACCTCGGTTACGTGCTAGTGCGCGGCAAGGGAGATAAAGAACGAATCGTGCCGTTGGGAAAATCGGCGCAGGAAGTGCTGGCGGCTTACATCAAGCGTTCACGCCCAGTGTTGGCGGGAGAGTGCACTTCGCCACTTCTCTTTCTTGGGCGCGGAGCACACAAACTCACCCGCCAGCGCATCTGGCAGATGGTTCGAGCAGCATCCTCTGCCATGGGGCGCAATGCCAGTCCTCACATGCTGCGACACAGCTGTGCGACACACATGGTCGAGAATGGCGCCGACCTGCGTACGGTGCAAACCATCCTGGGCCACGCTGATATTTCGACTACTCAGGTTTACACGCACCTGGCGCTCGACCGGCTCAAGAGTGTGTATCAGAAACACCACCCGAGAGCGAAGGCAAGATAGGGAATTGTTTTTCACGATAGGGATACAGAGATAGCAGAATGTTCTCTGTTCACTGCCGTGGTGAGTTTGGTTCAGCATCTATGGCGACAAAATCCAGCCGTTCTGCCGTGGAGAAATACATCGAGAAATTCCTTCATTCTCTGGGCCAGCGCAATGCTTCGGTTCACACCATCAAGGCCTACACCCAAGACTTGAACAATTTTGCCCTGTATGTCGGCTCACGCGACTGGCGAAGCATTGATCATCTGACGATCCGCGGATTCCTCTCCCATCTTTACGAGAAGGACCTTGAGAAACCCTCGGTGGCGCGTGCATTGGCGGCGGTCCGTTCTTTCTACCGCTGGCTGGCGCAGGAAGAAGTGGTTGAACAGAATCCTGCCGCCCTGGTATCCGCACCGAAGCTGCCCAAAAAGCTGCCCCGTGTGCCGACCATCGAAGAAATGAGCACTGTCTTTGACGGCGAGATGCCCGAGGCCGCAGCATTTCCCGAACGTGAGCGCATGATGTTTGAGTTACTTTACGGATGCGGCATCCGTAATTCTGAGTTGATCGGCATTAATCTCGACGATATTCGCTTGAGCTCTGAAGCGATTCTCATACGAGGCAAAGGCAAGAAAGAACGCTACGTGCCCTTTGGTGATTCGGTGAAAGCCGCACTCACAAGCTACTTGCCCGTACGCCAGCAGATGCTGGCTGAGCGGAGGAAGAACACTGCTGCCTTGCTGATCAATCAGCGTGGCGGACGGCTGACGACACGCAGCGTGGGACGCATCGTCAAGAAGATCGCGATAGCGAAAGGGCTGTCACCGAACGTGCATCCGCACACTTTGCGCCACGCATTCGGCACCCACATGCTCGAGGAGGGTGCCGACCTGCGCTCCATTCAGGAAATGCTAGGCCACGAGCGTCTTTCAACTACTCAGCGCTACACGCAGCTTTCCATGAAGCATGTCCTAGACGTATATGACCAGACGCATCCGCGAGCGAAGTGACTCCGGCAATCGCTGGGGGGACGTTGCTTGCGACGTCTATTGCCAGATATGCATTCGCGGCAAAGCCAGTTTCTATAGAGGGCGTCGCAGTTGTTCCCACATCGCTACCACGCGTCTCTTTAGCTCATCGGTAAGTTTTTCGTACTCCGCTTCCGACGCCTCTTCTTCGGGGGGTGGATAAATGGCGTCGCCAAAAGAGATTTCCAATGGTGCGAATTTCTGGAAGCGCTTTCCGCGAGGCCAAGCGTCGTGAAACCCATCAATCGCCACCGGAACGATCGGCACCTGCAGATGCATGGACAGGATGGCAGCACCCTTTCTGAATGTCTTGGGCTTGCCATCGATCGAGCGCTCACCTTCGGGATAAAGGACGAGGATGCGTCCGTGCCGCAGTCCAGAAGCCCCGGCCCGCATAGCCGGAATCAGGTTTGCATCCGGATCCACAACAATCACACGCAACCATTGTGCCAGTGTCCGCATGAGCCCTTTGCCGAAGATTTCGCTGGTCCCCACAGCGAAACCGGCGCGAAACACCTGCCAGGAAAAAGCTCCGCTCAGGATCAAGGGATCGATATAGCTCTGGTGATTGGAGCAAATGATAAAGGGCCCATGCGCGGGAAGTTTCTCGAGGCCGCTGACACGCAAGCTGCAGAGATCGCGAGCCATGATCTGCAGTAACTGGCTGAGCCCATAGCGGAATGCGTCACCGATCGGCCGCGGCCGAAGCAAGGCGAGAAAATCAGGATCGGCGGACTCTTCCTGCAGCACGGCTTTCCATCCGCCGAACTGTGCGCGAGGTGGGCCACTCTTACCACTGGCCGAGCTCTCGCGCACGGCATCCACCAGTTCGCGTACGGTGTAAATCTCTGATAACCGGGACTCCTCCAAATCCCCACCAATTTCCTCCTCCAGTGCGACGAGAAGCTCGACTCGTTGCATCGAATCCAGTCCGAGATCGAGTTCGAGATTGTCGGTGGGGTAGATTGTCTGAGGCTTGATCCTCGACCGCTCGCGCGCAATTTTCAGCGCGCACTGCACCTCCGGTTCTTCCAGCCAAGCGGCATCGTCCGTGCTTAGGACCTTGTCAGAGCCGAGTTCCGCATCGCCCGATCGACCTCCCGTCTGATTTGCCCGCACCCGTTTCTCGATCTCGAATCGCTTCAGCTTTCGCGTTGTTGTTCGCGGCAAAGCTTCCTGCCAGAGTTCATAGCTTCCAATCCGCTTGGTTGACGGCAGTTGCAGCGAGATACCTTCAATGTCGTAGCGGATGACCTCTTTCGCGTTAACGATCTTCCGTTTCTTAAGTACCTCAAAATTCGGAACCACGACAGCATGCAAATGATCTTCTCCCGGGCGGGTTTCAAGTCCCATAACAGCAATTTCTCCGATGTAGGCTGACTTCAAGTAGTGGGCCTCAACCTCTTCCGGATAGATATTTTTCCCATTGCTGAGAATGATGACTTCTTTCTTCCGGCCAGTGATAAACAGATTGCCCCTGGGATCGAAATAGCCCAGATCTCCCGTGTGAAACCAGCCGTCGCGCAGAACAGCGGCCGTAGCATCAGGCCGGTTCCAGTAGCCTTTCATTACGACGGCCCCGCGAATCGCGATTTCACCCACGGGCCGTTCGTGGTCTTCTTGCGGCTGCGGATCGACAATCTTTCCCTCCACCCCCTCAAGCGCCTTACCCACGGACCCAATCACATTGTCAGCCGGGGCGGCCGCGAAAGCGCCGGCGCTTGTTTCAGTGAGGCCATACGCCTGGAGGATGTCGATGCCCATTGCATTGAAGTCGTGGCTGATGTGCGGATCAAAACGTGAACCCCCAGTCACCAGATAACGCATTTTGCGGCCAAAAATATTGTGGATTTTAGGAAAGAGCATGGGGCCAGGGTTCCATCCCAATCTTCGGCTGAACCGTGTGAATGTCATCATCACCCGAAAGGCCACAGTAGCCACTCGTCCGTGCTCTGCTACTTCTCTGAAGATGCGTTCGTGAATCAAGTAAAAAAACTGCGGCACTACCGCGAACGCGGTGATCTCTCGCTCGGCCAGTGCCCGAAGCAATTCGGTCGTATTCAAAGTTTCGAGATAAACGACCCGCGAACCCTTCACCAGAGGCAACAGCAAGTTAGCCATTTGCGACAGCACGTGAAAAAGCGGGAGCACCCCGAGTAAAGCATCCTCAGGGCCGAGTTGCGCCCACCCAGATACGGCCCGCACTTCGCCCATGAGGTTCGCGTGCGTAAGCATCACGCCTTTGGGATCTGCGGTCGTGCCAGAGGTGTAAAGCAAGGAAGCGATACTATCGTCGCTGGAGGACACAGGCACGAAGTTCCCCGGCCCCGCCGCAAAGATGCTTTCGAGACTAGATCGTGTGGGGATGGGCGCCTCGCCCGTCCGGGTCGAGCGAGCCTCGGCGGCTTGGGTCATGCTCATACCGTTGTCCGCGTGAGCTGTATCGAGCGTAACAATCCCGATCGCCAACCGATCGATGGCTTCCCTTGTCAATTTCAAATGCCTGAGATCACAGAACAGGAGCGAAGCGCCACTGTCATGCAGCAGCGTCGCCACCTGATCGGCATGGAACGCGGTGTCCAACGGAACCGCGGTGCAACCAGCCGCGATAATGCCAAGGTACGCAGTGATCCAACGCGGATGATTATCGGCCAGGATCGCGATACGAGAGCCAGGCTGAAGCCCGCTTTCGCTCAGCCAGCGGCCAATGCTCTCCGCCATGCGCCGGGCTTCGGCGTAGGTATGACTTTCAACCCGCTCACGCCGCTGAATTTCAAGCGCAACATTGTTGGGCCATCGCTCAGCGCACTCGCGGAACAGTTCGTAGAAAGTCGGCATGAGCTAGCGGGACAATATACCTGAAAACGTAGTTCAGCGCTGTGATGGGACAGCCTTGCTGCATCGACTTGAAATCCTGATTTTTGTTGGGGCTGGGCCAACTGTTCCCGAGAGATCATCCTGGAAGGACTTGCTCGCGACTTACGCGCCACGCACGCATCTAATATACTAACCTTCTGGGATAGCGGGTGAAGTGCCCCTCCAAGGACTCTCATTTGATTAATGCTTTGGTAGCCAAGGTCTTCGGGACCAAGAACGAGCGCGAGATCAAGCGTCTGATGCCGCGGGTCGAGGCCATCAACGCGCTTGAGCCTGCCATGCAGAAGCTGAGCGACGAACAACTGCGCGCCAAGACCGACGAATTCCGCCAGCGGATACAGGAACGCATGGCTCGTATTCCGGACGAGCCCGAAGTGGACCAGGATCGCCGCAAAGAACTCGACACCGAGCGCACCAAACTGGTGAACGAGGTCCTCGACGAGCTTCTGGTCGAAGCCTTCGCTGTGGTCCGCGAAGGTGGCCGCCGGGTTCTGAACATGCGGCACTTCGATGTTCAGCTGATCGGTGGCATGGTTCTACACCAGGGCAAGATTGCCGAAATGAAGACTGGCGAAGGAAAGACTTTGGTCGCCACTTTGCCAGTTTATCTGAACGCTCTAAGCGGCCGCGGTGTGCACGTGGTTACGGTCAATGATTATCTGGCCAAGCGCGATTCCGAGTGGATGGGCAAACTCTACAGTTTCCTCGGCCTGAGCGTGGGCGTCATCGTTCACGATCTTGACGATCAGCAGCGCCGCGAAGCATACGCCGCCGACGTAACTTACGGCACCAACAACGAGTTCGGTTTCGACTATCTGCGCGACAACATGAAGTTCGACCTGCACGATTGCGTACAGCGCGGTCACAACTTCTCCATCGTCGACGAAGTCGATTCCATCCTCATCGATGAAGCGCGTACGCCGCTGATTATCTCCGGGGCCAGCGAGGAATCCACCGATAAGTACGCCAAGGTAAATCGGATCATTTCCAAGCTCGAGAAAGGGGAGGAGATTGACGTCGCTCCCGGCGAGCCCAAGCAATACACCGGCGACTACGTGGTGGATGAAAAGCATCGCAACATCACAGTCACCGATGAAGGTTGGGAAAAGGTCGAGCAGCTACTCAGCATCGGCAATATTGCTGATCCAGAAAATTGGGATCTGAAGCATCACGTTGAGACCGCCGTCAAGGCACACGCTCTCTATCACCGCGACGTTGAATACGTCGTGAAAGATGGAGAAGTCATCATCGTCGATGAGTTCACTGGCCGCTTGATGCCGGGACGCCGCTGGTCCGATGGCCTGCATCAATCGGTTGAAGCCAAGGAAAACGTCAAGATTGAACGCGAGAACCAGACTCTTGCCACCATTACTTTCCAGAACTATTTCCGCATGTACAAAAAGCTTGCCGGCATGACCGGCACGGCGGAAACCGAAGCGCCCGAGTTCGACAAGATTTATCGCCTGGAAGTGATGGTCATTCCCACCAACAAACCGCTGCTGCGGCTGGAGAATCCGGACGTTGTTTACCGCACTGAAAAAGAAAAGTACTTCGCTGCCGCGGACGAGATCCAGAGATTGCATGCCACTGGCCAACCGGTGCTGGTCGGAACTACGTCAATTGAAAAATCGGAGCGACTTTCCGATTTGCTGAAGAAGAAAGGCGTCAAGCACTGGGTGTTGAACGCCAAGCAGCACGAGAAAGAAGCTGAAATCGTCGCTCAGGCCGGCAGCAAGGGAATGGTGACGATTGCAACGAACATGGCAGGCCGCGGTACCGACATTCTTCTTGGTGGCAATCCTGAGTTCATGGCCAAGCAGGAATGCGTGAAGAAAGGAATCGCGCAACCGTTGAGAGCCGCACAAGGCAAAGTTCAAGCCGTAGTCGACGACACCAAGAGCACTGTCTGGTATTACGCTGGCAATGAGTATGTGGTTCCCACCGATCAGTGGACAGAAATTTTCAATCGCCACAAAGTGGAGACCGACAAAGAGCACGAAGAAGTCATCACCGCGGGGGGCCTGCACATCTTCGGCACCGAGCGCCACGAAGCTCGCCGCATTGACAATCAGCTTCGCGGTCGCGCCGGACGCCAGGGCGATCCCGGTTCCTCTCGTTTCTATCTCTCGCTGGAAGACGACTTGATGCGCATCTTCGCCAAGGAGTGGGTGTCGAACCTTCTTCAGCGGCTGGGAATGGAAGAGGGCGTGCCAATCGAATCACGGCTGATCAGCCGCCGCATCGAAGCCGCGCAGAAAGCTGTGGAAGCCCAGAACTTCGAAGCCCGCAAACATCTGCTCGAATACGACGACGTAATGAACAAGCAGCGCGAGGCTGTGTACGGCTTGCGCCATCAATTGCTGGAAGGCGTGGATCAAAAAGAACTGATCCTCGAAGATTATGTTTCCGGCATCCTCAGTGATCTGATGGATCAGTTTTGCGCCGTCAAAGTTCACGCTGCTGACTGGGATCTCAAGGGCTTGAAGGATGCGGTTTTCACCCGCTTCGGCGTGGATATTCTCGCGGAAGGCATCAAGCCCGAGACTCTGAACCGGCAGGAACTGGGCGACGCGATTTTCGACAAGCTAAAGGCCCGCTACGACGCCAAAGAAAAACTGATTGGCCCCGATGCCATGCGCTATCACGAGCGCATGATCATGTTGAGTGTGCTCGACTCGCAGTGGAAAGACCATCTCCGCGACATGGACCACCTGAAGGAGGGCATTGGCCTGCGCGGCTACGGGCAGCACGATCCGCTGGTCGAGTACAAGCGCGAATCGTTCGACATGTTCGAAGCCATGATGAGGCGCTCGCAGGAAGACACGGTCCGCTATCTTTACCTGATGCAAATACTGGAGCGGCCGAGCGAAGGCGGACCTCCGAGACCTATCGAAGGTGGTCCGGGCGCAGGCCCAGAGGCGGGCGTGCCGGCTCCCAGAATGGGTGGGGATGGCAATGGACGCAAGCCCCGCCAGGTCGCGACCTCCGTTGACGAAATCGAAGAAGCTTTCCAGCGCAAGAAACGGCGCGAGCTGGAACAGGCGCGCATGGCCGGTTCTGGCGATCTTCAGAAGGTGCAGCAAGTGGTACGCGGGGCGGCCAAGATCGGGCGCAACGATCCCTGTCCGTGCGGTTCGGGAAACAAATACAAGAAGTGCTGCGGAGCCAAGGGATAAGAAACCAACCGAAAAACGTTAGACCACAAATGACAGAGGTAAATAAACGAGTTCCCGGGGAATATCCGTTTGTGTGCCTCCGTGTCCTCTGTGGTTGATGGTTTTATTTTTGCGGCTTACCCAGCACAAACGATTTCACCACGATGTTGTTGGGCTGTACTCCGACCGGAATCATGGTCAGCAGAGAATATTCTCCCGGTTCGAATTTCTTCTTGGGGGTACGTTTTTGAATGACAGTGACATCACCTGAGGCTGAATTCAGCACCAGCAAATAATTCTGGCTTTGCGAAAGCGCCAAACCATCCGGATGGCTGCCGACTGGCAAGGTCGCGATCAGTTTCCCAATGTCAATGTCGTAAACGGCGACGGTATTCGATCCAAAATTGCTCACGTATAAACGGGAATTATCCGCGGATACCAAGCCGCGCGCCGGATGTGTCCCAATAAGATAGCTGCCGCCGACTTCGTTGTTCGCAGTCTCAACGATCGAGATGTTGTCCGAATCGAAGTTGCTGACCATGAGTTCGCCGCCGTCGGGCTTGAGCGCCAGATGCACCGGAGTCTTGCCCACATCCAGCAGAGCGAGCAGTTTGTCATTTTTCAGATCGAGCGACGCGACTTGTCCCGACGCAGCGCAAGTGATAAAGGCCTGGTTGCTCTCCGGAAGAATCGCAATGTCCTCAGGCTGCTGACATGCCGGAATGGTGCTGCGAACCGCGAGATGCTGAGCATCGA
>DATMQI010000236.1:0-4870 GCA_035567135.1 Terriglobales bacterium
GTTGAGAAGTTGGCCCTGCCTTGGTTGAACAGTCTGAAAGTACACGCAGCGGCATTGCCATTAGCGGAGTTCACCGGCGTCATAGGCAATCTGCGGGGTGCGAGGTTTGGCCGCGACAGCGCCTGGCGAACCATGGCGACGTTTGGAGCGCTGGATGAATATCGCCATACCCAAATTCCACTGGTGCTCTTTCATCCATTAGTGCGCCTGGACTCCCAGTTTGATTGGGCGCACAAGTTTTACCACACCAACAATTGGTTCGCAGTTGCCGCGCGACACTTCTTCGATGAGCTAACCGTCGGACAGAACGCGATTGAATTCCATATCGCGACCAACGTCGTGCTGGAAACCGGATTCACGAATTTGCAATTCGTCGGACTGGCCTCGCTCGCTCGCGAATCGAGTGACCACATGTTCGAGAGGATGGTCACTAGCATTCAGACGGACGAGGCCCGGCATGCCCAGATTGGTCATCCCGTTCTAGCTACCATCATGAAGCACGACCCCAAGTATGCGCAGTACCTGGTCGACAAGTGGTTCTGGCGAAACTGGCGCCTGTTCTCGATTTTGACGGGGCTCTCGATCGATTACCTGACCGCATTGGATCAACGTCCGTATTCATTCAAAGAGTTCATGGAAGAGTGGATTATCGACCAGTTTCTGCGCACCTTGGACGAATTCGGACTCGAAAAGCCGTGGTATTGGGATCTTCTGCTGGACGAACTCGACATCTACCATCACATGATCTACGCGAGTGCCTACAGTTACCGTGCGACCTTATGGTTCAACTTCGTGATACCAGGTCCGGCAGAGAGGAAATGGTTGCGCCAGAAGTATCCTAAATATTGGGATGACATGGATGCCGTGTGGGAACAAATCAGCGAACGCTGGAGAACCGTGGGGCCTGGATCGGCAAACGAATTGGCCGTGCACGGGACCACCATGCCAACTTTTTGTGATTTGTGTCAGTTGCCGTTAAGCGCGGGTACGCCGCGTAACAATACTGCGAGGGTACTCGCCCATGACGGGCGCAAATACATTTTCTGCTCGGAGCCGTGCCAGTGGATTTTCTTGCGTGAGCCTGAAAGATATGCCAGTCACAAGGATATCGTGAAGCGCGTGCTCTCGGGAGAGGCCCCGGCTCAGCTACCCAATTTGCTGACGGAGTATTTCAATCTCACCCCTGATACTTGGGGCAAAGACGTTCATAATGGTGATTACGAGTGGCTCGGAGTTCGAAAAGACTCTGCCGCCTAGCTTACTGGACTGACGTTTATGCCCGTTCCTCTTTATGGTTTCCTGCAAGGTGACACCGTCGGTCTTCTGATTCTGGCTGACGACAGTGACACACTCGAAGCCCTGGCACGAAAACTGCAGCTCGCAGCCAGCCTTCGGGTCGCAGCCACAGACCCACTTCGACTGGTTTACCACGACAAGATCATGGATCTGGCAATGACAGTCGCGCAGGCTGGGTTAGAGGCATTGGATCGGTTTGACGTGCTTTCAGGGTCGAAGTAATGGGGTTTCAAAAGGTCGCTAAAATCGCAGATCTCTGGAGCGGTGAAATGATGGGCCTGGAGGTGAATGGTGAGCGCGTTTTGCTGGTCAACATTGACAACCGCATTTACGCCTACGCCGATATCTGTCCTCATCAAAAAAGTCGGCTGAGCGAAGGCACTTTGGCAGACAAAATTCTGCGTTGTGGGAGGCATCACTGGGAATTCGATGTTTGCAGCGGATCTGGCGTGAACCCACAGAATGCCTGTCTGAGGATGTTCCCGATCAGGGTCGACGGAGAGGACATTTTTGTCGACATGGATGAGGTTAGGAGCTTGGGAGTTGGTGTGGACGGAGAGAAGGAACGATGAGCGAAGAGGTCGCGGGAGTCTATGACCGGGTCGGTCCCGTTCTCCAGGCGGGAACCGTGGCCAATGCCATTATTGCGGCGATCAAGGATCTGAATCAGGACGTTATGGTCGTGGACCGCGGCGCGTATGTAAGGGTGTTGGTTCCGCAATACTGTGTCGTGACTCGGTCGGCGATCGAAAAACATCTGGGACGCCCGTTTCGTTTCCCAGGCGAGCTGGAGACTGTGATGTCGGCCTTCAAAGGTTCGCTTCAGCTAAACCAGGAAGATGCAGCTTGGCGATTCGCCGTTCGAACCCGCAAATCCGGTTGAACGGACCACGTGCTTATCGTCGTTGAGGAGCGCACATGACTCGACAGAAAACGTATTGGCATCTCTTGCAACAAAAACGGATGCCGACTGAATACGAAATTGTGACTTCAAAACTCCTCTGCTACACCGGCGAGGGCTTCACAGGAAAGCGCTTCGAGCTCGACGTTCCGCTGAAAGACTGGTACCGCCGATATCAGGAAGAGTCTCCCCTGGCATGCAGCTCGTGGGAAAAGTTTCGGGACCCGCGAGAAACCACCTACACGAAGTACACGGATTTGCAGAGAGCAAAAGAGATCTTCGTGGACGGGATCATGGAGGAAATCGAACTTACCGGATACGATGCCCACCTTCGCCCTGCATGGCTGCACATTTTCCATAGATTGGTTGCTCCGTTCCGGTACCCGGGACATGGTTTTCAAATGATTGCATCATACATCGGCCAAATGGCTCCCAGCGGGCGCATTACGATCGCTGCGGCGCTTCAATCAGCCGACGAGATGCGTCGCATTCAGCGGATTGCTTATCGCATCAGGCAACTTCAGCAAATCTACCCTGGGTTTGGGGCCGATAGCCGAACCGGCTGGCAGACGGACTCGATATGGCAGCCCTTGCGGGAAATCGTCGAGAAATTGTTGATCGCATACGACTGGGCCGAGTCCTTTGTCGGACTCAACATAGTGCTCAAGCCCATGGTGGACGAATTGTTCATGAAGTACGTGAGCGATGTGGCTCTTCGTGAGGACGACTACCTGCTCGGGCAGATATTTTATTCGTTGAATGAAGATTGCCAATGGCACCGGCAGTGGAGCGAGTCCTTGATTAGAATGGCGATCGAAGAAAATGTTCGCAACCAGGACACGATTCAGAGGTGGATCAATCAATGGTATCCGCTTGCGGCTCGCGCGGTGCATACACTTGCATCCCTTGTTGAAGACAGCTTGCAACAGATGAAGACACCACCCCTCGAACCCACGGAACGGGCCATCGATCGCTACTATCGCGACTACCTTCGGTCAATGAACCTGCAAGTTGTCTCGTGAATCTCTAAAGCGCCTCCTTGTCCGCTTAAATAACGGGAACACCGGATCGTGCAGGGTATCTAGAGCACAAGAAACCTTCCTGTCCGCATGTTGACAGGACGCGTCGAACCTACGTCACACTCGACGCTATCTTTGGGTGCGGTGTTTACCGAGCCGCACACGTCTGGTGCTTAGGACTGGCAGATTTACGATCTCTCGCTGCTGCAGAGAGTGGCGCGCAGCGTGCAATGTCTAGATGCGTGCAATGAATTGGAACCATTTAGGTACTTGAACTTGCGAATTTCAACAAACATCAGTGAGGATCAACACCCCGCATCAGGGCAGATCGCGTCTTCCACGAGTATCGAAAGTCCAAGCCTGGCCGTAGTTTGAGCTTCGGGAGAATCAAGATGATTAAAGAAATACTGACGCGCTGGCCGGTGGTTCGACAGTTTTTGACCCATAGCGATGGTACTGGTGTGGAAGCCATGAGCGATCGGACTCACAATCTTGCTCCCAAGCATCGTGATGCTCAGGTTGCGCGCTCAGTGTGTCCCTACTGTGCGGTAGGGTGCGGACAGCTTGTGTATCACAAGGATGGAAAGCTTGTCTCAATTGAAGGAGACCCAGATTCGTTTATTTCCCGCGGGCGGCTTTGCCCAAAGGGGTCCGATAGTTTCGAACTATTGACGCACGCGAACCGGGAGACGCGCATAAAGTATCGCAGGCCGTACTCCACCCGGTGGGAGGAACTGGAACTTGAGACGGCGATGGACATGATCGCCGATCGTGTCTGGGACACGCGGGAGCGCACCTTCGTGGAGGAGAGGGATGGAGAGGTCGTAATGCATACGACTGCCATGGCCCACCTTGGTGGCGCGACTCTCGATAACGAAGAAAACTACCTGATCAAAAAGCTCTTCGCGGCCGGCCTGGGCATGGTCTGCATCAGCAACCAGGCCCGCATATGACACAGCTCGACGGTGCCCGGTCTGGGCACCTCCTTCGGCCGAGGCGGAGCGACAACTGCGCCGAGCGATCTCGTAAATTCTGATGCCATCCTGATTATGGGCTCGAACATGGCGGAGAATCACCCGGTCGGCTTCCAGTGGGTGATCGAAGCGCGAGAGCGCGGTGCCAAGGTCATTCACGTCGATCCGCGCTTCAGCCGCACGTCCGCCATGGCAGACATTTGGGCTCCTCTGCGCGCCGGATCGGACATCCTGTTTCTTGGGGGGCTCATCCATTACGTTCTCGAAAACGAAAAAGTTTTTCGCGAGTACGTGATCCACTACACCAACGCTTCGATCATCCTTCCAGAGGAGTTTAAGGATACCGAGGATCTGGGAGGCGTCTTCTCTGGTTGGGACGCGAACAATAGGCGTTATGACAGCAGCGCCTGGTTTTACGGGGCTTGTGTCGAGGGTGGCCGGGTGGCGCCCAAGAGTGCCGGACCTCATTCCGGTCACTGCAAGGATGGCACTGGAGCCGCTGGCGACCTCAGGGATTGTGAGCGCGACCCCACGCTGAGCGACCCACGATGTGTATACCAAGTTTTGAAGAGGCATTATGCGCGATACACGCCTGAATTAGTTGAACGGTTTTGCGGTGTTCCCCGCGAGCGGTTCCTGAAAATTGCGGAGACATTTTGCTCGGCATCAGGCCCGGAAAA
>DATMQI010000237.1:0-27738 GCA_035567135.1 Terriglobales bacterium
GATTTATAATACGAGGATGCCCTCGATTTCGTCAAATCCCATTCGCGTCGCTCCGCAGCAGGAACGCTCGACGCGCCGGCTGGCGGGTTTTCTGGAAGCGGCCGCGGAGCTCTTTGTCGAAGTCGGCTACGAAGCAGCCACTATGACAGCGGTCGCGGAGCGAAGCGGGTCTTCTATCGGCGCGCTCTACAACTACTTTCCGGATAAACGGTCCATCGCGTTCACCCTGGTAAATCAATATTCCCAAGAGCTGGAGGCGCATTGGAAGCCGCTGATGGAGCAGGCGGAGATACTCACCCATGCGGCGTTCGCAGATCTGTTCATCGAGCGCATCACCCAATTCGTCCAGGAGCGTCCCGCTTATCTCAGCCTTCTGGCCGCGCCAATCCGCTTTCGCCGAGACCCTGCTGCCCGAAAGGCTTCACGAATCGCAATCGCAAATGCCTTTCAAGCAAAGAATCCGTCGCTCTCGAAGGAACAGTCTCTACTCGCTGCAAACGTATCTCTCCAGTTAGTCAGAGGCATGATGACGCTCTATGGGGAAGCAGATCCCAACGGGAAAGTCCTGGTTGTGGCTGAATTCAAAAAGGTGCTGACGTTGTATCTGGGAAGTGTCTTGTCCGATGATGGGCACCGGCGAGGTACGACGAAACTTTAGCGTTGGGCCAACCATCGCGTATGCGCACACTGGTTGGTCTCCGTAAGTCGGCTTCGCGGAGATCGCCGTTGATCTCCTCGAAGCCCGTTCGTGGATCACTTCCTGTTTGTGGACAATCCGCCCACTATTCTCGATCAGACGGTAGGCATCGTGCCGCCATCAATGATGTAGTCTGCACCATGAATTGAAGCGGCACGATCGGATGCCAGAAATGCCGCCAGTTCGGCCACTTCCTCCGGCCGGCCGGGTCGACCAACGGGAATCCCTCCGATCATATTCATGATTTGTTGCCGAGCAGCGTCCTCGCTGATACCGTTGCTCTGGCTGAGTTGCACAATCATGCCGCGTGCGCCCGAAGTCTCAATGAATCCAGGCGAGATCATGTTGACGCGGACGCCCTTCGGGCCAACCTCATTTGCAAGGCCCTTATTGTAGGTATTGAGAGCACCTTTCGCAGCAGCATACGCAAGCGTCGCGTCATAGAGCGGCAGACGGTGCTGAATGGACGAGATGTGAAGAATGACACCTGATTTGCGTTCGATCATACCGGGCAGGAATGCTCGGTCGAGACGAACGGACGCCAGCAAGTTGATATTGAGCGCCTTCTGCCAGTCGTCGTCAGAGAGGGATTTATATCCGCCGTTCGGAGCATCTGATCCCCCCACATTGTTCACTAGGATGTCGAGTCCACCCCACTCCTGCTGAATGCGGCTGATTACTTCTCCCACGCCTGCCGCAGTACCGATATCCGTCTGCACGAAGAGAGCGACTGCCTGCCCTTCGGGCAGCGGCGAGCGTGCAGTCGTTGCGACCGAAGCACCGCTCAGAGTAAAACGGCGCACCATCGCTTGTCCCATGCCCTTTGTACCGCCGGTTACCAGAACCCGCTTGCCCTTAAATTCATCTCCTGAAACTGGGAAAGGATATGTCATCGTCATCATGAGCGAATCTCCAGTGAAACAATCTTGTTTTTGGAAAGTTTGAAGATATGGTCTAGTTCAACGGGGCTCCCAGGAAACTCACCTGTCAGTCGGGCACGCACCGTCACCAAGTCTCCGAACTTTTGGACGTTAACCGTCTGCAGGACGTATCGGTATTTTGCGTCCGGCGCTTGCTTCCATTGGCGAATCGAGTCACGACCCTGATATTCCTGCCCCTCGTCGTGGACAGTGCCATCTTCGGTGAAGCAACGCGAAAGCGCATCGGCGTCCTTCACCTCTTCGGCGGCCAGGTATTCGGCGAGTGGTTTGGGCACATCGAGAGCCATGCTCTTCTCCTCCGTGCAGTTGCACAACCAGAAGTTTCGCAGCATACTGGCGAAATAGGAAGTACGCACGAAAAAGTGTGTTAGGAGAAAGTGTGTTAGGAGAAATATGTATGCCGAAACGCTACACGCCCACATCCGCCGCCGCAGACGTAGAAGCAGCGCTCCGCCTCTTGGAAGGAAGATGGAAACTCGTGATTCTGTTTCATCTATTCGGAGGCAAGGTGATGCGCTTTTCCGATCTGGAACGGGCGATACCCAACATCACTCAGAAAATGCTGGGGCAGCAACTCGGCAGCTGACGGAATCGTTGTGGGTACAACGTATCCTCAGGTGCCACCGAAGGTTGAATACTGTCTGACAGCATGGGGCCAGTCCCTTTGTCCTACGCTAGACTCCATCCTAAAGTGGGCCGATCGACGGCCAAAAGAGCGAAGAAAACGCAACTCGCGCTGACAGTTTGCTACTCCTGAGTAACGGGCTACTCGGAAATTGACCACGCCCAGCTGTGCGGGCCAGAAGTCGGCATCTGGGAAGTCACCTCAGAAGTCTGCCCGTCTCCGACTGACCGACAGTCAGCCGCAATGAGCGGCTCGATGATTTCGGCTTCTGCCTGCGCAAAGCAGCGGCAAACCGTTGGAACGTTAAATCATCTGCAGGCTGGTTGATTCGCGTGTGTTTTGCGTTTGTTGCCATAAGAAAGCAAGCGGCGCTGTATAGCCGCCCCAGCACGAGGCGCCGGCATAGCAATTCGTAGCGTTGACTATACGAGACACCGAGGTACTTCTCGTTGCCTTTTCCAGATTTCTCGGCTTCGCCGCGGAACACTGGATCAACCGGGAAATAAGGCTCTTTGTTGCTGACCGGAACTTTCACGCTCTCGCGATCTTCGAGTAGGAAGAGATACCCCAGGAATGGGGCAGGGGCCTTCCCAAACCGACCCTCCCGGAACGCTATGCGACCCAGGCGGCGGCCAAACGTTCTGCGGCGGAGCGCTTCAATCAAGCTTCGTGCGGAAGTTGATTGCTAGGTCCCGTGCGCGCGAAGCGCTGCCTTCGTCGAGTTCATAGGCGACAAGGGAATCCGCACAATCGGAAAGCGGTCGCTTCAGCCTGCGGCATGAAGCTGCCAGGCGTTCGATCATGGGACCGAGGAAAGCACCGTCGCCGGCTCCAGCAAGAGCTCCACCACCCAGCGTTTGGTATAAACGACTCCCTTGGATTCAATGGCCCGGACCTGAGAGACGCGGGGTGGTACGAGCAGCGGCAACTGACTCGCGCGGCCGGACCTCAATAAGGCAGGGTTATGCACCACTATGCTTCGATTCCCTCATCAACTTGGCGTTATCGCTATGATGCTGATGGTATCGGGCAACCAAGCTTGTTGCAATTGTTGCATCCGTTCACCAGCGAATCGACCCTCCATTTTTTGGCGGCTTGGTTTTACGTTGCAAGCCATTTCGCATATGCGCGAATGTCGATCATAGGGACTGTCGCACAAGTTTGCAGGCGCGCGATGAGCTCGAAAAGGAAAGCGGTAGCCGCTTTTGCCAGCGGCGTAGCCACGTGGCAGCCATCCGCGTCACACATGAAAATTCCGTGCGCCGCCACGCACCCCAGGTCAAGCCGGCCATCATCTTTCTGGCTGGCGAGCGCATCCAGAAGAGGCTTGCCCAAGGGCGGGTCCCAGTCACTCTCAAAGGTGACAAGCCCCCCGATGATGTGGTGCAGCGGCTTTGGAGGCAATACACCCATCGCGGTTGGGATTGGCAGGCTGGTGCGATGCAACCGTCGGATGCTCGCTATTTTCTTTTGCGCGTAATCGACCTGTGCAGCATTGATGCTTTGCTTGGCTTCAAACGCGGCATATACGGCTTCTGCCGGAATAATCTTTTGTCCCTGGAACTCAAAGATGAAAGGCGAATACTGCCGGTCGAAAATCAGAATATCGATCTGATCGCTGATGCCACCGTTACTGTCCACGACGTGCCCCTTCGTGGCGCGATAGCGCTGCGGCAAGTAAGTTTCCAGCATCGCCAGCCAAACGCTTTCGCTGGCATCGCCTTTAGTTCCCGGATGCCCAAAGGCCTTGCGCGCGGTGGCGAGCTTCTGCTGGATCTCATCGTGCAGTCCACTCAATAAAACAGAAATCGACCATTCCGTCATCGTTTCGCTCCTTCGGAAAGTTCCCGGAAGGGAGGCGTCGGCGGATGCTTCTCGATCACCTCCTTGGCGAGATCGAATGTCACCGGCTGCGTCGGGTACGCCGCCAGCAGTAAGCCCGGCAACAGCCGCTGCACCAGATCCGAATAGGTGTATCCATAGGCATGACCGTGACCGGGTCCTGTCGCTACAACGAGGGAATGTATCTGCTGGGCTGAAAACCCGAGCTCTGCGAGCGCCGGCTCCAGCACCGCGTTGCGCTGTGCGTCGTTGGGCCGTGAAAACTTAAATGTGGCGGCTGCGCGTCGCCGAACGGCAGGATCAAGTGAATCAAGCCTGTTGGTGCACATGACGACGATGGCGGGCAGGTTGCCGGTTGCGAAATCATCCACCCCGCGAATAAGAGCGTTAACACCGGCTCGATCTTCGTGGTGCATCTGGCCCAGCTCGCGGGACTGTGCCAGGGCGTCTGCTTCGTCGATGAGCAGAATAATTCCTGATTTGTGTTTGCCGCCGCGCCCGGAAGCCTTTCGTGCCGCTTCCTTCACCTCGCTAAAGGCAGCGGAAAGCAGGCTCGTCATTTCACCGACCGCGCCTGTGCCCCGCGCGGTCAGACTGAGCGCGTAAAGGGCAACACGAATATCCGACTCGCGCGCGACCACGTCACCGAATGTTTCGGCCAGTGCGGTCTTGCCCGTGCCTACGTCGCCTTCGAAAATGAACAGGGGAGGGCGGTCACGGAAGAGGTTGATGATCGCGGTCTTCTTGCCGTAATGCTTCGTGCTCCAGGTGGCAAGACTTCCGGGATCAAGCAAAAGGCGCGCTTCCTTCTGCAGTCTTTCCTTCACCTCGGCCAGCCCCACGAGCGCCGCGTAACGGCGCGCCGCTGAAGCGTCGGGGAATTCTCTGACCTCTTCGAATATGCCTATGTTTTTTTCTGTCATACTGTAGGCTGAAATGTCTGGCGAGCGAGTCCGCGGCCACCAGAATAGTAGTTGCGGTCTGATTTCCAGTAGCCTCTTCCATCGGACGGAGGGTCTCCGACAGTACGTGCAAAAGGGAGCGTATTCTCAAACGCCTCCCTTTGATTGCTGGTCAGGGTCCAGAACCGGGAATTGCGAATCATGTAGTTGAAGAATGTCGCTCCCGCCACGTCGACGGAAGGAACCACGTTGCCGGGACGGTCGTCTGTGGTGAGAGTACCGTTTTCATCGACCTTGTACCGCCAGGTTACGAGGCGCTGGCCATTCTTCTGGTAACCGAACTCGTACTCCTGCACGTACCCTTCGTTGAGGTACTGTGCCAGCTCTTCCGCATATTCCCGAATGCTCTGCTCGGAAGGCAGGCCGTAATATTGGGCGCACAAGTGCATGTCCGCCGCTAGCTTGGAGGACAGCTTGCGCGCGTGAATGATTGAAAACGTATCCGACGTAGTGACGCTGTAAGTCATATTTTCATCCCTTAAAAGACGGCCCCAGCACATCCTGCCAGCATTCAATTGCCCTTCCCCTCGTCGTCGCAAAACGCGCTTCCGAGATGGCTTCGAGCGCATCCTGGGCGGCGCTCACGATCTTCTTTCTATGGCCGTCGTCGTAGACGGCCGCGATGTTATTCGTTTCATTCACCGGATCGAATACTTCCATTGGCTTGCCCGTCGGCTTTGGCAGCTTCGATGCCGCGTAATAGTCGGCGAAGGCGATGCGACTCTTGAGCTGGGACTTCACGATGTAGGCAAACACTTTTTCGAGCGCGATCGTATAATCGGACATGTTGACGCCGCTGTCGGCGAGATGCGAGACCACCAGCTCGACCATGAAGGACTTGAAACGAAATTCCTCATCATTGCTCTTTTGCAGGCGGACCCACCACTTCACAAACCTCACCACCTGGGCGAAGTGATCTTTCTGCTGGGTCTTGCGCTTCCGGATAAACGCAAGGTGGAGCGGAATGCTCGTCAGCACCGGCTTGCGGCCATCAAATGCAAAAAGATAGCCGCGGTCATCCGGATCGCCCTTGTATTGCACGGGTACAACATCAACGCTTAGCCCGCTCACCGCATACTTGATACATACCGAGTGCCGGTTGACAGTGATCTGATCCGGCTTCATCTGCGGGTATGCTTCCCGCAGCCGCGCAGCAAGCCAGTTGAGCAGGTCGGGCTCGTCGCTTGGCGTCTTCCCCGCCTTGACGTAGAAGGCGACATCCACGTCGTTCAGCACTTTCAGGGCTGTGCCCTTGGCCAGGCTGCCGGAAAGCAGCGTCTTGATGAGTCCATAGTCAGGATGATCGGCCGCATACTTGTCCAGTTGATCGCGAAGCCGTCGCACCTGTTCCCGGTAATCTTCTGCATCTTCACGCGTGAGGTTGACGCAGTCCGCGGCAAAATCCGCAATGTCGGAATGGCCGATTTGCGTTGATGAAAATGGACCGCCGAGCAGCTGTGTGCCTATGGTCATGGCTACCTCTCTTCCTACAGAATCTTCAAGAGCGACTCTCTTCCGCTGCTCTTGCTCAGCCTACGCATCATTGTGTCGTTACGCTTGTGGCGGATCACTCCTTCACGATCGCGACAAGGGTCATCGGAGCGAGTTTGGCATTCATTTCTCTCGGTCATCACCACATTTCGTGATACTTTGTGTCCAGCACCACGCCGCGGTATTGAGCAACGGTGGTATTTTTTAATTCGCGCACGATTGATCATCCGCACTCCGGTAAAGCCAACAGATTGTCTGTCCAGACGCGATCCGCGTGAGTCTGCAAATACTTTGTGCCGTTAGAGTGTTCGCGGGTTCCGACTAGTGCCTTGTTGCCACGAGAGTCGATGACGTAGGCGGCTCCCCCTTTGTCCTTGATCCACTCGTACACTTCGATTCGAGTGCTCTTGCCAGTTTCTCCAGTCGTTTCATTTTTCCATCCCAGAAGGGAAATGGCATGGTGGGGATCTGCATGGTACCCACCCGATTTGTTGATGCACGTGATCTTGACCGTCATTCTTCCCTCTTTGTTTAGCTCTACCGACCGAGCACGGGTAAACTGTTTGGCGTGAGCGCGTCGCCGATCAGGTGGGCAAGGTACGCGACACACGCAACAGCCGCCACAATTTTCAGAAACTCGTCCCAATTCCCATTTTCCCGACTGCTGTGTGTGATCGCAAATTTTGTCAGAGCTGTGCCGAGCGCCATACTATGTCCTAACGCACGGTGGTGGGGATTGGTGGGCGGCTCGAAAAAATCGGGAGCGGCGCCGGCGCCGATTCCAATGCCTGCACAGACTAGAAGCTCTCCGAGATTTGGGTTGCGGTCGTAATAGCGGCACATCGCCAAATACGTGCCACTGCTGACAAGGGCACTTATGCCGAGATGTTCCTTAAAGTTAGGCATTTTTCCAGACCTCCTCGAACAGAAGGACCTGCAACCGAAACACGATGGCAGCGCCGTCTCAGCGGTCGGGCCCTGATACGACTCTAAGGGTGATGGCTATTTATTGCGACGGCGGTGGTGTGTCGGAAAATCTCCAGAGTTTCCTTCACACTTTTTGGCGTGTCCCAAATACCTGATTCTAAAGTAGCTTGGCGAGGTCTGATATCGTCTTGTCCCCGATCGCGAGTAGCTTGTCGACGGCGCACTCACCTATCGTCACACCTGCCTTGAAGCTGTAATTGCCGTGATAGTGGCTTTTGATGATGTCTGCGCTTCCCAGAATCGGCTTGAGCTCATTGCGTAACACGGAAATACCCTTAAAGCCTTGATCATCCCTCGCACCCATGTCACGCTTGTTAACTGGTTCTCCCTTTCGTTGAGCAACCATGAGATGCAAAAGCACCTTCAGTGTGAAATCAGGGAGTTCGATTGTTTTAGCCCCAACTGTCACGCGCGTTCGGCGCCCAATTCGGTCACCTGGAATCGCGATCTCGATCCCGTTTTTCAGATTTGGACTCTGCGTTTGCAGTGACTCATGACACTGCTGGTGTGTTTCACGGCCACTATCTTCGAGGGCCTGTCGTAACCGCTCGGAAACTTGCCGACTCTCGAATGGTTTGTGAATAACACAGCTCGCGCCGTCCTTCATGACGTCAACAGCTTCGTCACGCTCACGCGCAAATCCACTGACAATGATCACGGGTAACCAGAAAGCCGTCCCGTTGTGATCGTGGTACCTCTGTCGAATCGTACGCAAAAGAGCCTTGCCGTATTCCACATGACCTTTAATTGAGTCGCCGACACTTTTGATCTGCAAATCCAGCAGTATCAAACAGAAAGACTTCTTCTGGAGCTCTGCTAAGGCTCCCTCACGATTGTCTGTAACGACCGCTTCGCAGTCGACTGAGGACAGAATCTCAACGAGCTCTTCTGCTATTTCCTTCTCGTCCTCCACCACCAGTGCAATGTGTCGTTGTTTCATGCGGGATCGACTCGGCGATGAAGTGGGATGGTCATGCGTACGATAGTGCCCCGCCCTTTCACGCTATCGACGTTGAGCCGACCACCGTGCTCAGACTCGATGATCTTGACTGCCAGTGGTAAGCCGAAGCCCGTACCATTGGGCTTACTGGTTGCGAAGAGGGTGAACGCGTCACGTTGTACCTCAGAGGACATGCCACATCCGGAGTCTGACACGCTCACTGTAACGAGCGCCCCCAGGACGTCAGCGCTTATTTCGATCGGCTTCAGAGAATCGATATCTCGATATGACTCAATCGCATTCATCAAGATATTGGTGAGAGCCTGAACCAGGCGCGCGCGGACTACATCGACAACGACATTCGACGGCACCTTAATGTCGATCGATGGCCGGCGCGATTTGTCCACATCGCTCTCAAGCGCCACGCTGACCCCCTCTTGGATGACCTCTCGCAGCACCTCCGTCTTGAATTCGAGTGCCGGCTGTGCAGTATAAGTGCGCATGGCCTCCAATACGCGGCGGAGCTGTGTCACACGCCGCCCGATGCGTTCGGCTTCATCTGCAAGGGTCTCGGGCGGAACATCGCCGGCGGAAAGCCGCATTTTTAGACGATCGGCTGACAGGGCCAGCGGTGACAGAAGCTTGATTACCTCGTGGTAAAGTTCGCGAGCGAAAGTATTCGCAATTTGTTCTGCCGCACGCTTTACCGCGTCGCGACCCCTCGGGCCGAAACGCACTTCGATGCCGTCCAGTATCGAATTGATTCGATCTTCGTGTTGTTTGCCGAGCGTGCTCGCGTGGCGCGAGTCACGCCGTCGAAGGGCGGCTTGTTCGGCCGCTTGCCGAACGCGGCTATTGTCATCGAGCGCGAGCTTCGCTAGGACCTCCTCGAATGTTGGGTGAGGCGCGTGTGCGGCGGCGTTTGCGACCGCCCTACGAACTTCCCACTTGGTATGACTCGCCAGGGCGATGAGCTTCGCGACAATCTCCTCGATTTCAGGGTCGCCAACGATGGAGCCGCGTATGCGCGCGTCGGCGGCCGCGACCGCCTGAAGTGCAACAGACCAATCCAGTGCGTCAAGCGCGGCCAGCAAGTGTCGGTGCGACCTAACCCCTTCAGTGGCCATAGCGGGCTTTTCTTAGTAGAAATGCCTCACGACCGCCTTCTAGAATTCTCTCAATGTGTTCTCTGCATTCGTCGACTGTTCCAACTTGCTTAAGAGTCGAGTGTTGGCCGTCGGATGAGAACACAAAGACACGTTCGGCCTCACCAAGGACGGGTATGTTCGGATTGTGAGTGACGAAAATTACTTGGCGGCTGCCTTTGATCGTTCGCAGCGCTCGAACGATCGTTTCGTAAACGAAAGCATTGTCGAGATTGTCTTCAGGCTGATCAATTAACAGGGGCCGCTCGCTTTGAGCCAACAAGATCGGAAGGATTGTTGTGCATCGTTGCCCTGTCGACAGGCGTGTTGATTCTTTGAAAGTGTCTCCGTCTAGAAGTTCGATGCAGGGTCGATCATCAAGAGCGACCGTTTCTATCGTATAGTGAGTACCTCCACTACGTAGTGTGCTCAAGATCTTTTTAGAGCGCTCTTCGTCGAATCCCGAGCGCTGCATGAGAGCATCGAGGTCGTTGTTTGCCACGACGTGGGCTAGCTCGGTTGGCAAGAACACCTGGCACAATCGTTCTGCTGCAACTCCCTGCTTGACGCCCGAACCCTTGAGAGCATCTGTTACAACCTCTTGGTAATCATGCAATTCGCCTGCCTGGTTCACGGTGACACGAATGCTCGGAAATTGGCTGGAGAGCCGCTCGGCGATCCGCTTTCTGAGTGCGAAGCGTTGATCGCGTAGCTCCGAAGCGCGCTTCAGCAAATCTGAACGAATCCTCGTCATCCCCTGCCGTTGTTGTTCTTTGGCCAGTTGTTCATTGGCGGCAGATTGACAGTTCGCAAGTGCGGTTTGCAGTGCCAACCGCTCGGCGGCCCGTTCTCCTTGTTCTTCTGAGGCTGCGATGATGGTTCGATACTCAGCTTCCTGGACGGCATGCCGTTCAGCAAGGACAGTCTCATGTGTCCGGATGCGTTCCTCAACAACTCGTGCCTGGTTCTCAATTGACTCCAAGGTAACCGCAAGACGGCGTGCAAAGTTTTCAATGTCGTCCTGGAGCGCTTGAAAGAGTTCGCGATTGGCACCTTGTCGAACTTGAATATCGAGTTGAGCGTCGACGCCGGCTTGAAACGCAGATTGGTTCGATCGGATTTCTCTTACTAGCTTTTGGAGAGCAGCGATGATCAGCCCTGGCACTTTTTCTTCGCGGGCACGTAAGCTCTTTGCTGCATGTGCCACGTTGATTCGACTAGCGTCTGGGCCAGCAGCTTCGGCAATGCCTTTAAGCTTTTCCAGGACAACGGGCAACTCCGACGCCCGACCCCTTGCGTCGTCCACCTCTTCATCAATGCGACGTAGATCGAGACTTGATTGGTCGAGCTGGTGTTGAAGCTGTTCCAACTCACGGTCAATCGCTACAGCTTCGCGTTCTTGAAAACGGTCGAGAAGCTCCAGCTGAGCGGCCGGACTCGATGCGATCTCTTCGATTTCGTTCTGACTAAAAACATCTGCACCAAAAATTTGATCGCGATCGAGAGAAATGGGAACAGCTGTCCCTGCTTCGTTCAGAACTTGAACACTCTCATGAGCGCTACGGCCCGCGGTGTAGCGCATATTCGTCTTCGTGCGAAGTTCGATCGTGAGTTGCCCGTTTCCAAGATTTGCTTTGACCAACGCCTCGATGGCACGATACCGCTGTGGATTCGCCTTTAGGTCGGGCATGAGCCCAAGTCCGAATCGAAGAAACTCGAGGGCGGTCGTCTTTCCGGCCCCGCGGCCTCCGATCAGGCAATTCAGGCCGTCGGCGAAGTCCAATTGCACGCCCGCCAAGAACCCACCCGTCACATTAAGACTTACCACCAGATGGTGAGCAACCTCGCCCTTGCCTTGAGTCGTCATAGAGATTTAAAGACTGCGCCAAACGGCAGGCCACTACTGACAGAATACGCGAAGAACAACTCCCAGTTGCGCACAGTTCGCATGGAGAAGCGACAAAAGGTGCACAACCTGCCCTGTAATGGCAGTGCGAAGTGCGGGTGTCTGCAATTGATCAAGCAGGGCGGCTTTGTCCAAAGTCCGTCCCAGGACTAGCCATACTTCCTTCTTACCATCGGGATGATCGAGAATCTCAGATCGGATCCTCTTCCAGAGATCAATCTTAGTCGGCAAAGATTTGGCGCCCAACCGCCAACGTCGAATATTCGTTTTCCCCCACTTGGATTCCCGATTCCATCGGGCGACATGTTTGGGAACTGATCCGCCGCGAGAAATCAAGGAGAGATTTTTCTGCGCCTGCGCAACGATGACGTGGAGCGCCGAAGCGGATACGGTGTGGTCCTCGCCATCTTTAGCGTGAATGAATGCGATCTTTCGGTTGGTAAAATTTGCACAAACGAAGTCAGCTGACTCCGTGCCGAGATCATCACACAGCACGAGTTCAGGAGTTCCAAAGTTGCGATGAACTAGCCCGGCACTTCCGAGCGAATCGATCAGATGGAAGATACTTGACGCATCCCATTTGGTTTTCTTCTTCCCCGGTTTGCCCTTTTCGCTGGTCACGGTCGCAAGCGAGTGCACGGGCATCAACATGCTTGCGAGGCGCGCTTCAGCGTGGCTGTAGTCCAGTCGGTAGAAAGATTGGGCAGTGTAAAAGACATCAGGTCGATCAAGCGCCACGGTGAACAAGTCATCGTGATTGTTCAAGTACGTTACGAACCCGTCTCCTTCTTCCGAGTCCTCCTTGAGCACGAGGATTTCAGAATTGAGGCTTGCACCCTGTATTCGAAATCGAGATCCGCCAGGATTGTATGCTAGGGATGCGCTCGCGCTCCTGGCCTGTCGATCCGGAGCCGCGAGGTTCCGATAGTTGACTTCAAAATCCCAACGCAACTCTCCCGTTTGCGAATCCACCCTTTCGGTAATCTCCACAATCGAGTCGGCAAGTTCAATCGGGTTCCCCTCGATGTCTTCGAGTCCAAACTCGCTGCCAAATACATTGAAGACGAGATATTTCGGTGTTATCGGGGTTGGTGGAAGAGTCGGGGACAAATATCGACTGAAGAACTCGGGAGGCTGGCGGTTCGCCGCGAGAATTCGCTTGCTGAGTTCCTGGGTCCAATTTACATATTCCTGCAAACTGAACGCCGATCTATCCGTGCTACGCAATTCTTCGGACAAGCGGCCTCTCTGAAAACCGGCATAATGACGACGAATGGATCCTGGACCATCAGATCCGACGTTGGCCCGGACCGTGGAGCAGACAAGAACGGCGTCTGACAACTGAGCCGGCGTTTCTGCGAGGTCGTCGGCGTGAATGGTCGAACTCTTCACGCTGGGGCCCGCCGGCCATGGATTTTGAAGCGAAACTTCCTTTGGAGTGGTCTTGTTTTTGGTAAAGATGCGTGCCAGTTCGTCTGGCGCGACCTTGCTTGTGTATTGACTCAGGTAGTCGACCGGGTACTGGCCTTCCGTGTCGACCACGAATAATAAGTCCGTATGCCGAACCGCAGCGGCAGCACCAAGACGCACTTCATACTGCGAATGCTCGATCAGCAGCGGCGTGTTTCCGAAGATCGCGTATACCCAGAGCCTTGAGTCCTCCGGTCCGACAACCGGCGCACTGTTTGGGCCTAACAGAATGCAGTCCTCGAGAAGCAGGAAATCGGAGGTGAAATCGGTGAACTCATTCCAGTCGAACTTCTGTCCCATACGGCGCACGATACAACTCGCGCGCAAGAGAATTTCCGTCGAAAAGGCCGAGCTTTGCGTATCGAACTTGCGGCGAAACCGCCTGCCGAAGTACTCCATTTCCGGCTGCTGCTTGAGGAGTGTATTCAGAAATTTTCGATAGCGTTCCGGATCGACCAGATTCGGTTGCACTTCGAACTCGAGATAGTTTTTCCAGGAGCGCTCCGCCGGAATGCCTTCAGAGTACAAGACAACCGCCCGTTCCGGCTTGCGCGAACTGGTTCGCAATACTCTTCCGATTTGCTGAATGAGTTTTCGATCGTTCCGGATGCGATCCAGGATTGCCAACACACAGAATCGGTTGTCATCGAGGCCTTCGGTGAGCTTGTTCTGATGCACCCAAATCTTGAAGTCCACTTTCTTGGGATCTGGCGTTTCGGTTATCAGCCATTTCAGTCGTCTTCCGGCGAAGCCCTCATGGATGCCGACAGCGTCCAGGCCCTGATCCCGGAGAATGCGGGTCACCCGCTCGACTGTCGCCATCTTTGCGCAGCACACGATCGCACGAGCCTCGCTATGAAGGCTCTTTCGTTCAGAGCTCTTCCAGAAATCTGCAAACCGCTCGCACCATCGGTTTAGGCCTTTGTCACCAGGTTCGGGCACTCCTAATGAGCGAAAAGTGACTTCCCGAATGATGTGGCGGGCTACCGCCTCCTTGTGAGTGAAGTTATAGACGTCTTCTTTGTGAACTCGAAAGAGCTTCAGGTCATTTCGATACGGTGTAGCGGTGAGGAGTAACGTCGGTCGGTGGAGCTGTTTGACTGCCTGGCCCCACTCCACCGCCGGCTCATAGTGTCCTTCATCGACAAATACTTGTCCCAGTCGCCCAGCAAGGTCCGAATATTGTTTCTTTTTCTTCTTGAAGATGGACACGAGCGTGGCGAAGGTAGCCACCAGAATCCAGTCGCCATCGGTTTTCTTTAGAACTTGAGTGAGGGTTTTTGGGTAAAGGCGCTCGACCTTAGGTTTCGTCGAGGGATTCCATTTTCTTGCGGCCCAGAATCGCGTCTCCAAGTCCTCGACCAACTGATCGCAGAGGTTCTTCCAAGGCGTCAGGATAAGAGACCAACCTGTTTCGGGAATAGCAATCGAAAGGACAGCGATCACACCGGTCTTGCCGGTGCCGGTCGGCATGCGGACCAGAGCTGCTTTGCGAGGATGCGGCCCGCGTAGCCGATCCAGGGCGAAGCCGATCGCTTTCTTCTGATGATCCCAGAGAACGGCGTCCAACTGTTTCGGAAGATTCGAAGAACTCATCAGTCCGTCGTCCCCGCTAAGGCAAGCCATCCGCCTACCAAGCGGCAGCTACTGCCAGCAGCGTCTTTGAAGCACCGACAATGACCCAATTGCTGTGTGGCCAGATCACCGAAGCGCGTACTTTGCGGGGAAGATCGGTGACAGTCGCTCCTTCAAAAGGTAGCCATCAGGCGGTTACAAAACAAGTATTCATCGAGAGAACCGTGCTCTTTGTTGCTCCTCGCTGACCTCGGGAGGATAAAGTCGGGGAGGGTTAGGAATGTTTTGGTTCATGGCATACACGTTGCCGGTTGGGTGATTCAGACACGCTTCCGGCACACTGGGTCGCCTCAAGCCTGCTGTACATCAAATAAAATGGCTGATCGGCCGTTAGTGGTCGGAATACTAGAATGCCTTTCAAGAACAACAATATGGGGTCTTCTAGAATGCTTTTTCCAATGCCCAGCCCTGCGCGCCGCGTTTTCCGGCGACAATTCTGCCGATCGCTTCCTGTTCTTGAATTGAGTACAACAGACCTGCCTGGCGAGTTTTCAAACCTAGCCAGTTCTTTGTTTCCACGCAGACAGCCAAGTATTGTTTGCTCGGTGACAAGATTGCAGCCTCAACTTGCGATTTGGCATCTGCGATTCTCGACATGTCTTCAGCTATTCTGGTCCAGAGTTCCGGTTTGTCGGCCTTCCTTCGCAAACCGTTCAACAAATTGACCAGCGGTTCCAGGCGGCATGCGCCATTCGTAGTCATGAATTCGAAATGTGCATTAATGCGCGTGAGATCACATGTCCGGAGGTCATCGGGGTGAATCTTCTTTCCACTCCACATACACAGTTTTGCCTCGGTTGGGAGACAGTATCTTCCCGTCGCCGAGGCAATGCTCTCGTCCTGCAGTACCCGAACTTCTGAAACGCTGCTTGAGACGAAGAACTGTTTTAGAGCTCGCTTGCCTGTTAGGGCGGATCTTTCAACTAAGGATGGCAAAACCTTTTTGTTCGAAACCTCACATTTCACCAAAACGCCGGGAACGACGATCTTTCCGGTGACATCACACGTCTCGCTCTCTTCAGCTAGCAGCGGCTGTCCTGTTTCCGCGCATTGGACAAATTCCTCGCGATAACCAATCTTGCCGCTGACAATTGATCGTTGTTGTCTGTCCTTACGATATTGTTTGCCGCATACCTGGCTTGTTTCGAGTTCCTCAGTCAGGGCGAGCGCCCCAGTGAACTCGCACTTTGCAAAGAATTGAGGCTCAGCGCGTTTCCCGGACAGTTCTGACGTTTTCAGAATTGATTTTAGGACCTTGTGATGAGTCACGGATGATTCTTCCAGTTCATCTTGCAACGCACGCTTGCCCGTTGCAGCGCATTGTTCCATGAATTCCGGCAATGCCGCCCTCTCGCTCACTTCGGACCTGACAAGCAAATGCTTCAACACGGACAAGCCGCTAATCCCGCATTTTGCGAAGCATTCAACCGGAGCAATCTTCTGAGACACAGAGCAGCGACACAGTTCTGGGCACTTGCGCAAGCTGTCGGCAGGAATGACATCGATCGTGGTTTCGTACTCATGTTCGGATCCAAGATCGAAAAGTGCCTTCAGACGTAGTTGCCTTCTTACCGTGCCATCCACGCCAACCAGAATTGTGTCCAACCGAGGCGTGAAGTCGTCTTCAACCTTCTTCCTCCTTCGCGGGTCTGCACCTGCGGCGACCACTTCCTGAGCCCGCCGATCGAGGTAGAAACGACAGAATTCAGACACACCCGGATCTTGTGTTGCCCTCGCGACGACAGAAGCACTGTTTATTCCGACCGCTTCTGGATTCTTTAGCGGGTCGGAGAGGGGACTTGCTCCGGTTAAGCCGGCTGGAATCCAGTATTCGTCTGGGCAAACGTTGATATCTACAAGTCGTTCGTAGCTGTCATGACCGACAGTTGCCCGGACCCGCACTGTAGCGAGCCCAGAGAATGATCGAAGCGTTTCGCTAATTTGGATGGAATGGAAATTGCCGCCAAAGCCCTCGACCCATTCCTTAGCCATCTGTTCCGATTTAGAGCCTGGTTTTTCATCGAGGTCCAGTGCACGGTGCAAACCGCTATCGATCATTCTCGTGACCAGCCGGCTGAAGGCTGATGTTCCGGGACGATAGAGCATTGCATTCGAAGAATGCGCTTCGTCAAAACAGATTCGATCTACCTTCGCGTCACGTTCAGCAACGTACACACCCTCAGATTCGAGAGTCAGCGGAGTTCCGAGACTAACCATCGCCGCAAGAACGAATTCTGGCGCCCCCATTGACCTCGAGACGCTAGGCAAGTTGGGGTATGGAATCTCCTCTCCAGTAGCGTCCTCCATCTTCCCGAACATCGCGTCGATGTTCTTTTCTTGGCTCTCAAGTTCGATCTTGGCCTGGGCAATGCTCTTTTCCGCAAGCGTCGTTGCCTCGTGGACGTCTTTGCCGGCGAGCGATGCGATGACGAGCTGGCGGATCATCTCTTCGAACGGTAGACCATCGTCATTTTGCTCGTTCATACCCGCGGCCTCGAGCAACGCTTCTATGTCTCCGATCGCGTGAGACGCCAGCTGAAGTTTCTCCATCAGTCTTCCGACGATGTATTCCTCAAAAGTCCCTCGAAGAATCATGTTGCAGATACAGACGCTTGCGTGCTCCGAGGCCAGTCGCTGAATGCGTCCGATGCGCTGTTCGACAATCATCGGATTCCAGGGAAGGTCGAAATTGACGAGAACATTTGCTGCCTGCAGGTTAACGCCCTCGGATCCTGCCTCGGTTGAAACGATCACATGTATTTCCGGCACGGCTTTCTTGAACTTGGCAATCGTTCGCTGGTTTCGTTCACCCGAATCTCCGTTGATTAAGCCGCAAGTGATTCCCCGTGTCTGAAGAAACGATTCGATGGTCGTTTGTGTCTCGCGGCGAGTCGTGAATACCACTAGTCTCCACCGTTCAGGTTGCTCTGCCCTCAGTTTGTCGACTAGGGAGGCAAGGCCCCGTAACTTTGCGGTTGTGCTCATACCGCTAACAATTTCCTCCACTCGTGTGGCGAGACTCTGAGGTACCGTTCCGTTGGCAGCCATTTTCTTTAGTTGGGCAAGCAAAGCATGTGGGCTGCTGATCACCGCTTGAAGGATCGAGATTTGTGATAACCGGTTCAGGGGTTGGATGGCGCTTGAAATCACGTTGATCAGTTCAAGCTCCTCAGGCACTGGATCAACCTTGTGCAGTTGGACGACCCGCTCAGGAAAATGTAGGTTTGCATCCGCTCGCCGAATTCTCGACATGTACCCGTACACAATCGATCGGAAACTGTCACGCATGCTGGGGGCCAGGTGACGTGCTTGTGTCCGATCGTCATCGATGTAAGTTCGAGCAAACACCCCCGCACTACCGAATGGATTCTGGTGTCCTCGCGCAACCGACAACAAGTCGACGAGCGAGTAGATATCCCACAGACGATTTTGAAGGGGCGTAGCCGTGAGCATAAGGACGTACTTGAACATGCGGTTGGCTAGAGCGTCCCGGAATCGTTCGGCGACCTGAGGAGGCTGGTTTGTGCCATAGAGATTACGAAGCTTGTGTGCCTCGTCCAGAATCAGCATTTCAAATCCGGCTTGGCTCAACGCTTCGAGATACATGCGTGCAGAATGGTATGTCGTGATAATTGCGCCACCGCCATCCGGCACCTTCGCTTTCACAAGATCGTTTCCGACGGCTTCAACGCCAGGGATTGCAAACTTGGTTTCCAGCTCCTCCTTCCACTGCGGCATTAGCAACTTCGGACACACGACGAGGATCTTTGAGACTCGGTGTCGCGCCATCAGCTCACTGGCAATCAACCCCGCACTAATGGTCTTACCCAACCCAACGTCGTCGGCCAAAAGAGTGACGGGAAGACGTCGACAGAAAGTCATCAAATTGCTGATTTGGTGATAGTACGGTTCGATGTGATCGTGCCATTTAGGCTCGGATTTTAGATCCTGGCGATCTCGGATCAGAATCGGATCTACCAGATCCCACTCCTGGGCGGCACGGTAAAGCTTGTAAGCGGAAGGATCAGGTGCCTTTCGGAGAGTCTTTGTTTGGAGTTTTGGAAGCTGAACATCCATCGGAATCTAGTGGCTCTGAATCAGATTTGTTAAGGCCCGCCAAATCGCGTACATTCCATAGGAATCCAGCGCACAATAATCTCTCAGATTTGCGCGCAGCCGCGCACACTCTTCGTCATCGATCTCTCCTGAGACAATTCTGCTCCACGTCAATGACGCCACGGCACCATCTTGGATTCCGAGGTTTGAATAACTGAGTTCGGGCGTAAGAACTGGCAGGACCTTTTTTATGGAAACCGATCCGCGAAGATCTCGATGGACAAAGTACTGTTTCGAAAAGATGTCCATCAGATCGTAAAAACGATCATTGAGCTCAATGATGTATTCGCGTGCAGGTAAAGACCTGCGTCCGATGCTATCGTTGACCTGGCATTCGAAAGCCTTGTTCCAAGCAATCACTGAACCAAATGCGCTGACGTGCTCTCGAAGGGAGTCTAGGAAGGAGCCGGTCGGATCGCCGTAACCTGTGTGCAGGAAATCGCGGTGTATCGGTTTCTCGTCGGGTGAACCAACGATGTGGACCGAATACTGCAACGGAATTTGGTCGTAAGGCGAAAAGTCCCTGAATAGGGGCAGGGCGGACGCGAATGTCTCGTAGTCGATGAAGTGCAGCGGAAAAGTAAGTTCGGCCAGCTCCTTCGCGATCGCTTCTTTATCGATTATCGTCTCGCCAGTTCGATAAGCCCGAAGCTGACTGCTCTGGCCCTTCGTCAATTTAATGTCAGGGGGAATATCCTTGAGCGCAACAATTCCATTATTCACCAGTTCCTTGAGTTTCTTCGGGCTGCTCCCGATTCGGGCAATATCGTGGATTCCATACTCCGGCACGTCTGGATTCGAATAGTGGAATGTGCTGCAGTGTCGGGACCTTCCTTTATATATGCAGGAACAAGGGCCATGAGGCTCAGACTCGTTCATCAGATAATTTCGCGCCTCATACATTTCTCCACTGACGGTCTCCGAGAGGGCGTTCACATCTGTTGTGAGGTCAATGGTGTTGAATAACTTCTGAATGTCGAGCTCGTCATGCCGTACGTACTCGGGATTCAGGAGAATGAGAAAGGCTCGCGTGACGCTAATTCCGTACTGTCGAAGAAGGACTACTTGGAAAGCAAGGTCATAAGCGTGTTCTTCTTTCACTTTGGTTGCGGACTTTACCTCATAGATCGACCAGTCGTTCGTCCCGGGTTCGCGTCGAAGAACATCTACTACTGCCAGACACTCTTCTCGCTCGAATACCGGCTGGAACAGTGTGTGAGTGTTAGAAGCGATCCGTGAGCGAGTCTCTTGTAGCGTGTCCGTTCGTGAACCACTGATAATCGCCCCATCCGGAAACAAACCACGAGCCACACGCTCCACCTCAATTCCCATTTCCATGACGGACTGCTCATATTCCGTCAATTCAGTCGAGTAGTAGACGTCAGGCTTGTGAATGCGCAGCCAGGCGTTCTTCGCGCAGGCCCGCCATAGTATGTAATCCGTCTTAGAGATGGACGACACTGCAGATCGACCTGCCGGGAAGCACTCGGATTGTATGCGGGCTAACATTTATTCCTGTGCCCAAACCGATACACACTTCGCCTATAGGGGAAATCAGCGAGCGGAAGCCCCCTTAGATGAGAAGCCAGAATAGCCTTCATCCTTCGCTTCGCCGAATCGCTTTAACGATATCAGCACATCGTTGATTGTCAACCGGGTCCGAGTGCTGCGTTTTAGAGTTGAATCGTAGGATAGTGGCACTTCCGTCTATTGCGACTGTCGCGACCGAGATAAGCCAGGATCAGCACACCTTTGGCGCACTTTTCCAGCAAACTTTTGATGTTTCCGTTGGCTTCGACGTTTGCCGACTGATCGGCCGCAGATGAATACCTTGCCGTGGGCCAAGCACGGCCGCTCTAAAGGTTAGAGACGAGCGAGGTCTTGCTGAATGCGCGCGAGGATTTTGTCCAATGGAATCTGGCCACGATAGTAGAGCGGAGCCGTCTTTGAATATTCCGCTTCGAATTGCTTCCGAATGTTCTCGTCATCGATCGTGAAGGCTCCGCTTTTTGCAACGTTTTGGTCCAAAGACTTGAAGCGCTTCTCTTTGTGGGCCAGGTATTCCGGAGTCCCGATGAATTGCTGCACGGCTCCGATGTCGAGAAGTTGGTGGATATCGTAGTAGTGTCTCAGGAAATTTGTTGGGACTTTCCCCGTTCCCTTGAACTGGCCGTATTTTCGAACCACAGCCTGGACCTTTTCCACGAAGGTGTATTCGGGGTTATAGCAAGGGATGTCGAGGGCTCGGTTGTCTGCGTATTGAAGTTTCCTAGCATCGGCGAACTGCACGACCCAAGAGGAGATTGTGACGGCGCGGTTCGGGGTGGTCTGATCGAATCCGACTTCGAGGAGAATTCCATCCTTGAGACCAGCGATTGAACCAAAGTGGGTTTCGTAGCTTAGCCTGAGTCCAGCATTTCTGAGCGTTTCGTCATCGTATGTCCTGTCCCTCTCGACGGCGGTAATCCCTGGGATCTTGATCTTGTCCCGCAGCTTTTCATAAAACACTCGCCTCGACTCGATGTGCTGGGGCTTCTCGTGATTTGGATTCGTGTCGACCTGTAGTCCATCGAATGGTTCGATACGAACATCGATGTCTTCGGAAAAGCGATGGATGATTCCAAAGCCTTTGGAAAGCGAAGTGCCGCCCTTGAGCTCAAACGTTAAGCCAAGCTGTTTAAGCCCAAAGACGGCGTGCATGATCCAGTAGTCTTTTTCCACGAGCGCCGGATCATTGATCTTTTCGTTATCAGCAATGGTCTCGATAAGGGCCTTAAAGTCATCCCTCTCGTGCAGGAAAGACTCAGGCGGCATGTTGCAGCATCTCCTGAAACTTCCTCTGCGTGGAGTATTTGCCGTAGAGAGAGACCGCCCGCGAAAGCTTTTTCGGGTTCATCTCTTTGGCCTTTTCGCGAACGCGAGAAAGAACGGCGTCCCGATCCTCCGCAAGGTCGCCTAGTTCATTAACAAGATCGACCAGCAGAAACTCGGGAGAGAGCTGCCTTGGAACATTCATACGGCGCTCGAAAGTGACCAGTCGATTGCCGAGCGGAAATGTCCCATGCCGTTTCTGATTGTAGACAACCCGTTTGTTGTAGAGCTGCGTTGTCCCGAGTCCCAACTGGTTATAGGCATTCGGTGAAGTAACGACAAAATGGTCTGTTTTCAAGAATGCCTTGACCAGCTCGTGCTCGTCCGCGGGAGCCTCTCCAAATTCAAATTTGCGAGGGCTGTAGTACAAGCCCGTACGGAGCTTTTGGAGGGTCCCGTCGACAGTGAGTTCTTTGAGGTGTCGATCGACACTTTGGGACCAAGGCAGAAGGTCTTCTCTGCGGTACACGCGTCCAGGCCGAAGATGTCGCTTCAACTGCTCAAGCGTGCTCGTCCGCATTTCCTATGATCCTCCACAGTTACCTTACTCTTCACGGTCTGAATTGTCAATTATTTTACTAACGTTTCATGCATCACATAGCATAACTACCGTTGTTTCTATGTCTTGAAAGACGTTTAAATGTGATGACTTATTGGACATCTTCGGCTATTCCAAAGTCGTCACTTTCACAACGCCAGCCCAATTCCCTGGGCGATGGATGAGGCTTGATTCATTTCCAGAGCGGAGGTCTTCGAGACGTCAGCTCCCAATTGGGGCGCGAGTTTTGCCATGTCGTCGGTAAAGAGCGTGGCCTCGTGGCTAGCGCGGGAGATGGAAACGTAGCCGAACCGGGCGTTGAGTAGATCCGGGTGGACCCTAGTGTCAGCGTGAACGAGAACGCGTTCGGCAGTGAGTCCCTGAGAGCTGTAACTGGTAACGGCATAGCCGTGGTCGAAATGACGATGCTCGATGGCGCTGAACTCGATCTGGCGGTTGTTGTCGAGGCGTGCAGAAAGCCGACCACCGGGATGGATGGCCTCGATGATCGCGAGGTCGCGATTGGCGACGCCAAGCGATTTGTCTGGGGCGGTGAACTGGACGCGGTCGCCTACGGAGAACTCACGTTCGATTTCTTGATAGACGCTGACGCCGGTGAGTCGGCGGGGATCGTAGGTAGCAAATTCGTGGTTCGCTTTCTCAACCGTGAGCTGGTTTACGGCTGGGTCGATTGCGACAACCAACGCGTAGGCTCCAGCCCCGATTTCGATCGCTTTGCTGCCACGGGTGTAGCGAATTACGTCGTTGACCTCGTAGTGATTTGCCCAGGAGCGTTCGGCACCCGTCATGTCCTGCCGCGGAACAAGGACCCGGAAAGCATGGTCCTCCGAGGCTAAGGTTCCATTGAGCTTCAACTCCTGGCGAACCACGACGTTCAGATCGCGACGGGAAGCATTGTCTGGTGAGACGATGAGACTGTTCTGGGGAGATCCAACGTAGCTCTTGGCAATGGCGCGGATGCGTTCTTCCCCGTTTGGAATTTCCTTCACACGGCCCTGCTGTTGGAGTGCATCGAGCGCGGCAGAAACTTGGCCTGTAGCCAGCAGTTCGACGGCAGATTTCAGAGCTGGGTCTTGCTGGCGAACGATCTCATCGAGTCGCCCCGTGCGCATTCCGGCTTCTTGCAATTGCTCGAACGGGCGGCCCGCTTCGACGCCCTGATGCTGGCGGATGTCGCCAATCAGAAGTACACGGTCATCTGAGCCAAGCCGGGCAAGGAACTCACGCATTTGATTGGTGCTGGAGAGGCTCGATTCGTCGACAAAGTAGAAGTTCTTTGGGTCTCGCAGGTCAGAATTCGGAGTTCGGGCGAGGAAGGCTTGCAGGGTCTGGGCCTCGATGCCCGCCTCATTCAGTTGGCGCGCAGCGCGGGAGGTCGGTGCGAAACCCTCGACCTGATAGCCCTGCCTTTCCGCGGCGCTCCGTAGGACGGTGAGCGTGGTTGTCTTCCCCGTGCCGGCAAAGCCTTGGATTCCCTGGATGCGGTCCCGCGAGCTTAGAACATCTTCGACAACTGCCTTCTGTGCTTCGTTCAGATGCGAGTGCTGGTCGGCAAGGGCGATGGCTTGCGCACGCGAAAGAACCGGCTCGACATGGTTTTGGCCCTCACGCATCCGACGAAGAATGTCATGTTCCGCTTCGATGGTCTTCGCGGTGGTGAATTGACGGCCCGGAACGCCCTGAGGCCGCTCGACGATCTGAAACTCGCCCGAAGCCAAGCGGGCGTCAAGATTGGTGCGGACCTGGACATGGGTGATCTCCCCCATTCCGCGACGAAGACCGTCGCGGATCAGCGCACGTTCGTCCACGACCGCCTCGCGCTCGAAGTTCTTGTCACGAGAAAAGGTTAGAGACTCTCGAACACGGTCCAATGAATTCACGGGCTTCTCATGATGTTGCGACCGTTCCTGCGCTGCGCGGACAACAGCGTCCGCCTGGTTTCCGAAGTCCGCCGCCAGCCTCCGGTGCGCAGCCATTACTTCTCCCGGTGAATGAATCTCCTTGCGGTCACGTGTCGAGTGCGCAGCGATCTCGGCAGCTTCCTTTCCCGAGCGGCCCGTGCGTTCGAGGTATTCACGAATTTGTTGGCTCCGAGGACTGGATGCGTCGAGATATTCCTGTGTGTATCCCTTAATCTCCGGGGCACCGCTCCGCCCTGTCGTAATTTCGTAACCAAGTTGGCGGAGGCGGTACGTCAACTCGGATTGATAGATGGCCGTGGCAAATTGCTGGGAGGCGAAGAGGCTCTGCGGCTGAATCGCGCGCGGCTGGCCATTGTCGCGCTCGGTGACATTAAAAACGACCGCGTGTGTGTGCAGTTGTGGCGCGACGTAGCCATCGACGGGGCGGGCGGTATCGTGCTCGAACTTCGCGGCGATAAATCTGCCCGTAGTCTCGGGCGGATGATTGCCGCCGATGCGGGCTTGCGTATAGTGTTCGAGCTGGTCGAGGGCAACACTTACGCTCTCCCGATGTGCTTCGCGGACGCGCTGATCGCCGCCGACAAGCGCGGTCAGCGAGACAGATTTGGGCGCAGAAAAGGTCGCATCCCACCCGGCTCGGTGCTCCATCGTCTTGATGGTCTTGCCATCGGCATCTTGATATTCATAGGACGCTCGTTGGCGCACCAGCTGCTCGCCCGTCTGTGGATGCTGGCCCTGGCTGAGTTTCGCGAAGTCCTCTCCGGACACCATCCCGGCCAGACCGAGCTGAGCGGCCAGTCGCCCTTGCCATTCGCCTGCGATGACGCCCCGTTGCGACCAATAGTTCTGCTCTTTCGCGGTGAACTCCTTCTGGTGGTAGGTCTGTGCCTGGCCAGCGGAGAGTGGCTTGGAAATGGTTAGCATGGCAGTTACTATCCTCGAAGATTGAGGCTTTGTTGGGCGTTTACGTTCGTCTCAAGTTCGGTCTCCCGCTGGGGTATCTCGGTTGCCGCCCGGGGCGCTTTTCGCTGCGACGGCATGGGCACATTTGGCTCCGGCTTGATCTCAAGTGGGCGCGCCTGGGACTTAGGCGTTCCGATGTTTTTCGGATCGTAGGGAAGCTTGTCCTCGGGCGTATCGCGGAGGTTGAAGTCACTCGCGACAACCGGCATTTCGAAGTACGGGAATGAGAAGCGTGTCACATAGTTCTCGTACTTCATGTAGGCATGGAGGTCCGGGAGTCCGGAGATTTCGGACTCCATTACAAGCGGTTCAATCTGCCGGTCCAGCGCGAAGTTTCGCCCAGCGCGGGAGCCGTCGAAGTGGGTTTCGCGTAGCCGTTCGATCTCGACTTTCCCGATGAATTTGCTGACCCACTCGCCAGCACTCGGTTCCTTCGTCTTCAGCCAAATGCTGGTTGCCGGTTGGGAAAGCATGACTTCAGCCAGATGGCCATAAAGGTATTCCAATTGGGCCTTGCCCTGGAAACCCAGAATGACCGGATTCCTGCTTTTTCGGTTTTCCGTAATCGCTGTGTGTAGTTGAGGGAGCTTTTGCAAGCTCGCCAACTCGTCGATCACGAACCATGCCCGCTTTTGTCCGTCCTTCGGCTCATTTAGGAGACGCAAGACGAGCAGGTCGATCCAAAGACTTTGGAGCGGACGGAGTGCCTCACGTTCCGCCGGGAGTGAAGTGATGAAGATCCATCCCTGTCGTGTTTCGGCCCACTCTGTGGCCGACCATTCGCCATTTCCCTCACCCTTTTTCGGGAGGAGACGGAGGCTGTCAGCGACTAGTCCAAGCGAGCCAAGAACACCAGCACGCTGATGCTCCGCCTTCGGGTCGATCAGGTGAGCGTGTTCAGTTCCTTTCAGCCTTCGGTCGATTTCCTGCGGGTCCGACATCCACTTGACCAGTTCATCCGGGGTCGGGCCATAGGCCATCAGGAAGGCAAATATCTTCTGTGGGGACTCGATGAAGAACTCACCTTTCTGGTTCTGCGGTGGCTGAAACAGGGACACAGCCAAAGCCTTTGCCTCGGAGCGACGGCGCAACTCCTCCGCGGGCCCCCAATAAGGGCACCGCTTATCGAGCGGATTCAGGATCACGTCACCATTCTTTGGGTCGTAAAAACGCTGGATGAATTCCCGCGCGGGGTCGTAGACAATCGCTGAATCGCCACGAGTTTTTATCTGCCGAAGGATCTGCAGCATGATCGCGGTCTTGCCGGCGCCGGTATCTCCGATGATCTGCATGTGCTGTGCCTCCGCCCGTTCCGGTATGCGGATCATCATCTTCATCTCGTCGGTCTTGATGCCGATGCCATCTCCTCCAACCCTCCGGTTGAACTCCCGCGGAGTCATCAACTCGGGGCCTTTCAAGCGTCGTCCGTATCTGAGGGCCCTGCGCCGTCGAACGTCCTTGGCAATGGAAAACGGGAGCTGGATGGCCAGTGATGCCAGACCGAAAAGCAGTGGAAGCTTGTAGAGATCGAAAAGACTGTCACCGCCGTAAACCGTGCTTCTAAGGTAGGAATTCAAAGAAGCGTCGATGTAGTTCTGCTCGGGTCCCAGGTAAAGAAGAACGTAGCTGCGCTGCAAGGCGGCCCGTGAGAGCGCAAGCGGGATGGACTTGCCGCCCGGTTGCGGCGTCTCGCCTCCTGTCACGTCGGCATTCGTCGCCAGACGCGGTCGAATTCCCTGGGCGCCTACCATGAGCATCCGGTAGTTGTCTCTCCGGTTTCCTCCGATTGCTCTGGCAACGGTGGATCGAATGTAGATCGGCGTATAGAAACGCTGCAGTGGGCTGCTGCCGAAGCTGAACCGGCAGTAAAGAAATAGTCCGGCAAGAACGACCGCCATGAAGACTGCGCCATACGTGTAAATCGGGCTGTGCGGCGGCCAGATGATGGTTTCTTTGCGTCCCCATTTTGTCATTGCCATCGGCTATTTCCTTCCTGCGGAAGTAGCCAACTTCCCGGCCAGTTGGTGCTTCGCCTCGCTGATTTCGTCGAGCAGTTTGTCGAATGCCTCCGGCGTGAGTCTCTGGCCTGCGGCCAGAGGCCGCAACACATTTACCAGGAGCAGGCGGACTCCGAGAATCTCCGCTAGAGATGGATCACTGGCCGATCCTCCGCGCAACTTCTGCAGGATCACATCGCGAACCCATTCGCCCAGGGCGCACCCGTTGGCTGCAGCCGCCCTCTCGACTGCCGCAAATTCGGTCGCTGTCAACTTAGTATTGAGTGACCGATTGCGGCTTTCCCGGCCTCGCACCGACCCTTTTTTCCTGTCTGTTTCGGAATGATTAGGTAGCATCAGGGCGCTCATTTCTCTGCCGGAGGCAGGAACCTAACAAGTTTCCTCGATCCGACAAGTTCTTTGTTGTCATAGGGACCAGCATTGGGTTCCGAAGGAACCTAAACAGCTCCCTTTCAGGGGTGGAGTGTCAAAATTCTTCCGGTGCGAAGCACCGTTCTTGCACCACCCCGAAATTGAATGGACGATCATGCCTTCACTGCGCGCACAGAAGCCGTGGACTCGACCCCGGCTGCAAGCTTCTTTGTCGGCTGCTCCGTCGCACCATTGCTCGGGCCTTTTCGCACACGCAAAGCGGGGGCAACCTGCTTG
>DATMQI010000238.1:0-18883 GCA_035567135.1 Terriglobales bacterium
CCGGCATTCGCTCGTGATTCGAAAGAAGAAGGGCCGTGTAGTTGAGTGCAGCACACGTGTTTGCACTTGCCTGAGTTCGATCTCCAGCACTTCATCAAGCTCCGCGCGCTTGAGCGGATGAAACACCACCACCCGGTCCAACCGATTCATGAACTCTGGCGAGAACTTCCGTCTTGCCGCCTCTACGGCGGTCCTCTGCACCTTCTCCTGCAATCCCGTGCTCGCCTTGTCCTTTGGCTGGATGAATCCCATACCCCCGTGCATCAGGTCGGCGATCTGACTGCCTCCTAAGTTCGAGGTCAGGAAGATCACTGTCTGCGACAAATCCGTTCGCCGATTGTCGCCTAACGTAAGCGTTGCTTTATCCAGGATCCCTAACAGCAACTGCCACAGTGCGTCGCTCGCCTTTTCGATTTCGTCAAACAGAAGAAAGCTTAGCTTCAGCCCATCGCGATGGCTTGCGGCCAGCGCCTCTTGAGTGATGAGTGGCTGTGTTTCGCGGTGACCCAGATATCCCGGGGGTGAGCCAATCAGCTTGGCGATTTCGTGCGAGTGCTGAAATTCGGCGCAATCCACCTTGATCACAGCCCGGCTGTCTCCGAACAAAATCTCGGCGGCGGCCTCGACCGTGCGAGTTTTTCCTGAACCGGTCGGTCCTAGAAATAGTAGGTTTCCCACCGGGCGGCCGGGAGAGTGCAGGCCCGCGCAGAAAACCTGATACAGATCGACCAGCGCTTGCACGGCCTCATTCTGCCCAACGACTCGCTGCCGCAATTCCTCCTCGAAATGACGCGACGTCGAGCTCCGCTGTTTCGTGTCCAATTTCTTGCTGTGGGCCGATTCCGTTGCAGTTGCCATAACATCTCCTTCACTGTCGTGACTCGAAAAACCCGTACCGCGATCAAACTCTTCAGCCCAGCTTGCTGACGGAGCACAGGAAACTCCGCCAGCACTGTCGCTCCGGTATCCAGGAAATTTCATACATGTAAGCGTGAGCTACTTCGGCCCATGCTTTTCGATCCCAAAGCGAGAAAACCTTGGTTTCGTAACGCACACTCACGCCGCTCTCGGAACACTGTGGCATCGGTGCCGAGTGCTCATTGGCCATTCTGGGTTCTCTGTTCATCGTCATTCTCCCGTGATCCACCTGCGGATGTACGCTGGGCAATTCTTGAGAGTGATGCTGTCTGCTTCGCAACGCCTAAGAAAACTGACGGCGTCTTGATCCACAAGCGTTAGGTCTTTCAAGTCCAAGACGATGCGGCGACCGTCCGATTCTGCGCTGATCAACTTCTCCAACTCGCCGAGGTTTTCTGCGTCCATCCGACCGCTCAGCTTAATGACCACCTCTCCGTTCGCTGCCCTCGTGAGCTTCAGCATCCATCCTCTCCAAAATTCCGACCACCGTGACGTCCTTCACACACACTTGTAATGGCAATTACAGCGCCAATTTCAAGCCATTGAAATTAGGCTGCTTACTACATCTCTGAGTTGTGGATTTCCACAAATTGGCGGAATTGCGCAATTTAATTTTGGGGACTCGGGGAGGCTATTCAACTATGATTTGAGAGGGGACCCGCAGTTTTGAACCGATTCTTGTCGATCTTTAGTGACCTGATCTTCGTCTCCAGGGTAGATCCCGAGATGCCGAGCTTAGCTGCAGCGCCGGACGGTCCGGACACCCGTCCTCGGCTTTCGCGCAGGGCAGCTTCAATCATCTCTTTCTCCTGGGCAGCAAGCTTGCGAGGCAGATCTGGCTGGTTTTTCGGCTCCGTTGCAACAGGCTGCCGCGACAGCCAACTCTCATCCACCGAAAAATTCTCTGTTTCACACACGATTACAGACCGTTCGATGATGTTCTGTAATTCGCGTATGTTTCCGGGCCAAGGATACGACTGAAGCAACTGGAGCGTGTTCTTGTTCACGCCCCTGATGTTCTTTCCAGCCTTTCGCGCATAGCGATCGATGAAGTATTCCACCAGCAGAGGAATGTCCTCTCTTCGCTCTCGAAGAGAAGGTATCTCAATCGGGAAGACATTCAGCCGATAAAACAAATCGCTGCGGAAAGACCCAGCGCTGATAGCGGCCTGCAAGTTACGGTTCGTGGCGGCGATCACCCGAACGTCAGCGCGTATCGGGCGTGTCCCGCCGACACGCTCAAACTCATGCTCCTGCAAAACACGCAGGAGGGCAATTTGGGTCTCGGCTGGAAGTTCTCCGACTTCGTCCAGGAAGAGCGTACCGCCATTTGCTAATTCAAACCTACCTAAGCGCTGCTGGGTCGCGCCCGTGAAGGAACCCTTTTCATGGCCGAACAACTCCGAAGCGATCAGGTCACGCGGGATTGCCGCGCAGTTCACGCTAACGAATGCCCGCGAGGTGCGATCCGATCGACGGTGGATAGCACGTGCAACAAGCTCTTTGCCTGTGCCTGTTTCACCCGTGATGAGGACCGTAGAATCACTCGGCGCGACTTTGGAAATGCGCGAGAGTGCGCTTTTCAAAGCGGGAGAGGTTCCAACAATCTCTTCAAACATCGAAGCCTTATCGATCTCCTCGCGAAGGGCAACGTTTTCCTGCTGAAGCCTCTCCTCAGCGCCCTTGCGTTCATCAATATCCGTTAGCGCAACATACCAACGCTTGACTTGTCCCTTGTCGTCGTGCAGCGGATTGAAACGAACTAGAAACCAGCGATAATTCCCATCTGCTCCCCGCACCCGCAACTCCAACCCGTAAGCGGAGCCACTGGAGCGAGTACTATCGGGAAAAGCGCGCGCCGCCCGTTCCCGGTCATCAGGATGAAAAAACGGGGACGAAAAAAAATTTCCGGGTGTTTCCCGCCACTCTTCAAGACTAAGGCCGAGATAATCGAGCCCAATGCGGTTGGCATAGAGACGTTCGCCAGCGGGTCCAAATACCGCAACCTGTTGAGGTGCGAGCTCCAGCATCTGCCGGAGGTCCATTTCACTTCTGCGCAGTTCCTCCTCTGCTCGCTTACGCTCAGTGACGTCGATCACAGTGCCCGTGTACTCAATAAGATCGCCACACGGGCTGAAAACAGGATGACCAATGCTGTGAATGTCCCTGACGGCGCCACCTGGATGCACAATGCGATAATCCACTTCTTCGTCCAGCTTGCTATGCCTGGCCCTCTTGGCAGATTCACGGAATGCCGGTTGATCGTCGGGATGAATTCGCTGGATGAATTCTTCCATTCGGGGCAAACCATCCCGTGGATCAAAACCCAGAACGCGGTAGCATTCCTCCGACCAATACCTGACGTCGGTGTCAGGACTCCAGGCCCAACTGCCGGTGTGGCTCAGCCTCTGCGCTTCCGCCAAGTACGATTCACTTCTCCGGAGGGACTCCTCCGCCCGCTTTTGTTCACTCAGATCGAGGACGAACACGACGCCCTCCTTCGCACTTTGAAACAGCGCGCCTCCAATCAGCACGGGCAAGCGGCTGCCGTCTTTCCGGAGAAACTCCTTCTCGTATGGCTGAAAAACCCCGGTTGCCAGTGCCTCTGTCAGGGCACGCTCGTCGCGCTCGCGCAATTCGGCCGGCGTCAGATCCGTCCAACGCAATCGACCCGAGACGAGATCCTGACGGCCGTATTGCAGCATTTGTAGAAACGCCTGGTTGGCCTCGACTATCTCACCCTGGGCGTTCGCGATGAAGATTCCCAGAATGTCGGCTTCGACCAGGCGCCTGATCTTATCTTCGGTGGTCTTGCGCTCGGTGATGTCGGTCACCGCCCCGACAAACTCGCGATTGCCAGATGCATCCTGTAAAACGTGAGCTATGGCGTGGACGTACTTGACTCGCCCATCAGTCAGTAGCAAGCGATAGGCATGCTCGAAACCTGTCGCCCCCCGAGAGGCACCATCGATGACCTTCTGAAAGTCGGCCCGGTCCAGCGAATGGACGCGCTGCATCACTGAATCTATTGTTGGCTTAACCGAGCGGTCGTACTCGAAAATGCGATAGGTTTCATCTGACCAGACGAGCTCTCCGGTATCAGGTTTCCAGCCGAAGCTGCCCGTCTGGCTGAGCCTCTGCGCCTCCGCCAGATACACTTCGCTGCGCTGCAGCTCCGTGTAGAGTTTCCGCCGCGCGCGCCGTTGGATCAGGAGGCCCCATATAAGCATTGTTTGTACCAGAATCAGGACGGCTATACCGAAGATGCGCCATTTGTATTGGTCCCACAACGTCCGCTCTCGAAAGCGGATCAGGGACTCGCGTGGCAACTCGTTTTCCCTAATGCCCCAGCGCCGAAGCTCCCGCCAGTCGAAGATCGGTTCGGCCGGAGCACGCTCGACTGGAATGTCCACTGCTCGCGTGCCGGTCGCAATCCGTAAGACGATTTCCGCTATTTTGGTGCCTGCAGCATCACCCGTGTTAACATAGCCGCCCACGACTCCTCTTCCGACCAGCGGGAGTACCATCCCGTAGATCGGAACGTGCGTATGCGGAGCGATTAGATCGAAGAGATCGATTGACTCTAGCAGCTTGCCTTGCTCACTTTTTGACTGCTCCCATACGTAGAGGACAATCGACCTTTTCACTAGACTCTTCATTTTCTCAATTAATTGGGCCGATGAAAGATCGGTGAGATAAGTTATTTGGACACGCCCTTCATAGCCCTGAAGCTCCTGACGGGCCATCCGCTCAAGTCTCTTGTCATGCTCGAGGGTCCCGCTGACAACAAATACTTGCTCGGTACCGGGATGTAAGCTCAGTGCCAGGTCGACCGTTCTCCTGTGAGTGGCGATGTTGATGATCCCAGTCAGTCCCGACTCGGTCGTCGTTTCCGCAATCGTTGGATACTGAGTTGCGACAAAGACGATTGGCACACGGGGAAATAGACTGCCGCGGTCCTTAATCAGAAACTCCAGCGATACATCAGAAGTTGCAACTACCACATCGATAGGATGGTCAGCATACTTCTTCCGCAGATAGTCGCGGAACAAACTAGCTTCGCGTTCCCCGGGGAAGCGATTGGATTCCAAGTACTCTTGATAATACTCAATACTCCCTGGCGGCGATGAATCAAGACGGAATTTGAAACTCCGGTCGAACTCGACGTTCCAGAGATAGTCTTTGTTGTACCAATAAAGTACTAAGACCCTCTTGGGAGCAACAGACTGCTGGCCTCGCGCAGGCGAGGGCCACTGCCAAGCTAAACCGTTGATGAGCAAGACGGCCGTTAAGACGACCACCGAACGTGCTCTTTCTGAGTTTCGATTCTTCATGACAAGTTACCTGAAAACCGAGCACGGCGATTCGCACCTTGTGTTTTTACTTGCCGTACGTCTTATTCAGAACATCAGTTTCACGGCGAACTGGATCTGGCGCGAAGAGCCGGACTCGCCCGTTGGAAATCGCGTTCTGGTAATACGGCCAAAGTCCGGCGTTCCGACGACGTTGCCCGGCTGGCCGAGGTTCGCATGATTAAACACGTCAAAGAACTCGGCCCGAAACTGCAGGCGCTCCCTTTCGCCAAGCTTCGTAGTTTTGATTACCGAGAAATCCGTATTGTTGAATCCAGGCCCGATAACGACATTGCGGCCAAGGTTCCCGAACTGCGGTGGAACTGTAAAGACCGAGGTATCGAACCACTGGTCTACGTTACCTATAATCTTGATTGGTCCTATTAAGTCGGGCCGGACCGTGTCGGCCACGCCGTTCACCGTGCTGTTGCTTGTGACGATGTTGATCGGGTTTCCGCTCTGCTTCATGAAGATCGCTGCCAATTCCCAGCCCTCGACGAAACGGCTGCCCCGGACTGGCAATTCATAGATCGTGTTCAAGACGAATCGGTGGCGCGCATCGAAGTCCGATAGGCCACGGTCCCCCCTGAGGTCGTAGCTGTTCTGCAGAACGATGCCCTGCGAACTGAGAGAATTGTAGTCAATCGACTTCGAGAAGGTATAAGAGGCGTTGAATTGCAGACCATGCGCGAGCCGTTTGTTGGCCGAAATCCACAGAGCGTTGTAGCTCGAATTTCCATCGCTTTCGACTTCAGCAATGTTGCCAAGTGGCGTTCCCGGTAGAATCGGACTCGACGCGGACAGTGCGGGGTAGGGACGCACACCGTCGATCGGCTGGTTGATGTTGCGTCGGAGTATCAGGTGGGTGCCCTTTGATCCGAAATAGCCCACCATGAGATTCAGATCCGGCCTTATTTGCTGCTGGACGTTCAAATTCCATGATTGCATGTAGGCATTGTCGAATCCTGGGTTTACGGTTGCGGGCGCGAGGCCGGCGGCCCGAGCTAGGTTGATGGCGTTGTCTAGACTAATTGGGCCAGTAAAGGTTAGCGGGACGGCCAGCGGCGGGTTCGCGCTCGTGCTAGTCACCACACTTGTGAGGGGCTGGTCGGTCAGGATGGCGTACGCCGCGCGCACCGATGTCCTACCGTCCCGGAAAGGGTCCCAGGCGAAACCGACGCGCGGCTCAATGTTCTTGTTGTTCTGATGGTAGATCCCTTGGGGCCGTTGGCTGGCGCGCAGAAGGGAGACGCTTGCTGGGTCAAAAACAATGAATCTATCGTACCGTTCGGAAGGCGTCATGTTCCAGTCGTAGCGCATGCCAAGCTCGAACGTAAGGTATGACCGCAGCATATAGTTGTCCTGGACAAAGAACCCGAGAGCGCCTTGCGCGACGCTAGTGGAAACATCGCCGAGCGTGACGCTGAAAGAATTGGCCGAGTCAGCGAGGAACGAAGCAACGGTAGGGAAGTCGAAGGTGCCAGGATCGAACCGAGAAATGTTGTTGAGAAATTGACGAAACTCGCCCCCGAACTTGATTGAGTGCAAGCCCGCGCGCCAGTTCAGCGTATCCGCAAGCACAAAGGTCGTGTCGCCGCGGACCGACGGGAGGGCCTTTGGCCCGCCGAAGTTGAGGCTGCTGCCGGCGATACTGATTTGCGGCAGTCCTATAGGCTGAAGAACGCCGTCCGCGATTCCGAAAGCGACAGGGTTGAGTTGTGCCGTCGGCTTGTCGGGGGAGAAGAGTCGGTTGAACCCGAAACGAGCCTCGTTAATGAGATTCGGGCCTATCGCCCGAGTTTCGTTCAGCGTGAGGATCTGCCGCGGTGAGTCAACAGTGTCGCCAAAGCCCGGGACGGTGTTGCCCTGCCGGGTCGGCTCAATGAAGTATCTCTTCTGGAATGCATAGTAGCCATGCAGCCGGTCTTTGACAGTGAGTTCATGATAGATGTCGATTGCCCAATTTTGAAGGTCAACAGGTGCTGACGCGGAACCGATGAAGCGCGGTGTGCCGGACGAATCTACATAATTCGCCCGTGGTATCAAGGTCATCAGTCGAGCTATGACGGAATCAGTTACAGACTCACGCTGGGAGTCACTGAGAACGAGACTGTTGACGTCAACGCCCTGCCGCTGGCGCAATGCTTCGTACGAGAAGAAGAAGAAGGTCCGATTCTTGAGGAGTGGGCCCCCGACGCTGCCGCCAAACTGGTTACGCTTGAAGGGTGGTGGCCTTCGGGACGTAAAGTCAAAGAAGTTGCGGGCGTCGAACGCGTCATTGCGTAGAAACTCAAACAGCTCACCATGGAGTTTACTCGTCCCGGAGCGTGTTGCGATGTTGAGGATGGCTCCGGAACTCTGCCCGTATTCGGCACTAAAGGTTGAGTTATCGAGCCTGAACTCCTGTAGGCTGCTTAGGGCGGGCTGGAAAGTGAGCGACCCGAAATACAAGTCGTTGAGGGTAATCCCGTTGATCATGAAGTTGACGGTTTCCTCTCGGTTTCCAGCGGTATTAATCGCAAAGGCGCCGGCACCACGAACGGGCTGGACATTAACGCCATTCTGCGCGGCAGTCATCGTGCCGGGCGTAAGCTGCGCGAGATCCAGGAAGAACCTTCCGTTTAATGGGATCTCCTGTACCGTACGGTCCTCAATTGTAGTACCGAACGAAATCGAGGCTCGGTCGATCGATTGCGGATCTGACTTTACGGTCACCTGCTCAGAAGAGTCGCCAATCGTTAGCTTGAAGTCTTGCACGACAGTTCTCCCGACCTCGAGCGTAAGGTTCTCAAGAGTGTAGACTCGAAAACCCGGCGCATTGACAGAGATTCGGTATGTACCGACCGAAAGGGCTGGAAACAAGTAGTGGCCGATCCCATTCGTCCGTGTCGATCGCAATTCACCAGTTGCTTCGTCTTTCAGAGTGATCTGCGCCCCGGGTATGGGGTTGTCAGATGGATCCGACACTTGCCCGATTAGAGTGGCAGTTGACTGGGCTGGCGTGCGCTCCGCGAGTGTCACCATCAACGCCGCTAACGCAATCCATTGGCTTAACGCCAGTATTAGAGAAGATCGGGTCATTGACCCTCCCGGGCAAACTCGGCCTCGACGCCAGCAGCTGCTCGATAGCGATCTTCGGCGTTACGAACTCTGAAAGTAAATTCACCGGCGCAGCCGGTGCGCACACAGATTGACCAGACTTTGCGTGACTCTTCGTGGTCGTCCGGATGCAAAAGCGGAATATGCGAATCGCACGCTGCGCCCGTGGAACGGCCGAATCGGAGGGGATGGTCTTTCGGCAGACCGAGATAATCCGCATGTCGTTTATTTAGAAAAGTGAGTACGCCAGACGGATCAGCGTACCAGGTGTACGCCGGAATCACGTCGAGGGTGGCTCGCAATTGTGCCTCGAGGCCGCGTTTCGATTCGGATTCGTACCCCGGCAAGTCCATGGCGGGCATATTACACCCAGAGAAATCCACACGGGAAACGATCGGGTCGTTCAAACGGAAGGCGCCGACCAAGCCTGTCCGACTGACCAAACATTGCGCTATTTCTGGTTCTTCCACGGACGGAGGGCAGGGTTTGTAAGGCCCGCTGCATTGTCAGGCAACGTGTGCTCGCAACAAGTCACGGCCTCGACGTCGATCGTCAAATCCCTGGCGTCAAACGGCTGCAAAAGAAATCCATCAATCTGGACTCAGCGCCGCGCGTGTCCCCTTTCTATTGAAAGCAAAGGCAGATTGCCGATTCTCACGCGAATCTTCGGCGTTGGACACACAGTTGCTTTCCCTCATAGGTCAGTTTTGAGGCCGACTACGGGATTTTTTATGCAGGCAATTTTGTCAAAGAAAGTCAGAGGGGCCGCAACCTAAATTACAGGGCATTGTGGGCCGGTTACAAGTTCTAGAAGGCGATCGTGTTGGTGAAACCCTATGTCGCAGCCGCCGCCTAAGTACGCCACCGCCGCGAGATTCGAGCGTTCGACAGTCGATATGGCTGCGGATCGCCCCATTTTTGAAAGAAGTGATCTTGTGCTCGCCTGCGCACATGTTTTGCATACCAACGGGCAGTCGACTCACGAAACGGTGCAAGCAGCCGAGCGGCTTGGCACTCAGCTTGGTCTACGAACCACGATGATTGCGCACTGGGAAGAGCTGGAGCTGCGGGCCGGGGATGGCACTGGCACCCAAGTTTCTTTCGAGCGCGGCAGTCCTACTGGTATGAACATGGACCGTGTTGCCTCGGCAATATCTGCTATCGAAAATTTTGCTGTCCGCCGGCCGCCGATCGGCGCCGCACTTGAAAACATCAAGGCGGTTGCGCACACACCACCGGCTCCAACCTGGTTGTTTACGCTCGCTGCAGCCGCGGGTGCTGCTGCGATGGCGGCGATCTTCGGAGTGCACCACCTGAAAGCAGTGGTGCTCATCATGGTCAGCGCAGCAGCCGGAGCGGTTCTGCGTCGCACACTGGCGCGGTACAGCGCGAACACTCTTCTGCAGCCGCTTTGCGCAGCTTTGCTCGCCGGCATGATTGGTGCGCTTGCAGTGCGCTGCAACCTAAGTTCGTCACTGCGGCTGGTAGCGGTCTGCCCCTGCATGATTCTGGTTCCGGGTCCACAGGTGCTCAACGGAGCAATGGATCTCATTGCGGCGCGGATCAATTTGGGTGTCTCCCGGCTGGTCCACGCTGGTCTCATAATTTTGGCAATCTCCATAGGATTGCTCCTGGGGATGGGCATTCTCTCCGTCTCCTTGCCAATCGGAGAACCTGGCAGGGCGGTACCTTTATGGCTGGACTTGATCGCTTCGGGCGTGGCGGTCGCCGCATTCAGTGTTTTCTTCTCGACACCATTGCGTATGTTGGCGTGGCCAGTCGCGATCGGCATGCTGGCTCATGGCGTAAGATGGGGCGCTCTGAAGGCAGGTGCCGGATTAGCGAGTGGCGCGCTGGTTGCCTGTCTTTTGGCCGGCGGGATCCTTGCTCCAGTCGCGCGTCGCTGGCGGATGCCATTCGCCGCCATTGGTTTTGCCTCGGTAGTATCGATGATCCCCGGTGTCTTTCTGTTCAGAACGGCAAGCGGACTTTTGCAACTCGCTGACTACTCAAATGCAAACGTCGACCTCCTGCGTGCAACCATCGCCGACGCCGTGACGGCGATTGCTATTATTCTCGCCATGAGCTTCGGGCTCGTTGCACCAAAGATGATCATTGATCGCTTCGGTGGCGATTCGGCGCCTGCCCGGGTCGTGTGATCTGCTAGTGAGCATAAGCCCTACCCCATCCCGCACGCTGCCTGCAGGACTCGCTCCAGCAGCTCATGTGTTGCAGAAAATTGGCCATCCCAACGCTCTGTGCGCACGTCCGATAGGCTGTGACTCCGCGTCGGTGCGTTAACGAAACTGGTTAAGCGCTTACCACCTACCTTTAGGATCTCGTTGTTGGCTGCCCCACGAAGCCCACACCCCTTCCCCACTCCTGGTTGATAACAAAGACCAAAAGCGGTTCTGGCGGAGTTTCTTCTCTTTGGAAGTGCAGGTGCAGTTGACTGACGGGCGCGATTATCCGCGGTAATGAAAAGTGCGACAGGCGAACACTGTGAGCTAACCGCTGCTCACGTTCTTAGAGTCGCTGAAACTTGGCAATACTTGCTAATGATTGGCAACGCAGAAAGTGGCAATCGAATCCGGAACACTGGACATTTCATTCCCGCTCGATGCAACGCGCGCGCCCGTTCCGTCGAAAAAATAATTCTTTTGCTGGCAGCGCTCGCGTGGACCCCGCCTTTTATTATCCGGGCTCAGACGGGCACTTCGACCGGAAGGGTACGAGGAACACTTTTTCTTTCTGGGTCGGACGGCCCTGCTTATGTGGGCGGAGGAACTGTTGTGCTGACCGGAGAGCTGACGCAACAGACTGAGGCGGATCAGGAAGGACGATACGCATTTGAGGCCGTACCTCCGGGCACATATCGGATCGAGGCTAGCGTTTCCGGTCTTCGCGCTGAGCGAAACATAGCTGTCGAACCCGACAAAATTACAAACGCAGATCTCGAACTAAAGCCCGCCGAATTGAAGAGTACCGTGATAGTAACGGCGAGTGCAAGCGATGGTAAGGTGTCAGCCCCCTCCGAGACGATTTCCGAGCAAACACTCCGCGATGCTCCCAACGTGAACGAGCGCTTTGAAAGCGCCCTGCCACTGGTTCCCGGAGTCGTTCGTGGACCGGACGGACATATCAACCTGAAAGGTGCGCGCAGCACACAAAGCGGGGCGCTGGTGAACAGCGCAAACGTTACCGACCCCGTGACTGGCAGTCCAGCCCTCAATCTTCCGATTGATGTAGTGGCGTCGGTGCAAGTCATTTCGAATCCCTATGATCCCCAATACGGTAGATTTACAGGAGCGGTTTCGACCGTCGAAACGAAGACAAGCGACTATGAGAAGTTTCACTTCTCGATCCAGAATTTCACGCCCCGACCACGAGTCCGCGATGGCAGCATTCGGGGCATCGGCTCTTCAACACCGCGGTTAACGTTCACAGGTCCACTCCTGCGGGACAAAATCGCCATAACGCAATCGTTTGAATATCGTTTCGTGGAAACGCCGGTGAACAGTCTTCCGCCATTTCAGCGTGATTCCAAACTCGAGAGCTTCGATTCCTACACACAACTCGACTTCACCATCAGTTCGAGGCAGACCGCCAACGTATCTCTGTCCCTCTATCCCCAAAGACTCAACTACCTCGGCCTGAACACCTTCAACACACAACAATCGACGCCGGACTTCCACCAGCGCGGCTACCAGATCAACGTGCAGGACAGTTACATGATCGGAAAGTCCGGCCTGCTGACCTCGCAGTTCAGCTACAAGCACTTTGATGCCAACGTTACGGCGCAAAGCGACGATCCGTATCGTGTGCAGCTTGAAACGACCGAAGGCGGATTCTTCAACCGTCAGGATCGCCGGACGTCGCGGGCGAGCTGGCAGGAAAATTATCACTTTGCTCCCTGGAAATTCGCCGGTTCGCACCAATTTACCGTGGGGCTCAGCTACGAGCACTCGCAATACGACGGTCGACAGACGTTTTTACCCGTTGAGTTCGATGGGGTATCCGATCTGCCGGTAGAGCGAATCACCTACACTTCCCCAACTTCTTTTCACGTTTCGCAAAACGAGACCGCCTGGTTCGCAGGCGACCAGTGGGCGATTGTTCCTCGATTAACTGTCACCGTCGGCCTCCGATTCGACAACGATACCCTCACAAGTTCCACTCATGCTGCTCCTCGCGCAGGGTTTCTCCTGGCGCTTACCAGTGATGGAAAGACGTTATTGAAGGGAGGCGTCGGGCGATTCTACGACCGCGTTCCACTCATGGCTGCCGTCTTTCCCGATGTTCCCAATCGGGCGGTAAGCATCCTGGGCCAGAATGGCCAGCCAATCAACTCCGTGTCTTATCAGAACCAGATAGACGCAGGGTTACGAAACCCCCGGAGCACGTCGTGGAATTTGGAACTCGACCGGCAAGTTCTGTCGTGTCTATCCTTGCGAGTCGCCTACGAGCAGCGCAATACCAGCGACGACCTCGTTGTTTCGCCGGTCTCCCAAGGAACAACTGGAATACTCCAACTCTCGAATCGAGGTTCCGATTCGTATCGAGAGTTCCAAGTGGCTGCACGTTTTAAAGCCGGGCAACATTTACTGAACGCATCGTATGTCCGATCCCGCGCCTTTGGCGACCTCAACGATTTGAATCAATTCTATGGGAATCTTGCGCAACCGGTCATCGAGCCGGACGCCCGCGGGCGCTTGCCCTTCGATGCGCCCAACCGTTTCTTGTTCTGGGGCACGATCGCTGCGCCGTTGAAGCTGACAGTTGTCCCGGTTTACGACCTGCACACAGGCTTCCCATATTCGATTCAAGACCAGTATCGCGCCTATGTAGGCCCCCGCAACGTCGATCGATTCCCGACCTTCTCATCATTCGATATCCAGGTTTCACGGCGGATTTTGCTGCCTTTTCATGGAAAACACATCCCCGCCCGGGTGGGTGCGGGAGCATTCAATCTGTTCAACCACTTCAATCCGCGGGACGTGCAGAACAATCTTGCTAGTGCAAGGTACGGGGGATTCTTCAATTCCTCATGGCGAGAATACCGCGGCAAATTCGTTTTGGAGTTCTAGAGATGAAAAACTATTTCTTACTGATTGCTCTACTCTTGCTTCAACCTTGGCCTCTTTTCGCGGCCGACGATTCCGGGAAGCTTCCAACGGCTGAAGAAATCATCAGCCGAATGGCCGCTCTGGATCTCCAACGACAGGTCTCCATGGAGGGATACGCCGGCATGCGGCGGTACGTTCTCGACAATCAGAATTTGCACAAACGTGCGGAGATGCTCGTGCAGGTCCAGGGTGACCGGGACGGCACAAAGCATTTCGAGGTCGTGTCTGAGGAAGGCTGGAAAGCTGCGCACAAGCACGTTTTGCGCAAAATGCTGGAATCGGAATCGGAAACGTCGCGTCCGGAGATGCGCGCCAGCACTAGACTCAATCTCGAAAACTACGACTTTGAATTAATCGGCACCGAAATGGTAGCCGATCGCCCGGCCTACGTTCTCGAGACTCACCCCAAACGGAAGGAGAAATACCTGTTCCAGGGCCGCATCTGGGTTGACGCCGAGGACTACGCGTTGGTCCGCGCCGAGGGCAGTCCTGCCAAGAACCCCTCGTTCTGGACGAAGAGCACGCATTTCGTGCAGATCTACCAGAAGAACGGTTCTCTCTGGTTTCCCCGCTCGACGCAAAGCGTAACGGAAGCTCGCATTTTTGGCACAACGGACGTGAACATCGAGTACTTCGATTACACGCCCAAGACTACACACGTTCCTGACAATTCTGTGATGTCCGCAAAGGAGATGCCGAAGCGATGAAAAAGACACTGACAACTGTCAACGAGTGCCTGATTCTCGCTGCGGGAAATGGGAGCCGGATTGCATCGGTGTCCGGCGGAGTTCCCAAGCCTCTTGTACCCCTGCGGGGCATACCGCTTCTCGAGCACGTCATCACCTCGTGTCGGGAAGCTGGAATTACGAGATTTGTGATTGTTGTCGGGTACCGCGCCGACCTGATCCGCCGCTGGTTTGCCGAGCGGTCGTTTGAGGGCATTTCTGTCACCTTGATAGAAAACCCGGACTACCACAAAGCCAACGGGGTCTCTGCTTTGGCCGCTAAAGGTGAATTGCACAATCCATTCTTGCTTCTCATGTCCGACCACATTTTCGAGCCAAGAACAGCCAAGGCGCTAGCGCTGCAGCCACTCGCCGACGACGAGGTCATTTTGGCAGTCGATCGCAGTGTGGACGGTGTCTTCGATCTGGACGACGCGACGAAGGTCAAATGCGAAGCGGATCACATCGTTGATATAGGCAAAGATCTTGCCCGTTATAACGCACTCGACACAGGGATGTTCTTGTGCAGCCCAACACTCTTCCACAGGCTGGAGTCAGCAAAGGAAGACGGAAACTGCTCGCTGTCGGACGGCATGCGTCAACTTGCGCAAGAACAAAAACTGAGGGCCTTTGATATCGGCGACGCGCACTGGCAAGACGTCGACAGCCCCGAGGCGTTGGCTCACGCCGAGACCAACTTTGATCTGGAGTTCTGCGAAAACCCGTTCGCAGATAGTCTTGTCGATGTTTAAAATCCGATCAAAAGCGGAACTCCCACTTCGGCTCTTCGCGATCGCCATGAGCGCAAGCTTCTTTGTTTACCTTATCTGGCGAGCTGGTCCCAGCAACCTGTGGAAAAGCCTCTCGGAACTCGGCTTTGGGATCATATTAGTGATAGCCCTGGCGGGAGTCTCGCACCTCGCGAGGACGTGGGGTTGGCGGCTAACTCTGGGTGACGACCAGCATAAGATCCCATTCTTGCGCATGGCAGGGCTTCGGCTGGGGGCGGAAGCCGCCGGACAACTCGGGATCCTGGGGCAGACCCTTGGAGATTCGGTCCGAGTCTCGTGCATCAGTGCAGAAATACCCGTCGCCACTGGTCTCGCCTCGGTGACTCTCGATCGCGGCCTCTATGTCGTGACCGCGACCGTAACCACGATCGCGGGGATTTTGGCCGCCCTGCCCCTCGTAGCGCTTTCCCACGCTCTGCGCCTGTACGCGAGTCTCTTCGCTTTTGCAATGGTCGCCTTTCTGATGCTGACGTTGTTAGCAGTGCGAAAGCGTTGGCCAGTGCTTTCGTGGAGTGCTCGCAGCATCGCTCGCATTCCTTCCCTGAAAAGTTGGATCGAAAAAAGATATCTTCTAGTGCAGTCCGTTGAGAATGCGCTGTTCGATTTCCATCACAAGGCCCCCCGGGCATTTTGGGGGAGTTTTTCTCTAAATCTGGCTTCTCAGTGCATGGCTGTATCGGAAGTGTGTTTAATCCTCTGGCTAATGAGCGTGAAGATGGGTTTCTTCAGCGCCCTGGTCATCGAAGCATTGACCAAGCTCGTGAACGTTCTGGGCAATTTCAACCCAGGGAACATTGGAACGTACGAGGGTGGAACCATGCTCATTGGGAAGGTGTTTGGCCTAAGTAGTGCGACCGGATTGGCATTGGGATTATCGAGGCGATTGCGGTCCTTTTTCTGGGCTGCGGTTGGCGCGATTTGTTTTATCTTGCTGACGCGCTCAAGAAAGCACCGTGGATCCAAAATCCTTGGGAGCACAACCGACGCCGTCGCGACTTCTCCAAGAGCGCAAGCGAATTCTTCGTGCAACCGTTCGGCGGAAAATCAGATCGTTTTCGCCATTTTCCTCGCGGAAGGAGAGGCCAGGGACGGCCAATTCAGCGCTCCACTCTCTCGAGTCGGCACGCTGCCAATCTTGCTGCGAACGATATTCGCAGCGCAAAAGGCCGGGGCTACTCGCATCATGGTGGTGGCCGATCCCGCCACCAAGCGAAAAGTGCGGCGCACGTTGTTCTTTACCGGACGACTTCCCGAATCTGTCGAGTGGATAGGGGCAGCCGTTGGTACCTCTCTTTCCCAACGACTAATTCTCATTGCCAATCAGGCGCCCAGCGAACGACTGGTTTTGATAGATGGAGATAGAACTTACCATCCGTCTTTACTCGGGAAGGCCGCTGCGTGGATTAACCGAAATACGGCGCTGGCGCTGGCAAGCGGCAACGAACTCGCCGGCATTCTTGCGCTACCTGTCGAGATGCTCCGCGATTTCGCGGAGCGTTGTCCAACGCAAACCGGAACCCTCAAGGAACTGCATGCGTCACTCACCGAAATGCACTCGGTCATTTCAATGCCAGTCTCGGAAGAGCAGTGGCAGCGCGTCAATACTCCGGAGGACCGCCAGGCTGCCGAACGTAAACTGGATCGCTGGCTGGTCAAACCAACCGACGGCATCTACGCACGATTGAATCGCAGGATCTCCATTCCCATCAGCCGGCAGCTTATTAAGTTCCCGATCACGGCAAACATGGTCAGCATTTTCACTCTTGGCGTCGGCATGGCTTCTGCCGCATTCTTCGCTTACGGCGGTTACTGCAGCACCCTGCTCGGCGCGCTTCTCTGCCTCTTCGCAAGCATTCTGGATGGGTGCGATGGAGAGGTCGCCCGCTTGAAGCTTCAGGAATCCGATTTCGGCTGCTGGCTGGAGACAATCTGCGACTACGCATTCTATCTGTTTCTTCTTGTCGGCATGACTATAGGACGGTGGAGGAGCTCAGGAACAAGAATGTACCTCGTGTACGGCGGCCTGCTCCTTTTTGGAGCCTTAGCAAGCTTTCTTGCCACGGGATGGGAGCGCCGCCGCCTCGCCGCTGGACGGCCGGAGCAGCTGCTGAAAATCTGGCAGGGCCACGCGGAGAGCCGACCGTCGAATCCTTTCTTGTATTTCGGCCGACATACGGAGTTCATTGTCCGGCGCTGTTTTTTCCCTTATGCCCTGCTGTTCTTTGCGCTTTTTAATCTCATGAACGTGGCGTTCGTTTTGAGCGTGATCGGAGCAAATCTGGTCTGGCCCATCGCGCTGTACTCCTCTCTCGCTTTTGGCAGGCCCAAACGTCAGGTGGTGGAAAATCGCGCGCGTTCCTCTCAGAATGCGCAACCACCCCGCGAATACGTCCCAGGTTTGCTTTGATCCTCAAGCGATGAGGCCATTTGTTTCGCGGTTGGAGAGCATTCACGTGTGCGTGCAAAGAACGTGTGGCAAGCTGTGATCTCGATGCAGGAGATCGAAACAGGTAATTTTTCTCCTCCACGGTTGGTCCTCATTCCACCGGATTCCATTCGTGTTGTGAATTGGAATATCAATCGGGGTCTGCGCCTGCAGGGGGTTATCGAGTTCCTTGCCACCGCAAAGGCCGACGTTGTTCTTTTGCAGGAGTCCGATCTGAACGCACGGCGGACGCATCACCTGAATATTGCGAAGGAAATTGCGCAGAAACTGCATCTGAACTATGTGTTTGGGCGTGAGTTCCGGGAACTAACCCAGGGCTCCCGCGCGTCGCCCGCCTATCACGGCCAAGCGACACTCTCTCGCTGGCCTTTGTCGAATTCAAGAATCTTACGATTTCAGAGGCAATCGAACTTCTGGCGCCCGCGCTGGTTCCTGCCCGAGATCGAACCGTTTCAGGAAAGAATCGGAGGACGCCTGGCGCTGGTGTGCGAAACGACCATCGCGGGGAAAAAGGTAGTCACCTATAACGTGCACCTGGAAAGCAAGGGCGATGACGCTTTGCGCTGCTCCCAGATGGAGGAGACCTTGGAGGATGCCCGGCGATACGAGGCAGGTACGCCGATCGTGCTCGCCGGCGACTTCAATTTCGATGTGTCCGGCGGGTCTGCCTCCACCGCGATCAGGCAGGCGCAATTTCAGGATGCATTTGCGAATCAGCACGTGCCTACGACACCGCACTCGTTCTTGGAACCCGGACGAAGCATCGACTGGATTTTTATCCGAGGACCGATTCATGCCACCAGTGCGTCAGTTCACAGCTCTATCTCCGCATCTGATCATTATCCTTTATCAGTGGTCCTCTCCCTGCCTTAGTCCGCGAGGAGGTTTGTAGAGACCGACTCGATCAGGAGAAAGCGTACCTGGAGCTTGCCCCAAGGTTCGGGGCAGCGCGATCTGCTGCGGTTCCTATTTGTTCCTCTGTGCCCGCAAAAAGCGGCGCCACGCGTTGAGCTCCGGGATCCAACTGATCTCGTAAACCAACTCGCGTTCTTCGTTTCTGCGTTCCCGCTCGTTCCACACCACCCGATTCTCTGTTTCGTAATGCAAGTCGATTCCTTCCAGTAGTGCCGGAGTCGTGAGGGCCATCGAATGCGTCGCTCCAATGCTCATACGCAGATGCCATGCAAATGAGCTTCCATTCAAGCTCGCTAACCGCTCCCGCGGATTCTATTGTCAGGCAACCGGTTGCAGCCATGCGATTGTCCTGTGCAGCGACTGCCGTTGGATTGAGGAAAACGCGTGGCAAATCCTTAACGACTTCGTTAAAGCATCGTCTCTCGTTACGGCTTGGTTCCGGAGCTTGGCCTGCGTTGCTGCTCTTTGAATCCCTGCCTCGCGCTTTGTCACTCCCATTAAGTAGCTCCCC
>DATMQI010000239.1:0-6305 GCA_035567135.1 Terriglobales bacterium
CTGCTGAGGTGCAGTCTCCGCAGTCTGCAAATCATTTTTGGCTTGCAGGAGTTTCCCCTGAGCTTGCTGCACGGCTTGTTCGGCCGCGTGCACTCCCGCCTGTGCCGAGGCAACTGCGGCTCGATTTGCTGTTGCGGTGGCGACCGCCTGGTCGTATTGCAGGCGAGAGATGTCCTCTTTCGCGATGAGTTGCGTGGCGCGCTGCAGGTCTGCATCGCTCTTTGCAGCGTTTGCCTGAGCCTGGACGAGCCCGGCTTTGGCGGATTCGTAGTTCTGTTCAGACGCTCTAACCGCAGCCTCTGCGTTGAGCACCGCGGTTTTCGCCGAATCCAAATTGCTCTGAACTGTTACGGAAGTAATCGGCACCTTCCAATGGAAACTCGCTGCTGTAGCTTCCGCATCGGCCAGATTCGCTTGCGCCTGTGCCTCCGCAATCTTGTAGTCCTGAGAATCGACGGTCACGAGTACGTCGCCGGCATGAACGAGCTGCCCTTCAACGACGTACACGTCTTTGATTTGTCCGTTAATTCGCGTACTGAGCTGCATAACGTGGCCGTCGATTTGCGCATCATCGGTGTCTTCGTAGCGGAACGCATTCCACGCGAAATAGCCGCCTGCGACAGCAACCACCATCGCGGCCGAGATCGCGAGGACAGTCTTGCGGTAAGGTGTTAGTTGTTTGCCGGGGCTTTCCTTCGACGGCGAACCGGGCGTTTCGCGATCCACAAGTGCGACTGTTTGCTTTTCATCAGCGTCGATGGTTTCAGTGCTGCTGCTATTGTTCGGCATCACTTTCCTCCTAGGTACTGTTCGTAACTTGTGCGTGCTACTCCGAGAGCGCGAGCCAGCGAAAGCTTGGCGAAGTTGTGGTTATAGAGGCTGGTGATGTATTGATCGTTCGCGCTGGCGAGAGACTGTTCGGCTTGAACCACCTCGACGCTATCCGTCACCCCAGAAGTGAAGCGGTCCTTTGAACGAGCGAGGTTTTCGTTCGCAAGGTCGACATTCTGCTTTGCGACCGCGACTTGTTCTTTGGCAGCATTGAGATTGAGAAAGGCCGCTCGCACGTCGTAGTCAACCTGTCCGCGAATATTTTCGGCTTCGGCCTTCCGCTGTTGTAATTCAGCTTCCGCCTGGGTGATGTCACCTTTAATCCGTCCGCCGGTGAAGATCGGAACACTGATTCCAGCCTGAAACGTGAAATCTCCGTGCGATTGACCGAGTGTCCGGCCAATATCGCCGTAATCGCCGTTCGCAGCCACGACGGGGTACCGCTCACCTCGCACAGCCGATAGCGTCTGGGCGGCAGACTTTTCGGAATCAAGAGCTGACCGGAAATCGCTGCGCGATTTGTAAGCGACGTTCAGCGCATCTTCGACGGTGGGCGGATTGATTTCCGAGTAGGGAAATTGGTCGGCAAGTTCGAATGCTTGTCCGAGGGGCAGTCCGATGGCGCGTCCAAGAGTGAGCGTTGCGAGTTGAAAATTGTTGCGCGCCACGCTGAGGTTGTACTCCTCAGTGTGCAATTGAACTTCCGTTCGTGTCGCCTCGATTCGCGGAGATGTCCCCGCCTGTACTTCATCGAGGGCCTGATCGTAAAGAGCCTTTGCATTTCGCACCTGCGCCTCTTGGGCCTGAATGCGCGAATCAGCCTCAATCACTTGTAGATAGGTATTGCCGACTGTGAGCGTGACCGCATCAAGGATGTCTTGGTAACTGAGTTGCGCCGCCTGTTCGGCAGTGCGCGCCGCCCGAAAACGCTGGATCGATTCAAAGCTGAAGAGCGTTTGGCTCACCGTTCCGTCAACAGAGGTGTAGCTGAACGGGCCGACGATGTTAGGAACGCCCGATATCCCGTGTAACCCGAATGTGGCGAGGCTTAGTTGATCAACATTTTCTGAAAGTCCGGCACTGACCTGCGGCAACAGCTTGCTGAGCGCGAGCAGTCGCTGGCCCCGCGCGATCTGTGCGTTTTGTCCGCTCTCAATCGTTGCCAGGTTGTAGCGGAGAGCGCGAGTGATGGCGTCGCGTAGCGTAACGTGCAAAAGCTCATCGCTGGCTGGACCACTCGGAACACTTCCCGTCAGTGCACTTGCATGGCCTGCCCCGACGCTCGCGGCCGGATATTGAGCCGCCGCCGGGATCACGCAGCACAAGATGACTGCCATCACTAAAATTGAACGTGGCGAACGGTGTTGAGTCAGCCGAAACGTGATATCGTCGCTCATCACTTCTCCTCCTGGACATTTCCGCGAATCTTGCGGGCGAGCCGTTTCAGGACCTGCTTCGTGAACACGCCCGAGGAGTGAAATCTGGCTCCTTCTTTCATCAGCTCAAGAAGTACGTTTTCTCCGTCCTCGGTGATGGCCGTAAGGCACTTCACATAAATCACCACCTCTCGACCGTTCGGGTCTGCCATCGCCTTCCGCCACACGTTCGTCAACTCGGCGGCCCACGGGGCGACGAATTTGCCTTCGACGACCAACCGGCGGCGCCTCTGGGTGTCGAGAATCGAGATCTTCAACATTGCTTTTGTCCTCGACTCCGATAAAGGCAAGGCCCATGCCAAACTTGCGGAACCGTAAGTCGTTGAATTTTCTGGAGGAAAGCGCTAGGCGTTGAAAATGTTGAAGTTGAAAAAGCTGAAAGGGTCGAAAATGTCGAAGCTATGGTTTAGGGGCGCGACAAGGAGGGGATTGCAGATTAAGCGTACTGCTTCGCGTAGATGCCGAATTTTTTCATTCGAGAGAGAAAAGTCGTGCGGTTCATTCCCAGGCACGCGGCAGCGCCATCGGCACCACCCACGCGTCCCTTGCATGCCGCAAGTGCCTGTACGATCTGATCGCGCTGCTTTCTTGCATATTCGTCGGCAACGTTGCTTTTATCGCTTCGCGAATTTGTTGCTTCCCCGGCACCTCGTTTGATTTCCGGAAGAACGGCGCGGGCGGGTTCTGCGACATCCGTTTTTCTCAGCTCGGCGAGCGGAGCCTCGAGCGACTTGCCTCTCGTCAGGAGCACGGCACGCTCAATGAAATTCTCGAGCTCACGAATGTTGCCGGGCCAGTCCCAGTTCGTCAGTCCCTTCATCACAACTACGGGAACTGCATCGATGCGCTTCTGCATCTGCTTGGCGAACTTTTGCACGAAATAGCTGGCTAGAAGTGGAATATCATCTTTGCGGTCTCTCAGTGGCGGAATGCGAATCGGAAAGACATTCAATCGGTAGTACAGATCACTGCGGAATTCCCTGTTCGCGACCATCTTCTCGAGATCACGATTCGTTGCCGCCACCAGACGGAGATTCACCTTCCGTGTATGCGTGCTGCCCAGGCGTTCAAATTCCCGCTCCTGCAGAGCCCGCAGCAGCTTCGGCTGAATCTCAAGTGGGATGTCTCCCACCTCGTCCAAAAACAGAGTGCCCTGGTCCGCCAATTCGAGCCTGCCAACCTTCGAAGTTATCGCCCCTGTGAACGCGCCCTTTTCGTGGCCAAACAATTCGCTCTCGACGAGCCCGGTAGGAATCGCGGCACAGTTCAGTTTTACGAATGTACGCAGGTTGCGGCGACTTCGGTCGTGAATCGCGCGCGCGATCAGCTCTTTTCCCGTGCCCGTTTCGCCGAGCAACAGAATGGTGGAATCACTGGGGGCAGCCGTTTCAACGAGTTGCAAAACATGCTTTAGCGTCGCGCTCTTGCCAATGATCTGCTCGAAACCCATCTCGCTGCGAAATTCTTCTTCCAGATACACTTTCTCCTGTGCCAACTTGTCCTTGAGTTCGGAAATTTCCTGGTACGCCAACGCGTTTTCAATTGCGATTGCTATCTGACCTGACGCCCGGCTGAGGAAATCGACGTCTACCGGCGTAAACGGAGTCTCACTCGTCCGTAAAATCGACAGAATACCGAGAGCCCGGCCGCGATCTACGAGTGGAATACTGCAAACGGCCTTTAGGCCCTCCGCAGCCGCGACGTCATATGGCTCGGGCGGGTGTTCGTCACGTTCCCGCGGGTCAAAGACGACCGGTTTCAAGGTATCCATCGCTCTCTTAGCTTCGGAGCTTAGCGGCAGGAGCAACTCTTCCTTGATGACCCCCTTGCCGTGAGGAAAATCCACAGCAAATACCCTGGATTTTCCCGAAGTGCGGTCGGGCAGCGAAACGGTCACGGCATCAGCGTGCACCACTTCGCGTATATTCGCGGCAATCGCACGCAAGACCTCCCGCAGGTCGAGGCTGGATGTGATACGGGTCGTCAGATTCAGGAGCAACTGCAACCGATCTCCCAATCCAGACACCTCCTGGAACGCAAGAGCGTTTTCAATTGCGATTGCTATCTGACCTGACGCCCGGGTGAGGAAATCGACGTCCTCGGACGTAAATAAATTCTGCCCCTTGCGTGCGAGTATGAGGAGACCGACTGGTCGATTGTGGCTCACGAGTGGTATTAGGCAGTGGGTGTCCAGGCCCTCTGCAATCACGAAGTCGCAAATTTCAGGCCCGAGTTCCTCACGATCATTTGTGTTTACGATTACCGCTTTAGAGCTTCCCCAAGCTCGTCTGAGGGCGTGGCCTGGCGTGACCACAAGCTCTTCCTTAACGAATCCTTTCGCGTCGGGAAAATCGACAGCATAAATCCGGCTCTTATTCGATACCTCATCGAAAAACGCAACACCCGCGGCATCCGCTTGCACAACATTTCGAATGTTCGCTGAAGTCGCGCGCAGCAGTTCTCGAAGGTCGAGGTTCGAGGTGATTCGGCTCGTTAGATTCAGGAGCAGGTCAAGCCGCTCGTTTTGACGATGGAGTTCAGCTTCTGTACTCATGTTGAGGCACCCGGATCGGCTCGGGACCAAGTCTACCCCATGCAATCCGCGATTTGCATTTTGGGGTAATGCCATGAATGGTTTTCAGGCAGCGAGCTTACTTCCCTCGTATTGCGAGCCAAGGAGCAACTGCAATTCGGTCATTGGAGTTTCTGCGCCAGATAGGTAACCTCTGCCAGCGCTCACAGATCAGCAACACCTTAAGCTTGTGATCGATAAGAGTTCAATTAAACTTTTGTGAGCGGCCAAGGATTACGTTCGTGAGGTGATCGATTTGCGCTTCACGCAAACGGCCACGGTCTGCTTCCGTCCACAAATCGAGATCTTTCCCTTTAAATCGGCGATCCTCCGATTCAAGGGACGCCAAAGAGCTCAACGAAAGCTGATCTTTCAAAATCAGCAGGCCAATCACTTCGCTGAGTTCGTGGAGAGTTGAAAGCCGATCTCCTTCCCGTCCCGGTTCCTGCGCTTGTTGTCGCATAGTCTCCTCCGAGGAGGGCTTTTGCTATCTTACGGTGTTGGAGGATGCATTTGAATTGCCACGCTTGGCGAATGCCTATTCAGTTTGGAATGTCATGATAGTCAGCAGATTCTCCAACTGCCTGCTGGAGACCCCTACAATGATGCCGACCTGGCTGCCGCTTAACTGTCAGATTGCCAAGTGCGTGGAATCGAGCGTTTCTTGTTCAGATCCTCGTAAGGGCAGTTGACTCGAACTATCGAACAGACACATTTTTCATGGGTTAGAATTAACCAGTGGCTCGACGGCACCAACATCTCGAACGCCAGCCGAACAGTTGTAGTGTTGCCGCGCTCCTAAGACTGTGCTGCCTCGAATGAGGAAATGTGGCACCGACGCGAAGCGGTGGGCCCAATCCGAAGAGCTGCCCCCCTTTTTCGTAACCTTCACGCTATCTTGACAGTTTCGACTATTTTGACTTCTTCCACACTTTCGACTTCTTGCGGTCCTCTCTGAGAGTTTTTGCAGTAATCTCAATAAATACGCTACTGCGAGGCTCTCAAAATGCTGTAATTCCCCAGAGGACTTTCAGTTTGTGTGGAAAAGGACCCATTTGCCTCGCCTGCAGACCGTTGGATAGTGAACCCAAAGGCAAAGGGCTTACCCTCTTCCAGCAAGGCCTTGAGGACAAACAATATGTGTTGGTTGCGGAGACCTGCAACCGCCCGAATTGTCTAGTCCTGCCCTTTAGTTTTAATCTGATTCGGTCCTTAGCCTAGCCTAACGACTTCCTTCCGAATTGCCGACGATTCGGCCCGAGCAGCTACGAGAAAACATCCGTAAGCCTGCGGACCTAATCTGCTGCCCGTGATACGAGGGCATCAAGTCGTGGGCATCGTGCCACCGTCGATAATGTAATCAGCGCCGCTGATAAACGCACCTCGGTCTGAGGCGAGGAAGGCTACCAGCTCCGCCACTTCTTCGGGTCGGCCTGGCCGGCCGATGGGAATGCCTCCAAGCATGT
>DATMQI010000240.1:0-4741 GCA_035567135.1 Terriglobales bacterium
GATTTCTTTGACCTCACCGATCCTGCCGACCGGGTGCAACCCTTTGAGAAAGTCATGAGTCTCCGGTTTATGCATAGGAGTATTGATCACTCCCGGCGCTATGGTGTTTACACGAATGCCTTCCTTCGCGTATTCAATGGCAAGGGCGCGTGTCACCGCATTCAAGGCGCCCTTGAGCATAATTTGAACTGCCGCCCCTACCCCAGCGATCGGTTGGTCAACCAGGGTAGTTGACACGTTGATGATGCTGCCCGATTTCTGCCGCAACATTTGCTTTACGGTGAGCTGTGACACGTAGAGAAAGCCCGCAAGCGTCGTGGAGACTAAAGTGTTGAAGTCTTCGGTCGTGTATTCGGTGAAGGGCTTGGGAATAAAAACACCCGCATTGTTTATCAGCACATCGATCCGGCCAAATCGCGATACGGCAGTATCTACGATCTTTGCGGCCGTGCGTGGGTCGCCTATGTCTCCGTCGACGAGTGCAACATTGCCGGCCGCTGGGAACGGATTTGCTCTGGTAATGTTTCGCGAGTTTGCGACTACGCTGTAACCTCGTTTCAGGAACGCTTCGACGAGTCCCGCTCCGATCCCTCGCGAGGCACCGGTAACAATTGCTGTTTTCGCTGCATTTGCCATTTGTAGGCTCCTTTTAAAATCAATCTCGTACGGACCGTAAAACCTCGCATTCAGCCTTTCAAGGGTGTGTTTGCGAGAACCTCCACTTTTTGGACCTGTGGAGGAACCGCAAATAATTCGTTGGCCCGCGCCGTCAACGCCTTCGCGATCTCGCCAATCAAGTGGGCATTTCGGCCCGCTTCATTTGCAAAGGTGTCGAAGATGCCGAACTTCCCCGGCCCGATCTTGATCGCGTACCATTTCAAGGTCGCTTTTTCATCCAGCGCGAGCGGCTGAGCCGACTTTAGAAATGCCTCGGCATCAGCCTCCTTGCCTGCGCGTGCTTCGAGCATGACCAACAATCCAATCGCTTCCATTGGCTCGCCTTCCTGTGTTGAATTAGTTCCGGCCGATCGACCGACCTCTGCTCACAAATGTGAGTAAACTGCAGATCGGAAACGGACTTGTGCGGATTTCTGCTAGGATGGTCGGAATTTTGCTCAATTCATGCTCCCCGAGAGAGAACTCCGACGACTTATACCTGAGTCTGAGGTTTGTCTGGAGTGAGCGACGACGGCGGAGTTCGAAAGGGCTGCGCTAGTTACTCAGAATTGTTGATTGAGACGCGATAGTGCTGATGCGGATGCCAGCAGCGATGAGCTACAAATTCCACGCAAGGCTGGACGTTAACAACGAATTAAGAATCAACCAGTGAAAGTGACGTATCTTCGGAGCGGGCTTCCAAATCGCAAATCACTTCGGAGTCCAGAAAATCCTGGCGATACTCTGTCGGGCTAACTCTACAAACATCACGAAAGACCTGCGCAAAATGCTGCTGGGTCTTGAAGCCACAGGCCACGGCCACGTCCAATACTCGCGCATCGGGAGCGCGCAACATCGCTTTAGCACGCTCAATCCTCTGGCGCAGAACAAATTGATGCGGCGTCTTGCCCGTTGACTTGCGAAACATCCGCGCGAAATGGGCTGTGCTCAATCCTACCGATTGCGCCATCTCGTCGAGACTCAAGTCCTCTTCCATCTTCACATGGACCAACTCTTTAATCCTTCGCAAGCGCGCTGAGCCTAGTCCGCCTCGGCGTATCTGCACAGGACGGTGCCTTACTGCATGACCATTGACTAGGGCTACCGCCATCGCCTGTTCGACAGAATCCAGAAACAGCCGTCCACTCGGAAAGCCAGCAACCATCTCCGCATGAGCGGCCGCAACCAGCGCACCCAGGCGGTGGTCTGCGAACTTGCGCGAAGGGCGCAGTTCTACCTCGCCGTAAGCTCCGTCCGAAGCGGCCATCAGTGGCGCATCGGAAATACCGAGCTGCAGATGCGGGGTGGCCATGAGTCCGACCCACTCTCCCACATGACGGTCGCACAGCGCTAAATCGCCCGCTGCGTAGCGGAACTTTTCCAGCGCGGAACGCTTCGAGCCCCACTCAATTGAGCCGCGCCCCAACATCATCGCGAAAGCCTGATCATGCCGCACCCAATGACGCGGCTCTGTGACAGATTCAGGTGGAAAGAGTTCAACTCTCATTCTTTTTCTTTATGCCGTCGTGTGTGGATATGGCCGAGGGCTCTCCAGGCGCTGCTCAAAATTCTCTGGTTTGATGTATCTCTGCGGCAAGGCGATACATATGTCTCGACGTGAAAGTAAGGCTTTCAGACAAGTTCTGGGCACGCCACCGTACCGTCGCAATGTGGTTGAAGTGCGGCAGGCACACCACCTTTCCGGGTGGATAGTCGGCCACTGCTCGGAAGCGATCGTTCGGTAACACTTGGTTGAATAGTTGGCTTTTCGTCGAAGTGATTATCGCCTGCCTCGAATCCGCCAAGGCGAAGTTGAAGTCACGCCCAAGTTCCATTTCGTCAGTTTCAATGCACAGCTCAAGGCTTTAACCTCTAAGGATCTGGCCACTTGAGCGAATGGCGCGTTTTTCAGCCAAGTGGATGACGATTCGCTATTGGCATGAAACGCTTGGCTCATATGGAAGTTCAGTTCTGGCGGTGTCGATGCAAGTCTGGGGCTGAGCACAACGACTGGGCGACCAGCCTTAGGTCCGTCAACACGTCACTCACGCTCCTACCTAAGGTCGTCGTTGGCTTCGGGCTGCGATTTTGACCGCTGAGGTCTTCCCTTGGTTGCCGCTTGCCTACTGACACGAACCGTCATCCACAAATTGATTCGATGATGCCATCGACGCCAGCGATTGCCAGCACGTCAATAGTTTCTGATCCAGAGGATCGCTATTCAGTGCGTCGGGCGCAAGATAATCCCTATTCGCAGCGATTCTCAGATATTTATTCGTCAACGTGCTCATCGTATTGAACTCGTTGGTCAGTAGTGGAAGGGCCTTTTGATCGACGTCCGTGCTGGCCGCCGCTTCGGTCTGTTTTAGACTCGATTGAATTTGCCTCCTGTAGTTCCCAAACCATACATCCGACAACGGGTAGCCCCGCTCAATGCCAGTCTTCAATGCAGCATGCCATTCAAGGATTTCCCTCATCGTCTCGATCCCCGCGCTGAGGAATGGCCTGGAGAGGCCAACCGCGGGTTGTGGCGCGGATGCGGACAGCTCCGTTTGCGGTGCTGTATTGCCGCCGCTGGGCAATGTCAGAGTGATTTGATTCCCCGCGAAGCGCAGCGATCCTCCTGTGATTCGCGCTAGTCCCTCGACTTCTACATAGTTCTTGCCTTGCACCTGAATGACTCTTACTTGTCCTTGCCGTCCTTCGACCAGCAGCGCACTCGTCTCTTGCGCAACTAGGACCAGCAGGGGTAGCAGTAGGATCGTAACCAGCATCATCGAACTTCGAATCGCGTTTCGACGCATATTTTCCTTCCTTATCGTTAATCCTTATCCTTCACGAACTACTTCTTCAGCGGCTAGCGTTTAAAAGCTAGACCAAACCTTTTGCAAGGAGTCGCCTAATTCCGTCCTAGCGGGAAGTCCTTTAACAGTTTCTGCGCTCCCTTATTCAACCTTTCTTGGTTTTTCTCCTGTTTTTTGCTGGGTTCAATCGCATGTTGGGCAGCACCTATCCAAACGAGCTTCTTTGCAGTGGGGTCATACATCCCAAGGACGAAAGTCCCGATGTTGACGGTTGAAGTAGTCGCCGAAAATGAATCGAAGCCTCCGCCCCACGGGCTCCAGCCGCCCCGTCCACCCCAGCCGTTCGCGAAACCGTTTATTTGCCTCTCCCGATCGATAGCGAGTTGGTAACCAAGGAGTAGATCGGCTTTATCGCAGTCAACCACCTTGGTTAGGCCCTTGGCCGCCATTTGTGAATCGACCGATTGCTTGACCTGGGTGTCTAGGATCTGGTCGGGCTGGCCACCTACTCGGGGTACGCTCTTTACCTCATCGACCCATGCGTAGGTGTGATATTTAGAGAAATCAGTTCCCGGCATGTAGTTCGTTCTCACGTCCTGTGCTTTGACCAGCATGCCAAGCATCAGGCCAAAGCAAATAAGAATCGCGATACGCTGCATCAATCCTCTCCTTGTCGCATGTCACAAGTGCGAATGTTAGTCTCCCCGTGGTAGGGCACGCGTCTTGCCAAACCGAAATAACGAAATGGATCGCGCAATCCGCGTGCTTTCACGGTTTTAATCTCCGCACAACTTCAAAGGTTTTAGCAGTCAGCGGGAGATGTGCCCGCGCTCGGGCACGGTGCCGGGCAGTTTGGGCAGTTGGGACGCCCCACCGCATGTCATCGCGGACTCACCGAGGCGCTCTTACGGGCACCAGCAAGTGACAGTGTCTGGATATGGAAGATGAGTTCCGACGGTGCTAGTCTGAAGCGCATGCCGGAAGACAATCAAGGATTTGCGCCGACCAATAGCCGGTATCGAGCCCTGCTCGATGTCTCCAGCGCGATGGTCGAACAACCTACGGTAAAGGCAGTTCTGCATAGCCTGCGCGACGTGCTGTCCAGCAGTTGTCGCCTTCATGGCGTCGATATCTATGTCCTGGGCAGCGGTGGAGACACTCTGCATCTTCTTGACTTCGATCGAGAAGCAGATGCGCCAGCAATCAAGATCGGTACCAAAATCTCGGTGATCGGCGCGGCAGCACAAGTCCTTGAGGAACGGGAACCAGTCTTCCTGCCG
>DATMQI010000241.1:0-25050 GCA_035567135.1 Terriglobales bacterium
GATGAAGTTGGCGGTGGTCGGTCTGGCGGATTTTGGCAAACTCCACCCCCAGGAACTCTCGGGAGGCATGAAGAAGCGCGCGGCTGTTGCACGGGCTCTTGCAATGGATCCCGAAATCTTAGTCTTGGACGAGCCCTCCGCAGGTCTCGACCCCATCGTAGCGGCAGAACTGGATGAACTCATTTTATTTCTTAAGGAGACGTTTCAGATCACGGCGCTGGTTGTCACCCATGAACTCCAGAGCGCTTTCCGCATCGCCGACCGGATTGCAATGCTCTTCAATGGAAAGTTGCTCGCGGTCGGCTCTAAAGAAGAGATACGGGCCAACGAACATCCCCGCGTGCGGCAGTTTCTTAATCGTGTACCGGACAACCCGGTCCATATGCCGGCATTGGCCTCCTATCTGGGACAGTACGTGCAAATGCAGGAGGCAAAACCATGACCACCGAAGCAAAGGTTGGCGCCTTCGTGCTCAGCTGTTTCGCGGTCTTCGCGTTCACCATTATCTACTTGTTGAACGCCCAGTACAGCGGCGGCACTGTGCAATATCGCACTTACTTGCGATACGCGGGCGGGATTGCGCCCGGAGCGTCCGTGCTCTACGGAGGCATGAACGTTGGCAAAGTTACGGCCGTGCGACCCTGGACGGCGGATCCAACCCGAATCGAGATTCTGCTTGAAGTCAAAAAGGACGCTCCACTGAATGAGAAATCAGTGGCCAAGCTGGGCTTCGTCAGCGTCATGAACAGCGCGGCCTTGTCGATCACAACCGGCACTATCGATGCCAAGCGTCTTCCTCCAGACTCAACCATCGCCTCGCAAGAGGCGGCCAGCCTGGATGAGATTGCCGGAAAACTGGCAACCGTTGCGGACAGCGCGAATATGCTGATCACGCAGGCACAGGGAGAACTCAACGACATTAGCGGGAACGTGAACCATCTGCTCGCCAATCTGGACACGATGACCGGGCCGCGGAATCAGAAAAAGGTCCAAGCCATTCTGGACAATATTGACCGAGTGGTGGCCGATGCGAGACCAAAAATTGAGCGGCTTACAGACCAACTGACCAGGGTCACCGACCATGCTGACGAGACCATTCAGAACGTGAATGGCACGGTGACCGTTCTGCGTGATCCCATGCGAAAAGATTTGGCGGAATTACAGAGCACCCTGGAAGAGGCCAGGGGCTTGTTGCAGTCCATGCAGGTCGTCGTGAGAGCGAACGACTACAAGATCGACGACACGGTCGAGAACCTGCGCGAGGCGACCGATAACCTCAACCAGTTTACGAATTCGCTGAAGCAGCGTCCCTGGAGCCTCGTTCGCGTGAAACAACCCGAGGATCGCCAGGTTCCGAAGTAGGTCAGGAGGGGCATCACAGTGAAGAAACTTCTAAATGCGCTCGCATTGACGTTGGCGATTGTTACCATCCTGACCGGGTGCGGAGGGAAGATACGATATCCGGCCTATTACACTCTCAACTTGCCTGCCCCGCCAGACCCGCCAGCAAAAGAAAACGTCCGAACCTCAATTGCAGTACGAGAGTTCCAGGCGCCGAGTTACTTGCGGCAGGGGCCGATCGTGTACCGAAGCACACCCGAGGAAATTGGCTTCTACGAATACCATCGTTGGGCGGCAGATCCGCGAACACTCGTGACCGGAGCCGTTATCGATCATCTGCGCGCCAGTGGTCAGTATTCCACGGTGTCGATGTATAACGGGCGCCCCGATAATGACTTCATCTTCAGTGGAAAGCTGGAAAAGCTCGAGGAAGCGGATTACCAGGCCCAGATCAAAGTGGACGTTGCAATTTCTGCACAAATCATAAGCGTCAAAACCGGTGCAACGATCTGGAGCAATGCTGTTTCCGAAGTTGGAACGGTGTCTCAACGGACTGTACCCGGCGTAGTCTCCGAGATGAATCAGACTCTGGATTTAGCCATCAACAAACTCCTTTCTACCGTTCCGGCGCCGCTGCCGACGGCGAGATAGTGGAATGAGCTAGACGAGATTAGGATCTCTGGCGGAATGATCCGGACATTGTTGCAAACGGCAAATTGATTGGCAGATACTGTAGACGAAAAAATGGAGGAGCAGCCACGGGCACGCGTCTCAGCCTTCGCGAAAACCGCTATTCGCACGGCTTACAGACGTAGTGCTGGACCGTGAAGTTGGTTCATTAGATCCTCCAGCCAATCGATTGCAATCCCGACGAAGACCAGAGTTGTGAACGTCTGCAGACCGAGAATTCCGGAGAGCGCGCCGGCCATGACCATCACCGAAGATCGATATCGAATGCTGCTAGGTGCCTCCAGCGCTTTAGCGGAACAGCCCACAGTAAAAGCCGTCCTGCAAAGCCTGCGAGGTGTCCTGTCGAGCACGTCTAGATTGCACGGAGCCGAACTCTACGTTCTGAGCGATGACGGGGAGAGTTTGTACAGCTTCGAGTTTGATCGAGACGCGGACGCTCCCGCAATTGAAAAGGGAGCCAAGCTGTTACGCACTGGTCTGGTGGCGCAAGTGCTAGACGAACAGAAGCCGGTGTTTGTCCCCGACCTGTCGCTGGCAATGTTGGAACACCCTGACATGGCTCCTTTTGCCGCCGAAGTTGCCGGACGAAGTGCCTATCTGTTCCCGGTATCGACCGCGCAAAAACGGTACGGAATTCTGTCGACGCCAAAGTTGCAGGACCAGCAATTTGCCTCCGAAGACGTCGAGATGCTCGGTGCCCTGGCCTCCCACGTTGCGGTCGCGCTTGAGTGTGCACTGGCTAGAGACACAGCGGAGCTTTACCATCGAGAGGTCGTGAAGCAGCGGGATCGGCTCAGCTTGTTGCTGGAAATCAACAATCATATTGTCAATAAGCTGGAAGCGGAGGAACTGTTTCAGGCTGTGGCAGGGTCGATGCGCAAGCACTTGGGCAACGATCTCACGTCACTGTGGCTCTTTAACAAGCAGTCGGGCGGTTTGGAACGTAGATTTCTCGATTTCCCGACTGGAAAGGGCTTTCTCGATAAGGTTGTTGCCGTCGAACCCACGAAGCTATGGAGCGAATGGTCGCACCTCCGGACGCCCCAGTATTACTCACCGTGTGGAGCAGATATACCTCCCGCCCTCCGCGAGGCGTCCCGAGCTGAATCCCTTCTCTCGGCCGTCCTGGTGCCACTGATGGGTACCGATGGCCCCCTGGGCCTGTTGACCATGTGCAGTCGCAGGGCTGATGGGTTTAGCGAGGCGGACCGCGACCTGCTGTCGCAGATCGGAACCCAGACATCACTGGTACTCGAGAATGCTCTGGCCTACGGGCGGCTCCGCGCGTCGCGCGACGATCTGGAAGAGCAGAGGCTTTACCTTGAATCAGAAATCGAATCTGAATTCAACTTCGAAGACATAGTCGGCAAGAGTGCCGCTATACGTAAAGTGCTGGAGCAGGTCACGATCGTTGCGCCAACCAGTTCCACCGTGTTACTGCACGGTGAGACCGGTACGGGCAAGGAGCTGGTGGCCCGAGCGCTTCATAATCTCAGCCCCCGTCTGGAGCGCACATTTGTCCGTCTGAACTGCGCGGCGATTCCTTCGGGTCTGGTGGAAAGTGAACTGTTCGGCCACGAAAAGGGTGCTTTCACCGGGGCGCTCATTCAGAAGCGAGGCCGGTTTGAACTGGCGGATCACGGCACTCTGTTTCTCGACGAGATTGGCGACATTACTATGGATTTGCAGCCAAAGCTTCTGCGCGCCCTGCAGGAACAGGAGTTCGAACGCCTCGGAAGCACCAAAACCATCCACGTTGATGTTCGTCTGATTGCAGCCACACATCGGGATCTTGAAAGCATGATCCGTAACAATCAGTTTCGCGAGGACCTTTTTTATAGGCTGAGAGTCTTTCCGATCGAAATCCCGCCACTGCGCGAGAGGCGCGAAGATATCCAACTCCTGGTCCACTTTTTTGTGGCGCGCCTCTCCCGGCGTATGCAAAAGCGCATCCGGTCTGTCCCCAGGCCCGCGATGGAAGCTCTGGTGAATGCCGATTGGCCAGGAAATATCCGCGAGCTAGAGAACTTCATTGAGCGCTGCGTGATACTCACGCAAGGGGACGAACTGAATGTGCCACGAGCAGAGCTGAACAGATCCGCTGGCCGCACCGTTGTTGCAGCAGCGTCCACCTTCGAGCAGGCAGAGCGGCAGGCAATCCTAGATGCTTTGAAAGGCACGTCCGGAAGAATAGCCGGCAAAGGTGGAGCGGCAGAGCGCCTCGGACTAAAGAGAACCACGCTGCAGAACAAGATGCGCAGGCTAAGTATCACTCGCGCTGATTATTCGGCCTGACAAGATGCGGTCGCCCGCCAGCATACGGGCAAGTCAAAGGCGCTGGTGCGCCATCCGGCTTAATCTCTAAACACTTCCAGGAAAATGGCTTAGAAGCTTAACTGCACTTCGGCAAGCAAGATGCCTTGTCCCTCGGTGGGCCACGCGCAAAGTGGGCCACCAAGGGGACTTAAGAATGAAGACGTTGATCGTAGGTGCAATTATTCTGATTCTTTTTGGAATATCCTCCTCGGCCCAGGAAATCAGACATGAGGTGACAGTTCAAGGTTCCGGTTTCTTCAAGAAGCAGACCACCGTCGGTGGGGTTACCGACGAAGCAACGAACTCTGGCGGCCTAATGGCGGGATACCGATTTAACCTCAAAAACTGGCTCGCGGTCGAAGGCGACTACGACTATTTCAGGAATGATCAGAAGTTCTCGGCACGCAGCGGCACCACATTTATACCGATGAATGTTCACGTCGCGACTGGCGCCGCTGTTGTGAAGCTTGCTTCCTTCAAGATGCCTGGCGTCAAGATCGTATGTCCATTCGTGCTCGCGGGAGGCGGAGCCATGTTCTTCGATCCACGTGGGGGATCTGTGAATAACGAACAAACCCGAGGTGCCTTGGTTTATGGCGGTGGGTTCGACGTGCCGATGGCCAAACATATCGCCTTGCGCGCACAGTATCGCGGATTCATCTATAAGATCCACGATTTCGAGATGACCAGCCTCAAGGTCGAAAAGTACACTCATTCCGCCGTGCCTTCCGCCGGACTGGTATTTACATTTTAGAAGTCACCCTTCTTTCCACCCTTCAACGCGGCTGCCTCAGCCGCCTTGCTTCTTAGCCCGCGCGGGGGCTGCCCTCATGCTGGCAGTGCCCGTTATGAAGCCCGGCATACCGCCCGAAAGAGCCTTTAGTCTCAATATGTTGCGGCAAAAATGCTTGGCAAAACGCATGCAAGCATGAGTATAGCCAACCATTTGAGGCTGCTAATGAATGTAGAGGGTCCATGATGCTACGTGTCGGAACGCAACAATTAGAACATGCTTTGATTTGCCGGCTCGAAGGACGATTCACCGGCGAGGAAGCCGAGGAAGTCCGCAGGCTCGTCACGCGCTGCGATAGCAAACTGGAATTGGTTGTCGATCTTACGGACGTGATGTTTATCGACGCCGTCGGGGAAGAGGTGCTTTTGTTTCTCAAAAGACTCGGAGCTCAGTTCGTTGCTGAGACTTCGTACTCCAGGGACGTTTGCGAACGGCTTGAGCTACCGGTGAGTTGGTAAAGGCAATTCGCAGGGAAATGTCGGGCACTTCTAACGGACGTGCTAATTAGGTGCCCCGATTCTTGCTGAGCTGCCGAAGTGCGCCTAAACAGGAACGCCCGATTCTCTGCCGGTGTATACCGCATTCAGGCTTGCTGACCACAATGATTGGCGCTCGTTGCGGGCCAACATCGGAATTAGGGCATTCTCGGAGTCAACCAGTTCCACTGCCTCGTCATGCTCGCGACGCTTTCATTCTCGGCACCAGGGCAATGCTGGTGAGCTTAAATGGAAGCGCTCGCGGGCATTCTGTTTTACTCATCTCCGCACCCGTCTTAGAAGGCCTGTTCAACGTGCAGCCCTAACCTTGGCGGGTCTCGATTGGTTTTGACCTTGGCTCATTTCTTCCATTGAGCTCCCAATCCAAAAACAACGCGCGAATATCTAAGTCCAACCGGCAATCGACGAATGCCTTGACCGCGAGTCGGATCTTATCTTCAGAGTGTCACCCGGAACAGGACCTCATCGTTCTCGGAGTATGTTGAAACGCTGGCCCATGCGGCCAGTGCCCGCATGAGGGCAGCGCTTATCGACCGGATACGGGCACTCTGCAGCATTCTTGGACGCCCGCACTTCTGATTCAAGAACTTGCAAGGAACTCTTGGTTGGCACGGCACCTGCAATCTTGGGTGCATACGAGCGACAACACGATTCGCTCAAGTTCAAAGTGCCGATAGGCCTCAGCCGAAGTTCCAGGTAGAAGAATCATGAAATCAAACCATTTCGCACTGCTTCTTGCAATTCTTGTATTTGCGTCACCGATCGGGTCGCTTGCTCAACAAGCTACGCAGGACGTTCCCCTTCTTACGCTTGACGACGCAGTCTCCATTGCACTCTCGAACAATCGAGTCGTGAAGAACTCGGTATTGGAAGCGCAAAAATATGACTTCCAGGTCAGCACGATTCGCAGCAGGCGGCTGCCACATTTCCAATTCTCTGTACTGGGTGGCGAACTACTGCAGCCATTTGACTTCACTTTTGCCAAGGGAGTCTTCGGAACGTATCCGGGGACCGGGCCCATTCCTTCAACAAATGCCAAGGTTCACACCCCAGCACAGTTAACCGCCTACATGACTGGCGGCATGGATGTGCCCTTGTCGCAGCAGTACAAAATCGGGCTGGGAATTCGCGCCACAGAACTTGGGCGCGAGATCGCTAAAGAAGACGTTCGCGCAGAACGCCAGAAGATCGCGGCCGAGGTGCGAAGTGCATACGTCGAGCTAGTCGCGACTCAAGCCGCTGTGGATGCGGCGGGGGAAGCATTAAAGACGCTGCAAGAGGCGCACCGAGTTACGCTGCGTTACATCGGCGAGAAGACCGTACTTAAAGGAGACGCATTGGAGGTCGATGCACGGTTAACCAGGGCGCAGTACGACTTGTCAGTCTCCGAAAACGGACTTGCCACACAGCACGAGCACTTAAATCAGCTGTTGGCGCGGGATCTTGAAACTCCGTTTCGAGTTGATTTCATGCCTGAGGAGGACACGACGACTCTGACTTTGGAAGAGGCTCGACGACAAGCGTCACAGAGCCGGCCTGAGATCCGCCAGGCGCATTTGAAGGAAAAACAAGCCAACTACGACCGCCGCATCGCCAAAGCCGAGTACATACCCGATTTCGGTATCGCAGTCAGCTATATGGGAATTCAGAATGTGCAAGTCCTTCCGACCAACGTCGGTGTGGCTGGCTTTGCGTTGACTTGGGAGCCATTCGATTGGGGACGCCGCCACAATCGAGTACGCGAGAAATCGAACACACTGGCGCAGGCGCGTAACGGTGCACAAGAGGCAGAATCACAGATCGGGGTTGAAGTCGGGTTGAAGTACCGCAAGTGGAAAGAGGCTACGTTGCTGTTGAAGGCCACCCGCACCGGTCATGAAGCCGCAGCCGAGGAGCTTCGCGTCACCAGCAACAAGTACCAAGAACAAGCAGCACTCGTAAAAGAACTCTTACAAGCTCAAGCTCGAAGTTCGGAAACCGCTTTTCAGTATCAGCAGGCGCTCTCTTCTTACTGGAGTTCCCTTGCAGATTTGCGCCGCGCGACGGGAGAGGAATAAACGTGAGAAAAACAATCGCAATCTTTTCATTGATGTTCGTCATGGCCGGATGTGGTCGTCATAAGCCACTCAACCAGCCTCCTCAGGGGGTCCAGGCCGAAGCCATTGAGAAGCAAGCGGGCTTGAACGCCGACGGCATGCGTTTCTCGGCGGTCGTTACGCCGGATTCGGAAGTTCCCCTGTCATTCAGAATTCCTGGATACGTCATTTCTCTCAAGCAAGTGCCCGGGCAGGATGGCAGAATGCGCGACCTCGACGAAGGGGATCGAGTAAGCAGGGGTGCCGTGCTTGTCCGCATCCGATCCTCGGAATACGAAGACAAAGTACGGCAGGCATCGTCGCAAGCGGCAGCCGCGGAAGCTGTCTTTCAGAAAGCAAAGCTCGACTTTGATCGCGCCACGCACCTGTATGACAGCCAGAGCCTCACGAAACCAGATTTTGATTCCGCTCGCGCCCAATACGACTCAAGCCAGGACCAACTGAACTCCGCACGTGCTTTGACGAGCGAAGCAGAAATAGCCTTGCGAGACACGTCTCTGATTGCGCCCTTCGATGGCGATATCGTGAAAAAAACCATAGAGATGGGCGCCTTCGTTGGTCCTGGAATTCCCGCATTCGCGCTCGCCAAAAGCGATGTGGTGAAGATCGTCGTTGGCGTTCCCGACACGGTTGTCCGCTCCGTGAAACTCGGCCAGCCAGTTGAGGTTGGGATCGACGCATTCCCCACGCGCACCTTCCACGCGCGGATCAGCCGCATATCATCGGCGGCGGACGCGGTTACTCGAAACTTCGAGGTCGAGGTTTCCATACCAAATCACGACCACTTGCTGAAGGTGGGCATGATTGGTTCTCTGCAACTGACGAATGCTCGTGGCGAGATTCGACCCTCCGCGCTGCTGGTTCCGCTCTCCGCGGTTGTGCAAGCAAAGGACGGTAAATATGGCGTGTTCGTTGTCTCGGAGTCGAGTGCAGGCGAAGTCGCCCGTCTGCACAGTATAGAAATCGGCGCGGTCAATGGAACCGATATCAGCGTAGTCAATGGGCTACAAGCAGGAGATCGCATCATCACCACTGGCGCCAATCTGCTTAAGGATGGGCAGCCGGTAGAGGTCCTTCAATGAAAGCTGAGAACCCCAATAACAGTCGTAACATTGCACGATTCTTTGTCAACAACCGGCAGATTGCGTTGGTCGCCTTGCTGGCCACGCTGGCCTGGGGCGTATTTGGTTACATGAATATGCCCAAGCGGAAGGATCCAGACATACCTGTACGCATCGCGCTTGCAATCACTCCGTGGCCGGGTATTTCCGCAGACAAGGTCGAGCAGTTGGTTACGCGGAAGGTCGAGCAAGCCATCACTGGAAACAGCAAGGTGGATCGTGTGGAGTCCACGACTCAGGACAACATTTCTGTTGTGCAAGTCAGGTTATTGGACAACATCAAGAACACCCAGCAGGAATTCCAGGACATTGGGCAACGGCTGAACCAGATCACCGACCTTCCTGATGGTGCTGGACCGGTCACTTGGATCAGCGACTTCGGAGACACGGCAGCGCTGATGCTGGCCGTCGCCAGTCCGACTGTGCCCGACCTCGAGATCGCGTTGCGCGCGCGCGGTGTGCAGGATGCGGTCGAGAAGGTTCGCCAAGGAACGACGGCGGGACGCGTCGCCGTTCTCTACTGTTACCCGGCATCCGTGTCACCCGCCGTTTTTGATCGGCCATTTTTGATGTTGGGGACGCAGTCTGAGCGAGATGGGTTTGCCCATGATGTTCGGTCAGTCTCCGTTGGAAGTTGTTCCGGCATCGATTTTTCGACCACGAAGTCAGACGACCAAATCCGCGCTTACGGACGTCAGTTCATTGAGAAGAGACTGCAAGAATATGACTTTCACCCCGACGCCTGGGGTCCGATTATTATTCGCGATCCAAAAGGCGCCAAGGACCGTATCGCGGAAGTGGCAAGTAACCGGTATTCCTATCGCCAACTGGATGACTTTACTGACCTGATTCAACGTACGCTGCAACGCGTACCCGAGGTTGCGAAAGTCCAACGCGTAGGCGTTCTGCCGGAAGAGATTTATCTGGAATATTCGGACGAGCGGCTTTCAGCCTTGAAATTGCAACCGACCAAGATCAAAGACATTCTAAACGCGAGGAATGTCACCGCCCCAGGTGGAATTGTCCAGACCCAATCGCGCAATGTCCTGGTTGACGCGACCGCCGAGTTCAAAAGCACCAAAGACATCGGCAACGTGCTTCTGGCAGGCTCATCTAATGGAGCGCCGCTCTACTTGCGCGATCTCGTGGACATATCGCGCGCATACCAGACGCCTACTCGGTACCTGAATTACATGGTCTCTCGCAACGGAGAAGGTAATTGGCAGCGTAATCGAGCCATCACACTGGCCGTGCAAATGAGATCGGGCGAACAAATATTCAAGTTCGGAGAGGCGGTAGATAAAGCTCTGGCAAATGTTCGCCCGCAACTGCCGGCGGACCTCATTGTAGCTCGCACGTCGGACCAGCCCAGGCAAGTAAAGGAACTTGTGAGCCTGTTGATGGGCAGTCTGTACGAAGCCATCGTTCTGGTAGTAATCGTCGCATTGGTTGGATTCTGGGACTGGCGTGCAGCCATGCTGATGGCGGCATCCATTCCTCTGACGCTCGCGATGACCTTCGGGATCGTTCACGTTCTTGGAATTGACATTCAACAAGTTTCCATCGCGACCCTGATCATCGCTCTAGGATTGTTGGTTGATATGCCTGTGGTCGCAGGCGATGCGATCAAGCGCGAATTGGCTTCTGGTTCGCCGCGCGATCTGGCATCCTGGATCGGGCCGACGAAACTGGCGAAGGCGATTATATTTGCCACGATCACTAACATCGTCGCTTACCTCCCGTTCCTGATGCTGACGGGCGATACGGGATTTTTCCTTTACAGCCTGCCTGTCGTAATGACTTGCACCCTGATCGCGTCAGTTGTTGTTTCTTTCACCTTCATCCCGTTGATTGCATACTATCTGATCAAACCGCCCAAGCAATTGGAGCAGCCCATGTCCGAGCGACGAAAGCACGGCTTCCCGGCGCTCTACTATCGGGTGGGAAATTTCGCGCTGGAACATCGCTGGGGGACGTTCGCCTCGTCGCTTATTGTTCTCGTGGTGGGAGGCTTTCTTTTCACCATGCTGAAGCCGCAGTTCTTCCCCAAGGACCTCTCCTACTTATCGTACGTGGATGTCTGGCTTCCGCCCGACGCCCCGCTGGGCGCAACCGACGCGGTAACACAGCGGGCAGAGACAGTCATTCGGCAAGAGGCAGAACGATTTGGAAACGAACATCATCACAAAGATGTTCTAAAGTCGCTGACCACATTCGTCGGCGGCGGAGGCCCGAGATTCTGGTTCTCGGTTGACCCCGAGCGGCAACAACTCAATTATGCGCAAATCCTCGTTGAGGTTTCCGACAAGCACTTCACTAACGAATTCGTTGGCCCGCTGCAGACGGCGTTGAGCCGCGAAGTCCCCGGCGCCCGGATTGATGTCCGGCAACTCGAAACCGGCAAGCCAGTCGGCATTCCAGTCTCTGTTCGAATTTCCGGTCCGGAGATAGAAGTTCTGCACCGTCTCTCTGGAGAACTTCAGGCAACGTTTCGCGCCCAGCCAAACGCGACTCGGGTACGGGACGACTGGGGCGAACCTGCTATGAATGTCCGGCTGAAGGTGGACCCGGATCGCGCAAACCTTTCCGGCGTCACGAATCTCGATATAGCCCTCTCATCAGCCGCAGCGATGAGCGGATTACCTGTTTCAACTTACAGGGAAGCTGACAAACAAATCCCGATCGCCGTCCGTTTGCGGATGGAAGACCGCGCCGGACTGTCGGATGTACAAAATGCCTACGTATACTCCTTGACCAGCAATCAGCGTGTGCCTCTGAGGCAGGTATCGAACGTCACCACGGAAATAGCGGTCTCGAAAATTAAGCGCCGCAATCAGTTTCGGACGGTTACGGTATCCACGTTCCCGATCCCGGGTGTCTTACCATCTCAAGTGCTCACGCCGCTGTTGCCGAAAATCAAGGAGTTTCAGAAGAACCTGCCTCCCGGCTATTTTCTCGAGATTGGAGGCGAATACGACGAACAGCAGAAAGGGTTCAAGCAACTTGGCGTGGTCATGGCGATTTCTGTACTGCTGATCTACATTGCCTTGGTCATGCAGTTCAAAAACGCAGTGAAGCCATTTTTAGTGTTCGCGGCGATCCCGTATGGAATGACCGGGGCGTTCGCGGGACTCGTGATCATGGGTCAGCCCTTCGGATTCATGGGATTTCTAGGGGTTGCAAGCCTGGTAGGCGTGATCGTTAGCCACGTCATCGTGCTATTCGATTTCATCGAAGAAGCACACGAAAGAGGAGAACCCTTACGGGAAGCGCTGCTCGATGCGGGCATCGTGCGACTGCGCCCCGTGATGATTACGGTCGGTGCGACTGTGCTCGGACTCATACCGCTGGCTATGCACGGGGGACCTCTATGGGAACCTCTCTGCTACGCGCAGATTGGTGGCCTGACGATCGCGACCTTTGTGACGCTGCTGCTGGTCCCCGTGATCTACTCGATCTTTGTGTTGGATCTGAAGCTGATTAAGTGGGAATCTCCTGTAACACCCGAGCCGATGCCAGCAGCCGAGCTAACGACCGTAGAGTTTGATTACTCCCATTAGCGGGAACTGATTGTTCATAGAGGACATCATCATGATTACTTGCAGCGCAGCCAGTCTATTTTCAGAGCTGAAAACCAATGTTGAAACCCGGCAAGCGCGGGTAGGCATCATCGGGCTCGGTTACGTCGGCCTGCCCCTCGCTTTGCTCTACACCGAAGCGAAGTTTCGAGTAACGGGTTTTGACATCGACCAGCATAAGGTCGCAACTCTCAGCTCAGGCGGATCTTACATCTGTCGAATTCCGCCTACAGAGATCCAGGCGGCGCGCTCGCAAGGTTTCTGTGCGACCGCAGAGTTTTCGAGCCTGACAGAAATGGATACCATCATCATCTGTGTGCCCACACCTCTGGACGAGTATCGGGAACCGGATCTCAGCTTCATTACTGACACCGCGAGGGCCATAGCACCCTACTTACGCGCCGGTCAATTGGTGGTCCTCGAGAGCACGACCTATCCCGGCACGACGGAGGAAGTTCTTGTACCAATTTTGGAGCAAGGCAATGGTTGCGGGTTGAAGGCCGCCCGCGAGACCACGGCTAACGGAGAGAATGAGTTTTTTGTCGCCTTTTCCCCGGAACGAGAAGACCCAGGTAATGACAGCATCGCGCGACGTGACATCCCGAAAGTCGTAGGAGGCCTTAATTCGCAAGCCTCCGAGCTGGCCGCGGCACTCTACGGAACAATCTTTAATCGAACCGTTCCGGTGTCTTCGCCCGCAGTAGCCGAAATGACTAAGCTGCTGGAAAACATTTACCGCTGCGTGAACATCGCCCTAGTCAATGAATTGAAGCTCTTGTCATTGCGCATGGGATTGGATATTTGGGAAGTCATCGAGGCTGCCTCCACCAAGCCATTCGGCTTTCAACCCTTTTACCCTGGCCCGGGCCTTGGCGGACACTGTATCCCCGTCGATCCGTATTACCTTTCATGGAAGGCGAAAGAATGGGATTTCCAGACACGCTTCATCGAACTGGCCGGAGAGATCAACAGTGCCATGCCCTATCACGTGGTTTCATCCGTCGCCAGGGCTCTGAATCGACAACGCAAAGCTCTTAACGGCGCCAAAGTGTTGGTGCTCGGAGTGGCCTACAAGAAAGACATCGATGACCTGCGCGAGTCGCCGGCCCTCACCATTATTGAGCTGCTGCAGAAGGATGGCGCTCAAGTCAGCTACAACGACCCCTATTTTCCGTTTATCGGCAAAGGGCGCCATTACGATCTGCAGATGAAATGCGTGCCCGTCGAGGACGTCTCGAAATGCGACTGTGTGCTGATCGTCACAGACCATTCGGATTACGATTACGCCTGGATCGCACAACACGCATCCTTGGTGGTGGATACCCGCAACGCGATGAAGGGGATTCAGGGCGATAACATTGTGCGCTGCTAGACCTTCGGCTAACCATCCACTCTCTGGGCTGTGCGCGCACCGCAAATTGACTTCGCTGGGCGACGGGCATCTCTGACGCTGCATCTGTATGTTTTTGGGAAACCAGCTGAGTGAGAGCATGCCTTCAGGTTCTATTTAGAGAACGATCTGGAAAATGACTTTCCTCCAACAAAGCGGTGCAGCTGTTCTTCTGGTGTTAATTACCCTCACTATTCAGTGTGGGGGCGCAGCAGCGCTCATCATTTGGATAAGAAACATTCCAAGAGAGACTCAAAAGGTACGGGTGTTTCACTGCGCTGCGCTCGTCATGCAAACCACAGTAGCGGTTTTAATGCTGCATGGAATCGTTATTCTGCTGTGGGCGGGTTGCTATCGGTGGCTTTGCCTTCCGTCCTGGGAATCTGGGTTTTACTTCTCGGCGAGCAGCTATGCGACAGTTGGATACGGGGATGTGGTCCTTCCGTCGAAGTGGCGCCTGTTGGGCCCGCTCGAAAGCATGGTAGGCATGCTGATGGCGGGTGTATCCATTGGCCTTTTGTTTGCGGCGGTCACTCACCTGGTCGACGGTCCGTCACGCCCTCGTTTACCACTTCATTCCGAACCCGTCGCCACGGACCCCATCAGTCTCCGACAAAGGCGACGCTGTTACTTCGGTCGGCCGCGGTCGAACGTCATACCCTGAAAAACAGTTAACCGTAAGTACGGGACTGGAAGCCTGGCAAACCACGTCATAGGTAGTGGCAAGATCCAGGTGCGAGATCACTTCTGTGCAGGCCGAATCATGGAGCCCCATAATAATAAGGTCCGCTCGGAGTTTGTCAGCAGTTTCGAGGATTTTCTCGCTTACCGGCCGCTCTGATTCGAATTCCGCGTATGACTCAGGTCTCAGGTCGAGCCCGGCATCGTCGGCGAGTTCTGTCAAGCGCTGCTGGGTTCTCATGTACGCATCCGCTTGCCAGTTCTTCAGCCCTTCGTCAGTGTGTGACGGCGCGGCTGGAACGATACTAAGAAAAGCGAGTTTGGCTCCGAACTGATTGGCAGCCGCAATGGCTTGGGGCAGGCCGTGGAGAGATGCGGGTCCGAAGTCCGTCGCAAACAGGAATGCACGCTGCGTGGAGGATATTCCAAACCAGGGGCGGCCATCGGTGTGTGGCCCAAACGTCAAGACTGGACAATCTGCCTGACGGAAGATCTGTTCTGCGATAGAGCCGAAGAACAGCTTGGCTACGCCATGCCTTCCGTGAGTGCCGACCACGAGGAGATCTGCGTTCTCTTGTTGGATGATCTCTCGCAATTCCGGCCACAGTTCACCCTTCCGAACGATGAATTTGTGTTGAATGCCACTGAGAGCGCCGGTTTGAATCAGCGAGTCCTCCAAGTCCGCGGCCTCGCGCGCTACTGCCTCTTCACAGGCAGCAATCGCGGCAGGACCTGCCATGGTTAGACCGAGGGAGGACACCACGTGTGCCAAGCAAAACTTCGACTCATAGAACCGAGCGAGTGCCAGTGAATAGCGCAGCGCCTTTTCAGAAGCCTCAGAGAAATCTGTTGCGATCAATATCGACCGTGGTTTCAGAGCCGTTGCGAGGAGTGACATATTAAAACGCCGCTCTTGCCGTCCTAAGAACCGCCGGATGAGGTGCCCCGGACCTGATCCGTAACTGCTTGGGGAGAGCCGGGATCAAGTGCATCGCACCCCTACTTCTCCGACGGGCTTGGCGTGCGCACATGAACTCTCTACAGTTTGCACGCAGTGTGCCAATCGAGAACGGTGGTATGTCCCCGTAGCGCCACAATGTCTGCGGTCTTTGTCCTTCGAGCCTCTGCCCAGATCGAGTCACTGCCCAAGGCCTGGCATCGTGGCACAGCTCATGTGCGCGAGATTGATGGGGAATGAAGCGTTAAGGAGAGGCCGTTTGGCAACCCATCTGCACTGTCAGTTCATCGACAAAGGAATATCCTCGTTCAAGTCCGGTTTGGGCAGCCATGTGACCGCACGATCGCCCAATTGGGATGACGATATCGGAGAGTGCAAGGATGTCAAGTGCGTTGGAAAAGAAACAGCCGGCAACAGAGTTGAGCGGGTGCAGGATTTCACCGCTGGCCGGGAAACCCGCTCCAAGGGAAATGCTTGTGGACCTGGCTAGATTGGAGAAGGAGTACTTTGACCGCAGGCCGGATCTCGAAGATGCCAACCAGTTGGTTGCGTTTGGAACAAGCGGCCACCGCGGAACGTCTTTAAACGGCACGTTCACTGAATCGCACGTTCTCGCCATTGCCCAGGCGATCTGCGATTACCGCAAGACGCAAGGGATTACGGGCTCCCTGTACATGGGGAAGGACACGCACGCCCTGTCCTCGCCTGCAGAGCGTTCGGCGCTGGAAGTTCTCGCCGCGAATAATGTCGAGGTCATCATTCAAGAGAACAATGGCGTCACACCAACGCCGGTTATCTCACATGCCATTCTGGTGTACAACGGCACTCGACAAGTTGGTTTGGCTGACGGCATCGTCATCACGCCTTCCCACAATCCTCCGGAAGATGGTGGTTTCAAGTACAACCTGCCGAACGGCGGCCCTGCGGATACTGAGGTCACGCGTTGGATACAGGATCGGGCGAACGATCTGTTGCGAGCTGGGAATCGCGAAGTAAAACGGATTCCATACGAGAAGGCAGCCAAAGCGCCTTCCACTCGCGAGGCTAATTTCGTGTTGCCGTACGTGCAAGATCTGAAGAATGTCGTCGATATGAATGCCATTCGCGATGCGGGCCTCAGATTGGCTGTTGACCCGCTGGGTGGGCCGCCCTCCGTTACTGGGAACCAATCAACTCCATCTACAGAATAGATGTCACGGTCGTAAATCCCACGATGGATCCCACGTTTTCCTTCATGCCTGTCGATCATGACGGCAGGATCCGAATGGATTGCTCGAGCCCCTATGCGATGGCTAGGTTAGTCGGCCTGAAAGGTCAGTACCAGGTGGCCTTCGCCAACGACCCCGACTCCGATCGTCACGGCATTGTGACAGCAACGTCAGGTTTGATGAAACCGAACGACTTCCTGGCCGTAGCGATCCACTATCTGCTGACAAATCGGCCAGAGTGGAGCGCCAAATGCGCAGTCGGAAAAACGTTAGTAAGCAGCTGTATGATAGACCGTGTTGTAGAGAAACTCCGACGTCAGTTGTACGAAGTGCCTGTAGGCTTCAAGTGGTTTGTGTCCGGACTGATCGATAGTTCCATCTGTTTTGGCGGAGAAGAGAGTGCGGGTGCAAGCTTCCTGCGCCGCAACGGTGAGGTGTGGACGACAGACAAGGACGGACTGATTATGGATCTTCTTGCCGCAGAGATCACCGCTCGAACCGGAAAAGATCCCGCCCTGCATTACCGTGAACTGACCGCGGAGTTTGGAAGTCCTCTTTATACCCGCATCGATGCGCCGGCGTCGCCTGACCAAAAACGGAAACTGCAGAAGCTCTCAGCTGATTCGGTGAAAGAAACAGAATTAGCGGGGGAACCCATTGTTGCCAAGTTAACCAAAGCCCCGGGCAACCACGCTCCCATTGGCGGAGTGAAAGTGGTGGCGAAGTCTGGCTGGTTTGCCGCGCGGCCATCCGGCACCGAAAACGTCTACAAAATCTACGCTGAATCCTTCGAAAACCAGTCGCATCTGAATGTGATCATTCGCGAAGCACAAGAGTTCGTTAGCAACGCTCTCGGTCCGTCGTAAGCTCGGAGGAAACCATCATGGAAGTCAACGAAATGGCAGCAGAGGAATGCAAGGCGGTTCTTGAGCATGCTTCTCTGGGCCGGCTGGGCTGCTCGTATGAGAACCAGCCGTATGTGGTTCCCATTCATTTTGCCTGCGAAGACGGTTACCTGTACGTTTTCTCGACGTTTGGGCAGAAAGTGAAGTGGATGCGTGCCAATCCCAAAGTGTGTGTGCAAATGGACCAGGCACAGGATCAGGGCGAGTGGATCAGCGTCATTGTCAACGGAGAATATGAGGAATTACCCGGGCCGCAATACGCAGCCGAGCGTAAACATGCGAGTTTACTGCTGGCAAAACGCAGTCATTGGTGGCTTAACGCATTGGGTGAGCGGCAAATGAGAGTGGGCGATAAATCCATCGAGCCGCTCTTTTTTCGCATTCGCATCGAGTCGATGACGGGGTTGCGCGCTACTGAACAAAAAGGATGAGGCGCGGTTCACTCGTGCTACGGCCGATGGCCGCTCTCGGTCGGCGTTTGCCTGTTCCAGAACGGCTGTGAACTCATTGCTGCGTGCCGCCGCTCCCGAGCAGGCGATCGAAAGCGTTCTCATCCAGAACGATTAGGTCTCACTCATTGGGCCAAACAAGAGTCACGGCATTTTTCGTGGATACCAGAATTTTCGCCGCGTGCGTCCTTCCATCAATGCCCACATGGAGGCACTGCCCTAGGCAGGGCACGCCGAATTCGTTGGCTCCTCTGAAATAAGCGAATGAAATAAGCGAGATTAATGCCTTTAAGCGGACATCTCGATTGGCAATCCATCTGCTCTTCCTCAGTGTCCAGGTACGTAAATCGCTGGAAATGGGGAGAGCGACGTGGGTGCTGGTAACTCAGTGATGGAATGTGCGCTGCTAGAGGTCCCGCAGACGCACAAACCGAAGAAGGCGAACAGGTGGAAGAGAGTCCTCAAGCAGGCGCGCAGTATCGCGCCCAGACTAAAGTCTCTCATTCAGCTCTCTCTTCGATTTTTCGCAGCTCTGCTCGGCCTTGGTTTACTCGGCTACCTGGTGTTTCGAGCCGGCCCGGGGGTCGTGTGGAAACAACTCGAGGCCGTCGGCTGGGGCCTCGCTCTGATCGTCATTCTGGGAGGGTTCTCTCAGTTCATCAAGACTTGCGCCTGGAGACAGGCGTTTACATGCAATATCAGTGGACTTTCCTGGTCCCGCAGTTTCGTCGCGCAGTTGGTCTCTGACGCTTTTGGACAATTTGGTGTCGCTGGAAAGGTACTTGGCGAGGGGATGCGCATATCGCTGTTGGGTTCCACAGTCCCGGTATCGAGTGGACTCTCAGCGGGCGCCATTGACGGGGGATTGCATACCTTCAGCGCCGTAGTGGTCACGGTTTTGGGCATCGTAGCCACTCTAATGCTTGCCCCTGTTTCTGTTAGATGGCGAGTGTATGCAGTTCTGCTCATCGCAGGGCTGACGTCAGTGGTGATCTTAGCGGCTGTGGCGCTAGCACACCGCTGGCCCTTGATGGGAAACGCAATTCGAGCGATTGGGCGATTTCCGCGGCTTCATACATGGGTCAGCAGCAAAGAGCCGATCATCGACTCGGCCGAACACAACCTCCTCTTTTTTCATAGCGAAGCGCCAGCCGCGTTCTGGGCAACATTGATGTTCAATCTCCTGTGGCACATGCTGGCGGTCCTGGAGGTCTACATCATCCTGCGGTTTATGGGAGCGGGATTCACTCTGGGTGGCGCTTTCATCGTGGAAGGTCTAACGAAGGTGATCAACCTCGTGGGTGCGCTGAATCCGGGCAACTTCGGTACCTATGAAGGTGGGAGTATGCTCATCGCAAAGATGTTCGGTGTGACCAGCACCACAGGATTAACGCTGGCATTGTGCCGCCGTGCGCGCACCGTTTTCTGGTCAGGGGTGGGGGCGCTGTGCATGGTCGTGATGAAGAGGACCGAGGCGCCGGGGAAAATAGCGCCGCAGCTAGATCCGGCGGTAGAGCCGACCCACGGCGAACAGGGCTCCCGCGAATACTCCACTGCACCGTAACAAAATGATTCTCGATTCGATGCGGTTCCGTGACCAGATGAGGTCCGCATGCCCGTTACCGGGCACGATATGGTCGTGCGGGACCAGGGTATATTGCCGAACCACCACATAAGAAAAGATCTGGTTCTGAGATGAGTTCGGCAAGTGGCGTGCCTACATCATCCGGTGCAAGTGCTCTGCTGTCCTTTCAAGGAGCCGTTCGCACAGTTTGTCGAGCGCACAGCGCCGCTGCGCCCGCGAATGACACGAAGCAAGCGGCTCAGGAGTTCAGTCAATGATGAAGAATTCTGCGTTACTCGTGGTTACGTTTGCGATGCTTGCATTTTGCTCTGTCGGTCGTGCTCAAGATCAGGAGCCCGCCATCGACTCCACCATCGCAGTAGTGAGGGCCAATATGAAGGCAGACAGGACTACCCTCATCACAACAGGAATGAATTTCAACGACAAAGACGGCGCGGCATTCTGGCCGATCTACCAGCAATACGAGTACGAACGGTCGAGGGTGGATGATCGCCGCGCTGCCGTTATAAAGCAGTACACCCAGAAGTACCCGAACCTGAGCGACGCCGAGGCCAAAGCGATGGCAGAGCAAATGCTGGACTGCGAATCTCGTCTGGCTGGGTTGAAGAAGAAGTATTACAAGAAGTTCAACAAGGTGCTTCCGGCCCTTACAGTGACGAAGTTCTTTCAGTTGGATCGTCGCATCGACTTGCTGATGGATATGAATGTGGAAGTGTCACTTCCTCCGCTCACGCAGGCACAATACACCGTGCCGGGAAGTAACGCGGCAGAACCTCCTCAGCAATGAGGCGCGCTGCTCTTCGACCGCGATTTCATAGGGAGTACTCGATGTTCAGCATCATGAAGCGGATTGTGATCGTCGGTGCAATGCTAATGTCGGCAGTCATGACACCGGCGCAGACGCCGGTCCAGAGAGAAACGCTCTCGGTGCAAGGCTACCAGGGCCAAGCGGCAGTCATTCGAAGCCATGGGGGCGTGTTCGTAGACGTGCAGGACCTGGCGCGAATCACAAGAGGCTCTCTCAGCTTTGAGGAGGACCGAATCATTCTGACGCTCGCCCTACATGACGCTTCCGAACCGGCCCGCGAGACCGCTCGCAAATCCGGCTTTTCACCGGCGTTCACGCGGGCAGCGATCGAGGCAATGGCCTCGATAAGAGAATGGGGTGGGACGTTGCAGGTGGTCGTGGAGAATGGGTATCCCGTGGGAAAGGCTATGGCGGGAAACTCAATTCGGGCATACGAAGGTCGAGCTGCGGATAGCATTGCTTTAGCTACGGCGGCAGCCTCGACCGAGTCTGACCACCGCGGGCTCGAGTTGCTCACGAACGAGTTCAACAATTTGCGGGCCTGGGCCGATAGCTTCGTCGATGCCCGGAATGAAATGAGGGCCGTAAACTTAACTACTTCTGAACATCCACTAAAGGACGATGACGAAGCTCAGAAGATGATGCATTGCGGTCAATTTCTGGCGCAAATGTTTGCCGGCGGTACCTTTGAGGACGACGCGGCGTGTCATTAGAGTCTTAAACCAGTGAACATCCGATTTCGCGAATCGAATACCTCCAACGACCGCGCCTCCGACGCACGGTCACTTCTAGGGGCCGGATCCAAACCACATCGCACGTGGGCAGGAAAAGAAGGGCTCCCCTTGCCTCTCGGAGCTAGTTGGGTCGAGGACGAGAAGGCATTCAATTTTGCCGTTTACGCTGAACATGCCGAGACTGTGACGCTGTTGTTTTATTCAGCTCAGGATTTAGTGCAGCCGATCCTAACATTCCAGTTCGACTGTCTGCGTAACAAGTCAGGGCGCATCTGGCATTGCAGAATCCCGCTCAATCAAATGTGTAATGCACGTTATTATGCGTACTCGGTTTCAGGGCCTACGGTTGCAGGGCTGCCTCGGTTTGACCCCGAAAAGGTTCTGCTCGATCCCTATGCGAAAGGTGTTTTCTTCCCGCCGACATTCGACCGCAAGCTGGCCATGGCGCCAGGCCCAAATGCCGGAAAGTCGTCGTTGGGGATTTTGCCCAGGCAAGATATTGCTTTTGATTGGGGAGAAGATGTTTCGCCTCGACCTGAGGCGGACGCGATCATCTACGAACTTCACGTCAAGGGGTTTACCAACAATCCGAATTCCGGCGTCCATCCATCCCGAACCGGCACGTACGCCGGCGTGATCGAAAAGATTCGCTATCTCAAGGACCTTGGCATCAACGTTGTTGAACTGATGCCCATATTCCAGCGCGATCCTCATGAAGGCGACTATTGGGGCTACATGCCCTTGAACTTTTTCGCGCCTCACGCGCAATATGCGGCCCGTGCGGAAGATGATGAGCAACATCTCGAGTTCAAGAATATGGTCAAGGCCTTCCACAAAGCCGGGATCTTTGTGGTACTTGATGTTGTGTACAACCACACCTGTGAGGGCGACAGCTGTGGTCCTACATATAGCTTCAAGGGGTTTGATGCTAGCAGTTACTACATGCTGTCATCCGACCCCAATAGCCCCTACGCGAATTACTCGGGCACGGGCAACACGTTTAATTTCAGCCAGCCTCACGTACGGAAAATGGTCATGGACAGCCTGCGGTATTGGAAGAACGAGATGCACATCGATGGTTTCCGGTTCGATCTGGCATCGGTGTTCAGCCGGAATGCCGATGGATCCCTGAATTGGGGAGATGCTCCCATATTCACCGAAATCGCCGCCGACCCGGAGTTGGGTCGATTGGCTTTGATCGCAGAGCCTTGGGACGTGGGTTGTTACCAGCTGGGCCGTGGATTTCCGGGCACGACCTGGCTGCAATGGAATGCTCGCTATCGTGACGACGTCCGTCGCTTTGTCAGGGGCGATGCTGGTATGGTCGCCGATCTCATGCGCCGCATTTATGGCAGCGATGATCTGTTTCCGGATAGTCGCGAGCACTGCTATCATGCCTTCCAGACGGTTAACTATATCGATTGCCACGACGGGTTCACGCTGTACGATCTCGTTTCCTACAACCACAAACGCAACTGGAGGAATGGCCATGCCAATCGGGATGGCATGGACGCGAATTACAGTTGGAACTGCGGACACGAAGGAGACGAGGGCGCGCCGGCCGAGGTTCTCGGTCTGCGCCGCAAACAGGTTAAGAACTTCTGTTGCCTGCTTCTGCTGTCGAACGGTATCCCGATGTTCCGGGCTGGCGACGAGTTCCTTAACACGCAATTCGGCAACAACAATCCCTACAACCAGGATAACGAAACCAGTTGGCTGGATTGGAGCCAGCTTGAGGCAAATCAGGATATCTTCCGGTTCTTCAAATCGATGATTGCGTTCCGGAAGGCTCATCCTTCTCTGTGTCGCAGCAGATTCTGGCGCGAGGACATTTCCTGGTACGGCGTTGGAGCTACCGTCGATCTATCGGCAGATTCGCGCGGCCTGGCCTTTTGTTTGCACGGCGCCTCCCAAGCTGATGATGATATCTACGTAATGATCAATGCGTACTGGGAAGCGCTGCGGTTCCGAATCCAGGAAGGTGAGCCCCGAAATTGGTCACGAATCGTGGACACCGACCTGGCAAGTCCCGCGGATTTTTCAGATCGTGGTTTGCCGATGCAGTCATCCATATATGAAGTAGCACCCCGATCCGTCGTCGTTTTAATTCGAACGAATTAAGGAGTCATACGTGGCAACGAAGCGTGTAGGCATACTCACCGGGGGTGGCGATGTCCCCGGATTGAACTCGGTAATCAAATCGGTGGTCTATCGCGGCGCGGAAATCGGCTGTGAAGTGATCGGCATTCGCCGGGGCTGGGAAGGATTGACCCATGTCGATCTGAACGATCCGGCACGTAAGGCACGCTACATCCTGCCTCTCAATCGCGAGAACACACGCACCATCGACCGCACGGGGGGCACGTTCCTGCACAGCTCGCGCACGAATCCAACCAAAATAAAGAATCTGCCTCCCGTTCTGCAAGGCCAGAAATTCGAAGCGAAAGAATCGACCAAGAAAGGCGTGACCACAACGGTCTACGATGTGACTCCGGCCGTGCTGAAGAATATCGAGACGCTCGGCCTCGACTACCTCATCGCGATTGGTGGTGATGATACGTTGAGCTACGCTGCGGAACTGGATCGCAAAGGCATGAAGGTGCTCGCAGTGCCAAAGACGATGGACAATGATGTCCGGAACACGGAATACTGCATCGGTTTTTCAACGGCGATTACTCGTGCGATGGACGCTGTCGACCGCCAGCGGACGACCGTGGGCTCGCACGAACGCATCGGCATCTTTCGGGTGTTTGGCCGCGATGCCGGCTACACCGCGCTGTACACGGCGTACGTAACCGCGGTGCGCTGCTGCATTCCCGAGTACAAGGTTGATCTCAAACAATTGATCGACCTGCTCATCAATGACAAGCGCAACAATCCGAGCAACTATTCGCTGGTTATCCTATCGGAGGGCGCCGAGTGGCAAGGCTACACTGTGAAGGAATACGGAGAACCGGATGCGTTCGGTCACCGCAAAAAAATGAGCGTTGCAGAAGACCTGAGTGATGAGATCAAGCGCACGACCGGTGAAGAGACGGTCGTGAGCGATCTCACCTACGATCTGCGGTCGGGCAGCCCGGATTCCATTGATCGTATGGTGGCATTTACGTTCGCGGGTATGGCGATGGACGCGCTTGAGGAAGGCAAGTCAGGACTGATGACCGCGATTAACGAAGGCTGCTACGCGATGGTGCCGATTCCTGATCCGAAGCTGGGGCCCCGGAAAGTGGATATCGACTCCATGTACAACACTGAACGTTACCGACCGAGGTACGACCATAAACTCGGCCTGCCGATCTTTTTGACCCGTCCATAGCCATCGCAGAGGTCTGCTCACTTGAAAGTGCGCCAATCTATGACTGGTCGAACCGGCTTTCCGAGATACTATTTCAGGGTCGCGGGCCAGTTAAGAACGACCGAATAAGTTTCGAGAAAACCCTTGCGCGGTTCGAGCACTAGGAACTTCAGTCCGTCCTCGGTGACTGCATACTGGTTGACAGTGGGATCCGGTACCAGTCCCGTATCGAACAGCTTTCTGGGGACACCTGCTTTGGGAGGCGAGCCCCGTTCCACGCTCACTGACATCATTTTTCCTTCAAGGTCAAGAAAGAAGAGTTCTCGACCGTCGCCGCGCCATCGTGGCTGGGCACCCCCGGCTACCGACACCTGCTTGATGTTCTGAAATGAAGGGAACGATGCGACAAAAACTTCCCATCTTTCCGTGCGTTTCTCACCGTAAGCAATCAGCTTTCCGTCAGAAGACAGGTGAAATTCGTCTTTAATAGACTTGGACGAATACAGAGCTTTAGGCTTGCTGTCGCCGGTCACAGGGATTATCGAAAACGTCTTTGTGTCATGTGTCATCAGGAAGCGCCCATCGCGAGACCAGTCTTCGACCCA